>NZ_JAUSTK010000001.1 GCF_030812855.1 Paenibacillus wynnii
TCTGGAATACCATCTCCCTCCGTATCCAATTCGCCACCGACTGTTCCCGGTTTCGTTGCATCAGTCGGGAATGGATCGTCCTTGTCGTTGATTCCGTCATGATCTGTATCTGGTTTCTTCGGATCTGTGCCCAGCACAATTTCTTGCTCATCCGTCAGTCCATCGTTATCGTCGTCTGGATCTAAACTATCTGGAATACCATCTCCGTCCGTATCCGATTCTGTTGTAAAAGTCCAAGTTGCTTTATCCGTAATCCCTGCGTAGTTATTACCGGCAGCATCCTTAAATGATCCAGCAGCAACAAGCACGTAATATTCTGTACTCGGCTGTAAATACCCCACTTTCACACCATTACCAGGTGTTGCAATCATTGGAGTAAACGTTACGGTGTTACCTGATATGCCAATTTCAGAAGAACCCGTTTCAAAGCTATACACGATGCTGTTATCGGACTTCTTTCGAATCTCAATTTTCTTACCCCACACATCCTGAACGGCTGAGCTGAATGTCAGCTTCAGATTTGTATCCGCTACTACATTCATAGCCCCTTTTGTAGGCGAGTAAGCAGTAACCGTAAGATCCGTCTTCTCTGGAGCTAATCCCGTCGTGAAGTTCCAAGTTGTCTTATCTGCAATACCTGCAAATGCGTTACCTTTCGCATCTATCAGTGCTCCGGCTTCAACTTGCACATAGTATTTCGTATTATAATCCAAATATTTTCTGTCATGATCTGACAGCATCAAGTAAGGATTTATCGTCACTGTTGTGCCAGATACGTTTACACTCGTTATATCTCCTATATCGAATGTATAGGCAACGCTGTTATCAAGCTCTTTTTTAAGCACAACCTTTTTGCCTGTTACTCCTTGTACATTTTCACTAAATGTCAGTTTTAGATTGGAGTCAACACCAACATTTGTTGCTTCATCTGCAGGAGATAGTGATGTTACAGTAGGTCCTTTTGCGATAACCGCAGCTGTTGTAAAGTTCCATACTGTTTTGGAGCTGATGCCTGCAAACAAGTTGCTAGCTTCATCTTTAAAAGCGCTCGCTTCGATCAGCACGTAATAGCCTGTTCCGTCTGCCAAGCTGGATGATAACTTTAGGGTTGCTTTTCCTTCCGATATGGTTACCTTTGTCGCATCGTTGGCGGCAATAGTTTCAACTACACTATCATCAGACATTTTGCGGATCGTGATATTTTTGCCCGCGACTGGAGCTACCTTTTCGCTGAACGTCAACCCAAGGCTCGTATCTACCGCAACATCTGACGCGTTATCGACAGGTGTAAACGTCTTTACAAATGGCGGCGTGGTGTCCGGTTTAGCTATCATTTCAAAGATCCATGTGTTTTCCGTTACATTCTTGATTATCCCAGGTGAACCTGAGAACTGTTGATATTCCGCAAAGCCGTACAGACCTTCATAGCGGTTACCTGCCACGTCTTCCAGAGCACCCTCATCAATGGTTACATAATATTCTTGACCATAACCCAGCTTGGTCTGTTTAATCGTCACTACGTTCCCCGTGATTGTTACTTTATTAGGATCATCAATTTCAATCACTTCTATCTCTTGGGGAGGATTAAATTCACCATATTCCTCAGAATAAATAGAACTTCCCGGTGACATGATTCTAATATAATATTTATATTCCCCTTGAACCGCCTTAACTTCCTCGCTGAACGTCACTGTAAGATCCGTGTTAAGAGGTACTTTTGTTGCATTAATAGCAGGTGCCAGAGCCGTCACTTTTGGAGCAGTCTCATCTAAAGCCACTGTTGTAAAGTTCCACGATGTCTTGTCACCGATACCCGTATAGTTATTACCTGCGATATCCTGAAACGCTCCGGCCTCAATTTGTACGTAGTAACCTTTTCCATTCGCCAGATTCGAAGCGAGCTTAAGGGTTGCCTTATTGCCTGATACCGTAACTTTCGTAGCATCACTTGCTGTAATCGTCTCCACGATACTGTTGTCTGTCTTATTCAGGATCGTGATTGTTTTACCAGTTGCCTTAATATTCTCGCTGAATGTCAGTTCAAGGTTCGTATCAACTGCAACATCCTTGGCATTGTTCACGGGAGCTAACCCTACTGTAGTTGGCGCTATAGTATCTGCTGGAGCTCCGGTTTTAAAATACCATGAACCTACAACATACTCCGTTAATACAGTGTTAAAATATCGAACATTTGAGAGTTGACCTAGGTAGTCATTATTATAGATATCTTGGAACGAACCGCTGTCCATATTAACATAATAATATTTATTGTTCTCCAGAACTTTAGCCGGATTGATAGTGACTTTATTACCTGAAATCGTCACTTTTTTCGTATCACTCACGGCAATTCTTTCGAACTCTACTGGGTCTGTGTAATGGTTAGAAAATCCATCTGAAATGGTTATCCCCGGTTCCATGATACTTATATATTTAACCGTTCCCATTCGTACATTCTCATTGAATGTAAGTGTTAAATTCGCATCTTTTGCTACGTTAATTTCTTTTTTAGCAGGTGAGAATTCCGTCACCACGGGTCCGGTGGCATCCGACGCTGCTGACGTTTTGAAATTCCATACTTCAGCATCCGACGAGCTATCAGGCACATTTACCAGGCCATCAAGAATCTCTATCTCTCCATCCAGCCCTTCGTAGCTATTGCCTGCCGCATCCTTAAATGCGGATGAATCTATCTTCACGAAATAATTCGTCTTGTAATCCAGGTCAGTAGCCGGATTGATCTTTACTATATTGTCCGAAATCGTCACTTTACTCGTATCATCAGCGGCGATTGTCTCTACTTTGATTGAACTTGTAATCAATTCTGGAAATTCCAATCCACTAGCGGTTGACGCTACTTGCGGTTTCCAGATCGTAATAGATTTTCCAGAAACGGCATTTACCTTCTCATTAAAAGTTAACGTAAGGTCCGTATTGACCTTCACATTCTGAGCACTCTTCTCAGGGGCATAAGTCGATACTGTTGGCGCTTCAGCATCCGTGTTCCCCTGATCTGTATTAACAGCTACAGCTACAGGAACCATGAAGGTACCTACCATAAAAGGACCTGCACTGAGTGGTATCGTTTGTATTACCGTATTATTATTTGTGTCGATTACACTCATATTATTGCTGGAATAATTTACGGTATATGCTTGACTTCCATCTTTGGAAAGTCCAATTACATATGGTCTGTTACCCACAGGAATAGATGTTTCCACCTTATTCGTTGCCGTATTGATAACAGAAACTGAATTACTAAAGGAGTTAGCTACATAAACCTTACTTCCGTCAGGGCTCACTTCGGTTGAGAAAGGAGTGGTGCCTAAAGGAATACTCACTTCCACTTTATTAGTTGCTGTATCAATCACACTAATAGAATTGTTCCCACTGGTTGCTACGTAGATCTTTGAACCATCGGAATTAAGTGAAAGTCCGTAGGTTGAATTATCTACCGAAATCCCAGAGATTACAGTATCACTATTAATGTCAATTACAGAAACAGTACCCCCACCATTGTGGGATAAATACAGTTTATCTCCACTCACAACCATTGCAACTGGGAGATCACTTACATCAATTGTATTAATCACTGTAAGAGTAACTGTATTGATCACTGATAGTGAGTTACTTGAGTAGTTTGCCACATAGGCTTTACTACCGTCAGCGTTAAATGCAACGCCATGAGGCCAATCCCCCACTTTAATCGTTGAGATCACAGTATCTGTCAATGGATCAATAACAGATACTGTCCCATCTCCTCTATTGGTTACGAAGACCTGCGTCTTATTGGGATTAATGGCGGCGCTGTTTGGCTGATTTCCCACTTTAATCTTTGCCTTTTCCACCGTAAGATTCTTCAAATCTACTACATCTACTACACCACTTATAAAACTTGTAACATACGCCTTTTGGAATACCGAGACCGTATCCGTATCAGCAGTGTCTGCATAAGCCAATTCTCCCCCTCTAATAAATAGAGACGAGCATATGTTGACCAGTAATACCAATAATAGAATGCTAATTGCTTTCTTAGACCTGACTAATCGCAGCACACTCTCAACTTCTTTCCTATGTAATTTATTACTTCATGTTTACGGAAATGATATCAACCAAAGTTCAACAATTTCTCACAAATTGTCGGGGAATGCCGAAAAAAACAAAAACAGAGAGATTTCTCCCCCTGTTCCACTTTTTTGCTGACTTTTCAATTTATACTAGATATGCAGCTACACGGTCTTTAAACTCCGATGATGGCACCATTCCCAGATCCGAACGATAAGCCGTTTCGAATTTCTCATAAAGTCGAGCGATCATCTCCTTATTTCCGAGTTTGGCATAAATATCAATCATCTGCTGATTCATCCCCTCATGCAGTGGATACAAGCTTAAGAACTTTTCTAGTCGCTGCTCCGCTTTATGCCAGTTCTGAAAGGCACAATCATTGTCGAGTAACATACGAGTCCAGGTCGTATAATCCTTGCTGTAGGCTTCCTCCAGTGAAATCTTCCATAAATATGGCTTCCCATCCAGCAGTGGACCCTGATACAAGGAACAGAGTCGCTCCATTTGCTCAATGTCTTGCTTTCCTTCAACCATTTCTAAACGAAATTTTTGATACTCAAGTGCATCATAAACTTCATTTCCAATTTCTAGTATATATCCATCATTCATTTTGCGAATTTCCATGCCGAATCCTTTTTCCTTCAGCATTTTCTTCAAGAGGTAAATTGTATTATATAAATTGGAGGACCCTCTCTCTTCCTGCATATCCGGCCACAATAAATCTGTCACTTTCCACTTGCTAATATAACGACCCGGATTACACAGGAAATAAGCGAACAATTCTTCAGCCCTGCGTGTTCGAAAGTGAATAGGCTTGCCTTCTGAATCTCGAACTTCAAACCCACCGAAACAGCGAATAGTTAGTCCCTTCTTCTTTTGATCAAGTGTAACGGTCTTTCCCTGTCGTTTAACAAGACGTTCCGTGACCCGTTTTATGGCTTCAGGTGTAATAGGTTTGAGAATATAGTCAAGTGCATTCACCTCAAAGGCTTCCAGTGCATAACTCTTGTAGGCCGTTGTAAATACAATTTCCGGCTGATGCAATAGCTGCTGAATTCTGCTTGCAAGTTCAAGTCCGTTCATCTTTGGCATCTCAACATCTATAAACACGACGTCCGGCTTAAGCTCAGGCATGCACTCCAGCGCATCCAGCGGATTGGTGAAGGCTCCCATTATTCTGTAATCAGAATTGCGACCGATCAGCACCTTCATTAAATCAAGAATCGGCTTTTCATCTTCAACAATAACTACACGAAACATCGTATTTCTCCCTCCATTATACTGCGCTAAAACCACTTCATCCGTGAGAACTTTCTTCACTACTTCTTAGAACACCTGAAACTACTGGTAAATACATCGTCACCTTTGTCCCATATCCGAGATCGGAATGAATGGTTAAGGTCGCTCCAGGTATGGCACCTAGGCGTTTGCGAATGTTATGGATGCCGATACTGCCATCCATCTGCTCGCCTCCGGTTAATTGATACAACAGATCATCCGGAATACCGACACCATCATCTTCGATGATAACTTTCATGTAGTTTCCTCCTGCATGAACCGTGAGAGATACTCTACCTTGCCCTTCCTTCTCGAACAGTCCATGTCTAATCGCATTTTCGACAAAAGGCTGAATGCATAAGGAAGGGATTTCAACGGAACCAAGATCTTCATCCATATGGAAAATAAAATCGAATCTCTCTCCAAAACGAGCCTTTTCAATCTCCACGTAGGCTTGAATCAGCTCTATCTCCCGGTGCAGGGGCACGACTAAAGTGGAACGGTCCATATCGAGAATATAACGAATATATCGACTAAGCATGGATAATAAATAAGCCGCTTTCTCACCATCAGTATAACAAAAAGAGATCACACTGCTCAGCGCGTTATACAGAAAATGTGGCTTAATCTGTGCCTGATGAAAAGCATACTCGTTTCGTATAGCTTCCTGTATCGATGTTTTCATCGCAATCAACGTTTGAATTCTAGCAATCAGCGTCTCTCCATCAAATGGCTTGGTTATATAATCATTCGCCCCAGCCCTAAAGCCAAGCGCAATATCAGGTGATGCATCCTTTACTGTAGCGAACAGAATCGGTAAATCCAGAATGGAGTAGTGCATCCGCAGCGTGCGGCACAGCTCAATTCCTGAGATTGCCGGCATCATGACATCCAAAATCACTAGATCCACATTTGGATATTGCTTCATTTTATCCATCGCTTCATTAGCTGAAAACGCCGTAATTACATTGTAGTGATGTCGTCTTAGAATGTTCAGCAGAATATGGATATTAGAGGCTTCGTCATCCACAATCAGAATTGTATACCCAGACTGATCCACAATATCAAGCGATGTATGGTCAAAATGCGCGTGTTGCTCCATTCCCCCCGCTGCTGCCACTTCGTGGTAGCCGGGTATCCGCTCAATTTTGGGCAATGTAAAGATCATTTGTGTTCCTTGACCGATCTCGGACCAATCCACCCGAATCTCACCACCCATCCGTTCGACTAGCTTCCGGCTAATGTATAAGCCAACTCCCATTCCTGTGTAACCATCTTGCGGAAGAGGTTTGTCTACCTGCTCAAAATATTCAAATATTGCTGTATGCTTATCCGGTGATATCCCAGTCCCTGTATCCTCTACAGTGATAGACACTGTATTCCCTGCCACACTAGCCTTTATCTTTATGTATCCTTTATCAGTATGCTTGATCGCATTGTGAACTAAATTGTACATCACCTGTCGTAATCGACTATCATCTGCCAGAACCCAAACATTGGGCTCCACCTGGTTATCTAATTGGACGGATTTTCCTGCAAGCTCAAACTGCAGCACGTCAAATACAATTTGCGAAGCTACCCTTAGATCAACCACATTCTGCTGCAGACGTAATTCTCCATGCTTCAAAAGACTGACATCAATCAAATCCTGAATTAGCATGGACAGCTTTGTGGAAGTATCCTTAATTAACCAAAGATTCTGTTTCTGTGTCGGATATAGATTCTCTTCTCCGTCTTCCAATAAAAAGGAAGTCATATTCATAATCCCATGCAGCGGCGTTTTGATCTCATGAGAGGTACTCATCAGAAATTCATCTTTAAGTTGATTCGAGATTAGCAGCTTACGGGACAGAATTTCCGTCTTGTCATAAGTGTTTGAGAATCGTACAGCTAGCATTATATTGAAGAAAACAATAAAACCAATTACTCCGCATTTACCCACCAAATCGGTTTGTATAATATTCTCAGAATAAAGACTTACGTCTAAGAAAAAAATCAGCAACGAAATCGCTCCGCCAATGAACAGGAACAATTCTTTTCGATCCGTAGTTTGGCTCTGATTGCGAATATACAAATAGATCATTCTAAAAATGATCACGAGCATGACGATTCCGAGATACATTACAAAAAAATACTTCATCCGAATATGTACACCATAGGGCAGAACCAAAACCGATACAAGGTAAAAGATAAATGGAGACAAAACTATCCTCATCTTCTTACTTGACATCAACCGGGATTCGACCGAGCAGTAAAACATAATAATGATAATCGCACCGATAAACTGGCTTATTTCCAGCATCTTGTACGTTTTTTCAAATGGGAAACTGGGTAGTAACTGCTGAAATACCTTCTCTCCGTATAGAGAATTATTCAATGAGAGAATAAGCAAATATAAACCACTGAGCAAATACGCCTTTTCTCTACGCCCAACGAAATAGAAACTGAGATGGTAAGCTCCAAACATACCCAGTATCAGAATAATTCCAATGTCGGTCCCGATCTGAATACTGTTCTCTATTGTAATATCCGCATGCACACCCAGAGGAATAGAATTCACGATTCCCCCAGTAACAAAGTTGTAGTTGGATACTTGTATTACAATTTCGATCTCTTTGGCATTGGAATGAAAAAAAACGGTATAAGGCGTATTACCCGGCTTAAATGACTCGCTAGCCATGGAAGGAATCCCGCCCTCCCCTTCCTGCTTACCATTGATAAAAAACCTTTGGGACATGCGGATACTCCTTATTTTCAAACCAAGAACCTCATCAGTATCTTGGACTAGTACTTTAAGCCGATAGGTGCCAGCACCTTTACGGTCCATCCCCCCCTCTATAACTTTGCCCTTCCAGGTGCCTGGGACAGTTAGAAATGTAGATTTCTCATCTATTCTCTGCTGAATCTCGGAGGGATTCAGTAATTCGTCTTCATAAAACTCCCATTCTCCATCTAGATCAACTATCCCCTGCTTTTCAAAGTCCCATCTCGATAAATCCAGTACTCCTCGCTTCGCCACTGGGGTATCCTGATCTTGAATCGTCGGAGAATATATGCTCACTAACAGGGAAACGGCAAGGATAAAAAACAACCCTATCCCGACAATTCCACGGTATTTCATCGTTCTCAACTTTCAGGCTCCTCTCATAGCGAATAATTCTACTATTCTACTAGTCTGCTCTCACAAAAATCTCTCAAATCTCCGCCTGTAAACCGTTACCAATCACTTTCGTACGCATCTGACGCTTCTCAGTATAATCGGCACTTACGAAAGCGTCTATCTCCTTTACTTCTATTCACAAGTAAAAAAACAAAAAAAAAGATCGTCCCGCATAATAACGAAACGATCTTGACCCTCCCTATTACATTAAATAGCCTCTCGGCATTCGCCGAGGCAGATGGGCCAAGGGTTTCCTCATTCCATCAGATGTAACTTCCTCCTACTTTCGTAGGGGGATTTTTTATTTCAGCCGCATACCGAATTGGAAAAAAGGTGGCGGATGTGGTGAACGGGGGAAAGCCGCTAAGCACAGCATAAATCGGAGTTCCACGATGATGTGGACCATGCGCGTCTACGGTGTTATGATCTGCCAGCACATGGATGCTTGGTACGTTGCCAAAAAGATGAATGGGATACCCTCAAATCCACCATTTTCCTAGTTGCCGCTTGATTTTTTTCAAAAAACATCCTTGATACATTGGTGAGGTCTAAATCCCAAAACACAAAAAACCCTCCTTGAGTTCTCAAGAAGGGTTTTTTGTGAAGCCCTGTTCCATAGTACGTTCGGGGCTTACTACTCAACCTTTTTTCGGCCATTCACCAACAAACTCATCTTCATTATAAGTAAAGAAGTTATTCAAGATTTCTTCACGGTCGTCGATGAAAAGCTGATCGGCCACTGAAGTAACTAGCTTGGGTATAGCATTTTTCATGCCCGAAATCGCAGATGCCGAAAGACCACAGCTGGCTAAGGCTGAATAATTAAATACATATAACCCATGCAGGAGCTTTCTTCCCTCTTCATCCCGACTTATAACAGCAAACCCTGGGCTGAGGTAAGGATGCGCATCAAGCAGTGGATTGGCCACTTCAGCCGGAGCTTTGTAGCAGTCTCTCCAACGAGCAATATGGCTTGCGACATTGCGGAGTTCTGGACGTAACGCCGGATCGCTGAGAAGACCGGTGCTGATAATCAGGAAGTCGAAGGTGAATATCCCCTGAGGCGTAGTCACCATCGCTTCCTTGCCTGCTGCCTCCACATCAAGCCATGGTGCACCAAGGTGTAGCTGAAATCCGGGCCATGCCGCTGCTCGCTCAAAGGTATCATTAGTAGGAGGCTGATTGTAGTTAAAGAAATGGGAAATTACAGCATATTTATCCGCATCTGAAAGTACATGAAAACGTTCAATCATACCCGAACCTTCCATCTGGCGAATCGGATTAACGCTTGGCAGCTTCTCCCGGCGGACAAAGATATGGGCTTCAGCGACACCTGCAGACAATGCGTAATTGGCATTATCAAAGGCCGATGCCCCGCCCCCCAGAATAGCAATTCTTTTGCCTTTTAGTGCTTCAAAATCAATAACCTCGGAGGTATGGGCAAAGAGATAATTGGGTAGTTTCTCGGCAATCATTGGCGGCACATGCCATTCACCGCCTCCCTGAATCCCGGTAGCCAGAACCACCTTACGTGCCAGCAGCATGTTAGTAGGCGGTGCTCCTGCCCCTTCAAGATGAAGCCGATGAATCCCTTTTTCCATAGGCTCGATTAGTTTCAGCTTCACTTCATTGAGTACAGGTAGACCCAGAATCCGCCGATACCAGCGTAAATAGTTCATCCAATCGCTCCGCGGGATTTTGTCTAGCTCTTCCCAACCTTGTGATCCGACCTGTGCTTCCCACCATGAACGGAACGTAAGAGATGGAATCCCAAGATCAATGGAGGTCAAATGCTTTGGCGTTCGCAGCGTCACCATTCGAGCATACGTTTCCCATGGCCCTTCCAAACCTTCACTGTTCTCGTCAATGACAAGAATATTAGATATCCGCTCACGTAAAAGTCCGAAGGCTGCCCCTAGTCCGCTCTGGCCTCCTCCGACAATAACAACATCATAGACATGCCCTTCAGAAGGGTATCGTGGAAGCACCCAATCTGTACCTCCAAACGCCAGATAGGAAAGATCAGCTTTTACTCGTTCGTTTAAGGCTTCTAGGCTCATCATCCTCATACCTTTCGGTGACATCTTTAAGATATATAATTCTAATCAGCTAATGGCCCTATTATATCTTGTTGGATCTAGCTTTTAGAAGCTTATGTCATGTTTATTGTCATTATTTCTAAATTTCTGTTTTTTGTTTGTTCATAGTAACTAACATATGTCATACTAAGCTCACATGATATTGACAAATCAATTAAATTTTGTCCTTGTAAATTCATAGAAAGCTAAAGCATCCTCCCAGTTCGGGAATCCTGCTTGTGCTTGTTTATCACTGCCTCCGCCTTTTCCGTTAAATGAACCCAGATTAGCTTTGAAGAACGAGCCACAGGAAAGTTCAGATCCGCCACTATAAGCAAATACAACCTTGTTCTCCGCAGAAGTCGCGAGCAGCACGGAAATATCATTTTCTGCAGTCAGCTTGTTTGCAAGATTCTGTAAATCCTTAAGGGACTTCTCCTCAAAAATATGTGAGATTAAATGACCTTCATGATTAGATAACAGATCCTGAGCGACATATGCATCGTTCTGTTCTTTCAGCGAGGCCAGCTCAACCTGAATCTGTTTCTGCTCAACCTCCCACTTCTCAATCCGGTCGATAATTTCATCTTTACCTGTATTAAATTTAGTGGACAAGGTACTCAGAATCTTCAGGCTACTATTAAATTCCTCCAAGGCACGATATCCGCATTTGAAATAAATCCGTACGTTTCCCTTCTGCTTTTCCGCCTTCAGCAGCTTAATCATGCCGATTTCACCAGTTGATGAGACATGTGTGCCCCCGCATGCGTTATATTCCACATCCTTAATTTCTACAATCCGAATATTCTCCGTCACCTTCGGCTGTTTAACAAGTTGCAATTGAGCTATTTCTTCCCCCGTAACAAAATAGCTGACAATACTGCGATTCAGATAAATTTGGCGGTTTACTTCATTTTCGATGGAAGCTAATTGATTGGGTGTTAATTCCGGCTGATCCACATCGATGGTGCAATAATCCGTACCCAAATGAAAGCTTACCGTCATAGCCTGATAAAGATTGCGGCACACTGCAGAGAGCAGATGCTGTCCGCTATGCTGCTGCATATGGTCGAACCTTTTGTTCCAATGAATCTGACCATTCACCTTAGTATTCTCGGGAAGTCGTTCCAGCTTATGTAGTACCTCATCTTCTTCACTGATCACATCAAGGACCGGAATTCCATCAATATATCCCTCATCACAAGGCTGCCCGCCTCCGTGCGGATAAAAAGCAGTCTCCTTCAGGATGACATAAATCCCATCTTCTCTTTCCAGCGTTTGGATGATGTCCGTTTGCCATTCAGTTATATATGCAGAATCGTAATACAGCTTAGTAGTCATATCTATTTCCTCTCTATTCGCGGCTTCAGCCGAGTTAAATATCAATTAGCAGCTCCGCAGTTTCTTAATGAATCGTATCCCATAATGGTATGGTGATCAATAGTACAGCTGCTACCGTTATGCATTTTCCTACTATTCCGAAAAAGAAAAACCCCGCCAAACACTTTATGAAGTGTCTAGCAGGGTTCAGCTTTATTTCAAGATATTCTTAATCCAACTGAGCATCGATTCTTCTTTCGGAGCCCAACCGAGTAAATTCCTTGCATGTACGGCTCGCACACGACTGTTGGAAGCTAATTACCCCAGCTGCTCAATTACAGCTTTTGTAACAGCGAGAGTTGACTGAGGATTCTGCCCTGTAATCAAGTTGCCGTCTACCTCATAATGAGAAGTCCAATTAGGGGCTGCCACAAATATAGTTCCCAAATCACGAAGTTTGCTTTCAAGTAAGAAAGGAAGATGTTTATCCAACGTTGTTTCTGCCTCTTCTCTATCTGTAAAGGCACTAACACGTTTACCGGCGACAAGCGGTTGTCCATTCGATAATGTAGCACCCACTAACCCTGCTGGTCCGTGACAAACGGCGGCTACAATCTTGTTGCTTTCATAAAAATCACGCAGTAGTTTCTGAAGAGTCTGGCTATTCGGAAGATCATACATTGTTCCGTGCCCACCCGGCAAAAAAATGGCATCGAATTCTTCATGTGACACTTCATCAAGTTTTATAGTGTTCTCTAAATATTTTTTGGTATCTAAAATTTCTGCCGGTGTGTTGCTATCTACACTCCCAGGATCAACTGGACCTTTTCCTCCTAGAGGACTTGCTACTGAAACCGTGTACCCTTTACTTGTAAATCCCATATAAGCTTCTGCAAATTCAGAAAGCCAAATTCCAGTCGTTTTGCCTTCATGAATTTCTGTATGATTAGTAACAACAATCAACACTTTTTTCGTCATTGTTTATAGCCTCCTATTATTTTGGTTACCTCCTTATTCTAGTTTCCGGGCTAGTATAAAACAAATTATGAAATAGTGTATTATTAATAAATATATTTATAGATATCAATAAAAAAAGGATCAACCGTAATATTTACTGGCTGACCCTATTCCTCACCACGTATTGAAGTCATAATCTCATGGATCTGAGGCAGATGTTTATGTTTCAGTTTATAGGCGATAAATAACTCATTTTTTACTTTTAAATGTTCAAAGATAACTTTTGTTTTACTTTCGTTTGCCGAATTTTTTAATATATAAGTAGGTATTACACTTAGTCCCGCACCGTTTTCGATCGCCTTAAGAATCATATGTAAATTAGGAATGATATGTACGGGTCGAATTACAGGGCGTTTCTTAAAGTGTTCTCTCCAAATTCTTCTTATAATCGGCAGATCCAACCCATAACTAAGCCAGTTTTGAGAAGATAGCCATTCTTCCATTAGTACTAGGTTATCTGTATCCAATATTTGATAATCTTTAGGGGCAACAACCACAAATTTTTCATCCATTAATTTCAGATACTCAATTCCTGGAGTTTGAACCTTCTGTGATGTAATCACAATATCTAATTTATCTTTTTTCAATAATTCTAACAATTGATCAGCGGTTCCAAAATGTGAAATGGTGCATGTATTGTATTTATGAAGCTGAGGGAGTATTTTTTCACTATAAAACTCATGTGCTGCTCCAATTTTTATTACTGCAAGCGTAGGCGTAGACGTAGATTTAAACCCCGTCGTTGTTTCTTCCAGAGACTCGATTAGAGGAGCGAGCTGTGAATATAATTCCTTGCCCCGTTCCGTTGGAATCATTTTTCTTGAAATTCTGAAAAACAAAGCTTCCCCAACCTCAGCTTCCAGAGAGGATAAATGTTGACTCATTGCCGGTTGTGTCATCATACGGGTTTTTGCAGCTTCAGAAACAGAGTTATGCTTATATATCGCGCAGAAACTTCTATACCACTCAAAATCAACCATTAGTCCTATTCCTCATTTCATAAATTCCTCCAGCCCGTTTTGGGCCTCCTCGATAAAAGCTGTTACGATAGGGCTGAGCAATTGCTGTGAGCGTACTACCAAACCCACTTCGCGAACTAGGCTAGGGATCAATGGTTTAACTACCACATTTACGGGCGTAGACGGCAATATCATTGAAGGCACAATCGTCACCCCAATTCCTGCCTCTACCATTGAGATCAACGTTGAATTGTCCGCAATCTCTAACTGCGTATTCATACTTAGCTCATTCTCCTGAAACGCGTTGATCACAAGACTTTCGCATCCGGATTTCAGCAACAGAAACGGCTCCTGCTCCAACTGCCCGATTGAGATATACTTTTCTTTCCCAAGTGGATGGGCCGCTGGCAGAACAACAACCAATGGGTCCCGAAAAAGCTGTTTGATCTCCAAGCCGTCCGATGGTAAATAATCATTTTACGTAGAATTAATCTCCCTTTATGATGTAACAAACAGTAAACGAAGGAGCGAGTGATTCTAATGAAAAAGATAAGCGTTTATCATGTCGATGCTTTTACCCAAAATCCGTTCGAGGGCAATCCTGCTGGCGTGGTACCTGATGCCAATGAATTAACATTAACTCAAATGCAGCAGATTGCCAACGAGTTGAATTTGCCGGAGTCAGCCTTTTTATTCCCGGCTACAGATCCGAAAGCAGACTTCCGCGTTCGTTATTTCACTCCTCAGGAGGAGATCAATTTCTGCGGCCACGCTACTGTGGGTTCTGCCTGGTTGCTTGCAACTGAGTATGGATGGGCTGAAAAAGCAAATCAGGTCGTCTTTGAAACCAACATTGGGCTTATACCCGTTCAGTGGGATTACAAGGACAGAAGCATTAGCAGGGTAACTATGACACAGGTTTCGCCCCAAGTTCAGGATATTCAGCTTGACCCGCTGGTAATCGCCTCGTTGGTCGGTATTGAACCAGATCAATTAGATGATCGATTTCCCATTAAGCTTGCCAGTACAGGGAATTGGCATCTTATTATTCCAGTCAAAACACATGCTGCAATCGACGCCGCCAAGCCTAAGATGGAACCATTAGCTTCCTTGAATAAAAAACATAATATCAGCACTACACATCTTTTCACATTCGACGCAAAACCCGGGTTCGATCTGTACACCAGAGATTTTGCTCCGGCTGTCGGCATTGCCGAAGATCCTGTCACCGGAGCGGCAAATGGCGCTTTGGCCGGTTATCTAGCACTGGAGGGTATTATAAATGCAGAAGAAACCCATCATTTGACGGTTGGTCAGGGAGATGCCATCGGGCGGCCGGGGAAACTCTTCATCACTATTATACCAACGGAATTTAATGCCATAATCAAAGTTGGAGGAGTCGCGCATGTGACGCTTGAAGGAACACTGCGATTACCAGAATAACAGTAGTACGGCCATAATCCAATTCTTCGTACAAAAAACTGCTAAACACTTGGGTACCCCTTGTGCTTAGCAGTCTTTTTTTAGTTATGAATTCAATTTCGGCGAAATCGAACATCTTACATTATTGATAAAAATTACGAATCCAACGGTGGGCCTTCAGCTTGGCAAGCTGGTCTTGAGAAAGCCCCAAACCGTCTCCCACCTTCATGTTACGTTCCACGTTAGTAATAGAACGCATGCCTGGTATAACTGTCGAAACTGCAGGGTGACTAAGTACATAGCGCAGCGCCTTTTCAGCCATATCATCCACAGAAATGTTTAAATCAGCAGCGATTTGCTGAACCCGATCGTACACTTCCCGCTTGCGGTCATTCTTGAAATAGTGATTACGGAAGTCACTTTTATCAAATTCAGTTTCCGCCGTGATTTTACCTGTCAATCCCCCTTCATCCAAAGCAACGCGGACGATGACCCCAATATCATGTTTTATACAAGCTGGGAGCAGCATATCTTCTGGACTTTGTTCAAAAATATTATAAATGACCTGCACCGTATCCACGAGACCGGATTCAATTAGCTTGATTGCATTATTCGGCTGGTGGTCATTTATAGAGACGCCGAAAAAGCGGATCTTTCCCTGTTCTTTCAGCTTCTGAACACCTTCCAGCCAATCTCCTTTACCTACCCATTCATCTGACCAGACATGGAACTGCTGAATATCTATCGTCTCCAAGCCTAGATTCCGTAAGCTCTGCTCGGTACTAGCAATCACATGTTCCGCAGTAAACGCCTCTTCAGCAGTTACACCGGCACGGGCAGGCCACTGACCGTTTTTCGGGGGAATTTTGGAAGCTACATAAATTTTCCCAGCATGTTTCCGAGCGATTTCTCCAACAAGCCTCTCACTGTGCCCATCCCCGTATCCAATCGCGGTATCAATAAAATTCAGTCCCAGCTCTATGGAGCGGTCAAGCGCTTTCAAGGATTCCTGATCATCTGCTCCTATCCATGCTGTTTTGCCGATCCCCCAAGCTCCGAAGCCGACCTCTGATATTTTCAACCCCGTTTTGCCAAGCGTTCTGTAGTTCATTATTTCCCCTCGCCTTCCCATGCTTTGAATTTGTCCAACTATTCACAAGTATACATTGAAATAAAGTCTCAAACCAAATGGAAGGAATGCTTTCCCGAGACAAAATGAACTGGAATCATAGGAAAACTAGCTTCGAGATACTTGGCTAGATGCTTCATGCCGGGTTCTTCGCTTTGGGCATGGCCTAGAATAATTAATGCCTTCTGTTTACCTTGATGGTATGCATCCCTTACATATTCCGGAGTCTCCCACTCGGGTCCTTCACCTGAGATGATCAAGTCCAGATTCTCTTTTTCAAAAAGTGGGATACACAGGGTGCCTCCACCTCTATACCCGGCCAACAATCCAATGTGCGTACATGTCATGGACAAGTCTCCAATAATACGGACAAAGGAAATCCCCAGCTTCTGCTTTATGTACTCGCCAATCTCCTTAACAGTCATAGCTGGAATGGTTACCATTGTTGCAGCCGGTTGATGTTCATTTACATACGGTTCCCAGCCTAATTCCTTGATCAGTCCTGCCATAATGCCGTCTGGCTGATAACGATGCATATGATCATGAAAGCGGTAGATAGCAATTCCAGACTCGTCAATAAGCTTCTGCTTTACCTGATATACCGGATCATCTAACAAAGTGTCCTTAATGTCCTGGTGGCTGTAAAATGTTCCTTCATGAGTGATAAGCAGGTTCGCACCAAGAGCAATCGCCTGTTCAATTACGTCCTGTGTCGCCATGAATGCCGTTATAATCCCCTTGACTTCGGAGGAGAGGTCTCCTGATATCAGACCATCTACCGTAGTTGCTAATGGGCCAACGGGTTCCATTAATTTAATTAAAACATCATTAATAAGTGTCGTCATTATTCGGCCCCCTTAAGTGATAGCTCCAGTGTAATTATACAAAAAAAGAGTATCCCCTTGGTAATACTTCTAGATTAATAGGTAGTACCCGCTGGATCAGTAGTGCATACAATGCACTTGAGAGGTGATCCACAACGATGAACGGACAGATTTGGCTACATAAAAATTCCGATAAATTCAATCAGCCATTACGAAAAAAGATTCGACAATCGATAGTCCGCGGCCGTAAACCGGCTGAAATCCCAATCATTATTCAATTCCAGGATAAGCTGACTCCGGCCTGTTTACATTCCTTACAAAGGCACCTAGGTCACCACGCCTGCCCGGTTATTCAGCGTCTCCCCCTCCTTAATTCAGTGTCGTCAAAAGTTTCGGTTCACTGTCTGAAGCGAATGTGCAGCTGGGATGGGGTTAAGAAAATATACTTAGACGGAATCAAAAAAACATCGCTATATATAGCGACACCTTCTATAGGTTCTACAGTTGTTCAAAAGAAAAAAGGACTTACTGGAAAAGGGATCAACATCGCCATTATCGATACCGGAGTGTACCCGCATCCAGATCTGACCCGACCTGTTAACCGGATTGTTGCTTTTAAAGATTGGGTTAACCACAAGAAACGGCCCTACGATGACAACGGCCATGGGACACATGTTGCAGGGGATGCGGCAGGAAATGGATGGGTGAGCAAAGGGAAATACAAAGGTCCTGCTCCAAAAGCGGGGATCGTAGGTGTAAAAGTATTAGATAAAGATGGGAATGGATTTGACTCCACAATCATTAAGGGAATCGAATGGTGTATCTCTAATCGGAAGCGGTTAAAGCTGCGCATTCTTTCGATGTCGTTCGGGGGTCCAATGACTTCCCCCTGCAAGGATGATCCGCTCTGCCAAGCGGTAGAAAAAGCTGTCAAGGCAGGTCTTATTGTGGTTGTTGCAGCCGGAAACAGCGGACCAGGGCGCCGTACGATTGAGTCCCCAGGAAATAGTCCCTTGGCTATTACTATTGGTGCCGTGGATGATAGACGCACCCTAGTGCAAGCGGATGATCGTATCACATCGTTTTCCAGTCGTGGACCAACCCTTGACGGACGGATCAAACCGGACATCGTCGCTCCAGGTGAGACAATCATCTCTCTTAGGGCCCCCTGTTCTCAGTTGGATCGTGAATTCCCTTTTTTGAGAATCGGCAAAAAATACTTTGTGCTATCAGGGACTAGCATGTCCACACCTATTGTCTCCGGGGCGGCGGCTCAGTTACTTCAGTGCAATCCGTCGCTTTCACCGAAGCAGGTTAAGGAGAAACTGAAACGTAACACATTCCGATTAAAGCTAGGGCCTAACACTGGGGGGAGTGGCGAGATCAATGTACGATTCTTGCAAGGAAACAAACGTCACCCTAAAGTTTGAGGATAAGGCTCAAACCTTCTTAGGTTTGGGCTTTAGCATCCATATGATTAACAGCAATAAAGGAAGTAAGAAATAAGTTGAATACACTTCGAAAGGCGCTACAACCCTTAACTGATAGCCCAATTGAATACCCCCGGGGATATCCCATACGCTTAGTATGAGAATCAATAGACCTACTGGAAGCGTAATGATACGGTATTCAGACAATTTGGCAAATTGGGCGATAGCCAAAACAGAGGAATAATACATCGTCCCAATTTTAACAAAGTTGCCTATAACCCACATTGCAAGCAGCAACGCTTCGAGATTCTCAAAAAATTGGTTCCTGCCAATGTAACGAAATGCCACCAATATCGGATAATATTTGTTGCTTACATCGTAAGGTCCTAATAAAAATAATATCAATAGATTTATATAAGTTAGGCTCAGAACGACTGAACCCAACACGATCAATCCACTTTTCCCTCCTTTCTTTCGATTCGTTAAACAAGGCAAAAAGAAAGTTATATAATAAATTTGGCAAAACCAGGCTTGAGGGACTATCGCTCCTTTCATAACAGGAACAAAGCCGTGGCTCATAACGGGAAACAAATTTCCGGGGTCAAGGTCAGGAATGAGCAGCAGCAGCAAAAACAGCGGAACAATAAATAAAGGAAGCAGAATAACTGCTGTTCGTGCAAGGACACAGCTACACTTTCCGAATCTCGTAGAAGAACCACGGACCCAGATGACAAAAGTTCGGTAACTCTAGGGAAGTCACAGCATTCCTCCACCTGGGACACATCAATCGTTTGCTCAACGAGTTGTTGAAGCTGAAGAGAGGGGTTGTTTTCCTCCCACATCAAGGGGGCGATCACTTGTTTCTCAATTGCGGTCTTATCTGACAGCCCATCGATATAGATGAGTAGCATGGGTATCGTGCCTTGGATCGTGAATTGCCGAAAAACAACATCTGAGCATTTGTCATAAATCAGCCGCAGCTGTTCTTCATTTCTTTTCAGATCAGGGAAAATCTTTTGTCCCATGCCGTCCGCCCCCCCCCTTCAACCACTTAGGTTTATAATGTTCCAAATGGTCCAGATTTATGAAATAGTTCAAAACTTCCTACGACAAAAAAAAGGGACCACTGATGGCCCCTTTCCATAAACTTATATTCCGATTTGTAAAATCTCTTCTTTCTAGGATTCATTAATCATTTGCGAAACCTTTAAGGTGTCCGGTGCCTTTTGTCTCATGATTGGAATTAAAACCATGGCGCCAAAAAAGAATAAGAAGCCTGCTCCTGTATATATAGATACCAGAGGATACTCCCCTTTAAGTCTGCCTGCTAAAGACATCGAGATGACCATCATACCTGTGAACATCGGGTTAAGGACCCCATTTACCCGACCCACTATGGATTCATGTGACCATTTTAGTATCATCGTACTGATCCCGATATGAATGCAAGGGAAGGCGAGTCCATTAATAAATTGTGTGGCTAGAGTAACTGTTACATTGGTCGAGTACCCAACGATGACTGTACAAATGGCTCCTATAAGCATTCCCAGACTAAGTAACATCTGCGGAGGAACACGTTTGGAGAATACTGCAACGATACCGCCCCCAACGAGCATAGCTACACCGTTAACCATAAGCATGTATTGTAGAAATTCCTCTGGTTTGCCAAGCCGTTCCGTTACAATGAACAGTCCGAGCGCTTGCGAGAGTCCCACGGCAAGACCAGCTAGTATAAATGCGGCTCCAAGCATCCGAAGCACCTGGCTTTGCCAAACATATCGAAAGCCTTCTCTCAGTTCCTTCACGAACTGGCCTTTTACCGGTTTTGGTTGCTCATTAACTTTATCCTTAGGAAGACGAAACAATACAGTAGCTGACAGTAGGAACACAACACCCATAACCGCAATAGAAGCTTCAAGTCCCAAGTTGCTATATGCAAGTGTACCGAGCATTGGCCCAAGAACCATGAATATCGCCATCAGTGACTGGAATAGTGCCATTCCCTGCTGCAGTTGGTCTTCAGGCACATGCTGCTTAAAAAGTCGCATACCGGATGGCTGTGAGAACTGCGAAAGAATAGCCGATATAAAGGTGACAAAATACACGGAATGCCAAGATCCATAATGAATCGTAAGCAATACAACGAATACCGATACGGCTGACAATAAGTCGCACCAGATCATCGTTCTTTTCGGTAACCAGCGATCTGCGAATGTTCCTCCAATAAAAGAAAACACGAAAATTGGAGCAAATTCAGCGACGCTGATAAGCGAAATGGCATACGGATCATTACCGGTTTTATCAGCCACGTAGAGAAGTATTGCGAAATTACGTACCCAGATTCCGATCTGTAGGAGAACGTTTGATAATATAATCGTCTGGATAAACCGATTTGTTAAAAGCTTTGGCGGATTAGCAGCCTTCTGTTGAGATTCCAAAATTTCAACTCTCCTTCTCTTTTATTCATGTTACCTTTATTCTGGTTTATTTTTCCTAATTATATGGTTGAGTATAGTCAGGAAGCTTACCATTGTAAACCTTTTAATTGAAAAAGTCACGACAAAAAGTTAAAAATGCTCTCAAACACTCGGGCATTTTTGTGATTGCATTTATTGTCCCCCATCAAGCTTAGAGGGATATTGTTGGAGAGCGGACATTGATGGAGAGCGTATTTTGATGGAGAGCGTATTTTGGTGGACTGAACAGTTTTACGGACAGAGAAGCCTCTATTTACTGAAATCAACAATTATCAAAATGTATGCGGACTGTAAGGACACTAATGGTTCGAATACCGTGGTTTATAATTATAGTGTGATAGTGGCCGTGGTGTCCGCATACTTTCCCACAAGACCATATTTGTAGAAATAGCGGATCTACAGTCCGCATGTGCGGCTAATTAGTGTGTTCTATCTCCCAATAGGTAATATCCCGTAGCTTTAATCTCCCGTGTATTTATTCATCTCTTCGATTTATCATTTGTTGATTTGTTATGTTCGCGATATAATTACGGATTTAGGTCGTGAAGTACACGCCGCTTTAATACAAATTCATCCCAATGAATACTCAGGATGAACTTGTATTGGAGCGGTTTTTTCTTTGTTCAAAAGAATCCGGATATGTTCAATACTTAAGGAGATCGAGACCGATGGGTAGATTTGAGCAACAATATGAGGAATGGTTACAATTAAATATTGATATGGAGAAGAGTTCCCGAAGATTAGAGCTTCTTCATAGGACTGGGGCATGGAACAGTTGAGTTTCTCCGGTCCGTTTGGTTTCCTGCGATCGGCAATTTTAATGATCTGTATCCTGAATGGGAGGTCCGAGACTTCAATAATGGTTACCGGTATCTGGATTTGGCTTATATGCCTAGCGGTTCTAAAGGTGGAATAGAAATTCAGGGATTCGGCCCTCATCATTGCTTATTATCCCTAGATGGATGGACATTTCTTCCTATTGCTTACCCCTCCATCACTGATGAGCCAAAGCAATGTCAACAGCTGGTACTAGCGTTCATCGGAAAGTTCATCGCCTCTGATGTATCCTCTAGCCTATCTTGTTTAGAAGCAGAAACTGTTCGGTTAGCACGCCGCCTCATACGACCATTAACCCCTTCAGAGGTAGCTGACCATCTCAAGGTAAGTAGCCGGCAAGCTAGACGCATATTGCATAATCTGGTTGAGCTGCATATCTTGGATACTACTAGCGGCCAAAAGAGGAATCGAACGTTTATCCTCAGAATGTAGATACTTCCAGACGTGTGATGGTTAGACGTGAAATGTTTTAGTGCGAGTTCTAATGCGCAGACAGAGAATTTAGGTAAATAACCTATTATTCATATGGACAGAGAAGCCTCTATTTACTGAAATC
This sequence comes from Paenibacillus wynnii, assembly GCF_030812855.1. Classification (GTDB taxonomy): domain Bacteria; phylum Bacillota; class Bacilli; order Paenibacillales; family Paenibacillaceae; genus Paenibacillus_AQ; species Paenibacillus_AQ wynnii_A. The sequence goes on from NZ_JAUSTK010000001.1 coordinate 22,550, forward strand.
AACCATTATCAAAATGCATGCGGACTGTAATGACGCTATTGGTTCCGTTAACCTTGTTTATAGTGCCTTTTGAGTCAAATAGTGACTGTGGTGTCCATATACTTTAACAAATGGTCATATCTTCACAAATAGCGAATCCACAGTCCGCATGGCACTAATTAGGAGAAAATAAAGGTAATGTGCTATGCGGTATGTGGTTTGCGGTATGTGATAAGGAAACCAAATCATGCGATTCGATGCCACGCTCTATTATCCTGCCACCCTGAGTTGCGGTTTCTAATATGAAATAAGGCTGCCCACCAGCTGTTAAGCTATGTGGACAGCCTCTATTATTTTCAATTGGTGTTCCCAGGTGTATTCTATTTCATTTGATCCGACAGCTCCTTGAAAATAACGCCCAGTGAATAAGCTCCAGCATCCGGATAACCAAGACTTCTATCTCCGACAGTTCCTGCGCGTCCCATACGGGCTACGATATCTTCTGTCTTTTTGGCGCCTTCTATGGCTGCTTCTGCACCTTTCGCAAAGGCGGACTTGAAAGTATCTCCCTCCACAGCGCTCTTCGACCAGGAATCGGCACAAGGTACAAGAGCATCAATTAAGGTTTTATCACCTACTACTGCTCCTCTGCCAAAGGTACGTTCACCGGTGGTTTGTATACCTTGTACAGCAGCCTGCAGCATATCAGCGAACTCAGCAATACTCAGTTCATTTCTAGCACCCGCAGCCTTAGCCGCTGAGCGGAACGCAGAACCCCAAATCGGCCCGGAAGCCCCGCCGCAATATTCCATGATAACCAGTGAACAAGCATTCAAGAACGTTCCGATATCTGTCTTGCTGTCTGTCAAAATGTGATGCCAATCTCGCTTTAACTGCCGAAAGCCTTTAGCCACGCTCATCCCAAAGTCTCCATCACCAGCATGGGAGTCCAGTTCACAGAATGGTATTTCATTGCTGATAATAATTTCGCTCATCTTATCTACCAAATAAACGAAATTATCCAATGTAAAGGTATCGCCTTTCATTATGGAGTACTCTTCAGGGGTCTCTGTCTCGAAGGAAACCTCTGCATCGGTGGTCTTGTCCTGAGTGATATCTACATACTCAACACTTTCCGTAGGACCCGAAACCTTGAAAGCAGGGGTGTCACTTTCCTTGAATAAAAGCATTTTGAGTTCCTCGTCCAATTTCATAATGGTTACAGAGGCTCCGGCCATATCAATACTTGTCATATAGTTTCCAACAAAGGTTTTACAAATCTTAATGTTGTTCTTCCCGGCTAATTCCCGCATAACCGAATTATTTAAAAGATACAGCTCTAATAACGGGGTTCCCCCAAATCCGTTAATCAACAAGACAATCTCTGAGGGGCTATCGTTATCCAACTTTAGATCCTTCAGCAGCGCTTCAACCATTCGCTCCGCCATGCTGTCGGCTGTGCCAACCTTTTCGCGTCGAATCCCCGGCTCCCCGTGAATACCTACGCCATATTCCATTTCATCTTCAGCAATGTCGAAGGTTGGTGTTCCTTTAGCAGGAACCGTACAAGAGGTTAATCCAAAACCAATACTGCGTACGTTTGCTGCCGCTTTCTCCGCAGCGGACTTTACTTCCTCTAAACTCCGTCCCTCTTCTGCAGCCGCTCCGGCAATTTTATGCACCAGTACGGTACCTGCAACTCCCCGGCGTCCTACCGTATATAAACTGTCTTGCACCGAAATATCATCATCCACTCGAACATAATCCACTTGAATTCCATCTTCTTCTGCTAAATAAGCAGCATTCTTGAAGTTCATCATGTCCCCGCTGTAATTCTTAATGATCATTAAGGTACCCTTTTTACTAGCGGTTGCTTTAATCGCCTGATACACCTGAATTTGCGACGGAGAAGCGAAAATATCTCCGCATACCGCTGCGTCAAGCATGCCTTTACCAATATAACCTGCATGTGCAGGCTCATGGCCGCTGCCGCCCCCACTAATTAAGCTGACTTTGTTCTCGTTGATTTCTTTTTTCTTGATAATTTTATACTTCTTCACAAACTCAAGCTCCGGATGTGCCATAGCTATTCCGTTGCACATTTCTATGACAATGTTCTCCGTTTGATTGATGATTTTCTTCATTTACTGGGCCTCCCGGCGTGCTTTATAGTCTTGGCCGATTCTGTCTGCCGTAGCAATCGCTGCTGCAACTTCCTTTACTGTGATAGGGAACGGCATAGAATGAATCGATTCTTCAGGAATGCAGGCCTTTTCAGCGACTTGCAGCAATTCCTCTGTAGTAATATGATCTACGCCGATATCAGCTAAACACACCGGTAATCCTACCTCTAGGCAAAAATCCAATACTTGGTGCAATTCCTCAGTTGGAGCATTCTCAAGTACTAATTGGGCAAGTGTACCAAAGGCAACCTTTTCACCGTGATAAAAGGAATGTGTTCCTTCCAGAATCGTTAAGCCATCGTGAATCGCATGAGCCCCGCCCAAGCCCGCGCTTTCGAAACCAAGACCCGATAATAAAATATTCGTCTCTACTATATTCTCGAGCGCCTGTGTAACCATATTGCAATCACTTGCGATCTTCGCTTTCGCTCCGTCCTTAAGCAGCATTTCATAACATAAAGTTGCCAGTGCAAGCGCTGCATTGGTTCCTACTGCCGGTGAGCAATACCCTTCTCTTGTGCCCATTGGGAGGCTGGCATTGACTCTGGAATAAGACTTGGATGTCGCTCTTGCCTCAAAATAGGTAGACAAAGCATCCCCCATACCTGCCACAAGAAAACGTGTAGGTGCATTCGCAATAACCGTCGTATCAACCAGAACAACACTTGGGCTTTGCTTGAAATAGGCATAATCATCAAAAGCTCCATCCGGTGTGTACAGCACGGCAGAATGGCTTGTCGGTGCATCTGTGGCAGCAATGGTAGGACAAATAATCAAAGCTTCTCCTTGTGCCACACATTTCGCCGCATCAATGGCTTTTCCTCCGCCAAGTCCGATTGTGCAGGTACAGCCTTTTTCAGCAGCAATTTCCTGCAATCTGGCTACTTCCTGCCGGGAGCATTCTCCCTTAAAACCGCTTTCAACAAAAGTTATATTAAACTTTGCAGCCGTAGCCTCAAGCTTATCCTTTACCCGCTTCACATCTTCTGGATGGGCTATTAATAAGGCAGATGAACCAAAAGAATTTACAAAATACCCAAGGTTCAATAATTCGTCTTCCCCTTGAACATATTTAGTTGGACTAATGAATGCTTTTCTCATAATTCTGATCTCCTCCTGTTTTAGAACAAATTTAATACTTTATTTAATTAATTAGAGTATATAGCAGGTTTTTACTCTTGATAGTGGAAGTTCATAACTAATAATTATAATTCTCAATCGTAATTATTTGCACTAGACTCAAACAATGGTATCCTATTGTTATAAGCCCGGCTTTGGAGGTGTAATATTTTGATTCATGAGTCCTTACGTATTAACAAAATTTTGGATCTTAAGAAGTGGAAGCGTCTTCAAGACTCGTTGGCTACAGTTACTAAACTGGCTATTTTAACTGTTGATTATAAAGGCATACCCGTAACCAGTCACAGCAGCTGTCAATCGTTCTGTCAAAATGTGCGGAAGGATCCTGAGCTGCTGCCCTATTGTCAAAAATGTGATTCACGCGGCGGACTTGAAGCCGTTCGATTAAACGCTCCTTACGTGTATCTGTGCCATTTCAATATCGTGGATATTGCCATTCCAATCACTGTCGATGATAAATACCTTGGTGCTGTCATGGCAGGACAAGTTAAGCTGTCAGACCCTGAAAACGGGCATGATCTGGAGCAAATTGTCACTTCGAAGAATAAATCGTTACATCTTCTTAAAGAGAATCATTTGAAGGAACACTATGATAATATTCCAACCATGACCTATGAAGAAGTCGTTAAAATATCCAACATGCTATTTCTCTTATGCAACTATATTATCGAAGAAGCACTCAATAAAAATCTGCTGGTGGAGATGTTCGAGAAAGCTTCTGGAAATGATGAGACCATGAATATTTCAACGATCCTGCCCGGCTATACCATTAAAAATATTGAATCCGTAAAAAAAGAAATGACTAACGCGATCGCGGATGCCTATCTAAAAAACACATCAAATGATACAAGTATCTGTACAAATCCGATTTTTAAGCCCGCCTTTGAATATATTTATAACCATAAAAGCGAAAACATATCATTAACTCATATGGCTGAACTGTGTCATATCAGTCCCAGCTATTTCAGCAGACTGTTTGCGAAAGAAACGGGAGAAAACTTTACCAGTTATTTGGCAAAGCTTAAGGTTAATTGGGCAAAACAGCTGTTAGAAGTAACGGATATGCCCGTTTCTCAGATTAGTGATGAACTTGGCTTTAATGAACCGGGTTATTTTATAAAAACCTTCAAAAAAATCGAAGAAATTACGCCTGCCATTTACCGCAAATATTATAGAGAGACTTAGCTTAGTAGTCAGTCCTAACTAGTCATCATTGCAAACAAAAAAAACGGCTCTATGCCGTTTTTTCACTATATATGGAGGCCTTAAAGGATTTAATAACACCTTATTCCTTCGAATTCAGATCTAATAAAATTCTTCCTTGGCCGTGTCTGCTTTCGCTTTGCTTATGGGCTGCTTGGACCTCACGAATCGGATAAATGTGATCGATCTTTGCGAGAATTTCTCTATCTGCAATGAGTTGAGCAATTTCCTGAAGGTTCTCATAGGTAGGAAATTTCGTGTTGAATTTAGCTGATACGCCGTACTGCTTCGCCGATTCTTGGGAGGGTGCCTGAGTCAGGGAAACCAAGATACCTCCCTTTTTCAAAAGAGCCCACGATCTCGCCTCAGTGTCTCCGCCAACAGAATCGACAATCAAGTCAACGTCCTTCGCAACGTCCTCAAATGGAGTTGTAGTGTAATCAATCACAATATCCGCGCCCAATGACTTTACAAATTCAATGTTACCCGTTGATGCAGTTGCGATGACAGTGGCTCCCTTACGCTTGGCTAATTGAACAGCAAATTGTCCGACACCGCCGGCTGCCGCATGAATAAGCACCTTTTGTCCGGTTTCCAATTCACCTTCGGTGAACAAGGCTTTCCAAGCCGTATCTGCTCCTGCCCGGATCGTTGCCGCGTCTTCAAATGAAAGAGAATCGGGCATGGAAACCAGCTCATGAACCGCAGCAATGCCGTATTCAGCATAGGCCCCTTTTACACTTCCAAATACACGGTCACCTGCTTGAAAGGCAATTACACCCTCACCCACAGATTCAACAATACCGGATACGGAAGAGCCCGGAATATACGGAAATGTAATTGGGAAAACATTTTTCAGCCACCCGTTACGAATCTTCCAATCTAATGGGATTGCCGCCGCGAAAAGGATCCGAACCAATATTTCACCGGCCTGCGGTTGCGGACGTACAACTTCCTCCAACGTCAACCTTTCGGCACCGCCATATTCATGAACTTGAACGGCTTGCATTGTTAATCTGGACATAGGGTTTCCCACCTTTTCTATTCATAATAGTCTGCAGATCCCTTATAACTTATCAATGGTAGATGCGATTTTTAACGACAGTTTTACGAACAGTTCTTTTTCCTGCTCCGAAAGGTCTTGTACTGTAATATCTTCTAACGTACTCCATACTTCTACGACTTTACTCTCCAGATCACGACCCGCCTGCGTAAGCGACACAAGGGTGACGCGTCCGTCTTCTTTCGAACGACTTCGGGTAACCCAACCGGACTCTTCCAGGCGCCGAACGGTCTTGGCAACGGTGGAGTGATCCAGCCGAAGAGTTCGACCTAAACAGTGCTGCGGTTGGTTATCCTTATCCCATAATTGCAAAAGCATAATTTCCTGCCCGGCGAACAAACCAACCTCACGTAACAACTGGGTAGCTAATCCCCGGTGTGACCGTGCTAAAGCAAATATAGCGAAGCTGGCTGGGTATCGATCAACTGCACTAAATTCTTCTTCCTTTGTTTCTGTTGGTGTGCCTCCGTTTTGCTGGTTCATGGATAATCTCAACTTCTCCCTCGGACTGTCTTATCTCGCTCACATTGGTTGCCGGCAACATAAATTTACCATAAATATAAGTGGTCGGCAACATATTTATTTATTTCTTTGCTGGTCTCGGTATTATGGCGGGTTTCTCGCATAAAAGAGAAGCATATAGTAGAATAATATCTGAGTTGTACAATACTTAGTAAGAAGTTAGAGGTGTATTCAAAATGGCTATTAGTTTCACTAAATCTGTCTTTAGTCGGTTAAATCAAGAAATCGCTGATATTGAATCGAAAATATTGGAGCAAAAGAAGAAAAAAGACAAAGCTCTTCTTAAAATAAATCAATTGGAGAAAGACTGTAAACTAAGCTCTTCTGCCAGTGATTTAAGCAGTAAAATGAGTCGAATTAGCAAATTGAAAGAAGACATCAAAAAATTCAGCTATCTGCAACGTGAACTCTCTAAAGAACTGGCTAAAAAGAAATCTACACTAGCTCAGATTCCGCCTGCGGAATAATCCATCCATGAAATAGAGGCTCCCTAATGGTTCCACCGAACTTTGGTGGGGCTTTTTTTGCATGAATAATACACTACATAATTCTTTCCTTGACCTTAGGTCAGACCTAAGGTTTATAGTTGGGATATCAAATAATATATAGATAAGGAGTAGCGAATTGAAAGAGTTCATTACCATAAGCGAGTTGTCGACACTGCTGAATGTTTCTGTGCATCAAATACGTTATTTTGAAGAGAAGGAAATTCTGTTTCCAGCTTACACCGACTCCAATAAGTACCGAATGTATGGCATTCCTGAGATTTATCAGTTGTCCCATATTTTACTGCTCCGTAAACTGAACGTCCCTGTTATTGAGATTAAAGAATGTATGGCCTCCTTCACTCCCGATGATTATCATCAGCTTCTGAGCAATTCCTTGAAGAAGGTTCAATCTGAGATGGATCAACTGATTATGCTCCAGCAATTCATTCAAAAGATAGTAAAGGAGCATGCTGAGTTTACTTCTCCGGAGAATCATTATCAAATCAAACTTATGGAAGACAGACATTTGAAACAGTGGATTAGATATGAAATACAGCATAACCTCAATGCTAGAAACCTATATGAAAATAAGCCGAAGCTGCCCGATTTATTTGAAGCTGATCTGCACTATGTATATGATTCCACTCAGATAAACCTTTGTTATGAGGTTATCGCTCCTTCCGACATCCTCTTAGAGAAAGGCAATTATCTCTATAAACATCTTCTCGTATCTTCAGAGCAAGATATAGAGGATGAATTCCGGCTACTTGAATACTATCTAAAGCAACATCAGGATATGGAGCCGGGGCAAATTATCCTTTTAGAGAAATCTTACCTTTCCATGTTCAATAACCACAAACTACATTATGAAATACAAGTTAGAATCAGTTAAATTTAGGGAGGTGCTAGATGAGCATAAATCGGATTGAAGTGATTACTCGCCAAGATGAAGATCATGAATCAGTATGTGAACTTATAGCAGATTCATTTCAAAGTAAGTTCCGAGCACTAGTCAATCTGGATAAACATCAACTGATCAAGCTATTGGAGAGCATTTGGATTTATGATTCTAATGATCTATCTTCAATACAAGTAGTGGCCAAGGAACACGGGAAAGTGGTCGGTACTCTTAGCCTGAAATGGAGAAGAACCCGCTCTCCTAGTAATGGGGATAGGCAAATTCGCTTCAAACCACTCTTCAAGCAGTTCGGAACCTACAACGTATGTAAATTGATAGCCGGGACGCACTTTTTAGAGTATCAGCCCCAAGCAAACGAATGTTATATTGAGCATTTGGCTGTTCACTCAAGCCATCGCAATCAAGGAATTGGCGGACAACTGTTAACCTGGGCACAACAATATGCCCATTGCTCTGAATTCAACAAATTATCTCTTCATGTAGCCCGAAAGAACGAACAGGCCATTCACTTATATGAGAAATTGGAATTTGGTATCGAAAGGACTAACTATAATCTGATAAGACATTGTTTATTTCAAACCCCTGTTTGGCATTTGATGGCATGGAAAGGGAAAGCATTACTCAATCCTTAGGAGTGAAATGATGAGAAGATCTATCAAACTAACTATCGGGATATCAGCGGCTATATTCGTTGCCTTGGTTCTCTTCATATTGAATCAAAACTCATATCAAATGACTGAGAAAAAAATAGAAATCAAAACGCCCCAAGGACTACTAACGGGAACGTTAGTGCTGCCGGAAAATCACTCAGGAAACGTTGGGCTAGTCGTCTTTGTTCATGGGGATGGCCCCATTAATGACTCCTACGATGGCGGATATAAGCCTTTATGGGAGAAGTTCGCTTCTGTCGGTTACGCATCATTGTCACTCAATAAACCGGGAGTTAACGGTTCTCCAGGGAACTGGCTAGAGCAAAGTATGGAGGATCGTGCACAGGAAGCCATCTACGCTATTCACTGGGCTCAATCTTTATCGATGATAGATGACACAAGAATCGGCTTGTGGGGAGCAAGTCAAGCGGGTTGGGTGATACCAAAGATCGTTAGACAAGAACAGGATATCGCCTTCAGTATCTTAGTATCCCCTGCAATAAATTGGATTTCTCAAGGTAGATATAATACAAAAAGGCAGATGGAAAATGAAGGTTACTCCGTACAGGAGATTATGGAGGAAGAACATTACAACGAACAAGTTCTGAATATCCTAAGAGAACAATCGTCCTATACGGATTACCTGAATATGACTCACAGGGGAGACATAATTCCCAGCGATAGGTGGGAGTTTATATCCAAGAATTTCCAATCAGATGCTACTGCGGAGTTGACCTTCTTTAAGTCCCCTGTTCACTTGGTTCTGGGAGGGCAAGATATTCATGTTGATGTCAAGGATACTGAACTTATATACCGCCAACAAATACCCTCTAATTTACTCTCTGTATCCCTCTTGCCCAATGCCGATCATTCCATGTTAAAAAAAGAGCTTGCTACATCTGAAATCAGAATCTACCTGACGGCCTTATTTTCCCCAAAAACAATGTTTGATGATCAATATTTAACGAATCTATCTCAATTTGTGAGCCAATTCAAGCCATAAATATATCCTTCTTTACCCACTGTACAAATAAAAAAAGTTGGCGGACTCACATCCAACCAACTTTTCTTAGTCTAGACAGCTCTCAGTTTCCACGCTACAAGCTCTTTAAATTTTTCTTTGTAATTCGTATCATTATTTTGATTTAATATTTTTAAAATTTCATCTGAACTGATAAATACACTCTTACCATAGTAGGTTATTTCCCATTCATAATCCGTCTCTGTTTTTTTACACACCGTGACCAAACCCTTGCATACTTTATTCGCCTCGTCGTTATAAGCCTGCATAGCCTTTGAAAAACACTCAAGTTTTTCCATATCAGCCGATTGTAAAATAAGACTCACTCATTCAGCCCTCCTATATTTCGTATGTATGCTTTAACATACTACTATTTAATGGGTTAAATTGGAATGGGTGTAAAATGTCGTAAATAATTTGCCGAAGAAGATCATAAAATCATGCAACTTATCGATAAAGAGTGATTATCCAGGACTAGACTCATGGACAACATGTTTGCAGCCCGTGAGAAGGCTCGCTTTCTGTCTTAATAAGAAGCAAAAAGGTGATTGGCGGATATGCCTTATTAGATATTATAAATAAAAATATAATACTTTTGACAACTTGAAGAATTTTAGCCGGATTAATCATAAAAGAACAGCATCTTCTCAGTTTGAGTAAGTCTACTGCTATTCTCCAAACTTTTTATGGATTCGAACCTAGAGGTAATACCAGCCAATACCATCACTAAAACCACCGCCCAACAACAACTTCTTTCTCCCGATCATCCGGAATTTCGAGATTCCGATATATGGTAGCTATCAATCGCCTTAATGAGTCCAATCGTACTAATGGAGATCAGATCCTCCATGTCCTCGCCGATATTATCGAATTTTTGAGGTTATGGACACGATATGATGTACATTCACTAATATTCGCTTGTATATAAAAAAACGACTCCAGACACTGTTAACAGCAGGTCTGACGTCGTATGAAATTCTAGAATGACTACATCAAGAGATATAGGTCAACGCTACTATCATTTGGTTTGTTGCAGGAAATAAACGGTTTTGTCATACTCTCTTTGTAAATAAGCTGTCACATCATCCACAGACATATTTCTATATCCACCTTTATCTAAAAAGCGGGAAAAGCTATGAGGAAAAGCTAAGTCGAAATACATAAGCTCCAATTGGATGTCGTTCAACGGATTTTCCCGGAGGTAAGAATTCAGAAGATGACCAAACCAGACCGGATCCCAACCTTTTCGCCGATTCATCATCCCTTGCAGAAAACGGCCTACATCTTTGGAGGGATAGTCATATCGAATGAATTCAAAGTCGATAACATAGAGACTTGATCCCACCGTCAGGATATTGTCGCTATGAAAGTCGCCATGACACAAAAAATGCTGTTGGAGAGGAGCGTCGACCCAGCTTTTAAAAAAGGCATGCCGCTCAAGTCGTTCAACCAACTCCTGTCCTGATTGCTGAAAAAAATCGATATAGGACAGGATCATCTTTTTTTTAGATGCTCTGGAGTTCTCATACCAGTTCGCCCAATGCTTCATAGAAGATAGTTCCCTAAGATAATTGCTGAGCCACAGCCTTTCCTCAGAAGCGTATGGTCCATGTTTCGAAAGGAAGCCTAGCGATGAGGAATGCATTTTTCCAAGAAGGGCTGCCCTCCGAGTCACTACTTCTATTGTTGTTGGAGGAAACGAAGTCCCTTGCAATTTTTCTTGGAGAACATAACGGTCGCCTTCCCACAGAAAATATGGCGTACCCTTGAGAGTAGGAAAGATCTCGGGTATGTGAATCCCCTGCAATCGCAGGAAGTATTCTGCTTCCAATATAAACTGAAGGCGTTTTTCACTGGTAAAAATACTTTTCAGAACGTATTCACCCTGTAGTGATTTCACAGCCAGGACCAGCGTTCGCCCCGTTTTATGAAGAATTTCAAATTCGTAGAATGCAATTCCATATTGTGTTGAAGCGGTTTGCAGCAACTGGTGAAACATAAAGAATCACCTCGTCAGGCTAAAATGGAAGTCCGTTCGTTACACCAGATTGCCTTACAAAAAAAACGGCCTCTTCCGGGTCGGAAGGGGCCGGCTGCCTAAATTAGTGGTCGTCGTCGCTAGATGAAGAGCAAGAATCCGAGTGGGAACCGGAATCACAAGGACAGTGATTGTCACAAAATACCCAATCAGCATAGAGTACACTTGCTTGCGGATCTGTACCCAACACACCGGAGTATCCGTAATATACTCGATACAGGGTAACCAGTTCTGCAGGTATTGCTGTTAAGAATGCACCAGACCAGTTGCCCGAAAAACCAACAACACTGGAAATTTCCAGCAATCCGCAGATCGGCTCGCAGCTGTCTTCACAGATTTTAAAATCGCCGGTTGCCGTCAAACGGATAACAGAATCAGATAGTTGATAGTTATCAAATGTTTTTTCAATACGCAGGCACGACATCGGATCCACCTTGAACCAACCAAGATGAATTTCATTCTCCATAACTTCAAATTTTTGTACAGAATTACCATTACTGTAGTTTACACCTGCTACTGAAGGGTAAGTGTTAGGCGAAGGACATAGGCCGAGGGTCACTTGCGCTTCCAGCTTTTTGTCAGTCGGATTTTTCAGAGTAATGATAAGTTTGTCGTTAGGAACAATAATGTTAAAGGGCGGTACATAAACAGGACCTGTAGTTAAAGTGACATGTTTCTGTTCCTTGTGATCGAATTTCATTTATAAGCACTCCTTTTATCATATATTGGATGTGTTAATTCATCCTGCTACTATTAAATGCTCGGACCAAGGAAATGTAACGGCTGATATTCTAGTTAATTAACATATATTAATCGTGATCCTCCTGCGTCCAGATCGGAAAATTGTCCCTTACTTCCTCCAAAGCACCCCGAACGAGCTTTCTCCTGCACAGTAAAAAATCAATCAAACCAGTCACATCTTCCCGGGAGATCTTCCACTGTCTAGGAAGCCCCTTTACCGCTTCAATGACCGCTTTTTCACTAACCCTTTCGACTAATGAAACATAATGGCCGAACGGGTCCGGACTATCAATATAAGGAACAAACATTTCATATAAGGGCCCCCAGAATATATCCATTCTATTCACATCGTCCATACATTCTTCTTTGTCCCAATCTGGGCCAAAAAAAGCATCCGAATGATCTATCATTAGAATTTTTCGCTGGTCCGGTAGATATAATAGATTGGACTCTGCGATATGCCGGTCCCAATTATTGATCCAATGATCAAATACTATCATCCCAGCTGCATGATATAGATTTTTGCATAATGCCAAATTGACTTCCTCAAACGAGGTCGTCCCTTGCTCGAAATATAAACTGCCTAGATGCAAGCCTGCAGGGATATCCAAGCTTTTGAGCACAGGGAACATATCTACTAGATCTCTTGTTATCTGGATAATGCGATAGGGGGCAATCGGCAATCCAAGCAAATTCCCTAGACGATATGCGATCAGCTCGTTGGCCAATATACCAGAACCGGATTGATTATTAATGAATTTAACAACATAAGTTTGACCATCCTCGCATTTGAACAGATGCGGGAGTGACCATCCTTGTTCCATGGGTCTAATGTATTGCACAGCCAGGATGTTCATCGGTCCCCAACCTCTTAATCGTAAGGTCCATACCACTCCCAGCTATTGTGGTCGTCCCTAACGTAGTATTGATACTTGCCATCCTTACATGCAATGGCTGTCAAATGCAACTCATCATTCTCTATTAAAATTACTTCATCATATTTCTCTGTGCCGAATACTTCCGGGCCAAACCAAGGGTGCTCGGGAGCGTCGTTGTTTCTCCACCAATGACCAAGGCCCCCCTCCTTCATCGGGGTAACCACCTCGAAATTACCGTAGCTGCTCTCCAGTAAAGCGGGCATTCCCGTGACACCTTCCGCAAATGCTTCCGATTGGAACCATTCACCGCTATCCTCATCTCTCCAATAATGCACAAGCCTGTTATCGCTTCGACATACCGCTTCAAGATTGCCGAATCTGCTCTCTAGTGCTGTTAATCCCTTGATTTTTCCACTTCCAAATGCATATGGGCCAAACAAGACATCTCTAGTTCTTCCTGATTGATTTTCCCTCCAGTACAGCAGTCCACTTTCCTCTGAGGCGGCAAGCCACTCTATTTTTGCGCCATTATATTTGCTTCTACGAATGAGATAGGGCATTTCGCCGAGATATTCTTCCATAAATCGTTCTTGATAGTCGGGATCTAGCTGGATTTTCCGTTTCATAACCTCACGGGCAAAGCTTCTTGTTTCATCCTTAAGGTTCCGATAGACCGGATGAATAAGAGCGCATTCTGGTTGGAAATTCATAAGACTGATCATTTCATCGAGTGGAAAGTGCGGCCGATAACGAATGGTTGATGAGACATCCTCCCGGTAAGCATGCAATTTATAGCCCAGCCGTTCAACTATCGTGGCAAAGACAAGCTCATCCACTCCGAAGGCCCTTGTATCGCGGAGGTTACTCTTTAACAATTCATACAGGTCATCATGTAATAAACGAAGGACCAATTTCCTGCTGTATACCTGCCCTACGTTAAAGGACTCCCTATAAGGTTCGTTCCCGAGCAGGGGTATCCAACGGTTGATTTCCTGCCTAAGTTGTACTAGGCAATAAAAATCATCATCTGGTATTTTTGTATCGACGCCCAAATAATCCTTGTCTTTCATTTCGGTAAGAATGTACTGCTCAAAGCCTTCTCTAGCAAATAAAACATCCGAATCTAGATTGATCAGAACATCGTAGGCATAGTTAATGTCCTCGAGCCATTCCATGACTTCAACCATATATATTGCGGTTACCCCGTAATATAATTTTCTGCTGGTCGGGCATACCGGATATCCCAGACCTTTGCATAATTCTGGATCATCTCCTCCGTTATACAAGACGACAGAACTGTTAGGACAGTAACAGCGGATATTGTCTAATAAATCGAAGATAACCTCTCTGCGATTGTGCACCAATATGGCAAAACAGATTTTTTGACGTGGATGGTCCGTGTACTCAGAATACGTTGAATAGTCCGTATATTCAGTATAATCACTGCTTTCTGTCACATTTAATCACCTTCCTTATGTTGTACCGCTTTTATTCTATTGCTAATCCTGAATTTTGATTGGGTAGTTACATATTTCCCCATTAACTTTAGTGAAAAATATACGTATATCCCAAGCAACCCTGTATTTTAGATCATATGGTGAAAAGAAAAAGATGTATTGGAAGGGAGGGGGGTGATTGTGTCGCTTGCACGAATTGACCAGCTTGTAAGTATCGTGATCCCGTGCTTTAACGCAGAATCTTACATTGAGGACTGTCTGGATCATTTATACGACCAAATCTACCCAAGCACAGAAATCATTGTTGTGGATGATGCATCCACGGACAATTCTGTCGATCGTATCCAATTGTGGCAGGCTCGCCGGCGATTCCCCCGTTTTACACTGCTTCAGTTGCCTCGTAATGTAGGATTTTCCGGTTCTCTAACAACGGGGCTGTTTATGGCGCACGGAGAATATATCGCAATTCACGATGCGGATGACTACTCTCATCCAGAAAGGATTAGTAAACAGGTCGAGTTTCTGATGAATCACCCGCAGATTAGTATGGTCGGCACGAATTATATGGCTTTTGAAGATAGCGACATCCTGCAACAAACCCCGTCGAATTGGCTAAGTTATGGTGAGGATATCCCCATGAGATATGCGATAGGAGAGCACTGCGTCTCTCATCCTACGATTCTGTTTCGAGGCAGTGTATTCGATCGCCTGGGAGGGCTTACTCGGAACATTAATGGGGCCGAAGACTATGAGTTTATTGCCAAGTGCGTTTCTAACGGTATTAGAGTCGAAAACCTGCGTGAGACCCTATATTATTACCGCTCTCATCCGGACCAGCGTTCCCGTGAATTTTATTCAGAATAAGGAGTTGAATTAGAATTGAGAAAAAAGGCAGAGGTTCGCAGCAAGAAACCCATGGTTAAGAAACGTATATACAGCAAAAAGCCGCTTGTACAATACGTCGTGAACGCTCAACCGCCCAAGCAAGTGGTCTGGCTTAATAAAGAAGTATCCAATCACAGCATTGAACGTCGATATTCAGTTAGAGATTTACGTATTTTAATGGTCATAGACCAATTTAATATCGGCGGAACTGAAACACATGTGTTGACATGCGCACGAGAATTGCTTAGAAACGGTGTTCACGTCGTTGTAGCTGGAAAACGGGGAGAAATGTGTGATGCCTTCGCCGCATTAGGCTGTCCCGTATATGAGATTAATTTCGTCACGAACGAACATATAAGTAATGATGCTGATGAGCAGAAGATCATCTCCCAGTTAAAACAAATCATGAATACGGAAGGCATTACAGCTGTTCATATTCATCAAATCCCTTCAGGTTCTTTCGCAGCAAAAGCCGCAGATCAATTGTGTATCCCTCGCATATGGACGCTCCACATGTTACTTCCGTTTACAATCGATGAAATCGAGCTGATAAAAAGCAGCGCGGCGATCGTCTGCGTGAGCCCTTCCATCGTAAAACAATTACCTGTAAAGGGGCTGCCTGTCCAATTGATTCCTAACGGAATTGATACCGTACAGTTCAATTACCGCTCGATTATTCAGAGTGACTTACGCGAAGAACTTGGGTTTCCAAAAGGTACGCCCGTTATTATGTACGCCGGAAGATTGTCTTGGGAAAAAGCGGATATTTGCAGAGACGTCATAGAAGCATGCAGACAGTTAAAGGCCGAACACTACCCTAACCTAAATATCCTCGTGACTGGTGAAGGTCGGCATAGTGAGAATATTAAATCGCTTGTTGATGTAATTCACAAAGAAATGAAAGGAAAATTCATTCATTTGCTAGGGAATACTCTCAATATGTCTTCCTATTATTCCATCTGCGATGTCTTTGTTGGCACCGGGAGAACTGCTGTTGAGGCTCTGGCCTGCTGTCGTCCAGTGGTCGCTGTTGGTGTGAAAGGTTTTGTTGGACTGGTTCATCCAGGAAATTATCGATCCGCATGGGAGACATGGTTCGGTGATCATCATGCCGATGAAATCTGGACAGTAGATAAGTTAAAAGCTGATATAAAGCGAGCGGTGGATATGCCGGTTCAAGAAAAGATGGAAACAGGCTGGGTAAACCGAAATCTGGTGAAGGAACAATTCAACTTCACCCGCACTACAGACATGTTGATGAACGTATATGCAAACATTCTAAAAGATCGTTATGCCCCCTATGAGGTGGAATGATGTTCTCCAAATCGACTGCAGATAAGCTCATGGTAGTCGCTCATCCTGACGATGAAAGCATATTTGGAGGCGGGGCTTTAATAGAGGAGTCAGGATGGAAAGTCATTTGCTTGACTAACGGAAGCAACGAGACTCGTTCCCGGGAATTTCGAACAGCGATGAAGTTCGTAGATGCCAGGTGCGAAATATGGGATTTCCCGGACGAATATGGCGGAGATTTTGATGAAGAAGAAGTGAAAGATGCATTAAGAAACCTGCTGAATACCGGCCATTTCAATAAAGTGGTCACTCATAATCTGCAAGGGGAATACGGGCATAGCCAGCATCAGTCGCTATCCCGTATTTTGCACAGCATGAATTTAGATTGTTTATATGTATTCGATACAGGGAATGATTCGCTTCCATTTCATATATTGCAAAAGAAACTCCAATTATTGCAGCACTATAAAAGCCAAATGTATGTCATTGAACAATTGATGCCCTTCATAGTGAACGAGCGATTAATTCGGGGTTGACCCGTGGGAATCTTAAGCTCCCATACACGATTATCAAGCAGAGGTGATCTACGGTGATCATTGTTCAGATCGCTCCTAACATCATTCCTCTTCCAGGCAGCGGAGGTCTCGAAAGGGTCGTTTACAATTTATCGGATGCGCTTGTGGATATGGGACATGAGGTCTATGTATATGCTCTGGCAGGGAGCCGAAGCCGTGCTGTCGTCATTCCGTATGGACATCGGTATAAGACTGACAGCATCAAGGATTTCGTTCTTGATACGATACCCGACAATACCGATATCATACACGACCACACACATGATCTCCTGTTTGGAAAGGAAGACCTTCACATTCCAACGGTCTCAACGATTCACACGGAATGGTCGCTTGATGTCCCAGTAAAGCATCCAGTATATGTGAGTCGTACGAAGCTAAAACAGTCTCCTTACCGCCATAAAGGATATTATGTACACAATGGAATCGACCTTGACGAGTATAAATATAGTGCGTACAAAAAAGATTATTTGCTGTTCCTAGGACGAATTGATTGGGAAAAAGGCGTGCATACTGCGATTGATGTGGCCGAAATGACAGGTATAAGAACGATAATAGCAGGTCCCGCCTGGGACGGAGATCTGTTTAAGCAGATCCTTCCTCGAATTAATAACAGTCCTAACATCGAATATGTCAGTGAAGTTCATGGAAAAGCAAAACAAGATTTACTGCGTCATGCCAAGTGGCTCATGTTTCCAACGGCTTGCGAAGAGCAATTTGGACTCGTGATGGTCGAAGCGATGGCCTGTGGTACGCCTGTTGCCGCATTCCCGAGAGGGGCTGTCCCGGAAGTATTGTCCGGATTTCCACAATTCTTGTGTGAAAGCGTAGAGGCTATGGCGGAGAAGGTTATGGGCGATGCATCAGTCCATCCTGAACAGCTACGTCAATATGTCGCTAGTCGATTTACGAAAGAAAAGATGGCTGAGCGTTACTTGAAAATCTACGAGAAGATTATTGGACTAAATCATTAAGCTTTTAGTCAACACTACAGCCGTTTCCCGGAACTTAACCGGGGAACGGCTATTTTTCTGCCGATACAATGCGTCATTCGAATGCACAAAAAAGCCCAAGATATCTATCAGTTTGATTTCCCGACAGATTGCCTCTTCGATTCGATAGGTGCTGCTCCCTTGCAGAAGCTTATATAGAATTTCACAATTATGCCTGATCTTAGTCAAGATTTAGTTATTAAATTTCCCCCAAATGTATCTTTAAAGAGACCTGTACAAGGGCATGAGATTCTACTGGCAATAGATAAGGCCCGGAAGACCCTTGGTTATGATCCACGGCATACATGGCGTTCTTCCCCATAAAAAATAAATTAGCCCCGCTTCAGGGGCTGATTTAAGATTTTCGATACAACGGGCAGCAAAAGTGGCCAGCTTCGTTCCTTTGCCTGAGGCGGTAGCTTTCAATAGCCCAAACCTTAAAGATGATAATTAAGATCGCGTTCAACCTTCGACTCGTAAATGTCGCGACTGGAAGTCAGATTACTCAGATTGAGTAAGTCTACTGCTATTCTCCAAACTTTTTATGGATTCGAACCTAGAGGTAATACCAGCCAATACCATCACTAAAACCCCGGCAATAATAAATAATAGTCCAATTCCTCTACCGGGACCTGTGCCGATAATTTCTCCGATGCTGGGGGCAAGAAGTCCCCCTTCTTCTAATAGAGGATTAAATACATGGTCTGCCAGGAAACCCGCTAGACTGTATGCGACAACAAAACCTAGCTGTGAGAGTATCCCGATGATGCCCCATACCCTGCCTTGTTTTTCATTAGAGATATTCTGCCGTACTAACACATCAGCACTGGTATTGATGAATGGCAGTGCTGAGAGGAATAAGAATCCAGCCCCTATTATAAAATAAAGGTTGGTGGTTAGTCCCAATAACGAAAAGGATAATCCGGCGAAAACCATACCCCATACCAACATGCGGGAATACTTCTTGCTAACACTGAATATGCCGATAACTAGACTGCTAATTATCATCCCTACCGCACTCACGGACTGAAAGGTTCCAAGTGTTCTCGCATCGGAAAACGACAGTATCATCGGTCCGATCAGAGTCTGCAAAAAGCCGAGATAAAAAGTAACAATTGAAATAATAGTTACGAGAAGCAGGATCCCCTTACTAGACGAAATCGCATTCCAACCCTCTTTTAAATCCGTTAGGAAATTTTGATTTTCAGATTCTTTGGATACGGTCTGTAAATTCTTTTTAACAAACAAAACTGCAAGTATAGCAACCGCAAATGTAGAGATATCAATAATTAGAATGTTCTCTATCTTCGTAATACTGAGTAGGAATCCGGCTATGATTGGCGAGAATAGGAATTTGGCTGATTCGGCCAATTGGACCAAACCGCTTCCCTTTGAAAATTGCTCATCCGTTAATAAGTCAGTAGCCGAAGCTTTGTAAGCCGGACTTTGTAGGGCAGCAAAGATGGAGCTGATCGTAACTCCAACATATATCTGCCAGAGCTGAACATCCCCGGTCAACATTACAAATAAAATGAATACAAGCCCCAGAGCAGAACCCAGATCTCCTAAAATCATCATAACCCGTCGATCATATCGATCTGCCAACACCCCGCCAACAGGTCTTAATAAAATGGAGGGCAGAAATGAGAATAGGGTAATTAAAGCAGCACTAGTAGCCGTATTTGTCTTCTCAAAGGCATAAACCCCCAGAGAAAAAGCTGTCAACCCCACCCCGATAGATGATATCATCTGACCCATCCACACAATAAGAAACTTATTAAATGATTTATTATTTACAACTTCCATTGGTTTCTCACATCCGTTCCGCTCAGATTATTCCTTTTGTAATCTCAGCATCTGCTCATACATTCTGGGTATATAGCTGAAGCTCCCCTTTTCAGCCCCTAACGTAGTTTCGATAATATAAGCAAAAGCCTTTGCCTTTTTGATAATTTCCGCAGGCTCCCATTGGAATAGACCCGTATCCAGCAAAAATTGAGAAGATACTAATAAAAACTCAACCACTTCCTTTGGCGCCGGTGTATTAAATATTCCCTCCTTTATTCCTTGTTCAACAACATCAGCCAGAATGGGAGTCAGTAACAAGATGGTTTGAACTAGACTTTTCTGATGCATCTCGGCATTATCTACCCGGTGCAGCTGTTCAATAATTTGGTCCTTTCGACTGCTGTCCTGATTTTGCGCCATTATGATTTGATAAATTTTTTCATGGGAATTAAGTTTTGGGTTGGCGGCGATCCCTTTTGCAGCGGCCAACCCCATGTTCATAAAACGCATTACTATTGCGTCCATGACTTCTTCTTTGGATTGAAAATAGTAGTAAAAGGTACCTTTGGCGATTCCAATCCTTCGCAGAATGTCATTTACTGTAGTTTTTGAATAGCCCTTAGTGCCAAAGAGAACCTCAGCAGCATCCAGGATTTCACTTCTACGTTCTTCCGGCCTTTTTAGAACCCTCATCAGCATACCCCCACCGTTGTAGACCGACCCCCGGTCTACAACGGTCAAAATAATTTAGAAGCCCATTTCCATTAGCCATCTCGAAAGTTTATTTTCTCTCGCTTTAATATCATTTTTCTCTTTGGAGTATTTCCCCAACTGTTGCTCGGCAATGATATTGCCGTCCAGCATGAAGAGAACACGTTCTGTTTTTGCAGCAACTTTAACATCATGAGTCACAATCATAATCGTTGTTCCCGCGTGGTTGATATCTGCCAGAATTTCCATGATTTCAGTAGCCGACTTGGAATTCAAGGCACCCGTAGGTTCATCACCAAACACAATATCCGGATTATTAATGAGCGCTCTGCAAATAGCTACACGCTGAAGCTGTCCACCGGAAGCTTGGGTAATATCATTATTAGCAAGTTCTGAAATTCCAGTCTGCTTCATTAAGCGTAGCGCTCTTTGATTGATTTTTTCCCGACTGCTGACCTTCGCCATATATGCCGACAGGATGATATTGTCAAAGATGCTTAGATTTTTTAACAGATGAATGTGCTGAAAAATAAACCCCATTTTATTCAGACGTAATTTAGCCAATTCATTCTCAGAAAGAGCAGAGATTTCATGACCATTAAAGAAAACACTTCCTGAAGTCACATTATCCATTCCGCTAATATTGTAGAGCAATGTTGATTTTCCTGAACCTGAGGGACCCATCACAGAAACGAATTCACCCTTTTTAATTTGCAGGTTCACATTTTTAAGAATGTTATGCTGAGTTTTATTATTCACAATATATGTTTTATTCAGTTCCTTTGACTCTAATATATTATTCATTGATTTCCTCCCTATTCTACAATCATCTCAGAAATGCTGGATTTTTTGATCGAAATGATGCTGATTAATGTTGTAATCGTCACAACAAACATTAAGACAAGCGGGCAAAGAATATAGGCTTGAACTGGATCAATAACGAATTTAATTTGAGAAGCGCCAAAAAAGGAAAGAATTATACTTACAATTTTCTGCCCAATCGTGTTTGAAACAATCGTGCCCAGGATGATCCCGATATTGAGTACCAATAGCGCCATGGTTACATATTTTATTCGGATATCCCTTAGCGTAAATCCAATACTTTTCAGGATAGCAATTTGAGCGTAATCTTTGGCAACCAACATTTTTAAGAACAAGGATGTTATTAGGATGGATACAAAGATAGCGATCAAAATAGCCAGAATAGTGATTAGTTTAAGCTGATCAATGGTATTCCCTAGGGTTTGGTCTAAATACCCCTGAAGATGAGTGACCTTTGCCGGATAAAATGCTTCCTCATATTCAGCTATTTTCCCTTTGATATCGGTATGATCGGATACATCTAGACTGACTACATACCAAAGTACAGCATCCGCATTGAAGGGCATAAGTGCTTTGGCTGTTCGGCCCCCGTTGGTCACGTCTTGGTAAATACCGCTAACTACCATATTTTTTTCTGTTCCGTCGACTACTAGTTGAAGCTGATCGCCCACATTCTTCCCCATGTCTTTGCTGTTGGCATAAGAGAGAGCAATTTCATTGTCGCTTGTCGGAGCATTCCCATTTACATAATCTAAGGGGAAAATAGAAAAATCTCCGGTTTCGATACTGATGTTCTCTAGAGCACCGTCGTTATTTATCATCTTAAACTGACTGGTTACCAGTGGAGAAAATTTCTCAACATCTTTATCGTTCTTAATATAAGAATTCATTTCCTCATATCTTTCAACGATATTATCTGTCAGACGCAAATCGATCCGTATATCACTTTGCCCTATCCCCATATAGGAGATGAAACTCGGAGACTGAATCGTGTTCAGGAAATTCACCGGAATGATGATGATAAATGAACTTACTAAGAAGACAATCAATAACAATCTAAACATCTTAAATCGTTGAAAGACATCCTTAACCCCAAGGAAGATAGGAATATTAAAGAATTTACTTTTGTGTAGAGGCAGAGAATCTGTCCTGACCTTTGCATCACCGATATTTCCGGAACGCAAAGCTTCTATTGTAGAGATCTTTTTGAACCTTCTGAGTACTAAGCTGCAGAATAAGACCACCATTAAAAAAATCAAGACTACAGCAATAAAGGATATCAGATGTTGTAAAACACTCTTCGGCGCTGTGCCTATATAAAGCATAATATTAGCGGTGAACAAACGGTTTAGGAATATGGAGGCCAGGAATCCGATTATAGATGCTGCAGCTGCCATAACAACATATTTTGTCAGGTACATTTTTTTAATATAACTCTGACTGATTCCTATCGCCTTCATGACTCCAATTTCTCTGTAATCTTCTTCGATCGTTGCCAATATCGTAAACCTGATGCAAAGGATGGCTATGACATTCAGAAGAATACTCACAAAGATAACAACCGCCGCTACTACACCATCAGTAATTGAATTTAAAGTCTTGAACAAACTGTAGTCAACGGACGGCCCCTTCTTAGGCAAGTTAGAGGATTGGTACGCATTGCTGAACTCGCTAAGCTTGCTGAAATCATTTAATTGAAATTCAACCAGGTATTCAATTTCACCGAGATTACTCTTAAGCCTTTCGAAATCGCCTTTATGTACTACAAATCGCTTGGAATGAATAATAGAAGGATTCATCTGAACGTCACGGACAAAATCGACCACTGTGAATTCCATATTAAAGGATGGCGTGGTAATTTTGACTTTGTCTCCGATATTCATATTTTTCTGCTGCTTATAGTAAATAGGTACAGCAATTTCACCTCGGGAGAGTTGGATGACTTGGCTTTCCAGATTAAGCAGCAAATCGAATGACGTGTTCTGCCGGACAAAATCAAGATCCATAATACTGTTCTTCTCTGACTCAGCATCGTTACCCAAATATAGATTCGATCCGTCTATATTAATCATTTCTACAGTCTGCTGAGCTTTCACAAGGTCATTCTTTGAAGTCCAGTCATCAATTTCCGATTGATTTAATTCTCCGGAATGCATCTGAACGAAATGCGGAGCTTTCGATGCAGTAAATAGGTTATTCAAAGAATTGGATAATTCCATGATCATGCTTGAACCCGCCGAGACAAGTAACGCTGATAACAAAATAAAAATAAACAGTGCAATCGTTATGCTCTTTTTTCTGGAGAAATCTTTTTTCAACATGTTTAATAACATCCGGTTACCATTACTCCTTTCAATCGTTCCAATTTATACAGTCTGTCGAAGTAAAATATCACCAAGATGTTCTGCAACAACCTTTGCCTTAGCGGAAATAAACATATGGGACCCGCCTTCAATAGGGACTACCTTGATTTCATTACTAAAATACTTCATCCACTGGATTACCGATTCCATGGGAACTACTTTGTCATTTTCACCCCAGAGAAAGGAGACAGGGATATCTAATGGTTTAAAATCAAGGATCGAAGACGTCTCCAATACTCTGAAATCGGCGCGTATAACCGGAAGAAAATATTCTAGCAAGCTTCTCTCATGAATAAGTTCCTCCGGAATTCCATCATAAGAAATAAGGTGATCAATAAGCTTATCGTTTGACAAGTTAAAATAATTTGTCCCCTTAAATTCACAAGGCGTATTGCAAGCGGATAATACCAACTGGAGAGAATTTGATGTATAATCACCGGAATTCAGCAGACGCTGCGCTAAAAAATAGGCGATAATCCCCCCCATGCTATGACCTAAAAAAACACTGTGAGGTTTGATTATGGCTTGCAGTTCCTTGTAATACATATCCAAAAGAGTTCCAATATGCTGTACAGGTTCACTTGTGCTTAAACCATGACCCGGCGGATTTAACGACCAGACTTCAAACTCCTCATCCAAAGCATTCGCCAAGTCTAGATAGGAATTCGCATAACCCCCCAGGTAAGGGAAGCAGATCATCTGCCACTTCCCTGCTCCCGGTTTCAATTGTTGAAATATTTCGGTTTCCATAGGACCTCCTGTATACTCAGATTGGGTAAATTAGGCTTTTATAAAATCCGGAAAAACCTGCAAAGGCTGAGCGATGTTCTTTTTCTTAAATACAAAGTGTATTACAACGGCCGCAATAATAAAGTAGGAGATTTGCAGCTTTTGTACATCTGGATTGAAGAAATACAGTTGGATTTGGCTACCTGTCGCAGCAAGCCAGAAGGCAAATAGGTAGAATAGAAGGTTCCCTTTGGTGGCGTTGAAAATGTAGCTTTGGAAGACAACAAAAACCATCAGTTGAGCAACATAAAATAAGTAGGATGTCGATGTTCCGAACGAAGAAATAATGTAACCCGGGAGCACCCACAGTCCAAATAAAAAGCCGGTTAGCAACGCACTTGTAATGTTATTCTTAAATTTCCCTTGCAAGAACGGTAATAAAAATCCGATCCATCCGAAAACTCCACCGATCAACCCTGTTTCTTTAATGAAATTCACCAACGCCGCTATAAACATTTCTGGAACAGTGAAGGTGATATCCGGGACTGGTAATCCAAAGAGCAAGGAACCAAAATGCATCGTCAAACCAAAGAGTATAAAAATTCCTAAAATAATAGGAAACCAGACCAAATCTTGCTTTCTCGGAATGAGTTTGGAGAATAGTCCTTTTAAAGCTTCGGTCCCACCCATAACATAATATGTAATAATTCCGGCAATTGAAGGTGAATACAAAGCAATAATAGCCAACGGATGCATTAATGTAAGTTCTCCGGTGAGTGGAACAAGGAAATCTTCAAAGAGAATAAAGGAAATGGCAATTCCCCAACATACGGCAAAAGAAATGCCCAAATATAAATAGAGATACTTATTATTACTTTTCATCGACTAATTCTCCTTTATTAATAGTTTCTTATTCATCAAAGCTGTAAGATTATTTACCGTGCTGAAGTTCTTGAGATCCAGTTCCTCATTTTCAATCTCAACCCCAAACCTTGATTCCACAAAATCTACTAATCTCATGGCAAAAAGGGAATTCACGAATCTGAGTTCAAAATAATTATCATCGTCTGAAAACACAACCTCGTCATTATCAATGGATAAGTTTTCACCAATAAATGTTCTAATTTCGTCTCGATAATTCATAAAATCCTCCTTGGAAAATAAAATTTATTCATTGATGAAGAGTTCTATATAGTCAGGAAAATTCATGATGTTGTTCAGATCATGCTCAAACACAACATTCCCATTCTCATCTGAGGTTTTTTCTCGAAACCCGGCAAATCGGAAGCTTACATTCATCATCCGATTACGTCCGGTATCCCGAAAATCCGCCAGTAAGATTTTGTTTTGCTTCTTAGCTTGTTTCATAATATGAGTGAGTAGAACGGTACCCACTCCCCTTGAAATAACCCTGCATGACATCAGCATCATCTCAAGTCTCCAATATTCTTCTCCCATATGGATTAGGGCCAATCCGATTTTCCCATAGGTTCCATATTTGTCTTCCAATTCGCAGACAAGCAGCTGATGATCATCAGATAACCTCAACGCATTTAATTCATCGTAACTAAACGTTTTACCTGTGGCATTCAACTGATTTGTTCTTATAGTAAGTTCTTCAGACCGTTTCAAATCATCTAATTCAGCAGGGTAGATGGAGAATTTCATGTTGAGTGATGCCAAAAAAGCGTCTGAGGGTCCTTTGTATTCACTTTCTGCTTGTTTCCTCTTATAGTCATCTTGATACATTTTTCGCCTACGGGCCGAATCCACAGTTATAAATCTTGGACTTAACCGAGGGTTCGTTAAGAGTGTCAGGTATTCGCTTGAATTAAGGCAATTTACCAAGGGATGAACATTTTTCACCTCCTCCAATTCGAATTCTTGATCATCCACAAAAAGAATGGCATCCATCCCAAAGTTTATATTCTTCTGAATTTGTTCCAAGGCAAAAGACTTCGCATTCCAATGAATTTCTGGATACAGAAAGTAATCATTCAACCCAAATCCCTCAAGCTTTGCCATAGCTAGATCATAGTCATTTTTACTCGAAATGGAGTTAAGGATTCCCCTCTCATCCAGTGTTCTGATGATCTCGACTATTTCCGGTTTGAGCTGCACATCATTGGATTCTATGAGGACGCCATCCCATACCGTGTTATCTAAATCCCAAACTACACATTTAATCTCCTTATTCTCATCCATATACATGTCCTCTCTGCATTAATATTCATAGAAGCCTTTTCTGCTTTTCCGCCCCCACTGACCTGCGTCCACCATTTTTTGCAATAATGGACAGCATCTATACTTAGGATCGTGATAGCTGTTATACAGAACATCCAGGGAATGGACAACCGTATCAAGTCCTATTAAATCGGCCGTTTCCAGAGGTCCCATTTTATGATTGAAGCCTTGTTTGATAATGTTATCTACTTGTTCAGCTGTAGCAATTCCATCCTGGACGATAAAGGCAGCCTCATTCATGAACAGATGCGAAAGGCGATTAGATACAAACCCCGGCAAATCACCAATGACAATAGCGCTTTTTTCCAAGCTCCTTAAGAAAGAGACCACTTCTTCCTTAGTTTGATCAGAGGTATGATAACCTCTCACTACTTCGACCATTTCCTTAAGAGGCACCGGATTCATCAGATGAATACCGATCACTTTTGTAGGATCCGGTAGAAATGAGGCCAGTTTTGTAATAGATATGCAGCTTGTGTTAAGTGCAAAAAGCGTATCCTTCTTGCACACTTCAGCTAATCTCTTATATTCTGAAGTCTTTTCGTGCAGATTTTCACTAATATTTTCGATAACAATTTCGGCTTTCTCAATGTTCAAATAATCATCTTGAAATGTAATCCGACTGAGAATCGTATCCAAATTCACTGCGGAGTACTCCTTATTGAATAGACAAGCTGAACGATATTCCTGTTTGATTATTTTGGGGGCCTTTTCCAGAGCGGCAGCAGATATATCCTTCAGAATGACATCATACCCATGTCGTGATGCTTCCAGTGCAGTGGCACATCCCATGACTCCAGCGCCAATAATAGCAATTGTTTGGTTTTGCATCTGCAATTTTCTCCATTCTGATGATTCTATGGGTTAAATAAGCTCATCATATATTTCTTTTGTATCCAACAATGCCTTGCCCACTCTCTCACGGAACCAATATATATCATTCATGTTAAGTGAAATATTGGGATATAACCGGGAGATGGATGAGACAAGAATACCGTTCTTAGATAGGTTATTATGCAGAATAATATCTAGCGACATGATTTCAAAGGTGTAATCTGCAGTGGTTTGAAGAATGTCATTGCAGCAATGATAAGATGCGCAAGCAGGCGGGCCTTGAATCACAAGCGGAAGCCCTACTGCTTCAGCCTCAGTTTTTAAAATGTCGTGAATCATAGACATTTTTGTGTTCATTTGTGTCATAGCTAATCCATTATTTCTGCTTAGAATTTCAAGAGTCGTTTTAACTGCAGCTGTGCCTAAGGGGTAGCCGTTAAAGGTTCCCGCATGTATCACTTTCTTGTCTACCAATAACTGCATGATCTCTTTTTTACCGACCAGTGCTGAGACAGGAACCCCGCCCCCAGCAATTGCTTTCCCCAGTGTGGTCAAGTCTGGAATCACATCGAATTCTTCCTGCGCCCCGCCTAATCCCATTCGAAACCCGGTGATGATCTCATCAAAAATGAGTACAACATTATATTTATCACACAGTTCTCTCATTTTTTTCAGATACCCGGGAGCAGGCATAACCCCTCCACCATTTACACAAACCGGTTCAGTAATCACTGCTGCGATATCATCCCCGTTATTGATAAATAGTTCTTCCAAGAGGTCGGCATCATTCCAAGGTAATAGATAGGACTGGCTTTCAAGTGAATCCTTGGCTCGTCCAGCTGTACCTTTTAAATCCCCGAAATAATCCGAAGGTACCGGTTCTCCGGTTCTTGGAACCCGCCCACCCATAATATTGTCTGCATTTCCGTGATAATGACCTTCAAATCTGACAAAACGGTTTTTACCGGTCCAAGCCCTCGCTAACCGAAGAGCATTTTGCACAATTTCAGTTCCCGATAGTCCAAAGCGAATCATTTCAGCAGAAGGGATATATTTTGCGATTAATTCCAAGGCTTCGGCATCCATATCACAGTGACTCACCGAGAGAACTCTATCAATAGTTTCTTTAAGGCTCTCATTGTATTCCTTATTTCCGTGACCAACGATCAGCGCACCGAATCTAGCATACAAATCCAGGTATTCTTCACCATTCATATCCCAAACCCGGCTATCATTTGCTTTCAAAAAATGAATGGGGGTCTCTTCCCATGGGAGATGGAAGTTATAGTGCACACCTCCTGGCAGTAGCCCCTTCACTCGGTGATTGTAATCTTTCATACTGGTTTTTGTTATCACAGGATCACCTCCATATTCAACATTCCATAGAGTTTCTTCCGGTCTTCTTCATCATCAAAGGCTAAGCAGACCGGCAGCTCTGGATTCTCTTTCATAAGGTTCCTAGTAATTGGCTGCGGCCCGATATCTATGAATAAGTCCACCCCTGAATCTCGCATGCTTGAGAGGACCTGATTCCACTGAACAGGCAAGACTAATTGGTTGCCGAGGATGCTTGGAATGCAATCTGCCGGTTCAATGATTTTGCCAGTTACAGTGGACCATAGATCAAAGCATGTCGGTTCGAACTTGAGGTTGAGCAAGGCTTCTTCCAACTCAGGTTTTAGATAGGTCATCAAGGCAGTGTGATAAGGGGCATCTGCTTTCATAGGCATCATTCGAAAAGGAATAAATTGCCCTCCAACTTTATCTACTTCCTTTTCTAAAGAGCGAAGCGCACTTGGATAACCTGCAACAATAAATTGTTTGGGGGAATTATACCCTGATATAGCCACATAATCATTCACCTGAATGGACTCAATGATGTTGTTCAGAACTTCAACATTTAGATCGACCACAATACCGGCTCTCCCCTTTTTTTCTTCAAGAGCACGATGCATGATCGCGCCCCTTTGTCTGGCGTAGGAGACACCCTCAGAAAAGGACAATGCCCCAGCAGCGATAAGCGCTGAAATCTCACCTAAACTATGACCGGCACTGCAATAAGGTGTTAGTCCAAATTGATCTTTGAAGACTCGAAATAAAGCATAGCTTGCGGTGACAACCGCCGGTTGAGCATTTTCTGAACGTGTTAGTTCTTCCAGACGTCCATTCAAGATTAACGAACGAATATCAAAATTCAAGCTGCTGTTTGCCTCTTCAAATACCTCAGCCGCTACAGGGAACTTTTCAATCAGATCTTTGCACATGCCAATGTACTGACTGCCTTGCCCCGGGAATAACACCGCAAATCTCATCTCTTTCTACTCCTCTTGTTATACTGTTTCAATCCGTAATGAGAAATAATTTCCTGTTGCATCTGAGACGATCCTTCAATAATCTCTAGTACCTTGGCTTCCCGATACAATCTTTCCACCGGATATTGATTGGTGAATCCATTTGCACCGTGGATCTGCAGGGCATCATTGGTAACCTCCACTGCTACTTTAGATGTGAAATATTTAGAAATCGTTGTTTCAATAGAAGCATCTGAATGTTTTTGCTTGCGTAATTCACCGGCTCTTAAGCAGAGCGCCCTCGCAGCATGTAACTTGGTTACAGCATCTCCGATCATTCCTCTGATCAGCTGGAAGCTACTTATTTTTTGCTCGAATTGTGTACGGCTGCGGGAGTAAGTAACCATAGCATCCAATGCTTCCTGCGCAATTCCCAATCCCGCCCAAGCTATGCTGTAACGACCTTGGTCAAGTGCAGCGGAGACCACATACTCGAACGCGAAATTCAATTTCCCGAGCACATTACTCTTAGGAACCTTGACGTTCTCAAGGCGAATCTCTGCAAGATAGGTTGCGCGTGCAGCCAGCAAACCTTCGATTCGTTTCGTCTGAACACCGGGAAATGATCTCTCGACTAAGAATGCTGTACTCTTACCGTTATTGGAGGCAATAATAATAAAAACATCCGCTATATCCCCGAAAGTGATCCATTTCTTAGTACCATCGAGAACATAATAATCATCCTCTTCGTGCCAAGCTGTCTTGATGCTTTTTGCATCCGATCCTATATCCGGCTCCGATAATCCAAAAGCAGATATGACTTCACCGCTGGCTAGTCGCGGTAGCCACGACTCTTTTTGCTCCTCTGAACCAAATCGTAGTAAGGTCTCACTTACAAGGGAAGTATGCACAGTAATCAAACTTCTTGTAGCTGTACATGCCTTACCAAAAACTTCGGTAAATAAGCCATAGTAGACCGGATCCAGTCCCAAGCCCCCATATTCTTTGGGAAGAGATGCTGCTAAATACCCCTTGGAGGCCATTTTCGCAATCAGTTCACGAGGGATACCTCCCTGTTCTTCAAACTGATTCACATATGGACGAATTTCTGCATGTACAAAAGACTCCGCTTCCGCAATAATTGCTTGCTGTGTCTCTTCGTTCATCAGAGCACCTTCTCATTTAGACATTCGCTAAGGTAGCCTGCAAATTCAGATATTGTTTTGTATTCGAACAAGGCAACAGGGCTGATGTCTATATCCAGTTTTTTTCTGGCCCGGTTGATAATTTTCAAAGCCTGAATAGATGAGACACCGATTTTCAAAAAATTCACATTCTCATCGATATCATCAGGTTCTTGACCTAGGATAGCAGCAATTTCTGTCTTCATGAGCTCCACAATTTCGTCTCTATTCATAATCATTCTCCTCTCAATTCATTGATCCAATAGGCATTCTGTTCAAATGGGTAGGTCGGTAAGTGAATCATTTGACCCGATCCATCAGGGTGAATATATTCCCAGTCGAAATCGGCACCCGTGGCGTACAGTTCCCCTATGACTGATACCAAATTACGTTCAAAGGAGGTCTCCCCTTCAGGCTGCAAACATACTGTTTTCACTTTGCTTTTGAGTTCACCAGGTAAAATACTCAGCAAATGTTCCTCCGTTATACCCAGACCGAGTACAATATCCGCCGTATTGGTCTTAGCTGATTTGTTCTTCTCACCACTTTTTTCATTCAATAAATCAGCAAGTACTTGTCCTGTACCTATACCACTCATCTCGGTAATATTTACACCGGTTAGTTGCAGTTCTGATATAAATGAATGCCAGTAGGCTAAATGTATCCATTCATCCGTATTTTGATTGTCGTTCACAACCGCGTTCACTTTCGTACTGCTAACCTCCAAAGCGTATTTCTGGTATGCAGCATCCGCTTCCCGTTTAAATACGCTGTTCTCCCCACCAGTACTACTTTTCAAATCCCCAAGGATAACATTTACTTTGGCTGAACGCTTTTTTAGAAATTGTCCTTTACCTATCTGAGTTAATTTATTTGTGTCCTCAACGGCTGAAATCAGGCATGCGGCACGATAGCTGTAATGTTTTCTATATCGATTACGAGTGAAACATAAATTATTAATATCCATATCCGGCGAATCTTCCAGTAACATTTCAGTGCGGCTGATCATGCTCTCCAGTGCTTTTTCTGTTTTGGCCGACAAGGTTAAAAGATGCAAGCGTTGTTCTTTGGGAACCGCCTCACTTTTATTCCATTCCTCCAATACGATATGAGCATTCGTTCCTCCTAATCCAAATGAACTTATTCCCGCTTTCCGGGTCTGCTCATCTTTAGGGGACCAATTCTTCAAATCCTTAACAACATAAAGGGGTGTTTTCTCCAGCTGCAAGGCAGGATTTACATCCTCCATATGCAGACTAGGTGCTAATTTTTGGTTCTTCATACTTAGTAACACCTTCGCAAGACTCGCTCCACTGGATGCCGGGAAGAGATGGCCAATATTGGTTTTTACAGATCCGATTCCAATATGGGGTTGATCACCCGGTTCAGGTTTTGAGAATAATTTCGTTAAGGCACTAATCTCAATAGGATCACCTATGGTCGTGCCTGATCCATGGGCTTCAATATAGCTGATTTCATTGGGCGAGAGATTGGCATCTGCATAGGCATCCGCCAGTACCTGATATTGTCCCTTAGGATTAGGTGCCATAATGCCCAGTGAATATCCATCATTATTAATTGCAGTTCCACGGATGACTCCGTAGATATTTTTATTTGTCTTTACAGCTTGGGTAAGGGGTTCCAGATAGACAACGACAGCACCTTCTCCTAAGACCGATCCATCAGCATCCTTATCGAATACTTTAGTATGATTAGTGGAAGAGCAAATTCCCGCTTTTCGCGATAAGGAATGAACGATAGAAGTTGACACAACATTTGCTCCGCCAACCACTGCCCCGGAAATATGGTTCTGTCTGATCGCAGACACAGCGTAATGTAGGGCAACCAAGAATGATGAACATGCTGTATCAATGGCTAGTGCGGGTCCTGTGAAATTATACAAATGTGAGATCAAGGCTGCGCCAATATTGGACATATTGCCAACCATAGCGTTTGGATGAATGTGATCCAGTCCATTCTTTTCGATATGATCAACTACAAGCTGGTAATACGTACTCGGGCTGATTCCAACGTATACACCAATATTACGTTTCTTATCTTCCGAACCCGCAATGACACCCGCATCTTCTAGCGCTTCGTAAGAAACTTCTAAAAGGAGTCTTTGCTGCGGATCCATAAACATGGCTTCTTCTGCAGAGATTTCGAAAAAATCATTATCAAACTTGTCTGCTTCCTCAAGCTCCCCCAGCCAATCATCCCATTCCGGCTTACCTGCCTGTGCTCTTCGTTTAGAGCTGATCTTAGAGACGCTGTCCTTTTTCGAAGCTAGATTGTCCCAGAATTCCTCCTGATTCTTAGCATTTGGAAGTCTCAGAGCCAATCCGGTAATCGCAACGGCCTTATGAATATCCAGTTGATTATCCGTCTTCCAGCCCCTAGAAGATTCTTCACTCTTAGACGGCATAGCTTGGAGGTAGTCGGCAATTTCTCTAATCGTCTTACAAAAGACTAAGACCTCAGATCCGATCTCCTTATCAAAATGTTTGCCTATCAGGTCTAGTAATTGGTATGCCCGAATGGAATTTCCACCTAGAGATAAAAAGGTATCATCAATAGAAATTCTATGCGTAGGAATACTCAATACTTCAGACCAGGTGTTGTGAAGGAATATCTCTAACTCACTCTGAGGAAGATTGATGAGTCTCTCCTTGTGTCTGCTATCTGCCAGATTCATTTGAATCTCATTAATAACATCGTTGAAATCTCCATTTTCGAAGCCTTTTCGTAATTGGAAC
The DNA here is from genome assembly GCF_030812855.1 of Paenibacillus wynnii. GTDB lineage: Bacteria > Bacillota > Bacilli > Paenibacillales > Paenibacillaceae > Paenibacillus_AQ > Paenibacillus_AQ wynnii_A. The sequence continues at coordinate 56,296 of NZ_JAUSTK010000001.1, forward strand.
CGTTGCAGCTTCCCGCTTGTGGTTTTGGGTATTAGTTTGATAGGGATAACATGGGTGATCTCTATCCCTAAAGATTCCTGCAGTCGGTCGATGATGCTTTGACGAATAGGCAAGAACTTCTCTACATCTGATTTGTGCTTGACGAAGACAAGCAACTCTTCCTGTTGTGTTCTACTATTAAAATGTCCAACCAGCATAATATTGCCCCGAGGTATTGTTCCAAGACCATATATAACTTCCTCTAAATCATGGGCAAAGAAATTCTGACCCCGGACAAAGATAATATCTTTAATTCTGCCGCTTACGATCAAACCGTTATCGACCATAAACCCAAGATCGCCTGTATGCAGCCACCCGTCAATGAACAGATCCTTGGTTACATGCTCAAGATTGTAATAACCTGAAGTAACGGAATCGCCTTTGATCTGAATTTCACCGATCATGTGCTCATTGAGGGTATTCCCTTGTTCATCTGCAATTCGGATACTGATTCCATCCGCTGCGTATCCCTCATGTACAAATTCAACACAGTCTTCGTCGTCAGCTTCTTGTACTGGAACAGCCAGGTTCTCATTCGTCAATTTGGAACGGTAGATTCTTTCTATTCTAGGCAAACCTCCGATTTGGGGCATCGAAACACCGACTGTCGCCTCTGCCATACCGTAAGCAGGGAACATCATATTAGGTTTAAATCCACACTTTGAAAATTTCTCAGTGAAATTTCGGATCACCGTTGCGGATATCGGTTCGGCTCCATTTAACGTTAATCTTAAAGAAGACAAATCCAGCGTTGATAATTTGGAGTCAGGTACTTTCTGCACCATCCAGTCGTATCCGAAGTTCGTGCAACAGAACCATTTCCCTTTGTGTTCGGTAATCTTTTTTAGAAAAATATACGGCGAGCGAATAAAGGTATACGGTGAGAACACCATAATGTCACTTCCACTCATTACCGGGGTTAAATGCTGTCCAAACAGGCCCATATCATGGGTGTGAGGCAGCCAAGTGAAAGCAACCTCATCGGCCTGTGTACCAAGCCCGTTTTTACAGGAAACAGTGTTCGTAATTATATTTTTGTTCGTAAGCTGCACGCCTTTGGGGATTCCTGTACTCCCTGAGGAGAACTGTAAGAATACAAGATCCTCCGATTGGTTCCAATGAATGTCTTCCATTTCATCTGTATTTGCACTTAATTCATATAATGAGATGAACCGAAGCTCTTCATAGGGAGAAACCTCCTGTAAAGCTTGATACCTGGCCCGAAGCTGTTCTTCCACTACTACTACAGGTTTATTTAACACTTCCCATATCTTGGTGAACTTCAACAATCCCGTTGATTGGGGTTCCCATGAGGTCGGCTGACTCACTGGTGCAGCGATGATCCCTCCGAAAATACAAGCCCAAAATGTCCGATAAAAATCTTTGGAGTTGTCGATTTCCAGGATTACGATATCCCCAGACTTCAGTCCCTTGCGATAGAGAACTTTAAGATATTTACGTGCATTTTCAACTAATGCCGGATAAGATTCAAAGTCTTCTTTTCCAGAGGCGTCCACATACGTAATACCTTTAAGCGGATAATTCTCAACGGTAGCCATCATCATTCCAGCTAAAGTATCATACTCTTTCGGAAGTTCAATCGGCTTGCCATGCTGGATCGCTTTCTTAGACATTTCCGGCCTCCATTAATCCATAATTAACGAATACATTTGGATATTGATCTAATTTTGTCTCCATGATTTCACTAAGCTTATCCAAATTAAAACCCATTGAGCTTTCTAGAATAATTCTTAAATTCTCCTCATCATAATTAACAGTGACTAATACTTTTGCCAGCTTGTTCTGATCCTCAACCCCTGGTGGATTACTAAAGGCTTCCTGTTCTTCTTTAGATACAAATCCCTGGAAATTGAATAGAACAAATGGTTTTGGCTCCTCCAATACTTGATAAGCCGGATTTAAGAGGTCAGCTATCTTAGAGAACTTCTTGGACAAATCAGGATCAAATAATAAAGATAGAAAGTTAATCGAATGAAGCTGACAATGCTTTATAAGTTCCATCGGATGTAACTCTGGCTTACTTCCCCTTACAACCAAAGGAATGATATCCAGAAACTCACCGACACAGTTATAAAAATCTTGGTTATAGTAGCTTCTGCCGTAATTAACAATCGCTATCGGAGTTTCTGGAATCCCCGTGTATTCGCTGAGTAAATTTACAATGAAATCAAAAGCTTTCCACCACTGGGCTTGAATATCGGTATCCTTTAACGGGATATGCAACTGAATTTCTTTATCGCATCGATTCAGGATTTGATCCAGCTTTTCCATCAGCATTTGATTGCTTTCATTCCAGAGTTCCAAGGAAAAACGGTCAATGATTTCTTGTTCACCGATTCCTTGGGGTCCTGTTGCCAGCAGTGCTACGTAATCTTGATATTTTTGCGGAAACATTCCTCCAGGAGACTCAGTCGGAGCACCTTCAGCTCCATTCAGTGCATCATAAACCGCCTGTTCCAGCTGATGACGAATCACCTCGGCGCTCATCCCGTCAAAGGCCGTATGATCAAAACCCCAGATTACATAGTGGGTATCCTGACTTAAGCGGAGGCAGCAAAGTCTCCAAGGTAATTCACCTAACAGATAGTCCGATAATAACAATCTTGAGCACAGCTGATTTGCAATTTGTTCTTTGGTATGAGCTGTATACTCCCGTAAGTCTAAGTACGGAATGTTCTGCTGAATTAACGATTGAAGATCCGAGATGTCACACTCGCTCCATACCAGTGCCTGATCTTTGTTGATCACGCAATGAAGCAGCTGATTGTCGTGAATGGTGTTCATAAATATCTCGCGTATATTCCGCTCATCCAACTCCCCGATGATCCGGGTGGTAAACCCGCTTACACTTGACCCGAGTGAAGCATGAGCGAACTGAACGGGAGAGAGTGGGAATTCGCCCGACCGGTTCGCAGAAGCAATCATAGTTGAGATCATAGAACAAGTATTTCGGACATGAGCTACGAGACTATCTATTTGATTTTTATGAAGAGCTACAGCATTCAGGTTTATTTCTTGTTCTGGTGCGGTTGACTTGCGTTTCGCATCCAATCCAAATACTTTTCTGACCTCGGGTAGAGCTGCCAGCCCTTCAACCGTAGGATACTGGAAGACCTCATTTACCTTTACAGGGATACCTGCCTTCGATAAGGACTGAACCAACGCAATGGCCTTGATGGATTGCCCGCCAAATCTAAAAAAGTCATCTTTTATCCCAATGGTGCTGTTGTCGAGAATGTCCTGCATTTTTGTAAGAATCATCTGTTCAAGTTCATTTCCAGGTGCAATATAGCTGGATAATTGATCTTTGTGTTCTTCAATAACCGGCAGAGCCTTGCGATCAATTTTTCCATTTAGCGTCAGTGGGAAGATATCCAACTTCATCATCCGTGAAGGAATCATATAATCCGGCATCTTGTTCAGAAGAAGCTCTCTAATCAGCTCTGGTTCGAGGTGAGTTAGTCCCTCAACAGTATAGTAAGCAGCAATATAGAGACTACCTGACTTATCCGTTTGCGATACAACAATTACATCCTGAACACCCGAGAGATCTTTAATTTGAGCTTCAATTTCACCTAACTCCACTCTAAAACCTCTGATTTTGATTTGGAAATCCTGACGGCCAATAAATCCGATATCACCCGAAGGCATACGCCATACCAAATCTCCAGTGCGATAGAGCTTTTCAGAGCTGTCAAATGGGTTCTCTATGAATTTCTCACGCGTTAGTTCATCTCTGTTCAGGTAGCCTATGCCTACCCCGTCGCCTCCAATATATAGCTCACCAGGAACATTAGATGGGACAGGCCGACCTTGTGAATCAAGAATATAGAGTGTTGTATTGGACAGGGCTGTACCAATAGGTACAGATTGTTCATTGTCCTCTATTTTGTTAATAGGGTAGTAAGTTGCAAAGAACGTTGATTCCGTTGGCCCATAACCGTTAATGATCTTGTTCGGACCCAGTGCTTCCAAGGATTTCCGTGCATGGATGAGAGAAGCCGCCTCCCCGCCAAAAACAATCTTACGAACATTTTTAAGACAGGTGAGGTCCCCATCCACCAGCATATTGAACAGAGCCGTTGTAACAAAGAACACCGAAATTCCTTGCTCTTCAATGAACTCAGACAATTGGGCGATTTCAATAGCAGCTTGCTTAGCGATCATTACTAGACTAGCTCCGTTAAGCAGGGCACCAAAGATATCAAATACCGATCCGTCAAATACATAATTAGATAATTGTAAGAGCCTGTCCGTTGGTTCAATCGTAATAAAATTGGTTTCCTTGGCTACACGTATTACATTCCGATGACTAATGAGAGTTCCCTTTGGCGTGCCTGTCGATCCTGAAGTGTACATAATATAAGCTGGATCTTCAGCACGAACAGTTGGGAAAGGACGATTCATTGTTATCGGTAAATCTTCACTAGATTTCAGCAAGTCCGGCTCCATATCCACTAAAAGTGCAGAAATCCCATGAGTTATATCCGATAGAAGCTCTGATTGAGTTAGCAACAAGCAAGAACCGCTATCCTCTAGAATGAAATTGATACGGTTCTCCGGGTATTCAGGATCGATCGGCACATAGACACAACCGGATTTCTGTATCCCCAGAATACTTACAATCTGCAATGGACCCCGTTCAAGTAAAATCGCAATTTTATCGCCGCATCTTACATTGTGCATAGCAATCTGCTCTGCGAGTCTGTTGGCTCTATTATTCAAATCCATATAGCTAATTTCTTCGCTCTCCCAGATGATAGCTGTTCGATGACCGTTTTGTTGTACTTGTTCTTCAAAAAGTTGAATAATAGTTTTGTCTCTTGGAAAGGCTGTTGCAGTCTGGTTTAAATCCAATAGCCACTTTTCCTCATCGGGAGTCATGATGGAGAGCTCTCCCAGCTTACGTTCAGGTTCAGCTGTAATGAGTCTCAACATGTGCAATAGTCTATTCCCGAAAGACTCGATGCTCTCACGTGTGAAGAGAGCGGTGTTATACTCAATATCCGAGTAATAACTACCATCCTTATCCTGAATGGTCCATGTAATATCAAATTTGCAATCGATCTTCGCCGTCGGCCAAGGTGAAAGTTCCAAATCTCCTATAGCCAGTTCTTCCGTCCCCATATTAATGTAGTTAATCACCACATCAAAAAGCGGGTTTCTGGCCATATCTTTCTCAAGCTCCAGCATTTCAACTAACATCTCATATTGACAGTCCTGATTTTCGTAGGCCTTGATCATTTTTTCTTTCATATACTGCAGATAATCAGAAACGGTTAATGCTTCACTGGTTTGTGATCTTATTGCCAGCGTGTTCACAAACATTCCCACTATGGAATCAAGATCCGCATGGCGTCGTCCCGCAATACCTGTCCCTACAACCAGATCATTTTGTCCTGTATACTTCCACAAGACTAACTTCAGAGCGGACATAAGAACCATGTACGGAGTTAAACCATATTCTCTCCCTAAGATGTTCATTTTGGCACTGAGCTCTACACCCATTTCGAGTGGAACACGATCTCCTTCGAATGTCTGGATACGGGGTCTTCTAAAGTCTGTCAGCATGTTAAGCTTTGGAATCTCCCCGGTAAATTCATCCTTCCAGTACGCTATTTGTTTTTCGATTTCTTTACTCTTGAATATTTCATTCTGCCAAGCTGCGAAATCCTTATATTGAAGGTCAAGCGGATTTAACTTTTCTCCACGATATAAGACAGCAAATTCCTGCAACAAGATCGCAATAGAACTTTGGTCAGAGATAATATGATGCATATCAATGAAGAGCACATGCTTTTCTGAATGGATGGTTATTAACTTCATTCTCAATAAAGGTGCTTTGGACAAATCGAAGGGTCTAATATTACTTTGGACTTCAGCTTCAATCTGATCCTCAGCGGCAGTCCCGAATTCGACGATGGACGCAACATTCTCCTCGATAATTTGTACGACTTCTCCCTCAATCATCTGGAATCTAGTTCTTAACGATTCATGTCTGTGTACTAACTCGTCAATAACCTTCACAAACTTTTCTCGATCAACTAAACCATGTACAAGATAGATGGAAGCAAGATTATAAGGGACAGCATTACCGATCATTTCATTGACCACGTACATTCGCTTTTGCGCCGATGAGACTTCATATTGATTTCTCTTCTGAACGGGTAGAATGCTGCGTACTGCTTGTTTATGACCGTTGGACAATAACCAATCTACCATTTGATTAAAAACAGGGCGGGCAAATATTACTGTTAAGGGCATTTCAACAGCGAAACTCTTTTGAATTTGTGCAGCTAAGGAAATGGCTTTCAGAGAGTGTCCGCCAAGCACGAAGAAGTCATCCTCGGAACGAACCTCATCACAGCCCAATATTTCTCGCCAGATACCAGATAACAGATTAGTGACCCTTTCTTCAGGGTTCTTCTCTGAACAATCCGCTTCCACTTGTGCCCCGGAAGTACTGCTATCCTGTGCCCGGCTTGCAAAATTGTATAAAGAAACATCATTCTCATGAAATTTCTTATCAAAAACATAGGTAGGTAAAGGAACACGTTTTCTGACGGATTCTCCCTTTAATCTAGTCCAATCCAGATCAACACCCTTACACCAGAGTTGTCCGAGTATTTGATTAAGATATACCAAATCATCCTGCTCTTCATCGAAGTGGCGAATCAGATGTACAACTTCCTCATCCCAATGTTGTGTAAGTAACGCTTGCAACCCATTACCAGCACCTACTTCTAGAAATAAAGAGTTCTTTTCTGCTAATGCCTTCTCTAGGCTTCCATCTTCCTTTGACAGCAACTGCACCCAAGGCTGATTCAGATTGTATTGAATATTTTCTAGACATGATATAAAAGTTGATCTTTCACTTGCTTCCACATTACCTTCTGCTATAGCAGCAATTAATGAACCTGTCTCCTCGTGTTGCAGCCATCCGTTGTATTTTCTTACCAGATCAATAGCATCTTCCAGTTCCAGAACTCCAGCAACAGTGAGTGCGCATATTTCTCCGATATTTTGACCCATCACTCCATTAGGAACTACACCTGTCTGAATCAGAGTTTTCCCTAGTGAGTAACCTATCGTAAACGTAAGGAGTTGATTATATCCCGTTGGATTGATCTCCGTTTGATCTGTACTGCCGGACCATATTCTTAGGGAATTCACACGTTCATCTTCTTGCAGGAATGATAGAACATGGTCCATATAACTTCCAAACACCTCTGAAATTCTGCTTCTATGATCTGAGAAATATAGGCCGTGGGCCATCCCTTGATAGTAGCTTTCCTCGCCCGAAAACATGAAAATTACAGATTTTTTTATGTCCGGTATTTTCTGCCCGGGATGATTCAAGAATTCGGTTATATTGTTTTCCTGCTTTTTAATTGATGAGCTGTTCACTACTAATACTTTTCTATATTCGAATGATTTACGTCCATCCTGTAAGGTCCATGCTACATCTGAAAGATTAAAACCCGCGGTATTCTCCAAATAGCTCAGTACAGCTTCCGAAGTATTGGCTAGTGCTGTTAGGCTTCTTGCGGAGAATGGCAGCACATGTACTGTATCTGGTAAAATGCTCATTTGCTGCTCCATAGGCGGTTGTTCCAAAATAACGTGAACATTGGTTCCCCCTATACCAAAAGAGCTCACTCCCGCTCTTAGGGTTGTATGAGTATCTGTGACATGCTTCGCTTCTGTATTGATATAGAACGGGCTGTTGTCAAAATCAATCATTGGATTGGCCTCATTATAATTAATAAGAGGAGGAATCGTTCTGTGGTACAGAGTCAACACGGTCTTAATAAAACCGGCTACACCTGCCGCAGCATCCAAGTGACCAATATTGGCCTTAACAGATCCTATGGCGCAATATCCTTTTTTGTCGGTATTCCATGACTGCTTGAGTGCTTCAATCTCAATAGGATCACCTAATTTAGTTCCAGTTCCATGAGCTTCGAGATAGTTGATCTCCTCTGGAGACACGCCTGCTTTTTTAAGAGAAGCATCAATTACATAGGCTTGTCCGGCGACACTTGGTGCTGTATACCCGATTTTCTCAATTCCATCATTATTAATGGCAGATCCTTTAATTACGGCATAGACTTTGTCTCCGTCCCTTACTGCAGCGGCAAGCGGTTTTAGCAAAACAATTCCGCAGCCATTACCTGATACTGTTCCAGAGGAATCTTCGGCGAAAGGTCTGCAATGACCATCTTTGGATAAAATCATGCCTTCATGCCAGAGATACCCTTCTTTTCGCGGATAAGAAATAGATACTCCACCGGCTATGGCCATATCGGATTCCCCACTAATTAATGACTGGACAGCCTGATGAATAGCTACCAAGGATGTGGAGCAAGCCGTTTGAATATTAAAGCTAGGTCCCTTCAAATTAAGCTTATAGGACACTCTTGTTGTCAGATAATCCTTTTCGTTTAAGGTCAAGGCTTCAAAAGCACTTAAAAAATCATTCTGATTCCCTAAAAACCGGGTCATCCAAGGCAAGCTGGAACCACTACCGGCGAATAATCCTACTCTTCCTTTATAGGCTGAAGAATTATAGCCCGCATGTTCCAGAGCCTCCCAGACGCATTGATGAAGAATTCGGATTTGGGGGTCCATCATATTGGATTCCTGATAAGGATAATCAAAGAATTCAGAATCAAAGTACTCAATTCCCTCTAGAAAACCTTTAGCCCTTACATAATTCGGATTCGATAACAACTCAGGGTCAACTCCGGATTCCAACAATTCTTCATGATCAAAGTAGGTGATGGATTCCTTCCCGGAGACAATATTTCTCCAAAATGAATCCAAATCATCCGCCCCGGGGAATTTACAGGACATCCCTATGACAGCTATGTCCGTTGAATCCGGTTCAGAGTTCGAAGAAAGTTTCGGCAGCCTAACCTCACTGGATTGAACTACTGGAACACCCAGACTCTTAACCAAAGATTCAATGGTTGGGTGCTGGAATAGCTGCATTAAAGGAATTGACCTTCCAATAAGCGAGTTCAATTTATTATTTATTAATATTAATCCCAGAGAGTTTCCACCTACGTCGAAAAAGTTATCTCGAACACTGAGGCGCTCAACATTCAGTACTTCTTTCCAAGCCTCCAGTAATGCTCTTTCCAGTTCTGATGAAGGCGGTGTTACTTGCACCTCCGTTGGTCTACTTTCTTCTTGCGGAAGAATCAGAGCATTTCTGTTTATTTTTCCATTAGGCAGGACAGGCATTTCATCTAAATGTATGAAGTAAGAAGGAACCATATAATGAGGCAGACATTCCCTCAGCCAACCTTTCAGCCATGTGCTATCTTCGCTGGAGAGCTCTACCTCTCTTTTGGTGCAATAATGCAATACAAGCTGTTTGTTATTCCTTTTGTCGTCTATTACGGTCAGTACGGCTTGACGAATATTCTCATGACTCAAAACCATTTTCTCAATTTCAGTTAATTCGATTCTGTAGCCGCGGATCTTAATCTGAGAGTCCAGTCTGCCTAAGAGTTCTATTTCACCATTGTCAAGAAGTCTGGCCCGATCACCTGTTTTATAAAGAAGGATTCCTGGAAGATCAGAGACCTCAATAAATTTATCCTTCGTTTCCTCCGGATTATTTAGATAACCACGGGCAAGGCCGTGACCTGCAATGTATAGCTCTCCATAGACACCGATAGGCTGCAGTTTGCCGACTGTATTCATAATGTAGGCTTGAGTATTGGCAATAGGCTGTCCGATGTTTATCGTACTGGAATGAGTTAGTTCCTTTGTCGTTGACCAAATCGTTGTTTCCGTCGGACCGTACATATTAAAGAATCTTGCTTGGGATCTCTTTTGCAGATCTTGCAGCAATTGCACCGGGTAATTTTCACCACCGCTTAAGATGCATTTCAGCTGTTTCAAAGCCTGATCAAAATCAGGGTTCTCGACAAAAGCTTTAATCCGGGAGACGGTACTTAAGATATGAGTGACTTTGTGTTCAATGATCTTTTGGTTGGCCAAGGACGGGTCCAGCTGTTCAATTTCGTCAGCCAAATAAACAGAATGACCTGTGCATAACGGAACAAGAGATTCAAATCCAAAAATATCGAAAGACAGTGTGGTGACGCTGATCATTCTGTCATCGTGATTCCGAAAAATCTCTCTGTTCTTTATATCATGAATGAAATTAACGATAGATTCTTGGTTAATCAGTACTCCCTTAGGTCTCCCTGTTGAACCGGAAGTGAATATGACACAAGCCAAGCTGTTCTTTATTCCCCTTTGCGAGGGATTACTATACAAGTTCGAATTAGTATCCAGAGACTTACAATCAATTATTGTACCTTCAAAATGAATCAGATCCCGGTATTCACGGGAGCAAATTAATGTGCTAATTTCGCATTCCGACAGCATATAGGCAATTCTCTCTTCAGGGAATCCTGGATCAATAGGGACATACGCTCCCCCTGCCTTTAATACGCCAAGTATAGAAATTAACAGATACTCATCTCTGCGGGGCATTATTCCGACAAGAGAATCTTTGTGAATACCCAATTCAATTAAGCGCCAAGCCAGCGCATTGGATTGATCATTTAACTCCCGATAAGTCAGTTTCTTGCCGCTTGATACAATTAATGCCGTTTTATCAGGGAAAGCCTGCACATTGTGCTCGAACATCTCCTGGATGAGCAAATTTTCATTAAACTTAAGGGTAGTATTATTGAATTGTTTCAGAATGAATTGTTTCTCTGCTTGAGGAAGAAGGCCGATATCGGAAATTCGGACATCTTTCTCTTGCGTGATATGGATCAGGATTTCCCGGAAGTGCCGAGCCATCCGTTCCACAGTTTCTTTTTTAAATAAACCCGTTGAGTATTCAAAAAATCCTGTTATAACCTGATCTTTCTTGTTTTCCTGGCAAGTCAGAACAAGGTCGTAGGCAGCAGAATTCGTCTCGAAGGAATAAGGCGTGAACCGGATGCCGTTAATTTCCAAATCATAAACTTCCATGTTCTGAAAATCGAAGCAAACATCAAATAGTGGGTTACGGCTTAATTCCCGTTTGAGATTCAACTGTTCAACCAACTCATCAAATTGATAATTTTGGTTCTCAAAAGCCTTGAGGGAATTCTCTTTCACCTCATTTAAGAAATCTATAAATCTCTTGCCGTTCTCCGGATGGTTTCTCATTGCCAGCATGTTAACAAACATACCTACAGTTTCTTCTATCTCCTCCTGAGTTCTGCCTGCCACCGGAGTCCCTACAATGATGTCTTCTTGACCCGAGTATCTGGCTAAAAGGATATTCCAAGCACTTAACATAATCATAAAGAGCGTGGCTTCTGAGGTTTGAGCCAAATCTACGAGTTTAGATGTTAATTGTCTATCCAGGTCGAAATAAATCCTGCTGCCTGCAAAATCCTTCACAGGAGGTCGCTTAAAGTCTATTGGCAATTCCAGGACAGGCAAATGATCACCAAGTTGTTGGAGCCAAAACTCCTTTTGTTCCTCAATTTCTTGCGACTTCAGGTAGTCCCTCTGCCATACAGCAAAGTCCTTGTATTGAATCTTCGCAGGAGCGAGTTCCCCGAAATATAGCTCATTAAAGTCTCTAGTTATTATTTCCACAGAAGTGCCGTCCGCAATAATGTGATGGAGATCGAAGAGAAGCAAGTAGTTGTCCACACCGGTGTTGATGAGTTCAACTCTAAACAATGGAGCTTTTTCGAGATCAAAAGGTTTAATAAATTCATAGATAAGATGACGGATATCCTCATGACTGGAGACGGTCTTATCCGAATAGGTAATCGGAGCTCTCGCCGTTGAATGAATGATCTGTACAGGTTGATTGTCTCTGATTCTGAACGTAGTTCTTAAAGACTCATGCCGCTGTATTAATTTATCCAAGGCCTGCTCTACTCGTCCTTTATCCAACGGACCTCTGATCATTGTGGCTGAAGGAAGATTATAGGCGACATTGTCTTTATCCAATAATGAAAGTGCAAACATCCGGCTTTGAGCCGATGACAGGGTATACCCGTCCATTTTCGGTGCAGTTCTAATGCTCATTTCATTAGATTTACTAACTTCTGTTTCACTTAAAAAGGATGCTAAAGCGCCGGGAGACGGATATTTGAACAAGTCGGCGATCTCCACTTTTATGCCCAATACATTTTTGATAGCAGAAGATAGACTTACCGCCTTAAGGGAATCTCCACCCAGTGTAAAAAAGTTCTGATCGACACTAATGGTATCGAACCCGAAAACCGTTTTGTATGCATCAATAACCGTACTCTCCAGGCCGCCCTTACTCTGGAAAGCGACGGATCTCAAGGGAATTGAAAGCTTTGTCTCTGAGGTGTCGAGTCCGTTGAATGCCGATTTTTGCGAAGAGTCCGTCTGGATATGAATTGGAAAGTGGACTTTATCAAATACATAAGTCGGCAGAGAGAGGCGCTTACGGACAGAGGAGCCCTTTAAGGCAACCCAATCCACTTGGATACCTGCACACCAAATCTCTCCGAATTTTTTATTTGTATATTCCACATCATTTTCAATTTCTTGCGGATGACGAATCAGATTAATAAAGTGCTGCCCGTCCGCTCTGGATTCATGTTGTCTGGCAAACGTGCTTAATGTCCGCCCTGCCCCTACCTCAATAAAAACATCATCTTTATTTTTGAGTATTTCAGACAAATTTTTAGAGAACTTGACCGTTTTTAAAATATGTTTGGACCAATATTCAGGATTTGTCATGTCCTTTTCCTGAACCCAGGTTCCCCTTGTATTGGAAACGATCGGTATTAGAGGTTCGTTCATCGTATATTGGGCAAGGATTTGCTGAAATTCTTGGGCTGCTTGTTCCATCATAGGTGTGTGGAAGGCATGAGAGGTCTTGACTCTTACAAATTTCAAGCCAAGCTTCTCTAACTTCCGTTCAAAATGAACAATCGCCTGTTCGCTTCCTCCAACAACACAACTGCGGGTCGTATTCTCCAAAGCCAGCCAGACATTCGGTTCAAGCTCCTTCTCCACTTCCCCGGCATCAGCCATGACAGCCAGCATTACTCCGGGCTCCTGCTTTTGCATAACCTGACCGCGAATCCTAACGATTTCAACTGCATCCTTCAAAGCAAACACACCGGCAACCGCAGCTGCAGTAACCTCCCCGATACTATGACCAATCATCCCAGCAGGCTGGATCCCTAACTCCATTAATGTCTTGGCTAATGCATAACTGGTAGCAAACAATGCGAATTGGCTGTATTCGGTTTGATTAATTTTATGGGGGTGCTGATCCCCGTAGATTAACTCTTTAAACTCCGCACGTTCCTCTTCTTTCAACAGATCAAATACTTGATCGATATGACGTTTGAATATCTTGGACATCGCACTTCGATCCGCTGAATGATAAAGGTCACGACCCATTCCCTGATATTGGCTCCCCTGACCAGGGAACATAAAGTACACCTTTCTATTTGAAGCTTTCACTTCATATAAGGCAGTTTCATTTAGATTCTTAAGCATTCTCTCCGGCTCATTCCGGAACGATTCATTAATAACCAATGTGCTCCGATAAGGGAATGGCATTCTGCCCACTTGCAACGTCCAAGCTGCATCAGTCAGACGGGTACCCGGATTCTCAAGCAGATACTCTACTACCTTTTTTGAAGTTTCCCTTAATGCCTCAGCGCTTTTGGCAGAGAACGGAAGAACATTCACTTGTTCATCAGGACTACTATCACTAGTCACCGGGGGCTCCTCCAATACCATATGAGCATTGGTTCCACCGACACCGAAAGAGTTGATACCGGCACGTAACAAGCCTTTTGTTAAGGGCTCCTTCCCCCATTCCGTTCCATGTTCTTTAACCATAAAAGGAGTGTTTTTAAAATCGATTTTCGGATTCGGATCTTGATAGTTCACGGTTCCCGGAATATATTTATGCTTTAGACTAAGGGCTACTTTCGCAAGGCCTACCACACCGGCTGCCGTATCCGTATGTCCGACATTTCCTTTGACAGAGCCTAAGACACAGAATTGTTTCTTGTCAGAAGCAAAAGCCTTCGATAAGGATTCAACCTCTATCGGGTCCCCGAGCAATGTCCCCGTTCCATGGGCTTCAACATAGCTAACGGTCTCCGGATCGATTCCAGCGACACGATAGGCCTCTTGAATTACCTCGGTTTGACCGGTCACACTCGGTGCCAGAAAACCTACTTTTTGATTGCCATCATTGTTAATAGCAGAACCTTTAATAACGGCATAGATTTGGTCACCGTCTTCCAAGGCTTCATCCAATCTTTTTAATACAACAAGCCCCATACCATTAGAGAAAACGGTACCTTGAGCTTGGGCATCAAACGGCCGGCAATGTCCATCCGGTGAGAACATCATGCCGTCTTCATACAGGTAGCCGCCATCATTGGGAAGTTCGATCGTAATGCCGCCTGCTACAGCCAGATCACATTCCCCTAAAATCAAGGATTGGCAGGCCAAGTGCGGTGTAACCAATGTGGTTGAGCATCCCGTAAGTGCGGAGAATACAGGCCCTTTAATATCCAATTTATAAGAGACTCTGCTTGCTAAAAAGTGATTGGTGCTGAGCGTAAAAGCCTGATATTTATTGCTGAAATCAGTGTCGCCAAACAGCACATGCTTGTACCACTCAAAATCATCGGAACCTCCCATAAACATGCCGATTTTGGAGGAATCAGAGTTGGGGAAATAACCGGCATCTTCGAGTGCTTCCCATGTACCTTGGTAGAGCAGCCGTAATTGGGGTGACATCATCCGAACTTCCCCCGGTGTGTAGCCGAAAAATTGGGGATCAAAATAATCCACGCCTTGAAGCCTACCTTTTGCCTTCACATAATTGGCCGAATTCAAAAGATCAGAGTCAATGCCCAGTTCCTTCAATTCATCGTCTTGATAAAAGTGGATACTTTCTTTTTCGTTCTTCAGATTATCCCAAAAATCAAAAACATTCTCAGCTCCAGGAACATGCACTGACATCCCAATAATCGCTATATCTTGGCGGACGATTTTTTGGTTTCTTTTAAAATAGGCTTCTCTATTGCCAATTACTTCTGTCTCAGTTTTAGAAAAGTGCTCTGCAAGTAAACGGACAGTCGGTGCCTGGAAGAATAGAGTGATCGTAAATTCAAGATTAACCAATTTTCTAAGTTTATTGTGAACCTGGATCAGTGATAAGGAATTCCCGCCGATTTCAAAGAAATTATCATCTAACCCAACTAGGGGAACAGACAGCACCTCTTGCCAGACGGATGCAATCTGACTCTCTAACTCTGTTCCAGGAGATACATATTCTATGGATGTTTCTTTAATAAAAGCCAAGTCTGCAATAAGTGCATTCCTATCAATTTTTCCGCTATTATTATGAGGTAACTCTGTTTTATGAACGAAGAATGAGGGGATCATATATGCAGGCAATGAATTCGATAAGTGATCTTTAAGCTCTGAGACAGGGATTTCATTCTCCGACAGATAATAGGCACAGAGAACACCCGGTTTCCCCTCTTGTTTCTTCACAACTACTACGGCTTGAACAATTCCCTCGCACTCAGACAACGCATTTTCAATTTCCCCAACTTCCAGACGAACTCCCCGTACCTTTACCTGGAAATCAATTCGTCCTAAATACTCAATAGTCCCGCTGGGAAGCCAGCGTACAAGGTCTCCGGTGCGATACATATATCGATAGCATTCAGGATCTATACCTTCCTCAAAAAAAGGATTTGGCACAAATTTTTCTTCCGTCAATGCAGTCATGTTCAGATATCCCCGGGCTAATCCCACACCGCTCAAACAAAGTTCTCCTGGAATACCAACCGGCTGCAAATGTTCATTGTTCCCAACTACGTACCAACGAGACTCATTAAGCGGCTGGCCAATAGGGACATTTGCTGCTCCATTGTAATTTTTGAGAGAATAGTGAGAAACCCAAATGGTACATTCTGTAGGTCCATATACATTTTCCAAGCTGATATTTGTCTGGAGCGCATTAAATTTCTGCAAAATATCCGGTGTTACGGCTTCTCCGCCGACAAATATCCATCGAAGTGGATTTAACTTTGCCAGATTAGAGTTCATATCAAATAACTCCAAGAAGAGCCTAAACATCGTTGGAACAAAATTAATATGGGTTACAGCATGTTTGCTGATTTCATTTAAAATGAATTGAGGATTTTTCTCCCCATCCGGCTCTAATACCAATAATGCGCCTTCCCCCATAAACCATCCAAAGAACTCTGTCGCAGACACATCGAATGTAAAGGATGTTTTGAGGAGATACACATCATCCTTTCCTAGAGGGAAACGTCTTTCCAAATCCATTAATGTATTCACTACACTATGATTTTCTACCATGACTCCCTTAGGTTTGCCGGTTGAACCGGATGTGTACATAATGTAAGCCAAACTGAAGGGATCCAGTTCCTCTGCGAGATTACTATAATCTCCACTATAGGTTTCAGGATCATCAATACTAAGAAAATCTATATTCCAGTCTTCCTTAAACTCACATTCTGACGAAGTTATAAGAAGCTTAATATCCGCATCTTCAAAAATATACTCTTTTCTTGCTGCGGGATAAGCGGGATCTATAGGCACATACGCACAACCTGCTTTGAGGATCGCCAATAGACTAATTACCAAATTCATCGAACGGTGCAACTGTACGCCTATCGCTTCATTGGCTTTTCTTTTTCTTCCCGCAATTTTTCGGGCTAACTGATTGGCTTTGGCGTTCACGGAAGCATAGGTTTCTTGTTTCTCCCCTTCGATCAGTGCGATATGGTCAGGATGCTTGATAACCTTAGAATGGAGCACATCCATAATATGCTGTGGCTGGTAGGGGAAATACGAAGTGGCATTGAAATCTTGTAATATACATTTCTTTTCATTCTCTAACAACAAATCAATCTGTCCGATTGGAATTTCAACATTTTGTATTACTACTTCAAGGAGCTTCAGAAATCTAAGTCCCAGCAGCTCTATCATTTCATCCGAAAAGATTCCAGACTTGTATTGGATTTTAATCAAGTCCTGATTCGGAGTTTTGTTTAAAACGACCATTAAGCTACCTGGAAAAGTTACGATATCCTGATCCAGAACTTCTATTTTAAGCTGGCTATCTTCTGTTTCTTCATAAATATCGTAGACAAAAGACACATCAAAAATCGAAGGCGAGCCGGGCATAGGTACCAATTGGCTGTCTCGTACAATCAAATTATTAGGGTATCCAATGTTTCTATATACTTGAATTAATTCTTGGGAAACCTGCTGCAGAATAGAAGTGAAGCGTCCATCACTCTCAATGTTGAAACGCATAGGTAACATATGGACAAAACAACCCATGGTTTCTTCCAGATCAAAGCTAGGACGATAGGAAAAGGGGGAAGAGAAGATGATATCATCATTTCGCGTATATTGATTCATAAGTACGGTAAAAGCTGCCATAAAGAACATAAAATCCGTCACTTCTTGATCCATGGACAGCTGATGAACGGCTTTAATCATCTCGGAAGGTATTTCGAAACGTTTTTCCTTACCGATGCCTTGATCCTTGTGTCTAACTGAATAATCCGGTTGCAGGGCCAGCGGTTCGGAGCCTCTCATTTTTTCGGACCAATACTCTTTTTGTTTACTATACTTTCCATTTAAGAGTTTACTATTTTCCCGCTCAATAAATTCAGAGAATCCAGTATCCTGTTTCAAGGCCATTGGTTTCTTGTTCACCAGGCAGGAATAATAATCAAGTAATTTCGTCTTGAAGATCTCCAAGGATAAACCATCCGAAATAATATGGTGGATGCAGATCAGAAATAGATATTTATGCTCCTCCAATTGGATTAACCTGGTGCGAAATAAAGGAGCTTTGCTAAAATCAAATGCCGTATTGCATTCTTCCTTAGTTATTCCTCTTAATAATTCATCCCTCAGCTCGACATGATCTGAAAAATCTTCTTTTACTAATACATAAGGAATTCGGTCATGAATAGCCAAAACCGGCAAGTCATCCACCATTTCAAGACTGCTTCGTAAGGCTTCTTGTTCTCCAATTACTAATTTTAAAGCCGACTCAAAGTGTTTCTCCTGTAAGCCCTCAATCAATAAAGTTGCCGATATATTATAGGATATAGGGTTATCGATTTGGCAATCAAAGTAAATACCTTTCTGAGTTTCCGATAATTCTACTCTTTTTGTTATCACAATCCTACCTCCTCGAGTTTTTATCCCAGAACCCAGATTCCCCCTGCTAATATCGACAACACTGTGATAAATGTCTGGTAAACAACGTCCATGATAAGATTGCTTATACTATCAGCATCGAGCTTTTTATTCTTAATCATCACATGAGTATGAGACCATAGACCACTTAGTCCATAGATGTACATGGTTACGAGAACACCGACCCAAAAGGTACCTTGGAACCAAATGGCCAAAATCCCCATTACACCTAAACCCACTTGAGAGAAACCATATTTAACCTGAAACGGTCCACCCGGCCAACCTAACATCTTCGCTGTTTCATCAGCCCTCGCAATATTAACTACGTAACCAATTACGCCTACCAATCCGAAAGTGACCACAAACTGATGAAGCAGCAGGATCGTACTTATGTCACTTACATTGTTAGGAAACCCTAGGGTATACAAATGTACTAGACCTGAAATAATACCTAACAACCACAGCGCTAAAAACCACACATAAATTCCTCCTAAGTTTATAAGTGAATTTTATTACTATTGCATTTCTTCAACACCCCACCTTTTGATAAACCCTCCCCTTTCGCAGTAGGCATTACCTTTCAACCCTTTTACTTCTCGAAAAAAAGCGATGATTCATTAATATACATCGACTAACTTCTATGTAGAGTATTTGTGTGAGTATTTTATGTGAGTTTCTATGTGGAGTTTTATGCAGATAATAAAAAGATTCGGGTTAGAGTTTATGCTGTTCACTTCGGGGTGTTTTAAAATTTATATATTTCCTTATAAAGAATTCTTTTGTTTAATTTACATTAATTTACTAACGAGTAGATTGTATTATCGGTGGCCATATTTGTCAATCTATGAAATTTATTGATTTTTCCCGGTTATTTACATGAAAATAGAGCTATTCAGAATTAGTGACAGCATTCGTGTAATTTAGCGCTCACCGAATTGTTTTTTATAAAGAAAGTCGATTTATGTCTATGTTATGGATGGTTTGGGTAAATAGTCGTTCTTTTGCACAAATAGCCACCTTGTAGTCGGCATTCATATTGAACTGTTTCAAAAACCATACATTATCACTACTAGAGTTCCTGTCTATCCTAGCGAGTAATGATTCTCCGTACTCTTGCTTCTCTATCTGGACCTCGAATGACTGAAGCGGGATGCTTAGTCCTTTTCCAACTGCCTTAATATAACTCTCTTTAAAAGTCCAAATCTCATAAAATCTATCCTTACGGGTTATAGGATCTCCCCCAAAAATGTACCTATATTCCTGACTAGTAAAGAATCTTCTGGCTATTTCTAGGTCTATATCACTTTTTTGTTCTATATCAATACCTATCGCATCACTATCAACTGCGCAAACTACCCAATCACCTGAATGAGAAACATTAAAGTAACAGGGTGTATCTCCAGAAACTAACGGTTTACCAAACTCATTGTATTCAAATTCAACGTCCTCCATACTGCAGGACAAAGCTTCAGCACACATCGTTCTAGCAAGTAGATCAGCAACTAAAGATCGAACAATATCCTGTTGTCTTTTGAATTTCTTTAATCGTTCTTGTTTTTCTTTAGAAAGCCTTTTCCACAGAGCTTCAAACGTTATAGCATCCATGTATGCACCTACATATGCTGAATTCACTTTCATAAACCGTCACTCCAATTCACAATTTAAAATTACTTTATGTATTAATAAGCTTGGTGGCTTATGTAATATCTTGTCGCTTACTAATGCATTAGTATTGAAAATACTTGCAAGAAAGATTGGATCAGTGAAATCCCATATAAATAGGCCTTTTCAGTATCAAATCAAAGGGACTTAGTACCCAAAAGCATAATTCAGACCTATTTTTGAACATTTTGTTACAATTGCTATATTACAGGATATTATATCAATTATACAATAATTATGGGTTTATTTAGTATAAAACGAATTCATAATTCACTTAAAATACTCTGATCTGAATTTATCTATTAAAATATCACAAACCAAAAAACCACTCCTAAGTGAAGTGGTTTTATTCCAATAAATACTGCACCCCGTTACAATTTCATTACCATAAACAAGGCGCGGTATTAAGAAAATTTTGATTTTAATATCTTATTAGACCTCAATTAACTTTGGTAAATAACCACTCTTAAATTTTTGATTATTGGCCGTGTAATTGGTCCATTACTGCATTTTTGCCCCGCTAGCCGTGGAAACGCCCACTACATCCAGTTCATTTCAGCTGCACCAATTGAAAGCGCATCCAATATTTATGAATATATTATAAACCGGTTTCAATTCTAATTTCCACCTAAAATTTGTACCTATTTCAAAATATGGTATTTGGATTTACCTTGTTCATAGTGAATATTTTAATGACTTTCCTTCCACTTAATAAATTAGATGCTGGACAGTCATATGAGATGTTGATCACCGGCGCAATGAAGTGGACTGAAAAGCCCTTATTTGGAGAGGAGCATTGTCTTTTGCCTACCAAACGGACTCAGATTCAGCTATTCCCCCTAAATATCTCTAATTATGCTCAATTGAAGTACAATAAGAGCTCTACAGTCCGTATATGTGTCAAAATGGGCTTATCGGCCAAAATAGCTGCACTACAGTCCGCATACTTTATGTTATACAAAATTTAGAGCTCTTGTACGATACGACACCGCTGAAAATCACCTAGTATAGACTCCCGGGATGCAAACTGTAGGACAGTTGGGTTATCCCACAAAGGCTTATATAGTCTGAACAGGAACCGTACAAATAACCAAACCCTTAAAGTGCAGCCCTCACAATACGGCGATAATAAACAAGGGTGAGAATAGCGAATACAAAATAGATGAGCGTGTATACAGACATGGAAATTGCTGTAGGAAAGGTGAGGTCAGACAAGGCCAGCTTGGAAGCCGCTTTTACAGCAAACATGGAATGCATAAGCCCGATCCCCAGCGGAATCGCAAATACAAACATCTGCTTACGAATAATGCCGCCCATAATCTCACGCTCCCCGAATCCGAGTTGCCGCAGAATCGTAAAGCTTTTCCTCTCCTGCTCCGCCTCTGTCATCTGCTTGAAGTACAGAATACTGCCCGTGGAAATCAAGAAGATAAGACCGAGAAAACCGGCTATGAAAATGATCAGCCCGAATTTTCGGAGCGATGCTTTATAAAATGTATCAAAGTCAGGACTGAGCTTATTTCCCTTGACAACCTTCGCATAAATGCCGGATGCCGCTTCACGTTCATTCTTATCTGCAATTTTGTAGGTGTCGATGTGGATGGCTTCATATTCGGGGGAGGCAGGCATCTGCTCACGAATAGCTCTTATCGTTGCCGTCGGCACAATCAGCTGACGTCCGTATATGCTGTAATTCATGGCATAACGATCTACCTCACGGGTTATATTTAATTTCACTTGAACTCCATTTGCGTCAAAATCAACAGCTTGTGGAAAAGCAACCGTGTCCAGCTCTTTGCTTAAGGCCTTTCTAAGGCCAGTGTACCATACAGCTTCTCCCTGACCCGGCACGACAATATCTCTTCCATTCGCCTGCAATTGCTCTGCCCCGAGTAACAGAAGGTTGCTCCCCTCCTCATTCTGGCCGATCGCCCCTTGCAGCCGGATGGCCTCAACCGGCCTATTTACAAACGTAAATCCGGCCTTATCCAGCTCAGCACGGAATGATTTCGCATCCTGCTCATTATTTTCGAAGATGAAATCGTAGGGCAGCATTCCCCGGGACTCACTCTCAGCCGAATAGTATAGTGAATAAGAGATAGCCACCATCGTCAGTGTCATCGCAGACAGAATGGTAATCAGTGTGAGCGAGTTCGCATTGCCTTTCATGCGATGCATGATCGGGGCCAGCGACAAACTATTTTTCAGCCCCAGCTGTCCACCCTTGCCCTTCCGAATCCGGAAAAACAGCCAACCGATTGTCACACGAAACAGCAGATAGGTTCCGAGAATGGTTGAACCGAGAATGGTTGCCAGCTGTAGGAACAGATTGGGGCCGAGCGTGTGGGCGGACAGTATATAGCCAAACGCGATCAGTACTATACCGACCAACCCCATTAAAGCGGACAGAACTGTCTTCGGCTGCTTCGGATGATCACCTTGCCTGTTTGCTGTGAACAGGTCGAGCAGGGTCGTATGGTAAACTTTGAACAGCATTTGTACCAATGTAAGGCCTATGATTACAGAAAATACGATGATGGTCTGCAAGGCGGCTGTACCGGAGAACGAGAGCGTCACTGGGTTTTCTATACCGATTAGTTTCATCAGAATAAGCACAAAAAGCCGCGACACGAGCGCGCCGCCGCCGACTCCGATCAGGAGCGCCCCCATGCCAAGCAGGGCATTCTCGGTAATGAGCAACCGCGCTACCGTGCTGTGCGTCAGACCCACCAGTTGATACAGCCCGATTTCCTTACTGCGCCGATTAAGAAAGATGCTGTTCGCGTAAATCATAAATACGACCACAATCACGAGCACCAAAATCCCGGCAGCGTTAAACATAGAAGAGAATTGAATATTCCCGATTGACGCTGTTATGACCGATGAATCATTTTGCAATGTAGCAAATATGAAATAAAGGCTTGTACTGAAAATAAGTGCAAAATAATACAGGTAATAATGTTTGGTATTTTTTCGCATACTGCGGATAACCAACTCAAACAGAGTCAACGTGATCACCCCCAAGTACGGCCTGCACATTCAATATATCTTTGAAGAAAGCTTGCCGCGTCTTGCTCCCGCGATACACTTCAGAATAAAGCATTCCGTCTTTCAAAAATACGACACGGCTGCAATAGCTCGAAGCTACCGGATCATGGGTCACCATCATAATCGTAATGTTGCGCTGCCGATTAAGCTCTTCTATCATTCCAAGTAAAGCGGAGGCCGCCTTCGAATCCAGTGCGCCTGTGGGCTCATCCGCATATACGATAGAGGGCCGATGGATCAACGCACGTGCAGCAGATGTTCGTTGCCGCTGACCTCCGGAAATCTCATGCGGGTATTTATGGGCAATTTCACCGATGCCAAGATCAGCAGCAATGGCCTGAAACTCAGCCTCTGCCGCCGCTTTCTTCATCTTGCCGAGCGAGATGGGCAGAAGGATATTTTCTTTTACCGTCAACGTGTCCAGCAAATTATAATCCTGAAAGATGAAGCCGAGTTTCTTGCGCCGGAAGTCAGACAGTTCGGCATTTTTCATGTTCGAGATGTCCATATCTCCAACGAATATTTTCCCTTCCGTCGCTTTATCAATGGTCGCCAAGACATTAAGCAAAGTCGATTTCCCCGACCCGGACGGCCCCATTATACCTACAAATTCCCCTTCCACTACTCGAAGGTCGATGCCCCTCAGCACCTGCTGAACATTACCTCTAACACCAAATGATTTACGGACTTGCTGCGCATGCAGCACGGTTTTTTGCATAGTATTTTGATTCATCTTCATAGCCTCCAACTCTGATTATAACTTTCATTTTAGAGAAACAGGCCGTGCCCGTCGCCCGTATCAGATGACAAACAGGAGGTTCTAAGTGACATTGTTATCATATTCATGTCCGGACAGATTCGAATGCATTGCTAACCGTAAAAGTCATCTGCATGGCGGTTCCTGCCACCAACTCCGACTGTACCGTTAACGAAATCCCGATTTTGGCTGCAACCGTTTTAGCTAAATAGAGCCCCAGTCCGGTTGCCGCATTGTGCAATCTTCCGTTCCCCCCGGTAAATCCTTTATCGAAAATACGCGGTAAGTCATGCGATGCGATGCCCGGCCCTTCATCTCTTATCGTCAACCTGACATGCCCATCAGGTGTGACTGTTGTCGACAAAAGGATCGTTCCGCCCTCCGGGCTATATTTGACCGCATTCGTCATTAATTGCCTGATAATAAAACGGCACCATTTGCGGTCCGTCCTCACTAAAGTCTCTTCCCCTTCAAACTCGACAGCTATATTCTTTTCCACACACCAGGAGGCCAACTCTCGTACTTCCAGGGCAGCAAGCCGCTGAATCCCTGTCTGTTCCAGCACATAATCAGCCTCAAGCGAGGGTAACCGTGAAATGTATAACTGCTGATCAATGAGTAAATGGATTCGCAGCCATTCCGATTCAATATTGCGTATTAATTGATTGCTTCTGTTAGCATCAATTGCCAATTTCATTGCGGTCAGCGGCGCCTTTACTTCATGCACCCAGGCAGCAACATAATCCTGCTCCAAAGACCTGGCAGCATTACTGTCCGAAAGTTTATGCCCGTACCAGTGGTTCGCTGCCTGCAAGAGCTGATTTGTGGCTTCCTCCTGATAAAAATAAGCTGACGGCAATGTTTCAACCCAATCTTCGTTGATCTCTTTAGCCAGTTGCGCCAGTGCTCGCGCATACTTCATTTCTTTGCGAAAACGCCATCCTAGGAAAGCTACCATAGCCAGAATTAGCAGCATATTTAAATAAAGCATCGAGTCACCTCGGATGGCAACACCATTGTCGATCCAAATCAGTAAATCCACAAACAATAATGAAAGCAGAAAGAAAACAATCCAGCTTTTCCTGTCATACAGATATCGGAGCAACAAGTCGTTCCCCCTCATAAAGTAGCCGCCATATAACCAAGCCCCTTCTTTGTTACAATGGCTTCTTCCAGATGAATAATGGCCAGCTTTTGACGCAGCCGGGTTATATTCGCTGTCAGCGTATTGTCGTTGACGAATTGTTCATCATCCCACAGCTTGCGGATCAGATCCTGGCGTGATATCACTTTATCCCTCTCCTTGACTAGCACAACAAGAATAAAAAATTCGTTCTTGGTCAAAAGCACATCCTGTCCATCCTTACGGATCAGACCGCGCTTCATATCAATTATAGTACCATTCCATTCGATGAGATCATCCGCTTCCTCACTGTAAGCATAAGTGCGGCGGAGAATCGCCTGTATTTGCGCCAACAGCACGTCCATATGAAAAGGCTTTTGAATATAATCGTCCGCCCCCATATTCATCGCCATTACCATATCCAGAGGATGATCACGCGAGGACAGAAATAGAATCGGCACTTTCGAAACCGCGCGAATCTCCCGGCACCAGTGGAAACCGTCATACATCGGGAGCTGGATATCAATGATGACCAATTGAGGCTGTACTTTAATATAGGTGTTCATCACATCATCAAATCGTTCCGGTCCCGTGACGTGAAATGACCAGTGCTCCAATCTTTCCTTCAATGAACGAAAAATGGCATCATCATCTTCGATAATAAAAATATTAAAATCCATTAAAACCAATCCCTTTCCGCAATAGCTCCTCCATCATAACATTGTGGGGTTCCATACAAAAAGGAAGGCATATAAATCGCCCCCTCCCTAATGATCTTATTCAGGTAGCAGCATCGTGAAAAGTAAAGCCGCCAACTCCTGCTTGTTCAACGCCCTCTGAGAACCGTAGTCGAACTTACCGTTCGATTCGGTCACCTCCGGTCCATGCAGCTTCCAGGTCACTGCATTACTGACGGCTTCGATAGCCCATTTCGACGTTCCAGGCGCGAGCTTAGCCGCGGGTTCAGGTATTCTGATTCCCGTTTCAGTCAGTAAGCGGAAAACGATGGCGGCTGCTTCTTCGCGAAGTATTGGACGGTCCGGATCGAACAAACCGTTTCCTGTTCCATTCAGCATTCCGGCCTCGACAGCGGCTTGAATATCCCTTCGATACAGAGAGTTTTCAATGTCCGAGAATGAGAACGGGTTTGAGGATTCGGGAATGCTCCAAATGGCGTTAAAAGCATGAATGAATGCTCCTCGGGTGACTGTTTGCAGCGGTTGAAACGGCTGTGACAGATCATCCGTTAAGTAGCCGAGCGACTTCAGGCTGAGAATGTAACTGGCATAAGGATGATTGGCCGATACATCTGGGAAAACCGCCGGATTCTCCGGTAATTTAGTTGCATAGCTGTATAAATTGGAGTATTTCATATAGACGACACGACCGTCGGCATCCATCTTGAATGCAAGTGGATTTCCTTCATCATCAACGAACAGCAAGTCGTCGATCTGCTTCAACTGGTGTCGGCTGAAAAGGTCGCTTACCATCAGGGTTCCGTCTCCTGTCACTTCGACTTTAGTCAGCAATTTAATCCGCAAGTCAGAGTATAACCCTTCAAACTTGGCGAGGATGTCCTCGGTCTGTACCTTAAACCCTTTTGTTTCATACGGTGATTTGCCACTCGCATAATAATGATCCATAAATGCGGTATACAGGTCGTTTCGTAAATCCTGATTCGTATTGTAAGAAACAAAGACACCCGTTTTGCGGTCGGGCAGAAGCCAGAGCAACGAACTATAGCCAAGTATGTCACCGGCTTTGGAGATCACGATTTCCCCGTTTGATTTGGAGGGAATAACAGGTGATTCAAATCCGTAGGTCGTATCCGGCAAGTCCGGATGTATGACCATCTGGTAAGCCGACATTGCCTTCACCGATTTAGGTGACAGGATAACAGTGCAGTCCGCCGCCCGGCCATCATTCAGGAAGGCTGTCATAAATAGCGCCATATCGGAGGCAGTGGATACCATGCTGCCCTCTGGCCATTCACTTGGAGAAAAACCATACACTGGAATAGCGTTGCCTGCCGGATCGTAAGAAGGCTGGAGCCGTCCAACCAAATCCTTTGTCATGCTAAAGCTGCTTGAAGTCATACCCAGTGGCCCAAACAGGTGCTTTTGCACATAACTCCCGAAGGGTTCTCCGCTTACCTGCTGAACAATGTATCCTTGCAGCCTCGAAGCGAAATTATCGTACATATATGACGTTCCCGGCTCACGAACAACCGGGGGGAATACATCAAAGATACTCTCCTTTAACGAAATCAGCTTCTGGGAGGCATCCATCAAATAACTGGCGTCAGTAGGTTCCCGCACTTCAAAACCTGTCGTATGCGTCAATAGATTCTCTACCGTTACCGGTGCATCGAAGGGATTGGTGACTTTGTAACCGTCCAGGTATTTCTCAATGTTGTCCTGAAGTGAAATCTTCCCTTGATCGACAAGCTGCATAATGGCAGCAGCCGTGAATACTTTGGAAACGGAGCCGATACGGAAGGTAGCTCGTTTTGTGTCTATTGGCGACTTCGACATTGGGTCAGTTATACCGAAGCCTTTGGATACGAGCACTTTCCCGTCCTGAACTACGGAGACCACAGCGGCCCCTGCTTTTTGCTTAATGGCATCTTGGGCAAAAAAAGCATCGAGAAACGCCTCAACTTCCTTGGCATCACTCGGTCCACTTGTAAAATCTCTCGTGGCGGAGCTACCTAATGAGTCTTGCTGTTTGACTGAGGCAATCGAGTCAACTCCAGGCTGCAGCTGCGCGTACACGCTTGTTTCAACGGCTAGAGTCAGCGTCAGCAGTACGGTTAGCAAACCGAACGTGCGACGGGTTTGTTTCATATTTGTGTTCAACTACAATCCTCTCCTTGCTTTCCTTATATTTGGGATTAACCCAATTCAGATTGAACGGGCAGTTCCAACATACTAATTGTATGGTTTGGATCAAGCACCGTCGTTCGATTCAGGTGATAAGCAGGAGGGGGATTGTTACATTGTTGTCACGTTGGAATCCACTTGTATAACGGAGTCATTCTATGTAGCGGACTGAGAAGCCCTTATTTGCAGAAAAACCTGTTATTAGCCTTGCTTACGGACTCAGATGCAGCTATTTCCCTAATACTCCACATATTTTAGTCCAAATGGAGTAAATAAGAGCTCTACAGTCCACATAAGAATCAAAAGGGCCTGAATAGTTAAAATAGCTGCTTTACAGTCCGCAACCCTTCATGTAGAACTTCAGATTTCAAAAACTAAAGCTCTATGGTACGGCGTTTAACGGTCCTTCGCATACTAACAAAATCGACCTAACAAAAGTTCAATCGATTGTAACAAGAAAATAATACAGTAACCGATGCTGGCCGCTTGTTAATGTTATAATCACGTTGATTTATTCATTCTTTAATAGAAGAGTGAAGAACAAACAGAACAGAAACAGGTGATCAGATGTTCGAACTCAAATGGCTATGGCAGAATCTGAAGGGAAACAGGACGCGTTATATACTGGCTCTCTGTCTCTCTGTGGTGGGCTCAAGTCTTACGATTGTGAATCCGTACATCAGTCAGCGCATTGTCGATACGTTTATAGCCGGTGACAATGCCTCGCAGAATTTGACACAAGAACGGGGGCTCTTGATCGCACTCTGCCTCGGTATGATCGGCTTTTCCCTGCTACGCACGGGTCTGGCTTATGTGACTACCATGCAGTATGAGCGCTCCTCGCAAAACATGCTGTACCGTATCCGCATTTATCTCTACAACAAGATTCAGGGACAGGACAGGGAATATTACGATCATAACCGTACCGGCGATCTTATGACCAAGATGACAGGCGATCTGGACATGGTTCGGCACTCCATGGCGTGGATTTTCAAAACGATCATCGAATCCTTAACGATTTTCGCAGCTGCCGTTATCTATTTTTTTACCATTGATACCGAACTGACGCTGTGGATGCTTACCTTGTCACCGTTGATTTTTATCGTAGCCTACATATTTGCCAAACACGTCCGCCCTATGTACGTGGATCTACGTGAGCGTCTGTCACAGCTCAACACGACTACTCAGGAGAATATTTCAGGAAACCGTGTGGTTAAAGCTTTCGCCCGCGAAGAGTACGAGATCGAGAAATTCACAGAAAAGAACGTCAACTATTCTACTGCGAATAAGAAGGCTGCCCTCGTATGGCTCGATTACTTTCCTTATCTGGAAACCTTCGCGCAGGGATTCAATGTCATCCTGCTGTTGGCCGGCGGGCTGTTCCTTATGAATGACCGGATCACCTTTGGCGAGTTCGCCGCCTTCTCTTCATTGATCTGGGCCGTATCAAACCCCATGCGCAACATCGGCATTATTATCAACGACATCCAGCGTTTTTTTGCCAGCCTGACCAAAATTGTCGAAATCTATTATGCCAAACCCGGTATTGTTAACGAGCATAAGGTCATTACCAAACGCCGTTATGAAGGGCGCATTACGTTTGATCATGTCCGTTTTAAATATGACAGCGCAACGGTGTTAGACGATGTCAGCTTTACGGTTGAACCTGGGGAAACTATTGCAATTATGGGGCCTACAGGATCAGGCAAAACGACACTCATTAATCTGATCCCCCGTTTCTATGATATATCCGGTGGACGTGTGCTAGTAGACGGCGTTGATGTTCGTGAACTGGAGCTAGATGAACTCCGTGGCAACATCGGAATGGCGACCCAAGACGTGCTTTTGTTCTCCGATACCATCGATGGTAACATCGCCTATGGCGACCCCGATC
This sequence comes from Paenibacillus wynnii, assembly GCF_030812855.1. Lineage (GTDB taxonomy): Bacteria > Bacillota > Bacilli > Paenibacillales > Paenibacillaceae > Paenibacillus_AQ > Paenibacillus_AQ wynnii_A. The sequence continues at coordinate 85,968 of NZ_JAUSTK010000001.1, forward strand.
TTCCGGAGGAAGAGGCCATGGAATATGCCGAGCTCGCGGCCGCACACGATTTCATCTCCCGGATGCCCGAGGGTTATGATACGGTTGTCGGAGAACGCGGAGTCGGCCTGTCAGGAGGACAAAAGCAGCGCATTGCATTAGCTCGTGCCTTGGCGGTCCGCCGTCCTATCCTAATTCTGGATGACACGACCTCTGCCGTCGATCTTGAGACTGAGGAGCATATACAGCGGAGTCTGCGCGAGCTGGATTATCCCTGTACGAAGCTCATTATCGCGCAGCGGGTATCCACCACAGCGGAGGCCGACCGTATTCTCATCTTGGATGGCGGTCGGTTGATTGAAGAAGGTACCCATGCCGAACTGTTGGCAAAGCGAGGCTATTACTACGAGGTGTTTATGCTGCAGAACGAGGGCATTGAAAGGCAGGTGATCGCGAATGGCTAGAAATAAATTCGACGTCGACGAGAACCTAGAGTCCCCTTTTGATATCAGACACTTCCGGCGTGCGATGGTTTACATTAGACGGAAGAAAACACCCATGATTGTTGCATTTGTGCTCAGTGCTCTTTCGGCAGCCATTGCGCTATCCGCACCGCTTATCATGCAGCATGTGATCGACGTGACCATTCCCGCGAAGGCTAAACTTCCCCTACTCGGCTGGTCATTGCTGATGCTTCTGACCATCGTGGTCAGCGTTATTCTTGCTACCATCCGTTCACGCATTATGACAAGCGTCGGGCAGGACATTATTTTTGACATTCGCACGGATTTGTTCAAGCATTTACAGGAACTGCCCTTTAAATATTATGACGACCGCCCGCAGGGCAAGATTCTGATACGGGTCGTGAATTACGTCAATTCGGTTTCGGATGTGTTATCTAACGGCATTATCAACTTCATTCTGGAAATCGTAAATTTAATCTTTATCGCCGTTTTCATGTTCGCCTTGGATGTACGGCTTTCATTCGTCATCCTTGCAGGACTGCCGATTTTCTTAGGCATCATGCTGCTCATCAAGACACGACAACGTCGGGCATGGCAGGCGGTGTCCAACAAGAGCTCCAATCTGAATGCCTATTTGCAGGAAAGCATTAGCGGCATTGGCGTGACGCAAATCTTCTCCCGTGAAGAGCACAATGAGGGAACCTTTACCCGTCTTGCCGGTAATTTCCGCAAGGAGTGGTTACGGGCTCTAAATTACAATATGCTTATCCCTTTTACGGTCGATAACTTATCTACCATCGTTACGGCATTGATCTTACTTGTGGGCTTATTGACACTGGACCCCAAGGACGCGACACTGGGTGTCATTCTGGCGATGAGCAGTTACGCCTTCCGCTTTTGGCAGCCGATTTTGAATCTCTCTAACCTGTACAACAACTTTATTAACGCCGTTGCCTATCTTGAACGTATCTTCGAAACGCTGGATGAGCCGGTTACTGTCAGCGATATTCCGGATGCGGAGGAACTTCTGCCCGTTCAAGGCAAAGTCACTTTCGATAACGTGACCTTCGCCTATGATCCAGGGTTGAATATATTGGAGAATATCTCCTTTGATGTCAAAGCAGGAGAAAGTATTGCCCTAGTCGGACCGACAGGCGCAGGCAAAACAACAGTCGTCAATCTGATCTCGCGTTTTTATAACCTTACCGGCGGCAGGATTCTTATTGACGGACAGGATATCTCACAGATCACACTGAAATCCCTTCGGAGCCAAATGGGGATCATGCTGCAGGACAGTTTCATATTCTCCGGTACCATTCTGGACAATATTCGTTACGGACGACTGGATGCCACCGAGGAAGAAGTAATCGCCGCCGCGAAAGCGGTCTGCGCTGACGATTTCATACGTGAATTTGACCAGGGCTACCTGACGGAGGTCAACGAGCGCGGTTCCAAGCTTTCCCAGGGCCAACGGCAGCTCATTTCATTCGGAAGGACTCTGCTGGCTGATCCGCGCATTCTCATTCTGGATGAAGCCACTTCATCTATCGATGCAAAGACCGAACGTTTACTCCAGAAAGGCCTAAATGAATTGCTCAAGGGGCGAACCTCGTTCATTATCGCGCATCGGCTCTCTACCGTAAAAAACTGTGACCGTATCATGTATGTGTCGAACAAAGGCATTGTGGAAAGTGGATCACATGAAGAGCTTATGGGACACCGGGGCCTCTATTACCGGCTCTACACGGCCCAGAAGATGGAAGCTTAACCTTAAGAGCGCAAGCTGTGATGGTAGTGGTGCTTGGTTATTTACTGGTGCTATCTGGTGCTATGCTGGTGCTTTACCGATACAAACAAACTTAGAAACTGTCATGTTCCACAGCTGAGTTCCACAGCTGAGTTCCACAGCTGATATTTAGTCAGTTTCAGTTTATACGGACACTAGAAGCCTTATTTCAGCAAAACTTTAGGTTTCATTATCCATACGGACTCAGATGCAGCTATTCACTAAAACCACTCCAAATATAGACGTTTGAGATGCAATAAGAGCTCTCAGGTCCGTATGGTTTCTCTAATGAGTCCATTAGCAAAAATAAGAGCTTTACAGTCCGCAGCGGTTCAGCCGGACATTCAGTTCGATTAGTTCGTTTCAATTCAATTCATTGGCTAAGCAATCCATGTTTAAATGAACATTAGAAAAGGACCATCCGGTAAAATATCCGAACGGTCCTTTCCTGTTTCTTTACTCTAGTATAACGTTTATTAGAATATTTTCGTCGTCCATGATTCGCAATTCCAAATATCTGTGGCGATATCACGATAAAACTCAGGTTCGTGGGAAATAAGCAGTATGCTTCCTTTGTATGCTTTCAAAGCCCGCTTGAGCTCTTCCTTCGCATCGACATCCAAATGGTTCGTAGGCTCATCCAACACAAGAATATTTGTCTCCCGGTTAATGAGCTTGCACAGGCGTACCTTGGCTTTCTCTCCACCGCTAAGAACCGAAATTTTACTCTCTATGTGCTTTGTGGTGAGTCCGCATTTCGCCAGTGCCGCACGTACTTCGAATTGAGACATGGAAGGGAACGTATCCCATATTTCTTCTATACAGGTGTTGTTCTTTCCTTCCTTCGATTCCTGTTCGAAATAACCGATCTCTTGGTTGTATCCAAGCTCTACCGACCCGGACAATGCCGGTATTTCGCCCAGAATACTACGCAGTAAGGTCGTCTTCCCGATACCGTTCGCACCGACAAGTGCTACTCTTTGACCACGTTCCATCAGTAAATCCAGAGGCCGGGACAGAGGTTCTTCATATCCGATAACGAGTCCCTTGGCTTCAAAAATAACTTTGCCTGCCGTTTTGCCATCTTTGAAATTAAACTGTGGCTTAGGTTTCTCTTTTGACATTTCGATGATTTCCATCTTGTCGAGCTTCTTCTGTCTGGACATCGCCATATTGCGGGTAGCCACACTGGCCTTATTACGGGCAACAAAGTCCTTCAACTCGGCAATTTCCTGCTGCTGACGATTAAAGGCTGATTCAAGCTGCTGCTTGCGCATTTCATAGACCTGCTGGAATTGGCTATAATCGCCCACATAACGGGACAGCTTCAGGTTTTCCATATGGTAAATCAGGTTGATTACGTTGTTCAGGAACGGAATGTCATGTGAGATAAGGATAAACGCATTCTCATACTCCTGAAGATAACGCTTCAGCCATTCAATATGCTGCTCGTCCAAATAGTTCGTAGGCTCATCGAGGAGCAGGATGTCTGGTTTCTCCAGCAGCAGTTTAGCCAGCAAAATCTTCGTGCGCTGGCCCCCGCTAAGCTCGGATACATCGCGGTCCAATCCTATGTCCGTAATTCCCAATCCGCGCGCAGTCTCTTGTACCTTCGCATCGATCATATAGAAATCCTGATTCGTCAGGGTGTCCTGGATCGTACCCACTTCTTCAAGCATTTTCTCCAGCTCTTCCGGGGAAACATCACCCATCCGGCCGTACATATCGTTCATTTCTTGTTCAAGATCGAACAAGTATTGGAATGCACCCCGTAATACATCCTGAATCGTTAACCCCTGGGTCAGTACTGCATGCTGATCAAGGTAACCGACACGTACCCGCTTGGACCATTCTACTCTACCTTCGTCGGGCTGCAGTTTGCCTGTAACAATGTTCATAAACGTGGATTTACCTTCGCCGTTCGCGCCGATCAATCCGATATGCTCGCCCTTGAGCAAGCGGAATGAAACATCCTTGAAGATCGCACGATCTCCAAAGCCATGACTTAATGCTTCAACATTTAATATGCTCATTTATAGACACCTTTTTTTCTGTATTTTATCGTTTATATTATAAGCAGGAATGAGGGGGAATTCAATGGAATACCGTTAATTTGCTTAAACTTATGTTTCTTCCACAGTTAAGGTCTGCACCAAAAAAACGGCATTTCTGCCGTTTTTTTAAGATGGACTCTCAGGACTATCTGTTCGAATTCCAGAGTTCATCGTTTATAGAACCGTACGCAGAAACCTACCGGTATGGGATGCTTCCACTTTGGCAATCTGCTCCGGTGTTCCTTCGGCAACGACGTACCCGCCCTGATGGCCGCCTTCCGGTCCCATGTCGATAATATAATCGGCGGACTTCATGATATCCAGGTGATGCTCGACGACGATGACAGTATGCCCTTTATCCACCAGCTTGTTAAGTGAAAGCAGTAGCTTTTGGATATCAGATAGATGCAGTCCCGTAGTTGGCTCATCAAGGATATACAGGTTGTGAGCTCCCTTCTTTATCTTGGACAGCTCATAGGCAAGCTTCACTCTTTGCGCCTCTCCACCAGACAGCGTGGTCGAGCTTTGACCTAACCGCATATAGCCGAGTCCCAGTTCATCCATAATCTCAAGTTTATGCTTAAGGTACTTGTGGTGACTGAAGAAATCACCGGCTTCTTCCACCGTCATTTCCAGCACCTCAGCGATGCTTCTCCCCTGAACTTTAATTTCAAGGCCTTCTTCTGAGAACCGCATCCCTTTACACACGGGACATAGGGATTCGATATCCGCCATAAACTGCAGGTTGGTCACGATGACCCCATCTCCTGCACATTGTTCACAGCGTGTACCTCCCGCGTGGGTTAAGCTGAAATCAATGGCTTGGTAACCCCGGTCGATCGCCTCCGGCTGCATGGCAAACAGGTTGCGGATTTTATCATAGAGCCCAATGTAGGTTGCCGGATTAGATTTACTATTCCTTCCGATCGGTGCCTGATCGATATTAATGACATTGTTCAGCAGACCTGCACCAAAGAGAAAATCATGTTCCCCGGCAACAATCCGGGCGGAAGTCATGTTAATTTTCAACTGTTTAAAGAGGATTTCGTTAATCAATGAGCTTTTTCCTGAACCGGATACCCCGGTAATACAGAGAAACACTCCTAATGGAATATCCAGATCCACGTTCTTTAGGTTGTTCTCCCTAGCTCCCTGAACGCTTAAAAAGTCATCCCCCAAATTCCTCCGCTTCTTAGGAACAGGAATTTGAGCTTTCCCGGATAAATATTGACCCGTAACGGATTCGGACTCATTCATAATATCTTCTAAACTACCACATGCAACAATATTGCCCCCGTGAATACCCGGACCCGGACCGATTTCAATAATATGATCAGCGCACCGGATCGTATCCATATCATGCTCAACGACGATCACGGTATTGCCGATATCACGGAGCTTCTTCATCGTATCAATAACCCTGCTTGAATCCCGGGGATGAAGTCCTATACTCGGTTCATCCATGACGTACAACATCCCCATCAACTCACTGCTGATCTGGGTGGACATTTTGATTCGCTGCATCTCGCCGCCCGATATACTATCACTCCTACGACATAGACTAATATAATGAAGTCCGATATCAATTAAAAGGGAAATTCTCGTCTGAATCTCTTGAATGATGGAGAAAGCTACATCCTGAATTTCTTCTTTGAAAGACAAGGATGCAAGCGAATCAAGCAGCTCAGGCAGCTGTTTTCTGCATAGCTGGTCTATATTCTCCCCTCCCAATGTAACCTGGAGCCTTTGCTTCTTGAGTCTTGCTCCATTACATTCAGGACAGATTTTCTCGATCATGCAGTCCTTGATAAAAGTTGGTTCGAAAGCTTCTGTAGTGGAGGACTTCCGTATGTAATGTTTGTACCAGCTTTCCATTTCATGAACGAAACCCCAGAACGGCCGATCCCGCCCGATCATCCAGTTCTTCTTGGTTGAATTGGGAGGTTGAAGCATGGGAAGAACCTCGCCTTTTGTTCCGTAAAAAAGAATGTCATGAATAGAATTGGGAAGATCACTAAAGGGGGTTTCCAAGCTGAAATTATACTTTTGGGACAAGCTGTACATTAACACGGAACGGTAGCTATCCTTACCCGAAGGATTGAAGACGGTGCTTTTGAGCGCTCCTTTATTAATGCTTTTCTCTGGTGCAACCACTAGGAAGCTGGGCTCCACCACATAAGACATCCCAACACCCAAGCAGGTATGGCAGGCACTTGCTGGTGAGTTGAATGAGAAATGGAAGGGCTGCATGTCACACAAGAAGAAATGATGCTCCGGGCATCCAAAATCTTGATAGAAAGAAACATCCGTGCCTCCGGCAACCTCAACCTTAATCATAATATCCTCTTCCAGAGCCAGCATTGCTGCTTCTATGGATTTGGTAAGCTGAATATAGGTATTGTTCTTAAGTGTGAAGCGGTCGATGATCATCTCAATGTGGTACTGCTGAGTTTCGTCCAGCTCTCTTTTTTCGGCCAGAGAAAAAGGTTCACCGTCTACGAGCAGGTTCTTATAACCCTTCTCCCGCAGCTGCTGAAAAGTAAAGTTGTAATCCTCCCCGTATATTTTATAGACAGGAGCCCGGAGTTCTACAACCGTCCCGAACGGCAACGATGATATACGTTCGGCGATCTGGGCAGCGGATAGCTGTTTAAGGGAATGGCTGCATTCTGAACATTTGCCTACACCGGCTGTGGAATACAGCAGACGTAAATAATCGTTAATGTCCGTAACCGTGCCTACAGTTGAACGCGGATTATTATTACCTTTTTTCTGCTCGATAGCAATCACAGGGGACAGCCCACGCACATAGTCGACCTTCGCTTTTTTGAGTTGGCTGATACGGCTCTTCGCAAAGGTAGAAATTGAATCTAGAAATCGTCTTTGCCCCTCCCCATAGATAACATCAAATGCCAGTGATGACTTTCCGGAACCGGACACCCCCGTGATGACCGTTAACTTGTCCCGCGGGATTTCAACGGAAATGTTCTTCAGATTATTTTGCTTAGCGCCAGATATCTCGATTGTCGTTCTTATAGACATGATCAAGCTCCTTTCTGCACTCCACATTTATGGAATATACAAATAACCTATTTCTTCAACTGCCGGCTTGCTTTTGGGTGTAATCCGAATCGTCTGAGATACTTTATCTATGACACCATTCTCCACCAAATAGTCCATAATACCAATTAAGCCGTCACTGTGCATGTGAAAATGCTTATTGATTAGCGTAACGGTCTTAATCTCCTGATCGCTCATAAACTCAATGACCGGCTTTGAATAGATAGGAAGATATAGCTGCAGAATCTTTCCAATCCTCTCAATCCCGTTCTCAATTTCCTCCACACTCATATGATGGGACATCGGATCCTGATAAAAGGGGAATATGGCATCTGGATTCAGTATAAGCGTTCTTTGGATGGCTTCTCTGGATATCGCTTCGCCCTGTATGCAGAGTTCCATGTGGGCAACCGTTTCTGCAGCCTTTAATAGAAAATATTGCGCATATAGAAGGTCCTTTCTTACTGTCAGCCATTTTTGAGATTTTTCGCGCAGAAACACAAGCTGATTGGCAATGTGGAGTGCCGTTACTGCAATATCATCGAGGCCCACCTTCTTCAGATCCTCAAAATATTCGATTAAGCTGTCATCTGTGGAATAGACCATGATGCCCTTTGAGAAGTAGGATTGGTCAAAAGACCCGCCGATTGCCCTCTCCAGTCCTCTCTTAAATACGCTACGTACCATTAGATAAACATTGATAAGGATCCCGTCTTCCACGATACAATATGTCGTAGTCGCAAGGGGCTGGTCGCGGATAATCATAGTCATATCAATATCGCTTTTTTCCCAGATCACATCATAAGCCAGACTTCCGCTGATAATAATGGCAATGACATTCGGATCTTTCCTGACCTTATCGATAAAGCTGTCCTGTGCGGCAATATAGCGTGCTTTCAACTCTGCTTGCGTTGTATCATCCATACCCGTCGCTCTCACCCTACCTTCATAATATAAAAGTTAATCATTTTGTCATTGCCGCTTATGGGAAAATTATACTATACTGCAATTGGCAGAACCGGACAAAAATTGCTGTGTTAGGAGCGGATATGGATCTTCATCTCCTGGAAACGATTAACCAAACAACGGAATATATCGAAAGCCATTTGTTAGAGGATTTGAATCTCGACTGTATTTCGGGCCACGTGAATATCTCCAAATTTCATTTACTCCGTATCTGGAAGGGGGCCACTTCTACAGGCCTAATGGAGTATGTCCGCAGAAGGCGCATTACCCAGTCTCTGGGAGATTTAATCCATGAACGAAACAGTATTGAATTCATTTCTTCCAAATACTCCTTCGGCTGCGAACGGACCTATAACAGAGTTTTTAAAGAAGAATTCAACATCAGTCCGACCAGATGGCGGCGCAATCCCACTCCTCTGCAAATCCTGGACCGATTTAATGCAGATTTCTTGCACCGGTCTGGAGAGGGTCTCGTATTTTTCCGTTCCACCAGTATATTGCCTTCATTTTCAATTGCCGGTCTAGAGTATCGTGTAGATGTGAATGATAACCTGGTGAATCAGACCGCTAACCGGTATGGCGTAGATTTCTTCTATAACTCTCGTCCAAAAATTATCAACCCGGTAGATAAAGACATTTATATCGGGTACACCACCGTTCCGAACCCCTTCCGGGGTTATACGTTATATCAGCCATCTGTACAAATTAATCAGAGCAGCATCATACCGCCGGATATGAATGTAAAGCATATTACGCCTCACAAATATGGTGTTTTTACTTATATGGGCCCCCATCGTCCCGAAGAGCTCACCTCCAAGTCCTTAATCGTCATCTGGAAGCACATCTTCGAAACGTGGATGCCCACCGTTCAATTTGAATTGAAGAATAAATTCAGTTTCGAGCTTATCAATTATGCCAAGTGTAATAAGCGTTATTGCGAGTGCAATCTATACTATCCGATTTCAGAGTTGTAAAGAGTCCGTATGAATACATAACTACAAATTACTCAATAATAAAAAGTGTTACTCCTAATAAGGACATCAATTTGCACAAAAAGGGGCTGTCCCATAAGCCATGAAAAGGCTACTTGGGACGGCCCCGCTGTTTTTGAGTCGGATTGACTTGTGCACTTGGTGTGGACGCTCCACGAACGGACCGTTGCTCCAATCGCTGTGCTCTCCAGATTTTATTTATTTCACTTAGCGGTAAAAATCCGGAGAGCAAGGCGACCGCTACCGCTTTTCCGCAATCAGTCCGTCCTCTCCGCTGCTTTGAGCAGAAAAAGTTTCTACAAACCTTCTAAAATCAAAAAAAAAGAAACCTTTCTTTGGTAAAATGGAAGTGCCGCGACAGCTACCACCCCAAAATGCTCACCAAAGTCATTATCTACGCGTACACCCAGCGAATTTATTCGTCTCGGCAAATCGCCAAAGCGGTACGGGAGAATATTCCCTTCATGTGGCTGGCCGGACGGCAGCGACCCGACTTCCGCACTCTTAGTCGCTTCCGTTCTCAGCGAATGAAGGACGTCCTCGAAACGGTATTTACCGCCGTGCTTCAGTTTTTGGCTGACGAAAAATACGTTTCGCTGGAGCATTACTTTGTGGACTGAACCAAAATCGAGGCGAATGCCAATCGCTACACCTTTGTGTGGGGCAAAGCGGTCAGCAAACACAAATTAAAATTGCAGGAGAAGGTACATGCCCTGTTTGCTAACATCGAGGTGGCAGAGGATGAAGAAGAACGCGAGTACCCCGGAAAAGACCTCCTTGAACTCGGGGAGTCTTCCGAGTGGAGCAGCCAGAAACTCGAACAAGCAGTGCAGAAGCTTGAAGCTCAGCTATTGGTGAAACCCAAAGACAAGCCTCTGAAAAAAGCCGTTCGGAAGCTTCGTAAGGATTTGCTGCCCAGGCAGTTGAAGTACGAGCAGTACCAAATGCTGCTTGGCGACCGGAACAGCTTCAGCAAGACCGACCGGGATGCGACCTTCATGCGGATGAAGGAAGACCACATGCGCAATGGTCAACTCAAACCGGGTTACAATGTACAGATCGGAACCGAAACCAGTTTATTTTGACCTACAGTCTACACCCAAGACCTACAGATACCCGTTGTTTACAGCCGCATCTGGAAAAAGAAGAAATTCAGGCGGTAGTGAAATACGGCAGCTACCATAAAGAAAAGAGCAAAGCATGGAAAGAGAATATCGGAAAGATTGAGAACTGGACATATGACGAAGCCATGGATACGTGGATGTGCCCCGCCGGACAAACGTTGCATTTCCGCAAAGAAAGCAAGGAACTCTTGGAGAGTGGATATGAAATTGGAAGACGTCATTACCGCAGCTCAAGTTGCGACAGTTGCCCGCTGAAGGAACGCTGTACCAAGGCAGCAGGAAATCGGGAAGTGGTTGTCAGTCTGGAACGACTGCGGTACCAGAAACTGGCTCGGGCAATCTTGCAAAGCGAGGAAGGCTACGTTTTGGCCGTACGTCGAATGACAGAACCGGAAAGTGTGTTTGGACAACTGAAGAACAACCGGGGCTTCCGGCGGTTTCTGCTTCGCGGCATGGAAAAAGTGACGCTTGAGGTCGGGTGGCTTTCCCTTGCCCACAATCTACTGAAGCAAGCTGCAAATGACCAAAAACGCAGAACAGCGATCCTCCATTAACAGGAGAATCGCTGCTTTGTTGACCTTTTTCGGTTTTGAAAATCAAGAGGGTCTATCTCTGCTCGTAGAAAATTTACTTATGGGACAGCCCCTTTGGATATTTTCACATCCACTGTTGGTTTCTAAGTCTACATGGATTCCACAAGCGGCCTTGCGTTAACAGCACATACTTTAAAGCCAGGCATTCTACACGTCGGATCCAGCGCTTGATTCGTAATTTTGTTCACATTCTGAATACCGCCCCAATGCATAGGAACAAACACCGTATCCTCGCGAATCTCCCTCGTCAGCCTGCTGCGGACTACGATACTTCCCCGTTTCGATTCCAGCCGTATTAATGAGTCATCCTCGATCAGGTACTTTTGTGCCGTCTTCGGGTGAATTTCCATAAAGGATTCAAAGCTGCGTGCCGCCAGCGTATGACTTCTTCTGGTTTGCACACCTGTCAAATAATGTGAGAGTACGCGACCGGTTGTCAAGTATAGCGGAAACTCGCCGCTTACCTGCTCTTCAGGGAAATGATTATCCACCGCAATCAGTTCTGCCTTACCGCCCGGATGCGCAAACTCCTTCTCGAATAATCGCTTTTCTCCAGGGTGTTCCAGGCTTGGACAAGGCCAATACACCCCTTCATCCCGCCGTAGCCGATCATAGGTGATACCATAATAATCAGCCAGCCCTCCGCGGCTAGCAATACGAAGCTCCTCAAAAATTTGCTCCGTAGCCGTGTAGGAGAAATAAGACTCTCTTCCAAGAGTACCGGCAATACCGCACAATATTTCCCAATCATGCTTCACTTCACCTGTAACAGCCCGACTCGCTTCTCTCAACAAAACACGGCCTTCCAGATTGGTTAATGTGCCTTCATTCTCTAAATAAGAGGAAGTAGGCAAAATTAAATCAGCCATCCGTGCTGTTTCAGAGAGGAACATGTCGGCTACCACAAGGAACTGCAGCTTACTCAGGCCCTCTTCCACAAAGTTGGCATTAGGATTGGACACGAGCGGATTAGAGCCCATAACAAACAGCGCACGAATCTCCTCTTCATGGACTTTCTCCATCATTTCATAGGCGGAGACGCCTTTTCCGGGCAATTCGTCAGGCTTCACACCCCATACCTTTGCGATATAGGCACGATCAACCGGATTTTCAATCGAACGGTATCCCGGAAGCTGATCGGCTTTTTGTCCGTGCTCTCTGCCCCCTTGACCGTTACCTTGGCCAGTAATCGCGCCGTAACCGCAGCCTTCTTTCCCTATCTTTCCGGTAATCAGCACCATATTAAGGAAGTTTCGCACGGCCATATACCCATCCGTCTGCTGCTCCACGCCCCTTGCTGTAAATACCATACCGGTTGCTGCTTTGCCGAATGCTTCTGCGGCTTGGCGAATTTGCGCTAACGGAACGCCTGTAATTTCCGCGATATTGTTCAAGTCAACCGTCGCAAGATGCTCCTTAAGCTCATGAAACCCGTTGGTACGTTCCCCCGCAAACGTTTCGTCCACATAAGCTTCATCCACCAACACTTTCAACATGCCGTTGACTAAAGCGGCGTCCATCCCCGGCTTTACCTTTAAATGCAAATCCGCCATCTCAGTAGTCCCCGTATTTCTAGGATCAATAGCTATGATGAAAGCTCCGTTCTCCTTCGCCCTTGTAAAATAAGGCATGAGCGTCGGCTGGCATTCCGCAATATTTGTTCCCGCCAATAGGATACACTTTGCCATCGGAATTTCGGACAGCTGGTTGGTCAAGCCGCGGTCAATACCGAATGCCTTATTGCCGGCCGACGCAGCCGCGGACATACAAAACCGACCATTGTAATCAATATATTTGGTTTGCAGCGCGACCCGTGCAAATTTCCCAAGCAAATACGCGGATTCATTGGTCAGAGATCCCCCACCATATACGCCAATCGCGTCGTTTCCGAACTGCTGTCTGATTTGAGTGAAATTGGATTGAATCAGCCGGTAGGCTTCCTCCCAGCTGATTCGCACAAATGCTCCATCCACTTTGGCCATAGGATAGGTGAGACGATCGCTGCTGAGGGCATGCTGATAGGCGTTCATCCCTTTGATACACAACCGGCCTTCCGAAGCCGCGTTGGACTTTGGAAGAACGGTATAGGTGTTCCGCTCCTCACCAAGATGCTCCACAACCTGCATTTTACATTGCACACTACAAAAGGGACACTGAGTATCCATAACATGCTCTTGTCCCGCAGAAGCTTCGAATTCCACTTTATTAGTCAGTACCGTAAATGGTTTCATCTGATCACCTTGTCACTGCAGCTGTCGGCTGCTTATTTACTTGCTCTGGCGAATCTAAAAGCGCCTTCTCCATGCGGCTTCCCAATAATTGTAAGAGATACGGATCAAATAATGCTTCCCTGATTTGCAGCAGACCCATCCGTTCTATCCATTGCGACACCCGCTCTGCAAAATGCCCTGTCTCCCTGTAATATTGCAGGAAGGCAGCCACAAGTGTCAGAAGCTCCTCATTCGTTTCGGCCGTATATAATAGTTGACCTGGTTTCACATGCCGTTCGCCGTTGCCGCCTACATACATCTCCCATCCGCCCGGCACACCCACGATTCCAATATCCTTCGTAAGTGATCCTGCACGGTTGTGCGGGCTGGCGGATACCCCAATCTTAATTTCTTGAGGCATTTGCAGCCGCTCCAGCTTCTTCTCCAAGGTAACACCAAGTCCGATGGAGTCCTGCATCGCATCTACGGAATATCTTATACCGCTGCATGTTCCAATCGTACTCACTGTCTTCCCGTATACCGGTCCGCTGATCGGCATATTCAGATCAGACATAACGGCCTTTACGTCCGAAGCAGCAATACCGAGAAGACCAAGCTGTGGTCCTTCCAGCAGCTTCATGAGCGGAATCCCATGTTTCTCAACAATGTCCGCAATTAGCCGCAGCTGTTCCGGGGTTGTTACACCGCCATACATTTTGGGCATAACCGCATAGGTGCCATCGGCCAGAATGCCTATCGGCAATTCCTCATTCACATGTAGCCCTGTTGAGCTATGAACGCCTAAATAATAATGCAGCGCAGGACGGCATATTACACAACCTGTTTCCGTTTGCCAATCCAATGCGGACATGATTTCGGCCGTATCGGCAAAACGGCGGTTCTGAATCTCCAACATAAGCTCATCATGGCTAAAAGTTGTGCAGGCACAGACGGTTTCTTTCTCCACAGACTGATCAAAACCATGAAGGTGAACATAATCCAAGATGCTGCTGACCATCGTTTTGCAACTGCCGCAAGAACTCGATGCTTTCGTGCATTTTTTTACTTCATCGACCGTTTGTAAGCCATGTTCTTGAATGGCCTGCATGATTGTCCCTTTGGTAACCCCGTTGCAAGCGCACACCAATTCCTTATCGGGCATGTTCGCGATTATGTCCCCCGATTCCTGGCCGCGTGCTCCGGCACCATTCATTTCCTTCTCATAAACGGAGATATCCGTCTGCTGCTTGATCATACCCAGAAGCTTCGTACCCTCGCTAATGTCGCCAAACAGAACCGCACCGACAATTTTGTTATCACGTATAACAATTTTCTTGTACGTACTGCGGATACCGTCAATCCATTTCAACGACTTTACGTCATCGCTATCCGTAAATTCACCTGCAGAGAATACGTCCACGCCCGAAACTTTCAGCTGAGTCGCCAGCACCGAACCATGATAGCCTTCATTTTCCACACCGCATAGCGTTTTCGCGAGTACCTTCCCTTGCTCATAGAGCGGTGCCACCAAACCATATACAACACCGCGATGTTCCGCGCATTCTCCTACCGCGTATACATCGGGTACACTCGTCTGCATATAATCGTTAACGACTATAGCGCGGTTTGTTTCGATCTCACCCTCCTTAGCCAACTGTACGTTAGGTCTGACGCCTACTGCCATGACTAACAGATCGGCATCCGTTCTGGAGCCATCTTTGAACTTCAGCTCTGCCACGCGTTTCCGTCCGAGAATCTCTTCCGATTGTTTCTCCAGTAAAAAGCGCATTCCTTGTTTTTCCAGCTCCGTCTGAAGCATTTTGGCAGCCGTTCGGTCAAGTTGTCTTTCCATAATACTGTCAAAAATATGAACGACATCTACCTTCATACCGAGATTCAACAAGCCCCGAGCCGCCTCGAGCCCAAGTAATCCTCCGCCGATAACGACTGCCTTCTCATAGCTTTTGGAGGCTTCCACCATCGTTTCGCAATCGCGAATATCCCGAAAGGCTGTAACACCCTGTTTATTCGCACCCGGCAAAGACAGCATAAACGGCAATGAACCCGTAGCGAAGATAAGCACGTCGTAAACGACGCTCTTCCCAGATTCAGTAACAACCCTCTTACCTTCAACATCTACATTGGTAACCATTTCATTCGTGAACAGTTGGATTTGATTGTCTTCATACCATTGCCAGTCATTGATCGTGATATCTTGAATGGTCGTATCACCCTGAAGCACCTTCGATAACAATATGCGGTTATAGTTGGGATGGGGCTCTTTGCCGAATATAGTAATTTCAAAAGCATCCCGATCGATATTTAGTATTTCTTCGACGCAGCGTACGCCCGCCATACCGTTTCCGATCACAACTAACTTTCTTTTTGCCATCTTTAAACCTCCATTCAAGTGTAAACAGCTGTCACCGCCTCGAGGGAAACTCCGGTAATTCCCACATGAACTGCCGACTCCAGGCGTCTATGCTGTATGCTTCATGTTCTTCTGAATTACTCTTTGCTTGGGCCTCAGGACAGAGTAATTGAGAATCAAACACGCCAAGGCAAATATCACCATCAATACAAATCCCAAATTGTATTCGCCTGTCGTGTCTTTGATGATACCGAGTACAATTGGCGGAAAAAATCCGCCAATGCCTCCTGCAGCACCAACAATCCCTGTAACCGCTCCTGTATTGCCAGAAGATACTTCAGGCACCATTTTGAACACGGCCCCGTTACCTAAACCAAGCAGCAAGGATATGAACAAACAGAAAAAGCTGAAATAGATGAAATGATTAAGCGTTATGGACAAGACAAGCGCAGCAGCTAGTACCCCGAGAAAGACAACCGTTAATACATTCTTACTGCCGTACCGGTCCGCTAAATATCCGCCCATCGGCCGAATTAAAGTAGCGGCCAAAACAAAACCCGCCGTTCTAAGCCCCGCATCGAAAACGCTAAGCTGAAACAGATCTTTAAGAAAAGTCGGCAGATAAACACTGAAAGCAACAAAACCGCCAAAGGTCAGAAAATAAAAAATGGACAAGTGCCAAGTCGCCTTTTCCTTCAACACAGACAGTGATTGTTTCATCGTTTTCGGCTCAGCCGGCTTCGGAGGGTCCTGAGTAAAGTTATAAAACACCACTGCCACAACCGCTATCACAATTGCAAAGCTAAAGAATACCCAAGAAATGCCGTACGTGGTTGATATGGAAGGAATCAGAAAATTCGCTCCGGCGCCGCCTAAATTACCAAGACCGGCAATGCCCAATATAAATCCCTGTCTTTGTGGCGGGTACCATCTGGATACAAAAGTTAAAGAGATGGCAAACGTGGTGCCTGCCATACCGATAAATAAGGCGCAGACCAACATCCAAACATAAGAATCAGCGAATCCTGCTGCAACCATCGGCAGAATCAAGAACAGCATGGTCAAAGTGAACACTTTCCTGCCGCCATAACGGTCGGTTAGAATGCCCATTGGGATCCGCATAATCGATCCGAGCAGAACAGGAGTTGCAATCAGAATGCTCTTCTCAAGTGTACTAAGGTTAAAAAGCTCCTGGATCTGTCCCGCAATGGGCGGAAACACGGACCAGATCATGAATGATACAGTCATCGCGACAGTTGAATATAAAAGTGCTTTTGTTTGATTCATTAGCATTTGTCCGTTTCTCCCCAATTTCCCTCTTAGGATGCTTTATAAGCTTCATCTTCCATATATAGAATTAAATCTCCGCTTTCAGGGTTTGCTTCAACTCGTAAGGAAACCACACAGCCTTCGTCCGGATCTTGTACCTGTCCGTCCTTCAAATCGATTTTCCAATCATGCAGCGGACAAAAAACGTGATGATCGCATACGATTCCTTCAGAAAGCTTGCCGCCTTTATGCGGACATTTATTTTCAATCGCTTTTATTTCACCGTTCGAAAGCTTGAACAATGCAATTTCCACATCTTCGATGAAGATTACCCTTGAACGCTTACTCTCAATATCCGATACCATCAACCACTTCATCACGGCTCAGCGTCGTACAACCGCAAATACCTTCCTTGACAGTCTTCACACCATCCGCGCCAAGCACATAGGTTAGCACATCCGCAACAAGCGGTTTACAGCCGCCGCAGGAAGCGGAAGCTTTCGTGCATGCTTTTATATCATTGACGCTCGTGCACCCTTTTTCATTGATCGCATCCACAATGGTCCTTTTGGAAACACCGTTGCATCCGCAAATAATCTCATCGTCACTCATCGCGGCAACCCTATCAGCGCCGGAAGCGACCGATCCGCCTGAGCCGAGCAGCACTTCAATCTCTTTTCTAGTAACATCATCACCGTTTCGGATCATGGAGAACAACCGAGAGCCATCACTTATATCACCGAACAAGACGGCGCCAAAAACCTTCCCTTGCCGAATGACGACTTTCTTATATACGCCGCCGAATTCATCTTATACACGAACGGCCCGGGTATCGATCTCATCGCTGAACTGTCCCGCCGAGAAAACATCTACACCCGAAACCTTTAGTTTCGTAGAAACGACGAATCCGTGATAGCCATCCGTTTCCGATCCCACTAATCTCTTGGCAAGAACGGCGCCTTGTTCGTATAGAGGTGCGACAATCCCGTAAGCAATTCCGCGGTGCTCCGCGCATTCGCCAACCGAGTAAACCCCTGGAATGTTGGTTTCCATAAAATCGTTAATCATAATGCCTCGATTAATTTCAATTCCGCTTTTCTTAGCCACTGCCACATTAGGCTTAATGCCGACTGCCATGACAACCAGATCGGCGGACTCTTCGGAACCGTCCGTAAATCGAACACCTGTTACCCGCGCTTTTCCTATTACCTTTTCTGTATTTTTACCGAATAGAAATTTCATTCCCTGCTGCTGAAGCTCCCTTTGCAGCATGATTGCTGCCGTATCGTCCAGCTGTCTGTCCATCAGATGCTTGTTGATATGAACGACGGACACTTCCATATTCAAATTCAGGAGTCCCCGTGCTGCCTCTAACCCCAGCAATCCGCCGCCGATAACAACCGCTTTTTTGTGTATTTTGGCAGTTTCCATCATCGTTTCGCAATCTTTAATGTCCCGGAATGCGATGACGCCTTCCTTATTCGCACCTGGGAGGGGAAGCATGAAGGGCAACGAGCCAGTTGCTATAATTAATTCATCGTAAGATGCATGAATGCCGCTCTCGCTACTGACGACTTTGCGTGCGGTGTCTATAGCTTTTACCGTATGCCCTGCGTGGAGGACAATGTTGTTTTCTTTGTACCAATCCTAACTATTGATAACAAAATCATTCATATCCGCATCGCCTGCCAGAACAGACGACAACAAGATTCGATTATAGTTCGGATGAGGTTCACTTCCGAAGATGGTAATGTCATACCGGTTCTGGTCCAGTTTCAAAATCTGCTCGATACAATTCACACCCGCCATACCGTTACCTATCAAAACCAGCTTCTTCTTCATCACATTCACACTTCTAAATAGTTAACATTTTGCAAATTAGACACTCTAGTATATAAATAAGTCCTAAAATTAATGTCATATAAACTAACATGATTATTCCTTTTCACTAACTTACCCCATATAGACGAATAATTCAATATTTATTTGTGAGGTTAATTAACATTTATAAATAAAATAGTGTATAAACTCAATCCGGAATGTATAAACGTTCGTTTTTTCTCGTTTTGTCATCTGCAGCACCCATAGGTAATCCACCAAATAAAAAAAGTCCACGAGGCTTTATCGTGAACTTTTTTTATTTGGTGTACATTTCTTTCGGGTAGTTTTTAAAATAAACAATTGGATTATATAGCTGCCTTAATGGAGCCCTTATTTGCAGAAAAACATAATGTTTCGCCAAGCTTGAGGGCTCAGATGCAACTTTTTACTCAAAATCCCTATCTTTAGGCACGGTTGGAGAAGAATAAGAACTTCCAAAACTAGATAATTTGAGCGATTAACATCAGCACCGTTCAGGTCTGTGATGCTCCTGGTTACTTTTGTTTTATTATGATCTAAGTCATTATTTCGAGTGGTGCAGAGCTTTTGCAAATGATTCATTTCGATTCGTCCGCCCGGTTATCCATAACTACTTTCATATTCAGCTTATCAAACGGGGGATGCATGAATATTTTCCCCAACGAAAAATCGCCCTTCCCTTGTTCGCGTATATTCTCCGCAAATTTGGCAATAGAATTTATATACGGACAATGGGTATAAAACTGATGTGCCATTCAAAGTGGGAGTAAAGATGACCGCTGACTGGCAAGGGAGAGGGTTAAATGGCTCAAAACTGAAATAAATGGTTTCAACGAACTGCTCGGATTACCAGAGTTACAACTTCCTAAAATCGTCTCTATGGATACCCAGGAAGTTCATATATCAAGATCACGATTTAGTTGTCTGCACCAAAATTGGCACTCCAGTCAATCCCCGTAATTTACTCCGATCATTTTACGACCTTATGAAGAAAGCCGAAGTACCCAAAATAGGTTTCATGATTTACGGCATACAGTTGCTACTTTGATGCTTAGCAGTAATATAAATCCTAAGATTGTTAAAGATATACTGGGAAACGGCACAACAGTATGGCGATATGCTTTTTGGATTAAAGGTTGAAGATAATAGAACCGAAGTATTAGTTACTGCTCATACACCAGAAGATGAATTGTTAACACCGATTCAATAATACTCATGTTAATAAATTGACCGCCTTTCATCAAAGCGTTGTATTGGAGTAAATAATCCTGTAGAGATGTGTGCCAATCATCGAAATAAGCTCCACCAAGCAAGCCGGTTACCTGGAACAATAAAAGGATGCAACAAGGGCGATAAATGGCGCCATAATAAGTGGAAGTCAATACTATCATCATATGAACATACAAAAATCCGCCAGACTCTTAGAAACCTTGTTCTAGCGGATTTTTTAGTTATGGAGCCTAGGAGGATGTTCATGCGGAACCGGTTTACTTTGAAAAAGCTTCAATTTGTCCGGGTTTGCTGCCCATCAAGATCAGCCATAACAATTTTGCCAAGCCGGATAGCTTGCATCAATTAATACAAACCAATCGACTGTTACTGGTAAGGCTAACTAAGCAGGATTGGGCATCAGCCCCAGTGTCCAAACACACAGACCCACAGACTGCTGTGCTCCGCTGGACAAACTGAGCAACCCAGAAGGATGGTTTATGGCGCAAAGCATATGAATCCTTATATTTTAAAAAAACACCCCTTGTAACTTCATCGGTTAAACCCCGAAGGCTTATCCCAATGTTATTCTCAAGGGGTGTGCTATACTTCCGGGGATTTTATAGAGCCGGGCCTCATGGATTAGCGTGTGCTCAAAAGATCCTCCCGAAGCGGCGTAAAGGTATCAAGCAACGCCCCTACTTCCAGGGCGATCGTACCGTGGACCGCTCCACCCGGTATGACGAGAGTTTCGCCTTGGCGAAGCAAATAGTTTTCCCCGTTAATCCGAAACTCGAAGCTTCCTCTCAAACAGTACGTCATTTGCTCGTGGGGATGGGAATGCTCGTAACCTTTCGAGCCTTTTTCAAAATGCACTTCCATCATCATCAGCGATTGGCCCGGCTTGAAAATTCGACGCTTCACTCCAGGCTCGGCTTGTTCCCAAACGGTA
The DNA here is from genome assembly GCF_030812855.1 of Paenibacillus wynnii. GTDB lineage: Bacteria > Bacillota > Bacilli > Paenibacillales > Paenibacillaceae > Paenibacillus_AQ > Paenibacillus_AQ wynnii_A. The sequence continues at coordinate 106,857 of NZ_JAUSTK010000001.1, forward strand.
TAATCCTTAGCCATGTATACACCTCCTCCCATTCACACGTTCCGTTTAATGGCTTCATCTAAGGCTTGGTCGGTTCTTTGCCTCTTGCGGTATCCCTACTTATTGATTGATATCCAATACAGGGCTGGCAGAAGCCAATGTCTGTTCCTTGGAGCCATAAATTACGTCCCCGTTGCTTCCTGTATTGGAAGGAGCGTATACCGTGATCGACAACGAGCCGCCAGACGTGATAGCGGCATTTACTTGCGCAGTCACGTCAATTTCCACTGGAACCCCCACAGCCATTCCGGTCCATTCGTCAATTACGGTGCCTGCAGCAGGCTTATTGTTCCAGACAATGCCCGTCTCCGTCCAATCTCCAGTGGCTACAGCTATAGCATTTACGTTGCTTGCCGCCCCAACGTAAGTCGGCACCAGCCTGATCTTGGCCTCCGAGACTGGAGAGCTGAAAGTGGACAAATCGAAGCGTAAATACGATGTGCGCGTATATCCGCTGGAGCTGTTCTTGATTACCAGGGAATTCGCTGTACCGTAATTGGTAGAGGCATACGTGCCGTCCCGTACGTACGCATCCGCAGCGGGTAAAGCACTTAACAGATGTACAGCTGCCGACGGCTCGCCCTCTCCCGCTGCATTATATGCGGCAACGACATAATAATAGTTCGTGCTGTTCAACAGACCCGTTACGGTGCCTGTTGTGGCTGTTCCAACATCCAGCGTAGAGGAGTAGACTCCCGGAGCGGTGCCGTATTTAATGCGATATCCGCTCGCTCCGCTGACAGGTGTCCAGCTCAGGGTCGCCTGCCCCTTCCCGCCAGACAGGGTGCTAATCACTGGCGCCGCGGGCGTCAGGTCAAACTTCACACGCAGGGAACTGCCCTTCTTGCCATTCACGTTAACCGAGAGCTTAATCGTTGGGCTCAATTGAGTGACGGTAATTCCTGGATCGGCCGAGAGTACACCCGAAGCACTGCTGTTGATCTCCAGCTGGATGCTGCCGGTATTGGCCTGCGTAGGATCGGACACCGTCACCTCCGTTTCTGTTTCAGACAGCTTCAGTAGAACGGAGGCTTTGCTGTTGCTGGTAATGCCGCCGACGGTTTTGCTCGCCGAATTCCAGAAGTTCACCGCTGTCAGATTCAGATGGTTCTCTTTCACTGCTTGTGCCTCTGTCGAATTCTCCAGCACGGTATACCCCGGATTAGCTGCGTAATCCGCCGTCTGGGCTGCGCTGAAGTTGGGAAGCAGCGCATACTGATAGCCCGCTGCGCCGGATGCGGTCCCGTGATCGAACCATATTGTCTGGAACCGGTTAGTCTTCGTATCGGTCACCAGCGAGCTGGAGTGGATATCCGTCCACTTGCCGGTGCGGCTCTCACGGAGGGTCTGCAATGTCGGCGCTTCGGGGAAATAATACCCTACGTCCGATCCGCTGGCTGTATTGCCTGCAAGGTGCATCCAGTTCACCCCGGTATAACTCTGGGTTCCTTGTGTAAGCGAGGTGGACTGCGCCGTTCCATTGACCTCGAAGGCATTGCTTCCTGTCCCGTTCAGCTTGCGGTTATCGACAATCGTCTCAATCGTACGGCCCGAAGTGCTCGTGATTCCTGCTCCCAAGGCGACAATCTCATCGTCGAACATGAACCAGGACTTCTTGCCGGTCAGCGTTCCACCGTATGGATCGAGCTGCATGCCCGCAGTGCCATACGTTCCATCGCTCGCTCCGCCCACCCAATTCATTGATGTCGTAGCGCTCTGTCCGACCGCATTGGAGAGCGTTCCTGTATCCACGGTCGTGCCTGCCAGCCGGTACGGATTGACCGTAGGCCAGTAGTTATCGTCGTACTGACTGAGATCCTGATTGTAGAGATAGGTCATGCCGTCGCCCATATGCCAGCCATGCAGATTATCCCCGTTGATCGACTCGTACCGGGCGATCCGGCTGGAGGACATCGCCAGTCCAAAGCCAAAGCCCGGACGAAGCTGTACGAACCGGTCAGACTCAGGGAAGGCAATATTCCCGATGAGTTCTCCCCTGGCTGCAGTAGATGTATCACTTATCAGCTCTTTGGCCAGGTTGATGTAGAAAATCGAATTGCCTCCGCCGATAAAGCTCCGGTACGTATCCTTCGTAACCCATTCCTTAACCATACTTCGATAATCGTTAGCATTGGATGCGGGCGCAAAGGTGCTTAATAGAAGGATCGATTGCGTTGCAGCAAAGCCATAGTAGTGATCATCCGCGGTGGAGTAAGCGATGGTGCGCCCGCGAAGCATCGACATCAGCGAGCCGTTGTAGATCGCCGGTTCATAGGTGTCATATACCCAATCATACAGATTGTTGCTTTCCGGGTCTGTTATTTCCCAAGTGGAGCCATTCAGCAGGTAGACGAGATTGACAATGTACTGTAAGTATGTTGTCCCATAATTGCCGAAGTAAGGATGCTTGGTATGCTGAATGAACGAGCCGTCTGTATGCATACCGTCTCCTGTACTCACATAGGAAAATACGTTATTCACTCCACTTGTGGAGGTTGAGAGCGTTGTAGCGTCGCTGAGACCGTCTCTGCCAAGCGCGACCGCCGCGCTGTCTTTAATCAGGATGCCGCGAAGCGTAACCACCCAGCTTTTCTCCACACGATTTGCCCCGGTAGCGGTAGCGCTGTTCTGGGGAGCCCGGTTCGGATCGGGGGTGAACTTGTTGATTGCATTCATATAGTTGGTAATTTGAGTTGCGGTTAAGTCGTCATACATCAGCACGACAGCATCCAGCAGCCCCCTTGGACCGGATAGCTCCCAGTGATACCAGTTATTGTAGATGGTTTTATCGGGGTTGTAACGGTTCGCGTACATCCAGTCCAAGGCTCCGACGATATCGTCGCGCAGCGCGGTGTTCCCATAGAGCGGATTGTAGGCCGGTGAGTTCGGATCACTGCTGCCGACTGTCGCATAGGCCAGCGCCATCGACCGGATCCGGTTATATTGATAGACGATTTCCGCGGAGACCGTTGTGCTGGTCAGATCCGTCCATAGACAGCCGCAGCTCGTCTGGTTCGAGCCCGTTTGAAGCGTATCCCAGAAGCCGGTTCCTTCGTCATTTTGTACCACGCTAACGGTGAGTGCAATCTGATTGGCAATGTCGGGGTCCTCGATGTCTGCAGACGAACCGCCCGTGAGAACAGTCTTCCACTTTTCTCTGAGCGTATCGAATTCATCAGCGGCCATCACTCGGGGCACAGCGCTTCCCATTGTACCGAACAACGAAAAAATAAGAACAAACAAGCTCACATATGAAATCGTTTTTCTCACCTTACATCAGCCTCCCAGTTTTCGAATTCTCAATCACCGTAATACGTTTAGTCTGCCAAGGCTACGGCCCTGGCATAGCTCGCTCTCAGGTTACAGAACCGGAGCCTTGTCCACATGTGGACGTTCATACCAGTAGCCCGGCACACCATTCCAGATCCGCATCAGCGCTTCCAGATAATAATAGTCGCCCCAGACCATGTATCCGTCGAGCCCCAGTTCGCCTCTCACATAATAGGAGCCATGGTCGATCAGTCCTTCCGCCTCCGGCTGTCCTATAGTCGAGAACGCTCCTGTCAGAGCTTCCATGGTCCGCGATAGAGCGGCTTGCAGCTGCTGCCGCAGCTCGTCATCCGGCTCGAGATGGGACAGCAGCTCCAGCATGCCGCATGCCGCGATGGCTGAGGCGGAACTGTCACGGATGGTATCCTGGTCTACGGGGACATCGAAATCCCAATAGACCACTCCGTCTTCGGGGATACGTTCGATAAAATAGCGGGCCATTCGCTTCGACGTTTCGAGAAAATCTTGTTGGCCGGTGTAGCGGTAGGAAAGAGCGAAGCCGTAAATACCCCATGCCTGGCCCCGCGTCCACGTCGATCCGTCCCGGAAACCCTGGTGGGTTCCCCCACGAATAGCCCCTCCGTCCTGGGGGTCGAAATAGAACGTATGGTACGACGAATCATCCCCTCTGATGAGAAAACGGCGGGCCTTTTCCGCATGCGCCTTTGCAATCGCCCCATACTTGTCATCCCCTGTCACGGCCCCCGCCCAATATAGTAAGGGCAGGTTCATCAGACAATCGATGATGATCCGTCCGCCATTCTCAGGATCACCCTCTGGCCCCCACGCCTGAATGACGCCTGCCGCCTCCCGCCATCTGCCGAGCAGATGATCCGCCGCGCGCAGGGCCAGCAACTTGAAACCCTCATTCCCTGTAACCACCCAGCCGGCAAAAGCGGACGGGCCATACAGGAAGCCAATGTCATGATGATCCAGCATCACCTTCGCCTCAAGACGTGCAGCAAAATCGTTCACCTGCAACTCGGCTTGCTGCCTGAAGAAAGAATCGCCGTCATACTCATAACAGAGCCACACAAGCCCGGTGTAGAAGCCTTCGATCCAGTCCTCACTCGAACCCCAGTCATACTCCTTGTTCCTTCCCATTCCGATATGGGGAAAATCTCCACCATGCCGCTGCAAATTCGCTTTCACTTTGGCGACAGCGTCTTCGATGGCGATCTTGATTCGCTGTTTGTCCGGCAGCTCCCGATTTGGTTCAGTGATCATGTAGAATTCATCCTTTCATGACTCCGCCCAGAAGGCCGGAGATCAAGTAACTTATGTCCCATTCTCCTAATTCGTAAGCTCAATAACTGACGCCTGGTCGGACCACAGCAGCCGCCATAACAGTTCCTTCCCCTTCGTACCTAATCGAATCTGAAATTCTCCTGCGCTGCAGTCGTTCACCTCCAAGGACAACCTCTCCATCCTCCCGAAGCCCTCGTCCTTGAAAGATAGATCTGATTCGTCAGCCGCATAATAGCTAAAAGCATTCACAAATACGATTTCCCGCCTACCGCCGCTCTGCACCCGCTGGCAGAGCGTCCGGCGGCTGCCGCTCATTGGAATATCGAGCGTCCGGGCCAGGAATGGTTCCACCGCCTCCGAGCACCAGCTCGCCTGGAGCAGCACTCCGTCTCCAGCCTTCCAACGATACGACGTTTCCGAATAGCGGCCTCCGCGCTGCACGTCATGCGTCCATTCGGGCGACAATGCGCAGAGCCGGCCAGGCCAAGCTCGCCACTGTGCACGAGACGCCTCCAGAGTCCCACTGATATGGTACAGCAGGTCAATGTCCCGGCTTGCGGGAACGCTGACTTTCACGATATCCAGCAGAGTCTCTTCCGTAAGGATATTGATCCGCCGGATGCAGGTGCCGCGATAGGCCGCATCATCCCACGTGCACATTTCTTCGGGAAGCGAGATGAAGCCCTTCATTTGGTAATGTACAGGCTCGCCGATCCAACTTACCCGGCTCTCCACGAGGCTCCCCCAGGATTCCCGGCGGTATTGAACCCATTCTCCGTCAGCCGGAGGCTGATCCTGACCGTTCAGCGCCACCGTATTATGCGCGTAAGTATGTTTGAACCAGCCGTAGTGAGCAGGCACCCCGTAGGCTGTCGTCCCCGGATCGACGAATAGCGGCACCCGGCCGGCACCGAACGATAGTCCGAGACGGTCCATATGGTCATGTTCACCACCGAATGTGCTGTGCTTGACTAGTAAATGCCAGCCTTTGCGGTTTACAAGTTTCGTCAAACCGCTGGCCGCCGACGACCTGTCGGATACAAGCATCTGTGCCAGATCGCCCCTGCGCGTCGCCCCCATCAGCGGCTGGCCGAACGCCAGCGCTTCGAACGAATCGCGCCGGGCTGCGGCGAATGAAAGGTTTTGCGGCCCAATTGTCGCATCATAACAATAGGCAAGCCGCAGCAGCTCAGCGTAACGTTCAGATCCATACCATGCATAGGCTACCTCGTAATAGGGAGCGAGATCAGCCAATCTTTTGCCAGAGCTGGCATCGTTAATATTGGGCAGTGTGCCGTCCGGAAGCAGATACCCCAGCGGAAAATCGAACAAACGCTTTATTGCGGGGTGTGTACGCAGCTCCCACTGAGTGCCTTCGACCAGAATGGCATATTTCAGCAGCGAGTCGAAGGCGTAATAATGATAGTGAAAATTCCCCTCATACCACAGACCGTCCTCCAGCACACCGTAAGCCAACTGATCATACAGGCCGAAAGGATTGTGCAATACGCTGTGCAGAAGCGCCTCATCTCCCAGCAGAAATCCCACAATGCCGATTGCCGAGGTAATCAGAACCGCATGATTGTGAATTTGCCGCTCCCTGTACATAGTGAGAAATTCGACGCATGGCCGCAGCAGCCCCTGCCGGATGGCCTCACGGTCCTCAGGCTCCAGCTTGTTTTGAATGAACGCGTAGGCGTAGCTTAGATCAATGATCCAATGCGCCTCATCGAGTGTCTGCGAGAACAGCTTGCCGGGGCCATTATAGGGGATGTTCCCATGAATCTCGTATCCCGTATAGTATCGGGCATACCGCAGAAGAACCTCCCTGACCTGGCCGAACGCGGCATCGTCACCATGAATCTGGCTGTGTAGCGCTACATCCCGCAGCATCCTGCCGATCTTGGTGTTCGCCAGCGTGACCCACGCGCCATCATAAGGTTCACCCTGCCATACTGTGCCGCAGGCAGGGCACTTATGGGCGTTCGGAAGAGACCAATCAAAGCCAAGCTGCGTTCCATCAAGTGGGCAGTAGTAATAATGAGACCATTGCCCTCGTTCGCCAGCGCCTATCTGATAGTGGATCAGACTGGCCTCCTCTGCTCGTGCTCCAAGCTGTTCCACCGCGTCCCGGTAGGCTGGATCCGCTGCGTTCCGCGAGAGCTGATCCAACCGAATTTGATTCATCGTGTTCTCCATTAGTCCCTTAGCCCTTAATCGAGCCGGCCGTCATCTGCATGAACGACTTGTTCGCCACCACATAAGCAACCAGCATGGGCAGCATGGACAGAACGGCCCCTCCCATCATGTAATGGGTCTGGGAGGCGGCGGATATTCCATAACGCAGGCTGGCCAGACCGACAGTGAGCACCTGAAGATTCGGTTGGCTCATCGTGAAGACGAGCGGCAGGATATACTCGTTCCAGGCATGCCGGAAGGCGAACAAACCGGCTACCCCAAGGCCCGGAGCGAGCAATGGCAGGACGATCCGCGAATAAATCCACAGCCTGGAACAGCCGTCAATCATGGCCGCCTCATCCAGTTCCCTCGGAATTCCCCGCATGAAGCTGACAAGGATAAAGTAGGTTGAAGCGTGCCCGCTGACAAGGATAATGATTACCGCCCACAGCGATGTTTGTAAATTCAAGCCCACCATGAGCTCGAACTGCGGACGCAGCACCACGGCGCCGATGGAAATGAACATCGTGGAAGCCTGGAGACCCACGTAGAACTTTTTGCCGAGGAAATCCATCCGGTCCACCGCATAGGCCGATATCGAAGCGATAAGGAGGGTGCCCGCCGTCGCAAAGACCGAAACGAACACACTGTTCCAGGTATATCTGGAGAAGTTCGCCAGCTTCCAGACATCCGCATAGTTTGATGGGTGCCACACCTTCGGCAAAAAGGTCGAACCGGCAGTTAATTCCGCATTCGATTTGAACGACCCGAGGAAAGCAATCACGATTGGAAATAGAATCAATACTGCCATGATCACCAGGAACCCCCATAACGCGACTTTGGTCAGCATCGAGACCAGGGAACGGGAAGTCACGGCAGACGTCTTCGCTTGTCGTAGCTTTATGGTTTTAGTAGTCATCTGTATACCTCCAGTTTCGCCGCGCACTGTTGTAGCAGCGAGCAGCTAAATACATTAATGGACTTGATTCAAGCGTTTCGATAACCTGAAGTAGAACAGCGTTACTACACCGACGATAATAGCTGTAACGAAGCCAACCGCGCTTCCGTAACCAAGCTGCTGCTCCATCGAGTTGCTCGACGTGGAGATCGGGAAAAAGAGCTTATAGACATACATGAACATAACCTCGGTCTTTCCGATCGGGCCGCCTTCTGTCAGCACCATAATGCTCTCATAGCCCTTCAAAGAGTTGATGATGGCAAGCATAATGACCATCTGAAGCACCGGACCCAGCATCGGAATCGTCACATAGATAAACTTCTGCCAGGCGTTCGCGCCATCCAGCGATGCGCTCTCATATATGTCATCCGGGATGCTCTGCAGCCCGGCGATCAGCAGCAGCATATAGTTGCCTATCGCGCCCCAGGCCGCAATCAGGATCACGGTCAGCATGGCTTTATCCACGCCGAGCCAATCGACATTTCGCTCCACAATTCCGTAACGAACGAGTAATTGATTGAGCACACCATTATACGAGTTGAATACAGTAAAAAATACGACAGACATAACCGAAGCACTTATGATGGTGGGCAAAAAATAAACCCCCCGCAGAAAGCCTTTACCGCGAATCCCCCGGTTCAAAATAACCGCCAGGATCAGCGAGAGCGGCAGAGTAATCGCCAGTTTGCCGCCCGCATAGACGAACGTATTGACGACTGAATTCCAATACGCCTCGTCCGACAACAGCCGGACGAAGTTGTCGAGTCCGACGAAACGCTCCGTACCGTAACCTTTATAATCGTAAAACATATATCGCATAGCCCAGCCAATTGGATACACGCTAAATATCAGCGTAAGCACCAGACTGGGCAGCGAGAACCAGAAACCCGGAAGCTTCTGCTTCAGATTTCTCATAAGCTTTTCCTCCTAACGCGAGTTATTTTTAGCCTTGCACCTAGCTTTGAAAGAATCGGAGCCGGCAGTTGCTTCCTGACCGGCCCCGTATCATTATTGAGCGAATGCTCCGCCCAGTTTCGTCGGATCAAAGCCCGGATCAGCTTCAATCTCCACATCCCCGGTCTCAATCGCTTTGGCGAACGCTGCATTGTAACGTGTATTCAAATCTTCAACTTCCTTGTCCAGATCGCCGCCCTGCAGCATGTACTTAAAGAACGTCTCCTGATAACCGGCTCCCTCTACATTCACTGTTGGCTTGATCGGCCATACACCGTCATCCTTGTTGGGCAAGAAGCCCTCAATACCGTTGATATCCGGCTGCTTCGCCTTGGCAATAATTTGGGACACCATCGAGATACCATAACCCTGTTCATGATAATCCTGCAGAATTTGGTCACCGTACATATAATTGATAAACTTCCAGGCAGCGTCTTTCTTGTCGGAATTGGCGCTGATCGCCAGCCACTGTCCGCCCAGGAAACCCGAGGCCCCTTTCACCGTGCCGTCAATTGTCGGTACAGGTGCTGCCGCCCAATTGATCTTGGCCGGGAATTGACTCTTGTACACGCCAGGTTCGGAGGAGTAGGACATATACATGCCGATCTTGCCTTCGGCAAATTGCGCACGCAGCGGGTCAATATCCAGCGCCTCCATCCCCGGAAGGGCGCTTCCGTCATCATACATCTGCTTGAAGGCCTTGGCGATTTCCTTAAAGCCGGTGAAATCGTATTGGGCTGTCTTGAAGTCGAAGCCAAAACCACCGTAGCCGCTCAATTCCGCGATCACTCTCGCCGAACGGTCCCAGGCACTGTTCGGACTCTTGAAAGGCAGTGCAAAACCGTAAGCGCCGATGTCCTTCCCGGCTTCCGTCAGCAGCTTGGCGTCCTCCACCATCTCCGCTAGCGATGTCGGCGGGTTCTGGATGCCCGCCTTGTCAAAGAGATCCTTGTTATAAATAAGCCGCATTGTGCTGCCATAGTTGGGCAGGCTGTACATCTTGCCGTCAAATTGGTTCAAGTTGGGCATGACCATGAACTCCTGCTTTTGTGCATCTGTCAAATACTCGTCGATCGGAGCCATATAGCCTTTTTTGTAATACGTCTGAATCGTGCCTTCTTTGACCCGGAATACATCGGGAGCCTGATTGGCTGCAAAGGATAAATCGAGCGCTTGCGCGTAATCATCCGCTTTCACCACATACTCCACTTCGATATTGTCCGTATTGGTGGCGTTGAATTCGTCGATCACTTGCTTGATATAATCCGAGTCATGACGATCAATTGTCCAATACGAAATCTTTGTCTTCTCCTGGGCTCCAGCCCCCGTGCTCTGGGATAACTGATCTGTACTTGATCCATTCGAAGCGTTGCTGCTACAGGCGGTGAGGCCCACCGACAATACCAACCCCAGGGAAACTGCCATACTCTTCTTCATGTGAGATAACCTCCTGTTTTGATGTCCTTATACTTGCACCCTTATGTGACTTCTAGGCGTCTGCTATTATTGTAAATAAATATAGGGACGCTCAACATGGGGCAAAACAAAGATAAAGGGCAGAAATCCGCCCTTTTATCTCTGTCCCATGTAAGCATCCCTAAATTCGGAGGGGGTCTGCCCCGTCACTCGTTTGAATACATCGCTAAAGTAACGCCTGTGCTCATAGCCGAGCGACTGGGCGATTTCCTGTACCTGGTAATTCTCGATCAGCAGCAGCTTGGCCCGCTCAATCCGCTCATTCGTCACAAATTGGTTGAAGGTCACTCCGGAGTGCTTTTTGAACTGGCTGGCGAAGTAGCCCCCGCTCAGATTCATCTGCCTTGCGCAATGCTCGACCGTGAGGTCCAGATGCAGATGGGCCCGGATATACTCCGTCGCCCGATAGATCAGTCTCTCGGCATCGCTCATCCGCTCCCGTTCAATCCAGTCGCAGCCGGCGCTGCACATGTCCTTGATCAGCTGTTGAAAATACTTAATGGTGAACTCTCCCTGGCCGTCCCGGCCTCGAATCGCCTGATGAAAAGGCAGCATGACTGCTTCCGGTACCCATTCATACAAGGCACGCAGAACGACAAACGCCAGTTCGAAATACAAGCTGCGGAGATAAAGGGGATCCGGCAGCGGGTAAATACGGTGCATATCATTAAAGATGAGATCCAGTGCATTCGAAGACTGCTCTATGCTTCCCGATCGTAATGCAAGAAGCAGCTCGCGCTCCAGTTCTACCGCGTATCGCGGGTAAAACTCCTCCTCCTGCGGGGGATTCAGATCATCAAAGACTGCATTCCCTTCCTCATGAATATGGCTGGCCAACGCCTTCATTGCCGACTTGTAGGACTGAGGAAGCTCATGAAGCTCGCTGACAGCCTTTCCGATGCCGACCGAAACTGAGAACTCGGTGCCGGACGCGATGTTGGCGCAGCATTCCTCGGCAAGCCGCCTTGTCTCACTCAGCTCCCCGCAGCCAATGATACCTGCGTAGGAGTTCGGACCATCCCGGCAGACAAGCCCTCGATTCGCCTGGCCGATGGTATCCTTGAAAATCTGCTGCAGCGTATACCGGGCCAGTTCAATATCGTGGATTGGCTGTGACAGGTACTGGAAGCTGTCAATCTCGATCAGGAAAACAGCGAGCCGTTCCGGCTTGTCTCCCCCCTGCATTTCCTCCCAATACCGCTTGGCATCCTCCGGCTTCGTCTCATGCCTGAGCAATCTGCCCATATATTCCTGACGGAGCAGCGGCAGGCTCTCATCCACCTTTCGTTCCATATGCTGAATCTGCAGCTTCCGTTCATTCTCACGCTCAAGCACTTCCTTGGCGTCGAGCACAGCCTTGGTAATATCCTGAATGGAGAAGGGTTTCTTCACGAAGTCAAAAGCCCCAAGACGAATGGCCTGCTTGGCATATTCAAAGTCCGTATAGGCGCTCAGAATGATAATCTTGCAATGCGGATGAATCTCCAGAATCCTGCGCGTCATCTCCAGGCCGTCCATTTTGGGCATCCGGATATCGGTAACGATAATATCCGGATGGGTCTGTTCGATGAGCCGGATGCCTTCTTCCCCGTTCTTCGCAGTGCCTGCGACCGTGATGCTGTAGTTCTCCCACGGGATCTTGGTGGTGATTACTTCCACGGTACTTCGGATGTCATCAATCACACATAGCTCATACAACGCGGGCATCGTCCGATCCAGTGTAGCCATCTGTCATCTCCTCCTTGCGCATTGAGATCATTAATTCCACTCTGCAGCCCTGACCCGGCTTGCCGGCGAATCGAACAGACGCAGCCTGTCCGTAATACAGCCGAAGCCTGTCCCTGATGTTACGAAGTGCGTACCCCTTATGAGACATCGACGGCTCTGGCAGCAATGGCCGCTGTCCCTCCGAATTCATGCCAATGCCATTATCCTCTACCACAATGCGCAGCATATCTCCGTCACCAGCACGGCTTAACTCGATCAGAATGAATCCTCCCTCCTCGATATCACGAAAGCCGTGCAGAATCGCATTCTCCACTAGTGGCTGCAGCATCAGCTTCGGGATGCAGTACGACAGGATGGACTCATCCTCCACGGCAATCTGGAAGTCAAAGCGGCCCTCGTAGCATTGTTGCTGCAGCATCAGATAGTAACGGACATGGGACAATTCTTCCTCTATTCGCACAATATCCCGGCCCTGGCTGAGTCCAAGTTGGAACATCGAGGACAACGCCAGAATCATCTCATTCACATCATCGTTATCTCCGAGAATTGACTTGCAGTAGATCGTATTTAGCGTGTTGTACAGGAAATGCGGCTCCATCTGGGCCGACAAGGCCTTGATCTCTGTCCTGCGCTTCTCCTCCTCGCCATCCTTAACCTCCTTGATCAGTTTCTTAATCTCATCCAGCATGAAGTTGAAACGCATGCCCACCTGCGACACCTCATCCCTGTATTCACTGTGAAACCTTGCATTCAGATCGTTGTTCTCCACCCGCGCCATCAGCTTCTGCAGTCGGCCGAGCGGACGCAACAGGAGCTTGGTAATTACATTTGAAGTTAGAAATACGAGAATCATGGAGCCTATGATGAGGAGAAGCGTCGTCCACTTGATCGCTTCAACCTGCTTCAGCACCTCCCGCTTCGACTGTATATCGTATAGTAGCCAGTTCTTCCCCATCTCCAGCCGGGCGTAATTCACCATATACTCATCATCGTTCAATTCGCTGATGAAGTTGCCCTGCCTGTCGGCACCGAACTGGGCAAGAAATTCCGAGGTGCTCCCTATGTAACCCGATACGGATGAAGCACTGCCCAATACTGAATTGCCCCTCTCATCGATCAAAGAGAATCCCGTTGATCGGCTAATCTCGCTGACGATCAAATTCTGCAAATCCTTCACCTTGATATTGACCACAATGTACACGTCATACAGCGGAGAGGAACCGGAGCCGTCCAGCACTAAAGAGATCACCTGCTCATTGCCGTAGAAGAATCGGTCTTCATGCCCTGCCACCCAGATTGCGCGATTGCTCGCCTGGATCTGCTTGTACATATCGGATTCATAGAAAGAGTATTGGCTAAGCCGCGTATAATTGGTGGGATAAAAATCGCCGATCGGCGTCGTTAGAACGATGGACTGAATGAAGGTGTCGTTGAACTTGAGTTGCGCCAGAATTGGCTGGAGGGCTGTGAGGCGGGCATAGTAGCGGCTCGAATCATTCGAGGATACATCTCGAAGGATGCCTTGATAAGCGTCGCTCATCTTGAGCGACAAGATCGACAGGACGATCTTCTTCAGCTTCTCGTCAAGTACTTGGGCCGACTTGTTGATCGTATCCTGGCGCAGCTGTAGCGCATTCTGTTCAACGACCCGCGAGGAGATGGTATACGAAATCCATCCGGTCGCGGCAATAGCCACAGTCATCAGCGTTACGAAAGAGTACCATATCCGTTGTCTGAAGGATAACCGATGAAGCAGCCTGCTCATACCCATTCCTCCGTGTTCGATTTCTGATGTCCTATGAACGAGCAAAGAATTTGTTAAGAATTATAACATCATTCATCCTAGAATAGTTGACATAAATAAAATATAAAAATCTAAGCTAAGCAATTAGGCTCACTTCACATCCGGCTGAAGCGCGGGTATTTCCCTTCGTTTTTTTGCAGTCTCCAACCGTATTATCAAATTCTCCAGAACTACTAAATTTCACCATTCCTCACATATCAGGTCCTCAAAAAACTCTTTACGTTAGGAATCCGTATGAGCGCAAACTCGCCTTTATGTCCCATTCCACACACATGTTTAACCCCAGAAAATCGAATGTATCGGTTATCCCCAGAATTTCGCTTTTCGTCCCTCGCAAATCGTCCAAAGATCATGTGATGCGTCTATGCCTCCGCAACTACAGAATTGAATGATGACCATGCATCTCCATGGATCTATGAAAGTAGTCTTTTAGAGTCTGTCTTAAGATTCCTCGTTTCTCTGAATATCGGAGGTGAAACTTACACCATAAATAAGCCTGAGCCGTTGAACACATTAATAACGCCAATGCCAGAAAAGCTGTTGGACTGCCCAGTCCCTTGTTCCCTCTGATCCCCTATCTTGTGCCAAAGCTCATCCAGCTTCTCCTTACTCATGCCGCTACCGTTATTCTTGATGCTCCCAGCTCCCGAGTTCGATCAAATCCTTCTATTATCGTCTCCTCGTATTTCAGTTTATCTTCCGACAGCCATCTGTCGTGTTGCTGAGCTCCTTCATCTAGACGGTCGGAATAGTCGCTAAGAACGAAGCTTAATCATGTAATAAAACGAGATTGCACCGCAGAGCGGAATTCTTACAAAGTCGTTTAGCAAACTCATCACGCATCAGTTACATCGCCTCCAACATTGTCGAAATACACATCAACACCGTTGACCGTAACCCTCCTGCTCCACCCAAGTCAGTCATATATCAGTCTCATCACTTCGGCTGTATCTTCTCCAATTACCATTTTGATACATCATTTTCACTACTATACTATTTTTGAAGGATTATGATATTTCAAGTCATTCTACGTCTACGTGTATGGCTTTGACTTGAAGTGTGATTTTCCCTTAAAATCAAATTGTTTAATTTCGCTATAATAAAACCTATCATTACAATATCAATTAATTTAGAAGTGAATATATGAAATATTTGCAAGATTCTCAAAATCCCCAAACTATTAACATTATGCTGAAACTCTAGAAATAAACCTGTTAAAGGAAGAGAATAGTTAATCGAAAAGGCATAGAACAGAAAATCGTACACTTGCAGACTTGAATTGACCTGAACGATAATAGACCATAAACTATAGGCATCGAAAACATTGCGTTAGGTAGAGTCAAAAAAATACAAAGCATTAATAACTGAAAGGAAATATAGTATTTTTCATCTAACTTTGACCAAGGATTATCGGATTGAAGATATCTTATCCCTCTCACACAATCATAATAAATATAAAAAACTAATATCAATGTAGTCTCAATCATCGAGATTATAAAAACTGCCCAACCCCAAAATTCTCCAGGTTTTGTTAAAAGCCAAGAGTTTTTTAAAACACCTATAGAAGTTAGTATAAGGCAAACAAATGGGCTTACAAAAAATAAAATCTTCCATAAATATTTTCTGTTAAAAAAGAATAGAGTTATATACTCTTAATATTAAAAAGCATATTACCCCATATTTTCATAACCATGAAATGGGAAAAATCACAACCCAAATGATTGAAAAGTTCTACTCGCATCTTTCTAAAGAAAGCGGTCTAGCCGAGCGAACCATTCAGGACATACACAAGATCGTCAAAAGCTCGTTCAAAACAGCGGTAAAGAGAAGGTATCTCTCTTACAATCCTGCGGCAGATGCGGAGGCTCCAAAAGTGCCACGTAAGGAAATGTCAGTTTGGAATCTGGAAGAGACTGTCCGTTTCCTTAAACTTTGCGACAAAAGTGATCTACATATTGCCTTTCTGTTGGCCTTAACAACGGGTGCGCGGCAATCGGAAATATTGGCCGTTCGCTGGCGCGATATCGACTTTGAAAATTGCGTTTTGCATATTCGTCAGACGTTAAGCCACGATGGTAAGCATATATACCAAGATACAAAAACGAAATCCAGTACCCGAACGATTTCGTTAATAGAGAAAACATTGGATAGTTTGAAGGAGCAACGTAAGAAAGTCAAAAAGCAGAAGCTTTTCGCTGGCTCTCATTATCAAGACAACGATTTAGTAATTTGCACCCAGTATGGAACCCCGATTAATCCTCGCAATTTGCTCCGCACTTTTTATAAACTGATGGAAAAAGCCGTTGTACCTAAAATCCGTTTTCATGACCTTAGACATACTGTAAAGCAACACTTATGCTTGCCAGAAATATAAACCCCAAAGTGGTAAAGGAAATTCTTGGGCACTCTGATATTCGAGTGACTCTAGACACCTACTCCCACGTTTTACCATCTGTTCATAAAGAGACCGCTAAGCAATATGGTGAGATGCTCTTCGCTTAATCCAAGTAATCGTCCCTCAGCAATCAGTCTCAAGACAAAACTGCTTTGTCAGCAATCGGGATTTTGCATGCTCAATAAATCACTCCAAAATACTCGAAGTTTAGTCAAATTCCCATAAAAAATGCTTAGTTCGACCAAATGTGTGATCACGTACAAATGTGGGCATTATTTCAACATGCAAAAAAGCCTTCAAACACTCGGAAATCCTTGTGTTTAAAGGCTTTTTTCTTTATGGAGCCTAGGGGGATCGAACCCCTGACCTCATCGCTGCCAGCGATGCGCTCTGGCGGGGTGGTTGGTTTCACTGTCCTAAGTCTTTGCTTGTTCTAATTGTCCAATTCGTCCGCCCGGTATCAATAGCGACTTTCATATGCAGCTTATCAAACGGGGGATGGGACGTATTCTCCATGAGTTAGTTAATCAGCAGTTATTGAATATTGTTAGGAGGGCAACAGCTAAAGGGGTTCGCTCTTGCCCTAGGAAAAACAAAAGATCCGTTCCCAAATCTGGGAAGGATCTTTTATTACTATTTGGACGTCGTTTTATTTGAACCGCTGGGCTTGCCTTGAAGGCATGATGGTTAGTTCCGGAATGCTGACATGCTCAGGCTGCTCCAATGCATAAAGTGCAGCCTCTGCAACATCATCGGGATGTAACGGCAGGACTTTCGAAGCAAACGCGCGAATTTCATCCTCGGAATACCCGGCCACCTGAGAAAATTCCGTTGCCACCGCCCCGGGCTGAATCGTCGTAACGCGAATCCCCTGATCGATTGTCTCCAAACGTAATGCAGACGCTATGGCGTTTACGCCGTATTTGGTAGCGCTGTATGGACCTCCTCCGGCAATCACTTCCTTGCCGGCAATGGAGGAGATGATGATGACATCTCCCTTGCCCTGACCCAGCATTGGCGGAAGCCCGTAGTGCAGCGTCAACATTAGACCGTGTACATTCGTCCTGTACAGCTCCTCCCATCTTTCCAGATCCACTTCTACCAAAGGACTTCGATACCCGAATCCGGCATTGGCGACTATAATATCAAGACGGCCCCAGCGGTTAATTGTTTCATTAACCACATGCTGTACTTCTTCAGCCTTTTGAATATCAGCAGGTACCGCCATAACCTCGTACAATCCCTCTTTATGCAATTCCTGAACCAGCTCATCCAATCGATCCCGTCGACGTGCCACTACAGTCACATGGGCGCCGCGCTTTACCAGTTTCCTGGCGATTGATGCCCCGATTCCGCTGCTAGCGCCTGTCACCATGGCCACTTTTCCGGTCAGACTCTCCTTCTCATTCCAAGATAGCTCCAAATCATCCAGATTCATTTCGCACCCTCCCAGATTCCAACCTTATTTTGTTAAAAGCACGCGATGAACGCCCTTGCTGCCTCCAGGTGCCGTTCCTATATATAAATATCCGTTATGGCTTGCAGCCGTAGTTACGCCATACAGTTTGCCTTCCGGATCATGCCAGCTTCCGATAAGTTCTCCCTGCGGACTGAACTCCGCAGCAAGCCCATGCTTCGCCGGTGCGCTTGCGCCGCTAAGCAGCGACTGCGGCACTTTGGCCATGGTACTGGCCAACCAAGGGTTGCTATGCATCTGATCTACAAAAGAAAGGCGAGTCGTAAAGATACCGACCCAGAAATGACCTTGGTCATCACGCGTAATGTTGTCTGGAAAGCCTGCGAGATTGTCTGCGAAAATATCAGATGTACCCTTCTTCGGTCCTTTGAGCCAGTATCTGGTCAACTGATAATGATACGATTCCGCCACAAGCACAAAATCTTCATCCGCGGACAAGGCAACCCCGTTTGCAAAATAGAGGCCTTCTAACAGGACGGTCGTCTTCTTGGTCATTGGATCGTACTTCAGCAAACGTCCATGCGGCTTGTTCTCGGCAATTTCTTTGAAGGTCACGCTACCATAATTCGAAGTATCGGAGAAATAAATGGAGCCGTCCTTGGCAATATCAAGCTCATTAGCTAAATAGATCGGCTTGCCGTCCACTTGATCGGCCAATACCTCTATGCTCCCGGATGGGTTTATAGACAGCAGTCCCCTCTTGACATCCGTAACGATCAAATCGCCTTTGGCATCAAATATAAGCCCATTAGGCGTTCCTTTGGTGTCTGCAAACAGTTGGGCTTTTTGCGGATTGCCCTCTGCATCGAAAGGAACCTTGTAAATTTTCCCGTCTGAATCTCCTGTATATAGCTGGCCTTCTTTATCGAATGTAATGAATTCCGGGAATTGAGGGGCATCAGTAACAAGCTGAGCCGAGCTGAGTTTGTTGTTCTGTTTCCACGGACCCGCTTCCTCAAAAGAGGGAGCCGTCGGTGCGGACCATTTTGCCGGTTTGATTGGTGAAGGCAAAAGCAAGAAAACGAGTAATCCTAGAACGAGCACCGCGAGCAGTGATAGACCCCATCTGCATATCCTAGCACGCAGTGAGCGTTTAGGACGATTCACGCCTTCAGTAGATTTAACGGAGCTAACTGCTTTATTGGGCATTAGAGCGCCTCCTATGTCATTTTTGAGAGATTTTAGATTTGGACTACGATTTTACCAAAATATTGCTTTCCTTCAGCCAAGAGCGCGAATGCTTCTCCAATTCGATCTAGAGGGAATACACGGTCGATGACGGGATGTAAACGATGATGGGCAATCGCTCGATTCATCTTTTCAAAGTGATCCCGGTTGCCGACTTGACTGCCGCGAACCGTTGCGGCTTTCTGCAAGATGCTGGAGACATCGTATTCCGGAATGGTCAAGCCCGATAAGAACCCGACCATACTCACGGTCCCTCCAGTGCGAAGTGCATTTATGGATTTCCCTATCGTTGCCGCTCCTCCAACATCCAGAACATGGTCGACGCCGCCAGTCAACTCTAACGCTGCCTTATCCCAATCGGGATTTTCCGAATAGTTGATCGTTTGCCATGCACCAAGAGCTTTTGCTCGTTCCAGCTTGTCGTTGCTGCTCGAAGTGATGATGACTCGTGCTCCGGCCATAAGTGAGAATTGAAGCCCGAAGATGGAGACACCGCCTGTTCCTTGCAGCAGTACGGTATCACCCGCTTGCAAACCACCGTATTCGATTAGCATGCTCCATGCGGTTAATGCCGCAATCGGCAGGGTGGAGGCCTCCTCATAAGTGAGGTGATCGGGAATAGGGACGACTCCGTCTTCATGTAGAACGACATACTCGGCAGCTACTCCGTTCAACGGACCTCCCAGACTTTCTTCTAACACCCCTGGTCTTGGGTTGCCGCCAATGAAGCGCTGTTGAAAATTACCCGCTACTCGGTGTCCGACCTGAAACCTTGTTACTCCTTGGCCAACAGCTACAATTTCTCCCGCTCCGTCTGATAATGGAATGAAGGGGAATTTGACTTCGATCGGCATTAATCCGCTGAGGACCACTAGATCCCGGTAATTGAGAGAAGCTGCCCTCATGCGGATCAGCACTTCCTTAGGGCCTGGCGTTGGTATATCGAGTTCCGCCATGGTTAATTCCTCAAAGCCGAAGCCGTTTTTCAGTTGTATAGTTTTCATTGAATTGTCCTCCCTGCAAGATCAGATTGATTACCCGGATTCTTATTATTGCTGCTGTATCCTTCGCGCGGACGAAGCATGCTTCCAACAAGCCGAAGACCTTGCTTTCGTGTAATGAAACGCGATAACTGCGCCCCTAGATAATTCTGTACACCCGGAACGACATACACTTTCCCTTCCTTCAGCGCGCGAAGTGCAACCTCCACGACTCTTTCTGGCGTGTCTTTCTTTCCGACGGAAGCTTCTTCAGCTCCTACGACATTAAAGAAACTGGTGTCCGTCGAACCGGGACAAAGTGCAAAGAATTTTATGCCGCGGGTGCGGTTTTCAAACCATAACGCTTGAGTAAACGACAGGATGAAAGCTTTCGTTGCCCCATATACGGCCATATAGGGAAGTGGTTGAAATCCGGCAGTTGAGGCAACATTGATAACTGCACCTGAGCTTCTGCGCAACATATCCGGCAAGAACAAGTGGGTCATATCTACAACAGCGGCGACATTGAGCATAACCTCTTCATGTTGACGCTCACCTGACACTTCTTCAAACAAACCATGTGTAGCGAAGCCTGCATTGTTGACCAGCAGTTCGATATCCACTTTCAAAAGTCGACATTTCTGATATAACTCGCTGGGCGCACCCTCTTTCGAAAGATCCATAGAGATAACCTCAGCTTTGATGCCATGCATCTTTCTGAGCTCTGATGCCAGGCTCTCAAGCTTGCTCTCCGATCGGGCGACGAGTACCAGATGGCTGCCTTGTTTGGCCAGTTGTCTCGCGAATTGCTCTCCAATACCGGAAGAAGCTCCCGTGACGAGCGCCCATTTCCCCTTATTTTTCATAGTGCTACTCTCCTTTTAGATACTATGTTATATTATAGAAACACCGTTACCATTGCTCAGAAGTAATTTTCTATTCTCATGAAAGTTAAGAATTACCGCGCATTACGGTAACGGTGTTTCCTATTGGTCTCATTGTATCCACTCCATTTTAGAAAGTCAATATGATCTTTGAGCCTCCATCGTTTTATTGACAAGTGAAGGACAACTGTATACAATTCCTGCTAAGAGAGTCGGAAACTTTGTTTCCTGAAGAAAACACGATAACCGAAGGTGGATGATTATGAGCGACCAAGATGCCTCCTCCTATACGAACACACGAAAGTTGAAAACCTACCAAGAAGCTCGCTTGCAAAATACTGAAAATCTCCGCAAGCTCGTTGTTGATGCTGCAGCAACACTCTTGCAGGAAGAGGGCCCGGAAGCCGTTACGGTGCGCAAAGTATCCCAAAAAATGAATTGCTCGACAAAAATCATTTACAGCTTGTTTGTCAATAAAGAGGGCTTGGCCCAGCTGTTGTATCTGGACGGTTGCAAGCTCCTCGCTAACGAATTCGAGAGGACGCCGCAAGCTGCTGATCCGGCACAGTATTTGCTGAATTTAGGCGAAACCTATTGGCAATTCGGGCAGCGTTACTCCAGCTATTATAAGCTGATGTTCGGAGGCGCTTTCGCAGATTTCAAACCGGACGAGGAAAGCATGCGAGGTACCGTAACGGCCATGAGTCAATTATTAACCGTGATTAGCAATGCGCAGAAGCAAGGACTCATTCCCAGCCAGTATGACACCGAATCCGTTGTCCGTGTATGCTGGGCCTCGCTCCATGGCGTCATTCATCTTTACATGGGTGGACACCTGGGAGATGTACAATCAGCCTATGCCGTATACAAGCAAACTTTGTCTTTGATCGCCAGTTCGTTGTTTCCAAATCATAGCGCTTAATTTGATAGTAATAGCTTCCAACTTTAATTTTATCTAGCTGCTTTCTAATTTCTTGCATATTTCTTTCTCACACCTCAATGAGTTACACTTTGAATAATGAATTGAATTCACTTTTTAGTTCGCGATATAATAAGAAACATAGGTTTTGAAGCACACGCCGCTTAAATGCAATATCCATCTGAATTGATTTCAGAAGGGCATTGTATTTTAGCGGTTTTTTTGTGGGGTAAAATAACGCTCGATATTTAAGCAGGAGCATTTGATGACGCGATTTGAGCAGCAGTACATGGAATGGTTAAAAAGCAAACTGGAGAATGAGAGCAACCCCAGGCGAAAGGAGTTGCTTGGCAAAGGTTTAGGTTGAATTTCTTTGGGCGGCTACCGATATAACACGCCAGACGTATTTTGCATGAGTTAGTTAATCAACAGTTATTGGATATCGTAGGAGGGCAAATCTTAACCAAACATAACAGCTTAGGATATAGCAAAATATACAGTGGATAAAGCATACAGTTAATTAAGTGAATTAACTGTATGCTTACTGTTGAAGTTGAGTCAGATAAGTTTGAACGGACCACAGAGACCTTATTTCCAGAAATTCAATGATTTCGCTGATCTTACGGACACAGATGCAACTATTTACTCAATTCCAGCCCGATTATGCCTGGTGAAGAACCAATAAGAGCTCTACAGTCCGCATGCATTGCTAAATGAACCAAATAACTAAAATAAGCGCTGTACAGTCCGTAGTGTTCATATTGAGCAACTCAGAGCAACTCAGAGCAATTCAGGACAATTCAGGAATTCAAATTCCCCACCACTCCTAGTGATTAAGCCAAATACGATACAGATCAGAATTGGGTACAGTAAAAATCTTCAACGCCAGTCTGACAGACTCTGTACAGCTTCAGTAATGTCTTACAAGGTATGTGATTACATTAGCAGGTACGTCAATAATTCAGATAGCCTTGGACTTCTAAGTTTGCTATTTCTCCTACGCTCCGCCCTCTCATTGCAATTCCATAAACAAATCGAGTAGGAGGGGGCGGTAAGCCCCCGACCTCTCACACCACCGTACGTACCGTTCGGTATACGGCGGTTCATGAAATATTCCGTAAGGAGTTGTATCTGTCCAGCAAGCTCTTGAGTCCCTTGGATTCCCAGTATTGGTTATTCAATGCACGCTGCAAAATCGGACTTCCTGCTATTCGCCAGTACCCTTTTCGGGTATTCCCCCACTCATAGGCTTTATCCTTGGGCATACCCAAGGATATTAGCCTTTTGACTTTGGTTCTTGGGTTCTTCCATTGCTTCCATAGGCACATTCTAAGCCTTCTTCGTATCCACTTGTCCATGTCCCGAAAGATACTTGGCGTATCCGCCAGCGAGAAGTACCCACACCATCCCATAAGATAGTGGTTTAGTTCCTTCATTCGCTCTTCCATCCTCATCGGCTTCTTTCGGGAGGTTATCTCTCGAATTCTGACCTTCGCTTTCTGTAAGGACTGCTTTGCAATTCTCACTTTCGGCTCATTGTCTATGCTAAAACTAAACCCTAAAAACTTCCGTTTCCATGGACGGTCTACCGCGCTCTTCGCTTGGTTCACCTTCAGTTTTAGCCTCGTCTCGATGAATCGGGTGACGGATGCCTTGACTCGCTCGCCTGCTCTTGGCGTTTTCACGTAGATTTTACAGTCGTCCGCATAGCGGACGAATCGGTGTCCACGTCTCTCTAGTTCTTTGTCCAACTCGTCCAAGACGATGTTAGATAATAATGGTCTCAGAGGACCGCCTTGTGGCGCGCCTTCAAGTGTCGGCTTTACTAACCCGTTTTCCATCACGCCCGACTGGAGGTATTTGCGAATAAGTAGAAGAACGTTCTTGTCCTTCACTTTCTCCGCAATCCTCATCATTAGACGGTCATGGTTGACGCGATCAAAGATTTTCTCCAAGTCCAGATCGACTACGAATCGATATCCTTCTTTCATGAATTCTGTCGCTTCCCTCACGGCATCATGTCCCCGCCTTTTGGGACGAAACCCATAACTGTGCTCGGAAAACTGTGGATCGAACAATGGGGTTAACATCTGAGCGATTGCTTGCTGCAGCATTCGGTCTGTCACGGTAGGGATTCCTAACTTCCTGACGCCTCCGCCATTCGGTTTCGGGATTTCGACCCGACGTACGGGGCTCGGCTCATAGGTTCCTTCTTCTATCGCTTGCCGTAGGGTTTTCCAGTTTTGTACGATGTGTTTTCGTAAGGATTTTACGGACATGCCATCTACGCCATGGCTTCCTTTATTGGCTTCGACACGATTTAACGCTTGCAGAAGGTTTTCCCGTGACAGCAACTGCTCCAACATTTTTTTACCTCTCTTTACGTGACTTGTACTTTCCTCTTGTGCCAGAGATGAATTCTGCCCTGCCCGTAGTCCCCTGCGGATTCACCGCTTCCTTCTTCGGTCAGATCCTTTCGGATTTTTTTTCTGCATTCATTACTCATCTTGAACGCCAGGATGCACAAATGCCTATTTCATGTTCAGCCCTTCCGCCCGTGTTGCAACACGAAGCGTACTATGGCGTCTGCTGACTTCTGTACGTTCAGCTTACTTTCACAAGTAAGGTTACGGAAGTTGTTCCACGTTCCGTACAGATCTCCCCAGGTAAGAACGCTATCTTCCTCTCCATCTATCTGCTTCATTTACTCTCGTACGCCTTTGGCAGTATGGGCTTTGGTTTGTTTGGCTACCTCATCCAACGTATGCTAGCCTTATATGAAGTTCGTGTTCCTCAGACCGGAGATTTGCCGCTGGCTTCCTTCAGATTCCACCTCGCGGTGAACACCCTTGTCTTAAGCTAATGACTACTACTGCCTTCGCCATTCGGGACTTTAACCTTGAGATAGCGCCCATGCTGGGCGCACCAAAAAAACGGCATTTCTGCCGTTTTTTCTGTGATGGACTCTCAAGGATTCGAACCCTGGACCAATTGATTAAGAGTCAACTGCTCTACCAGCTGAGCTAAGAGTCCATATATGAAATTTGGTGGAGCCTAGGGGGATCGAACCCTGACCTCATCGCTGCCAGCGATGAGGTCAGGGGCACTGCCCAGCCCGGAATACTCCATGCGTGCATAAAGGAGCAGAACTGCATATAACGCCTTTTCCTCACAACATCGCTGAATATGTAAAAGAAACGGATGAACGCAAAATAAGCTTAACGGTGATGTTCTCGAATCCGCACTAAACGGAGATTTACTCTGCAAACATGTAATATATCTCCCCGATAAAATCATGAATGCCTATGTGTTATCACCTGATGGGTGAATAATCACTCTAGCCAGCGGTATTTGTCCGCTGGCTTTCTTTTTTTACCAAGGTTACGTTACAGGCTGGACAGATAAATTCCGGAGTTACACCTGCTTTGAGCACGAGAGTACATTTCTTCGTCCTGCTTCTTACACAGCACATCACTCGGGCAAGTTTGGTTATAAAACAAACTCGCCGTTGCAACATCCATTCTTTGGAAATATACTTAACGTATTCGTGCCGGTAGCAATTGCCATGTAAGACGGCACGAATAAGCGAGTCATTTTGAAAGCGCTTAGATAGAGTGGTTACCCTTGCATGGCGTAAATATATATAAGGAGGCATATATCTTATGCTGCATACTCCAGGAGTTACCGACTGTTCACCGGCAGAGGTCGGTTATGACACTTCAAGAATCGAGGTTTTGAATGCCCATTTCCAGACCCTGATCGATCAAAAAAAGGTCCAGGCCGCATCTTACTGCGTTTCTAGGTATGGAAAGACATTCATGCACGGTGCTATCGGACCGCTTTCTTTCCGGGAAGATAGGGCAGACCCGCTTTTACCGACAACCGTTCATAATATCGCGTCCATTACCAAAGCCGTTACCTCAGTAGCGGTCGCCAAGCTTGTTGAGGACGGTATTCTCCGGTTTGACATCCCAGTCGGCGCTATACTAGAGCCGTTTAATGTGGACCCATTTAACAAAATCGATATATACAGCCTTCTGACCCATACCTCGGGCATGTTTCCCGACTGTGCGGAGAGCATTCCCTATCATAAATCTTATTGGCAATTAATCGGTGAATATTTCGAAAAGTATAACCCTGAGAGTGGTGATCTGGACTGGATCACAGCCGCGCTAAGCTGCGGGGTCAATAAAAAAGTCGGCGAGGAATGGCAGTACTGCTCATTCGGCTTCTGCATGCTCGGAGAAATCATCAAGAAAGTGACAGGCATAACCGCTGAACAGTACATAGAAGAGCAAATCCTGAAGCCTCTTGGCATGAAGGATACCGTTTGGGAACTGACTCCGGAGCTAGCCAGACGCGCCATTATAAGAAAAGAGAGACATGAAAAGCGGCTGAACGATCTGATTAACGGTACTCAGCCCGAAATCTCTCAAGAGGAACAGCTGTGGAATATGGTTTCCAGTACCGGTGGAGGACTAATCTCTACACCTGCCGACCTCATCCGTTTCGCTAACATGCTCCTGGGTATGGGAACGCTGGGCGATACCCGGATTGTCGGCCGCAAAGCAGTCGAGAAAATCACGACCCGCACCTTGTATGGAGTGCCCGATTACTGTTGGGGTGCCAATAACAGCGACCGGAGCTATGGCATTGGTCTGGATATGAGAAGAGGTCCCGCCTTCCTTTACTCTACGACCAGCTATTTACATGAAGGTGCAGGAGCTTGCTGCATGGCCATTGACCCTACAGAGCAGCTCGCCGCAGTATGGTTTGTGCCTTTTACCGGTGATAATTGGTACGCGGAGGGGCTCTTTAATGTCACCAATATCATCTGGTCAGGACTGATCTAATGAACCGCTTGAAACACAATTGGCTGATTTGCCGGACGGTGGCGGATGTGACCTACAAAGAGTGGAGTGCCTACCGCACGCATTCCATGGTGTCCATTATCGTCGGGCCTGTATATTTTATGGTGCAATATTTTATCTGGACGGCGGTATACGGAGATCACGCTTCTCTCGGCGGTATTGGCCTTCCCCAAATGATCCGCTACTTCGGTGCTACTGCGCTTCTCGGTTATCTGATTATGGATTTTGCCGATTGGAACTTATCCATGCTTGTGCGCACCGGTAAATTTCTCACCTTCCATCTGCGTCCGATTCATCACCGTTCCTTCGCCTTGTTCCAGAAAATCGGCCACCGGTCTCTCGGCTTCCTGTTTGAATTTTTGCCCTGCCTGCTGATCTTTATCTTTATTTTTGGCGTCGACATGCGGCCGGCAAGCTTTCCATGGACCATCCTGTCTGTGGTTCTTGCCTTTCTGATGAACTTTTATGTGAACTACACAATTGGCCTGACTTCCTTTTGGCTAGTCCAATCGGGCGGAATACGAAGCGCGTTTATGCTGGTGTCGGGTATATTTTCAGGTGCGCTCATTCCGCTTGACTTCTTTCCGCACTGGCTGCAAGTACTCCAGTTCTTCCTGCCGTTTCAGTACATGGCCTATCTGCCGGCAATGGTGTTCACCGGGCATTATTCACTTGGAGGCCTCGAGCTGTCCATTCAGCAAGCTGTAGGCATGCAAGCGGTAGCGGTATTGGTTACATTCGGATTGAACGAGCTCGTACGCCGCCTGGCCATGAAGCAGTTCACCGCTGTCGGCGCATGAATGCCCCCATGAAAGGATAGTTTGTCACATGAAACGGTACCTGGAAGTTTATAAGCAGTGCATGTATTCCGCTGTACAGTCGGCTGCAGCCTATCGGATGAATTTTATTATCAGCAGTCTGATCACGCTCGTCGGCAACATTCTTTTTCCGCTGGTCACCCTGCTTATTTACCGGGCGGGCACCAGTTTTCCCGGCTGGAGCTTGTATGAGGTGCTGCTGATCCAGTCTGTGTTCACCATGTCGAGCGGGCTTTCGAGTGTTATTTTCGGCGGTGTCCTCTGGACCACAATGTCGCATGTGCGTGAAGGAAGCTTCGAAGTCGTTCTGCTCAAACCGCTGAATCCGCTATTTTTTATTGTAGCCACTACATTTTCAACCGATAGTATCGGCTTGTTTCTGGGCGGGGTATCGCTCTTCATCTTCTCTGCTGTACATGTAGGGACCATTCCAGCCTTGAACTGGCTGCAGTTTGCCGGGTTGTTTGCCGTAGGGACGGCTGTACTGGCCGGTTTATCTCTGATGATGGCCGCTATGTCCTTCAAATGGGTGGGCAACTCGAGAATTTCCGAACTTGCTGACAGTGTGCTTCACATCGGAAAATATCCGCTGCCCATATTTCCGAAGGCTGTGCAGGCTGTGGCCACGATGATAATTCCTGTGGGAATGGTTGGCTTCCTCCCTGCGTCCGCTCTTCTCGGCCGGGTGCATGCCAGCGATTACGCGGCTGTTCTGCCCTGCTTTTTATTTCTGGCGGTAGGAGTATGGATTTACCGGCATATGATCAGATTGTACGAGGGGGTAGGCGGATGATGCCGGTTATTGATGTGAGTCATTTGACCAAAACATATAAAACCTATAAGCGTGGCGCAGGTATGGGGCAGACCTTCAAGAGCTTCTTCCAGCGCGAAGAAGTCGTGGTCCACGCGGTCCACGATATCAGCTTTGCCATTGAGCAGGGGGAAATCTGCGGCATTCTAGGTCCCAATGGGGCGGGGAAATCAACGGCAATCAAAATGCTCTGCGGCGCGCTGTATCCCACAAGCGGGGAAATTCAAGTTCTTGGTTATTCGCCTGCCCGGGACAGAAAGCGCTATGTCGGCAAAATCGGAGCCGTATTCGGTCAGAAATCCCAACTGATCTGGGATATTCCGCCTATCGACAGCTTCAACATGAACAAGGCAATCTACGGGATCGCCAATCCGGATTTCAAAAGCCGTCTGGAAGAGCTGACGGAGTTGCTGGATATTGCGCATGTGATCGAAAAGCCCACACGAGTGCTGTCCCTTGGCGAACGCATGAAATGCGAATTCGTCATGGCTATGCTGCACCGGCCGGACATTTTGTTTCTGGATGAGCCAACCATCGGGCTTGATGTGATCGCCAAGGTCAAAATCCGCGAATTCATCCACCAGATGAATAAAAAGCAGAATATGACGTGTATTCTGACCACCCATGATCTTGAGGATGTGGAGGAGCTTGCTCACCGGGTCATTGTCATTAACCATGGGGACAAGGTTTTTGATGATTCGCTTCAGCGGCTGAAGCTTTTTTTGGGGGAGAAGAAACAGGTCAGTTTTACTTTTGTAAAGTCTGCGCACAAGGCCGTCTTCGACAATGCCTACACCAAGGTAATAGAGCGGCCGTCAGACTTTCAAATTACGCTTGAAGTGGATACAGCTCACATTTCGATCAGCGATTTCATCGAAGATATCTCCATGAAGCACCGGTTCTCCGACATTTCGGTTAAGGAACTGCCGATTCAGCAGGTGGTTATGAATATTTACGAAAATGCAGCAGGTGTGTCCGGATAGCGGTTTGATTCGTGCCAGATTGTGTTACTGTAACGAAAATAAGAAGAGACGGCAGAGATGCCGTCTCTTCTTATTTGATGGACTCTCAGGTATTCGAACCCCAGAGCGCAATGCTGCCAGCGATGCGCTCTGGCGCAATTGTCGATTACACTGCTCCAAAAAACGTATATCACTGTTCTTATATGGAGAAATACTTCTTTAATAACAAGACCGCCTTCGCCCGGTCATTGGTACCGATCTTAGCATAAATGTCACTTAAATAGTTCTTAACCGTTCCCTGTGTCAAAAATAGTTTTTCGGCAATTTCCTTTGAGTTGTAGCCCTCCACTATCAGCCTCGCAAGATCAAGTTCTCTAGACGTTAGCTCAAGCTCTTCGCCTGCTTGTTCAAACCGGCTGTTCTTGTTACGGATATTAAGGGCAAGCTTGTGCGCCACTTTGCCGGTCAGCAGCAAATTGCCGGATAGTGCTTCATAGATGGATTGAACAAGCTTCTCCCCATCAATATCTTTAAGCAAATAACCAGAAGCTCCATTGCTTAAGGCCTCGATGATATAGGCATCATCGTCAAATGTTGTTAAGATAATGATGATCACATGAGGATAGAGTTCCTTTATGATTTCGGTAGCCTTTACCCCGCCCATACCCGGCATCCGGATGTCCATTAGGATGACATCAGGAACAACCGAGCGAAGCCGTTCAATCGCTTCTTCGCCGGACTGAGCGGTCTGAGCGATCTCCATTTCCGATCTTACCGTAATCAATGTTTCAAGACCTTCCAACATAATTTTCTGATCATCCACAAGCATGACGCTGATTTTGCGATCGCCACCCATTTAACCATCCCCCTTTGCAACAGGCATCCAGATATAAAGTGCAAACCCATTCACTGGCTCACCCTGTACATCCAACTGACCTCCGATAGCCTCTATTCTTTCCTGCATCGATTTCAGTCCAAAGCCATAATTGACCGAATCACAGCCTCTTCCATTGTCCTTTACCGTAATATGAATCGTATCTTGCTGCTCCAGAACTGATATTTCAATCATACTTGCATTGCCATGTCTTAGCGCATTGGTGATCGATTCTTTGATAGAGTTGATTATGACATACTCCTGAAGGGAGATGAGACGTATAGCCGCCGCATAATGAAAAATAAAATGAACACCCGTCTGCTTGGTCGTGTCGGCCATGATCTTCTGTATTCCATCCTTAAGATCCAACCCGCTTACCGTTCCGTGTGTTGTTTTCAAGGTTTTGACGACCTGACGGATGTTGCCGAGTCCGTGTTTCATCTGTTCGCGAGCAACGATTATCTTTCGACGAGCTTCCTCCGGCTTTTTATCAAAGAGAAGTTGGGCCCCCTCAAGAGCAACGATTGCTGTCGTTAACGTATGTCCCACCGTATCATGAACTTCTTCCGCAATACGGGTTCTCTCCTTAAATACCGCCAACTCTTCCCTCGTTCTAGCTTCCTGAATCAAAGCTTCATTTAATCTCTGGTTGATGTCCCTTTGATTGAGCAGCAGCTTGGTGCTCCAAATCGGAATAACCAGGCATGTATAGCTTAAAATATCGAAAACATTTAACCACATATCTTTTCCGTCGGCTTGCCACAAAATGAGATAGGTTAAAAATCCGCCGTAGGCAAAAGGTAAAGCGTACCACGACTTGTAGTGCAAGAGAAGATCCGCAACAAAGAGGACAAATACGATACTCTCAATTTCCGTGCCGCTACGCAGGAATAATAGAAACAGAAGAACGATTTCGGCAATCGGGGAGACAGCTGCAATGGGATGATACTTGGGATGGTACAACACATATTTTGAGTGCCTTAAGAAATAGAGCCCGATCAGGATCGCAACTACTACAAAGCCATTATATTGAGATAAAACAACATAAAGCAATAGCAGGACCACATATGCGAAAGCCAACCCATAGAAAAAAATTCTCGATACTTTCGTATTGCTTAGTGTATGAACCGCTGAAATATTCATGAGATCACTCATCTCTTAAAAATGAATCATTATAAATAACCTAAAATGACGGCAGTAACACCTATAAGCAATGGAATGGCTTCCACCCCATGAATGAGGATAGCCGGCCAGAAGCTGCGGTATTTGGCATTTAAAAACCCATAAAAAATCGAACCAACGATAAACAATGGAATTTCCGATATCTTATGAAGGTGATACGCCGCGAACAAAACCCCGTTTACAGCCCAATCCCATTTTCCAAAAGCCCCCTTCATCTTCGGTAACAAAATGCCGCGAAAAAACAACTCTTCCCCCAGTATATAATTAAACAAACAACTAACCAACGCAATACCGAGCAAATACCAATCGCCGACAAATTCAGGGACCGCCAGACTTTCTATCAGGGTATAATCCTTGGGAGCCATAACCGGGAATACCCGGTTGATCGCTTCTTCTATAAACGAGAACAAACCTGAGCTTTCAAAGAAAAAAGCGTACATTATGATCGGAATCGTGAACGAATAAGCCAATCTAAAGACCTTACCCGTTTTCGGATGAACCGGATGATTCAACCACAGTCTTTCCTTTAGTGCCACCCAGCTCCATTTGCCCAATTCTTTCTTCAAAAGGATTACAGATAGTACAAACTGCCAGATCATACCAACAATCATAAGAATCCAATAGAGAATACCCGGATGGAATTTGACGATTGGCACCAGAACCGGTAATAACACGAATCGAAAGAGGAACATCGGCAATGCTACCAAAGCCCATAACCCTAATATTGTACCAACACTGTATTGCTTGATTTCCAATTCGTGATGCAATCTCCCCACTCCTTCTAAAGCTTAGTCATTATCGAAAGTAAAGTAAATATATAAATAAAGACTGTCATATGATAAGTGTCGATCGTCATAAATGCCGTACACTTCTATGTACAGCAGTCTATCTTGAATTCTTTCTGCCCTAAAAAAATCAATAAGCTTACACTCTGGATTAAAGAATTGAATTCATTTAAATGCAATATCCATCTGAGTTATTTCAGGAGGTCATTGTATTGGAGAGGTTTTTTTGTGCGATAAATTAGTGGCTCAACACCAAAATCAGTGCTTGACAGGTGACGGGAAGGACAGAAAGCCGTTATATCCTAATAGAGGGATTTTCCCCCTGTATTTCTGTGCCCGGCACCCCGTTTGGGTAATTTAGAAGGGATTTCGCCCGCTAATTTTGAGGATTTACCTCGTTGGGGCAGCATGGCTAAGGATTAGAGGGATATTTTCCCTTTCATCTCAAAATAAAGTCGTTTCGGTCGGTATTAGCGGGCATTTTCCCCTCTAATTCGCCGAAGGACTGGTCCGCAACCCCGAATCGGCTACTGTAAGGCGTAATTCCCCAAACCCGGTGAGCATCAGGCGAAGTTAGATCGAAATCGTCCCCGGTACAGTGAAGCAAACGGAAAGTCTAGCACTGATTTTGAGAAAGAGCCAAATTAGTCTAGGTTTTAGTTATGGAGGAGAATAGCGATGCCGCGATTTGAGCAGCAATATGAGGAATGCTAAAGTCTGGTTTCCGTCAATCGAAAATTTGGACTAAATGTATTCTGAATAGGAGGTTCGCGATTTCAATAACGGTTACTGCTATCCGGATTTGGCTTATGTGCCCGGAGGGGTGAAAGGCGGAATTGAGATATAAGACTATGGACCGCATGCCAGAGATTTGGATGTTAGGCGGGGCGGTTCAAGGATCTATGCCGCCGGCATTGCTTGCTTGCCCTGGATGGCTGGACCTTTCTCCCGATCGCTTATCCTTCGATTGTGGAAGAGCCCAAGCAATGCCAGCAGTTGGTGCTATCTTTTATAGGCAAATTCATCGCGACAGATGTTTCTTCCACATTAACTTGGCTGGAGGCTGAGTCACTGCGTTTCGCAAGACGTCTGCTTAGGACGTTTACACCATCGGAACTTGCGCAGCATCCAAAGTTACAGATAGACACGCCAGACGAATCCTACACGAATTGGTTCAACTACAGTTACTGGATATAACAAGCGGCGGACAGCAGCGCAATCGTACGTACCAGCTGAGAGTATAACTAGAAATCTAGTGGATTAATTAACCACCGAATTGGATTGGATTCCTGAAATTCTTGTAGCCATCGTAATGGTGGAAGAGTCGGGTGAACCGCTACGGACCGAGGAGCCTTTATTTCCTCCAAAACCCCGTTTACGTCTATCTTACGGACTCAGATGCAGCTATTTGCTGATATTTGTCTGAAAAATGCCTGATGGAGAGGAATAACTGCAATACGGTCCGTAAGCCCGGCTAAATGTGCCAATTTGAGAAAATAAGTGCTGTGCGGTCCGTAGCAGTCTTGTGCAAGAATTAGGAAACCGAAGGCTAGTCGCGGAAGCTGAAATTTGGAGCTTGGGTTAGTCGTTGAGCTTTCGGGGATCGGGGTTTACCGCTCTGCAGTTTGGAGTTTTAGACAGGTCTGCCTCCCCACCCGCCAGATCCCATGGTTCGGCACAAAGCAAAAAAACGGCATTTCTGCCGTTTTTTCTGTGATGGACTCTCAGGGATTCGAACCCTGGACCAATTGATTAAGAGTCAACTGCTCTACCAGCTGAGCTAAGAGTCCATAATATGAAATTTGGTGGAGCCTAGGGGGATCGAACCCCTGACCTCATCGCTGCCAGCGATGCGCTCTCCCAGCTGAGCTAAGGCCCCGAATGCGGGTTAAAAACGTTCCGTTTGAGCGGTAAGCCCAGCCACTCTGCTAAGCTCAAGCTCCGTAGGCGACTTCTATATAATATAAAAAATCAGTGTCTGTGTCAACACTTTTTTTATATATTAGAAATCGCCGCATTTTATAACCCGCCCATTTCGGATGTACTCTTAGATAGCAATCCCTTCAATTCCTTCATAAACATGTTGATGTCTTTGAACTGACGGTATACGGATGCGAAGCGTACGTAAGCAACTTCATCAACCGGGTAGAGTTGTTCCATCACTAATTCACCAATCTGTTGGCTGTCCACTTCGGCTACAGCGATGCCGCGCAGAGACTTCTCAACCTCAGATACGATCATTTCCAGCTGTTCTACCGATACAGGACGCTTCTCACAAGCACGAATCAGACCTCGCAGTATTTTATCGCGGCTGAATTCCTCACGGCTTCCATCCTTCTTAATGACGATCAGCGGGGTCTCTTCAATCATCTCGAACGTTGTAAAACGCTTGCTGCACCCTTCACATTCACGCCTGCGGCGGATGGACTTATTCTCGTTAGCTGGTCGAGAGTCCAATACTTTTGTATTTGTATGATCACAGTATGGGCATTTCATAAGTTAACTCACTTCCTTTTTGCAAAATGATTCGCTGTCCGTTCCACGGATATCCGGCTTTTAGACATGTACATTCTTTTTTCCATAAATCACCGTTTCATTATAGTTATGAATATAACAAGTCCAGCACATAATACAGTTACCAACCGATAGGAGGTGAACAGCAATGAGCCAAAACAGAAGCTCCAACAACCTGGTAGCGCCAAGATCAAGCGCAGCTTTGGAACAACTTAAATTTGAAGTTGCCCAAGAACTAGGTATCACACTTTCCCCTGATGGTTACCAAGGCAATAAAACATCTTATGAAAACGGTTCGATCGGTGGTTACATCACTAAACGTCTTGTAACCCTGGCTGAACAACAACTGGCAGGTCAATTCCAATAAACCTGTCTCCATAGCTTGCCTAAAGAAGTATTGAACAGCTTCCGGGCTGTTTAATGCTTCTTTTTACTAAAGCTTAAGCTTAGAAATAGCTGTAAATTTCCGTGTACTGCTCATAATAATAGATAACCCGCTGTACATAATGACGCGTCTCGCCGATTGGTATGCTCTTAACTGCTTCCTCAGTTCCGTCCCAGGCTCCCTGCTGCAACCAACGCTGCACATTGCCAGGGCCGGCATTATAGGCGGCTATCACAGCTATACGGTTACCCTCAAACTGTCGGGAAAGAGATCGTAGATACCAAGTCCCAAGCTCAATATTCGCAGAAGGCTCCTGCTTCAAGCGCTCTAGTGAGACATCAGGAAGCTTGGCCTTTTCAATTGCCCAATTGGCGGTATCCGGCATAAGCTGCATTAGACCCAAGGCTCCTTTTTTGGATTCCCGTCCGGTCTTATAATTAGTCTCTACACGAATAATGGCAGCAACAAGAAAGGGATCTATGTTATAAGTTTGGCTGTGTTTACGAATTTCATCCTTATAATGAATCGGATAAAACCAGGACATCCAGTTCGTACTTAGGAATAGAATTGCCGTGAATCCAATGAACAAGAGCAGCAATACTCTTTTTTTACGCAGATACTTCATAATAAACCCAGCCTGTCCCAAAGTTTTTCAACCTGCATTTCAGTATGGGCCAGATTCCCGCTGTTGTCGATGACATAACTAGCTTTACTACGTTTTAATTCAATGTCCATTTGGGCATTCAACCGATCCTCTGCCTGCTCTCTTGACCAATTGTTACGCTCCATTAAACGGGCTAACTGTACCTCACGCGGTACGTACACAACCACGATCTCCTCAAACATCCCCTGTAGATTTGACTCAAACAGCAAAGGAATATCTACAATAATTAATCGTTCCGGCTCCAGTGTATCCATTTCCTGCATACGACTGCGGATCTCCTGCCGAATAGCCGGGTGCGTCAGATCGTTAAGAGTTTGTATAGCCTCCGGGTCTCGAAAGACTATTTCACCCAGCTTCGCTCGATTCAACGTTCCATCCGGAAAAAGGATGTCTTGTCCAAAATGACGAACAGTGGCCGCCAGCACTTGATGTCCGGGGAGCATAACCTCTCTGGCAATGACATCTGCGTCAACCAGCTTTGCTCCCTTGTTCACAAATAGCGCGGATACTGTGCTTTTTCCGGAGGCGATGCCTCCAGTTAAGCCCATAATCATGTTTTTCACCTCATAACAGCTTCATTATTCCCATTAAAATTAACATTAAAGCAGGTAATACCGCCGCACGTTTCATCCAATAGCTTCCTGAGAATCGAAACCCCGTTTTCATTCCCATGACCAGAAAGATTCCGCTGAACATGGCTATGACGAGTGATGTCCATACCGGCTGAAAACCGAGCAGAGCTGCCCCAAGACCCGCACCAAAGGCATCCAGAGAAAGAGCAATACCGAGTATCATCGCTTCGACGGATGAAATACTGCCGGAATCGTCCATATCCGCTGAGGACGGGGTACGTAAGATTTGGATTACGATCCCCAAATGGCGCAGCTCGAGTGAAAAAACTTCCGGCTTATCTATCTTCACTATAAGATCCAGAGGCTTAGCGTTGACAACTCCACGATCATCGTCCTTCTGCATCAGCATTTGCACCAGCGACCAACAGCCCATGAGGACAAGAATAACAGCTCCGACCACCGAAGCTGCATTTGCAGAGACTACACGAGCCAAGAGGACGCCCACCTGCATTGAGACACAAATAACCACGCCCGAACAGAGCGAAATGATGAGAATCGATAGCAGCGGGATTTTCATTTTGCGCAAACCATATGTAATCCCGACACCAAAACCATCTAAACTCAAAGCAAAAGCCAGCAACAGTAGTGAAAAAAGTGGGCTGAGCACCCGCAATCCCTCCCGTGAAGAACCGGAGACTGGCGGAAGATCCGACAGCAACCGTTCGCTTATTCAGCATTCTTCACCCAGTATATGGGCGGTACAGGCAGAGGGTGCCAACCTTTTGCAGCTGCATGGACACTTGTAAGGAACTTGTAAGGAAATAAATCTAAGTTTCACTAGGACGCTGACAGTTTGGACAATAATGCGTACCGCGCCCTCCCACTACTGTTTTCTCGATCATGGTGCCGCAAGAGGAACAGGGCTCGTTCTTGCGCCCATAGATTATCAGCTGCTGCTGATACGTTCCGCTCTCCCCTTGACCGTTCACGTACGACTTGATGGAGGAACCTCCGGCATTAACAGCTTCTGTTAAAGTAGCAACAATCGCTTGATACAGCTTATCCAATTGCTCGTCGCTTAAAGATTTGGCACTATCCTCCGGATGAATACCTGCCCGGTGGAGCGACTCATCTACATAGATATTACCAATGCCAACCACATATTCCTGATTGAGTAGCAGAGATTTTATTTTTGTACTTTTACCCGCTACAATCCCCTTGAATCTTTCCAATGTAAAAGAGGGATCCAGCGGCTCTTGACCAAGCTTGTTCAGTGGTGGAAGCGATAGATCTTCATCCTGCTGGAACAAGTGCATCGTACCAAACTGGCGCACATCATTGTAACGGAGTTCGCTACCGTCCGTAAAATGAAAGATCACATGCGTATGCTTATCCAAAGGATCATTACTGCTATATAAGCCGTAGCGCCCCTCCATCCGTAGATGGGATACAAGCACCAGCCCGTCCAACACAATGCGTAAGAACTTACCTCTCCGCTGTACATCTATAATGCTATGACCTGCCAACAGGTGGGCAAAGGCCTGAATATCATCCGGTCGCTGAATAATCCGAGCCAACCGGACGGTTACATGTTCGATCTGCTTGCCTTTAATGAGAGCATTTAAGGTTCTTCTTACGGTCTCTACTTCCGGCAATTCCGGCATGATGTCTTCACCTCTACTCCATTATAACGGATATGGATAATACGCGGGAGTCTATTTCGCTTCATACCAGTTGCTGCCATAACTTACCTCTGCCTTGAGTGGAACGGAAAGCTTCAGTGCTCCCTCCATGACTTCCGGCAAAAGAGTCTTCATAAGTTCCAGCTCATCGGCCGGGACTTCGAAGACCAATTCATCGTGAACCTGCAGCAGCATCCGCGACTTAAGCTGTCGTTCGAAAAGTGCCTTATCCATATGCACCATCGCCAGTTTGATAATATCCGCGGCCGTCCCTTGGATCGGCGTGTTCATCGCTGTGCGTTCAGCAAATGAGCGCACATTAAAGTTGCTGGCGTTAATATCAGGGAGATAACGGCGGCGTTCCAGCAATGTAGTTACATAACCCTTCTTCTTCGCCTCCACCACAATATCATCCATGTACCGACGTACACCTTGGAACACTTCAAAGTATTGCTCTATAAAATGAGACGCTTCCTTACGTGTAATATTCAAATTCTGCGATAATCCATAATCACTGATTCCATAGACAATTCCGAAGTTAACCGCCTTGGCAGAACGGCGCATATTACTGTCTACTTGCTCTGCTGTCACACCAAAAACATCCATAGCTGTCTTAGTGTGAATATCCATATCCTGCAGGAAGGCTTCCTTCAGACGTTCATCATCCGAAATATGGGCCAGCACACGCAGCTCGATTTGTGAATAATCGGCGGCCAGAATCGACCAACCAGGTTCGGAAGGGACAAATACCTTGCGGATTTTGCGGCCTTCCTCCAGCCGAATCGGAATATTCTGCAGGTTGGGGAATTGGCTGCTCAGCCGTCCTGTAGCTGCAATAGTCTGCCGATAAAAAGTATGCACTTTTCCGGTAACCGGAGAAATTTCTTTAAGCAA
The DNA here is from genome assembly GCF_030812855.1 of Paenibacillus wynnii. Classification (GTDB taxonomy): domain Bacteria; phylum Bacillota; class Bacilli; order Paenibacillales; family Paenibacillaceae; genus Paenibacillus_AQ; species Paenibacillus_AQ wynnii_A. The sequence goes on from NZ_JAUSTK010000001.1 coordinate 145,429, forward strand.
TCCTTCCACATACGTAGATTGAAGCTTGGCAATTGTACGGTACTGCAATATCAGGCGTACCACATCATGATAAGGGGCTAGCTTCTCAAGGACCTCAGCATCTGTGGAATAACCTGTTTTTGTCTTCTTGACGACAGGCAAGCCCAACTTCACAAACAAAATTTCTCCAAGCTGCTTCGGTGAGTTCAAATTAAACTCCGTTCCACAGATCTCATAAATTTCAGTGACCAGCTTTGAAATTTGCCATTCGAACTCTTTGCCTAGCTCCATCAAGTCTTCTTTATTGGCAGCGATACCTTGCTTTTCCATATCTGCAAGTATACGCGATAACGGCATTTCTAAATCCTCGAACAGACCTTTCATTGCGGTATCTATCAGTTCCTGCTGCTGTTTTTGAACAATTCCGAGTACGGTCGCGCTCTTGCGGGCTACGTGAGTCCCAAGAACTTCTAATTCGGGGATCTTGTACTTGGCACCCTTTCCAAAGACATCCTCATCAGCCGACAGATGGGGTAATCCGTATTTTGCCGTAAGGTCGTTCAGATTTTGATTAGCCTCTGTAGGATCCAGCAGATAGGCGGCCAGCTGAACATCATGGGCTGCTCCGGCAAAAGGAATTCCCTGCCAATGAAGAGCCAGATCAGCACGGTGCAGATCATAACCGCTCTTCGGTGTAGCCTCGTTACTTAGCCAAGCCCGCAGTTGATCTGCAGCCGGACTTTTCAGCAATGAAATCGGTACAAAGTAATGCCGGTCCTCAGAAGACAGCGCCAGTCCAATGACTTCAGACCGATGCGGATTTTCCCCGTTAGTCTCTACATGAAGTGCAGAGATTCCCGGCAGCTTCGTTAGGAGCTCGTCCAGGTTTCCTTCATCTATTATAGTAATGTCCAGTTCCGCTTCTGGTGTGGAGTCGCCATCTGCACCTGTCCCAGCAGGCCCATTAGCACTTAAGGAAAGACGTTCCAACAGGGATTTGAATTCAAGCTTTGCCAGCGCAGGGCCGGCTGTATCCTTATTCAATCCTGTAAAGACCATATCCTCCCACGTGTGCTCCAGCGGAACTTCACGGTGAATCGTTGCCAGCTTCTTACTCATTACGGCGTCTTCCGCATGGGCTTCCAGCTTCTCTTTCATCTTACCCTTAAGTTCTCCGGTTCCGGCAAGAACACCCTCAACAGATCCGAATTGGTGAAGCAGCTTCAACGCCGTCTTCTCACCCACACCGGGCACTCCGGGAATATTATCACTTGCATCTCCCATAAGGCCCTTGAGGTCAATAATTTGTTCAGGTGTCAGGTTATACTTCTCGCGAATTTGCTCAGGACCATAGAGTTCTACTTCAGTTACACCTTTGCGGATTAAAGCAATGGTTGTATGCTCTGAAGCCAGCTGCAGCATGTCCTTGTCCCCTGACACAATCATGACTTGGCGGCCTTGCTCATCCGCTTCACGAGAAATGGTACCGATTATATCGTCTGCCTCGTAGCTGCCGATCTCAAACTGAGGCACACCCAGATCGCGCAGCAGCTCCTTAAGCATCGGGAATTGCTCCGACAGCTCCGGCGGAGTTTTTTCCCTGCCCCCTTTATAATCCTGATAGCCTTCATGACGGAAAGTCACCTTGCCCGCGTCAAAAGCAACGATCATATGCGTTGGCTTCTGCTCCTCAATCAAACGCAGCAGCATCGTTGTAAATCCATATACCGCATTAGTCGGCTTCCCTGCTGTATTCGTTAACGGCGGCATCGCGAAGAAAGCCCTGTAAATAATATTATTGCCATCTATGAGTATCAACTTGTCCATGTTAGCACCTCGCCTTTATCCTGCTTACTCCTTACATCTTAACATATGCTCCCGTTAAAATAGAACCTGACGGTTTAAGACTTCCCTCTATCAGGTGTATGCTGCCCAGTACACGAAAAAAACGCCGGCATCGTGTCGGCGTTTGGTATCTTTCTTCTATTATACCTTCTTACTGATTCAAATCCGGTCGTTTCCCAGTTACGAGGTAAACTACACTCTCACCAATATTGGTCGCATGATCAGCAATACGCTCAATATACCGACCAACGAGTGTAAGCAGCATCGCCTGAGATACCGATTCCGGCTTCGCCACCATGTAAGTATACAGTTCATTGATCATCGCACTGTACAAATGGTCGACCTGATCATCATCCTGCGCCATTTTGTAAGCCAGATCAGTATTCTCATCTAAATAGGATTGAATAGCTTCTGTAGTCATCCCTTTAACGATTTCAGCCATACGCGGAATATCAACAAGCGGTTTAATCAATTCCTGACCTTGGATGCGCAACGTTACTTTTGCTACATCAAGTGCCAGATCCCCCATACGTTCCAGATCGCTCGATATTTTGAAAGCTACTAGAATCCGGCGTAAATCCTTCGCAACTGGTTGTTGAGTTACGATTAATCGTGAGCCAATTTCCATGATTCTCTCTTCCATCGCATTTAGACGAATGTCTGCTTTTACAATTTCCTGTGCACGTGTAGTATCAAGACTTTGAAGGGACAGCACAGCGCCTTCCAAGGCGTCTGTCACATGTTCACCCATCTGCTGCAAAAGAGAGCGCAGCTCTTCGAGATCTTTATCGAATTCTTTTCTGCGAATCATAAATAGAGCGATCCTCCTCAAATCATTTGGTTAATTCTCACTTTACCCGAAACGTCCTGAAATATAATCTTCGGTACGTGAATCCTTGGGGTTGGAGAACAACACTTCTGTATCTGCCGCTTCCACAATTACACCATTCAGGAAAAATACCGTGCGGCCCGATACTCGTGCAGCCTGGTGCATGTTATGGGTAACCATAACAATAGTATATTTGCTTTTCAATTCCTGAACCAATTCTTCGATTTTAAGTGTGGATACCGGGTCGAGCGCAGAGGTAGCCTCATCCATAAGCAAAATGTCAGGCTGAACAGCGAGTGCTCTGGCAATACAAAGACGCTGTTGCTGTCCACCGGATAAGCTAAGTGCAGACTTTTTCAAGAAGTCCTTTACTTCCTCCCATAGCGCGGACTGCCGTAAACTTTGCTCAACCAGCTCGTCAAGTTCACTCTTCGAACGAACCCCGTGCAGGCGTGGGCCATAGGCTACATTGTCATAGATGGATTTTGGAAAAGGATTGGGTTGTTGAAACACCATGCCTACTTGCTTACGCAGGCTTTCTACCTCGACCTCATCCCCGTAAATATTTTTACCGCTAATGTTGACTGTTCCTTCGATACGTGTTCCCGGAATCATATCATTCATCCGATTTAGTGTGCGCAACAAGGTGGATTTCCCACATCCGGAAGGCCCGATAAAAGCGGTAACCTCTTTCTCCGGAATTTGCAAATCAACGCTCTTCAATGCGTGGAACGACTCATAGTAGAGATCAAGTTTCTCTATGTCAATGATGGATTTCATTTGTGGTTGTGTCTCCTTCTCATCATCTTCGTTCCCAATGATAAGCTTTTAGTGTAAATACAGTTGGCGAGAAATGTAAACGCATTGTAAAATTCATGCAGGCAACTTATAGGTAGACGTCATTGAAATTCGGTCCCGCCGCTCATAGTATGCAGTTTACTCTTAATGCCAGAGGCCTGATTGGCACTCTGACTGGTCAGATGATAAGCCATTTTACCGGCTTTCTCGACGTTAATTACTGCGGCCTGCAGGCTACCGAACAATGTTCCTGCCTCCTCTACATCAGCGGAGCTGCCATAAATCTCATGCACACCGGCTGAAGTGAGATCTGCCGTCTTTCCCGCAAGGCTACCAATGTGACCTAGCAAAGCCGTAATATCAGCGGATAATTGCCGCGTCTGCAGAGCAAGTAAACGCACCTCACCCGCTACCACCTGAAACCCCCGCCCATGCTCTCCGGCATGTGCAGCTTCGATGGAGGCATTCATAGCCAGCAATCCGCTTTTCTCTGCAATCCCACTAATCTCACGAGTTAATGAAGAAATATGCGCTACATCCTCCAGCAATTGTGTAACCTGTAATTGTTGCTCACGCATACGCTCATCAACCCGAATATATGACTCCTTCACATTCCCTAACTTATCTGAACCTATACCGATCCACTGGTCCATCCGCCGGCATTCAGCCTGCGACATCTCTACTGCAGTCGCCGCTTCCTGCAGAGCTGCTTCTATATCAAACACGTGGCCGTAGCTCTCCGACACCGCCTGTCGCCGCTCTGCCTCTGCACGCTCCTGCAGAAGTCCTGACATAATCATCAGATCCTTGACTGTGAGTACCCCAGTCAGCTTACCGTTATCGATAACAATAACACAATCATAAAATTTGTCCTCTTCACGCTGCAGTGCACTGCGAATCAAATCCTCTGGTTTATCAGAGCCTTCCACAGTAAGCGTGTCTCGATTGGCAAAAATATCTGCCGGACGGAGGTAGAATAGATCCGCCGCATATCGACCAGCCATAGCTTGGTAAAACACATCTCTCATCAGCAGTCCAGTTGGTTTTTGTTCTTCATCACAAAGGACAATGCAAGGGATTCCTTCGTTAGCCCCAAAAATGGATAACACTTCGCTGCATTCAATATTTCCAGTGACCGAAGGCACTTGTATACAATAATCCACAATAGAAATGTGACTCTTACCTTCGGCTAACAGTATCTCTGTTTCCTTAACAAGCTCCAGTACTGACACCAAAGAACCCCCCCAAGTATGTATAGTACTCAATACCTATAAGCATACCAACACTTTGTAAATGGAGTGTTTTCTTAAGTTTAACGGAACGTAAGAAAGTGATATTTCGGAAAATGTACATGAAGAGAAATTCGTCATTTTAAGTGACCGAAGCTCTCTTCTTATTAACAACAAGCTTATAGCCAACGCCTCGAATCGAATCGATATGAACATATTCGGGATCAAGTTCCAGCTTCTTGCGGAGTGAGCTGACATGCACATCCACAGTTCGTTGACCCCCGATATAGTCAAAACCCCATACGGCATTCATGAGATCGTCACGTGTTAATACGACGCCAGGCTTACGGGCTAAATAGAGTAAAACCTCGAATTCCTTAGGGCGAAGATTAATGCTTTGTCCACCCAATGAGACCTCGTAACGTTCAGGGTAAATCTCCAGCTGCCCTAAAATAATTGTAGACGCGGACACTGCCTGATCTGAGGGAGCCTCTTCAGCCAGACCCGAGATACGCCGAAGCACAGCACTCACACGGGCGAGCAGCTCTGAAACACCAAAAGGCTTGGTTATGTAATCATCAGCGCCGGACTTCAGCCCTCGGACTACATCCTCCTCCGCGTTCTTGGCGGTAAGCACTATTACTGGCGTTCGGATACCTTGTCCACGTAGTTTATCAAGAATATCAATACCATTCATGCCTGGAAGCATCAGATCCAGCACAATTAAATCAAAGGGTTCTCTGGTAGCGCGGTCATATCCTGCCGTACCATGATCTTCTACCGTGACCTCATAACCTTCCTGCATTAAATTATAGGACAGCAGTCGGGCCAGCGTCGGTTCGTCTTCAATGACAAGCAATCGTTGTGCCATAGGTTCCCCCGTCATCTAATGTTTTGATAGTGTAATCAATTAAAATAACAATAAGCCTATCATATCATCGGATTGTTAACTCGGTGTAAAAATCAAAAGATTTAGTTTCAATACTCTTCATCTTCCTGTAGCAGCGGTAATTCCAATATGAATGAGGTTCCAATACCGAGATTGCTTTCTACCGAAATAACACCCCGATGGAGTTCTACCAAGTGCTTCACGATGGATAGACCTAGCCCTGTCCCTCCAGAGCTTCTTGAACGTGCCTTATCCACCCGATAAAAGCGTTCAAAAATACGCGGCAGATCCTTGCGCGGAATCCCCATTCCAGTGTCCCGGACAGTGAAAATGACACTTTCTGATCCATCTACCTTCTGTGTATTAACTGCTGAGACTCTAACATTGCCCCCATCATGCGTATAATTGATTGCATTCGATAATAAGTTCATAAAGATCTGCCGCAGCTTGTCCTCATCGCCCTCAATAAACAACTCCTCAGGAACCTCTGTACTAAGACTGATCTTCTTTTTCTCAGCCACCTTGCTCATCGTCTCCATTACAGAGTCAAAGAAAGTGGATAGATGCACCGGTGAACAGACCAGATTCGCTCGTTTGGATTCAATTTTTGATAATTCCAAGATATCACCGATCAGACGGTTCAACCGTTCATTCTCATCATAAATAATCTGCAAAAAGGAGCGTGCCGTTTTCTCATCAGTAACCCCTCCGCCCAGTAGTGTTTCGGCAAAACCTTTAACAGCAGCTACCGGCGTCTTCAATTCATGGGAGACATTAGCGACAAATTCACTGCGCATTTTTTCGAGACGACGAATATCCGTTACCTCCTGCAAAAGAAACAACATCCCGCGATACGATCCATCCTGTGTCATCGGCACACCGTCAAGTCTTATTATGCGTTCACCGGGATTATAGATACTTCTTTCCTCGTGAATTGCCTCCTTGCGGGAAATTCCATCCTCAACCAGCCGGGTAAGCTCGTAATGACGCTTAAGCTCAAGGAAGGAACGGCCGGACATTTCACTATTATCTACATCCAGCATTCTTTCTGCCGCGCGGTTCAACAGGGCCACCTGGCCCGTCTCGTTAACCATAAGAATCCCGCCGGTCATATTATCTAACACACTTTGCAAAAGATCCTCATTATCCCGAATCGTCTTTAACTGGGTCTGCAGACTATCCGCCATCGCATTAATAGCTATAGCCAACTGCCCGATTTCATCCTTACGCTTCATAGTCACACGCGCATCATAGTCAAGATCCGTGATCCGGCGAGCTACCCGGGTAATCTGCTCCAAAGGAGAAGTCATACTGGAGGCCACTTTGTAACTCACAAGGGTAGCAGCAATGAACAGCAGTACCAAACCACCAGCCATAATCATCCATGCCCGGTTGATACCTTCGTCCACGGCATCAAGCCCCATCGAGAGCCTTATATACCCGTCATATCCCTGATCCGAGGTAACAATCCCGGCTACATACAACATTTCACGTTCCATAGTGTCACTATATCGAATGGAACTGCCTATGCCTTTTTGGGCTGCAATAATCTCCTCTTCCCGATTCGAGTGATTATCCATAAGCAGCGGGTCCTTCTCTGAATCCCCGATTACACGGCCGTCTTTAGTAATAAATGTCACGCGTGAATCCGTTAGCTTTGCTATTTTTCTGGATTGATCAGTGTAGTAGGAATAGGCATCGGGAGCATTCATATCCTGAAACTTAAGCGTGCCCTCGAGGACATTTATTTCCCGGGACATGTTCTCTTCCAGTGCGGTAATATGGGAATCCTTGAATAAATGGGCCATTGTAAACCCGGCGCCGATCATAGAAATGCCTATCAAAGACATCAATATGAAGGTAAGACGAACTCGAAACGGTCTCATTTGACTTCTGCCTCTTCCTGTTTTCGATATTTTCACTATTTTCTTGTCACTATCCTAACTCCATCCTGTCCAAAATACCAGCGCAAAAAAGAGAAGTCCGAACGGACCTCCCCCTATTCTTCATATTGAAGTTATTTAATTACTTGTGCTGGTGGCGATAAACCATTGATTTCCGTGGCTATCCCTTATCCCTGCGCCCCGTTCCCCGTAGGCATGATCCTGAGGTTCCTCAATACTCTCCGCTCCAGCGTTAAGACACTTTTCATATACCTCATCCACATTACTGATATATAGATGAATAGCGAATTGTACTGGAGGATATTTTTCATTGGCTTCAGATATTTCAATAATTGAATCCCCGATCCGTATCTCGGCATGTTTGACCACTCCGTCCTCTTTTCGGGCAATATCTATGATTCTGGCATCAAAGCAGCTCACTACAAAGTCAATGAGCCGGTCTGCATGGTTGACAATAAAATACGGTGTGACACTATGATAGCCGTTCCGAATGTGATGTGGTGCCACTCCTTTTCCCTCCTAGGGCATGACTTGTTACAGCTTATTTAAAAACAGGCTCCTTAAACTGGGTAAGCTTAGTAGCGGAGTCTTTCTCTACATCGGCATGCAGGCTGTTCCCATGGGCATCCATTGTAACAATAGCGGCGAACCCGTCAACCTCCAGATGCCACATTGCCTCAGGTATCCCAAACTCCATGAAGTCAACAGCATTCACCTTTTTAATACACTCGGCATAATATTGCGCTGCGCCGCCTATAGCGTTAAGGTATACTCCTCCGTGCTCCTTGAGCGCTTGAAGAGTCTTGGGTCCCATTCCGCCTTTACCGATTACGGCCCGAATGCCGAATTTCTTGAGAATGTCTCCTTGATAAGGCTCTTCCCGAATACTAGTTGTGGGTCCAGCCGCCTTTACATGCCAGCCCTCTTCGTCCTTCAGCATTACAGGACCGCAGTGGTAGATTACCGCGCCATTCAGATCAACCGGGGAATCATGGTCCATTAAATATTTATGCAGGGCATCTCTTCCCGTGTGCATCTCACCGGACAGAATAACAACATCCCCTACACGAAGCGAACGAATATCTTCCTCGCTGATCGGCGTGGTGAGCCTGACCTCCCGTGATTCACTCGTTGTTGCGGGTGAATCACCGGCTGCCGGTGCCTTAGCGCCTTCAACAGAAATACCCGTTCCGCTCTCATACAGCCAATCCTGTATAGTACCGGTAGAAGGATCGATCAATATACCCTGGCGACGGAAAGCCCAACAATTATAAGCAACCGATACGAAAAAACTAGCCGGAAGTCGGTTCATAACACCAACCTTGCAGCCCAGCAGCGTAACTTCACCACCGAATCCCATCGTGCCGATTCCCAGCTTGTTGGCATTCTCCATTACGTAATCTTCAAGTTTATGCAGATCTTCAATTGGATTCACATCGTCCACCTTGCGGAACAGCTGTTTCTTGGCTAATTCATATCCTGTCGTCCGATCTCCACCGATCCCGACACCAATAAATCCTGCACTGCAGCCTTGACCTTGTGCCTGATATACAGAATGAAGGATGCATTTACGGATACCATCCAAATCACGGCCTGCTTTTCCCAAGCCTTCCAGCTCTGCCGGAAGACTGTACTGAATATTTTTATTTTCACAGCCACCGCCTTTTAAAATGAGCCGAACGTCTATCCCCTGTTCTTCCCACTGTTCAAAGTGAATCACCGGCGTACCTGCACCCAGATTATTGCCGCTGTTCTCACCAGTTAGAGAATCCACAGAATTGGGACGCAGCTTGCCGTCTTTGGTCGCCCGGGTTATCGCACTATAGATATCTTTTTTCATCTCAATCTGGTTGACTCCAACAGGAGTATGAATGATAAATGTCAGCATACCGGTGTCCTGACATATCGGCGACACCTGAAGCTCTGCCATGCCGATATTCTGTGCAATCGTAGTTAGAGCCAGTCCAGAGCGGGTTGCTATATCTTCCAGAGCACGCCCTTTAGCCACTGCTCGGCGTACATCGCCAGGTAAATTAGTAGAGGTCTCCACGATCAGGTTATAAATACTGTCTTCAAAATGCTGCATCTTCAATTCAGCTCCTCTTCGTTCCAGGTTGTAACTAAGCCCTGCATGTAGTTATTATAATAGCATACTGAGCCATTCCTGAAAGGGGTTACTTCAAAAATGAATTACCACTTTTCCGCATATCTTTATCGGCTTCAATATATTCAACGCTGGAGTCTGATGCGCAGTACGGCATCAGATAATGTGGCCCAGCACTCTTTTCACGTAGCCTTGCTTGCTCATATGCTCTGCAGTATCGGAAATGTTCACTTCGAACGAGACCTGAATGCGGACAGAGCTTCTACTATTGCCCTATTTCATGATGCGGCTGAAGTGTTCACCGGTGATATTCCCACTCCGGTCAAGCACAACAATCAGCGTCTGCTGTCCAGCTTCCGGGAGATGGAAGCCATCGCCGCAGAACGGCTGACCTCTATGATTCCTGCCGAGCTGCAATCCATCTACACACCCCTAATGAGCGCGGAGAGCAGCCATGCAGATCCGACCGATAACCTGCTGTACACCTATGTTAAGGCTGCGGATAATCTGGACGCCTATTTGAAATGTGTCTGGGAGGTTGCGGCAGGCAACCGAGAATTTGCCATCGCCAAAGCTCAGACGGAGGCCAAGCTGCGGGGATTGATGCTTCTGGAGGTGGACTATTTTCTGACCCATATGGCTCCGAGCTTTGAAATGTCCCTGGATGAGCTGTCAGCCGGGAACTAAATTCCGTGGACAATTCTTTTGGAGCGTACAGTGACCTCACGGAACAGTTCTTCTTCATCTATGGTTAAGAGCTGGCGGTTCCTCATCAGAATTTTACCATTCACGATGGTTGTATCTACATCGCCTCCATTTGCGCTAAAGGCTAACAAAGACATTACGTTGTGAACAGGTTGCAGGTGGGGTTTGTTCAAGTCTATCAGGATTACATCTGCTTTTTTCCCCACCTCCAAAGTTCCTGTTTCGCGGCTGATATTCAGCAGCTTTGCGCTCTCCACAGTTGCCATGCAGAGGGCCTGGTGCGCCGGAAGTCGCGCAGGGTCGCCGTAATCTGCCTTTTGCAGCCAAGCTGCGGCTTTGATCTCCTCGAACATATCAACAGTCGTGGCACTCCCGGCACCATCTGTACCCAGCCCTACGGTAATTCCCATCTCCATCATCTCGGTTACCGGTGCAATTCCACAGCCTAACTTCAGATTGCTTACGGGATTATGTGAGACTCCTCCGCGCATACCCTGCAGTAGCTTCACATCCCGGCGATTCAAGTGCACAGCGTGCGCGAGCAGTACATGGTTCCTCTCGAACATCCCGTTGTGAAGCAAATATTCTGTTGGAGTCATATTATAGTTATCCCGAATTTGCACAACCTCTTCTTTGGTCTCTGCCAGGTGGATATGAATGGGGATGTTATTTTTCTCGGCAAGCGCGATGACCTCTCTCAGAGGCTCTGGCGGACACAGGTAAGGAGAGTGAGGCCCCAACATGGTTGTAATCCTACCTTCTGCACTTCCGTTCCACCGATCAATCAGATCCAGAGCCTCGGATATCCGCCGCCCCCCGTCTGCTTCCATGAAGACAAGTCCCCTCGTCAGTGAGGCTCTAAGTCCTGTCTCTTGTACAGCGTTAGCGATCTCGCTCATATGAATATACATGTCGGCAAAAGCGGTCGTACCCGACCGAATCATCTCGGCCATCGACAGCTTGGCACCCCAATAAATATCTTCGGGAGTCATCCTTTCCTCTGCAGGCAACATTTTTGTCTCCAGCCAGTCCATGAGTTTCAAATCGTCCGAGAAACCGCGCAGCAAGCTCATGGGCGTATGTTGATGGGCATTGATTAACCCCGGCATCGCAGCCATTCCCTTTCCCTCAATAATCTCATCCGCCGGACTAATAATTCCCTCTGCAATTTCCTTGATTTGATCTCCGTCAATCAGAATATCTCCAACAAACGGCACTTGGTCTTGTTCTTTCATGGTGAGAATCAACACGTTCTTAATCAGAATTTTCATTGTAGGGCCTCCTAGGTATATGATATACACTAGGGTAAACCTTCCCGTTAGGAGAAGGTCAAGGGGTTGCTTTTACACTTATTTAATGGAAAGGAAGATGGCATGAAGATCAAAGAGGTCGCAGATAGACTCAAAATTTCGGCAAGGGCGATACGCTTTTACGAAGAGAAGGGCTTAATCACCCCGACTAAGGGAGAGAATTCATATCGGTACTTTAGTGAAAAAGAAATTTGGAGACTGCAGACCATCATTGCTCTCCGTGAAGCAGGTATGCCCGTGGAAGATATCCGCAAAGCACTGCAAAACATCGAAGGTCAGGATAATGAAGAACTGCAATACTATCTGGAGCTTCAGCGCTCTGTCCTGTTCACGAAATGGGTAGAGATAAAGCATATTATTGATACAACCGACTACATGATCGATATGGTAAAAAAACAGCAGGTTCTCCCGCTAAATGACATCTATACACTCGCCGAAGGCTCACGAAGATTACGGGAGCACCGCAGCAGTTGGGAGGATAAATGGGATTTTGATGCACGGGCCGAAATTCATGATGAAATTGTCCTAAACGAAGCTTCGGAATATAAAGATTACGGGGCTGCTCTTGCATTAACTGTCCAGTGGCTGGCACCGATTCACGGGGAAAAAGGGCTCGATATCGGGACCGGAACCGGAAATTTAGCCGAAAAGCTGATCGCGCACGGCGCCATAATGGCGGGTGTCGATCAATCCAAAGAAATGCTGAAGTTATGCCGTCTGAAACTCCCTGCATTGGAGACGAAACTCGGGAACTTCCTGGCGATTCCCTATCTGGATCATAAATTTGATTTTGTTGTTTCCAGCTTTGCCTTCCATCACCTCACTGAGAGTCAGCAAGCCCTTGCCATTGAGGAAATGCGCAGGGTTCTGAAGCCCCACGGCAGGATTTGTATAACCGATTGTATGATAATGGATGAAGACCCTACAGGTGATGGCAGTGAGACTAGATTAATCAAGTTATTTGAAACCAAGGGATATCTTACGAAGCATCAACGAATTAATGAACGGCTTCATATCGTATACGCAGTGCCTATTAGGTAAAAACGCCACAACAAAACCTTGCCGTTACGCAAAGGTAATAAAAAACCACCCTTTATTGATGATCGGGTGGCAGCGTTATAGATTATTATTAAGTAAGAGTAGAAGCAGGCTCCACCAGTATATCCCAGTCTTTAAATACCGGTTGGAAGCTGTTCACATACAGCATTTCTGTAATCTCTTGCACACTTCGGCTGTCCGAAATTTCAAATTGCGGAGTTCCGCCTTCAAGTGTATGTCCCCCTACTTCGGTGGATACTCCGGCAGACATCTTGGTGATACCCAGATGAATTAAATGATCGCGGAGAACAGCAGGCTCCCGGGTAGAGAGGGTTATGCCTGAACGTGGAAGAAACAACCGATACGCCAATATAATCTGTACTAACGCGCGATCCGATACATCACACTCCGGGTTGAACTCTCCCAGGTAAGGCCGAAATCGCGGAGTTGAGAGGCTGATCTCACAATCCGGATAACGGTCCTGTAAATATCGGGCATGCATTGCGCTAAGGAATGCTTCCTGCCTCCAGTCATGCATGCCCAGCAGCGCACCTATGTTAACGGAACGAAATCCAGCCTGGCAGCCGCGTTCAGGGGCATCTAGCCGGTTACGATAAATTCTTTTGGGACCCTTCACATGCAGTTGTTTATATGTCTCCTGATGATAGACTTCCTGATAAAGTGTTAAGCCGTCCACACCTGCTTTAAGCAGCTCCTGGTATTCAGCGGTAGCCAGAGGGTTGATCTCAATGCTGATCGATGTAAAGTACTCACGCAGTACCTCTACACATTCCTTGATATAGGATACAGGATTATCTTTACGGGATTCCCCCGTCAAAATCAGGATATGGCGCAGGCCTGTAGCAGCAATGTTCTCCGCCTCCCGTCTCACTTCATCCAACGACAACTTCTTGCGCGGAAAGTCGTAGATCGAGCTGAAGCTGCAATAGGTGCAGTGATTTACACAAAAGTCAGCCAGGTACATCGGTGTGAACAGCTGCATCGCATGGCCAAAATGTGAACGGGTAAGCTGTTGTGCTTTTTGAGCCATATTCTCCAGCAGCGGATCGGCAGCCGGAGAGAGAAGTATTAATAAGTCAGCCTCGTCCAGACTATCCTTGCCTAATACCCGCAGCACATCATTCGTTGTATACTGCTTCCAGAGTTGTTCGTACGGATACTGTTCCAATCGCCCCAGTGTTTCGTAAAAGCTCACGTCCATCCCTCATTTCTAAATTTCTATGAACCTAGCTAAGAAAGCCAGTCAACGGTGAAGAAGCTGTTGCTACTTCTTCAACAGGACCCAGACCGGCCAAATAAGCTTTACGGCCTGCGCTTATGGCATCGCGGAAGGCTTCGGCCATTCCCAGCGGGTCACGAGCAGTAGCGATAGCCGTATTCAGAAGCACAGCTGCAGCACCCATTTCCATCGCCTCGGCGGCTTCAGAGGGTCTGCCAATACCAGCGTCAACAATAATGGGAAGGTTTACTTCTTCGATGAGGATGCGGATCAGTTCTTTGGTTCTGAGGCCGCGGTTCGTACCAATCGGAGCACCGAGCGGCATCACGGCCGCAGCGCCTGCATCTCTTAGACGAATAGCTGCAGACAGATCCGGACTCATATACGGGAGTACCACAAAACCTTCAGCCGCCAAAATTTCAGTAGCCCGAATCGTCTCCAGATTATCCGGAAGCAGGTATTTCTGGTCGTTAATGACTTCAACCTTCACCCAATTCCCTAACCCGGCAGCTCTTGCAAGCCTGGCAATACGTACAGCTTCTTCTGCCGTACGCGCTCCAGAGGTATTGGGTAGAAGCGTCATATGTGAAGGAATGTGGTTCATGATATTTTCTTCTCCACCTGTCAGATCCACCCGGCGGAGCGCCACTGTAATAACCTGAGAACCGGATCGGTTGATCACCTCAGGAATTAAGGTATTTCGGCTATATTTGCCGGTACCAATGAATAGTCTGCTGGATAAAGCGGTACCGCCAATTACTAATGGGTCATGCATAAATGACAACCTCCCTGAAATGAATTGAAGTACGATTAGAAAATAATTGGTTTGAAGCTTCAGCCTCCACCGACAAAATGAACCACCTCAATGCGGTCTCCCTCAACAAGAGGTGTGATCTCATAATTTTCTTTGCTGACAATTTCTCCGTTAAGCTCCACTATGATTAGGCGACCGGACCATTCAGGACGGTTCATCAAATCCGATAATGTCCTACAGCTATCGGAATAGTCCATAGCGGTACCGTTAATGAGCAGATTCATGCATACTCACCTCCTTTACCTGCCCGGATTTTGATGCAACTTGAAGGGATGCACGATAAGCCTTTACGGCTGATACAGGATCTTCGGAACCGCATATACCCGATATCACGGCTATTCCTGCCGCTCCCTGCTTCATAATCTGGGATACATGATCAGGGGTGATTCCTCCTATGGCAATTACAGGAATGCGACTGATCCGCACAGTCTGAGCAAGTTGAGCTAACCCTCTTTCAGGCTGTCCAGGTTTACTGGTCGAGGTAAATACATGCCCAAACAAGCAGAAGTCGGCTCCCTGAGAGTTTGCCTCCTCGGCCTCTTCTGGAGAGTGGATCGACCTTCCCAGACGAAGATGGGGTGCAAGCGCTCGCGCTTCAACGGGAGTAAGGCTATGCCAGGGCAGCTGTACACCACGAGCCCCAACAGCTAAGGCCACATCAATCCGGTCGTTAATGATTAACTTAGCCGAAGGGAGGCCGGTTCTTAGCAATTCTTCTGCCGCCGCCATAAGTTCACGGGCGGAGCGATGCTTCTCACGTAGATGGATATAATCCAACAGCGGATGTGTTGCTCCTGCTATTTCAATAAATTGTGATAAAGGAAGTTTCCCATCCGAAATCAGATGTATTTCAGCTTGCACCATCCCTAACCTCCATTCTTGAATTAATCGCTCAGCTATTCCATTCAGAAACGCAAAAAAACTGCCCCCCAGAAGGAAGGCAGTCGGAATCTGTATAGAAATAGGGCTATTAAAAGCCTGCTACAGTTATTCGTTCTCCACTTCCCTACGCTGGTATAAACCAGATCAGGTTCAAAGGGTCCGAACATGAATAACGTCCGTCTCAGCCTTGCGGCACCCCTAGTGACCATACAATATGTAATTACTAACGAATCTAATATTAACATAATATACTTTTATATAATACCTACTATGAAAAAAGTGATAATCCTATCTTCATTTGTTCATGTTTTTTGAAAAAAAAGACCCAGATCCGGTTAATCTGGATCTGGGTCAGGTAACCTCTACCCGTTAACGACCTCGCCGCCGTTAACATGGATAACTTGCCCAGATACGTAAGTCGAGTCATCGGATGCCAGATATACATAGGCTGGAGCCAACTCCTCCGGTTGACCTGGACGCTTCATCGGCTGTGTAGCACCAAATTCACTAACCTGCTTTGCGTCAAAGGTAGAAGGGATGAGAGGTGTCCAGATCGGACCTGGAGCTACGGCGTTTACCCGGATGCCTTTTCCCACCAGATTGGCGGACAGTGAACGAGTGAAGCTGAGTATAGCACCCTTGGTAGATGAATAATCCAATAGGGTAGGGTTGCCTTTATAAGCTGTAATTGATGTGGTGTTGATGATCGTAGACCCTTTTTTTAAATGTGGCATTGCGGCTTTCGTTAAATAGAACATTGAGAAGATGTTCGTACGGAACGTACGCTCTAATTGCTCCGATGTAATATCCTCAATATTTTTTTGTGGATGCTGCTCAGCGGCATTATTGATAAGAATATCCAGCTTACCAAGGCCCTCTACTGTCTTGTTGATAAGATCCTGACAGAACGCCTCAACCCCGATGTCACCGGAGATCAGAACGCATTTGCGGCCTTCCTGTTCTATCTGACGTTTAGTTTCCTCTGCATCCCCATGCTCATCAAGGTAGGAAACCACCACATCAGCCCCTTCTTTGGCAAAAAGAACGGCTACCGCTCGGCCAATCCCGCTATCGCCGCCTGTTATAAGTGCTGCTTTGCCTAGCAGCTTACCTGCTGCCTTATAATTCGCCGGTTCATATTTAGGGTGCGGATTCATTTCGCTTTCCAATCCTGGCTGACGGTCCTGCTCCTGCGGGGGTAAGGTTTTCTTTGTTTGACTAGTACTCATCATCTCGTTCTCCTCTCGCTGTGCAATTGGATAGACACTGATTGTCTTATCATGGCTCTAGTGTCTCGATTTATACGTTACTTTACGATATGTTAATTACCACGCTGAGCGAAAACTAAACTTTTCATAGGAAATAGCTAGAAAAAACTCTTAGAATCAACAAGAAAAAGGGATTATACGGGCCTGAGTATCCATTATAATAGATATATATTTGAATTATTTGCTTGCTTAGGAGGGGAATCGCTCAAGATGATATCAAGTGGTCGGAGCCTGATTGTAGCCGTTAAAGGAGTAATCCTGCATGGAGGTAAAATACTGCTTGTACAGCGTGCTGCTAATGACCATATCGGTGCAGGCACCTGGGAGTGTGCGGGTGGTAAGATTGAATTCGGAGAAGGATTGGAAGCTGCTCTGGTTAGAGAAATTAAAGAAGAGACTGGATTAACCGTTTCCGTAGGGGTTATTTTATATGCAACTACTTTTATGACTGAATCGACCAGACAGGTTGTTATTCTTACATACTTATGCAGAACAAATCAGACTACCGTACGTCTATCCAGAGAGCATGTGGATTACCGCTGGTGCACCAAAGATCAAATAAAGACGCTTTTATTACCCCAGATCATTAATGATTTTGAAAAAAATAAGGTTTTCGAACTCGAAGAACTGCTGTAGTCTAGTTCGTTACCAATTAAGATGCGTTAGATGTAAAAACCCGCACTCCATTTTGGGAGGCGGGTTTTTGTTGATTCCTTACGGAGCTTTAGACAATCTGGTTGTACACCATGAAGAACACCATCAACAGCAGAGTAACAGACAACACTGAACTCAAGGTGCGAATTTTGCCTGTTTCCGCGGATACATCCCGATTCTCACGAATTCCTGCTGCCGCAAGGCGCAGCGGTTTGCTCATAATACCACCAATGGCGAACAAAGCCAGCAAGAGCACTACCACGATGATCATCCACACCACAGAATACTCGCCCTGTGACATTAGGTAACCTCCGGTAATCAGTTGGATCACAAGACCATACTGAGCGAAGCGATTAAGACCGCCTATAGCGCTTAGGGTCCCTTCCTTAGCAGGTGCTGAGAGTTTCTCTACTCGACCCAGAATGAAAGGCAGCACCAGATAAAAGCCCAGCGCCAGCATCCCAATCATATGTAAGAAAAAGAAAACGTGACTCATAACATACCTCCTCTATTTTTACTATGATATTAATTACAACTGCATTTATTATACCCATAAAGCAGTGAGAAGAAAAGAAATCCCCACTCTAAGTTCATAAGATGGGGATTTCTCTATATTTCTATTATTTTTTCGTGAATTTAATATTACACAGTCACTACTGAAGTCACAGCACGTACAGAATCCGCGGATTTATCCAAAGCCGCTTTCTCTTCAGCAGTCAGATCAAGCTCGAAAATTTTCTCGATACCGTTTGCTCCTAGTAGCGTTGGAACTCCCATAAACAAACCGTCGTAGCCATATTCACCTTCCAAGAAGGCAATAACCGGGATAATCCGCTTTTTATCCTTCAGTATCGCTTCCGTCATCTGTACCAGGGAAGCTGCCGGAGCATAATAAGCGCTGCCGTTACCCAACAGGTTTACGATTTCACCGCCACCAACTCGTGTACGCTGAACAATCTCAGCAATACGCTCCGCCGGAATCAAAGTGTCAATCGGAATACCGCCAACGCTGGAATAACGCACTAACGGAACCATATCATCACCATGGCCGCCAAGTACAAAGCCGCGAATATCCTCAACGGATACGTTAAGTTCTTGAGCAATAAATGTACAATAACGGGCAGTATCCAATACACCCGATTGACCGATTACACGATTCTTAGGAAAGCCCAATGTATTGTAGGCAACGTAAGTCATGGCATCTACTGGATTACTCAAAATAATAACAATAGATTCCGGTGCCACACGCTTAACATTCTCACAAACAGACTTAACAATACCAGCATTGGTGTTGACCAGATCATCGCGGCTCATACCAGGCTTGCGGGCTACGCCAGCTGTGATAATTACGATATCAGAGTCTGCGGCATCATCATAGTTCGAGGTTCCAGTAATCGTACTGTCAAACTTTTGCACCGGACTCGCTTCCATCATATCCAAGGCCTTGCCTTTGGTTGGATTCTCCAGTTGCGGGATATCGATCAGTACAACGTTGCCAAGTTCCTTCTGAGCCAGCATAAGCGCCGTGGTAGCACCGGTAAAACCCGCACCCACGACTGTAATTTTATTACGTTTGATTGCCACGAGACGTCCTCCTAAAAGTTTTGTTAAGCGTAATCTTCTTCGAAATTACTTCGTACAAAACTAGCTTCGAAAGCATAATCTTAAGTTTTGTATCATCGAAAGCATAACCTTAAGTTTTGTTAAGCGTAAATTCTACAGATGGTTGATAACTTCGTCTGCGAATGCCGAACATTTCAACTCGGTTGCGCCTTCCATCTGACGGGCGAAGTCATAAGTTACGGTCTTATTGTTAATTGCTGTGCTCATCCCTTTGTAGATAAGGTCAGCCGCTTCCTGCCAGCCTAAGTGTTCAAGCAACATAACACCGGACAAAATAACCGAACCCGGATTCACCACATCTTTATCCGCGTATTTAGGAGCTGTACCATGAGTCGCTTCAAAAATGGCATGTCCGGTCATATAGTTGATATTCGCTCCCGGAGCAATACCGATTCCGCCGATTTGAGCTGCAAGCGCATCAGACAGATAATCACCGTTAAGGTTCAGCGTTGCAATTACATCAAAATCCGTTGGACGAGTCAATACCTGTTGTAAGGCTATATCGGCAATAGCATCCTTGATGAGGATCTTACCGGAGTCCAAGGCTTCCTTCTGGGCCGCATTGGCTGCAGCTTCACCCTCTTTTTCCTTAATAACATCGTATTGGTTCCATGTGAATACTCTGTCACCGAACTCTTGCTCAGCAACTTCATAGCCCCAGTTCTTGAAGGCTCCTTCAGTATATTTCATGATATTGCCTTTATGAACAAGCGTGACGCTTTTGCGTCCGTGTTTGATTGCATATTCTACTGCAGAACGTACAAGTCGCTTCGAACCTTCTTCGGATACTGGCTTAATACCAATACCTGAGGTTTCTGGGAAACGGATTTTGTTAACACCCATTTCATTCTGCAGGAACTCGATAACCTTCTTCACTTCAGGTGTTCCTTCTTGATATTCGATTCCGGCATAGATATCTTCAGTGTTTTCACGGAAAATAACCATGTCCACAAGCTCCGGATGTTTCACCGGGGAAGGAACCCCGTCGAAGTAACGTACAGGTCGCAGACAAACGTACAAATCCAGCTCTTGGCGCAGCGCCACATTCAGGGAACGAATACCGCCACCGATTGGTGTAGTCAATGGCCCTTTAATGGCTACAAAATACTCACGAATTGCCTCCAATGTATCATTTGGCAGCCATTCACCATATGTATTGAAGGCTTTCTCGCCGGCAAAAACTTCGTACCAGGCAATTTGTTTAGTTCCGCCATATGCTTTGGCTACCGCCGCATCCAGCACTCGTTTGGAGGCCCTCCAAATGTCGCGGCCCGTGCCGTCACCCTCGATAAAAGGAATAATCGGATGATTAGGAACCTGTAGCTTACCGTCCTCGATCGTAATTTGTTCGCCTTCTGTTGGCAGATCGTATTTTTCCAATTTCAACATTTGTGTGTGTTCCTCCTTCAATATTTGATAACTATTTGGTTAGACCGTACTACCTTTGCTCAATCGGAACGTATTTTTGCTCAACAAGACCGGTGTATTCTGCCCGTGGACGAATAATCCGATTGTCTCCCAACTGCTCCAAAATATGCGCTGTCCAACCTGACACCCGGCTAATCGCAAAGATTGGTGTGAACAATTCACGTTCAATTCCCAGCTGTGTATACACGGAAGCCGAGTAGAAATCCACATTTGGCTTAAGACCCTTTTGCCCGGTGATCAGGTCTTCAATCTTAACAGACATTTCATACAAAGTAGTATCGCCTTTCATTGTACCAAGTTCCAGCGACATCTTCATCAAGTGCTTTGCACGCGGATCCCCATTCTTATAAACGCGGTGTCCAAAGCCCATGATTTTCTCGCGGCGCTCCAGCTTACCACGGACGAAAGGTTCTACAGCATCAAGAGATCCAATCTCCTCCAGCATCTTCATTACGGCTTCATTTGCACCACCGTGAAGAGGTCCCTTCAGAGCACCAATAGCTGAAGTAACACCAGAATAAATATCAGACAATGTTGCAACTGTCACCCGTCCGGCAAATGTGGACGCATTAAGCTCATGGTCAGCATGCAGCACAAGTGCAGCATCCAATGCCTTAACCGATACAATGTCAGGTTGCTTTCCCCATAACATATACAAGAAGTTTTCGGCGATGGAAGCGCCTTCTTTTGGAGCCACCGGTTCTAGACCCTTTCGTATACGTGCCAGTGCAGCAACCACAGTAGGAAGTTGAGCCTGTAGTTTCACGGCTTTGATTTCATTGGCCTCACGGCTCATATCATCAGCATCATCATCATACAAAGCCAAGCTGGATATAGCAGTCCGCAGCGCAGCCATCGTATTGGTATCTTTAGGGTACAACTTCATTTGTTCGATCACCTGCTCCGGAATTGGAGCGAACGCGCTAAGATCGCGATTTAGTGTTTCAAGCTCAGCTGAAGTTGGCAGGCTGCCAAACCACAGCAAATAAGCAGTTTCCTCAAAGCTGGCATTCTCCGCAAGATCATCAATATCAAAACCGCGGTAAGTCAATACACCATCAACAATAGAGCTGATGGAGGAAGTTGTTGCTACAATACCTTCCAGACCTTTAGTAACTGTCATAGTTTACTCTCTCCTTTGCTTAGAGGGATATTTAAAAAAAACTTCGGTACTCAATGAAAACATTTACAATTTGAAATATTGCAATTATAAAAAAGAGTGACTATCACATTTTCTCACGGGGTACAACTAACTTGCGATTTGAGCCTTTAATCATCATAACGGATTTTGACGGTTATGTGAACAACGTGGAAGCTTTACCGCGCATCAAATGATTTTATCGGTCAGATAGAAAAAAACTTCTGAAAACCTGTTTCATGTTTACGCTTTCAGTGTATAAGTAACACCCACTATTGCCCCTCTGCTCGCAATCGCTAGTCTTAATATCCTTTGAGTGAATATACATAAGACGAGCATATCTAGTCTAAAAGTCCAAGAATTTCATACTTCCTGATCTTATACGAAAGGAGCACTCGGCATGGATTCTTTGATGCTGAAAAGACTGCTGCGCGGCCTTTGGGTTGTTGTGGCTACCCTCAGCCTTCTACTGGCACTCTATGTATTGATGCCATTGCTATATCCCTTACTCCTCGCCTGGTTGCTTGCGTATGTTATGCACCCTCTCATCCTGATTCTGCGACAGCTTAAGCTTCCAGGTTGGCTGGCTGTGCTCCTATCACTGCTCCTTTATATCGGAGGAACAGCGCTCATACTGACCGCTCTGATTACCCGGCTGGTGAAGGAGCTGGTTGTGTTAACTCAAACTCTTCATCTTCATACTGACGAATGGAGAGAGTTGCTTCTATCCTGGAGCCGAAATGCGAGTATCCAAAATATGCTGAATCAAATCAACCAATTCTACCATGACAATCCGGATTATCATGCCACCATCGACAGCAATATCAGCCGTACCACAGAGACCGTTGGTTATGCGGTAACACAGCTGGTCACTGGTTTTTTTAACACACTTCTTAACTTAATCTCCTCCCTCCCTAGTTTGGGTACGATTATGATAGTGGTTGTACTGGCAGCTTTTTTCATCAGTATGAGTTGGGAGAAACATAATGATAAATTATCCAGCTGGCTTCCGGGACCTGTTAAAAGACCTCTTTCCGACATTTGGCAGGATCTGCGAAAAGCACTTGTGGGTTACCTGCGTGCCCAACTGATTCTCATCTCGATTACAGCTATGATCGTCATTATCGGACTGCTGCTATTGGGTGTGAAGTCTGCCTTAGCGATAGGCTTGATGATCGGATTTGTAGACCTGCTTCCTTACCTAGGAGTAGGCATCGTAATGCTTCCTTGGGCGATTTATTCTTATGTGACGGGGAATTTGGCGTTGGGCGTGGGACTGTCTATTCTGTTTGCGATTATCCTGATCGTACGCCAAGTCCTTGAGCCTAAGGTTCTAGCCAGCAGCATCGGACTGGATCCGTTGGCTATGCTGATAGGCATGTTCGCCGGACTCCAAGTATTTGGGGTGTTAGGGCTTATTTTAGGGCCTGTAATTTTGGTTATACTCGATGCCTTTAACCGGGCAGGTGTCTTCCGGGGGCTGCGCAACTACATTGTCAGCGGGAGATTGCATTGAGGGCGAGATTTATGCAACACTTCAAGGTTAATTGCACAATATACAGCTATTTGACTTAAAAGAAGGCTGTAACAGACTTTAGTTGCACTCAATACACTTAAACCGCAGGTGAACCTACTCTCCAGCCATTTATCGGGAATATAGTTGTATAAAGTGCACTTAAACAATTGTTCTGTGCTGCATAAGCGACTTTAGTTGTATGAAATACAATTAAATCTGAATCAGGTGCATAAGCAACACAAAAAAAGAGCGGGGCTGTCTTCAATGACAGTTCCCGCCCTTTGGCATTTCTAGGATGAGTACATTCTATCTGCGATAAAAGGTAAATGTACCATTTTTCATCTTTTTTTCAATCCATTTCAGTAAAAATCCTCGGTAAAGTGGACGAGTCAACGGAAAAACTAAAGTAAAACCAATAATGTCGGTAACGAATCCTGGCAGGATTAATAGAAAACCTCCGAAAAAAACACATAACCCATCCAGCATAGTCCGTCCAGGCACCCTGCCCTCTTGCATTTGCTGCCTACTGTCCTGTAATACCTTTTTGCCTTCGAAACGCATCATCAGCAGTCCGATGATTGAAGTGAACACTAGGAGCAGTAATGTTTTGGGTGCTCCGAGGTAACTGGAAACAAGGATAAAACCGAATAATTCCACAGCCGGGACCAGAAATAAAGCCGGCCACAGCCATTTGTTTCTTATCATACTGCTCCTCCTTCTTCCCGCAGCGCTCCTGTTATATCCTGAAACAGTTCAGGAAGAGCTCTGTCCAGTCGGGTAGGCTTCCAATCCTTATTCAGCCAGACATGGCTTGTAGATCCGGTCACAAGCAATTCGCCGGAGGGACTGTTGGGATAGCGTGATTGAGCCTGCTCCGCGTTTCCCGATAGTTCTCCTGGAATCTTGCTCCCTTCCTGCGGAAGGCGCCGAATCTCATATTCAAAAACGACTCTTAGTGCTGCGAAGGTGGTTAGGCGTGCAAAGACAACGACAAGATCATCATATCGCGCCGGACTTTTAAATTGCAAATCTGCCGAGGTAACGGGAAGAAAAACTCCACTGTCCTCCATCTCACGATACGTGAACCCCAACTCTCTCAGCATTTCTGTGCGTCCGATTTCAAACCAGTTTAAATAATTGGCATGATACACAACACCCATTTGGTCCGTTTCCTGATATCGAACCCGGAAAGATGTGGGATACCAGCGGCTGGTGTGATTTATATTACGTGAGCCCATAGAGCATATACCCCCTTTATGATTAATCAAAGCCGGCTAGGGATATCTAGAAGCCGACTTCATTGGATATAACCGGTAGTTTACGGCTGGTATTTCGGGCTACATATACTAACAGAACAGCACCCACAGCAGAACTAAGCACGCAGGAAAGATTCATGGCGTTTACTCCGCCCTGATTGAGTAAAAAACCATTTAGCACATTTCCGAGAATTCCCGCAAATCCTGAAAACACCATATTAAAAATACTTTGGCCTGTAGCCTGCATGTCCGCTGAGGTTATCTGGGAAACATACTCCACCGCTGAAATATAGAAAAGTCCAAAAGATAAACCATGCAGCACCTGCACACCTATCATTACAGATGGATAGGGGAAGGCAACCTGAATCCCCCACCGAAGAACATAGATTAAGGCTCCAATCAGTAAAGTACGTTCTCTTCCCAGTTTCTTAATGATCTTCGAAGCCAATAACATGGACGGAACGTTTGTAACGGATGCAATGAACAAGGCAATCCCTGCATACTGCATGGATCCACCAACAGACTGAAAGGCCACTACAAAGTACGTGCCAAACGCCGTCATGGTCTGATTCACAAGCAAGCTACCGCCAAGGAACGCCAAAAACACACGGTTCCTAATGAGCTGACGAACTCCTTGAGAAAAAGATTGCCTCATCATATGATTTTCTTCCGCCTGTTTCGGCAAGCTCAGTGCAATAAGGACGGCTAGAGTATTAAAGAGCAAAAAAGGCATCCATATTGTTGATACAGAGAATGTTGATACATATTTAGCCCCAATAAGACTCCCCACAGCCGCTCCAATACTTAGCATAAGCCGGATACTCCCATATGTAGAACCCGCCCGCTTGGCCGCTGCAATCGCGTAAGAATCAGCAATAGGGGCCTGTGTGGATGAGAAAATTGTCGATAGTGTGAAAACCAGCATGAGAACAAAGAAATACTCAGACCGATAAAATACAGCTAACAGCGCTGGAACAGCAACACTTAAGATGAGCACCAGCCGGGTCTGATTATACCGGTCTGAAATAATACCCCACATCGGCTGAATAATGATTGCGATGAATGTTCCGGTTGCCATTAGCATTCCGATTTGGCTGCTGTCTAATCCATTATGAACGAGAAGTGATGTCAGGTAAGGACCGAACGAACCGCCGGCTAATCCTAGAAATAGATAAAATCCGCGCAGTTTCAATAATTTTCTCATGTAAGCTTTAAGTCCTCCATCCTTTATTGTCAAACAGCCAAATACTAAAGTTCACCCGCCCATTTATTCTAGAAGCCCACTCTTTCTACGATTAAAACAAAAGAAACACAATAACTAGAATAGCATAACCCGATCCTCTTAAACGATCAATCATCAAAAAAAAAGCAATGGGTGAGTTACACACCATTGCTTTTTGGATAGAACATAAATAGGGATATACTCCCGAAAAATTTAAGCGTTAGGAATTTGAGTTACTTTAACCAAGTTCGTGGAACCGGAACGTCCCAACGGGATACCCGCTGTAATAACAACTAGATCTCCACCTGTAACCAGGCCGGAATCAATTCCGCCTTTTACAGCAGTTTCAAGAAGCTCGTCCGTAGAAGAAGCTTCCAAACCATGAACCGGAGTTACGCCCCATACCAAAGCCAATTGACGCATAGTTCTTTCTTGAGTCGTTACCGCGATGATCGCCGATTTAGGACGGTATTTAGAAACTACACGAGCGGTGTGGCCTGTTACAGTCGAAGAAATGATAGCCTTAGCGTTCAGATCCAGAGCAGAAATGGCAACGGATTGACTGATTGCTTCTGTAACTGTTGTTTCTTGTGCGATTTGTTGCTTCATGAAGATTTCGCGGTGGTTAAGAGCAGACTCAGCTTTTTCAGCAATACGGGACATTGTAAGAACGGATTCCACTGGGTACTTACCAGCAGCTGTCTCGCCGGAAAGCATGATTGCATCTGTTCCGTCAAAAATAGCGTTAGCTACGTCACTCGCTTCAGCGCGGGTAGGACGCGGGTTACGTTGCATGGAATCCAGCATTTGAGTTGCAGTGATAACTGGTTTACCGGCAATGTTACATTTTTGAATCATCAATTTTTGAGCCAAAGGTACATCTTCAGCTGGAATTTCCACACCGAGGTCACCACGTGCAACCATCAGGCCATCGGAAACCGCTAATATCTCGTCAAGGTTGTCAACACCTTGTTGGTTTTCGATTTTGGAAATAATTTGGATGTGGGCAGCATTGTGTTTCTCCAGCAACGCACGAATTTCGAGAACGTCGCTAGCTTTACGAACGAAGGAAGCGGCGATAAAATCGATGTCCTGTTCGATCCCGAAAAGAATGTCGTTGGTGTCTTTTTCCGTAATACCTGGCAAGGAGATGTGTACTCCTGGTACGTTAACACCTTTTTTGCTCTTAATCGTACCGCCGTTAACAATACGGGTTTTGATTTCTGTGCCTTGAACGTCAACAACTGTCAAACCAATCAGGCCGTCATCGATCAGGATCGTGGATCCTACTTGAACGTCTTTAGGAAGGTCACTGTAAGTAATCGAGATACGGTTTTGATCTCCAAGGATTTCTTCCGTAGTCAATGTCAGGTACTCATCCTGAACCAATTCAATAGGTTCTACAGCAAGCTTGCCTGTGCGAATCTCAGGTCCTTTGGTATCGAGCAGGATAGCAACTGTTTTGTTCAACTCTTTGCAAGCTTGACGGATCGTTGTGATCCGGGCACCATGTTCCTCGAAATCACCATGAGAGAAGTTCAGACGAGCCACATTCATACCAGCCAAAATCAATTTCTTTGTGTTTTCCAACGATTCACTTGCAGGACCAATCGTACATACAATTTTACTTTTGCGCATTAAGTTTTCCTCCGTTTTTTCGTTCTCTCTGTCTCACTTTTTCCAACTACAAAATCTACTATAACATTAAGCATTCTCATAGGAAGTTTGTCACATACTTCCTTGACTGCACCCTAATGAATATTACTGCAAGTGGGACACAAAATCAATGTTTTCGCGACCTTTTCGTGTGAATAATAGTCGAATTTTGTGTAAACCCAGAAAAAATAAAAATAACCCCGAAGTACATCCGGGGTTATTTGTCGAAAAAAAATGACAACAAGGCCAATACCCTATAAACAGGTTGGACTAGTATAGATTTATGTCTTAAAGTGCAAATGATAACAGCTTCCTTACTCCTCGATCACCATGGCTAATTCTGAGGAGATGATCTCCTGCTGACCTTCCGAAAAGGATCCGATCTTACGGAATTTAAGGTACCTGTCCTCTTTTAGAGCAACGCTATCCAGACCAGATAGTTCCTGTAGATGTCGCCAAATTGCATCCTTAGTTGCTGCAGCCGTCGCTTCATAATCACGATGTGCCCCGCCCTTAGGCTCCGGAACAATCTCCTCGATGACCTCCATACCCAACAAATCAGCCGCCGTAATCTTCATCGCTTCTGCCGCCTGATCCGCCTTGCTTGCATCCTTCCAAAGAATAGATGCTGCACCGTTAGGGGAAATCACTGAATAAATTGCATGTTCCAGCATGAGTACACGGTTACCTACAGCCAATGCCAAAGCTCCACCGCTGCCGCCTTCACCGATGACTACACAAATAACTGGAACACCAAACTGGGACATTTCCCGTAAATTGTGGGCGATTGCCTCAGATTGGCCTCTCTCCTCGGCTGTATTGCCGGGATAAGCGCCTTTTGTATCAATAAGTGTAATTATAGGCCGTTTGAACTTGTCCGCCTGCTGCATCAAACGAAGCGCCTTACGGAAGCCCTCAGGGTGAGCACTGCCGAAGAAACGCAGAATATTCTCTTTCGTATCCTTACCCCGCTGCTGGCCGATAATCGTAACAGGTAAACCGTTCAGCTTACCGATACCGCCTACAATAGCAAGATCGTCACCAAACATGCGGTCCCCGTGCAGCTCGATAAAATCAGTAAAGATTAAATTTATCAGATCCAGAGAAGTAGGTCGACCCTGATGACGAGCAAGATGCATTTTCTGTGAAGGAGAAATATTGGAATAGACCTCCTCCTCCAACACACTGTACCGCTCTTCCAGCCGGGCAACCTCATCACTGAAATCAATTTCCTTTTCTACCCCAAACTGCTTCAGTTCGGCTATCTTTTTACGCAATTCAACCAGAGGCATTTCAAAAGGCAACTCTCCTGCCAAGCTAAAATCCCCCTTTCACGTCATGCATTTCCAAAATTTTAGTTAGTGTAGCACGCATTTCCTTACGGTGTACAACCAGATCAAGCAGGCCATGCTGCAGATTAAACTCAGCTGTTTGGAAGTCATCCGGCAGCTTTTGACGAATAGTCTGTTCGATTACGATTCGACCGGCAAAGCCAAATACCGCTCCTGGTTCTGCAATAATAATATCTCCCAGACTAGCAAAGCTTGCAGAAACGCCGCCTGTAGTAGGATCTGTAATGATTGATATAAACAATCCACCCGCTTCATGAAACCGGGCAAGTGCTGCACTTGTCTTCGCCATCTGCATAAGACTTAAGATACTCTCCTGCATTCTGGCTCCGCCAGAGGTTGAGAAAATAAGCAGCGGCAATTGTTTCTCGGTCGCTTCCTCAACGGCGCGGGTAATTTTCTCCCCAACCACCGATCCCATGCTGCCCGAGAAAAACTCAAAATTCATAACCGCTACAATAACCGAATGGCCCCCAATACTACCCTGACCAGTAATCACGGCGTCGGTCTGACCTGATTTAATTGACTGCTGCTCCAGCTTGGAAGCGTAGCCGGGAAATTGAAGCGGATCAACCGAGGACATTTCACTGTCGAACTCGATAAAACCCTCTCCATCTAGTGTTATTGCAATACGCTCTGAAGCGTTCAGACGCATATGATGGCCACAGGACGGACATACCTTTAAGTTTTTTTCCAGCTCTTTGCTGTACTGGATCGTACTGCACTTGCTGCATTTACTCATTAGCCCTTCAGGAATCTCCCGTTTAGGGCGTTCTCCATCAGACGGTCCACCGTTCCGCTCCACACGCTCTGAAGGAATAGTCGCGTACTTTCGTTTTTTCTGAAATAAATCTTTGAACACGGGGCGCACCTCTTCAGCCGTTTATTTGCGTTATGCAGCTTGCTACTGTCATGACTGCTCTTACGTGTTTGTATAAATCAGGGATGCAGAATCAGATTAAGGACTTCCTGCACTTCCTCAAGCTCTCCAGAAGGCACCAGTATTTCAAATTGCTGCTTGGACATATTAATCGGACGGCACTTCACCATGAATCCTTCTTCTGTTAACTTGCTCTTAATCATATCCGCCACTCTGGCGGTTGGTGCGATATAGATTACCGTCCACATGCCCTGCAAGGCCTCCCCAATCTTAATACCCAGCCGTATCCCGTATAATGGAATCATGATAACACAGTTTTC
The DNA here is from genome assembly GCF_030812855.1 of Paenibacillus wynnii. GTDB lineage: Bacteria > Bacillota > Bacilli > Paenibacillales > Paenibacillaceae > Paenibacillus_AQ > Paenibacillus_AQ wynnii_A. The sequence goes on from NZ_JAUSTK010000001.1 coordinate 175,305, forward strand.
TTTTTTCCCGCAACAGGAGAGATCGCTAGATTAAAGACCAGGGCAAGCCTTAACTCAGAGAAGCTTCGCTTCAACATTTTCTCTTTTTCTTAAAGAAGAGGATATACCTTGGCTCCTTCATGACGGTGCGCAATCCGGGCGGAAGCCGCAGCGGCCACCCCGGCAACGAGATCATCCAAAAAAACATGAATGCTGTTTTTATCGTCATTTAATTGGCCAATAATGCCAAGCTTAAGCTTATCCAAATATCCGAAACCTGTCAGACCAATCATCCCATAAACATTGGTTATGCCAAGCGCCAAGGTCTCATCCGCTCCATAAAGGGATTCATCTGCTTCCATAACCGCCTGCAGCGGCTGCGGCAGCAGCCCCTTCTCTGCCAGCTCATCTAGTGCAATACCCGTCATTAGTGTGTACTGTACCTCTCTCTTGCACAGAACTGCTTTGACACTGTTCACACATTCTTCTTCTCTTAAATTTGGGTAATAGGGTGACTGCAAGATATATACAACCTCAGCGATGGCTGAAATTGATACTCCTCTGCGCTCCAGTAATTCTATCGCCATTTGATATGACATATAATTCTCCTTTCCGCTACTTGCTGCCGATGGTTTCCTAATGTATGCGGAAAGAAGATGAAATGTTCTTATTTTATTCTCACTGAGCCTGCACCGAGCATCTCCTCAATTTCGGCAAACAAGGCCTGAGAAGGCTCGATCCGGTAGCTGTCACTGAGCGCTAGCAGCTTTTGCTCACGCTCATAAAATAGCAGGGTTGATACAGACCCAGGATGAGTTTGCAGCAGCTGCTTCAGCCTGGATAAAAGAGCTGCATTCTCCGATTGCGGCGTGATCTTGATGAAAGCCCGTTGGGCAGGCTCACTACTGCCCTGTGGCTTCACGATCCGGGATGTTGACTCTATTGGCAATGGGGCCGTCTGCGCCGCTCCGGCTTGACGTGAAGCTTCTGGAGCTGCACTCCGGGACGCCGGGGTTCGCTCCACGGCAGAGTCTCGTGTTCCCGTACGGGCAGCACTGCCAACTGCGGCCCCGGCTGCATTACGCGCCCCGGCGGAAGGCCGAGAGGCTGCTGCACTGCGCCGCTGAAGCAGGCCGTGCAGCGCATCCACTGCGATCGGCGCCACTTCCTCAGCCAGCAGCTTGAAACCTTCGTCCCCTTGCTGTACTTTGGCTCGCAGAGCCAAAAGCGCCCCCTTCTCGATCAGACCTCGACTGCGTTTCCACACCTCGGGGAAAAGTACGACCTCACAGCGCTCAATCTGGTCCTCCCATTCAACAAAAGCCATAGATTTGCCTTGTTTCGTCGTAATTTCCTTTATGGATACCACCATGCCCGCCGTTACCGTTTGGCTCTCATCAGGGACTTCACCAAGATCCATCAACCGCTGGAGCCCGATTTCTTCCAGAAGGTCTGCAGTATCATCCAATGGATGTCCTGATAGATACAACCCCAAGAGCTCACGCTCCATTTCAAGCTGCTGTGCTCCCGTAAACCTCGGGATATCCGGATAGCGAATTTCCCAGTTCGGTGTCTCTACCAGATCGTCGAACAGCTGGATCTGCAGTTCATCCCGTTCCTTGCGCCATTTCACTGCGGCATCAACCGTCTCGTCTAGCATCGCCAGCAGTTGTGCCCGGTGCCCTGGGAGACGATCGAAGGCGCCCGACTGGAGCAGCGATTCAACGACACGCTTATTACATACCCGAAGATCAACCCTGCGGCAGAAATCCAACAGACTGTCGAAGGGCCGTTCTTGCCGTACCTTCATAATATTTTCAACGGCCAATGTCCCCACGTTCTTAACCGCAGCCAGTCCGAAACGGATATGTCCCGCATCTTCACCGGTAACCGGAGTGAATAGCACACGGCTTTCGTTAACATCGGGTGGAAGAACAAGAATCCCCATCCGTCGACACTCCAGTACATATTCAGCCACCTTCCGGTGAGTTCCCATCACAGCAGTAAGCATAGACGACATAAACTGCACTGGATAATGGGCTTTGAGATAAGCCGTTTGGAAGGACAGAATCCCGTAGGCCGCCGCATGGGCGCGTGGAAAGCCATAATCAGCAAATCGTACAATCATATCATATACGGCATTTGCATCCCTTTCTCCATATCCTTGCTTCAAGCTGCCCTCGACAAAATGGCCTCGTTCCTTATCCAGAGTCTCCCGTTTTTTCTTAGATACAGCTCGGCGCAGCAAATCCGCTTCTCCGAGCGAGAAACCCGCCATCAAGGAGGCAATTTGCATAATTTGCTCTTGATAAACGATAATCCCATAGGTATCTGACAGGATCGGCTTCAAATCCCGATGTGGATATTCCACTTCTACCTGACCGTGTTTACCTTGAATATATTTTGGAATAAACTCCATCGGACCCGGGCGGTACAATGCGAGTACAGAAATAATATCTTCAAAAACATTGGGTTTCATATCCTTTAGAACCCGTCTTACCCCTGCGGACTCCAACTGGAACACACCTGTTGTTTCCCCGGCTCCAAGCATGTCATACGTTTCTGTGTCATTGTCGGGAATCCTGCGGAAATCAGGTGTTTCACCTGTCATTTCACGAATCCAGCTCATACACCGCTCAATAATAGATAATGTACGCAAGCCCAGAAAATCCATCTTAAGCAGTCCAACACTTTCCAAATGCTCCATTGAATACTGCGTTAAAGCCGTGCTTTCGTTCCCCTCCTGCAGTGGCACTGCATCGGTTAGAGGGCCTTTTGAAATCACCACTCCGGCAGCATGTGTCGAAGCGTGTCGAGGCATCCCTTCTACTTTCATCGCCATGTCGAGAAGTGCTCTCGTCTTGGGATATCCATCATACAAGGCCTTTAGTTCTGGAGTGCTCTCCAGCGCACGGGCAATACTGATGCCCAATTGACCCGGGATAAGCTTGGCTGCTTTATCGACCTCCCCGTAAGGCAGATTCATTGCCCGCCCAACATCACGTACGGCAGCCCGCGCCGCCAAGGTCCCAAACGTGATAATCTGCGCCACATGCTCATCGCCGTACTTATTAACAACATACGCGATAACTTCCTCACGCCGTTCGTCACTGAAATCGATATCGATATCGGGCATGGTAATCCGCTGCGGGTTGAGAAAGCGCTCGAATAAAAGATTATATTTAAGCGGATCTACATCGGTGATCCGAAGTGAATACGCGGTAAGACTTCCTGCCGAGGAGCCCCGTCCGGGTCCTGTAGCAATACCCTGGCGGTGACAGTAGGCAATAAAGTCCCACACAATTAGAAAATAATCGCTGAAGCCCATATTTTCTATAACGTCCAGCTCATAAGCCAGACGTTTCTTGGCGTCCTCCCTTTGTTCTGCCGATGCCCATCGCGGGGTATCACTGTAGCGTTCCTCCAGCCCAAGTGTGCAAAGCTCCCTCAGATAAGCGGACGAATCCATACCTTCCGGTAGCGGAGCATAAGCTGGCAGAATATGCTTACCAAACTCCAGCTCCAAATTGCACTTTTCCGCAATAATCAGACTATTCTCAAGTGCTTGTGGGACATGCGGGAATAAGGCTGCCATCTCCTGTCCGCTTTTCATAAACAACTGGTCGGTCCCAATCTTGAAACGTTCCTCATCATCCACCGTCTTGCCGGTTCCGATACAGATCAGCACATCCTGTACTTCCGCATCTTCTCTGGCCAAATAATGGACGTCATTGGTTGCTACCAGCGGGATGCCACATTCCGCAGACAAGGCAATCAGCTTCGGATTTACTCTTTTTTGCTCCGGTATTCCATGGTCCTGCAGCTCCAGATAAAAGTCATCTCCGAAGATTTCCTTGTAACGAAGCGCAGCCTTCCGCGCCTCCTCATCACGCCCGTGCAGTAAATGCTGTGGCACTTCCCCGCCCAGGCAGGCACTAAGGCAAATGATCCCCTCAGAATATGAGGCAAGAACCTCCATATCAATCCGCGGCTTATAGTGCTGTCCTTCCAAATGTCCGATGGAGATCAGCTTCATCAGGTTCTTGTAGCCTGTCTCATTCTTAACAAGAAGAATTAAATGATAGATCGGTTGATCCTTGCGGCTTCCCCGTTCACGCCTTGAACCTGCAGTTAGATAGGCCTCACAGCCGATGATCGGCTTAATGCCTTTCTCTATACACGCTTTATAAAAAGGGATTGCCCCGTACATCACTCCATGATCCGTTAATGCCAGCGACTTCATGCCATATTCGTCTGCCTGGCGTACTAAATCCGTGATACGTGCCGCCCCATCCAGTAAACTGTATTCGCTGTGCACATGCAGATGCACGAAAGGGCTCATCATCCCACTTCCTTTCCTTCAAAACTTCAAGCATAGATGAAACTATTTTATCATATTAGGGGGGGAAGCGCCCATAGAATGGAGAGAGAGCACAGGGACAGGCAGACTTACTAGCTTCAGCCGCGTCCGGAAAGGAGCAATGACTTTATGAATCTATTTTTGAGCAAAGCCGTTCTCGATTTCTTCATCGCCTTCGGTATCGTTCTCGGTGGAGCCATGCTCGGCGGAGTCGGTGCTGTAGTCTCTTTACAGCCGCCTACCCAAACCATGCTCGACGTGGCTGACCGAATCAAAATTTGGGCATTGGCCGCCGCCGTCGGCGGGACCATTGATCCTATGCGAGTCATCGAGAGCAATATGCTGGGCGGAAATCTTTCCCCCGCAATCAAGCAAATTATGTATCTCGTATTCGCCTTTTTAGGAGCACACATGGGTAGTGAGCTCGTCAAATGGGTATGCGGCAGGGGGTAAGATCATGAGGATGCCACCCTTTCAACGCTTTCGCCGCTTCTCTCAAATTTCGGCGGTATTCGTGCTCGGAATGGTCGTGGGAACCATAGTCTACAATGCCATTTACCACATGGGATATAACGTGCTATGGCTGAACAATCAGGATTTGCGCGTACAGATAGAGGAGTACGAGAAGGATATTTTGACACTCAAAAAATACAATAATACCTCCACTGTGATTCGGCAGATCAAGATCCGTTCTGAAACAGGTAAAGTGAAAGAAGGAACTGCCACCCTTGATCCCGTAACAATTAATGAAATTATCAGAGAAATGAGTTCCGACCTAGAACCGATGCGCGGACGCAGCGTATTCGATATCGATACCGATAGTAAAATGGCCCGCCTTTTGCTGGATGGTAAACTATACATTGTGAGGGATAAGGAATATGCCGTAACGATTCGCACCATGCTCGTTATGGAGGGCGTTCTGCAAATATGGGTAGAAATTAATCCCTACCGCCGCAGTTGAGAGCAATCGTGTTACAATATGAATAGGTTGGTTTTATTCATAGACATCATATCTTATAAGGAGCGGCCCCTCCATGATCATGATTATTAAGTATCTTTTGTTTATCCTGCTGGCGATATTTGCCATCAATGCTGCCATCTTCAGCATTGCCTCCCGCCGAGCCACTGATCCCCTTGTTAAAGGGCAGAAGCGTTCGATTATGAATGTACTGATGGGTGCTATGCTGGTCGACCTTGCGCTTATGGCTATGTTTCTTTTTCACGGCTCTACCCTTGCCATTGTGGTGGAAGCGCTTTTTATCCTTATAGGCCTATTCAATATTTTCTCGGGACTGCGCAGCAATGGCTACTACAGTCGAATGAAATCTGGTTCTTCCGTCAAATAAAGCTAAAAATAGACTATCCTCAACATAAAACGAGAATAGTCTATTTTATTAAATTCGATTATTGATGATCTATCGATTGCAGCATCATAACGGACTTGGCCACCAAGGTATCCATATAGGTGATCTCAATCTCCAGCTTGCAAGTACGGCGGCTGCTCTCCAGGAGCCTTGGCATTACAATAACCGGTTCCTCGATTTGCACAGGACGCACGAAATACGTAGACATATTATCCAGTACATAATCGTTGCCTGTAAGATCCTTTGCCGCTTTGAACGCCGAGAGCGTCATTAACGTGGACAGCACACCCTCCGAGATCGTTCCAAGATCGGTAGCCATTTGCGGTGTAATGAACCCATGAAAAAACAGCCTTCCTTCATCGTCCCGCTCCTCCGCAAAACCGTTCCACATGAGGTGGTCAAAGGTCTCGCCCAGTTGAGGCTGGTTGCGTACATCACGCAGGCTTTGAAGTACTTCCTTACGGGTTAAAGAGCCAACCAGTTTACGATTGCGGTCAACGATAGGTAAAAAGTCTATACTTTCCCACATCATAATCTGAGCTGCCGAAGCTAATGAGGTCTGCAGCCCAGCAGTAATAGGATTACGGATCATGGCTTTTTCTATGCTCTGCTCCTCTAGCATGGACTCTACATCACGACGGCCCACGATGCCGATTACACGATTCCATTCATCGGTTACGGGAAATCTCATATCCCCGCTATCCAGGGATAGCTGGCGAAGCTCTTGCACGGTACTTGAGATTTTCAACGTATTCAAGCGCGGTTTGTTCTCCACGATATCCTCAACAAGCATTATTTTCTTCTTAATCAGCCGATCAAAAATGGCACGATTAATCATCGAAGCCACTGTAAAAGTATCATGGCGCGATGAGATCACAGGTAGATCCAACTGATCTGCCAGCGCCTTTACCTCACGGCTTGTCCCAAATCCGCCTGTAACAAGCACACCCGCTCCCTGCTCCAGCGCAAGCGAGTGCACATCATCACGGTTACCTACGATCAGCAGGCTGTCTGCATCAATATAACGGATCATCGCATCGACCTTCATGGCTCCAATTACATATTTATGGAGATGCTTGCTCAGACCGTTTACGCCTCCCAGCACATGCCCTTCAACGATGTCCACGACATCCCCAAAGGTAAGCTGTTCGGAAATGTTCCGCGGCTTCTTCTCCACTCGAACGGTACCGATCCGCTCTTTTGTAATGACAATTCCCAGATTTTCTGCTTCCTTAACTGCTCTGTAGGCGGTCCCTTCACTTACAGACATTTCCTTGGCCAGCTTACGGACTGAAATCTTCGTCCCTACCTTTAAACTTTCTATATGCTGCAGCAATTGCTCGTGTTTTGTAATTGCATCCACTTGCCCTTCCATCTGTAACACCCCCATACCCCCATCTGTACTATACTGTACTTATCTTAACTGCTTTTGAGGGTATTCGCAATCGTTCGATGAACAGAGAGGTAGAGAATTTAGGACCGCTGTGTCACGCTTCCCTCTTCCTTCCACTTACCTTGCCAGCGATCCAACTTGGCCTTACGTACGGCTTCCAATCGCTTGGTTTTCTCCTCATCCACACCGAGTATAAAATGCAAATGTGCCGCTATGACCAGAAAAGCAAAAGAACACCAAGCGATGCCGAAGCCGAATACAAAACCTGACTCCACTCCGAGGGACAGCTTAGGCAGCGCGTAGAGCAGCATCGCGAGCGCCAGTAGAAGATAGACGAAATGCTTGAACTTGTTTCTTTTTTTCATTAAATGGACAGCTCCTTTATAAAGCAGAATCTATATATCTACTCTATGACTGCACCTTTGAAATTATGAGACAAGTCTTCGTAAAGTGCGCTAGGAATTCGGAATATACAATGTCTTCATGGTATAAGCTTTATATGGTAAATAGAATTTTTTTGTGAGATGATGACATCATTCTAGGGAGGCGATTTCAAGGTGACTCAAGCATTTAATCATACCCACTATATTATCCGAAAAAAGGTGTTTTCCATCCTGGGTGCAAAGCTTCATATTTATGATAGTTCTGAAAATCTAGTCCTTTACTCTCAAATGAAAGCATTCAAATTAAAAGAGGATATTTCTTTATACACCGATGAGAATATGGATAAGGAGCTTGTGCGAATTAAGGCCCGCAGTGCAATCGACTTTTCCGCTACATATGATGTTGATGATTCAATCACAGGTGAGCATGTGGGTGCCCTTCGCCGTAAAGGTCTCAAATCCATACTTAAGGATGAATGGGTTATTCTAGATAGACATGATTCTGAGATTGGAACTATCAAGGAAGATAGCACCTTTAAGGCACTACTTCGGCGTGTTATCAACCTGATTCCGCAAAGCTACAATGTTGAGTTGGATGGACAAACAATAACTACTTTTAAGCAAAATTTCAATCCGTTTGTAACCAAAATCAACGTTGATTTCTCCAATGATCCGAAGCTGCATTTTGACCGCCGTTTGGGACTTGCCGCAGGCATACTGCTGTGCGCGGTTGAGGGGAAGCAGGATTCATAAGAGGGTTTGTACATGGCGACTCTTTGAAAATACTCTGAAACAGAGGGTGCTTTCTGAGTGGACGCTCCGCGAACGGAACGTTGTTACAATCGCTGTTGTGTCCAGATTTTTTTCATTCCCCTTAGCGGTGAAAATCCGGACACAAAGGCGAACGCTCCGCTTTTCCACAATCGTTCCGTCCTCTCCGCTGCTTGCAGCGGGACCCATTTTTGTGACAGCTTTGCACTTCGAAGCTGTAAAATAGGATAAAACAAGCCAGTTTCCCGGTTATTTGGAGACTGGCTTGTTTTGGTTTGTGATCCGTGGCTGCCTGTTCCAGCAGCAGGTCACTTAACTATTAACCCTCAGCACCATACAAGTGCTGTAGACTTTCGGAAATAATTTTGTTCACATCCTCAATAACAACACTGAGACGGCGTTCGGCTTCGAACAGACGGCGAATGCCAAGATTCAGATTCAGCACCTCGAACAGCTTCTCCATCTTTTCCATTTCCTCTTGCGGAGGCATTTCTCCACTCATCATCCGCTGCTGCATCTCCATTTGACTATTACGGAAGTTTTCCAGCATACGCTTGCTCTCCGGATCGGATTCTACCAGCTTCATCGCACTGGTTATATCTGCAACTTCACTGCTGCCTTTGATGGCCTTGGCTAATTCATGTGCTTTGTCATAAACATTCATGCTTATTCCTCCTAAAAGTAGATAGATAAAGTAATCAATCAAGTCTTAACGTTTGGTGAACATAGCTTTTTCATTGAGTAAATTTCAGGCATAACAGCGCCCTTTTAGAAACTGGGTCAATCACCAAGGGTCAGATGTCTCCATATGATAAATGATATGTAACCCTTAAGGTTATCAAATTGCCGGCATCATGCTGCCTACCGGAAGGAGATCCACGATGTCTAAGCTTAAGATCCCGGTTCAAGCGGTTCAATCGGGCATCCTGCAGGAAAATGTAGTAATGCTTGGAGACCGGACCATGAAAAGACTCAAAATTCCGGCACACGTACCGATCCAGCTAGCCTTCGGTTCTTTCCGGCAGGAGGTTACTGTCATCTCGGCCCCCAAATCTGACAGCCTTCGTGTCAGCGAAGGGTTGGCACGGCGCATGGGATGGAGAGCACGTCATACGCTGAACGTCTCTTACAGCTCCGGAAGCCGTACATTACGGCTAGGTCCGCTGATTGGAGTTCTCGTCAGCCGTGACCATTCGGATACACCCGACAGGGTATTTGGGCCAATTACTATGTTCTGCCGGGAACTGACCCATGCCTGCCGCACACAGGGCGCATATGTATATTTCTTCACCCCAGAAGCGATGGAATCCCGCAGCTCTTCTATCCAGGGCTGGGTATACGATGAAGGCTGGCGGAAGCTCAACCTTCCGATTGCCGATGTGATCAATAATCGGCTAACTTCGCGAAAAGTTGAGAATAAACCTAGCGTACAGCATTTTTTGGCTGATGTAAAATCGCGGTTTGGTACTCATTTCTTCAATGAGAAATTTCTGGATAAAACGGAGGTATTCGATGCCCTGAGGCAAGATGCCACACTTCAACGGTATTTACCCGAATCTCATCAACTTAGTGGATATGCTGTATTAAAAAGGATGTGCAGTCAACATCCAGTGGTGTTCCTGAAGCCGATTCGGGGCAGTCTTGGCAAGGGGATCTTGCGAATCTCCCGTGAGGAAGGAGGCGGCTTTCGACTGCTCTCCACCACACCTCTCGGCACGAGGAAGCAGAGCTACCCTAACCTGACGAAGCTGTTCCAGTCCCTTGCTACGAAGATGAAAAGCACACGCTATCAGATTCAACAGGGCCTGCCCCTAATGGAACTGGGGAAACGACCGGTGGACTTTCGGGCACTTGTACAAAAAAATAACACCGGCAAATGGGGCGTAACCTCCATAGTCGCCCGCACTGCCGGAAATAACCATTTCGTCTCGAATCTGGCTCGGGGCGGCAGTCTTAGTACAGTCCGTGAAGCAGTCAGTAAGAGTAATCTTCCGCCTGCCGCGAAACAAAGCGTACATCTGGGACTTCCACGGGCGGCTCTCGCCATCGCTCGCGGTATCGAAACCTATATTCCCGCCCATTTCGGTGAACTGGGCATTGATCTCGCGCTCGACCAATCTGGGCGAATTTGGCTGCTCGAAGTGAACTCCAAGCCATCCAAGAACGATAATACTCCGCTGAATGATCAAAAAATAAGGCCGTCCGTCAAGCAAATGGTCCTGTATTGCCGTTATCTGGCCGGTCTATAAGGAGGACATCATGACTGAAGCCGCACTGGGATTGCTTGGCATCATGACGTGCCGAAGAAGTGGGTCTCCCCCCTTTGCAGAGTCAAGCTTTTACAGCCATTTATGCCGTGTGGCCCTACTTTATGATTTAAAGGTTATTGTTTTTTCCCCGGATGAAATAAATACAGACAGTAAAACGGTAACCGGAATGAACTGGAGAAACGGGGAGTGGATATCGTTAGAAACCGCCCTCCCGGATATTGTTTATAATCGATGCTTTTACAGAAGTCAAAAAGAAAGAAAAGAAGCCGCAGCTGCATTAGCCGCTCTCCCCCAAGCTCTATCCTGGTCACGTGGACTTCCCGATAAATGGGGGGTATATGAAATACTGAAACGAAGCCACAGAGCTGCGGTGTTACTGCCTGAAACCCTGCTCTATACTAGTAGCTTCCGACTCAGCAACATGCTAGCAGAGAGAGAATACGGCGTATTCTTGAAGCCTTCGGCGGGAACACATGGCAAGCGCACCTTACATGCCCTGAAACAAAAAAAAGGTGGATTAAGCGTACGCGGGCGGGACGGAGAAAATGCTGTGTTTTACCACAACTTCCTGAATCAAGAGGACGGCTTCGAATGGATTCACAGGTTCATCGGCTCTCGCCGCTATATCATGCAACCTTACCTTCAACTGACAAATCGCATCGGACAGCCGTTTGATGTTCGCGTCCTGATTCAGAAAAACGGCCGGGGCCTGTGGGAACTCACCGGAATGGCCATTCGCCTGGGTAACCGCGGTTCACTTACCTCTAACCTACATGGCGGTGGAACAGCAATACCTGTACTACCCTTTCTACAGGAGGAATACGGTCCGGTAGGCCAATATATTAAGGAACAGCTTACTGAAGAAGCCGCTATTTTGCCTCCCCTTTTAGAAGCCGCTTGCGGCAGGCTAGGGGAGTTAGGTCTTGATTTCGGTATTGACAGCGGCGGCAGAATTACTCTGCTGGAGGCTAATTCCAAGCCTGGACGCACAGTCTTCCAACGCACTGGCGATCACAAGGCAGAACGACTCGCGCTTGAGAATCCGTTACGATATGCACGCCATCTACTACTAACCAACCGGCGTGTTCCAACATTGTCTGGAGGCAACTCCAGTGCACCCGGGAGAATGATATCAATGGTTCCTAAGGAGGATTCATAAATGAGTCTCACTTTTTGCAATTTGCATTTCACTAAGCAGCCCCAAAGAGTGGTGTATGTTTCGGGTGCGCTAATGAAAAGCTTGAAGCTGACCGGGAAGAAAAATATTAGGCTGCGGCTTGGGAGGGATACCATTCCAGCGCTGATTAAGCCGATCAAACGTGCAGGAAAGCATATGTTCCTTGCCTCAGGTGTGAAAACAGCTATAAAAGTACCCAAAACAGGGGGGATCTATTTACGAAATCTGCAAAATGATGAAGTACAACTCGGGCCGCTGGTAGGTGTACTGTCAGATGGACCTGGTTCCTCCACCCAGCCCTTCGGTTCCCGCACTGGCTTTATTAAGCAGCTCCTGCGTGAAGGCAGCAATAAATGCTATATTTTCGCGTTTATGCCGCGCGACATTAACTGGCAGCAAGAGCAGGTATACGGATACTTTCTGACTGAAGGCGGGAAATTCGAACGCAAAATGATCCCTTTGCCAGATGTTGTCTATAACCGACTGCCCAGCCGTCGTGCGGAGACTTCACCTTATATAAGTCAGCTGCGTGAGCGGTTAGCACGCAAGAAGATCCCTTTTTTCAACTGGAGCTTCTTTAATAAATCGGATATCTATCGGCTGCTGGAGAACGATAGCAGTGCGAACCGATATGTACCTGAAACGCACAATAATCCTACACCGGATCAAATGAGAGATATGCTGGATCGGCATCATTTCGTATATTACAAACCTTCAGCAGGAAGTCTGGGACACGGTATTTATCGGCTTACCTATTTGCCGAAAAGGGGCTATTTTGCCCGTTATCGCCGGAGCGGTAAAAATGTTCTGCTTCGCTTTGCCAGTTTTGACAGCCTAATGCGAATGCTGCGGTCCCGTCATGGTCGGACCTTGAACAATTATATCGTGCAGCAAGGTATTCGTTTGATTGAAATAGACAGCTGCCCCATCGATTTCCGCTTCCATATGCATAAGAACGGCAACAATCAATGGGTTGTAGTTGGAATAGGTGCCAAGCAAGCCGGGCGCGGCAGCGTGACGACTCACCTTAAAAACGGCGGTTCGCTGCTGACACCACAACAAGCGTTGGGACGTGTATTCGGTACCAAAGCCGACGAAGTCCTGCTTCGCGCCAAAGGAACAGCCGTCAAACTAGCAGAATCTCTGGAGATTCAGCACAGACATTTACTCGGTGAGATCGGCTTCGATCTCGGTATCGATCAGGATGAAGATATTTGGATGTTCGAAGCCAATGCGAAACCGGGAAGATCCATCTTCCGTCACCCTTCGCTACGTGCAGAGGGCAAGGCTTCTGTCGAGCACATTCTCGAACATTGCCTCTATCTCAGCAAATTCCGGAGGAGGGATGAGACGTGAACATCCGTACCCCTGACGTGAACAAACCAGTCATAGCCATTCTAACGACAAGTGACAAAGAACAGAAGTTTTGTGGAAACCGCAATAACTTCCGGGATATTATCAAGACCGGCAGGGATCTGGGGTTTCTAGTCTACGTAGTTACCGTCCGCAATCTGAAACTGGAATCGCGGGTGGTGATAGGCTACGTTCCAACCCCTGGCGGTAAGCAGTGGTCCAGTATACCCGTCCCCTTACCGCAAATTATTTATAACCGGATTCCTACCCGCTCACTGGAAGAAAAGCCCGCGGTCGCACGAAAAATTGCACAATGTCTGGAGCATCCGGACATTGTGCTGTACAATCCGTACTTTTTTAACAAATGGAACTTATTCGAATGGCTCAAGGGCTCGCGCGCAACCTCTAGGCATGTGCCGCAAACGAAACGACTGAAAAGTTCCCGAACTCTCGCCGCCATGCTGAAGAATCATAACAGCCTTTATCTGAAACCCGAGAATGGCAAGGCTGGAAAAGGCATAATGAGGCTCAAATATCTGGGCGATGCCCTTCTCCCCTACCGTCTGCAAATCCAAGGCGGCAAAAGGAATCTGACCTATAAAGCGGCCTCATTGGAACGGCTGTGGGCAAGGATCGGCAGGGAAAAGGCTCAGGAATTGTATATCGCACAGCAGGCGATTGAGCTGACGACTCACCGGGGGCGCCCATTTGATCTACGTGTACTGCTGCAAAAGAACGGCCGGGGGAGCTGGGCAGTAACAGGGATTGGAGCGCGTCTGGCCGGAGCGCAAAGTATTACCACCCATGTACCGCGGGGCGGCAGTATTGAGGAGCCTCTCAGCATGCTGGAAGGAACATTCGGCAATGAACGGGCAGCTGCTATTCTGAAAAGTGTCCCAACTACTGCACTATTAATCGCTCGTCAGATTGAGAGGGCTTGCGAATACACCTTGGGAGAAATGTCCATGGATCTCGGGGTAGATGAGCACGGGGGTTTATGGTTTTTCGAAGCCAACTCCCGTCCTATGAAATTCGATGAGCCTGCCATACGTAAGCTTTCACTGGAACGAATCTTTCAGTACAGTCAATATTTGAAACACCAACACGTCAGAAATACTGAATTAAGGAAGTGAGTTGCATGCAAATCTCCTCCCTCTACGATGCGGAGTCCGGGCCGTGGAACAGACAACTGGCGAGTCTGGTGCAATTCGTAAGGCATCACGGTGAACGGCGAATCACAAGCGACAGCTGCAGAAGACTAGCCCGTCTAACACCAGAGCAATTGCGCGTTCCCGGTGTATCTCTGCTCGTTGCGACCGTACGAGGGCAGCATGGCCGCCAATTGTCAGGCATCAGCTTTGTGTCGGGATATGGCAAGGAGTCATGCCTTGTTGCCGTTCATCCTTACCATCGAAGTAAACATACTGGAACTGCCTTGCTGATTGCCCAACTACAGCGTCTGGGAAGTCTGGAATGTTACGTTGCAAGCGACAACTCAGCCAGTCTTAAAATGTGTTTCAACGCGGGTCTTGTCGCCGTGTCACTAAGAAACGGACCCACCGGTAAGCCTACTCTGCTGCTCCGTTCACCGCAAAGTACTGGCTGCAACAACCTACTGCCAGTAAATGACGAAGCACAGAGTGATAAACCCATTACTTCACAAGAAGGTGAACTCTTATGCCGGAACCCGTCTTAGGTATTCTTACATTGTATTTGAACGAAGCCAAGCAGTTGGAAGAAAAAAGTGTGTACCAAAGGATGATCACCCAAGGTAAGCGAATAGGACTAGATGTCTTTGTGTTTACACCCATGGATGTTCACAGCAGCAAAGAGCTTATTCATGCGCTTGTCTATGATCCACAGACAGGGAAATGGTCACGAAAATGGCGGAATTTCCCCCAAATGATCTACGACCGATGCCGAATTCAGCGCAGCGCCCGGTTCCAGCAGTTGCTCCGCTTCCGTTCAAAATATAATCATTTGACCTTTCTAAATCGTCCACTTCGCAATAAATGGACCATTCATCAGACCTTTTCGCAAAAAGGCCGGTTTCGGCAGCACCTGCCGGAAACCCTGCTCTATCACTCCTCAGACGATCTGCTGCGGATGCTGAAACGTAGTCCTGTCATCTATATTAAACCAGCGAGCGGAACAGGTGGACGCGGTATATTGCGTATTGAAAAGCTTAAGGATCCCCGGGGAATGTTCGATATTCAAGGTCGCCGCCAGGACCGCCGTATCATCACTCCCCGTAAGGTTTCGCTTTCCCGGCTGAGCTCGATTGTACGGCAATGGTGTATTGGCGGACGTTTTCTCGTTCAACAAGGAATTCCCCTCCGCTTGCCTGGAGGACGTTTCCATGATTACCGCATGCTCGTACAAAAAAACGGTCAAGGTAAATGGGAAATGACCGGAATGGCAGGCCGCATCGGGGCTGCCCGTAGTGTAACCTCCAATCTGCATGGGGGCGGTCATGCAGTTCGCGCAGAGAAACTGCTGCGCGATTGGTTAGGCAGTGCGGAAAAAGCTGATAAGGCTATGAAGGCATCGGAAAAGCTTGGACTTGAGGCGGCAGCCTTTCTTGAAGATAGCTTCGGTGCACTCTGTGAGTTGGCTTTAGATCTCGCGATTGATCATGAAGGACGAATATACGTACTTGAGGTGAATCCGAAACCGGCACGCGAGGTATTTGCCCGTTCCGGGGATAGTGAAACCTATCGCAAAGCATTACTCAGACCCCTCGAATATGCTCTTTGGATCAATAAGAATAAGGGCATCAGCCCTCCTGCTTCCGTTAAAATCGAAGATTAAGTCAAAAAGCCTCACTCCGTATGAAGGAATGAGGCTCTTTTATATAATAAATTTATTATCCAGCTGCTTACTTCGCGTTGTCGTATAAATCCAGCAACTCTTCGAAGGAAGAAATAATAACATCCGAGCCCTTTAATTCATCCTGTCGGCCAAAACCTGCATATGCGCAGCCTATCACAGTCTGCCCGTTGCCTTTTCCGGCCTCTACATCAGACGAACGGTCCCCTACCATCCAGGCTTCGCTGATTCCATGATCATTCAGCAATAAGCCCAGCAGTTCAACCTTTGTTGCTGTATTTTGCCCGCCTGCACTGTACAACCCATCGAACAAATCTTTCATTTTATGTACTACAACGATGCTGTGAATATAATCCTTTAAGCCGTTGCTGGCTACGAATAGACGCACGCCCCGCTCCTTCAGCGCTGTCAATGTCTCAACAACCTTTGGATACAGCATTGTACCGCCTGCTTCAAGTCCCTCTATTTCGAGTTGCAAAAGCAGTTCATCCGCACGGCGGTGTACAGCCTCATCTGCCTCAGGCATCACGTTCTTCCAAATCTGCTCTAGGAGCATACCTAGACTACCCAGAATTCTTTCCTCTGGCGGGGTAGGCCCTGAATACAATCCTTCCTCACGGAGAATGTCGAACATTTTGTGATATGCAGGCAGAAGCAAGCTCTCCGTTTGAAACAATGTACCATCCATGTCAAATATTACGGCTTCCGGTTTATTTAACTGTGGTTCATTACTCATCTGATACCCTTCCCTTCCTAAATCGTATGCTGGGATTCCCTCTATAGGCAATAACGTTCTTACATGCCCTATGATATAGAAAGCATAGTTCATTGTCTAGATTGGCATCACAGCACAAGTTAGATTTAACTCCAACCCCTTTTGATATGCTCTATCTCTTCAAAAAAAAAAAAAAAGACTATTCCTTTCAGCAAATCTCTCTGCCGGAGGAACAGTCCTTTATTTGTATTATTACAGTCTGTCAAAGCTTGCAGTCAGTTCTTCAAGAATATCTTTGCTGATCATTTTACCCTTGAAATTAATCAAGTTTTCTGCACTGCCGGAAAAGACACAAGTAGGTTCGTATTTTCTGAGAATAATTTTTTCCCCGTCCACAAAAATTTCGAGTGGATCCTTTATGTCAATCCCCATCGTTCTGCGTAATTCGATCGGAATAACGATACGTCCCAATTCATCAACTTTTCTTACAATACCTGTTGCTTTCATCATTATACATCCTCCCCTGAAATAACACTTATATAATCATTCATGTCAAAAGCTTACAAAGCCTCTATGTAGTAGTAATGATTACGCCTTACTTGCATTTTAAAGTGCTATTTCTTTCCTGTCAATTTTTTTCTACAACTTTTGATATATATCGACAAATTATTCGACAAAATTTAGGCGTATTTCGACAAACAACAACGATTGTCATGAAATTTTAATTTATATAGATAGAACTTAAGATTTCTAGAATAAAGGATTGGTCGCACTGCGGTGAATGTTTGGACTTCCGGCCGCTGTTGTATACAGATTTCTTTGAATCAAACCGCTCTTCGCGGTAGAAATCCGCAGACAAAGGCGAACGCTCTCGCTCCTCCAGTTCCAAAATCCCCCTTCGTCACTCCGTTCCCTTTTCTCTAATTTTAAAGTTCAATTTATATAGTTTAAAATATGTAAAAAAACCTTCGCGTATTTTGCGAAGGTCTTTTCCCTTTTTTACGTGGCCATACTGAGCGCTCTAGGTCAATTCAAATGTATTTTTACCTTTGAATCCGTCCAATCCAGCTTTCGGGAGCAATTCAAATGTATTTCTACACCTGAATCCGCCCAATTCAGCTTCCGGGGTCTATTCAAATGTATTTTTACCTTTGAATCCGTCCTATCCAGCTTCCGCGGTCTATTCAAATGTATTTTTACATCTGAATCCGGCCAATTCAGCTTCCGGGGTCTATTCAAGTGTATTTTTACACTTGAATCCGCCCAATTCAGCTTCCGGGGTCTATTCAAGTGTATTTTTACACTTGAATCCGGCCAATTCAGCTTCCGAGATCAATTCAATTGTATTTTTACACTTGAATCCGCCCAATTCAGCTTCCGGGGTCTATTCAAGTGTATTTTTACACTTGAATCCGCCAAATTCAGCTTCCGGGGTCTACTCAAATGTATTTTTACACTTGAATCCGTCCTATCCAGCTTCCGAGATCAATTCAATTGTATTTTTACACCTGAATCCGCCCAATTCAGCTTCCGGGGTCTATTCAAGTGTATTTTTACACTTGAATCCGGCCAATTCAGCTTCCGGGGTCTATTCAAGTGTATTTTTACACTTGAATCCGGCCAATTCAGCTTCCGAGATCAATTCAATTGTATTTTTACACCTGAATCCGCCCAATTCAGCTTCCGGGGTCAATTCAAATGTATTTTTACATCTGAATCCGGCCAATTCAGCTTCCGAGGTCCATTCAAATGTATTTTTACACTTGAATCCGCCCAATTCAGCTTCCGGGGTCAATTCAAATGTATTTTTACATCTGAATCCGGCCAATTCAGCTTCCGTGGTCTACTCAAATGTATTTCTACACTTGAATCCGTCCAATCCAGCTTCCGAGGTCAATTCTAGTGTATTTTTATCTTTGATATGTTTTTTTTACAGTATCCGTTCTATGAACGAATCTCAAACAGACGGGCAATCTTACCGCTAGGAAGGGATACCGTCAGTGCCCCTTCATCCTTGCTCCATTGCCAGTCCGTATCCGGCTTCTGAGGATAAGCGCAGCTAATGTCCGGTTCCTGTCCCTTCAGACTCTCAAGGGGCAAAGTGATAGACTTGGCATCTCCCGCAATCCGCCACACTGCCAGATAACGGCGGTTGCCGCGCTTGAGACCGAAGCTTACCCAATCCGCTTGTGAATTCGGAAGACCGAGCGGCCAGAACGGGGTCGAATGCGGAATGTCGCTGCGGATCACTTTGTAATAATCCAAAGCCTCCTTTACCAACTCCCTGCGCCGTGGACTAAGCTCCGCCAAATGCCCGCTCTGATGTACGCGTAGCAAAAGCGCATTGATCATATTGAAAATAACCTCCTCGTCATCCCCTTCACGTAGCGGGTAAGACCATACCGCCGACTGCTCGGGTGTAAGGGCAGCCGGCGAGGCTGCAGCAATTGCCGCATACTGCACGTAATCTTCCTGATCACTCGTGGACTGAATGCTGTGGCGGCTGAGCATCGCATAGTCCATACGCATTCCGCCACTGGAACAGTTCTCAATCACGAGGTTAGGATATCGTACAAATATACTATCGAGCCAAGCCAGATAAGCACGGTTATGCTTAAGCAATCCATCCCCAAAGCTATCCGCATCCGTCTCCGTACCGATACCCGCATTAATGTTATAATCCATTTTGATATAGCCCACGCCGTAATCTTTAACCAATCTCTTAATTACGCCGTCGGCATGTTCTATGACCTTTGGATTTCGGTAATCCAGGTGATACCGGCTTCGATCCTTAATCCTTTTTCCATGCCGCATAAAGAACCAGCTGTCATCTGTTTCCGTAAGCTTCGGACTATTGATACCCATAACCTCCAACTCCAGCCAGAGACCCGGAATCAACCCTTTTTCCCGGATATAGTCCAGTACGTACTTTATACCCTCTGGAAACCGCTCCTCTGAAGGGAGCCACTGCCCAACTCCATCCCACCATTCGCCCGGTGCGTACCAGCCTGCATCAATACAGAAATATTCGCAGCCCACATCAGCCGCGGCATCAATTAATGGCAGCAGCTTCTCCGTTGTGGGACTTCCCCACAGACAATTCATATAATCATTGAAAATAATCCGCAGCAGCTCGTTATCCTCATTGGGACGGCGAATGGTTCTGCGATAAACAGTAAGCTGCTCGATAGCTGCTTCAAATCCGCCCTGAACTGAGCCGACAGCCACCGGTACAGAAGTAAATTCCTCACCCGGCTCCAGTTTCTTCCACCAATGATTATCACTTTCGGTAGGTCCGCTTATCAATAGACTCAATTGGTCGTATTGATCCGTCATTTCCCAGTGCCATGATCCATTATGTTCAATCTGCCAAAAGAGACTTGTCGCGCTTTCCTTATTGTGCAGAACCGCCATAGGGATAAGCTCAGCTGCCGACCATGAACCCGTGTTACTGCAAGCTATCCGCTTCGAACCGCGATCTGATAGATGCGACATACCCAGCTCCGGCAAACTGTAGGTCCACCATTGGATCTCACTCTGCCAACCGCTATGTGCCAACGACACCTCTATCTTATCGCTTCGGTCGCTTGATCCTTCTTTATCAACCCCTGTGAGGGTAAATGAAGAAACGTATTCAACAGATACCGCTTCATCGCCTGCATTCTTAAGTACTGTCCAGCAGCGCATGATTCCAATCTCTTTATAGAACTGAAAATACTGGACTGCACGAAGTCCGGTTATTCCGTCAACCAGATGTATTTCAAGCTTACGCCCCAGCTCATTTGTAGAATCCGTATAATGATCAAAGGTCATGCGAAGTCCGGGATAAGAGGCCCGGTGTGTACGGCCGTGATATTCAGCGCGATCTTCACCCGACAGCTGCAGTTCCATTAACCGGAAGCCTGGCTTATTTTTTTCGGAGATATCTACACTTAGCGGTTCCGCACCGAAATGAAGCAGACGTACGTCTTTCTCATCCGTAATTTCTAGTACAAGATAAAGTTCATTTTCTGCTATCTCAATGATTTTACTCATGAACAAATCCAGCCTCCTGTCCGTTCTTGAATACATGTATTTGCTTACTTATTATAAATAAGAAAGGGGCATCCCTCCAGTAAATGAAGCTTACTGTGGAGATACCCCCGACCTTTACTATCGCTTACTGTGCAGCAGATCCAAATTGAATCCATGCTTTTTGAATTTCGGTGATCGCTTGATCTTTAGTTTTGCTGCCGCCAATATAAGCTTGCATCAATTCACCAAACTTCTGGTGGAAGGTATCCAGTGAATAGTTAACGGACAGGTCACCGGATTTTTCTGTTTTAAGAATCTCTTCCATTTGCTTAGGCATGTCCAGAGCAGGAAGTGGAGCATCTTTGATCGGCGGAATAACCTTAGCAACAGTAGAGAACCAGTTCTTGCCGTACTCGGAAGTATACAACCAGTTGAAGAACTCAATAGTCTCTGCAGCAACAGCGGAATCCTTGTTAATGCGCAGCGCCTGATCGGCACCTGTAATGATCATGGATTGTTCCGCTTTTTCGCTGACAGGGTAGCCCATAATTCCAAGCTGGAAGTCCGGTGTAATCTTCTTAATGGCTTCTTCGTCCCAAGCGCCCTTGCCTGTCATGAATGCTGCCTTGCCGAGTGCAAAGTCGCTCACTTCAGCATTGCTGTCGCGTTCAAGCGGCTTATCAGTTCCGTATTTAACTGTGGTATCCACGAACTTGAAGAAGTTATCATTTAGTACCGGATGATCCTTGAATGTTGTTTTTCCGGCAATGAAATCAGCTACGAGTGTTTTGGCGTCAGTGCCTGCGTCTATAGCAGCTGCATCAACAAAGTGTTGGAAGATGTGTTTCCACACCCACCACTCTTTATAAGCATTGGCGAATGGCGTAATTCCTTTAGCTTCGAGCTTTGTAATCGCATCATCCAATTGTGCAGTTGTCTTTGGAACTTCAGTAATCCCTGCATCAGCAAGAAGCTTTTTATTATACATTAGTACAAATAGATTTCCTTTTACCGGAAGACCAAGCACTTTGCCGTCTTTTGAGCTCATGTTGGAGCGAACAGCATCCGTCATTGCAGCAGCAAGTGGCTCATTTGTAAGATCGGCACTATATTCAGCAAAAGTATCAATATCTCCGCCAGCCGTAGTTTGGAAAACATCAGGTGTGCTTCCAGCGGCAATTTTGGATTTCAAAACGGTATTGTAATCGGCTTGCATAATTTCAAGGTTGATCGTTACATTTGGTTTTACCTTCTTGTACTCAGCAATATAAGCGTTAAAAGCATCTGTGTATTCAGGAGAAGCCGTAAACATGTTAATCTTAACCTCTTTAGCAGAGCCAGCGTTTGCATTTCCGTTACCTGCACCAGTATTGCCTGCTGTATTGTTTACGGCATTATTGTTACCGCCGCAGCCAGCAAGTAATCCGCCTACGAGCAGCAGACTTGCAGATACTGTCCATAATTTTTTAAACATGATGTTGCCCCCTTTTCCTATGCATCTTGTGGTCTTGATGTCATTCTAAAGAAAAAGAAAAAGGATAAGAATGTACATAAGTGAACTTATAAGGGTAAAAAAGTATTCTCATGAAACCGTTTCACTTTTCTCCCTCCACCAAGGCGATTCTATATTCAGTAGGTGAGCACTCGTAGTAATTCCGAAAGGCTTTACTGAAATAGTTCTTGTCCTTATATCCCAGCATCTCGGATATATCCTGAATCTTGAGGTTTGGATCCCCAAGCAAATCCTTCGCTTTGTCCATTCTTACCTTTTGAACATACTCGTGAATGCCATAACCATATTGCCCCTTGAACAGCTTCATTAAGTACTCTCTGCTCAGGAAATACTTATCCGTAAACAGCGATATTTTAATATTCTCAAAATAGTGATTATCAATGTAATCTTTTATATTCCCTAGTACACTGGAGCGATCCCCAGCCAGGACCTTGCTGATCTCAGCACTGTATCGGTCCAGTATCTCATTCAGCAGCTCTTCAAATTGACCAAAGGAGGCAAAATCACCTAGGATACCTAAGCCTCGAAGGCCCTTTTCTCCCTCATTCTGTAAACGTTCCAAAGGTACATTCAATTCTGAGGCAACATCATTCAATAAAATAATGAATTCTTGTAGAGTCCGGTCTGCCTCACCGATACTGAAGCCATCTGAATCCCTCCACTTTTTAGTGAACTCGTTTAGTGTACTTTTGGCGTGATTCATATTTCCGCTCTCTAATGCAATACGAATTACAGGCATCCGGCTAGTGAGGGAGGGATTGTCTTTGGATATGATTTTATCCGAAAGATTCGCTACTATAGATCCCTTAAGCTTCAGAAGATCAACACTATTTAACACTGTCTTCGCGGTATCATAGGACTTAGCTATATCCATAATATCTCCGTAGGGCTGGCCCAGACCCGCAGCTACTGTAATTCCGAATAGCTCCTTCAAGGAAGAGGCTACTTTCTTCATATGATAGAGGGTTCGGTAAGCCGCATCTTCTCTATAACCGCCCTTCATCGTAAAAATGGCGATATATTCACGTTCTCCTTTAGGACTCAGGAAACTAAACGCCTGCAACTGATCGTCGCTGATCTCATTAATGACATTGGTTACTGCAAAATGAAGCAAATCGCTGTCTTCGTAGAAACGTTCTTTTCTAACCTGCTCCAGATTAAGGACTCTCAAATGACCTGCCACAAAATAATTACCTGCAGTATCCGCACCGATTAGTGGAAGAAAAGCCTCATTGGATTGGTTCTTGAAACTTCGCTCAATGATAGAAAAGTACATTTTTTCCTTCAGCTTCGGCAGTGACATATTAAGGGTAATATTTTTGTTAATAAATTCGCTTTCCTTCTTACGTTTAGCCTCCAATATATCTACAGCTTTCTGCAGAGCAGCATTTAGGTCTATACGATTAACCGGCTTCAACAAATAATCTACAACCTTAGAACGAATCGCCTGTCGGGTATATTCGAAATCATTGTACCCGCTGATTACTATTGTTAAGAGATCTGGATAATCCTGTTCCACAATCTGCAAGAGTTCAGAACCGCCCAGCTCAGGCATCTTCATGTCGACAATGGCGATATCAATTTTGTGCTGCCTAAGCATCTCCAGACCCATGTTACCGTTCGTAGCTTCCAACAGTTGTTCCACACCCAGTCCTTGCCAATCTCCCAGGATCGTAATGGCTTCACGTAAAGGTTCTTCATCATCAATGATCAAAACTTTATACATGCTTAATACCTCCTCTCGGCAACAGCATGTCCATCTCTGTCCCGTTCTCATCACTCTGTATTACTAACCCTGCTTCATCCCCATATAAAAGCTTAAGTCGGGCATTTAAGTTTTTCAGCCCGATGCTTTCATTCTCACCCTCATCCAATTCTTCACGGTCCTCCCACTGCATCAGCAACGTATTCAGAACTTGCTCCAGCTTGCCTTCGCTAAAGCCGGGTCCATTATCAGCCACAGAAATCACAAAGAAACTTGGTGTCATGCGTGCTTTGATTGTAATTGTAATCGTAGAAGACACCTTTTCTAGCGCATGCTTTATACAATTCTCTACCAACGTTTGTATGGAGAGCTTTGGAATTTTCAGCTCCATCAGTTGATCATCCCATTCGTAAACCACCTGCATTCTTCCTCCAAAACGGGCTTTTTGCAGAGCTAAATAACGTTCAATATGCTTTAACTCTTCTCTGGCATGGACAACGTCCTTGCCGCTTATACAATATCTCAGTGTCAACGCTAGATTATCGACCATATCTACAATGTCATCATTGTTATTCTTCAAGGCTTTGGTAGAAATGGCCTGAAGCGCATTGTATAGAAAATGAGGATTGATCTCCGCTTCCAGCGCCTTTAACACAGCGTTTTTTTCTACAATTTTCATTTTGTAGCGCTCATTAATCAATTCGTTAGTGTTCTCTACCATTTTGTTAAAATGACGTGATAAATAGGCGATTTCATCTTTTCCCTCAACCTGGGCCGTCACATCGAAGCTCCCTGTACTGAAACGTTTCATTTGCAGCGACAGATTTTTGAGCGGTTTTGTAATTTTGTTGGAGGTGAAGCTGACAAGAATAACCGAGACAATCAGGAAGATCAAACCGATCATATAATTCAAATTCCGTGTGGTGTTAGCTGCTTCATAGATCTCTTTGTAGGGAATCGGCTTGATGAGCTTCCAACCCTCTTTTTGACTGCTATTATAGATCACTAAATACTTCTGCTCGTCGTCCGACCATGTGAACCGACCGCTGACTTCCGTTAGCTTTTTTAACAACCCAGCTTGTTCACTTTTCGCAAAAAACTTTGGATCATCTACATAAAAAGGCTGCTGGTCCGGACTGACGTACATCAGATGCTGCCCGCTGCTAAAAGGAATATCCTTCATAATCTCGTCCTTCACGGAGGAGTTGAAATAAAGGGATAATACGGCCTGCGGCTCTCTTGAAATAATAGAGCGAAACAATCTGTGATAGCCCATAAAGCTATTTTCCTTGTTCACAGGATAATCAATACCCGTCATCTGTTCCGATTCTTCTTTCACAAATGACTGATAAGAGCGGTTATTAGGACTTTCCAGTGCTTTCTGATACCACGTTAGATTCTCAATCGGCGGATGCTCTACAACCCGGACTGCAATATTGTAATTCTCCTTCGTTACAGAGTAGTACTTATTTTCCTTAATGACATACAGATAAATAGCCTCCAGATCGTTACGCGAAAAGTAAAGATTCTTCAAATAATCCTGTACATACATTTTCGAAGCATAGTCTGTGGATTCGTGCAAAATAGCATAGATGATTTCGTCATATGAAATTTGCGGCAGAGATAATTGTTCAATACCGTCCAGGTAGCTCTCCAGATTACGCCCGACTAATAATAAATTGTTACTGGTACTAGCTATACTATTGTTCACAGACTCCTTCTGCAGCATCCCATATGAAATAAATGTCAGGGAAGTCACGACTAGGATAATAATCAGGGTGAATAACAAAATAAGCTTGTTCACAAGCCTTCGTGACACGGACTCAAACAGGTTTTGTAACGGTCTAAATATCATTTTTCTAAACATGCCAGTCATCCTCCCTGCATCAGATTCAGTTCACCTTTTTACCCCTATCTGTACTCTTAAATCCATTTTTGAGTCTAGTGGACTGCTCTATAATACTCAATATAGACTAACCTGAATGACTATGAGTGGCAAGCATTACAAGACTCCTACCCCAATACAAGAAGAGGTGCAACCATGTTAAAAACTCTGGGCAGAAAATGGCGTGAAAAGATGGAGTTCGGTATTTTCACTCTGCCGGTACTCATCTGTATCGCCGTAGCATTCTACATTCCTTTTGCCATGACGATTCGTTACTCCATGACCAAGTGGAACGGAATATCTAAGAATCCTGTGTTTGTTGGCTTCGATAATTTTAAGCAAATATTTATGGGCGATACCAATTTTGCAGATTCGGCTTGGTTTACCATAAAGTATGCAGTGCTGTACATTATTCTCGTTAACATGTTAGCCATTTTGCTGGCGATCGTACTGGATATGAAGCTGAGAACAACTTCGTGGCTAAGAGCTGCTTTCTTTGTTCCCTATATTCTTAGTCTTGTGATTGTCGGTTTTATCTGGAAATTCATCTTTATGCAAGGTTTTAGCTCACTAAGTGCAAGTACAGGCTGGGGGATGTTCGATCTTAGCTGGCTCGGGACACCTGGACTGGCATTCATCTCCATCCTTGCCGTTTCGATTTGGCAATCCATCGGGTTCTACTTGGTTATATATATCGCAGGTCTGCAATCGGTACCGGAAGATCTTAAGGAAGCAGCAACCGTTGATGGCGCAGGCCCCTTCAGAAAATTTTTCAGTATCACATTGCCATTGCTCGCCCCATCGATCACCATCTCCGTGTTCATGGCGCTGACTAACTCCATTAAGGTATTTGATGTAATTCTGTCGCTGACTGGCGGTGGACCCGGAGGTACGACATACAGTGTTGCCTATGATATTTACCGGGATACCTTCCAGAACAACCTCTACGGTTACGGTACAGCTAAAGCACTTATTCTGTTCCTAGCGGTTCTGGTGGTCACCATAATTCAATTATCCATCTTTAAGAGAAGAGAGGTTGAGGCATAATGAAAACCCAAAGTAAATCAAGTCGTATCATCATTGAAGTAGTTATGGTTATCCTCTCCCTACTATTTCTATATCCGCTGTTCCTGACGATTATTAACTCCTTCAAAAGCTTTGGCGAGGTCATGACAGATGTAATCGCTCTACCAAAGCAATTGGTGTTCAGCAACTATACTTATGTATGGCAGTTTATCAATTATCCGAAGTTGTTCATGAACAATATGGTTATCACCACTATCGGTTTGCTCGGGATCGTCTTCGTTTCTTCCATAGCTGCTTACAAACTGGCGCGGACGAAATCAAAATGGAGTGGTATTCTATATTTCCTGTGTATCATGCCGATGCTGATTCCTTTCCAATCGATCATGTTAACCGTGCTGCAAATCTCTAAGAATATTGGTTTATCCGAAAGCACCTGGGGACTTGGAGTCTTGTATTGGGGCTTCGGAGCTCCTCTAGCCGTATTTATCTACCACGGCTTCGTAAAGGGCATTCCGATGGAAATTGATGAGAGCGCAACTATAGACGGCGCATCAGGCTTCCGCTTGTTCTTCAGCGTTATCTTCCCGTTGTTGAAATCAGTAACAACAACCATCGTCATCATCGATGTGATGTGGATCTGGAATGACTTCCTGCTTCCACTGCTTATGGTAAACGGCTCACCGGATACGAAGACCCTCACCTTGGCTGCCTATACCTTCGTTGGGCAATATACATCGGATTGGCAATATGCCATGACGGCTATGGTTATGGCTGTACTTCCATCCATCGTAGTGTTTATCTTCCTGCAAAAATACATCGTTAAAGGTGTAGTAGCTGGTGCAGTTAAGGGCTGATGCGGTGCAGGTGTAATAGAGAGTGTTATGGGACGAGAATAACAAATAAAAAGAGGGTATCCTTCGGGCCAAATGGCTCGCGGGATACCCTCTTTACATATGAAGAAAGACAGCCACCTAATGAGTGGGATACAAAGAACCACGTCTATCGGCTGCTAGGATAGCCTCAAGAACCTTAGCGGCATTTACCGGGAATGGCATATTGTGCATCGGACTGTCTTCACTGCAGCTGGCCTCAGCCGCAAGCATCAGCCGATTTCTTTCGATCCCGGACAGCCCCAACTCCTTCATTGTTACTGGGAGGCCTACCTTTCTGCAGAAGCCGATCACTCGGTCAATCTCCTTTTCAGGCACCTGCTCCAGCATAAGCTGTGCTATCGTTGCGAAAGCTACCTTCTCGCCGTGAAGCATACCCCGACATTCCTCAAGCTGCGATAAACCATTATGAATAGCATGGGCCGCGGCTAGTCCTCCGCTTTCAAAACCAATACCGCTTAAGTAGATATTCGCCTCAATAATATGCTCAACCGCCGGAGAGCTTTCCCCCAGCTTAACATCGAACATGGCCTCCTCACCCTCAGCCAAAATAGTCTCGAGACAAGCTTTGGCCAATGAGTATGCGGCGATGGAGCCCGTTCCTCCAGCGTAAGTCCGTGCACCTGAGGAACGGCAGGCCCGTGCTTCGTAGTAGGTTGATAACGCGTCTCCCATCCCTGCAGCGAGCAGTCTGGCGGGAGCCTTAGCAATTAACTCAACGTCGGCAATGACTACATCGGGATTTCTTAATAACGGGAGATAGCTGTCGAAATCACCATCATCTGTATACAGCACCGCTAGAGCGCTACAAGGGGCATCCGTAGAAGCCACAGTCGGCACGATGATTACAGGAAGCGCAGCAAAGTGACTGACCGCTTTAGCCGTATCCAAAGTTTTGCCGCCCCCTATTCCAAGAATAACATCTACCGTTTGCGGATCGAAGCTTTGGATGATACGCTCCACCTGATTTCGGCTGCATTCCCCTTGAAACTCTGTCAACACCAGAGGAATAGAGCTAACTGCAAAACTATGCGCAATATCCTCCTGGTATCGAGTGAGAATGAAAGGATCGACGATAGCCAAAGCTCCCTTCGCACCTAGCTGTACACAATAATCCCCCAGCTTTCGTATTTCACCTGCGCCCTGGATGTATCTGGACGGAGAAAACAACACTTGAGTCATATGATCAGCCTCCCTGACTTTGTTATCCTCTTATTCTAAGGAAGACCGCTTGATTTCCGCAGTGAAAAAAGTTTTTTTTTACCTATTATCAGAAACCTAAATTATTCCTCACTTACTACGCCCTGGGCATCTATTTTCGCATTATATGATAACTTATTCAGGGTCTTAATGGTTTCTTTATTATAGTGATCATCCATAAAATTAGGCTGCCCTCTTATTATTTTTACCGGAGTGATTTGGCCTGTGACTGAAGAGCCCTTAATTTCAATATTCACCAGCATGGATTGTAATGTTTTATCTCCACCGCGAGTCGACCGATTAAATACAAAGTTTCCTAATGAATAGTAGATCGGCTTATGCTTGTAAAATTCAACCCCCATGAGACAGTGGCTATGGGCACCTACAATCATATCTGCACCGCTATCAATGATTTTTTTAGCCAGTGTGCGTGCATAGTTCTCAGGATAGTCCTTAAATTCCTCATTCCAGTGGATATATACAACTGTAAAGTCATTCACCTTGGAGGATTTCTTGATTTCGCTTAGCATCGGTTCCATAGTATAGGCTGAAGCTGCACCCGCATGATTACTGCCGGCATACCATGAGGGATCCGAAAGTACACGACTTACCCCAAGGACAGCGATTTTTTTCCCTTGAATGGTTTTAACATAGGGGGAAAAAGCCTCCATGCTGTTTTTACCCGCTCCAGTATGACCTATTTTGTTTCTATCCAGGTGAATCAGGGTATCCAGCATCGCCACGCTGCCATAATCAAGGACATGATTATTCGCCAAGCTTACACCATCTATTCCTGCATATACCAACCCTTTTAATGTCTTTGGCTCTGAGCGAAAAACAAATGATTTGCTGGACGGATTCCCACGAGTGGACACAGGAGTCTCCAAATTTGCAAAGGACATATCTGCCTTTTTCAGCATGGGAGCTACTTTCACAAAGGGATAATTGACCCCGAATTGATCGATCTGATCTCCGACAAACCCATCTAACAGAATGTCTCCGGCAAATATAAGATGAATAGGATTTGAGAGTGACTCCTCCGCACTTACGGAAGTGGAAGCTGGAAAGATCCAAATAAGAATAAGTGCACATACTATTAATCTTCGCAATCTCTTTTACCCCTTTTGTAAATCGTATTCCTCCCATTCTACTCTATTGAAATCAAGACTCCAAATTTTGATAGATTTAAAATACATCTAATTTCCTCCATATTGACCTCATGAGCGAAACCAAGTGTATAAATGCAACTAATTTCCTCCAAATCGACCTCATGAGATAAATCAAGTGTATAAATGCAACTAATTTCCTCCAAATCGACCTCATGAGATAAACCAAGTGTATAAATGCAACTAATTCCCTCCAATTCGACCTCACGAGCTAAACCAAGTGTATAAATACAACTGATTTCCTCCAAATCGACCTCATGAGCCAAATCAAGTGTATAATTACATCTGATTTCCTTCAAATCGTCTTATTGAGTTACCTTTTTTAGGACTGCCCTGAAGCAATGGAGCCCATCCCACAAGTCGGTGCTTACCGCATCTGTCGGAAGATCAAAATCTGTCTCCCCCCAATAAACAAATCCAGATTGCAGAAAAAGCTCATTCATCAAGGGAAGGTTTACTGAAGGGTATTCAAAGGTCAGAACCAGCAAACCCTCTCCATTCAATGTTCTATGAAATTCACGCAAGGCGTAAATCGTATCTTGTGAGGATAAGTGCTCAAGCACGGAGATGCAAAATATCGTATCAAAGCTTTCGTCCTCATATGGGAGGTCCGTCAGACTAGCGTGTGCCAGGTGAAGCCTATCCGTCCTGATATGTAAGACTTCCTTCGCTGCCTCTACCCCAAAATCCTGAACAATCTCATCCATGATTGCCTTTTCTGATAGTATCCGTTCATCCACATCACAGGCGTAGGTTTCCTCACAGATCTCTGCAAGATAGTACTTCAAGGGATGTGAAATACCACAGGCTGCATCGAGAACCGTATCATGGGGAGAAATGAAATTCATACACCACTCGTATTCATAGGGTCTGCTCCACCAGGATTCCGGCAAATGATAAATCAACTTTTCTCGCCTTGCATCGGTATTCACAAAAAAACGGGAAACATAAGGATGTGTCGGCATGGCCAGGGCTCCTTTTTTGGGGAATTCGGTAGTGAGAGTATATTCAAAATTCTTTGTTTCATTCCTCACATGGAGCACAGGAAAAAGGCAGGCCGAATGTGCTCATTCGCCTGCCCAGCCTATATTTATAAGTTAATTATTTAGACAAATGTCGAAAGCGGCTTCGCCTCTGTACCATGAGTCGTAATTAGGAGATCCAATAATGCCGACCACTCCGGGTCTGTCGTGCACTGTTCCGGGTGTGATTCAAACCAAACCAAGGTCTGCTTAATCCCTTCGGAAAAAGGCACCGTTGCCTGATAGTCCGGTACTAGACCTTTGATTTTACGGTTGTCGAAAACGATACTTACAGCTTGGTCACCAATCAGTCCATCTGCCGTGCCCAGAGGTGAAATAGCTGCGATGAAATCTGTCGAAATATGCACAACCATAGGATCGACACCTGCGGCCTCTCCAATTTTACTATAAATTTGGTTCCAGCTTAATACCTCATCAGAGGTGATATGAATCGCTTCGCCAATCGATTCCGGGTGTCCTAGCAATCCTACAAAGGCTTTAGCAAAATCCGAGTTATGTGTTAACGTCCAAAGCGAAGTTCCGTCTCCATGGATAACAATAGGAAGTCCCTTACGGATTCGGTCTATCATCGACCACGGATGCTGCCAACTGGTTAGAGCAGCCGGAATTGCGGTATCCCCGTAGGTATGTGAAGGCCGGACGATGGTCACCGGAAACCCAGTGGTGCGGTGAGCCGTAAGCAATAGCTGTTCGCAGGCGATCTTGTCGCGTGAATACTGCCAGAAGGGATTCTCCAGCGGTGTTTCTTCCGTTACTACGTAATGCTGCAGCGGCTTCTGATACGCAGATGCAGAGCTTATAAAGATGTACTGCTTTGTTTTCTCGGCAAATAGCTCAAGATCTGTCTGCACATGGTCTGGAGTAAACGCAATCCAATCCACAACCACATCAAATTCATAATCCTTAAGCGCAGCGGCAGCCTCTGTCTGGTTACGAATATCGCCCAGAATCACCTTCGCCCCTTCCGGTACGAATTCATCCCGCTGTCCTCTATTAAACAAGTACAATTCCACACCACGTTCAACGGCCAGCTTGGATACAGCTTGGCTGATCAGTCCTGTTCCACCAATGAATAATACTTTCATCTTGGACTACCCCTTTATGATTAGTTATTCACTTTTAACATGATCCCGCCAAGCATGCTTCGGCTGCCAATTCAGCAGGCTTTTGGCTTTCTCATTGCTGAGGAGCGTTTCATAACCGGTTAGCGGTTGGCGGAATTCAGTCACTTCCGGAAAACGGGCCTCCAGCAACGCGCGGCTTGATACGGCCATGCTTGTATCGTCAGCGGCAATATTCAACTGTACTGCACCCAGTCCTTCAGCCTCAACCGCCTTCTGACAGGCCTCCGCGACATCGCGTGTATCAATATAACTCCAAAGTATCCGGTCGCGCTGTTCAGGATCATGAATGAACGATGGAAATTGCTCATATGCCGATGGGTCAATCACATTTCCGATCCGAAGAGAGACAATCTGCATCCCTGTTCTGCGATGGAACATATCTGCTGTCAGTTCATTGACAACTTTGGACAACCCATAACTGTCCTGGGGCAGTTGGGGATGGTCCTCGTCCATAGGAACATACTGCGGGCCAAAACGGTTAACCGCAAAAACAATACCGTAGGAAGATTCACTGGAGGCGATAACCGCTTTACGGATTCCAAGTCCAGCCGCGGCTTCCAGAATATTATAGGTCGACATCACATTGTTCTGAAAAGTGACTTCATTCGTCTTAATATGAGCAGCAGGAATGGCCGCCAAATGCACTACCGCATCTGCCCCTGCCAGTACACTGTATACTTCGCCTAAGTTATTTAAATCTGCGATCAGAGTATGGCCTAAGGAATCGGCAGGCTTATGCGTATCTACATTAACAACCTCATAACCTTGCTCTATAAAATGACGAACCACCCATTTACCGAGCATGCCGCTGCCCCCGGTAATTACAACCTTTGCCATTCTAATTCCTCCATTTATAAGTACATAAATTCGATTTACTATGAAATTAGACTAAAATATCTTCAACCTGCTTCAGAACCTCTTCCGTAAGCTCGATTCCTGAGGCTTTAACATTCTCCTCAACCTGTGACGGACGACTCGCTCCGACCAGAGCACTGGAGACGTTTGGTTGTCTAAGAATCCAGGCTAAAGCAAGCTGACCCACTGTCAGGTCAAGCTCAGAAGCAACCTTCCCAAGCTGTTGTACTTTCGCTATCTTTTCTTCCGTAATTCCATTACGTACCCAATCCAGCTTAGCCGCGCGACTCTCCGCCGGAACATCGGTGACTGAGGCATATTTACCGGTCAGCAAGCCCTGAGCCAGTGGGGAAAATACAACCTGACCTATCCCTTTGCGCTCACCTAGAGGAATAACTTCCTTCTCTATATATCTTTCGAACATATTATAAATAGGTTGATTCACGACAATCTTGTCGAGCAGATAACGGTCTGCAATAGACAATGCCTCTGTCATCTGCGCAGCTGTCCATTCACTGACACCGATATAGAACACCTTGCCCTGACGAACCAAATCATCAAGCGCACGTAATGTTTCTTCTAGAGGAGTCTCTGGATCGAAACGGTGGCAGTATAATATATCCACATATTCTGTACCCAGCCGCTTCAAGCTTGCATGACACTGCTCCGTAATATGCTTGCGGGAGAGACCGCGGTCATTAGGCCCTTCACCCATAACCCCGAACACTTTCGTCGCAAGTACATAAGATTCACGGGAGTATGCTTTTAACGTCTCACCCAAAACCTTCTCCGCTGCACCCTTTTCATACACATTTGCTGTGTCAAAGAAATTGATACCTAGGTCGTAAGCGGTTTCAATCGCCTTAACTGCATTTTCATTTTCTACATAACCACCGTATGTCAACCAGCTGCCCAGACTAATCTCACTAACTTTAACTCCACTTTGGCCTAATCTTCTAAACTTCATTCTTTTTTCCTCCTCATTAGATAGCTACTCTATCCTCTTACCGTGATCCCTTTTCATTCTAGAGTAGTTTGTATATAATTTAAAGAAGTGAAAAAATGTTCATTATATTATATAAAATATACTTACTATACAAGAGTATAGTGGAATAGAGCAGGAGGAGATCTTGTGGAAGCAGCTAATACGTCAAGAAATTATGTCCCGAAAAACCCTGTTGTTATTGACTGTAATGTAGAAAAAACTCTTGATGTTCTCGGTGGAAAATGGGCTTTTCTGGTCCTAAGAGAGCTGTTCGACGGTACCAAACGATTTGGCGAGCTGCAACGCAATATCAAATGCATCAGTCCTCGCGCATTAACGAATACACTTCGTCATTTGGAAGATCAGGGTGTACTTGAACGCCATGCCTTTCCAACGGTTCCCGTAACGGTAGAATATACTTTAACCCCTAAGGGTGTGGATTTACACCAGATTTTGAAGGAAATGAAGCTGTGGGCGGCGAAGTGGACGTAGGGCTTGCTTTGAAATACTAGCAATCAGCTTAAAATCGTTGCCTTATAAACTCGTAAAAAAGCACACAGTCCGAGGTTGGGACCCCACTGTGTGCTTTTTTGTGATCCAACCAAGACTCGAAAAGTTAAGCATCCTATTTCCTGAACGGCAAAAGAGCAGCCCCGAATGGAGCCGCTCTTCTGTAGCATTGCTGCTTCAGTACACCCGCTTATACTCCATATCCTCTTTTATAATCTCTACCGCTTCCTTAAACCGCAGGGCATGCACAATCTCCCGCTCCCGCAGGAACTTAAGACTGTCCTGTAAATCCACATCATCCGTCATGTCGATCAGCCACTGGTATGTAGCCCGGGCTTTTTCCTCAGCAGCAATATCCTCGTAAAGATCAGCCAATGGGTCTCCCTTGGCCTGAATATAGGCTGCCGTCCATGGAACCCCCGCTGAATTCTGGTAGAACAGGGCATGATCGCGCTGAGCATAGTTCGGACCGAGACCGGCGGCCTCAAGCTGCTCTATGGTGGCGTCCTTCGTCAGCTTGTAAATCATAGTAGCAATCATCTCGAGGTGGGCAAATTCTTCGGTGGAAATATCATTTAACACACCAATCACCTTGTCAGGAATAGTATACCTTTGGTTCATATAGCGCAGCGCTGCTGCCAGCTCACCGTCTGCGCCTCCATATTGCTCCGTCAAATAACGGGCCATACGGACATCGCATTTACTAACCCTAACCGGGTATTGCAGCTTCTTCTCATATATCCACATGCGGAAGCTTCCCCTCCTTAGTAACTTGCTTGTAACTCATCAATATGATTACCTCTTAGACCTGCCAAGGCCAAGGACTTTGGCTCCATTCCCATGGACATTTTGAATAAGCACGGCCAAAATTCTGAAGCGGTCCGTATAGCTCCTGAAATTGCTTAGCCATACGTGTACGTTCCTGGGTTAGTTGATTAAACTGCTGAATACTCCTTAAATCCCCGGGATGAGTATTAAGGTATAGGTTCAGCTCTACCAATGCAAAATCAACAATTTGTAATTGCTCCAGCATTTCATAATAGCGGGGCTCGCAAGGATTTGCCTCCATAACCTAGTTCCCTCCTCTGCACTTGGATTCATACGGACTGAAAAGTGCCGGCCAAAGTGTACCCGCTTTTAAAGCCTCAGGTAAACTGTACTGCGGCAGATCCGGCGGCTGATAACCAATGTACTGATTGGGCGGCACGACATAGGTCTTAAAAGGTTTTGGCGGACAGGGATCAAACGGCCCCCTATACGGCGTGTACACTCGTTCCTGAGAATCCAATGTTAACATCCTCCTTTACTCATTTCACTGCATAGATGACAGCTATTTTGAGCGCTTACCTTCGTAACTAATTTATGACGGGATTCTAAGGAATAAGACGGAAACTAAAAAAAAACTCCAGCTGGCACATAACCAACCGTTTCCGCACGACCTGCTCGCCAAACATCCTACTCATACTAATTCCTGCACTTTCTACAACATTTCAGCTCCTAACACACCCGACCCCCAGTAATTCCTGCACTTTCTACAACATTTCAGCTCCCAACACACCCGTTTCCCACTAATTCCTGCACTTTCTACAACATTTCAGCTCCTAACACACCCGATTCCCACCGATTCCTGCACTTTCTACAACATTTCAGCTCCCAACACACCCGACTCCCACTAATTCCTGCACTTTCTACAACATTTCAGCTCCCAACACACCCGATTCCCACTAATTCCTGCACTTTCTACAACATTTCAGCTCCCAACACACCCGACTCCCACTAATTCCTGCACTTTCTACAACATTTCAACTCCCAACACACCTTTCCAGTCGGAGGATACACCGATTAATACTCAACTGGGCTGCTAATTCCCAAGTTTGTAGAGGATTAGATAACAAAAAAACCTTACTCTACGAGCAAAAACACTCTGTAGGGTAAGGCAATTATTTACACATTAAATTTCCATTTACATTAGAGTCTACTCGTTAGCCGTATCCATATCCGTAGTGTCATCCTCTTCCTTAGCTGGACGCTCCCGGTGAATATTTATTCTGGTTATCCGCAGCCGGGTAGATTCCTCCACTTCAAAAATGACACCGTCAATCATTACACGTTTGCCTTTTGAAGGATTGCCCTCCAGCTCCTTGAACAGCCAGCCGCCGATGGAATCGACTTCTTCATCTTCGATGATTACACCCGTAAGTTCATTGACATCTTCAATGAGCATTCGACCTTCAACAGAGATATGCTCCCCATTCCGCTCCACGCTAGGCCGTTCATCCTCGAATTCGTCATGCAAATCACCGACTATTTCTTCAAGGATCTCTTCGGCTGTCAGTAATCCTGCTGTTCCGCCATATTCATCCACAACGAGTGTAAGCTGGGACTTATTTTTTTGCATCAGCTTTAATACATGACTAATTTCCATGGATTCCGGCACATTTAAAATCGGGCGAACCAGAGAATTGAGATCGTTTTGCTGCTCTGGCGGGGCAAATAAAAGGTCGGTAATATGGATAAAACCAATTATCCGATCCTTGTCTTCAAAAGCAACCGGGTATCGGGAATGCTTAGTTTCAGTAATGATACGCATGTTGTCTTCCAGCGATAAATTACTGTACAGCACATCCATATCTGTTCGCGGGAGCATGACTTCA
Source organism: Paenibacillus wynnii (assembly GCF_030812855.1). Lineage (GTDB taxonomy): Bacteria > Bacillota > Bacilli > Paenibacillales > Paenibacillaceae > Paenibacillus_AQ > Paenibacillus_AQ wynnii_A. Next base: position 212,469 of record NZ_JAUSTK010000001.1, read on the forward strand.
CGAGCCAGCAGATCGGAGAATTCAAAAATATTATCCATCAGCTTCATCTCGTCCTTATCAAGGACTCCACTTTTCGCGGATTGGTTCATCAATATACGGATCTCCTCTTCGGAGTGAGCAGCCTCAGCTTCACTGACAGGCTCGACACCTACTAGCCGCAGCAGAGCATTTGCAGATGCGTTGAGCACCCAGATCACGGGCAAGAACAGATTATAAAAGAACATTAAAGGTGCCGACAGCAGCAAAGCAGAACCTTCTGTTCTTTGAATAGCCAAGGACTTTGGTGCCAGCTCACCTAACACAATATGTAAAAAAGTAATAATCGAGAATCCGATAATAACGGACACCGTAGCAATTAACGTATGATCCGTAACACCCATTTTGAACATTAGCGGCTCTACGAGCAGCTCCGAAATTGCCGGTTCACCTACCCAACCGAGTCCAAGTGAAGCTAAGGTAATCCCGAACTGAGTGGCGGACAAGTAAGAATCCAGCCTTTTATTAACCTTGAGCGCGTACCCTGCCATTCTATTGCCTTCACTAACCAACTGTGTCAAACGTGACTGCCTGACTTTAACGAGTGAAAATTCCGCAGCCACGAATACACCGTTTAATAAAACGAGCACCAGAACCAGCAAAAGATTAAGCATCAATCTCCCTACTTCAAATTCCGTATGCACTATAACAACGCCCCATTTCTACAGAGTGATCGCTTTTCTTGTTTTGAAATCAACATTCGGATAATACATATCCGCTACCAGAAGATTAGGTCCGCAGCAGCCAGCTGCATCACAGTGACAATTAACCTTCTGATTTAACGGGTGCTGTGTCTGCCACTCTGCAAATATATCGTCCAGCTTGCGGTTTGCGATGTTGCCAAAAGCTGCAATATCAGCGAAGTCTGTAACAAAGACATCCCCGGTGAACATATTTACGTTAACCCGGTTCCGTCCATCCGGATCGTTCCGAAGTGTAACATTTTTCTCCGAGCGTAATCTGCGCAGAAGATCTTGATCTTCCTCCAGGTCACTGCAAGCAAAGAAGGGCAAAGTCCCAAATAACATCCAGAGCTCTGCATCACGAGTATCCAGAAGTGAGCGAATAGCATCCGCCATTTCTTTCAGTGAAAGAACCGGAAGTGAGGAAGCAAAACTGGTAGCATACATTGGATGCACCTCATGCCTCTTGGCCCCCATTTCTCGGATCAGCTTATGAATCTCCGGCAGCTTAGTATGTGTCCGATAGTTGATCATTGATTCGGCGGAGATAAGCATTCCATCTTCACTTAGCCGGCGGGAATTCTCAATCATCGTTTCATACAGTTTGTAAGCGGCTTGTTTGGAAACGGAATGACCGCTGTTTGCAAAGCCTACCTCGTGAAAATCATCGCCATTTACATAGTTAAAGGATATATGCATAACGTCCAGATAAGGCAGCAACTTCTCGTAACGGGCTAAGGGCATGGTGAGATTCGAATTAATCTGTGAACGTACTCCACGCTCCTTGGCATATTTCAGCAAAGGTACAATCACATTATCTACCGTATCAGCCCGAAACATCGGCTCTCCGCCAGTAATACTAATGGTCTGCAGATGTTCTACTTCATCCAATCGGGACAGCATTTGCTTCAACGGCAGCATTTCTCCTTCTTTAAGAGTTAGACTATCCCCTACAGCACAATGCTCACACCGCATATTGCATAAATTCGTAACCGTCATCTCCACACTGGTTAGTACATGCCGTCCATGACTTCGCAGAGAGGTAATAGGATCCCACGGATCATAGCTTGGCGACAGTTCCTTCAATGATAATGATGAGGGTCTATTTACATTCATTTACAAAACTCCTTCAAAAGCTTATACGCTTATTTCCTTTATTAACCTAAAATAAATCCAGATCAACATTCTCTTACCCTATATCATACCACGAAGATCAAAAAAACTGCATAAAGGCTCTTAAACCCCTGTCCCAACAGCCTTTTATTCAATATAAAAAACAGAAAGCAGCGAGAACGGTCAGGGATTCCGGCACTAGACCGCTTCCCCTCATTCGTCTCCTCGCTGCATTAAGAATGGAGATCCGTTAAGAAGATCATCCTATTTTTGTACGGGTTCACTTTGATCTGCAACATCTGAAATAACTACAGAGAGCGCTTTGCTGAGATCATACTCAAAAGGAGTTACAGTTTCTCCCTCGGCACCTGTCAGCACACGAACAACGGGTCTATGAGGCATGCTTGGATCAATTTTGACCACAACTCCGCTCTCTCCGGTGCTAAGCTTAACCGTAAGTCCGAGCGGGTAGATCGCCACACGATCGCGGAATAGCTCAAGCTGCTTCTGCTCGTATAGCGTACCAGAACCTACATAAAGTGCCTCCACTGCTTGGTGAGGCAGCATCGCTTTTTTGTAGATCCGGTTAGAGGTCATAGCATCATAGGAGTCGGCAACACCCAGCCATTTAGCGTATTCATGAATTTGCGGTCCTGTCAGACCGCGAGGATACCCGGACCCATCAATCCGTTCATGATGCTGTAGTGCGCAATGTGCAGCCAATAAAGGAATGTTGGGCTCTTCCTTTAAAATCCGATAGCCGATCTCAGTATGAGCCTGCATATGGCGGAATTCTTCATCGTTTAGCATACCGGGCTTCTGCACAATTTTAACCGGGATTTGGGTCTTCCCGATATCATGCAGCAGAGAACCCAGACCAATTACTTTCAGATCGCTCTTACTGTAACCATGAGCAATACCAAGCACCAAAGTATATAGACACACGTTTAGGGAGTGAACATATAAGTAATTGTCAGCAGTATGCATATCGAGAAGCATGATCATTGGATCTACCTGTGAAGACATATCATCTAGAATATAATCCATAATTTTAGAAAATTTTTTGTCCAGGTGGTAAAAGCCCTTCGTAATCGTTGATGCGCCTGACATATCTTGAAATTGGTTCCTGATCACCTTAAGAGCTTGATTGCGGGTTTCATCCTGCAGCATCCCGGAAATAATCACATCATCTGTTAGAGCATCCTCAATATATATATAGCCGATGTCCATCTTGGCAAGCCGATTGATGATTGGAGTCGTAAGTTCGGCTCCCTCCGCCAGCAAAGTAAGTCCTTCATCATTAAAAATTTTTTTACCTAGCCTCATACCAGCCTGAAGCTGATTCACGGATACTAAACGCACCTTAGCTCACTCCTGCCTTTAACGGTAAATTATCTATTCTGAATTGAAACCTTTTGTCTGCACTGTACTTATACCGTTACCTAAAAAACACGCAATTGTGTCGAAAAAAATGCCTTACCCGTGCTGTGTTATCAGGATAGATTTAGCGCATAATAAACAACCAGAAAACGGCTGCTAAAATAAATCGATAAATGGCGAAATGGGTCAATCTAATTTTTTGAATCCATCTCATAAATACTATTACCACAATATAAGCTACAACAAAAGAGATTAAGAAACCAATTACAAAATATCCGATAGTCTCACTAGTAAAATAGGTGTACGAATCAAGCAATTCATAACCTGAAGCCGCGCACATAATAGGGATTGCAATCAGGAAGGAAAAATCCGCAGAGGCTCTATAGCTGACTCCGCTTAACATACCACCTGAGATGGTAGAACCTGAACGGGAGAAACCAGGCCATAATACTGAAATAATCTGATAGAGTCCAATCGCCAACGCCTGTCCGTAAGACAAATCGTCTAGTTCATGGGCTGTGATCCGGATTTTGCGTTTATTAACCCATTCGGCAATAATCATCAGAACTCCCCCCGCTACAAGTGCCCATAGCACGGTGGTAGCCCCGAAGAGGCTTTTGATAAAGTCACGGGCAAAGAATGCAACTCCAAGTGCCGGAGCAATTCCCAGAAAGATGTGGAGCAGATTCAGACGGGCCCGGGGCATTACCCCACCTCTATCCGAAGGAATCCGGCCTAATCCGAATAAACTTAAGACACGGTGGCGATAGACCAAAGCAATAGCGAGAATAGCTCCTAATTGAATCACGATTTCAAAAGTTTTCATAATGGGTTCTTGTTCAGCGAAGCCTAATAATTTAGCTGTAAGAATCATATGTCCAGTTGAAGAGACGGGAATGAATTCGGTAATACCTTCGACAATAGCTAAAATTATGGCTGTAATTGTATCCATAAAATCCTCCTGATCCGTATATATCTATAAATGTTAATTTCTATAATATTACATTATATTTGCTATACAATAGCTAAATATTATTTGAAAACTCTAGGATCCCAGCGAAGCACAGCACATTCGTCCAGACTTTCTGGTCGTCCCAGCTCTAATCGTAGCAAATCTCTTAGGAAATGAGGAAGCATGAACACTGTTTCCCTGCCATTCGCGATACTTTCATAGCCCATTTGGAAAGTAAACATGTCCAGTGTTCCGACTCTATACTCCCGTTCATCCTCCAAAGGCTCTTCTTCGACAAAAATTGCAATACCGTTATCATAAGGCATGCTCTGGGGATTATACAAGATTTTTAATCCATCTACCGCTAGAGTTCCAAGCTGTTCTCCCCGAAAACCGTAGCCGTATATAACTTTACTCTGGAAGACTTCTGTTAGGCTCTGCTCCAAAGCCATTCGAATATCCCTCCCCGACAGCATCATCACACAAGAGTTAATTGGCGAAGGGCAAAGGGCATGCAGAAGCCCTGTAGTAATCTCGCCCTTTGGTAGTGAACCGAGAAGCTGACCTGTGTTCACCAAGGAGAGCTGACTTCCTGTAAATTGCCGTACCGCCTGAGCCAGCAAATTACCAAAGGGAGATTCTCCATTCTGGTTAAGAGGCAGCTCACGGTCTGTAATCGCAACCGTCTCCCGCAAGGCTTCCTGCCCGCGCGCCAAATGAATCGCTACCGCTGGTTGGATTAGATCATCTGTGACCAAAGGGTCGACGGGAATACATTCCCCGCTCACCAGTTTAAAGCCTTCTGCTTCTTGACCTCGTTCAAATATTAGCTTACCTACATAACGCCCAAACTTCCCTGCCCCACAAACAGCTGTACCGTTGATTATCAGCGGCTGCTCAAGCATGTGGTGAGTATGTCCGCCAAGTATTGCATGAACACCCTCCAAATTCTCAGCGAGATGTTTATCAGCGGGAAGCCCAAGGTGGGAAAGTACAATTAACACATCCACTTGCGGGGCCAAAATAAGACACTGTTCACGAAGAGCTTGCTCAGGCTCTGTAACTTCCCAGCCAAGCAATGAATAAAAGGAGGTAAAGGCTACAGTTGCTCCCGTGATTCCAATTCTTATGCCGTCCTTCTCCACGATAGTATGACGTTTCATCCAGAGCGGTGGTAGTCCTGTAGAACTGTCAACAAAATTACAGCATACCACTGGACACTGCAGGCCCGAAAAGATAGCCTCCAACATCTCCTGAGAAAAGGTAAGACCTTCGTTATTACCGATGGTTACGGCATCATACCCGCTCAGGTTTATGACATCGATATTAGCTTGGCCCATAGTACCTTCTGTCTCAACAGCTGCCCTATCCATATGATCCCCTATATCTACCAGCAGGACCGGATCCTCACTGAAATCCCTGTGCTCAGCTATCACAGCAGCCAATGGGCTCATCATTTCAAAATGGCTATGTATATCGTTGGTATGCATTATCGTCAGCCTTTGCGGCGCGGTTCTCATCCGTCATTATCCCTCCCACCTGTTAAACCACACCATAACGCGGCAGCAATTACTAATATCTTCATAGCCAAGCATAACATTTTCAAGCTCATTATGGTATATTAGAGTCATTATAAAATAGCCCTGAGGTGAATAAGTATGCGAATTACGATCCGTTTATTTGCTGGTCTGGCTGAGGTTATGGGTACGTCTTCCCTCTCCTTCGATGTCGAAGAAACGTCTATAACTGCCGGAAGACTGAAAGAACTTCTCTCTGCCTCCTATCCGGATGCGGCATCCCAAATTTCTGTATCTCTAGTTGCTATTGACCACGAGTATGCTCCTGAAGATTCTGATATTCCGGAAAGAGCTGAAATCGCCCTTATTCCCCCCGTTTCAGGAGGAGAAGCTTCCTCTATATACGAAAGTTCGTCTGACGGACTTTATGTGGTAACGGATCAGGCACTTGTAGCCGAAGATATACTTAACAAAGTACTGGATACCAACCATGGGGCTTCGCTGCTTTTTGTGGGGACAACCCGTGAAATGACCGGAGACCAACACACAACAGCTCTTTTTTATGAAGCATACATACCCATGGCAATCTCCAAACTCCAGGAAATCGGCAAGGAGGTTCAAGAGCGCTGGAACGCCCGTTGCGCAATTGCGCACCGACTGGGTCTCGTTGGCCTCAAAGAGGCCAGTGTGATTATTGCGGTTTCGTCTCCACATCGGGATACATGTTACGAAGCCAGTCGATATGCGATCGAAAAGCTGAAGCAAATGGTTCCTATTTGGAAACAAGATATCAATGAAAACGGACAAATATGGAAGGGGTCTGAAGTACATACTGAAAGCTCTTCCAATATGTAAATGTGACTTCTTAATCATTGAAAATATAACCATTTGTTGCTATGCTAAAAAAAATTGATTTAGAAGGTGGCCTAGGCCTTGAGAGTGCATGTCACTGATCTTAAAAATGGTGATTTTCTGAGAGAAGATACTTTTAGCTCCAGAGGAATTCACGTATTATCCAAAGGAACACAGCTTCGGATTGAGGAAATATCCAAGCTTATGCAGCATGGTGTAGATTATATCGATATCGAAGCCCGCGATGAAGTTGTTATTACCTCAAGTAAACCTCAGACCATTCAGAAAATGACTGAAAACTTCGACCAAATGATTGACGGTTTTGAATCTCTTTATTTAGAGGCATTGGCCAAAGGCAGCTTTAACAAAACTATGGTCGATGATGTTCTTCAGCCTATGCTGGGCTCTCTAGACAAACATAAGGACGTAGTTACTCTACTGCTTTTGCTGGACCGTGACGATAACTACACTTATAATCACTCACTCCAGGTGGGCATGCTTTCTTATTATATTTCTTCTTGGCTGGGTTATACCAAGAAAGAGAGCTATGAGATCAGCCGCGCCGGATATTTGATTGATATTGGCAAGTGTCAGGTTTCCTCAGACCTGCTGAATAAACCGGGAAAGCTTACAGAAGCTGAATTTGATGAAGTTAAACGTCACACTACATACGGTTATGAGATCATTCGAAATTCTATGGACGACCACAATACAGCTCTTGTTGCCCTTCAGCATCACGAACGAGAGGACGGCTCAGGTTATCCCGACAAATTGAAGAAATTGGAGATTAACCCGTACGCTCAGATTGCAGCTATAGCAGACGTATACAGTGCTATGACCACCCCACGGGTGTACCAGTCAAAGCAAGAACTAATAAGTGTGCTGCGCGAAATACATACACTCAGCTTTGGTAAGCTGAATGCTAAATCAGTACATGCCTTTATTCAGCATCTTATGCCCAATTTTATTGGGAAACGAGTATTAATAAGTACCGGAGACATGGGAGTCATTATCATGAATAATCCTACGGATGTATTCCGTCCTTTAATTCAAATTGATAGTCGCTTTTGTGATTTATCCCGGGAGCGTCAAATATCGATTGTTGAGATATACATGGAATAGTAATATCAGCGATTACAACCCCTCGGCGCCTTGGCTCCGGGGGGTTGTGTTTGTATCATTCGATATAGAGACTGGTTATTTATCAAAGGCCGGTAGATACGCTTTGTTTTTCTCGAGCAACTCATTCATCAACGTCTTAGCTACGGATACCGACGGTACAAGCGGATGATGTACTAACGCTTGCAATACCAGGCGCCTGTCCCCTTGAATAGCTGCGTCAATCGTCAAACGTTCATAGGTTTTAACCGCATGAATTAGCCCTTTTACATGTTCAGGTATCCTGCTGACCGGCAGAGGAATAGGTCCATTACCTGTTACAAGACAGTTTACTTCAATACAGGCGTTCGAAGGCAGAAAATCTAGAATATTACCGTTCCTAACATTCAACGTTTGAATATCACGTTTGTCGTTGTATAACGAATCCATCACGTTGACGGCTGCTTCGGAATAGTAAGCCCCGCCGCGCTGCTCGAGCTGTTTTGGTTTTTCAAGCAGCTTGGGATCTTTGTAAAGCTCAAACAACTCCTCCTCTACCCGTTTCACAACCTCAGCACGGGTACCCCCGCTCTTGACGGCTTCCAGTTGTTCCTGAAGCATCACATCCGTCATGTAGAAATACTTCAAATAGTAGGATGGCAAGGCACCCAGGGATTGAAGAAACTCCGGATCCCATTCACTGGGCGGAACATTCTTGGCTGCATACTCCTCACGCTGATCCAACAGCTCCGGTAATTTATCTTGGCCGTTTACAAGCACCTGAGTAACCCAGTGCAGATGGTTTAATCCGACGAACTCAGTATAGATGTTATTTGCAGGGGTCTCATATTTCTGAGTAAGCCATTTCTGCAAGCCGATTGGCGCATTACATAACCCTATACTTTTTACCCTGGAATAGTTATGAATTGCTTCCGTGACCATGCCCGCTGGATTGGTGAAATTGAGCAGCCAGGCATCCGGACTAAGCGCTTCAATATCTCTACATATATCCAGTAACGCAGGAATGGTCCTTAGCGCCTTCATCATTCCGCCAGGGCCGGTTGTTTCCTGCCCTATGACCCCGTGCTGATTCGGAATATGTTCATCCCATTTTCTGGCTTCGAGCAGCCCGACTCGCATCTGTGTAGAAATAAAGTGAGCACCTTCTATCGCCTTCTTACGGTCAAGTGTCAAATGAACTTGTATCGGCAGACCCGATTTCTCAATCATTCGTTTAGCTAAGTTACCTACGATTTCAAGCTTTTGCCGCCCTTCCTCAATGTCCACAAGCCATAATTCCTTAATTGGAAGCTTATCATATCTCAACAGGAAGCCTTCCACAATTTCCGGTGTATAAGAGGAACCGCCGCCAATAACCGCTACCTTTAGCCCATCCTTCATATGCCTCACCCTCTTTTCTCCAGATTAATGGTCTGAAACTCCTTAATGATCTTGAGCCTATCGTAGGCATCCTGTGAAATGATTCCTTCGGCTGTCTCCATTGCCATCCACACAGCACCGATCACAGGCTCAATGCCCAGCTTCACTATACGAGCTTTTGGAGCTATTGTTCGCACGGCATTTTCAATATGTGAAGGAATGATATCACTTTCGCCACGCGTAACTATACTGCCTGCCAGCACCACATCAAAGGTTTCCTTATCCATCCCGAGTCGATTGATAACGGCGCATGCAGACTTACCGAGTTCTTGTCCTTGATGCCTCAAGATCTCCCGAGCAACAGGGTCACCCAAATTAGCTGCCTGAAATACCAATCGAGCTGAATCTATCGGCGGGATTTTATTGTGATCCAGATAATCATTGAACATGGCGCTCACGTTATCGTAGTTCAGATAAGAGAGCAAAAGCTCGGTGAGAAGCGTAGGCTGTTCTCTTCCATCCCAAGCACGTATCACAGAACGAAAGACCTCTACCGATAAGGAACCGCCGCCGCCGAAATCGCCGAAAAGATAAGAAAAACCGCCACATTGATAAAATTCACCCTGTGGATTCTTTCCCGCACTGTTTGTTCCGCTACCGCAGATCAACACTACACCATAAGGTCTTGAAGTTCCTGCTCTCAGGGCAATCATTGTATCGCATACAACTACGTGACGGGGAAACCCAATCTCACTAATCAAAGGGCGTAAAATCTTATAATCTGTTTCTCTGTCCGCTCCAGCCAATCCAAAAACAGCATATTCAATTTCATAACGCTCAAGACCGGCCTGAACCAATGCTTCAGCCACTGCAGTAGTGATATTATGTTTGGCGATGTCGTAACCGGTCTGATGATTTCCATTCCCGCCTATCCCCACGCCAAGCGCCCTTCCGCTTTGATCCGTGACCAACGCGTAGGTTTTACTGCCCCCTGCATCTACGCCTAAATAATATTTCATAGGTACCACTCCGCTCCAAACAAATTGTCTTATCCGTTTACTCTCGCCGTTGATTGGCGGATGATCAACTCCGGTTCAAACTGTGATGCGAGCGTTGCTTCCGGTCTCGATGATTCAAGAATCCAGTTCAGCAGAAGTTCCACTCCATGCCGTCCAATCTTCTCCGCCGGCTGGCGGATTGTCGTAAGCTTTGGGTGTAACTGTGAAGCTATAAGCTGATCGTCATAGCCAACCACCGAAATATCCTGGGGTACCCGAACGCCCGCGTTTTGCAAAGCATTTATTACTCCAAGGGCTATATGATCATCCGCTGCAAAAATTGCTGTTGGAAGATTGTCAGACTGTAACCATTTCGATGCAATATCATAGCCCGAGGAAACAGTAAACTCACCGCGTTCAATACAAAAGGGCTCTAATCCGGATTCTTCAAGCGCCGACCGAAAGCCAAGTTCCCTTTCCCTACTACTAAGAAAAGCATCTGGTCCGCTAATATGGGCAATTCTCTGATGTCCCAGATCGATCAAATGTCGGGCGGCATCGTATCCGCCTTTTCTGTTATCTACGATTACAGATGGAACTGAGGGATTTTCCAACTGATTATCCAGCATAACAAACGGGATTTTCTTATTTTCCAATTCCCGAACGTACACTTCTTCATGAAGCGGGGAAAGCAAAATAAGTCCGTCCACCCGGTCCTCCTGAAATAAGGGATTATGTATAGCCTCTTCATCCGGTGAATGAACAGAAATGGCCAGGAAATAGCCCTGCTCGGTCAACCGGTCATTCACTTCCTTGACTACAAGATCCAGAAAGGAGTCGTCAAGCGTGGTTACGGTTAACCCTATGATCCCTGTCCGTCCGAGAGCCAAACTGCGTGCGGCGGCATTGGGCTGATAATTCAAATCTTTCATGGCTTGCAGCACTTTATCTCTGTTATTGGCACGGACGGTTGTAGAATGATTGAGTACTCTTGAAACCGTTACAACGGAAAGGCCGGATCTCTTTGCCACATCAAAAATATTTACTTTCAAATAAATCAACTCCTCCCCCCAAAAGTATAAGCGCTTTAACTTTTGATTAAATTATAGTACACGACACTGACGATTACAACATCTTAATGTGACCTGTTTTGATTTTTCAGGTTCCGGCTACACTCATTAAGAAGGGAATTCTCAAGATTTCTCTAATTCTAGCAAAAGGAGCAGTGAATAATGCTTCCTGTTCATGAACGCCTTGCTGAGCTGTATACACTCAGTCGTAAGCGCCCGCTTACACAAGCCGAAGATGCCGAACTGCAGCAATGCCTGCAAGCTAACGCCAAATACTGCTGGGAAATGGCCTGCTTGAATAATGCGGCTTTGCTCGCTGCAGCAGTAAATGACACCGCATGGCTGCAAGATACCACTGCCTTGATGACTGAGCTTCGATTTACAGGCAGGACTGCTAAACGTAAATAAGAATTCAAATTAAATATAAAAAAACCTGAAGATAATCACCATAAAACAGTGGCTATCTTTCAGGTTTTCATTATTCACCCTACAAAAACCGGAACTGAGCTTCAATTAGGCCGTTATACACTCCGTCACGCGCAGTCAGTTCACGATGGGTTCCTTCTTCCTTGATTTCCCCGTGATCCAGCACAACGATTTTATCAGCATGTCTAATGGTTGAGAGACGGTGAGCCACAATGAATGAAGTCCGACCCCGGAGCAGAATTTTAAGTGCATCCTGAATCTTAAGCTCAGTCTCCGTGTCAATACTGGCTGTTGCTTCGTCCAAGATAAGGATTCGCGGATCTGCCAAAAGCGCTCTAGCGAAGGATAACAACTGGCGCTGGCCCATGGATAAGGCGCTACCCCGTTCTTCAACCTCGGTCTCATATCCCCGTGGCAGCTTCATGATAAATTCGTGTGCATCTACCGCCTTGGCTGCATCTTCCACTTCTGAGTCGTTGGCATTAAGCCGTCCAAAGCGAATATTATCTCTGATCGTTCCTGAGAAAATGAACGTATCCTGAAGTACGATTCCGATCTGCTCACGCAGGCTTTGCAGAGTAACATCGCGGATATCTTTCCCGTCAATGGTTACTTGGCCGTGGGTAATATCATAGAATCGGCCGATCAGATTTATGATTGTGCTTTTACCTGAGCCTGTATGCCCAACAAGGGCGATCGATTGCCCCGCTTTTACATCCAGATCGATTCCCTTCAGGGCCGCTCTACCTTTCTCATATTCAAAGATAACCTTGTTAAATTGTATATCTCCGTTAATCTTAGGCAGCGGCTTCGCATCCGGCTTATCTTGAACCATGGGCTCCTCATCCAGATATTCAAAGATACGTTCTGACGAGGCCATAGCCACCAACAGCTGATTATACATTTGTCCGAGACGGTTAATGGGATCCCAGAAATTACTTACATAGGTACTAAAAGCAACAAGTGCACCGATGGTGAGCTCCCCCGACTGAATCAAATAGGCTCCCAGCCAGAAGAGGATCATGGTACCCAACCCACCTGTTATTTCAATAATCGGTCCAAATCCCTGATTCATCGCAGAGGCTTTATTCCAGGCCTTTCGGCTGTCCGTATTCATAACGTCAAAATAATTCATATTTTCTTGCTCTTGCGTATAGGCTTGAGTCACCCGGATACCCTGAATAGATTCATTCAAATGGGAATTAATACGTGAATTCTTTAACCGGACATCCTGCCAGGCAATACGGATTTTCTGCCGCAGTTTAGTCGATATCAGGAACATTATAGGTACGGTAACCATCACTGCAAGTCCCAGCTTCCAGTTAATTAGCAGTAGGATAATCATAATACCAAGCAGCTGAACACAGTCGATCATCAGATTCACGACACCGTTAGTGAACAAATCCTGCAGAGAGTTTATATCATTAGTAACGCGTACAAGTACCGATCCAGCAGGTCTTTTATCAAAAAAATTGAATGAGAGCTTCTGAATATGCTTGAATAAATCCCCGCGCAAATCATATATAACCCTTTGTCCAATTACATTCGTATACTTAATCCGGTAGACACCCGCAATCCACTGGACTATGTACAGCACAATTACGCCGCCAGTGAGTGAATATAAGAGCGCCAGACTTGGATTCCCAACCTTTGGAGCAATGGCACGATCAATCGCAAGACTCGTTAAAAAAGGAACGGTAAGCTTGGTGATTGTCCCCAGTATCATCATAATCATTACTAGTGGCAGCATTTGCTTCGCATAAGGCCTCATATAACCAAACAGTCTTGTGAACTGCTTCCAGTCAAAGGCTTTATCAATTTGGTCATCATCCTTATACACAAACCGCTCTTCTAGAGACTTCTTCTCCTTAGCCTTGTTAGAGCTTGTTAAGCCGGCCTGTTGGGCTTCAAGTTTCATATCTATCACTCCCCTTCTGATCCAGTGTCTCTGGCCAGATAATCAGCGTACTGGATCCGATAGACATCCTGATAAGGGCCCGGTATCCGGATAAGTTCTTTATGTGTTCCTTGTTGTATCACTCGACCTTCATCCAGCACAATGATTTGATCCGCATGACGGAGTGAAGAAATCCGGTGTGCGATAATCAGGGTTGTACGGCCGCGCATGACCTCTTGGAAACCTGCCTGAATCTCATGCTCTGTTTCCATATCTACTGCGCTTGTGGCATCATCGAGGATAAGAATCCGCGGATTCTTCAAAAGTGCTCTAGCGATAGCTATACGCTGCTTTTGTCCGCCCGACAAGCCCATTCCCCGCTCCCCTACAACCGTATCATAGCCATGAGGCATTTCCATGATGAACTCATGTGCTTTTGCCAGCTGGGCGGCCCGGATAATTTCCTCCATCGTCACATTTTTGAGACCATAGGATATATTGTTACGGATGGAGGAAGAGAATAGGAAGGTCTCCTGAAATACAGTAGCAATTTGCGAGCGCAGACTGTGAACACTGTATTCTCTGATATCAACACCATCCAGCTTTATGCTTCCTGAGTTAACGTCGTAGGCGCGCATCATAAGCTGCGTTATCGTCGACTTACCTGAACCGGTACCTCCGAGGAATCCAACAACGGAACCCGGTGCTGCTTCAAAATGTATGTCCGTTACTGCAGGCAATTTATTGCCGTAAGCAAAGGTAACATGACCGAAAACAACATGTCCTTGCACCGTAGAGGATTCTAGCTCGCGTGCGCTTTCCTTATCCTCCACATCAATCCTCTGGTTAAGCACCTCAAGTACCCGTTCACCGGAAGCCTTGGACTGTGTATAGTTATTAATATGGAAGCCTAAGCCCCATACCGGTCCAATAATATACCAGATCAAACTGAAAAAGGCCACTAATTCCCCGAGCGACATTTTATCATTAATGACGAGTGTACCCCCGACACCTAGTAGAATAGCTACGCTAACCGAAGCCAAAAGCTCCATCACCGGAAAAAACTTACTCCACAGCTCCGCAGCAAAAATCTGATTATTCTTGTAACGTTCATTTCGATGCGAGAATTTCTCTACCTCATAATCTTCGCGGGCAAATGATTTCACCGTCCGTACACCCGTTACGTTCTCCTGAACTGCCGTGGTGAGGGCACTCAGTGCCATGCGCATCTCCTGAAAAGCCGGATGGATTTTGGATTCAAACCGTAAAGCTACCCCCGCTAGAAAAGGCATTGTAATTAAAGTGACCAATGTGAGCTGCCAGTTGAGTGTGAACATCATGATAGATCCAAAAGCCACCATAAAAAAGACGTTAAGAAGTTGAGCAAAACCAAACCCGATAAACAGGCGAATGGCTTCCAGATCCCCGGTTAGCCGGGACATTAAATCCCCCGTTTTAGCCGTATCATAATAACGGAAAGACAGAAACTGCAGCTTCTCATAACAGGCATTGCGCAACCGGTACGCAAGGAAATTCCCCAGTCTGCCTCCAAAGAATCCATGTGTGAACTGTAAACAGGCTTTAATGAAGATTACTCCAAGTACACTGAGAGCCAAGATCGGAACCTCTGTGAAGTTACGGGGAATAATGACATCATCGATTAGCTTTCTTAATAAATTAGGGATGATTAACCCCACTGCTGTTGCGGCAGCCAAGCATAATATCGAAAGAATCAAAAAATGTAGCTTCTCCCGGTAAAAGCCCCGCAGTTGCCTGAGAACTTCCATCTCTCTCCTCCTTAAAGCTTTACGAATTAAAGTTTTAGCTTCGTAAGCATTGCTTTTATTAGCGCTTCCATTTTAGTGACTTTAAGCAGTTTATCATCCATAATTTAATGCGGCAAAGGGGAGAATTGATCATTTTTCCCTTTATTACCGAATAATCGGCGTTCTTAGTAAGGTAAACGGACGCCCATATCTTAAAATGCTTCTAATTCCTCGCAAATGCTGTTGAATTTACAATGGGATTAATCCTATTATATACTGCTTTATTCACCTTTGCCCTGAATAAGGGTTATTTTCATAATATTTGAATTAATTCGTATCCGAATTCCGTTTCCCCCGCGAAGCCTACTTTAATTCTCCAAACAGTTCACCAACCCATCGCCCGGTGCATAAATAAATACATAGAACTTCAAAAGAATATTTGATAATTAGGTGATCAATCAAAGGTAGCTATTCGTTCATAGGAGAGTGTTGAGCTAATGAAGAATGATAAGTTAAAGCCGGGACAAAGGATCCAGATCGCCAAAGGGCATAAGAGCGGATTGGGTGGAAGACGGGGTACGGTGGTATCAGCTATTGGCATGCAGGAAGACCAAAGGAAGGTCCAAATTTCGGTTGCAGATAGAAAAGAACCGATGAAAGTCATCATTGAGCTTGATTCGTTAGAGGAAATAAAGTCCAATTCGCTGCCGCCTGGATGGATAGAGTTCTATATTTAAGCACACAAAGCAAAAGGGAGGTCCTCCAAAGCCATGAAGATGGCTTTCGGGAGGCCTCTCTTACTTATTGAGTTATTTAATTAAATACAAATGTAGGAAGTTCTCAGATAGACCATAGTAATATTTACCTATATCTGATAAACTATTGTAGGATTTTATCAAAATTAGGGGGATTTTAGAATATGTGGATGGCTATAGGATTATTAAGTTTTTTGGCTTGTATTGTTTTGGTAGTACTAGGTTTAATATCTCTAATTAAAAAAAAGCCTAATAAGAAGAAGCTTTTTTTATCATCGGTGGCCTGCTTTGTTATTTTTATAATAGCTATAGCTGCTAGTCCTACCACTGAAACAGGAACAGCGAATAACTCAGATGAGGCTGTTACAGCTGTTGGTGAAGTATCTACAGTCAATGCTGATACTCAGGATGACGCTGACGCCAAGGCAAAAAAAGAGGCTGATAAAAAGGCTAAACAAGAGGCTGAGGATAAAGCTGCAGCTGATAAAAAGGCTAAAGAAGATGCGGAAGCAAAAGCCCAGGCTGAAGCAGATGCGAAGGCGGCTGCAGAAGCAAAGGAACTCGAAAAGAAATCACATGCCTCTAAGGTCATGGAAACGGTTGTACCTTTTATAACAGAAGATATGGCTGAACTAGATGACAGTACTAAAAAATATCTCATTGAACATAATGAGCTTTTCCCAGCTACAACAGTAGAGTCTAAAAACGCTGCTATAGCTGAAGTTGATCCTAATATAACTTCCCGTCATTTATTTAAAAATATTACACCTTATCTTACAAAAATGATTGAAATATCCGGAGATGTAGTTCAAATTTCAGAAGAAGAAACAGACTTCGGCACCCTAGCAACCGTACATATTTTGAATGACAATGGCGATTCAATTATTGGTATATACAACGGGTCTACTGGAGACATACTGGATGGAGACTATGTTGTTCTTAGAGGTGTACCTACTGCTTCTTATTCCTTTGCAAATGTTAGCGGAGGAACTACAAACGCCATTCTATTAACCCTTTCTACAATCAACAAATCCCAATAATAAAAAATCAGTAAATTTTATTATAAAATACCCCGTCGACCAACTGCGGTCGACGGGGTATTTCTGATGTTTACGGATAGACGCTTAAGCATCCGTAAGACTTCGATCTAGAATCCCTGATAAATAACAATTTAACCGATCGAACCTTCCATCTCGAACTTGATGAGACGGTTCATCTCTACCGCGTATTCCATCGGCAGCTCTTTGGTGAAGGGTTCAATGAAGCCCATTACGATCATTTGCGTTGCTTCTGCTTCTGTAAGACCTCGGCTCATGAGATAGAACAGCTGCTCCTCGGAAACCTTGGAGACCGTTGCTTCATGTTCCAGTGTAATATTATCGTTCATAATCTCATTATAAGGAATCGTATCCGAAGTGGACTGGTTATCCATAATGAGTGTATCGCATTTAATGTTTGACTTTGCTCCATCTGCTTGACGGCCGAAGGAAGCAAGACCCCGGTAAGTTACCTTACCGCCATGTTTGCTGATCGACTTCGAGACAATTGTAGAAGTCGTGTCCGGAGCCAAGTGTATCATCTTGGCGCCTGCATCCTGATGCTGGCCTTTGCCGGCTACGGCAATGGAAAGCACAGAGCCTTTGGCTCCGCGGCCTTTGAGCACTACCGCAGGGTATTTCATGGTCAGCTTGGATCCAATGTTGCCGTCAACCCATTCCATTGTGGCGTTTTCTTCTGCAACCGCACGTTTGGTAACGAGGTTGTAGATGTTTGGCGCCCAGTTCTGAATGGTAGTATAACGGACACGTGCATTTTTCATACACAGGATTTCTACTACTGCGCTGTGCAGGGAATTCGTGCTGTAGATTGGTGCTGTACAACCCTCTACGTAATGCACGAAGCTGTCCTCATCGGCCAAAATCAGGGTACGCTCGAATTGACCCATGTTCTCGGAGTTAATACGGAAGTAAGCCTGCAAAGGCACTTCGCATTTCACACCTTTTGGAACATAAATGAAGCTTCCGCCTGACCATACAGCGCTGTTCAATGCGGCAAATTTATTGTCTGTTGGGGGGATAATCGTTCCGAAAAACTTTCTAAAAAGTTCAGGATGCTCCCGTAGTGCGGTATCGGTATCCGTGAAGATAACTCCTTGGTCTTCAAGGTTCTTTTGCATGCTGTGGTATACAACCTCGGACTCGTATTGAGCCGAGACACCGGCGAGGAACTTCTGCTCCGCTTCCGGAATACCGAGCTTATCAAAAGTCTCTTTAATTTCAGAAGGGACTTCCTCCCATGTCTTTCCTTGTTTCTCGGATGGTCTTACATAATATTGAATATCCTCGAAATCCAGATCATCCATGTTGCCGCCCCATTTAGGCATCGGCATTTTGCGGAATTGTTCCAATGATTTCAGGCGGAAATCCAGCATCCATTGAGGTTCATTCTTGATTGCAGAAATTTCCTTAACAATTTCGGCCGTCAATCCTTTACCAGACTGGAATATCGACTTGTGCTCATCCCGGAACCCGTATTGGTATTCCTCCATATCAGGCGCTTTCTTAGCCATGGTGTCAGCCTCCTTGTTTCTTCTGTTATTTGTGTAGCTGTTATTTATGCTGCTCTTCCTCGTCTATTCCTTTACGAAGCGCGTTCCATCCAAGTGTTGCACATTTGATCCGCGCCGGAAATTTATTAACACCGGAAAGGGCTTCAATGTCTTCATAGTCACCAAAATCTACGGTATCACCCTTCATTAGGCAAGAAAACCGATCCGCCAAGTCAAGAGCACGTTCTACAGTTTGGCCTTTGACTGCTTCTGTCATCATAGAAGCCGATGACATGCTAATCGAGCAGCCTTCACCATTGTAACGAGCATCCTTGACGATTCCATCCTCCACCTTGAGCTGAAGCGTAATGCGGTCGCCGCAGGTTGGGTTATTCAGTTCGATCTTCATGGCTTCATCATCAAATGAGCCGCGATTCCGGGGATTTTTATAATGATCCATAATTACGCGTCTATACAAATCATCCAAGTTCATCGGCAAAATACTCCTTTGTCTTGAGTAAGGCACTGACCAGCCGATCAACATCTTCTTCGGTGTTATAGAGATAGAAGCTGGCCCGAGCCGTTGAGCTCACTTCCAGCCAACGCATCAGCGGCTGGCAGCAGTGATGACCGGCACGAATAGCAATACCCTCCGCATCCAGTACCGTTGCAACATCATGCGGGTGGACATCACCCAGATTAAAGGTTACAACTCCAACTTTGCGTTTAAGAGGCCCATAAATTGTCAGCCCGTTAATTTCTGACAGACGTTGCTCAGCGTAAGCAGCAAGGGTAGTCTCATGACGGTGAATCTCGTCCAACCCAATCTCCTGAAGGAAATCAATCGCTGCCCCCAGTCCAACGGCACCAGCAATAATCGGTGTGCCCCCTTCGAACTTCCAAGGGAGCTCCTTCCAGGTCGACTCATAGAGGCCGACATCATCAATCATCTCGCCGCCGAACTCTACAGGATCCATTGCTTCCAGTAGCGATCTCTTGCCATACAGAGCACCGATACCGGTAGGAGCAAGCATTTTGTGTCCGGATAGTGCATAGAAATCACAATCCAGTGCCTGCACATCCACTTTCATATGCGGAGTACTTTGAGCCCCATCCACAACAATTACCGCACCATGACGATGGGCAATGGCAGCAAGCTCTTTAATGGGGTGTGTAACACCCATTACATTGGATACATAAGCGATAGCAACGATCTTGGTCTGATCCGTAATCGTCTTCTCAGCATCCTCAAGCGTAATGGTTCCATCCTTTTGGAGCGGAATATATTTCAAGGTGGCGCCAGTTCTCTTAGCTAACTGCTGCCAGGGAATAAGATTGCTGTGATGCTCCATTTGGGTCAGGACGATCTCATCGCCTTCCCCCACCGCTGATGGCCCATAGGAGCTGGCTACAATATTCAGCGCTGTTGTAGTCCCGCGAGTGAAAATGATTTCTTTCGTACTGCGGGCATTAATAAACTTAGCCAGTTTCTCTCTGGCACCCTCATAAGCATCCGTCGCCCGGCTGCCCAAGGTGTGGACACCACGATGTACATTGGCGTTGTCCCATTCATAATACTTTTTGACCGCCTCTATGACCTGCCGCGGCTTCTGTGAGGTCGCCGCGCTGTCCAGGTATACCAGTGGATGGCCGTTTATATTTTGATTCAGTATGGGAAAATGCTCCCGGATGGTGCTGATCATTGGCCTAACTTCCTTTCCACCAGAGATTGGAGCTGATTACGCAATCCCTCCAGTGGAATTTGCGACACAACAGGAGCCAGAAAGCCGTAGATGATCAGTGTTTCCGCTTCATGTCGGGAAATTCCGCGGGACATTAGGTAATAGACCTGTTCGTAATTGACCTGTCCTACGGAAGCGGCATGGCCTGCTGTAACATCATCTTCGTCAATAAGCAGAATCGGGTTCGCATCCCCACGGGCTTTTGGACTCAGCATAAGTACTTTTTCAGTCTGCTGTCCATCCGCTCTTGTGGCACCCTTCTCAATCTTCGTGATCCCGTTGATAATGGACGTAGCTGCATCACGCATAACTGCACGGGTAATCATGTTACTTGGTGTGTTTTTGCCGAAATGTTGTGCTTGAGTCGTGTAATTAAGCTTCTGGGAGCCTGACCCAACGGCTATAACCTTAGCGTTAGATGTAGAGCCGTTACCTTTAAGTACCGACTTGGTATCACTCGCTGTATCCCCGTAGTTCATCTCACCGATAATCCAGTCAATCGCTCCATCGTTCTCCACCACTGCACGGCGGTAAGTCACGTCTGTCGTGTCCTCACCGAGCTGGTGTACCGTTGCATAACGAACTTTAGCGCCTGCGCCTACAAAGACTTCTACCGCACCATTGTGCAGACCGGCTTCGGTTTTGTCCGAAACGTAGTTGTCAACATAAGTCACCGAGCTGTTAGTATCAGCAACGATAAGGATATGAGGCACGAATGAAGCTTCTGCATCGTCTGTCAAAAGCACGGCCTGAAGGGGTGTGCTTACAACAACATTCTTAGGAACATAGAGGAATACTCCACCATTCCATAGTGCAGCGTGAAGAGCTGCTAGGGAGTGCTCGTCAGGCTTTACAGCCTTATGCAAATAACGCTGCACCAAATCCCCATGTTCCCTAACGGCAGTCTGCAAATCCGTGAAAATAACGCCTTGCTCTGCCAGCTCAGGAGCAAGTTGTGTAAATACTACACCGGAGTTGCGGTGAATAATCAAGCTGCCTCCCTCTTGATCCTTAACCAGTGCGGTTATGGAAGAGGGGGCTTCATGAAGGGATGCAAACGGTTGGCTTTCTTTATAGCTACCGTAATGGTTCACATTCCAGCGATCAATCCGTGTTTTCTCTAATTTAGGCAGTGTCAATTCTGCTGCCAGTTCCAGTGCCTTCAAGCGGCTTTCTTTCAGCCAGCCCGGTTCGCCGCAGCGAAGCGATAATTCGCTTAAGCGGTCGGCGTCCACTGGAAGAATGGTTTGCGTCGTCATAAATGGTCTCCTCCTTCCCGGCGTCTTTTAAGCGTCCTGCCCTACGGTTTCATCTTCAATTCCAAGTTCCTCTTTAATCCATTCGTAACCTTCTGCTTCCAGACGCTGAGCCAGCTCAGGGCCACCGGATTTCACGATTCTGCCTTGCATCATAACATGCACAAAATCAGGCTTAATATAGTTCAGCAAACGCTGGTAGTGGGTAATAACAAGGAAGCCGCGATCTTCACTGCGCATGGAGTTCACGCCATCGGCTACAATTCTCAAAGCATCAATATCAAGACCGGAGTCAATTTCGTCCAAAATAACGATCTTAGGATCCAACATCATCATTTGCAGAATTTCATTACGCTTTTTCTCTCCGCCGGAGAAGCCTTCATTCAAATAACGGTGTAGAAACTCGGGATTCATCTCCAGTTCCTTCATCTTCGCTTCCATCTGACGGATAAAACGGATCAGAGAAATTTCGCTTCCCTCTTCACGACGGGAATTGATTGCGCTGCGGAGAAAATCAGAATTCGTTACTCCTGAAATTTCACTTGGATACTGCATGGCCAGGAAAAGACCGGCGCGTGCGCGTTCGTCAACAGCCATTTCCAGAAGATCTTCACCTTCGAGGGTAGCTGTGCCTTCTGTAACTTCATATTTAGGATGTCCCATAAGAGCGGATGCCAAAGTACTTTTACCTGTACCGTTGGGTCCCATGATAGCGTGGATTTCTCCGCCCTTCATTTGAAGGTTGATTCCCTTCAAGATCTCTTTTCCTTCGATGCTTGCTTTCAGTCCCTCAATGACAAAATCTGCTGCCATAATTAGTATTCCCTCCAATGATCGATTTGCGGATTCTAACGCCTAGTTTTGTATTGTAACAGGGTAAACCCTGAGTGCCAGCACAATTAGTTTTTATATTAGATAATAATTATTATAAAGTGTATTTGACTGATTATCAATGATTCTCATTAAGTTTATTACAAAATGATTATTTTTACAAACATCTATTTTCATTTTCAATACACTCAAAGTAATTATTTAGAGGCATTAAATCGCATGTTTGATCTCATTACATAAAGCCTCAAACTCCCCATCTTCAAGGACCGGCTTCATTTCTCTGAGTTCAGGTGATGGACTTAGCTCAATCCATGATCTACAACCGGAATATTCTGGAAGTACCTCGATTTCCAAGGGCTCTACTAAGGTGTATACTCGCAACAGCAACACATGAAGCGGCTCTTTAGCTTTCCAACGTAACCGCTCGGCAGCCAATCCCTCACTCCACATATGATAAGGAGACAGTTGCTCCAGCTGTTCGAGATCACGGATTTCAAGATCTGCTGCCACTTCAGCATATGCGGTAAGCTTGACTGTGGGCGCATTCGGCTCAAAACCGCTTAAGGATTGCTCGACATAATGCCGATCCTGCTCCTTCACTAATTCAGGCCGTTGATGCTCGTAGGTAGGATATAGATAAAAGGAATCGCTTTTTAGTTCAAAACGTCTCGTCTCCTCCTTAATTCCGCCCTTACGTAATAGTATGACTTGTCTACCCTCTGCAAGAACCTTTATTGTGGAGTCCCATTCCTTCAGAGCTACAGGATTAACTTTCATCGTAAGTATCCCCTTTCCCCTCCCAAGAATCCTAAAGAAATAAATTATAAGAATTATACCGCTTGCTGCTTATAAATCACACTAAAATGCAAAAATAAAGCCTCCGCCGCACGGAGGCTTTATAATCAAAGATCTGTAGTCCAAAAAAATGATCACTCCTTAACCCAGGAAAGACCGCAGCATCCATTGATTCTTCTCTAGATCGCTGCGAATTTTGATAAACAAATCAGCCGTAGGCTGGTCCCTTGCTTCTTCTGTTGCCTCAATGCCTTCTGTCAGCTCTTCAGATACCGTTGCGAAATCTTCTATAAGAGATTGAACCATCCCCCGGGTATCTTCCTTGCCTGTAGCTTCCTGAATGGTTGCAAGTTCCAAATATTCCTTCATGGTAGCGACCGGTGATCCTTTAATGCTCAGGAGCCGCTCTGCCACTTCATCCATTTTAAGCGTAACATCATCGTACAGTTCTTCGAACTTTGCGTGAAGGGAGAAAAATTGCTCTCCTTTTACATACCAATGGTAGTTGTGTAATTTAACGTACAATACGTTCAGGTTGGCAACCTGACGATTCAAAATTTGCTGCAATGAAGTTGTGTTCACTTTATTAGATGCTTTAGCCATGATTTTATCCCATCCTTATTCATATTGTAGCCAGCTCTTCTCCCCGGCTCTGTACCCGTTATTCTATACTCATTTTACCCTCTACAGTATGAGCCGAAACAAGGGAATAACAAGTACAACCCTGCAACAAGCACGCTTACCTCACTTTATAGGATGAGCTAAGACGACATTCCTTATGCTCTGCATATTGACGTAACTCAAATTCTCCCCAATAAAAAAAGGCCCAGCAGGCCTCGAGAATATCTTTTCAAATGTCGAAAATTGTTGTTAAATCATTCTTAGCAAAGCGTCCGCTCCCGTCATGCCTGGTAGAATCCCAAGATTCTCTGCTTCCAAAGTGACCGACTCCAATGGAGCAGCTAACAATTCAGGCAACGTACGTACACCAACCGCCCGCCCGGCAATAATATGCCGTTCTTTAAGACGTTCATTAAGAAGACCTACATCTAATGCACCGCACATAATATATCCCTTGCTGGTGTTGATCGTTAGCAAAGTTGTTTTGGGAAGCTTAACTTCAACTCCGACGAAGATGTGATCACCCACCACAATTGGCTCCATTGTAACCAAAATACAGCACCTCCCTTTTTTCACATTTCACTATATATGTATGCCTTATCCCCTATGGACGTGTGGATAGAGCGTTCCTAAAGCGAAAATGCAATGGGGGAGGCAAAAGTCCCATACTTTCCAAGGATTCTATATAAATATTCCTTATTTAATGATATAGTTTATAATAATTATTAGCAGTATTCTAATGAAAAAAGCTGGGGGATCTATGGACAAAAAACTACAAAGCACTGACGGAAATTATCTATTTAACGTCGACATCCTGATTAATGCCCGTACAAACCCGCTTGCCATGCAATATTTACTCGAGTTGTTGAACAACCATGATAAAGTAACTGATTTCAACATTAATTCGGGTCTAGAGCTGGGTAGAACGATTGATAGTCTGCTCCGGTCTGCAAAATTGGCCTTAAAACAGGAGATTTCTCCTCCAATTCCAGTAGACCTGCCACAAAAAATTGCAGTGAAACAGACACCCTCACCCTTAATTCAGTTGAAACCACAACAACCAACACCGCAAGCGATGGAGCCTTCCGATGCCTTTGTCCAGATTAGACAATATATTCAGAGTAATCAATTGGTTCGCATAAGAGCCAATCGCCATGGCAAGCAGGTATCGATGCCGTGCCGTATTTTGAATTTTGACGAGACTGCCAAAACGTTAAGCGTTTATCATGTAGATGAGAAGCAAGTTTATACCTTCAAACTAAATGAAATTGACGAGTTTCACTAAAACTACAGGGTACAGAAACAGCAAACAAGCACCTGCCTTCATTGAAAAGACACGGTGCTTGTTTTTATGCGGCTATCTTCCTGTTTTACGAGAGAATGCTTCCAGTGATAAACATAACCAGCCCGCGAGGAAGCAGAGACCTCCAAACGGTGTAATCGCTCCTAAAATTGTAATACCGGTTATACTCAGAACATACAAGCTACCCGAGAAAAGCACAATTCCGGAAATAAGCAAGATCCCAGTCCAACGCAATCTAGGGCTTTCACCCCATTGACCTATGAGCAAGGCAATCAAAATCAGGCCAAGCGCATGCATCATCTGGTATTGAACGCCTGTCTCATAAACCTTCAATGAATCTGCATCAATTATAGGCTTAAGCAGATGTGCGCCAAATGCTCCTATCGCCACTGAAAGCATAGCAAGTAAAGAACCCCAAGCTAAAAATGTACGCTGCATGATTTACAACTCCTTAAAGTATTCCCTCTATTTTAACGTATAGGATTACTTTATTTCCAGTTGCCCTTTAACCTTTTTAATATGGGGGTTGCATTTCCAGCCGTCTTGTGAAAAAGTGAATGTAGACAAGCTATTCTCATCTGCCAAAGGAGTGCCTAATATGGACAATAACTCTTTTTCGAAGTCTGATTCACCTATTCCATCAACTGTTAACTTACACGAAATTAAGCCTAATCTTAAACATTCTGGTCCCGGTATCGCTTCATTCGTAATCAGCCTTGTTTCCCTTCTCGGTTACCTTGTCTCCTTTGTGATAGCCGCTACAATGGCCACCTCAATCTTGAATGAATTCGGAGAGCTGAGCAATGACTCCTCACAAGCTTTTATGTTCCTGGGAGTAGCCGTCTTGGGTCTTGCTGCTCTTAATGTGATCGGAGTAGTGACTGGCATCATAGGGATCTCGCTGCGTAACCGCCGCAAGGTATTTGGGGTTATCGGTACGATAATCAATGCCATCATTATTCTGATTTTTATGCTGTTAATTGCTACAGTACTGGTCAATATCGGGGCACAATAGCACCTTAAACCCAAAAAAAGGCGGTCTCCGCGAGGTAAACTTCACTTCGCGGAGACCGCCCTTTATCTTTTACTGGCTTACAATGGAATTCAAAGAGGCAAATACATGCGGCGAGAAGCCTTCCGAAGCTTCCCCCTGGGGAATATTGAGCTTAATAATATATCCCTGTCCCTCGATTTCCTTCACGATATACTCCCTCGTTAGATTGGATCCGCTGGCTGACAAATACATATAACGAATATCCTTCACCTTTTGCAAGCTTTGCCTCTTTCTCTTCTGCATTGCCTTCCAAACTCAGCTTCAGAGTCTTACTCTGCGGCAAGACTCCTCCAGCAGAAGCATCAGGCGCAAGGGAAAGCTTAGACAGTACACGCTGTTTCACAGTGTCGTCTCCGGGTACCGATTTTTCAACATATTCAAAAACTACAGGATCATCCATATTTAAAGCCTCAGGCGCAGTCTCTGTACCTACTCCCAATTCAAAGGCAGTGGAGCCTTCCTCCGTTTTGATCTCTACAGAATGATTATCAATTTGTCCGACGTAGATGCCGGTTCCCTTTATTACTAGCGGTTCTTCATTTTCGGGCGTTGCAGACGCTGTCGGACTGACGCTCTCGGTCGGTACAGGCGACGGTGATGCCGAAGCTGTTGCCGTTTCAGCGGGGATGTTACTCTCCCCTGGAGCCGTTGCAGGAGTGTTACCGCCACAGGCAGTTAATGCCAGCATTAACACCGCAACTGCGGCCATAGCAGGCAATGAGTGTGAGTGTTTCAAGTTGACTACCTCCTGAAATAAGAATTTGTGATGTCTTGCCGAATAGGCTTACCTTTATAAACGCGAAACCATTCCGAAGGTTGCAAAAAAATGGTCACTGCTCTTCCCTTATCTGTAACCCGGAGCTCCATAATAATCACATATCCCCCATCTCCATGAATATACTTTAGTTACAAGCCAAAGCTCGTGGTGTCTTATATTTCATGGGAGGTGGTCACCTTTGTCGCAACAGCCCCAGCCCTTTACGTTTGTAGTATCGAAAGAAGACTGGTCCCTGCACCGTAAAGGCCATCAAGATCAGGAGCGTCATCAGCAAAAAGTCAGAGACGCCATAAAAGATAATTTGCCGGATCTTGTTACCGAAGAGAATATTATTATGTCCGATGGCAAACAAATTGTTAAGGTACCGATTCGCAGTCTGGATGAATACCGGATCATTTACAATTACCGTAAGCAAAAGCATGTAGGTCAAGGTGACGGAGACAGCCAAGTAGGTGATGTTCTTGGTCGTGAACCCTCATCAGCAGGACCGGGTAAAGGCGATAAAGCGGGCGACCAACCTGGTCAGGATACCGTAGAAGCCGAAGTCAATCTGGAAGATTTGGAGGACATTTTGTTTGAGGATATGGAGCTTCCGCATTTGAAGCCAAAGGATAAGGAGCAAATCGAGGTCAAATCGATCGTCTTTAACGATATTCGCAAAAAAGGAATGATGTCCAATATCGACAAGAAGCGTACCCTGCTTGAGAATTTAAGACGGAATTCGAGTGCTGGGAATCCAGGTATTCACGGTATCAGTCCTGACGATTTACGCTACAAAACATGGGATGATATCACCATTCCCCACTCTAATGCCGTTATTATTGCGATGATGGACACTTCTGGTAGTATGGGGACCTTTGAGAAATACTGCGCCCGCAGCTTTTTCTTCTGGATGACCCGTTTTCTTCGCCGCCAATATGAGAAGGTTGAGATCGTCTTTCTAGCCCACCATACGGAAGCGAAGGAAGTAAGTGAACATGATTTCTTTACCCGCGGGGAAAGCGGAGGAACCATCTGCTCCTCAGCGTATCAAAAGGCGATAGAGATCATTGACAGCCGTTATCCACCTGCAAAATACAACATATATCCGTTCCACTTCTCGGACGGGGATAATCTCACCTCTGATAATGAGCGTTGTGTAAAGCTGATCGAAGAACTGTTGAAACGGAGCAATATGTTTGGATATGGTGAGGTGAATCAATACAACCGCAGCAGCACATTGATGTCGGCTTACCGGCATCTCAAGAATGAGCAGTTCATGCATTACGTCATTAAAGATAAAAAGGAAGTTTATCAGGCATTAAAAACTTTTTTCCGCAAGCGTGCGAGTGCTCAAGGATAACAGTTTTTTTGAGAATTACATTAAAAAAAAGAACCTCCAGCTCCGCTTTCAAAGCGGTTTTGGAAGTTCTTTTTAACTTAGTGATGGCTTAATGCACCTTCTCGCGGTCCTTGCCCTTGTCGGATTCTCCGGCATTTTTGTTCGCGGCGTCACGGTCCTGCTGCATTTCTTCCACAGACTTGACCTTCAGGCGGGCGGCGCCTTCATAAGTAGAAGCCGTTGGAATCAGATTACCCGATGCCAGCGAAATTTTGGCTTTGGCAATCGCATCGCTATATCGAGGCAGCCACTGCTCACCGGCAACCAGCATTTCATCCACCATCTGCCAGATTTCCTTAGGGTTACAGACTGCTCCCACAAGAGGGTCCATCATGAACGCCTGACGCAATAGCTTATCATCCCCATGTACAGCTGCCTCAACGGCCAGACGTTGTACCGAAATGCTAACGTTGCAGACGGCTGCCAGACCAAGCGGCAAATCGCCCACAAGCGGCATTGAAATACCATTACGGTCAACATAACCCGGAGCTTCAATAATAGCATCATCAGGGAGGTTGGAGATTACACCGTTGTTGACTACATTAAAGTGGCCTCTATATACTCTTCCTGTTTCCAGACCTTCGATAATAAAAGAACCGTGTTCTTCCCCTCTATTCTCCTTTGTATACTCCAACGCAGGATCCTTCATCCAGTTAGGGAAATCCGTCTCGAACCAATTGCGCCCTTCGGTACAGACTCGTAAATATCCACCGGTCTCGCCGTTGATCCAGCTACCTAAATCTATCCAATCTTTGATTTCATCCGCACGTTTACGATACCAAGGCACATACTCGCTTAAGTGGCCATTGGATTCAGTACTGTAGTAACCAAATCGACGAAGCATATCAATGCGGACCTTTTCAGTCCGGCTAAATTCCGGATGCTTCTCAAAAGCCTCCAATAACCCTTCGGTTAAATCCTTGCCCTCATGAGTTGCGGAAATGTACCAGGTTTGATGATTGATTCCGGCACAGATGATGTCCACCGCTGATTTTTGAAGTCCGTACACATCTGCAATTTGTTGATGTCCATGCTGTACTCCGTGACAGAGGCCAATCGTCCGCACACCGCCATATTTATTACAAGCCCAAGTCAACATGACCATCGGGTTCGAATAATTAAGCAACAATACATCGGGAGAAGCCACCTCCCGTATATCCCGGCAGATGTCCAGCATCTCCGCGATCCCACGCTGCCCGTACATTATGCCTCCTGCGCACAGAGTATCCCCTACACATTGATCCACGCCATATTTAAGGGGAATATCCACATCCGTTGCAAAGGCCTCAAGTCCGCCCATACGAATCGTACAAAATACGTACTTGGCATCCTCCAGCGCTTCTCTGCGGTCAGTCGTAGCCTTTATGTTAATCTTCAATCCGTTCTCGGTAATATCCCGTTGACACAGCTCGGTCACCATCTCCAAGTTATGTTTGTTTATATCCATAAACGATACTTCAATATTCTTAAACTCAGGCACTGTCAATAGATCACGCAGCAGGCCCCGAGTGAAACCAATGCTCCCCGCACCGATAAACGTTACTTTAAAAGACATGGTAATCATCCTCCGTCATGTATTGGTTGTTCCTGTCCATTGTAGCAAGGGACCCTTGGTAAGCGTAACCAATATCATGACTTGTTTCTCATTTAGGTGTCAAATATCCTCACCTAAATTTCCAGATTCACCTTCCTCATAAATCCACGAGTGACGTTCAATCGAGTTGCGATACTCCACAGGAGTTAGCCCGGTATACTTTTTGAAGAGTAGATGGAAATACTGTCTGCTGCTTATCCCTACATAATCGGCAATTTCCGCAACAGGGATATCGCTTTTCGCCAGGAGCATTCGTGATTTTTCTATTCGCAAAATATTCAAATAGTCAGTAATGGTTCGACCTGTATGTGACTTGAAGATACGGTGCAAATACCCGGGGTGGAGACTGACAGCCAAAGCAATATCTTTAACCTGGATACTGCGGTCATAATTCTGATGCAGGAATTCTATGCTTCGCCGAACATAGAACTCGGTTGGATGCTGACTGCTGCGCAGCTTCTCCTCCTTCAATCGTGCAATTCGCAGAAGCATTTCACAGAAGAGCAAATCAGTCATGCTCCCCCCATCCGCTCCGCGTTGATCTAGCTCCAGTACAAGACTTTTCAATACATGATACACTTCCTCGGGATCGGGTAAGATCAGACTTGAGAAAGGCGTTCCAAGCAACCTTGCTACCACCTGCTCCTCACGGGCTAGACTTCCGATGGATGGAGCGACTCCCTTATACTCCGTAAAGCCAAACTCCACATTCAGCATTCGGCAAGGAGTGCCATCCTCCACTATAAGCCTGTGCGGAACGTTAGCATCCAGAATGATGAGCTCTCCGCGCTTCATGGAGTAGCTCTCCGCGTTCCCTTTCATCTGCCTGACATCCACAGTGCAACTGCCGGAGATGAGATACATAATTTCTGTAGAGTTATGATGGTGAAACTGCATTTTATAATTATTCCACTGCTTATAATAATAGGCAAAAAAACGGGGACTGTAGTCTCCGTTAATTAATACCTTTTGAAAGAGACTCCCACTCCGTTCAGACAATGCATTACACCCTTTCACAAGCGATCAAAATCATCAAGATGAACTCAAGTTTACCTCTCATATGCTTTTGGAACAAGATTTTCTATATAAGATGAACTTAAATATTAACTTTAGGCTCAGGCGTCACTACCGTGAAGATTTGGACTTCCGGCCGCTGTTGTCTCCATATTTCTTTGATTAAATCCGCTTTTTAGCGGTTGAAATCCGGATACAAAGGCGGTCGCTATCGCTCCTACAGTTCCAAATTTCCCTATCGTTCCTTTTCGCTTTTTGTTATGTCTTTTATTCAGCTTATATAGTTATTTATATGTTAAAAGAAACCAGAGACTCC
Organism: Paenibacillus wynnii; assembly: GCF_030812855.1. Lineage (GTDB taxonomy): Bacteria > Bacillota > Bacilli > Paenibacillales > Paenibacillaceae > Paenibacillus_AQ > Paenibacillus_AQ wynnii_A. Next base: position 243,625 of record NZ_JAUSTK010000001.1, read on the forward strand.
TTAAGAGATTCAGCCAATCCTTCCAGTTTAGCAGAAAGGGTTACCAATTCCTCGCTCACAATGAATTGTTGAGAAGACATAGAGGCTACTTCTTGAGTGGCGGCGCTTGTCTCTTCTACAACTGCACTGACGCTCGCCATGGATTCACCCAACTGGCGCTGAAACTGCAGCAGCTCGGCAATGGATAAGGAAGATTGGCCTATATGCCCAATGAAATCCTCCATCTCCTGTTTCACACTCTCAAATATGCTTGATGATTCCCGTACGCTTGTGATCTGTTCAAGGAACAGGGGTGCTGCTTCATTCACTACCTTAACTGTATTCTCAATATCCAGCCCAATCTCATCGGTAATCCGGGAGACAGAGTGAATGGATTCACTGGATTGATTAGCCAACTGACGGATTTCATCTGCAATAACGATAAACCCTCTCCCTGCAACACCGGCTCTAACCGCTTCAATAGAAGCATTAAGCGCCAAAATATTCGTCTGCTTATTCACTGCAATCATCGGAGTGAGAATACTGCGAATAAGGTGCGTACTTTGTCTTAACTTGTCTGCATTTTGAACGATCAAATTCATCATTTCTACAGAAGATTCACTCTTCTCCACCAATTGCTTCATCAGCTCAGACCCCTGATTACTGACCCCGATAACCTTGCCTGCCGAAGCATCCATCATCGTATTATTCTCAGCCACATCATTCATCTTAAGCCCCATGGTTTCGACGTTCCGATTACTTTTCTCTGCCTCCTCCGCGAGACTGGTTGCTCCAAAAGCAATATCACCTGTTGCTGTGGCTACCTCGCGCGCGTGAAGAGATGTAGCACTGGACGCCGATACTAGCTGCTCTGAAGTAGCCAGCACTTCATTTGCCGACAATCCACTTTGCCCAGCCAGAAGTGAGATCTGCTCCATCATTTGATTGAAGCTACTCCCAAGCCTTCCAATTTCATCCTGACTTTTAAAGTGGGTGCGAACCTGAAGATTCCCTTTTTGTCCTTCTTCCATCAATCCTGCCAGCTTGCCAAGTGGCCGGCCGATCAGGCGCATCAGAAAGTAACCTATGAATGCTGCGATTAACGCTGCTGCCAGCACAACTAATAATGTTATGTACAATAGCTTACTTGCGGATTGGGTAAAATCACTGACAGGTGCATAACCCATCATCGTCCATTTGGCAGTCTTAAGTGACTGATAGACCACCAGTTGTGAGTCCCCCTTATCATCCGCTGCTGTAAAGGAGTGGTTCTCCCTCTTAAGCTGCTCTTGATCCACTTTAATAGAAGAAGTCTGGCCCAGCAAGGCATTGTCCGCACCATACACAATAATCCCTTCGGGATTCAGTATGCGAATCTCACCACCTAATCCGATATGCAGATTCGATAATACATCCGTCAGGGCTTTTCCTTTAATTTCTATCAGCATATAATATTCAGCTTCTGGGTGCTGGATATTCCGCAGTAATCTGCCCATGGTTAGAGAAGGTTCGTTGTACGCGTCAAAAAAACCCTTCGACCGGACCGGAAACCATACCGGGTTCCCTTTTGCGTCAACAATCTGCTTCATTCTCCCCATGATAGCTTCATCACTGCGAAGGGAGATGGTGCCCGCTGATTTATAGGATTCCGCTTCTACCAGACTCTTGGATACCAATCGAATTCCTAACAAACGGTCATCTGAACCTTTAACAGAATCGAGCTTTCTGCGAATCCGATCTTCTGCTGCAGTCTTCTTCACCGTACCTGCGGCTGGATTATTAACCATTTCAATATCCGCTTTTAGCACAGAGTCTACAGCAAATTGTCTCGAAAGCGCTTCATATTGAGCAAATAGAAAATCCAGTTTGTCCGCTGCCTGAACGATAGATTGGGAGGAAGCCGCTGCAACCTCATCCGTAATGATCCCTTTAGCGGTATAATACGAGGTCAAACCTAGTACGGAAGACAGAATCACAATAGTACAGAATAAAATAACAAACAATTTCATACCAACCGATTTAAAATGCAAATAACTGCGCGATCTTCTCATACCTTTCTCTCCCCATGACAAAATAAAGGTACAGCCCTTCAATAGTGCATAAGGCTGTACCCCGAATTACGGAATTGAAGATTGATCGTGAAATTTCGTTATCCTTTACTGGCTCCAGCAGTTAGTCCATCTACAAGTAGACGCTGCAGGAATGCGAACAGAATCATAATCGGAACCGAAATCATAACGGCACCTGCGGAGAATAGTGTGAAATTACTGTTCGTAATGGTGTTAACCATATCCCACATCCCAACAGCTACCGTCCAGTTTTCCTTGGTCCGCAGAATAAGTCTTGCAAAAATAAAATCCACCCACGGCCCAACAAATTGGGTCAGTGCCATATAAGTAATCATGGGACGAGAAAGTGGCAGGATGACTCTTGTAAAGATGCCAAAGTTGCTTGCGCCATCGATGCGGGCCGCCTCATCCAAAGACCTTGGAATGGTATCTAGGTAGCCTTTGGCGATAAATGTACCCATGAGTGGCGCGCCTGACGCATATACGAGAATAAGCGCGATATGAGTATCTAACAAATTGAACTCTTTCAAGAGCAGATAGATAGCAATCATGCTCATAAAGCCCGGGAACATTCCCAGAATCAATACAACCGACAGTGCAGTTTTCCGGGCTCTGAAACGGAATCTTGATACTGCATAACTAGTCAGCAGAGTAAGAACCACCCCAATCAACATTGAAAAAAGGGCAATTTTGAAAGTATTCGCATACCATGTTCCGAACATATAGACCGGCGAGGTAAATAGTTCAGTATAATGTGCCAAAGTAAATTGTTCGGGAATCAACGTTTTGCTGTACAAGGACTTACCGGGCCGGAAAGACGCCATAAGAATCCATACGGCCGGATACAGTGCAGCAATGGAAAGCGCAATTAAGACAATGTAACTGGCCGTCAAACGTACAAAGTTACCAATTTTACGTCCGCTCATTGGATCATGTCCTCCTCTTTAAATGATTTGGTCCGGCGGTAATTATACAGGGAGAACGAAGCGATAATGAGAAAGATTATAATCCCTATAGCGGAAGCCATATTGTTCTTGTTCTGATCCAGTGTTAATTTGTACAACCAGGTCACGAGAAGGTCCGTGGAACCTGCGTACTGATAATCACCGTTAACCGGGTTGCCGCCGGTCAGCAGGAAGATCGCATTAAAGTTATTGATATTGCCGGCAAACTGCATAATCAATGTAGGCGCCGTCGAGAACAGAATCATTGGCAGCGTTACAATACGGAATTTCTGATATGCGGTTGCTCCATCGACCTCTGCAGCTTCATACATATCCCGCGGTATGGTAGTTAACACACCCATGATAAGCAACATGGATACCGGTATACCTACCCACATGTTAACGACAATAACTGTAACTTTAGCCCAGAAGGGATCCGTAAGCCAAGGCAGACCACCCATCCCGAAGTATCTGAGATATTGGTTAATAGGACCAAATTGACCGTTGAACAAATTGCGCATCAGCAGCAGGGAAATCAGCTGCGGAACCGCATAAGGCACAATCAGGATCACTCTCCACATTCCTTTGAAGCGGATGCCGCGTTGGCTGACCAACAGAGCGACTAGTAAACCGCCAAAATATGTAGTAACGGTTGATAGAACGGCCCAGATAATTGTCCAAGTTAAAACACCATAGAACGTATGGCTCCAAGTCTTGAGAACAAGCAAGTTTCGGAAGGTTTCAAACCCAACCCAGTCTACCAATTTGGCTGGAGGCAAATGATTCGGCGCAGCATAGTTGGTAAATGCCAACATGATCATGAAGAAAATCGGCATCACGGTAAAGAATAAAATACCGATACTCGGCAGGATTAGGAACGATTGGGCAAATTTATAATCCAGTATATAGCGAATCGTTTGTTTGAACGTATTCGATTGAAGACCGGCTTCGCACTCCACCCCAATCTTATAAGCATCTTTAATATTCAAATACCAGGCCATAAGTATTACGATTAAGACGAGCAGAGTAATCAAACTCTGAATCAAGATATAGATGGAGTGGTCTCCAGGTACCAATTTGGAGATACCCTTTACCTTTTCAAAATGACTGGCTGCATCCCCCAGTGAGGTAATGCCCCATATTGCCCGGCCAAGATTGCCGATAAAATAATACACACTGACAGCTTCTATAGCTAAAAAGATTAAACCTTTGATGAATTGGCGGTTATATATTTGTCCCAATCCCATGAATATGGTCGACAGTATTGCGGCTCTCGTTCGGTGTCGCTGCATTTCCCTTCCGTTCTCCTCTCCGCGCGGAATCAGTAACTTGCCCGCCGCTAACTTGTGCGGCGGGCAAGTTGATTCCACTATAGGCTATTAATTCCTTGGTAGTAAGCTCATTCTGTTACTCAGCAGCTACACCGTTATTCAGATCTTTGATTTGTTGAACGGCTTTATCCATTGCGACTTTAGGATCAACATTTTTGTCCCAAATTTCTGGAAGAGCTGCGTTTACAGGGGCCCATACGTTGCCCATTTCAGGAATGGAAGGCATCGGTTGGGAGTTTTTCGCTTGTTCTGCGAAAGCAGATACATAAGGATCTCCGGAGATTTGTGGATCAGCCAACGCTTCGTTGTTTGTTGGAACGGAACCAACAAGTTTGTTCAAAAGAAGTTGTGCGTCTTTGCCCGAAGCAAAGTTTGCATACAATTTAGCAGCATTAGGATATTGAGAATAAGCATTAACCGCAAAGATTTTGATACCTGAGAAGGTGATTGATGTTTTACCGTCGATAGTAGGGATTGGTGCGATTCCAAGGTTGTCGCCAAGTGCAGTTTTGTATCCAGCAAGTTCCCAAGGTCCTGTAATATCCATAGCTACGTCACCTGAGTTGAATAAGCCGCGTTTGATATCGGGATTGATATCACCGCTCTTGATCGGTAAAGCTTCTTTCATTTTTACAAAGGCCTTCAGGCTGGTAATTGCACCCTCATTGTTAAGTCCGATATCATCTTTGTTCGTGCCGTTATCTCCGAAGAGATATCCGCCATTGGAAGCGATGAACATGTAGTTGAAGTACAAGTTGCCGACTTCCCACATAATTCCGTATCTGTTCTTGGATTTATCTGTGAACGTTTTGCTGAATGCAAGAACGTCATCGAATGATTTTGGAGCTTCTTTAAGCAAAGATTTATTGTAGTACAGCGCATAGGTTTCTGCCGCTCTTGGGTAACCATACAATTCGTTATTAAAAGTGGATCCGATAATGGATGCTTCTGTGTTAGCGGATTTGGTTTCTTCAGCGAAAATATCGTTTGGAAGGACCACGCTCGCACTTGCAGCTTTACCTAAGTTATCGTGTGGGAGTAGAACAACGTCAGCAGCCAGGCCAGATGGACCATCTTGTATAAGCCTATTTACTTGATCGGGTGGTGCCAACTCTTCAATTTTGACTGGAACGTTATATTTTGCTGTGAATTGCTTAGCAATCTCTTCTGCGAACTTTCTTTCATCTTTACTTTCCCATACAGTTAGTGTAGCGCCATCTTCTGGCACAACTTCTGTAGCTGCTGCATTGCCGCTATTCGTGCCTGCATTCTCTGTTGTATTCGCTGCAGGTGCATTAGTAGCTTCTACATTTCCCCCATTGTTGGCATTGTTGTTGCTGCCGCAAGCAGTAATGGATAGAACCATTGAGCAAGCCGCTGTTAGAACCATGAGTTTTTTCAACTTCATTACGTTAACCCCTCCCGTTTTATGTAACAAGAATATTCATGCAACACGCTTCACCAAATTTGCGCAAACGATTTCAGCAGGAGTGAAAAAAATGTTGATTTCAACGTTAATCCCACCTGTATTTGCTATAACAAGTTTAGAAAGCGCTTCATTCATGAATCCATCATACAACAGTATTGTTTGTTTGTAAAAACGTTTGCACATACTGAATTCAGGCATTTTGACCGATTTAAGCTAGAAAATATCCGATTTACTCGCTCTTTTGCAAGATAACTCTGATTTGAACGTTTTTTTCAGGTTCTTTAGTCACAGTTTTGTTATTACATCCCATATCTAGTTCCTAATCAAACCTGAAACCTGGGATATTTACCCGTTTATTAATTTAAAAATTCTCAAATCATTGTGAATAATTGTGCAATGGTTTGTACAAAATAGATTGAACCCTTTTTTTTTTCGTGCTATAATCCAAATCGATCAAGAAACCTGCCCTCTAAGGACTGGGGACTGCAAAATTAAAAGGCAATGTTACTTATGACAGGTACATCCTCGGCAAGCTACTTTGCTTTGATGTGCCTGTTTTTTATTACAGGGAGCCTTAGCTCACCACTTTGGGAGGAAATAATATGTTACTGGAAGCTGTATATCATCGTCCGCGGTTAAACTGGTCTTATGCTTATAATGAAAATACCATTCACCTGCGTTTGCGGGCTAAAAAAGGGGACTTAACAGAGGTATATGCTTGGACTGGAGATAAATATGCCTGGGATACGACCAAGGAGCTGATCCCGATGAGTCTTTTCACCTCGGATGAAATGTTCGATTATTGGGATTGTGAGAGCGTTCCTCCATACCGCCGCCTTAAATACGGATTTTTGCTGCAAAAGGGTCTTGAGCGGATCTGGATGACCGAAAGCGATTTTTCACCCCATCGTCCTGAGAATCCAGAAAAACTGTTCGAGTTTCCCTACATAAATCGCAGCGACATTTTTACTCCGCCGGCATGGGTTAAGGATGCTATCTTCTATCAGATATTTCCTGAACGATTCGCAAACGGTGATCCCAGCTTAGACCCGGAGAATGTACAGCCGTGGGGCGGCAAACCGGAACGTGACAGTTTTTTCGGTGGAGATCTTCAAGGAGTTATTGATCATCTGGACCATTTGAGTGAGCTGGGTATCAACGCTATTTATTTCACTCCCGTCTTTGCTGCAACGACAAACCATAAATACGATACGGAAGATTATTTGCGTATTGATCCGCAGTTTGGGGATGCTAAGACCCTGAAAAAGCTAGTTGATGCCTGCCATGAACGCGGTATTCGCGTGTTGTTAGACGCTGTATTCAATCATGCTGGGAAAACCTTCGCTCCATTTGTAGATGTTCAGGAAAAAGGAGAAGCCTCACCCTATAAGGACTGGTTCCATGTTAATCAATTTCCGCTGGCCATCGATCAGGAGATCCCCTCCTACGATACCTTTGCCTTTGAACCGTTGATGCCAAAGTTAAATACGGAAAATGCTGAAGTTAAGCAATATTTACTAGAGGTTGCCGAATACTGGATCAAGGAAGTCGGCATTGACGGCTGGCGGTTGGATGTAGCCAATGAAGTAAGTCATGAATTCTGGCGGGAATTCCGTAAGGTTGTGAAACGAGCGAATCCTGATGCCTATATTCTAGGAGAAATATGGCATGAGTCCGCACCGTGGCTGGAGGGTGACAAATTTGATGCTGTAATGAATTACCCATTCACCAGTGCTGTAATTGATTTCTTTGTTCTCGGTAATTTGGACGCTGAGGGATTTGCTAATTCAATCGGCAAGCAGCTTTCCCGTTATCCGCTGCAGGCAAGTGAGGTTGCATTCAACCTGCTTGACAGCCATGATACCCCGCGCCTACTTACACTAGCTAAAGGGGATAAGAAAAAACAGAAGCTGGCTGCATTGTTCCAGTTTACTTTTATGGGCACGCCTTGTATCTATTACGGTGATGAAGTAGGAATGGACGGTGGTGGAGATCCGGATTGCCGTAAATGCATGGAGTGGGAGAAAGATAAGCAGGATCTTGAATTGTTTGAATTTTACCGCAGATTGATTCATATCCGAGCCAGTCATCCTGCACTTCGAACTGGAACGATGAGCTTCCTTGAAGCGAGCCGCCAGGGAACCAAACTGGCTTATGAACGCCGACTGGGTGACGATATTCTGATCGTACTGGTCAATACTGAAGAAACGGCCCAACACTTCCAATTGGCTGTGGAGGAACGAAATTGGGAAAATGTCCTTACAGACGCTTCTCTCCGGGCTGAACGTGGCATTTTATCTGTGAAGCTTCCTGCCTTCGGCTACGTGGTTCTAAAGGCTGTCTATTAATAATAGTAGTTATTTTTCGTAACCGTTTATTGTACAACCTTAAAAAGCCATCATCCGTCTGTTATCGGAGATGGCTTTTGGACCTACTGAATGAGTCTCAACATGCAAAAAAAACATTAGCATCGTTGGTATACTGCGATTCTGGTTGTAATTCTGAAGGACTTTATCTATTTACAATTAACTATACTTCGATTAATATTACTGTGTAAAGCAAACGGTTCCATAAGGAGGTTTCTATGACAGTTACCATCAAGGATGTGGCCAAGAGAGCCGGAGTATCACCTTCAACGGTGTCCCGGGTATTGTCGGGCCATCCCAGAATCAGCTTAGAAACTTCCCGTAAGGTTAAGGTTATTATGGAGGAAATGGGCTATCACCCAAACATGATGGCTAAAAGCCTGGTGTCGAAGACTACGAACAGTATCTGTATCATTCTTCCGAAACCAGCTGAAGAGCTGTTCTCTAATTTGTTTTTCATGGAATTAATACGCGGTATTGTCACGCAAGCCAGCCGTTCCGGCTATGATGTACTCATCAGCTCCGGTGCGAACGAAAAGGAAGAGCTTGAGGCTGCCTCTCGTCTCCTGAAAGGGCGCCGCGTCGACGGCGTTATTCTGCTGTATTCGCGTAAAGACGATGCTGTAATTGATTTTCTGGAGAACAACGGTTATCCTTTTGTTCTTGTAGGACGAAGTGACCGTTATGAGAATATACTATCTGTCGATAATGATAATGTGATGGCAGCGTATGACGCTACGAATCACCTGATCTCTATGGGACACGAACGCATCGGCTTTGTCAGTGGTCCGCAGAACTTAATTGTTTCACGCGACCGGCTAGAGGGATACCGCAAGGCGATGCAGAATAGTGAGCTGGAAATGCGGCCTGAATGGATAGTAGAAGGTGAATTTCTGCAGGATAGCGGATATCGGGCCATGTCTTTTTTCATGAATCTCCCGAATCGCCCAACTGCGCTGGTTGTAGTCGATGATATGGTAGCATTTGGGGTGCTGCGCGGGTTAAATGAGCTGAAATACAGTGTTCCGGAAGATTTGGCCATTGTCAGCTTTAATAATATCCCTCTCTCTGAATTGTCCAATCCACCGATCAGCAGCATAGATATCGGAATTTATCATCTGGGCTACACGGCTTCCCAAGTTTTGATTCAAGGCATTCAGAAAGCGGCTATTGGTGCTGGATACACGAACAGATTTGTTATTCCACACCGTCTGATTATCCGTGAATCTTCCATGCATTCCCTTAATAAAAAATGACGGGCAGAATAATAAATGAAGCCTCAATGCTTCATTTATTTTTTCGAAAGTTGTACAAACGTTTGCGCTAATGATTTATTAGATAAATCTACAGGAGGTTCTATTGATGAAAGAAGTAAAAGCTTGTTTGTTTGACCTGGACGGTGTACTCGTTGACACAGCCAAATATCATTATATTGCTTGGAAAGAGCTTGCAGATGATCTTGGATTTCAGTTTACAGAGCAGGATAATGAACGCCTTAAGGGTGTTAGCAGAGTCGCTTCCCTTAACATTCTGCTTGAAATCGGCGGCTTGTCATTTACCGATGCAGAAAAGGAAAAACTGGCCGAGAAGAAAAATAACCGTTATGTTGAATACATCACCACTATGGACAGCTCAGAAATTCTTCCAGGGGCTTTAGATTTCCTGAAGGAATGCCGTGCACACGGAATTCGGGTTGCACTAGGCTCCGCCAGTAAAAATGCTATGATGATTCTAAACAATACGGGTCTTACCCCTTACTTTGATGCCATCATTGATGGAACCCATACATCAGTCGCCAAGCCGGATCCTGAAGTATTCCTGCTCGGCGCTAAAGCCTTAGAAACGGTCCCTGAACAATGTGTTGTATTCGAGGATGCTGAAGCAGGCATAGAAGCAGCTATCCGTGCCGGTATGGTCAGTGTTGGTATCGGCTCACCGGAGACACTTGCAGCAGCGAACGTTGTGGTCCCCTCACTGCAGCAAATGAATGTGGCACGCTTAAGAGAATCATTTGCAAGCGTTTGAAGAACATTATAATCCGAGTGGAGTGAATGTGGGTTTCTCTAACTCCCATCTGCTTTAAAAAGTATATAGAGAACTAAAGTTACGTTAGTAGCGTAGAGAGCGAAAGGATTGTGGAGAAGCGTTAGCGTTCGCCTTTGTCCCCAGATGCTTACCGATAATCTTTTTATTCGAGCATCTGGGGACAACAGCGATCGGAACAACCTTCCGCCAACGGAGCGCTCATACGTAACTTTAGAGTTATTGTATATAGTTGTTTATAAACCCCTACTTATTAAAGGAGAGATTAACGTGAAACAATATTTAACGATCGACGAATGGTCCATTATTGAGGAATCCTTTGATTCCCAGACTCATGAGATTTCCGAAAGTGTATTTAGTATCGGGAACGGTTATATGGGCGGCCGGGCCAACTTCGAGGAGCAATATAGCGGTCGCAGTCTTCAAGGCAGTTATATGGCCGGGGTTTATTACCCTGATAAAACCCGTGTAGGCTGGTGGAAGAACGGCTATCCGGAATATTTTGCCAAAGTACTTAACAGCACCAACTGGATTGGTATTAACATTGAAATTGACGGTGTACAGCTAGATTTGGCTACGAGCACTGTTTCTGAGTTCCGCCGTCAACTGAATATGAAAGAAGGTACCCTCTCCCGCTGCTTCACAGCTACCCTTGAAGGCGGCAAGACAGTCAGAGTTGAGAGCATCCGGATTGTCAGCTTGGTTCGCCGTGAGATTGGAGCTATTCGTTACTCCGTTATTCCCGTGAATTTTGCAGGTAATATTACCATTACTCCTTATCTAGACGGGGATATCAAGAACAAGGATTCCAACTATGATGAAAAGTTCTGGAATGAGGTTGAGAAGAAGGGTGGGCCTGACGGCGGTCATATCACCTTAAAGACGAAAAAGCTCGACTTTCATGTTACGTCAGCCATGGCTTTTGACATTCTGGTTAACGGTGAGAAGCTTAACACAGAAGCGGAAGTTATTGAGCAGGAAAAATATGTCGCGAACAAAATCAACCTATCCGTACAGGAAGGCGATCAGGTAGTTATTTATAAATATGCCTCAAACGTTACCTCCAGAAATCATGGTCTCGGCCAACTCGTTGACGTTGCCAAAACTACACTTCAACAAGCAAAAGAAGCGGGATTCTCCACTCTTTTGAAGGAACAAAATGAAGCATGGAGAGATAAGTGGAAGGAAAGCGACATTATCATCGAAGGTGATGCTTCCGCTCAGCAGGCTATTCGCTTTAATATTTTCCAGCTGAATCAGACATATAACGGAGAAGACGACCGTCTGAACATCGGACCGAAGGGCTTTACGGGTGAAAAATACGGCGGCAGCACCTATTGGGATACAGAAGCCTATTGTGTGCCTTTCTATCTCAGTACGGCTGACTCCTCCATTGCACGCAACCTGTTGATTTACCGATACAAGCATCTTGAAAAAGCAAAAGAAAATGCCCGCAAGCTCGGCTTCACTAAAGGCGCCTTGTACCCAATGGTAACGATGAACGGTGAAGAATGCCATAACGAGTGGGAAATTACCTTCGAGGAGATTCACCGGAACGGTGCTATCGCTTACGCCATTTTCAACTATGTGAATTACACCGGAGACAAAGCCTATCTAGGACAATATGGGCTTGAGGTACTTGTGGAGATCTCACGTTTCTGGGAAGAACGTGTTCATTATGTTTCTCATAAAGACAAGTATGTCATGCTAGGTGTAACCGGACCGAACGAATACGAAAACAATGTCAATAATAACTGGTATAGCAACCGGATGGCTTCTTGGACGATGGAATATACTTTGGAAGCTCTCGCTTATCTGCAAGAAAATGAAAACACACGGTATGCTGAGCTGTTAGAAAAACTGGAGCTTCAGGAAACTGAAACCTCTAAATGGAATGATATCATTGCTAAAATGTATTACCCTGCGGATGAAGAACAAGGTGTTTTCCTGCAGCAGGATGGTTTTCTGGACAAAGAAATCATTCAAGTGAAAGATCTAAATCCGGAGAATCTGCCTTTGAATCAAAAATGGTCCTGGGATCGAATCCTGCGCTCATGCTTCATTAAACAGGCTGATGTGTTACAAGGTTTGTATTTCCTTGGCGACCGTTATGATCTGGAGACGAAAAAACGGAATTTCGATTTCTATGAGCCGATAACGGTTCATGAGTCCTCTCTCTCCCCTTGTATCCATGCAATTCTTGCCTGCGAACTCGGTTACAAAGAGAAGGCTTATGAAATGTATCTCCGCACTTCGAGACTGGATCTCGATAATTATAACAATGATACTGAAGACGGCTGTCATTCTACTAGTATGGCCGGGACTTGGATGTCTATCGTACACGGCTTCGGCGGACTTCGCGTCCATGATGGCAGATTATCATTGAAGCCTTCGAACCCGGGCCACTGGAAATCATATTCCTTCAAAATCATGTTCCGCGGCACACGTCTTAAAGTAAGTGTTACCGATCTCAATGTCACAGTTTCGAATGAAACTGAAGTACCGGCTTACATCACGATTTACGACAAGGAATTTACGGTTAACGGCTTGAGCAGTGTTACTGCCCCAGGCGCCTCTGTTACGGTGTAACTTTCTAACGATTAGACCCGGGGCTTAGGTTTCGGGTTTCTTTTTTTACATAAATAAAAAGGAGTGACTAACAAATGAATAAAGCCTTTTGGAAAGAAGCCGTAGTCTATCAAATTTACCCTCGCAGCTTCATGGACAGTAATGGTGATGGAATAGGTGATCTACGTGGAATTATCTCTCGGCTGGATTACCTGCAGAAGCTTGGTGTCGATGTGGTCTGGTTATCACCGGTTTACAAGTCGCCCAATGATGATAACGGTTATGACATCAGCGACTATGAGGATATCATGGATGAATTCGGCACCTTGAAGGACTGGGAGGAACTGCTTGCAGGCCTGCACGACCGCGGCATCAAATTAATGATGGATCTGGTAATTAACCATTCCTCTGATGAACATGCTTGGTTCGCGGAGTCACGTTCCTCTAAAGACAATCCTTACCGTGATTACTACATTTGGCGTCCAGCCCAACCTGATGGCAGACTGCCTAATAACTGGAGTTCCATCTTCAGTGGTCCTGCATGGGAGCTTGATGAAACGACTGGTGAATACTACCTCCACCTGTTCTCACGCAAGCAGCCTGATCTTAACTGGGAGAATCCGCGCTTACGCGAAGCGCTTTATAAGATGATAAGTTTTTGGCTCGATAAAGGTGTGGATGGGTTGCGGATGGACGTCATTAATCTGATCTCCAAGACTCCCGGTCTTCCTTCGGCCGGAGAAGAAGAGCTGGACTGGGGCGGACAATATTTCATGAATGGCCCGCATGTGCACGATTATTTGCAGGAAATGAATGAGCAGGTTCTTTCTAAATATGACATTATGACTGTCGGCGAGACTCCGGGTGCAACCGTAGACGATGCTATTTTGTATACAGGGGAGGACCGTAAGGAACTGCAAATGGTGTTCCAATTCGAGCATATGGATGTGGATTCAGGCCCCGGGGGTAAATGGGACGTGGTCCCTTGGACGCTGATTAATTTGCGCAGCATTCTCCACAAATGGCAGAGCGGACTTGCCGAGCAGGGCTGGAACAGTCTTTATCTGAATAATCATGATCAACCGCGGATGGTATCCCGGTTCGGAAATGATGGACAATACCGTGTGATATCGGCCAAAATGCTGGCTACTCTGCTGCATACCCTAAAGGGAACTCCGTATATTTATCAAGGTGAAGAAATCGGCATGACGAATGTGAAATTCTCAGTACTTGAAGATTACCAGGATATCGAGACTCATAATATGTATCGTGAAAAAGTAACCGAAGGCGGAGCGGATCATGAAACGATATTGAATGCTATCCATGTCAAGGGTCGTGATAACGCCAGAACCCCTATGCAATGGAATGCGTCGGCAAATGCGGGTTTTACAGAAGGGACTCCGTGGCTAAAGCTTAATCCTAACTACAATGAAATTAACGTAGAGCAAGCGTTAGCAGATCCTGAATCCATATTTTATTATTACCAACAGCTGATCAAACTGCGCAAAGAGAATCCGATTATGGTGTATGGTAAATACGAATTATTGCTACCGGAGCATGAATATCTGTATGCCTACACCCGGTCTTTGGATAACGAGAAGTGGTTAGTGCTGCTTAATTTCAGCGATACTCCACAAAGGGTTGATCTGCCAGCAGAATTAGAAACCGTTAGCAGACTCATTATAAGTAATTACGAGGAATCTTCTTCTGAGATAGAGATGCTAAGACCTTACGAGGCCAGAGTCTATTCTTGCTGATACGAAATTCAGGAGCTAATCTCTGTCTTTATAACGCACAAAATGACAGGTAAAGCTGCTAAACTTCATGATAGTATGGTATCAAAGGAGATGGCGAACTTGGAATGGCTCATTAGAATGAAGGACGCTTTGGAATACATGGAGAGCAAAATGGAAGATTCGCTGAATATTGAAGAGATAGCTAAGGTTGCCTGCTCCTCCCCTTTTCACTTTCAGCGTATGTTCAATATGTTGACCGGAGTTACGGTCGCAGATTATATCCGTAAACGCAGATTAACATTGGCTGCCCAAGAATTGACTATATCTAATGCCAAAGTGATAGATGTAGCCCTTAAATACGGATATGACTCTCCAGAGTCCTTTGCCAAAGCATTCCGCAAGGCACACGGTATTTCACCCTCTGCGGCCCGCGGGCAAGGTGTACCGCTCAAAGCCTTTCCCCGTCTCTCCTTCCATCTATCTTTGAAGGGAGATCAAGAAATGGACTACAAAGTGATTGAAAAAGGCAGCTTTACAGTAATTGGAAAGTCATGGGGAGTTACGTGCAGAGATGGTGAAAATTTTCGCAGAATCCCTCAGATCTGGCAGGAAGTAAATGCGGACGGCACTTCTGATAAGATCATTGAAATCGGAGGTAAAGAGGAAATTCTCGGTATTTGCATACAGATGGAACCTGCAAATGAGAATTTCTTCTACTGGATCGCTGCGGAGAGCGGATCCGACACTGACCCTCAGGGTTTTGAGACTACGGCAATTCCCGCTGCAACCTGGGCTGTATTCACCTCGACAGGACCGATGCCGCATGCTATTCAGAATGTGTGGAAACGTATTTATGAGGAATGGTTTCCAGCCACAGGTTATGAGCACACAGGCGGACCTGATTTTGAATTATATCCACCCGGAGATCCCGGGGCAGATGATTACCGCTGCGAAGTATGGATTCCGGTCAAAAAAAGTTAAAAATTCACGCCTACCACCCTTTCAAGAACTATTGAACGGGTGGTTTTTTGTTTTACGAATAGTGAAACCTTGCTATAATAGAAGAATTATTATGATTTATAACTGTATCTATGAAATGGGTGAGGGAGAAATTCATGTCTACTGTAAAAATATTCGCAGACAGCACTTCCGATTTGCCTCAGGGCTGGAAGGACACTTATGACATTAGCGTTGTCCCGCTTTATGTAGTTTTTGAAGACCAGACCTATAAAGACGGCCTTGATATTACACCTGAAGCTGTGTATCGCCGGGTAGAAGCATCAGGTACTTTGCCCAAGACAGCAGCGCCCTCACCGGCGGATTTCATGGCTGCCTTTACTCCAGTTGTGGAAGCTGGACATGATATTGTATATATAAGTCTCTCCTCTTCTCTATCCTCCACTTACCAGAACGCCCTACTAGCTGCCGGGGAGTATCCGGAAGGACGGATAAAGATTATTGACTCACGGACCTTGTGCGGGGGTATTGCTCTATTAGTAATGAAGGCCGTTCGCGCAGCTCACAACGGACTTAGTGCTGGTGAGATTGCAGACCAGCTGGAACAGGATCGTGACAGGGTAGAGACTGAATTTGTTGTCGATACGCTGGATTATCTATATATGGGTGGACGCTGCTCCGGTATGCAGAATTTTATCGGCAGCTTGCTCAAGATTCGGCCCATTCTAAGAATGATCGAGGGTGCTATCGTACCTGTGAACAAAGTTCGCGGCAAAAAGGAGAAAGCGGTGGAGCAATTGCTTCAGAATGCACTCTCTAACATTGAACGTATGGATAAAGAACTGCTCATTATTGCTCACACGCTGGCTGACGATGACGCTCAGCATTTACATAACGCTCTGAAAGAAGCAACGGGTATTGATAATATCGCAGTGATACGGGCTGGCTGTGTAATCGGCAGTCACTGCGGTCCGCAAACGGTTGGTCTTATGTATATGCTTAAGCCCGATTCTGTGTAAATGTACGGCACATCAAAAAACCTCCGCTCCCTTATCATAAGGGCCTTGGAGGTTTCTTGGCGTTCCGATGTTGTTACCAGGAAGCTGTAATTCCCACTTCTGATTCTTCTTTAGGAAAGGAGAGCATAAATCGGAAGGTAGACCCCCTGTGCTCCTCACTCTCTACAAATATAGTGCCGCCCATCAATTCCACAAGCTGCTTGGAAATCGCAAGTCCAAGTCCAGTCCCGCCATATTTCCGGTTAATGGACGGATGCACCTGTGAAAAAGACTGAAATAGCAAATTCAGCTTGTTAGCAGCAATACCCACTCCGGTGTCTCTCACGGAAAACTCCAATAGATAGTCCGATGCTTCCGGCAGTGGAATATTCTTCACCGAAAGTGTTACGCTTCCTTTCTCTGTGAACTTGAGTGCATTGCCAACCAAATTAACAATGATTTGCCGTAATCTGCTCGGATCGGTTTTTATAATTTCAGGAACACTTGTATCCGCCCACCACCGCAGCGATAGCTTCTTCTCCTCTGCCTTAGGCGTAAAGAGATCCACAATGCTGGAAATCATTTCTCGAAGATCGAACATCTCGGACTGAAGAGGCATTTTGCCAGCTTCCATTTTGCTGAAATCCAGAATATCATTCAGAATATGCAGCAGGCTGTAGCTGCTGCTTCGTAAAATATCTGCATAAGTACGTTGTTCCTCACCAAGCTCCGTTTCTAGCAGGAGATCTGCCATTCCGATCATACCATTCATAGGTGTGCGGATTTCATGGCTCATCATAGCCAAGAAGTCTGACTTCGCCCGGGCGGCCTTCTCAGCGAACTCCTTAGCTCGAATGATTTCCCTTTCATTAGTGATATCGCTAAAAGCAACAACCGCTCCCTGAATCCCCCCGTTATGAATTATGGGAGAGACCCGGTAATTCACCAAAAAGCTTGTCCCATCCTTACGCCAGAATACTTCCTCATCCATACTTCGTGTGACTCCATCGGAAATAGTTAGACTGATAGGAAACTCATTCTCAGAATAATGGGAACCGTCATAACGAGTATGATGAATAAGTGATTGGCTATGGATTCCAATAAATTCCTCGCGAGAGTATCCAAGCATCTCCATAGCAGCCGGATTGATAAAGATGGTGTGACCTTGCGTGTCGAGCCCAAAGATCCCCTCAGATACAGAATCCAGAATAAGACTATGCCGCTCGCTGAGATCCTTGATCTGTTCCAGATTGCGCATATTTTCTGTAATATCAATGGCAACGCCATGTACGCCTTCCAGATGTCCGTTTATCTTAATGGGAACATTAACCACATTTATCAAAAGTGTATGCCCGTTTTTATGGGTCAGTTTCACTTCATGGTGCTTGGGCTCAGAAACAGTATCCAAATCATAGGATGACATCACTCGGTAACACTCATCCGGATGAAGCAGATCGTCAAAGAGCTTTCCGATTAATTCCTCTTTTGTAAATCCTGTAAGATGCTGCAGTCGAGCATTCACCTCTTTAAACCGTCCTGACAGGTCAAGTAAATACACACTCGCAGGATTGTACTGGAAAAGTGACTTATAACGCTCCTTACTTTCCACCAGCTTATTCTGCGCCCTAACATGCTCGGTAATATCCTTGGCTAACCCGTACACGCCGACCACTTCGTCCTCAGCTTTTATAGGTACATAGGTTATATCTGCTGTATGCAATTCACCACTTTTGTGAGTGAATTCAATAACAAATCGAGGAGATTGCCCTTCAACTGCCAAAGCAAAGTTGTACTTTTGTAAAGAAATGCTCTCCTCCGTGTATGCTTCTTTGGCTGAGACATCTTTCATTTCTTCAAAGGTATAGCCTGAAATCTGATGCGTTGAAACGTTCGTATCCACCAGATTACCCTGTAAATCCAGAATGTAGATCGAATCCGGATGATTCATATATAAGGATTTAAAGGCGCCATCCGCCGAAATCATTTTTTTTAAAATCAGAGTCTTATCCTTATACACAGCCCACATCCTCTCTGCGTTCCCCCTAGAAATCACTCTAAGCCCTGCGAAATAAGTCTTTTCATGTATTAATATAGACGTTTTTATAATTCATTATATATCAAAATTGTATGGATTCGTATCTGTTAAAAATAAAAAATAACCCCCGTCTACAATCGTGACAGAGGTTAAGGAATATTAGTTAAGCAATGTCTTCAGTTTCCACCTTTCGGATGGATAAGTAGGCAATGCCAACGCCAAGCAAAGCAAGAAATATCGATACTGCGGCCAAATTTCCGAGCCGGAATTGATCAAATCCAGAAGTGATTGTACTGACAACAAGGACCGCTGTTACAATTGTAGCAGGTACTGATTTTTTGCGCATTCCAACGTATAGTGGAATTAATCCAATACCTGCGGCATAAAG
Source organism: Paenibacillus wynnii (assembly GCF_030812855.1). Lineage (GTDB taxonomy): Bacteria > Bacillota > Bacilli > Paenibacillales > Paenibacillaceae > Paenibacillus_AQ > Paenibacillus_AQ wynnii_A. Next base: position 262,468 of record NZ_JAUSTK010000001.1, read on the forward strand.
GGCACCCATTACGATTACATATAACTCGTTTGTTACTAGAGAAGCTGTCAATTCACCCGGAATGATATTCACGAAATGATTAATACCGATGAGTATCGCTCCAAGGACTACATCCGATATTACAATGGCAGCCAATGTGAATAGGAACACGATGATTAGTTTGGCGGCCATCAGTTTTTTACGAGGAATAGGGTACATAAACAGCAATGTAACGGTGTTGTTCTTATACTCATCAATGACCAGCTTACATAGCAGCACCGAAGCAAAAATAATAAATACAGCTTTCACAAAAACGAACAAGCCTTCAAATAACTCCGCATAAGAAGCAAACGTAGGGTCGCTTTCCCCTTGATCTATGAAAACAACAAGAACCATAAAAACGAGAAGACCTAAGTTGGCATAAAGGGAACCTTTGAGCATACCCGACAATTTATTTTTACGAATTTCAAGCGAAATCAGCTTAAGCAACGCCTTCACCCCCGATCAATTTCAGAAAATAATCTTCCAGCGAGTGATGCCTTTTACTTAGGCTCTCCAGCTCTACATCTGCTATAACAAGGGCCTTGTTCAACTCACGTTGGGAGATGCTCTCATAAATACGAATCGTTCGCGGATCAAGCACCTTGAAATTGGATAACCCAAGCTTGTGCTCAAGCACATAAACCGCTTTGGTAGTCTCATTCGTAATCAGTTCCAGATATTCCGTATTCCGGCCACGAATGGATTCCATCGCTACCTGCTCTACCAACACACCTTCACGAATCACACCGATCGTATCGGCAATCTGTTCAATTTCAGCCAAAATGTGACTGGAGACCAACAGGGTCATCCCATACTCCTCGCTTAGCATACGGAATACCTCGCGCATCTCCTTGATTCCGACCGGGTCCAGACCATTGATCGGCTCATCCAGTATAAGCAATTCCGGTTTGGTCATAACCGCTCTTGCAATACCCAGGCGCTGCTTCATACCGAGTGAGAACTGCTTTACAGGCTTGTTATCGATCCCTGTAAGCTTTACCAGTTCCAGCGCTTCACCAATCGCCTGTGGATTATAATAGCCCATGTACTCTCCATGCAGGATCAGGTTTTCTTTTGCGGTCAGCTTGTCGTAGAACACTGGGTATTCTATAATGCAGCCCATCCGTTTCAGCATTTCATAGGAGCGATCCATCATTTTTTCTCCGAAAAATTCAATTTCTCCGTTCGTTGGCTTTACGAGATTGGTGATCATTTTCATGACTGTTGTTTTGCCGGCTCCGTTCGGGCCTAGAAATCCGTAGATTTCTCCCTGCTTAATATTCATATTCACGTTGCTTACGGCTTCTTTGCCCTGATACACTTTTGTGAGATTACGTGTTCGGAGTATGGTTGTCATTTCCGCTGTCCCCTTTGGCTTTTGTTCTTGTTCTCTATATCTTTATTGTACACAGCGGATTTTTCTTTTTTATTACTCAATTCTTACTTAAATCTTAAGTTCTACTGAATCAGAAGCGGATTCTTCGAAAAGAGACCGTAAATACCGTTTTGACATACGGTTGGCTTGTCAGTTTTATAGTGCCGTTCATTTGCTCCGTTAGCCTTTTTGTAATCGTTAAGCCCAATCCGCTGCCTTGATACTCCCGGTTTCTTGAATCCTCAAGAGAATACAACCGTTCGAACACCTTATCCTGATGCGATTCCGAAATGCCTTTTCCCCGGTCCCAAACCTCTATGTATGCGTTCTGTTCATCATTATAAAGCCTTAAACCGAGCACTCCGCCGGCATCTCCATATGAAATCGCATTGGATAGCAAATTGGATAAAATCCTGTCCAAAGCCTCGTCATTGCCCATTATGTATAGTGCCGTATCAGAGATATCAATCTCCACCTCGCTGCCTTTAGCCGTTAAGAGATCGTAGAAGGAAAGGATATTCCTCCGGCATACTTCACCTAGCTCTACCCGAGAAAGAGAGATGTCCCGATCCCCTGACTCAAGCTTAGCCAGATCAAAGAAGCTATTCATCAGCGTGATCACTTGATCTGCTTTCTGATGAATGGTGTGCAAGATACGATCACGCTCTGAAGCTGTCATAGTCTCGTCATGCATTATCGTCTCTATATAACCGAGTACAACCGTTAGAGGCGTCTTCAGATCGTGTGAAATATTGGACAGCATGTTGCGCATCGATTTCTCCAGTTTAGCCCGCTCTATCATTCCCTTGTGATTCACATCAAGCATTCGGTTCAGCTCAGTTAGCAGCATTTGCAGCTCTTTGTTACTGCTGAAGAGGAGGAGTCTCTCATGAGAGCCCTGAGCTATGATACTGTCAAGCTTCTCATGTATGTATTTGAGTTGGCGGGAAGATTGACGGTGGCGCTGGTACTGCCAAAGAATAATAAGCAGTAGGCACACAATCACAATAAGTAGGATGGTACTCACAACCGTAATCAATGTGCAGGTTCTCCCAGCTTGTATCCGATCCCCCACAGCGTTTTGATAAATTCAGGTCGCGATGGATCATCCTCTATTTTTTCGCGCAATCTGCGCATATGTACATTAATAACGTTCTCATCCCCGTAGTAATCATCTGCCCAAACAACTCCATAAATTTGCGCTTTCGTAAACACCTGTCCCGGATGGGTCAAGAACAGCTTGAGAATCTGAAATTCCTTGGCTGTCAGCTTCACCTCTACTCCGTTCTTCTGTGCTGAGAAATTATCCAGATCCACCGTTAAACCGTGAAGGGTAACCCTTTTCTGAAGTAGCGGAACAGGTTCATTACCCTTACCGCTTGATGAGGCATATCCAGCCCTCCGTATAGCAGCCTTCACCCTTGCCGCCAGCTCAATCATGGAGAACGGCTTGGTGATATAATCATCTGCCCCGAAGCCAAGTCCCAGTGCTTTATCTACATCGCTGTCCTTGGCCGACATTATAAGTACAGGAACCAGACTGCTGGCCCGAATGGTCTGTAGAATATCTGTTCCGCTGCGTTTTGGGAGCATGAGGTCAAGTAGAATAAGATCAAAAGCACTGCTACTGCTGCGAAAAATCATCTCTGCGGCTTCCCCGTCGAATGCCGTTTCTACCTCGTAGCTTTCTTTTACTAAATAGGACCTAACCATTTCACTAATGGCTTCATCGTCCTCAATCAGCAGTATGCGTTGCATGATTTCTCCTCCAACCAATCACTTATTATAAAAAATAGATAAAATGGATACAGAATCAATAACCCGATGGCGATCAATCCGCTAACCGGATTTGGTTCATCTCCAGGATAAGTAATAGGGAACAATGACTTAAAAATAAATATAAACATGAATAAATAGAGAATCGAAAGAGGTATCATCCAGTACCGCGCGGCACGCCCTTCCATCCATTTATTTAGGATATTCAGAAAAATGATCACTCTACCTATACGGTAAACATTCAACATGAGCCCTAATACATCCTCCTTAGAAGCCCACTGAAGGAACATGAGAATATAGAATGCATTTGTTAAAGTATACCAATAATATCCTCCGCTGTGTATCGTACCTCCTATTCTATTGAATAGGTGGATAAGTATCCTCCAGCAATAGGAGTTACCTAACCTCCACAGCGAAATTGAATTCAGCATTGCCTTGGTCTGCGAACCACTCACAATGGATGTTATAATAATAAACTCCTCTTTCAGAGGGTGTTCGATAGGGATCGCTGTTGTCCTTATTTTCACGACGAGTTAGAGTGAATTCTTTTATACCTTTGGGGGCATTGGTTTCAATCAAGTTATTTGGGGATACAACTGTAGGCTCAGCTTTCTTTTCTTTGAGGATTTCTTCAAATGGAATCATATCTACACTTTTGCAACCTTGTGAGATCAAAGAAGTACCATTACACCAAGAATATGAACCTTGAAATACTGGAACAACAGTTCCATTTATTTTTATACCTGGTGATGGGGGTTCTGATGACAAAACCCATCGGTGAGATGAAGTGTTCATATTGGTGAACCCTCGAACTAAATAGCCGACAAAAAAAGCGATAAGTATGAGAAACGATATTAATACCTTATTCTTCACCTATTCACCCCTCCCGAGTGTTTGCAAACATGATCAACAACATGGTTTAATATAGCCTATTTTTCAAATTTTCGATTCAATTTTCCCGATATATAAGGGGATGTTACTTGAAACATTTCCTCCACCTATAACTTTAAGCGGTCCAATCAGTTGGCCAATATTGTGCGGCATATCAGTAAGAAGATTAACAAATATTTTTAAATCCTCATTGTTTTGCTTTGATTTTTTAGACTGTTTTCCAAATGGTACGAACTCATGAATAACAAAGACGGCTTGTGCTGCATTCATTTTTTCAGCTTCAATTAACGTTCCTGCAATTGCATGAAGTAGCTGATAACGGATATGACCAATACTCTTATTACCAAATATAGAAAGACCCAGCTGTTCTGTACGTTCAGGAATTTTAGTCTTTGTATTGTTTGAAACGCTTTTGAGTAGGTATTTGGAAATAATCTCTCCGAATGATTCGTCAACCTTTGCTTCAATGGAAATTAGCATAGACTTTCCTGATCCCTCACCTGTAACAATTAGATCATGGATACGCCCGCTACCTTTAAAACTATCCAGTTTCGTTTCATATTCAGGAATCGCTTTATCTGCAATGAAACCAATTGTATCCTCATGGGAATCCAGCAACTGTCGCAATTCCACAGGCATTCTAGGTTCACCAGAATAGAACCAAGCCTTAGCTAGTTCTTTTGCACTTCTTCCATCTACCCAGTGTCTATCACCTTTTGCTGGGGGCGCATATAGTAACCATTCCTCAATACTAGATATTCCCAGCCCTCTCTGATTCTTAATTTCCATAATCCATCTCCTTAGTAAGAATGAATATTTAGTATATTATGCTTTCAATTCGTTACTTAAGTGTTAATAAGTGTAATCATAACATAAGAAAATCCCTGAGCTTATGATATAATGGCAAAAAGGTAGGTGATTAGAATGTCTATTTCAAAAGAGCAATTGGACCAAAGCTTTAAGGATAAAACTTACGTTGAACTTAAAGATCTAGTCCAACTAATCGAAGAAAACTTTGGATTCAATGTTACGCTTCAAAGGAAAGATGAGCAGCCTACATTTACGGATGAACAGAAGAGAAGAATGACTTCAGTAATATTCAAAGATGATGGCGTTCTGTCGCAACTTCACCAGGCACAGAAAGATCGTAAGGATGGAATTTCCACCTACAGTGATAGCGAGGAAGAGTTCGCCCAATTACTGAAAGAGGTCGGGAATGAAAAATAATAGCTACAAAGTCCTTTGGACCACCTATGCACGAGTAGCACTTGCTCGTATGAAAGAATTTAAAGTAGACCCGATGAACGTATTTCGACGGTCAAAAGCTATTTTATCTGAAGAGCCTAATTACAAAGCTTATGGAATTTCGGACTTTCCAGGGTTTGAGTTTAACGGCTACTTTTGGACAATGATCGGCAATGTGGTCATTATATATAAGGTTGATGAGGATCTACGTGAAGTACATGTGGATGCTTGTTACTTTGCTAATACGGGGTTATCGCATTACGTGTTTTGGGGGATAGATCCTGATGATGAATAGCCTAACAATTATTAATTGTTGGGCTATTTCGTTTGACTTTGATTGAATTTCTTGACAAAAATATGAAATAGAAAGTGGGCGTCATTAATGGCCTTTCAAACAGCACTAACTATAAAAGATGTTATAGAAAACATACATCGAAAAAAATACATATTACCATCGATTCAGCGCGAATTTGTATGGGGTACAGATCAAATCGAACGATTATTTGATTCATTAATGCAGGGCTATCCTGTCGGCTCGTTTCTATTTTGGTATGTAAATAAAGAAAAAAGTAAAGAGTTTCAATTTTACGAGTTTATCAGAGAATATCACGAAAGAGATAACCGCCATAACCCTGTTGCAAGTATAAGCGGTGAGGAAGATATCATAGCTATTTTGGATGGGCAGCAGCGATTAACGTCAATGTACATAGGGCTTAAAGGAACCTTTTCTTATAAACTTCCAAGAATGCGTAGAGAAAATCCGCTAGCATACCCGAAACAACATTTATACGTTGATTTATTAGCTCCATCGGAAGAATTCGATACTGTTTATGACTTTAGATTTTTAACAAACGAAGAGGCTGACAAGGATAATGCAGATAAAACTGCCTTTTGGTTTAAGGTAGCCGATATTCTTGATATCAAAAATCCTTTCGAAGTTAATCAATATCTAATAAATAAAGGGCTTTATTCAATTGAAGAAAAAAAAGCTTTGTTTGCAAATGAAACACTATTTAAGCTATTTACAGCCATAAATGAAACACCGAGTATAAATTACTATCTAGAGAAAGACCAGAAACTGGACAAAGTATTAAATATCTTTATACGTGTAAATAGTGGGGGAACGACCTTAAGTTACTCTGATTTACTGCTCTCTATTGCTACTGCACAATGGCAAGACAAAGATGCCAGAAAAGAAATAACTGAATTTGTGGATGAGATCAATCAAATGGGTGACGGTTTTAATTTTAATAAAGATTTCGTATTGAAATCGTGTTTAGTACTTTGCGATTTTAGCGATATTGCTTTTAAAGTCGATAACTTTGACTCAGATACAATGAAAAAGATAGAAGATAACTGGGACGATGTGAAAAAAGCACTTCGATTGGCTGTAAGCCTTGTCTCAAATTTTGGATTTAATCAAGAAACTTTAACATCAAATAATGCCATAATTCCTATTGCGTATTATTTACTAAAAAAAGGATTGCCACATAATTATGTTCAGTTAACAACATATAACAATGACAGACAACTGATACATAACTGGTTACTTCTTGCTTTGTTGAAAAGAGTATTTAGTGGTCAACCAGACAATGTACTTAGACCATTAAGAAAAGTTATATTAAATAATCACAATGAATTTCCACTCGATATAATTATCAATGAATTTAAAGGCGGTACTAAATCCTTTTCATTTAATGATGATGAGATAAGCAACTTACTTACCTATCAATATGGACAAAAGCACACATTTTCGGTTTTGGCCTTACTTTACCCGACGTTGGATTTTAGAAACAAATTTCATCTGGATCATATTTTCGCAAAAAGTCTGTTTTCCAAGAAAGGCTTATCTAAACTTGGTGTGTCAGATGATAAACAAGATGGTTACATCAATAATTGTAATTCAATAGTCAATTTACAGATGCTTGAAGGTATTCCAAACCAGCAAAAGTCTAATATGAACTTTGATGAATGGATAGTAAAAACTTATCCAGATCAAGGGAAGCGAACAGATTATATGGATAAACACTATATACCGAGTATCAGTTTAGGTCTCTTAGAATTCGATAATTTCATCGATAGAAGAACTCAACTATTATTTGATCAATTGAAATCCATTTTAACAGTTTAAATAAATTAGCAATTCAAGAGGCTCTTGAACTCAATGTTCAAGAACCTCTTTTTCGAATCCAGCATATTGCTCAATTAAATTCAGTAGTTGCTCACCGTTAACGGTCAGAATTGATTTGTTTTCTGCACATTCTAAAGCCTGTTTTGTATACTCTCCAGTTGTTATATAAAAGCCTTCTATTGCACCACATTCAATTATGGCGCTGTGGAACTTCTGAATATCTGGTCTGCCTACCTTAGGTGTTGTATATCTTTTACACTCCACTAATCGCACTTCATTATCACTCCGTAGGATTATATCCTTCCCACCATCACCAGAACGTTTTGTTACCTCGCAGTCATACCCTGCACATCGAAAAACGCGGGCCATATAGTCTTCGAATTCAAAAGGGTCCATTACTTTTAGGCGTCCTAGATTCTTGTTGCGTAATAATTGTCTTCTCTCTTCCTTGTCACGTTCTAATTGCAATTGAACGTGAAAATGCATTCTGCCTCAGAAAATACTCTTCAATATTTTTAATTCCCGTAACAATTTCTCTTATTATGCTGAAGACTACATAGATCACAAACGCTACCAGTACTAAAATCACTTCCAAGCTACCCTTTTTGCTTTTATTAAATCTGCGGCGACGTCTTCTTGACATTCTTATACCTCCCAAATGTAGTAATATCATTCCCTACTGTAAGTGGATTAGATACAATTTATCCCACAAACTCACAGAGTTATAATGGCCTTCCCTCACCCATATACATTAGAAGAACTGCTCTGTCCAGAACGAGGTGCTGTGAATAGAAAGGAGTGACAGGTTCATGCCCGGTGAAGAAATAAAAGCGCTTGAGCGATCTATCGCTGAAATAACGGAGATTGCATCCGGCTTCGGCCTCGATTTTTTTCCGATGCGTTACGAAATATGTCCCGCTGATATTATTTATACATTTGGTGCTTATGGAATGCCGACCCGTTTTGGGCATTGGAGCTTTGGAAAGACATTTCATAAAATGAAATCACAATATGATTTCGGACTAAGTAAGATATACGAACTCGTCATTAACTCCAACCCGTGTTATGCATTCCTGCTGGACGGAAATACACTTATACAAAATAAACTGATTGTGGCACACGTCCTGGCCCACTGCGATTTTTTCAAAAATAATGCGCGCTTCTCCATGTCCAACCGGGATATGGTCGAGAGTATGGCAGCTACAGCTGAACGGATCGCCGCCTATTCAGTAACCTACGGCACTCAGACTGTAGAGAGCTTTATCGACGCTGTCCTCGCCATACAGGAGCATATTGATCCCAGCCTCATTAACCCCCAAAAGCTGGGCAAGAGCCATCTGCTGGAGTTAAAAATGATGGAGCGCAAGGAAGCCTCAAAGGGCACTAAAGCAACGACAAATAATCCTTACAGCGAGCTGTGGGATCTAGACAAATCTGCTGCTATTAATCCGAATCAGGCGGGCGGTAATGTGATCTTCCCCCCAGATCCGGAGAAGGATATGGTTTGGTTCATCCAGCAATATTCCACTGTATTAGAGGATTGGCAGCGCGACATCATGACGATGCTGCATGATGAGATGCTCTACTTCTGGCCTCAGATGGAGACCAAGATCATGAACGAAGGCTGGGCTTCGTACTGGCATCAGCGGATCATGCGTGAGCTTGATCTTACCCCTGAGGAAACGATAGAGTTCGCCAAGCTGAATTCCTCTGTGGTCCAGCCGTCCCGCCAAAGCCTGAATCCTTATTATCTGGGCCTGAAAATCTTTGAAGACATTGAACGCCGCTGGGATCGCGATAAAATCTTTGAAGTGCGAGAGCTTGAATCCGACACCTCTTTTATCAGCAACTATTTGTCCAAGGAATTGGTCACCGACCTTGATCTATATGTATTCGAGAAAAAAGGCCCGGAGTGGAAAATTACGGATAAGGCATGGGAGAATGTCAGAGACCAGCTGGTGCGTGCACGCGTAAACGGAGGATCGCCTTATTTGGTGGTTCAGGACGGTAATTTCGAGCGCAATGGTGAGCTCTTTATCGTACACCGCTACGAGGGGATAGAGTTGGATCTGAAATACCTGGAGCGCACCCTTCCGCATATTTATTCACTTTGGGGACGGACGGTTCACCTGCAAACTGTGCTGGAGGATAAAAAGGCGTTGTTCTCCTACGACGGCAAGAAGGTGCAGCGGAAGTTTGTGTGAATCGGCGTAGATGGATGCTGTAGACTAATATTACAATGTAAGACAAAGACCCGCAGAACGTTCTGCGGGTTTTCTGATGCTAATATGTTTCTCAACTTCCTCAACTTATTCTACTGTAGACGCTCCTGAGTAAATATAAATGTATTTGGTACAACTAAAATGGCTCCTTTTACGTCATTTGTATGTTTAATTGTACATTCTGCAGCTATATCGCTTACTTTGGGCTGATAATGGTCTTTTGCCGGATAATAGTTGTAGAGAGTGCAATTAAAGCTCAAAAGAGGTCTTAGATAGTAGAAATAAGTGTATTTTATACAATTATCCTCCGTTCCGTCCTACCCCCATCATCAGGCTACCTCCATTTTGTGCCTAACTTCGCTTCGCATCGCCCCACTTCTTCTCGAGCCTAACACCCGTCCCAATTCAACTCAGCTTGACCCTCCTCTAACTCGCCCCCATCCTGCTCTGAGCAATAGAGCCTTTTTCCCTTCTCACCCAGAGCATCCCAAAAAGACGAGTCGCTAGTCGCGGCCCGTCTTCTTTAACACAAGTTACCTATTCAGCAAACTTCCCACATACCGCAGCAGCTCGTTGGCGCAGGTTGGGCAGTAGCCATGGCCATCCATGAGTCTTGCGCATACCTCGTTGATCCGCTTCAGCTGGCTCTCATCCGGCGTCTTGGAGGAGGTGGTTATTTTGACGATATCCTTCAGGTCAGTGAACAGCTTCTTCTCAATGGCTTCCCTAAGCCGGTCATGATTGCTGTATTCGAACTTCTTCCCTTTACGTGAGTAGGAGGAGATACGGATTAGAATTTCCTCACGGAAGGCTTTTTTCGCATTTTCCGAAATACCGATCTGCTCCTCTATGGAGCGCATCAGCCGCTCATCCGGCTCCATTTCCTCATCCGTCAGCGGATCACGGATTTTGGACCAATTGCAGAAGGCTTCGATATTATCCAGATAATTCTCGAAAAGAGTCTTGGCAGATTCCTCGAATGAATAGACGAACGCCTTCTGTACTTCGCTTTTAGCCAGAATGTCATATTCCTTGCGAGCAATGGAGATAAAGTTCAAATACCGCTCCCTCTCCTCCTTCGTAATCGAAGGATGTTGATCTAGGCCGTCCTTTATCGCCCGCAGCACGTCTAGAGCGTTCATGCACTCCAGATCACCTTTAATCAACGCACTGGATATGCGGTTGATGACATAACGCGGGTCAACGCCTGACATTCCTTCATCCTGGAACTCCGTTTGCATTTCCTTCAGATCAGCCTCTTTGTATCCCTCTACTTCTTCTCCGTCGTACATCCGCAGCTTCTTGACGAGGTCCATACCTTGCTTCTTGCTCTCCTTCAGACGGGTAAGTATTGAAAAGATTGCAGCAGCACGCAGAGCGTGCGGCGCAATATGCACATGCTTCATGTCGCTCTGACCGATCAGCTTGGCGTAAATTTTCTCCTCTTCGGATACCTTTAAGTTGTAAGGAACAGGCATTACGATCATCCGGGATTGGAGCGCTTCATTTTTCTTATTGGAGATAAAGGTTTTGTATTCCGATTCATTGGTATGAGCGATGATAAGCTCGTCGGCACTAATTAACGCAAATCTTCCGGCTTTGAAGTTCCCCTCCTGAGTCAATGAGAGCAGGTTCCAAAGAAACTTTTCATCACACTTCAGCATTTCCTGAAATTCCATCAAGCCGCGATTGGCTTTATTCAGCTCTCCATCGAAACGGTAAGCACGCGGGTCTGACTCCGATCCAAATTCAGTAATCGTGGAGAAATCGATGCTTCCCGTCAGGTCTGCGATATCCTGGGACTTTGGATCAGACGGACTAAAAGTCCCTATTCCGATACGCTCTTCCTCAGACAAAAGTACACGAACCACTCGAACCTTTTCAATCGTGCCGCTGTACTCATTTTTCAGTCGCATTTGGCAGGAAGGACATAGGTTCCCTTCAATACGCACGCCGAGCTCTTTCTCGATATCCGGCCTTAGTTCCAGCGGAATCAAATGCAGCGGGTCTTCATGCATCGGGCAGCCTTCAATTCCATACACAGCACCTTGCTCCGTCCGTGAATATTGCTCCAGCCCGCGTTTTAGAAGCGTGACCAGTGTTGATTTCCCTCCGCTTACAGGTCCCATTAGCAGCAGTATCCGTTTGCGTACATCCAATCGCCGCGCAGCGGAATGGAAATATTCCTCCACCAGCTTTTCTACAGCCCGATCGAGTCCAAAAATCTCCTGCTCAAAAAATTTATACCGTTTGCGGCCGTTAATTTCCTCCACACCGTGCGACTTGATCATGTCGTATACACGGGCGTGCGCGGTCTTTGCGGGAGAAGGGTCCTTTCTAAGCAGTTCTATATACTCCTTGAAGGTTCCGCTCCACGACATACGCTCATTCTCTGCCCGATACGAAGCTATACGCTCAAAAATATCCATTGTTCGCTGCCTCCTCACCTTGCGCTCCAATTGCCGATGTAGCATTCAAAAGTGTATTACATAACTATGCGGCGAACCCCCAATAGTTGACCTCTTTTTTGCTGTGCTATAATAGAGAATCATATTTAATGAATTCAAAAGCGCGTAGGAGTGACGGTCTATGGCGGTACGGCATGAAACGGAGCTGTATGCTCCTCTAAAGGTTTTTTTTGAAAAACAAGGTTATGAAATTAAAGGGGAAGTGCGGACTTGCGATATGGTTGGCATCCGTATCAACGAGGAGCAGCCTCTAATCGTGGAGATGAAAAAATCCTTCAACCTTTCTCTGCTACTGCAGGGTGTCGAACGATTAAAGCTTAGCCCGAACGTTGTTCTGGCGGTTGAGCGCTGCCGGGACAAAAAAGGGGCGGTGAACCAGCGCTGGGGTGAGCTTAGCGAACTCTGCCGCCGGCTTGGTCTGGGGCTAATGACCGTAGTCTTCTACAAGACTAAGCCTCCTCTGGTGGAAGTGTTAGTCGAGCCGGGAGAAATCCCCCCGGTACGGCGTATCAGCGGACGACGTCAAGAAAAGTTGCTGTACGAATTCCATGAACGCAGCGGTGATTATAATATCGGCGGCAGCACACGAGTCAAGCTTGTTACGGCTTACCGTGAAAAGGCACTACGGATAGCTGCAGCTGTTCGAGAAATAGAGGCCGACACGTCACATATTGCGCTGAAGAAGCAAGGTGTAACCCCTGCTGAGCTGCGCAAGCGCAGCGGTGTTCCGGGGGCGGCAGCTATATTGCAACACAACTATTACGGCTGGTTCATCCGCATCACACGCGGCCGGTATGCCTTAACTCCAGCCGGAGCAGCAGCTCTGTCCGAATACTCCGCCATAACGAGCGGCTACAATCCGTCTGAAGTTAGCTCTTAATAATCTTTTCACTCTAAAAAAGGGGTTTCCCAGCAGCCATTTATACGGCATTTGGGAAACCCCTTTAAAATAACAGCTCGTCACGTTACTCCTCCACTGAATCAGTGAACTTTAGTTCCGGGCTGTAAACTCCGTGACGGCCTCACTCATCAGATTCATCCCTAGCAACAGTGCATCCCGTCCGGGATGACTGAAGTTCAGGCGAATATGTTCTCCTCCGCCTTCCACACAGCATAATGGACCTGGCAAGAAGGCAACCCCCTTATTCAAGGCACATTTTAACAATGCGTTTGCATCAAGGCCTTGAGGAAGCGCAACCCACAGGAACATACCTCCTTTTGGGAGATCGTATGAGCTGCCTTTCCAAGCAGGACGCTTTAACAGCTCTACCATTAGCTTCAGCCGGGTATGATATTCACGGTTCAGCAAGGCAATATGCTCACGCAAATCGAAGGCAGAAACATCAAGCAGATGATATAAGAGCCGCTGGTTCAGCGGGCTTGATTGCCAGTCAGCCATACCTTTGGCCGCAGACATCATGCTGATAAGCTCCGGACTTCCTGCCGCCCAGCCCGTCCGCAGTGCAGGCGCAACGGTCTTGCTGAAGGAGCCGATATAGAGCACATGGCCACCGTCACTGACATTTTCCAGCGCATAGAGCGACGGATATCGCTTCGCAGGATGCTGATCATATTTTTCAAAATGAAGATCTCCATAGGAATCATCCTCCACGATCAGCACATTATGTGCAGCACAGAGCTCCAGCACTTCCTTGCGCCGCTCCAGACTCCATAGATTGCCACTAGGATTCGTAAAGCTTGGAGCAGCGAACAGCATCTTAGGCCGATACTTTTTAATCTGTGAAAGTAAATGATCAGGAAGCAGACCCTCTCGATCTCCTTGTACCGGTATGATAAGGGCCCCCTGCATCCTCAGCGCTTGTAGACAACCCGGAGATGTCGGATGTTCCACAAGTACACGATCCCCCGAGTCGAGGTATACCCGAGATAACAAATCAACTGCCTGCTGGCTACCCGTAGTAAGCAACACGCCGCCTTCGTCAACAGTTACCCCTTTGGATTTGAACCAATCCCCTGTAAGCCACTCTCGCAGCGGTCCATAACCTGCAGGATCACCGTACTGGAGCGCCTCTGCATTAGCCGTAATGACGTTGGAAGCAGCCTCTGCCAGCAGGGATAATGGAAATAATTCCTCTGCAGGCAGTTCCTCTGCCAGAGATATTAAGGAGCCTCTTCTCATTTGGGTCCGTATACTTAACAGCGGTGATGACTGAAGCGTATGTGCGCGAGCGGAAAACTCATATTTCATAAAGCGTCCCCCTTCCTTGGTACCAAGAATATTCCGGCTGGAACGGCAATATGTCGTCCTGTTGAAGCTACGCGTACATTTGCTTGTTTTGTCTGGAAAAAAGCGCAAATTTCTCTATAGCCTGCGCTCTGGTAGAGACGTTCAGCTTCACATAAATCTTCCGTAAGTAGTTATCAATGGAACGTCGACTCACCTCGATTTCCAGAGCAATTTTATCATAGGTAACCCCCTGGACAATCCGCTCCATTATAAATGTTTCTGTAGGTGTCAACTGCAACAAACCATCATACACATCAGAGGATTTGACAGGAAGGAAACCTTTATTCATCCATTCCAGGGGCATAGAGAGGAATCCCTCCCTTAGACCTAGGATCAACTGTAGCAGTTGCCGCGGTGATGCCCCCTTAGATAACAACCCGCTGGCCCCCAGCTCCATAAGCGGCTGGAGAAGTTCCATAGCATCATCATCCGTCATTACCACAAAGTGAGACGTTGGTGAACTTTTTTTCATATCCAAAAGCACACCTACTACCTCACCCTCAGGCATTAGGTAATCCATTAGAATTAATTCTGGATGCTTCTCCTGAACAATTACCGAGCATTCGCCCCATGAAGAGCACATCCCCACAACGCTCAGCTCTCCGCCTTCCTCTAAAATCAGTTTCGTCCCCAGCATACTTGTGGGATGACAGCCCACTAGTACCACCTGCCATACCTTCATCATTGACGCCTAGACCTCCTGCTATATATGTATTTAACCAGAGTGGATAGCGCCGTAGCGTTTCCGTATTAAACGTTGGCAAGGATCATGATGACTTATTATAATTTCCCCTTTTTACCTTGTATACGCCCATCAGATATTCCATTCTATAGTAATTCTATCCTAGTAGTTTAATAGGATGCAATTACTTTTTACCCATATTCTGTTCTCTTTCATTTTTGCGAAAAAAGTTGAAGTCTGATAGAATGGTGACTTGAAAAAATATAGCTTGAGGTGATGAAATGCAGGCGTCAACGGAATCGTCCCCGGTACACTCGCGCCGCACGTCCACAACTAGAAACGGCCCTTCCGTCAAATGGTTTTTATTATTCTGGGTACTTATGATTGGACTAAGCGTATATGCAGTTTATAGCTACACCAGCCATTTAAGGGATCAAGTACTGGGTCAGCTAAGCCAGCAAAGCCAGCAGCAGCTTAATCTTTTGAAGGCGGACTATGAGGCGAAGATTGCCGTACTTTCTTCAGATGTGCAGGAGCTGCAGAGCACAGTACAGTCTTTTAACGAACTCTTAACTTTTACGAAGGATAATGCAAGTGCCAAAACGGACAACAGCAATAAGTTGTACACGCAGTTAAGTGAGGTTCGTAAGCAGCTTGACACCCTGAAGAAAGAGATGGATCTACTCAAATGATTACCCCTGTTAAAAGCGTTAACCGCTTCTTCATGCTGACAACAGCACCGTTTATAGGTCTGCTCTTGTGTCTATGGCTCTATCAGCCGCCACTTGAGCTAGATTTGAAGATTAGCCAATACGCACCGGTTACAGGCCCTCTTCAGGAGACTGCCGCACTCAAAAGCGACCTAACCAAGGCGCAGGCAGCCGCCGCTTATACTATCAAAACTGTTAGTGCCAGTGCTAAAGTGTACAAGCAGACAACGAATACAATGAATGCTCTGGTGAGTACGGCTACAGCCCAGTCTGCCCGTCCTAAGTTCATATATAACCGTCGGATAACGGCAAAGCTAGGTTCTCCTGAGGAGGTTATTAGCAGCAGCCGTATTTCAATAGAGCTTTACCGGATGAATCCCGAAAACTATAAAGGTTATGCTCTGAAAATTAAGCTGAAGGATCCATCGGCAATGGCGATGAGCCTCGGTAAAGAGACCCCCGGAGGATCAGAAACCACGATGCAGGCTGTAAGCCGCCACGGCGCAGTTGCCGGAATAAATGCCGGTGGGTTTGCGGATAAAGGCGGTAAACGTTATCCTCTGAGCACAACCATTATTGGCGGACATTATCTAACAGGCTTCGAATCTAGCTATAAGGACCTCAGTTTCGTTGGATTGAACAAATCAGGCAAGCTGATTGGAGGCAAGTTCTACACTCAAAGCCAGCTTGATAAGCTTGACCCGGCTTTCGGAGCTACATTTGTGCCTGTTTTACTACAAAATAGCATCAAAGTACCTATACCTGAGAAATGGAAGGCAAGCCCAAAACGGGCACCCCGCACAGTTATGGGTAAATATAAGGATGACCAAATACTTGTCTTGGTAGCCGATGGATATAACGAAAATGGGAGTTCCGGTGCTACTCTGGAAGAGATTCAAAACAAGCTTTACGGCATGGGAGTAACAGACGCCTATAATTTGGACGGGGGCGGATCCTCCTCTCTGATCTTTAACGGAAGAGTTGTGAACAAACCTTCCGATGGTAATCTACGATCCGTCCCAACGAATTTCTTGTTTTTCGAATGAGTAAAAAAGATTGTCAATGCGACATGTCACAATTACATTTATTTTTTTAAAGAGGCAGGTTATAATGTAAATAACGAATTCAATTCTATGGAGGTGCCCAGCATGACGTTCTCATTAACCTTTTGGATTGTTACTTTCGTATTTGTATTATTTATGGCCGGAATCCTCACCTCATCTTACAATGATGACAAGACAAAGGGTCTTTAAAACACGAATTCCCTTTAGATAGGGGATTTCTTGCAGACTCTGACCTACTTCCCAACAACAAAAGGAAGAGCGCCGCAAAATGATGCGGCGCTCTTCCTTTTGAACCCTCGTGCATTAAAGACTCTGAAAGAGAATCTTTCAACTCTTAAGCATGTCTTTGCAATTGAGTCATTTCTGTCAGGCATTGAGCGCAAATATAACGATCTTTATATTCGCCTACCTCTTCCATAGATCCGCAGAAAACACATTTCGGACGATACCGCTCTAAAATAATATGGTCACCCTGTACCAAAATCTCAACCGGATCTCCCTCATTCATTTGATACCTTTTACGAAGGGATTTAGGTAGAACAATTCTACCCAGCTGATCCACTTTTCTAACCACGCCAGCAGGTTTCATATCGTAACTTACACCT
The DNA here is from genome assembly GCF_030812855.1 of Paenibacillus wynnii. Classification (GTDB taxonomy): domain Bacteria; phylum Bacillota; class Bacilli; order Paenibacillales; family Paenibacillaceae; genus Paenibacillus_AQ; species Paenibacillus_AQ wynnii_A. Next base: position 279,906 of record NZ_JAUSTK010000001.1, read on the forward strand.
CTCCTGTTCAACTATTTATAACAACCTATTACTATTTTCGGCTCTATGAAATGATTTCGTTATAAAAATGTCGAATCCTGCTGAAAAAAATAATAAACTGTGATTTCTTTTAGACAAGTTCCGGAAAATCCAGCTGACGGAGCGCTTCATATACTATTATGGCTGCTGAGTTAGACAAATTAAGCGATCTAACAGCATCACTCATCGGCATACGAATTCTTGTTTCTTTCCCCGCTTCCAAAATATCCTCGGACAAACCTTTTGTTTCTTTGCCGAAAACAAAAAAGTCTCCATCCTGGTAATGGAAATCACAATACCTTTTTTCAGCTTTGGTTGTTGCATAGAAAAAGCGACCGTCCTTGTACTTCTCTAACACCTCATCAAAAGAATCATGATACTCAAGGTTGACGGCATGCCAGTAATCCAGACCCGCCCGCTTCAAGGAAGCATCATCTGTCCGAAATCCAAGCGGCCGAACTAGATGAAGATGGACTCCTGTTGCTGCGCAGGTACGGGAAATATTGCCGGTGTTCGCCGGAATTTCCGGTTCAACCAGCACAATGTGTAGTGCCATGTGTAGGTAATTCCTCTCTGCATATGCATATATGTAATAACTATACTACCCAGTACCTTGAAACTTTAGTTCCAATAAAACAGAAAACCTCCCACCATGAAGGCGGAAGGTTAGTGATACAGTTCATTTAACCTTGACTTTGACGGAAGTGATTCATGAAATCAACAAGCGCCTTAATATTTTCATAAGGAACCGCATTGTAGATTGAAGCACGGAGACCGCCTACACTCCGATGACCCTTAAGTCCGATGAAGCCTTCTTTTTCTGCAGCTTTAACAAATTGCTTCTCTGCATCCTCGGATTGCATACGGAACGTTACATTCATGATCGAGCGGCTGCCTTGTTCTGCAACTCCGCGGTAGTATCCGTCGCTTCCGTCTATTGTGTTATATAGAAGCCCCGCTTTGTCGCGGTTTTTGGATTCAACGCCAGCCAAACCACCCTGCTCACCGATCCATTTCAATACTTCGTTCACCATATATATCGAGTAAGATGGAGGAGTATTGTAAAGTGAATTATTGTTGTAATGGGTGCTGTAACGCAAAATCGAAGGGATGTTGGAAGGTGATTCAGCAATCATTTCTTCCTTGGCAATCACTACTGTTACACCGGATGGCCCGAGGTTTTTTTGCGCACCTGCATAAATTAAACCGAATTTATTAATATCAAAAGAACGGCTTAAAATATCACTGGACATATCCCCGATCAAAGGAATGGAGCCCGAATCCGGAAACTCTGCATATTGCGTTCCCTCAATCGTTTCATTGGAGGTCACATGCAGGTATGCTGCATTGTCTGCTGCCTGGATTGAATTTAAGTCTGGGATGGCGAGGAAAGATTTATCCTCCGAAGAAGCGGCTACATGAGCGCCTCCAGCTAACTTGGCTTCTTTGAAAGCTTTGTCAGCCCAACTGCCTGACATTACATAACTGCCTACTTGTCCCGCAGAGATAAAGTTCATTGGGATCATAGCAAACTGGGTGCTTGCACCGCCTTGTAAGAATAATACCTTGTAGCCTTCTGGATTACCAAAGAGTGATAGTAGACGTTCCTGAGCTTCATTATGCACAGATTCGTATATTGCCCCCCGATGCGACATCTCCATAATGGACATTCCACTTTCCCGAAAATCCACGAACTCTGCTTGTGCACGCTCCAGTACTTCTAAAGGCAGTGCCGCCGGACCGGCATTAAAATTATATGCTCTCTTGCTCAAAATCTCTCCCCACCCTTTCTCTCCTATCAATATGGATATGGATATGATAGCAATAATCTTACACACCATCAAGTATAATTATTCACATAGGGGGTCAGATTGGACATATTTATGCGTAGAAAAACTGATATGTTCTGCTCCAATGCTGACTTTGTCCCGGTGCCAGTTCTATATTTACAAAGACCTCGGGAGAGATCACATGACGTTCACCCCACAGTGCAATCCGTGCCACTTGGAAGTCTCCGCTCTCCCTGATTCCGATCCCGCTCGGCTTATAGATGAGCTCCCAATTGTAATTACTTTCCGTATTTTCCCATCCCGCCAACTTACAGTAGAAGGGTCTGTCCGGAGTCTTATTCCAGTTTATTCTACCCTTTGAGATCTGCAATAATTCAGAAGTATAAGCGGATTCCGGTTCCTCCATCCTAATGCTTCCAGGAAGCCTCAGTTCATAGCCGTAATCAACCTCATGATTATCAATCCCAATAAAATTGTGTATATATTCCTCTGACTGAAAATGCTGCGACCCTTTATTGTGCATCTCATAGGCGATATTCAGCTTATCATGGCAGAGCGAAATGGTTTTGGTCAGCAGAATGCTATATCCGCGGCACTCCAAGGGTTGAATCGTATATTGAATTTCATGAAGACCAGCCTCCACATTCACTTTGAATGGGTTAACTAGATAGTCAGTATTGAATTGATAAGGATAATTATTCTGCTTCTGCAGCAAACCTACACCAGGCTTTGGGAACCATCCGCCTACAGGGGCTGTATCATATCCAATTGCCCGGGAAATGCCAAACTCATTGCATAACCCTTTCCCTCCGGTGCCCTCCCCGGAAATCAGACTTTCAGGTACACAAAAGGTATGTTTCCCTGGTTCCAGGGTTACTTGCGTAATAAAACCCGTCCAGTCAAAGCGTGAGCCCTTGTAAGCGCCCTGATCAGCAATATCAACGGTTAGAATTCCGTTTGACAGTGCATGTCCCATTTGAGTCGCATCCTTTCATTGAGAACAAGATAAGTTTCAATTCATGTTAAAAACGTCCGCTGCCGCCTCAATTTGCGGTGCGGACGTTTTTTATCTTCGTTACTTAGCTTATACCAACTCTACCTCGATGAGATGACATTGTCCGACCTGAAGGCTGATTAATTCCGCCCGGGGAATTAGAACACCCTCTGAGACGCGTTGAAGCGTCACCTGAACGCCATTTATAAGAACTGAGGATATTTGATACTCCCCGTAACCGGAGCCCTCTGTGTTCTTGTAGAGGACCTCTAACTCGCGATCGGCGAATATGGTTTTGATGGAGGCCTTTCCCTCTGCATCAAATTGCTGCTCTACCAATTTCGGTTCCAACAGCAAATCACCAAGCTTGCCTTTAATTCCGAAGACTTCTGTAACCATGGTCAGCAGCAGCCAACTAGCAGAACCTGTCAAATAGGTGTACATCCCTCTGCCCTCTTCATTAATGTATTCAGGTATTCCAGGATACATATGGCTCACTTCAAAATCGGCACTTAGTTGATAAAGAGACTCCAGCACCTTTCTTCCTTCGGTTACATATCCCCGCTTATAGAGCGCATTCCCATACATGATGGTCATATGACTAAACATGGCTCCGTTCTCCTTATGTCCAAAAGCAAATCCAAACGCGCGTCCCAAGTTCTGCTGAATGCCACCAAATTGAGAGTTGAGTCTGTAGCCGATTTTCTTATCCAGAAGATTTCGTTCTACCGATGCAATAATCTGTGGAACCTGGTCTTCAGATGCGGCATGGCCTAACAATGGGAACACTTGACCCGTAAGCGTCATTCGGACACCTTCCGCGAACTCGCCCTCAACCTTTTCCCCATCGTTGTTGTAATATCCGTTAAACCAGCCACCGCCCTCTTCGCTCTTCACCCATTCATTCTGGCGCAAATGACTAAAGATCCACTCTGCTTTTTGAGCAAGATCATCTGCAACCTGATCAATATCGAGGGATGCCTTAACGCCTGTTACCTTATTAGGTGCAGAGGTATAGAACCGATCCAGCAGGGCAAGCTTGCCTGACACCGACTCGTAATCAACCTTTTCTGTCAATGTATCCAACAGAATAGTAATCTCTTCTGCCACTTCTATAATCTTTTGACCGGTTCGTTCCTTCAGATCGCGCAATAAAAGCGAAATATCCATAAGATTACTGCCATAGAAGGAAGTAAAGGTTACACTTTCGCCGCGATCCGCTCCCATATCGAGCCCGTCGTTCCAATCCGCACCCTCCAACCTGATATTATTGTGTTCTCCAACATTGAAGAAAGGTACGAGATTTTGTAGCAGAATATGCTCCAGAATTGTGCCCTTATAGATTTCACCAGATGCTGTTCTAAGAACACTACCCTCTTTAAGATCCAGGGAATGATCTCTTTCCCGGCAGCGGCTCATGAAAGTATCACGGAAATAGCTCTGCTCCTGATTTAGAAAATCCAGATCCCCGCTATGATTTAAATACAGCATCGTGGTCATAAACGGCCAGGCACCATGATCCATCCATACGCGCGGAATGTTGTTGCGATCCGCAATGAATTCCCCAGGATGCTGGCCAATAATGGTCGCATTACTTCCATCTATTCTAACCCCAGCGTAATTATCGAATAACAGGCTGCCCACCTCTGCCGGCTCCATAATAAGCAATGCCAGACAATCCTGCCACAAATCCCGCCATCCCCTACCTCCACGACCGTAATCATGATAAGGCAGGAAAGAGTTCCCGTATAATCTTCTAAGCACCGGCTGCAATGTTACCCATTTCATCCATAGGTCTGCATCCGCATTCCCCGTTTTGAACTGAACAGTATCTACCTTTTCACTCCAAAAGGCCTTATTCTCCTCCAGCAATCGGTCAAAAGATGATGAAGAGCCATATTTCCCTATAAGAGCCTCGAGATCCATTCTTTGATCCTCTATGGCCATTACAACTACATACGAAACACTTTCACCCGGCATTAGAGTAACGGTGGTAAATCGGATACCGCCCAGCGCCTCATACCCTTCTCTATGTATACCGGTTCCTGCAATGATATCAGGGGCTCGGTTGAGTACTACTGCCTCAGGCCAATCCAAACTTCCCCCTTCTCCAATGAACTCCTCCTGAACCGGAAAGAATCCCGCAGGTGTATTTCCGTCGCCTTCCACTCCAAAAACCCCATAGGAGGTATGATTAATTCGGTGACCCCGTTCATCAAAAGATAGTGCAGGCTGTACCTCAATACCATACTCTGAGGTGAAGATACGATGAAGCAATGAGGTTACATGACGATGATCCCTCAGGTCATCAGCCGATCTTGCATATAATGGAATAGCGGCTGTAGGTGTCAAGGTCAGCTCAGTCTCTCCGATATTTGTAAGAACAACCTTCATTAGCTCTACCCTGTCATTACCGCAGGGTACAAAGCTGGTAATCTGGGACGCTAAGTTCAACTCTTTACTACTACGGCTAACTCGATGCCATAAGAACCCCGCCTCCAGTTCAACCTCTTCAGCATCCTCAGTATAGAAATCCGCATTTTGCCGGGCCGAATTTCCCGCTGCGGACCAAGCACCTTTCCCTTCAACGTGAATCCAAAAATTGCGTGAAGCACGAGAATTGTGTAAATCCTCCACTGAGATAGGCGGGGTTAAAAATGTATTATGCCCTGAAGTCGTTTGACCGTGAAGTTTTGGACTTACTGAAGACATCATGCCGCCCTCGTTTACGAGCGGGAAGTACAAGTAGCTGCTGCGGTCAGCCTTCTGAAGTCTGAAATCCCCTTTATCACCTGTAAATTTCCAACCTCGCTTGCTCTTTTCTTTCACTTTATTCATCCTCTCCACAATAAACTAAACCGGTTTCGGTAATTTTATTATTACACCGCTACAATTCTTTGTAAAGGTTTTCCCGAAAACTAATATACTTGATTAATTCAAATGATTAGAGACGAAAAAACCCACATAATCCTTATAAATCAAGCTATTATGGACTTTTATTTCACCAATACCTTTAGTCATTGTTGAGCATAATCTCAGCGAAACTGATTTTCGGACGAATTAATCGGCAATGAAACTTTCTTCTTCTCCCCTTAGTAGAGACGAGCGATTCCTCAGAAGGAATCCTATGGCAAGTGTATGAAGGCGTTTAAAGGCTTTCTGGCGGGTTTTAAGCATTACCCTCTATTACTTCCTCGCTATACCACTGCAGCGCTATAAAGGCTTCAGAGGCCACACAGAGGCCACTCTAATGCTTTTTATTTATTAGACATAACATCACTTGTGATAAAAGACAAAAAACCCTTGGGAACAGTCCCAAGGGTTTCTTATATGTCTAATTTAATTTATTCTTAACAATCAAAGTACAGGGAGTATTCATGCGGATGAACACGAACCGCAACCGCTTGAGCTTCACCGCGTTTCAGACCGATATAATTATCGATGAAGTCCTTAGTGAATACGCCGCCTTCTGTAAGGAATTCGAAGTCAGCTTCCAGAGCGTCAAGAGCTTCGTCCAATGTACCAGGAACACTGCGGATTTTCTCCTTGTCTGCATCAGACAGATCATAGATGTTCTTATCAAGAGGACCGTAACCCATTTCCTCAGGGTTAATTTTCTTCTTGATTCCGTCCAAGCCAGCCATCAGCATTGCGGAGAACGCCAAGTATGGGTTAGCGGTGGAATCCGGTGTACGGAACTCGATACGACAGCCTTTAGGTGTTACAGCAGCTACTGGGATACGAACTGCAGCGGAACGGTTTCCTTTGGAGAATACAAGGTTAACTGGTGCTTCATAACCAGGTACTAAACGTTTGAAAGAGTTGGTACTAGGGTTAGTCAGTGCGATCAGAGCAGGAGCATGGTAAAGGATACCGCCGATGTAGTGCATAGCCATTTCACTCAGGTTGGCATAAGCACCTTTTTCGTAGAACAAAGGTGTGTCGCCGTTAAAGATAGATTGGTGAACGTGCATTCCGCTACCATTATCACCGAACAGTGGTTTTGGCATGAAGGTTGCTACCTTGCCGTATTGGCGTGCGGTATTTTGAACAATGTATTTGTAAGTAAGGAGATTATCAGCTGTTTTCAACAGGGTATCAAAACGGAAGTTAATTTCCGCTTGTCCTGCAGTTGCTACTTCATGGTGATGACGCTCAATGCGCAGTCCGGCTTCAGCCAGCAAACGACACATTTCACTGCGGATATCCTGTTGGCTGTCGACCGGTGCTACAGGTACATAACCACCTTTAACGCCAACTTTAAATGCAAGGTTTCCGCCTTCATCTTTGCGGGCCGTGTTCCAAGCTGCTTCTTCGGAATCTACGAAGAAAGAAGAACTATTCATTCCGCTCTCATAACGCACATCGTCAAAGATAAAGAACTCTGACTCCGGTGCAAAGAATGCTGCTGTTCCTACTCCGCTTGCTTGCAGGAATTCTTCGGCTTTTACAGCGATACCGCGCGGATCGCGCTCATAACGTTCGCCATCAGGAGTGAAAATGTCGCACATGATGTTAATAGTCGGGTGAGCGGTAAAAGGATCGATGTATGTAGTACTTGGATCCGGCATCATTACCATATCCGATTCTTCAATACCACGGAATCCTTTAATGGAAGAACCATCAAAAGCTACACCATTTACAAAAGTTTCTTCTTCTACTTCAGTAGCTGGCAACGAGATATGGTGAGCACGGCCACCTAAATCTACGAACCGAAAATCTACCCATTCGATGTTGTTTTCTTTGATCGTTTGCAACACTTTTTCAACCGACATGAATTTTTCCTCCCCAAGTTACGAACATTAAGCCGTTCACAGTATGCGAATGTTCTTGTTTTTAATGTTTTTGCTGTCGTCATTATAAATCTCAAACCTAACATCGTCAATGCTTATGTAAGGTATTTCTTATTCCAATGTGAGATATTCTGACGCTTTGGTGAATTTCCTACTATAGACTGTTCTCTTACGGCTTTACTTTCAGACTATACTGCAAAACGTCCCCTTCCACCGTCCTTAGGCGGGAGAAGAGGGCGATTAATTCATATTAATGTTAGCTTATACCACGGATGCAGGTTCCGGTGAAGTAGAAAACTTCCGTCCAACCAGCGGTGCCAACTTCTCCAGATCTCTTAACAAATTAGCGAATTGGTCTGGGAATAGGGATTGGACTCCATCGCCAGTCATGGAATTATCAGGATCAGTGTGCATTTCGATAATCAAACCGTTTGCTCCTGCAGCCACGGAAGCCTTGGACATAGGTTCAACAAGCTCTCTACGGCCTGTTCCGTGACTTGGATCAGAAATAACCGGAAGATGGCTCAAGCTTTGAAGGACTGGAATTGCCGTAAGATCCAATGTATTCCGAGTGTAGGTCTCGAAGGTCCGAATACCGCGTTCACAGAGCATTACATCCCGATTACCGCCTGCCAAAATGTACTCTGCTGCATTTAACAGTTCATCATAGGTAGCACTGAAGCCACGCTTCAACAACACGGGCCGGCCGCAGGTTCCAAGCTTACGCAGCAAATCGAAGTTTTGCATATTTCTTGTACCCACCTGCAAAATATCAGCGTGCTCCGCACATACATCTACGTATTCCGGCGTCATTACTTCCGTGATGGTTAACAGCCCGTGACGTTTGCCTGCTTCAGCCATCATTGTAAGTCCTTCTACACCAACACCCTGGAAGCTGTAAGGACCGGTACGGGGTTTAAAAGCGCCACCGCGCAGAACCTGACCCCCTGCAGCTTTTACCAAGCGAGCAATTTCATCGATTTGTTCCGGAGATTCCACGGCGCAAGGTCCGCCCATAATAACGAGATTCTCTCCACCGATTTTAACACCCCGAATATCAATAACTGTATCTTCTGGATGAAAGTCCCGGCTGGCCAGCTTGTAGGACTTCGAGATTTTTACTACATTTTCCACACCTTTCATCTGGCGCAAATGTTCTGCAAGCTTAGGCGTTACGCCTCCTACCAAACCAATAACCGTACGATCTGCCCCCCGGGAGAGATGCACCTGCAGCCCTTCCTTTTCAATTACTGCAATAATGTCCTGTACTTGCTCTTCTGGTGTTAGGTTAGATGTAATAACGATCATAATAAATTCTCCCTTTCTCAACTCTATCGTTTTATAATTTATGATGAATATGAACACTTACACGCTAAGACGCTTTTAAGCTTCTACGCTTCTACTCGCTAAAGTAATTTTAATCGAAATGTTCCTTTTCGTCAAGTCCCAGCATGAGGATCTCATTTAACGAAACCCCCTTTCGTAATCTTTTTTCCCTTATAAAGTAAAAAAGAGCATCATCATTCACGGAATCAGAACGAAGACACTCTCTTACAATTATAATATATTAGCTTCTTTACAATGGACTCCCGGTTTTGCTCGTATTCTTAACGGGTGGAAGCAGCTTCGCCATATTAACCGTTCGCTTAATCTCCCATGTCTCAGGCTGTGCAGGATCATACTGCTCCAGATAAGATATAACTTCCTTGGTAATCGGAGTAGGTGTAGAAGCACCTGATGTAACGCCAACCTTGTTGACTCCTTGCAGCCATTCTATGTTCATCTCTGATACGTCTGATATACGGTGAGCGGGTACTCCAGCTATCTCTTGAGACACTTGCGCCAGACGGTTGGAGTTGTTGCTTCGCGGGTCACCTACTACAATCACAAGATCGGTTTGACCTGCCTGTTCTGCCACAGCCTCCTGCCGAACCTGAGTAGCCATGCAAATCTCATTATGCACTTCTGCACCCGGGAAGGTCACCAGCAGTTTTTTCATAATATGCTTGATATCCCACTGACTCATTGTTGTCTGATTCGTAATCACAATCCGTGAAGAAGGAATCGATAACGATTCTATCTCTGCTTCCGTCTCAATCAGATGAACATGCTCAGGGGCAATTCCTACCGCACCCTCTGGTTCTGGGTGGCCCTTCTTGCCGATATAAATGACCTCATAGCCATCTTCAACCTTTTCCTTAATCAGATCATGGGTTTTAGTCACATCGGGACAGGTAGCATCCAAAGTGGTCAATCCCTTCGCCCGAGCCATCTTACGAACCTCCGGCGAAACACCATGAGCTGTAAAAATAACAGTACCGCTATCCACTTTATCCAAAATATCAAGACGGTTATGTCCATCTAGCGTAATAATACCATCGTCCTCGAAGGAGTTGGTGACGTGACTATTATGAACAATCATACCCAATATATAAATCGGCCGGGGCAGATCAAGATTTTGAGCGGCCTGACGAGCCATTACCATGGCATCAACGACACCATAACAATATCCCCGAGGAGAAATTTTGATTACTTCCATGACTTCACCAGCTTTCTGCTGTCATTAGTTACAAGATTAGAACCCGTCTATTATACCCTACTCCAGCGGTGGAGCAAAGAGCAGCGGCAGCCAGATCACAAATGTTGTACCTTCCCCTTGCCTTGTCACAACTTCAACAGAGCCTCCATGTTCGTCAATAATCCATTTCGCTATCGAAAGACCAAGGCCGATGCCTTCGGTAATACCGCGAGACTCATCCGCTCTATAAAACCGATCAAAGATATGAGGTACCTCGTCCTTGTCCATGCCAATACCCGTATCAGTGATGCGTATGCCTACCTGACTCTGATAAAATACAGCATTCAATGATACTTCACCAGCAGGAGTGTATTTAAATGCATTATCAATAAAAATAAATAGCATTTGCTGAAGATAATCCTTATTACCCACAATATACTTCCCATTCAGGTGGGTCATATCGCCAACCTTCCACTCTGCCTGGTGAGGCAGGAAGGCTGCTCGGCGTGCAACTTCTGTCATCATAGGCTCCAGAGCTACCGGCTCCTTATCAAATGTCCGTCCGGTATCTGCCCGGGCCAACGAAAGCATATCCGCCACAAGCCGGCTCATCCGTTTGGCTTCATCTGCGATGTCACGCACAGACTCCTTAGACATTTGACGAATAGTGGCATCATCGAGCGAAGGATTCTCCCCAGGCTCAAGATCCCAAACCTTTTGCAGTAAATCAATATTCCCGCGGATTGTCGTAAGAGGCGTACGCAGTTCATGGGAAGCATCTGAGACGAAACGCCGTTGTGCTGCATAGGAATCTTCAAGCTCTTTATAGAAGCCTTCCATACGTCCAAGCATGCTGTTAACCGTCTCTATAAGCTGACCGATTTCATCGGGGGGACCCTCATATTCAATACGCGAGCTAAGATCAGTTCCGGTCTGGATCCCGTTAGCCGCCTCTATAACCTTTCCAATCGGACTCATAGATTTACGTGCCAAGAATAGACCGAAGGTGAAGGCTGCCATTAACGTAGCAAAAGAGCCTACAAGAAGGATGTTTTTGAGTCTTAACATCAGTTTATCTTCTTGGCTGGTAGGTGCAGCAACCTGGAGTACCGCCAGAGGCTTACCGTCAGGATTTTTAAGAGGCATTTGATACATAATAAAATGGTAGCCCCCCAGGCTTAACTGCTTAAAGCCCTTTTCATCCTCTATTTTCTCTCGCACTGGAAAATCAAATTTCATGTCCAGACTACTCATATTGTCGGATTGTTGGATGGTCTTGCTGTCATAAATATAGATTTGTACCAACATATTCGCTTCTTCCAGACGGTCGGCTTGAGTTAAATTTACATCTACGTTCAGCAAAGAGCCATCATATCCCCAGCGCGGCCGGAGCTGCAGCTCTTCAACCTGCTTTTGTACACGATCCTTCAAATCACCATAGGTATTAAAATATACAAAACCATAAATTGCGGCTGAGAAGGCCAGCAGCATAATAGCCAAGATCCCAGAATACCAAGCAGTCAGCCGCAGCCTAATTGACATATTAATTGTCACCTCTTAGAATGTATCCGGCTCCCCGGATCGTTTGAATCAGACGTTTGCCACCATGTTCCTCCGTTTTTTGACGGAGCATGGCTATGTAAACCTCCAATACATTGGATTCTCCACTATAATCATAGCCCCATATTTTATCCATAATCAGATCGCGGGACAATACTCGTTTGGGGTTCTGCAGAAACAAGTGCAGCAGCTCAAATTCCTTGGCGGTAAGCTCTAGGCGTTTACCTCCCCGCGTAACTTCACGGGAATCAACATCCAAAGTGATATCCTCATAAGAGACAGCCTGATCCACATTACCGCTTTGCTCGCTCTTACGCCGTAAAAGTGCACGTACACGGGCCAACAGCTCCTCTAGCGCAAACGGTTTAACCAGATAATCATCGGCTCCCAAATCAAGCCCCTTTACCCGATGCTCGATCTCATCCTTAGCGGTAAGCATTAACACAGGTACGGAGCTGCCGCCCTCTCGCAGACGCCGACAAACTTCGAATCCATCCACCTGCGGCATCATAACGTCCAGAATAACGACATCCGGATCACTGTTCAGTACGGCACGCAGCCCATCGGCTCCATTCACCGCAGTTTTTACATCATAGCCTTCAAAAGCAAGACCACGCCGGAGCATGGATATAATTTTTTCATCATCATCAATAATTAAAATATTCGGTCGCATCAAGCAGCCCCCATTATTACATTCTTATATATATTGTACCAATGAATTCATAGATTGGCACCCAAGTAGCAGCAAAAGCGGAAGGGCTAGCCCTCCCGCTTTTAAATTCGCTGTCCGGATGTTATTCTTACTCCGTTTTAGAAGTATCGAAGTCGTTCTTATTGCCGATTGTTATTGGAAGCTCCAACGTTTTATCGTCACGAACTACATTCAGTGTAGCCTTGTCACCCACTTTTAGGGTTCGAATAAAATCGATCAAATCCTGGCTTGTCGCATAATTTTTGCCGTTCACCCCACTAATAATATCGTAAGGACGTAAATCAGCTACATAAGCAGGAGATTTATAGATAATCTCTGCTACGACGGACCCTTCTTTAATATCGGTGCCCATTTGCTTGGCAACTTCATCAGTAATCGTCATGAGCGTTGCGCCAATAAATGGAACGGGCTCTTTTGGAATAGCTTGATTATCCTCCAGTTTTTGAACAACCTCTTTAATTGTATTGACTGCAATTGCAAACCCGATACCTTGTGAATCCGTACTTACAGCTACGTTCATACCAATAACTTGACCCTTCATATTGAGCAGCGGCCCACCGGAGTTCCCCGGATTGATCGATGCATCCGTCTGAAGCAGGTTTTTATAATTCCGGGTTCCGCTGCCATCTTCTTCATTAATGTCAATACTGCGACCTTTAGCACTCAGAACACCGGCAGTTACCGTGTGATCAAAACCCTGAGGGTTACCTATCGCTACAACTTCCGATCCTACCTTCAGAGTATCCGAATCACCCATCGCTACTGCAGGGAAGTTGTTATCTCCTTCAATTTTAAGCACGGCTAGATCCAGATCCTTACTGGAGCCGAGCAGCTTTGCTTCATAAGGCTTACTATTGCCCTCAATGGTGACCTGAATAACATCTGCACCGTTAATTACGTGTTGATTTGTTAAAATATATCCCGCTTTATCATAGATAAAGCCTGTTCCAATACCATAAGGTACTAGTTGAGTGTTGGAATTTGATTCGGACTCAGGCTCTGTTTGTTCAGTTGAACCGCTGCCTCCGAATTGATCACCGAAAAAGAATTGTGAGAATGGATCGCTCATATTCGGATTGGATTGGCTTCCGCCGCGAGAGCTGGAATTTACCAATGTCTCTATTTTTACAACCGCAGGTCCTACTCCGTCTACTACGCTTGAGACATCATTTGCACCGGTATTCAGTGAAGTCGTAGCCGTTGCAGGGCTCACATTTGCACCCTCATCTGGAGCCGTAGCCCCTGCAGTTACGGCAGGTTCTTCAGAATCACCTGTGAACCAATTCCCACGATCAGCGGCGAACATAGAGCCTGATAGAACAATCATTCCGGCCAGGAAAGAGATCAGAATGCTTTTAAAGGAGCTTTTTGGCTTGCGATTGTACTGCCATCCGTTTCCACCGTCCGATCCATTGCCTCCGTTACCGTTACGACCTCCTCCACTGCCGTCAAAACCCGTGGTACGAATGGAAGTGCTGTATGGTATGGGCTTAATCGGTTGAGGAGGTGTAACCTCTACCCGCTCCGGCTCCCGCCGATTGTAATGTTCTATGCCATCTGTGTCATCTTGGTTGATAGATTTAAAAGGTCCATAAGAATAATAGTATGATGATCCGGATTCGGAAGACCGACCGCCGCCACTGTTTTCTTCATTAGTGCTGCCGTTCCATTCCCGATCTGGTGCGGGTTCATTTTCACGAGTGAATCTATCTTTGTTATCGTTCATGTTTCTTTCCTCCCGTGTCCTGTCTGCCTGACAAGGATTGATTTGTTTTCTTGTTCTCATTGTGTACTTTAAACCTTAAGGTCACATTAAAAACAATTTAAGCTTAGATAAAATCGGGCAGGTCGGGGTAATCGGGACTCCACCGCTGTTGAAATCGTGTTCCCTGAATTTACCCTGCGGGTGGAACACGATTTCAAAGGCGGACGTAAACTTTCCGCTCCGATACCCCTCCCCTTCACAGGGGGAAGGCACAAAAAAAGCCCGAGCGTGCTGAACTACGCACGGCCGGGCCTAAACCTAAACCTTAAACCTAAAATAGTAATAATCAGTGCTAAAGCCTCATAGTCTGAAAGTGGGGAACGAAGCAGTATCCTTGGGAGAGGAAATGCCGTCCGAAGAGCCATCCTTCTATTGGAATGGAGGCGGACGCAAATGAGTACTGATCAGCTCATAGCATTGCTCGTTCTTATCGTTATGATCATAAAGCTTGCTAACACCAAGGGGAAATCCTGAGGTGGGTAACTGGATCAGCCTCTGAAACTCCAGCAACACTTGAGTTCAGAGGCATTTTTTTGTTGGGATTAACTCTGCGCCCAGCCTTTACGGTGAGCAAATATAGCCAGTTGCGTCCGGTCGTCCAGCTCACATTTCATCAACAGATTGCTGACATGCGTCTTTACAGTTTTGATGCTGATATGCAGCTCCTCGCCGATATCTTTATTTGTTTTGCCTTCAGCAATAAGCAGCAGTACTTCTTTCTCACGTTCGGTAAGTCCTGAGGAGTCTCCTTGAACAGTACGTTGGCGTATCCCGCGCGTCAAGGCTTGCGACACATCACCAGTCATCACCGGCATACCGCGGTATGCCCCTTGCAGCGCGTAGATAAGTTCCTCTGCCGACACCGTTTTTAACACATAACTGACTGCACCTGCTTCGATGGCATCGACAACTAAATCATCTTCAAGGAAGCTGGTCAAAATCACGATTTTCAGATCCGGAAATTCCTTCAGCACAGCTTTGGTGGTCTCAGCACCATTCATCACGGGCATCATTAGATCCATTAGTACAAGATCAGGCAACCCGTCATCCCAACCATTTCGGAGCATTTCCAGTGCCTTTAATCCGTTAGATGCTTCACCTATTACCTCAAACATGGGCTCAAGCATTAAATAGGTTTTGAGGCCCATACGAACCATGTCGTGGTCATCCACTAGCAATATTTTAATAGCACTCATTACAATGCCTCCTCTTCCCCGTCTTCCCTTACAGCTACAGCGGTAACCGGAGCTTTTTCATCTTGAACAAATTTTGGAATATGTACACGGATCGTGGTTCCAGCACCCTTGCGGCTAATAATCTCCACCTGACCGCCCAACTTCTCCGCACGTTCACGCATGGTGATCAATCCGTAGGATCCGTGCTTATTCTGCATAAGCTCAAAACCATGCCCGTCATCGCTTATGCTCAGAACGACCTGCCGAGGCGCTTCGCGCAAGGAAAGACTTACGATCCTCGCTCCTGCATGCTTCACAATATTAGCCATAGCTTCCTGGATAATTAAAAACAGTTGATGTTCAATGGCCTCGGATAATTCCCCTTGCAGCTCTAGCTCTTTCATGCCCTTCAGACCGTTCTGACGGCAATAATCCGGGAACCATTTCTCCAGCGCCTCAAAAAGATTCCTACCCTCCAGCTCCACCGGACGCAGCTGCGCAATTAATGCTCTCATTTGTTTCTGGGCCATTTGCGACATCGTAATCAATTGATCCATTACCGTCTTTCCATGAGCTTCATTTCTTTCCAATACTTTAGGCAGTGATGAGGCTGACATATGAATGGCAAAAAGCTGCTGGCTTACTGTATCATGCAGGTCTCGGGCCATTCGCCGACGTTCCTCCAGAACAGCGCTCTCTGCAGCCTTTTCCTTCTCAATAACCTCTTGTTCACCTAGACGTTGGAGCAGCTTCATTTTGTTCTCAACCGTATCCATCATGACATTGAATTCGTGATAGACTCTGGCAAAAGACGGATCATCGCTCTCCGGCATTCGGACAGAGAGGTTGCCTTTGGCTACCTGCAGCATGTTCAGATCAATGTGATCAATCCGCCGCTGGATCCGCTGACCCGCCATATATCCTAGAACAATGGTGAAAACTATAATACCTGCGCATAAATAGAGCCACATCCGATAATCGACAACCCTTATATAACCTAGACAGCTTCCTGCATAGATCAGACCCGCCGTAACGACTCCACTAAGGAGGAAATAGATTTGCAGCACCCATTTAGTGTTTTTGAAAAGAGGCCCCATGCTTAACCCACCGTTTTAACCTTAATGTCTCCAATAAAAGCACTAACGTTAATGCGGATTTTCTTACCAGATTCTTTGTAGTAAGGCGTTCTGCATTGAGCACTGCTCATAAAACCGCTGCGTGTCTGCTCCAATACCTGCATGTCTCCGATAAATGAACTGCTGTTTACTGAAATGCCCAGGTCCATATCATTAGGGATATATACTTTAATGTCTCCGATAAATGCGGAAATGTTAATCTTTGTCTCGCCATAAGGAATTTGTGCATTCGTCAAATCTAACACTGTATCACCAATAAACTGGGAAAGGTTCGTATTTTTCAGTTGAAAATGCTCACGTCCCATA
This sequence comes from Paenibacillus wynnii, assembly GCF_030812855.1. Classification (GTDB taxonomy): domain Bacteria; phylum Bacillota; class Bacilli; order Paenibacillales; family Paenibacillaceae; genus Paenibacillus_AQ; species Paenibacillus_AQ wynnii_A. The sequence goes on from NZ_JAUSTK010000001.1 coordinate 296,673, forward strand.
TGGATATCCCCGATAAAAGCCGAGCGATTCGTCGTATCTTTATCGTCGTGAGCACCGTCATACTCATCTTTCCAGTGATCTTGATGTCTGCGGGCATGACGCTCCATCCGTTCCTGATGCCTACGCTCATGCCGTTCACGTTTCTCTTTCCAACGGGATTCACCAGTAGAATGAAGCTCAGGATCGTCCGTGGCTTGATCTTTGCTAAGATAACTTTCCCAATCTGTCTTTCTACCGCTAGTTGAATCAACATCACCGGCAGGTTTGCCAAACTTTTGTTCGAACTGCTCGTCTAGCGTAGATTCCAACGGCTTCGGAGGTTCTACATCTAACAGGTCCTTACCTGGAGGAAAATAACTTGGTGCCGGAGGTACAGGAGGCAAAGGCGGGCCGGAGTGACGCGGTTTAAAGATTACATATAACCCACCGCCGATCAGCATAACTGGGATGAACATTTTGAAAAAGTCGCCTGCTGATAGGTCAAACCATTCCAGATTACGTCCTAGAAAAAATACACCCATCGCCAGAAAGAAGATCCCTCCTATGAATGAAGATCCTTTTGAACTATAATCCTCGGTAGCAAGCAAACGCTTAACACCCATCGCAATTAAAATAACCGGCCAAAAGTTTGAGAAGACATAACCGATACTGAAATCAGTGTATCCCAGCTGTCTTAATAAAAATATGGCGCCGATTCCAATCAGAACCAATCCGCCGATGATCTGGCTCGTAAGTCGTCTTTTCATCTTTCATTTCTCCTTAAAAGTTGTGTGATTCGTCCTTCTACAATCCTATGACCTTAGTGTACAGCAATAGAAGAATCATAAACAGCGCCGCGAGATGGAATTTAGCCTCCGTCCCTAGACCGAGGCCAATATAATATAGGAGCGCGTAGCAAAAAAAACGCCCACACCTTATATAAGGCGGGGCATTTTTGAGTACTGCTTTAGAACTGCAGAATTATTGTTGAGGCTTTTGGGCGGGCTTAGCGGTAGTTTTCCCACTTTGCTTCGATGTTCCATCATTCTCAACAGCAAACTCAGCATTATATTTCTCATTTGGAGTTTTATAGTTTTCTTGAACTTTTGACTTCTTGGCCACGGAATTCACCTCCCATCTTCGGAAGAGGCGTAACTGCTGCCCCAGTCCGTATTATGGGATGAGGGAATCACTATTATGCATGACCAAGTGAAAATAGGTTCAAGCTTCTAGCCGCTAAAACTATCCTAAATAATTTCTTCCAATACAGACTGAGGAACCGCATTATAGGTCTTGATGGCCTTGCTGAGATCCTTCAGCATCACTTCTGTACATTTCCCGCTGCCGCGTTTGATAAGCTGAACCTCGACTATCTTTTTGCCCCACTCTTTGTAGACCTGTTTTGTAGTAGCAAAATACAAATCAATCTTCCTGCCCTTAATTGCTGATCCCGTATCGGCAACAACCGCGTATCCGTACCCCGGTATATAAAGGATGCTGCCCATCGGCAGAACCTTTGGATCCGCAGCGATGGTCGATAGAGCGTTTTTATCTCTGCGAACTTTAACGCCGGAGTAGGTGATACCGTACTCTGGATGATTTGGATTTTTACCAGTAGATTCATACCCGGCAGTGTAGCCGGTTGCTGTAACCTTCATCGTCCGGATAATTTGTTCCGGCTCAGGTGCAGCTACCGGGATAGATATCGGCGTTTTGCCCACACTACCTTTGTTAGCCGTCGAAGTCGCCTTCGGTTTAGGTGAACTTACAGGCTGTGGTGATTTCGTTGCGGCGGGTTTTGATCTAACGGGATCAAGGCTTGTAGCAAGCCTCTGCGTGGTTATTGTATTGCCCGGTGAACCGGCCATCGTTGTTAGACTTTTATATTGCGGCGTATTCATTGCTGTTATTGCGCTGCTTTGCTTACTAGTAATCTGTCCAGAGGCAAGCGGCTTAGTCTCTTGTCCCTCGGATTTGGCGTAAACACCGGATGCAGCCAGAAGCAGAGTAATTGTTATCATTACACACCAAAGCCTCTGCCATATACCCATTTTGTTCATGTGACAAACCTCCCCTTATTAGCGAAGGTTTCCCGTTTCCCAAAATTTTATACATGAAGCTCATAAATAATGTGCTTCACGGGCAAATGACAGAGGCTATAAATGATTAAGAAATGACGCGTCCGGCAATTTCCTCTGCCAATGACTCGATAACCTCTTGCAGCGGCTTCGCCCCGATATCGCCTTCACCGCGTTTACGAATAGCTACGGTTCCAGCATTCATTTCGTTCTCACCGACTACGAACATGTAAGGCATCTTTTCCAGCTGAGCTTCCCGTATTTTGTAGCCCAGCTTCTCATTACGAAGATCCGCATCTGCAGAAATGCCTCGGCGGCGCAGCTTGTCAGTAACTTCCTTCGCATAATCATCAAAGGCAGTGGAAACCGGAATAACCTTTACCTGCTGTGGTGAAAGCCAAAGTGGCAGTGAACCGGCAAAGTTCTCCAGAAGGAAAGCAACAAAACGCTCCATAGTGCCCAGAATACCGCGATGCAGAACGACCGGACGATGCTTTTGTCCATCATCTCCGACATATTCCAGTTCAAAGCGCTCAGGCAGCAGGAAGTCGATCTGTGCAGTAGATAAAGTTTCTTCTTTACCCAACACTGTTTTAATTTGAACATCCAGCTTCGGTCCGTAGAACGCAGCTTCACCTTCTGCTTCGTAGAATGGCAATCCTGCTTCCTCTACAACCTCACGCAGCATGCGTTGTGCAGTCTCCCACATCTCATCATTCTGGAAATACTTCTCAGTATCCTTAGGATCACGATAGGACAGACGGAAACGGTAATCATGAATACCGAAATCACTGTATACTTGCTTGATAAGCTCAATAACACGAGTAAATTCACCCTTGATTTGATCCAGACGACAGAAGATGTGTGCATCATTTAATGTCATCGAACGCACACGGTGCAGACCAGTCAATGCGCCGGACATTTCATAACGGTGCTGAATGCCAAGTTCAGCAATCCGGATCGGCAGATCACGGTAGCTGTGCATGGAACTCTTATAAATCATCATATGGTGCGGACAGTTCATTGGACGAAGAACGAATTCTTCAGTATCAATTGTCATCTTCGGGAACATGTCATCTTGATAATGCTCCCAGTGTCCGGAAGTTTTATACAGTTCTACATTTCCAAGCACTGGTGTGTAGACATGCTGGTACCCGAGGCTAGCTTCAAGATCTACGATATAGCGTTCCAATATGCTCCGTAGCTTAGCACCCCTTGGAAGCCAGATTGGCAAGCCTTGACCCACCAGGTTATTGAAAGTGAAGATTTCCAGCTCTTTCCCGAGCTTGCGGTGATCCCGCTTCTTGGCTTCTTCAAGCAAGCGAAGATGCTCATCCAGCTGAGCTTTTTTGATCCAGGCAGTTCCATATACACGCTGCAGCATTTTGTTCTTGCTGTCCCCGCGCCAGTAAGCGCCCGCTACATTCATAAGCTTAAATACTTTGATCTTGGAAGTAGAAGGTACATGCGGACCCCGGCATAGGTCGAAGAATTCGCCCTGCTCATAAATAGAGATCACGCTGTCTTCAGGCAAAGCCTCAATAAGTTCCAGCTTGTAAGGGTCGCCCAGCTCACCGAAGATTTCAAGAGCTTCCTTACGGCTAACCTCTTTACGTACGATGGGAAGGTTCTCGTTGATGATGCGTTCCATTTCCTTCTCAATCTTGACCAGATCCTCTGGATTAAGCGGATGCTCCAGATCCATATCGTAGTAGAAGCCGTCCTCAATAACCGGGCCTACGCCTAGGAAAACTTCTTTGGCACCAAACAACCGTCTTACGGCTTGCGCCATAAGGTGAGCCGTACTGTGACGCATCACTTCAAGACCCTCCGGTGAGTCCAAAGTTACGATTTCTACCAAAGCACCTTCTTCAACCGAAGTAGAGAGATCTACAACGATTCCGTTCAATTTACCTGCCGCCGCATTCTTGCGGAGACCGCTGCTGATCGATGCTGCTACATCTTCAATGCTGCTTCCATCTGCATATTCCCGGACGGATCCGTCCGGAAGCTTGATATTCACTGCCATGTCATTTTCCTCCTCTTGGTTATTACTGCTGTATTTCTTCATCGGCTTAAGCCGCTTAAGTTTTGCGGAACGGAAATATCCACGCATACAAAAAACACCCGTCCCGCAAAGGGACGAGTGTATAGCACCCGTGGTTCCACCCAAATTCGATTCCTCTCTCTTCCGCCTATAGCGGTGTAGGAGACAGAATCCTTCGTCTACATGGGAATAACGGCCATGAACCGGCGGTTCTTACTGTCCCTCATTAAGCTCTAGCTTCAGGGAGTTCATAACCGCAGCTACAAAGGGGTAAATCGAAATGGGATACCGGAGGAAATTACAGCCTATTGTTCCCTCTCTCTGAACGGTCCTTATTGTCGATTCATGTCTTTGTCGAAGCTGTTAACGTGAATTATGAGTAATTATAATTCTGTCTTCTCCGTCCGTCAAGCCTCTCTTGATTTACTCTTCCCGGCGTTTTCTTTCAGGCAAGCGGCCTGCGCGCCTCAAAGACTCACGCAGCAAGTATTCAATGTGTCCGTTTACGCTGCGAAATTCCTCTCCTGCCCAGCGCTCCAGCGCCTCATGAAGCTCGGGATCGATCCGCAGCGGAAAGCTTTTCTTGGCCGCCATGATGAACCGCCTAGTACAACGAGCCGGCGTTAATAATCGGGCTCGCTCCACGTTCTGATACGATGGCCACCATGAGATTGTTGATCATGGCCGCTTTACGCTCTTCATCCAATTCTACAACACCATCCTCTTTTAACTTCTTGATGGCCATATCCACCATGCCCACTGCACCTTCAACAATAATTTGACGGGCAGAGAGGATAGCAGATGCTTGTTGGCGTTGGAGCATGGTGCTGGCGATTTCTGTCGAATACGCCAAATGTGTCAGCCGGGCTTCAATCACCTCAACACCGGATAAGGAAAGGCGATCCTGTAATTCAACCGCCAGCTCTTTGGCGATTTCATCAGCGTTCGCCCGCAGAGACATTCCTGTATCATTAAAATTATCATACGGGTATTTGCTGGCTACATGGCGCAACGCCGTTTCACTCTGAATTTCGACGAATGCCATATACTTATCAACATCAAAGAGGGCTTTTGCAGAATTAATAACTTTGAACACAATCACGGCTGCAATTTCGATTGGATTACCCTCAACATCATTAACTTTTAACTTAACACTGTTGAAGTTTCGAACACGCAGAGAAATGGTTTTACGGATACTAAACGGTGTAACTGCCCACATTCCGCTTGTGGCGATTGTACCCACGTACTGCCCGAAAAAAGTTACAACCACTGCTTTGTTCGGCTGAACAATTGTAACGCTGGTAAGAAGTACTGCCGCGATAAGAAATAGAATGACTGGTACAGTGACATATTCCTGCGATGCCCCATAAATCCCGCCCCCCATACAAACTATAAATAAAGCGATAACCCAAAAGCCGCTAACCGGATGTAGTATTTTCTCCTTCATAATCATTGCCTCCAATAAGATATATATTTGATATGATTATGATATCACTATTGCATATAAATGTAAATGAGGTAAAAGAAAAATATCATTGCATCTGTATAGGAATCTTTTATACTCTTAAATTTGAGGATGTGAAATTCTCATGATCAAAAGGAGGATGTAAGGCATGAGCGTGAAGGAAAAAGTATTGGAAATTATAAAATCGGCTGGAAATCCTGTGAGCGCAGGGGAAGTGGAGAAGCTCTCCGGGTTGGACCGTAAAGAAATTGATAAAGCTTTCAAGGAATTGAAGCAGGAAAATGCCATCGTGTCTCCTATTCGTTGCAAGTGGGAAGCGGCACAATAACCCGTAAAATGCGAAAAACGCCTATCTGTCATGAATCCCTTTACTTTGGGACTCCGCGACCGATAGGCGTTGCTAATTTCTGAATTAGTTCTGCATAATAAAATCATTATCAATCTTCGCGCCAGCATCGTTGAATACCCGCAGGATATCGTAACGCGTATTGCGCTGCGCCGGGATTTTACCTGCCTCACGAATGAGTTGGGTAATGGATTCGATATTGACCTTGTAAACGGCCCCGGCGGACGAAACCACATTTTCTTCAATCATGGTACTGCCAAAATCGTTACAGCCATAATCGAGCGAAAGCTTGCCGACTTCGGGACCCATAGTTACCCAAGAGGACTGGAAGTTCTTGATATTGTCCAGAACAAGTCGACTGATAGCCACTGTCTTCAGGTACTCTTCAGGTGTTTGTCTGTCCAGCTTCAGATTGGTATTATCCGGCTGGAATGTCCAGGAGATAAATGCCAAGAAGCCTTCCGAATCATATTTATTGGCGATACATTCGTCCTGAGCCTCGCGTACCCGCAATAGATGCAAAGCCCGCTCCTCCATGCTTTCACCCAATCCGATAACCATCGTTGCTGTAGTGTTCATACCGATTTTGTGCGCAGTCTGCATGACGTCCATCCACTCACGCCAGGAGCCTTTCAGACGGCTGATTTTGCGGCGGGTTCGATCGTCAAGAATTTCCGCACCCCCGCCCGGCAGTGAATCCAGACCGGCAGCATGAATTTCACGTACCACTTCTTCCAGTAAAAGCCCGGACACCTCGACCATTTTCATAATCTCCGCAGGCGAGAAAGAATGCATGGTGATCTCAGGAAAACGTTGTTTAATGCCTCTCAGCAGATCTGTATAATAGTTGAACGGCAAGTTAGGATTGGTACCACCCTGCATCAGAATTTCTGTACCGTTAACGTCAATCGTCTCCTGAATTTTCTGGAAGATCGTCTCATCCGGCAGTACATATCCTTCATCCGAACCCGGTTTCCGATAAAATGCACAAAAGCGGCAATACACATCACACACATTCGTATAGTTGATATTACGGCCAATGACAAAGGTTGCCAAAGGATCTGGATGCCACCGTTTCATAATAATATTGGCAGCTGCACCCATTTTCTCAATTTCATTACTTTCAAAAAGCTTAACAGTATCTTCTAATTGCAAGCGGTCACCCCGCAGCGCTTTATCCAAAATAAGGTCAATCGCACTCATTCTTAGCAGCCTCCCTCTATGTCCATAACGGTATGATAGATTCATAAATTTCGCATCACAAATGATTAAACTCGTTATGTCATCGTATCATAATTTGTTCTTCTTTTAAAATAAATTTGAAGTTTCTCTATATAACGCTGCCGTGGCGGATTCAATTGCACATTTACATCTCATATGCTCATTTCGAGCTCCCACGGCGGATTCAATTGTACTTTTACATCTCATTTGCTCATTTCGAGCGCCGTGGCGGATTCAATTGTACTTTTACATCTCATTTGCTTATTTCGAGCTCCCACGGTGGATTCAATTGCACATTTACATCTCATATGCTCATTTCGAGCTCCCACGGTGGATTCTATTGTACTTTTACATCTCATTTGCTCATTTCGAGCTCCCACGGTGGATTCTAGTGTATTTATACATCTCATTTACTCATTTCGAGCTCCCACGGTGGATTCAATTGCACTTTTACATCTCATTTGCTCATTTCGAGCTCCCACGGTGGATTCAATTGCACATTTACATCTCATATGCTCATTTCGAGCTCCCACGGTGGATTCAATTGCACTTTTACATCTCATTTGCTCATTTGAGCTCCCACGGCGGATTCAATTGCACTTTTACATCTCATTAGCTCATTTCGAGCTCCCACGGCGGATTCAATTGCACTTTTACATCTCATTTGCTCATTTCGAGCTCCCACGGCGGATTCAATTGCACTTTTACATCTCATTTGCTCATTTCAAGCTCCCACGGCGGATTCAATTGCACATTTACATCTCATATGCTCATTTCGAGCTCCCACGGTGGATTCAAAGGTAGTTTTACGCGCTATGACCAGGTCAGCCCCACCTATAACTTTTTTCGACCTATTTAACCTAATAATACAAAGGGGCTGTCCCATATGTAGAATAATCTACTTTAGGACAGCCCGCTGGTCTCCACAAATCGATGTTTAATTCGCTGTTCAATTCAATTTCAAATTAAAATTCAATTCTTATTGTTGAGTGACTGCCTCTTCTACTTCGGCCTGTGCTGCTTCCAGTGCTTGACCTAGATCGTTAATCAAATCGTTCAAATGCTCGATCCCAACGGAGAAACGAAGCAACCGGTCATCGACGCCCACCGCATCACGGATTTCCACCGGAATGTCGGCATGCGTCTGAACAGCCGGATAAGTCATAAGCGATTCTACACCGCCAAGGCTCTCTGCGAAAGCAATTAAACGGATATGGCGGAGCAGAGGCTCCACATATCTGGCATCTTTTACTTTAAAGGAGAAGATACCCGTATTGCCTGAAGACTGGCGGTTTTGCACATCAAATCCCGGGTGATCCGGAAGCCCCGGATGGAATACTTCCGCAATAGACGCGTGGTCCTTCAGATAATGAGCCAAGGCCAAGGCGTTGCTCTCATGCCGTTCCATGCGCAGGGCCAGTGTTTTCATTCCTCTCATCAGCTGATAGCTGTCAGAGGGGCTGAGCACGGCTCCAATGGAGTTATGCAGAATAGCCATTTCAGCGGACAAGGCTTCTCCTTTAGTCACGATAAGTCCAGCCAAAACATCGTTATGCCCGCCCAGGTATTTAGTGGCACTGTGGACAACAATATCCGCTCCAAGCTCGATCGGCCGCTGAAAAAAAGGTGTCAGCAGTGTGTTGTCCACGATGGTAAGCAGCTTATGCTGGCTGGCCCACGTACACACAGCCTCGACATCTGTAATCATCATTAATGGATTGGTGGGTGTCTCAATAAATACCGCTTTTGTATTAGGAAGACGTACCTCCTCCAGCGCATTCAGATCATTGGTATCTACGTAGGATGCGGTAATTCCAAATCTGGACAATATCCGTTCCAGCAGCCGGTACGTCCCCCCGTAAAGATCTAGTGAGACGATCAGATGATCCCCTTGGCTGAATAAGGCGAACACGGTTTGCAGCGCTGCCATACCTGAGCTGCACGCAAACCCGGCATCGCCGGATTCCAGTTCAGCAGAAACATTTTCCAAAACGGATCTTGTCGGGTTCTTGGTACGGATATAGTCAAAGCCGGTGCTTTGTCCGAGTCTTGGGTGGCGGAAAGCAGTGGACTGATATATTGGGAAATTTACAGCCCCCGTTGCCGGGTCTTCCTGCGAACCGATTTGAGCCAATCTACTTTCAATTCTGAGTTTCTCATCCATGTTATATTAAACCTCCTGGGAATTTTCTAAGTATTCATCTCATTTAAATCATAGGACCAATATCGTAAGGAGTTTCTTGATATACATAGTAATTAAGCCAATTGGCAAACAATAAGTTAGCATGGGCGCGCCAGACTGCGGGCGGTGTCCGCTGCGGATCATCTTTCGGATAGTAATATTTCGGTATTGGCACTTCCAGGCCTTTAGCAACATCACGGTCATACTCCCACTTCAGAGAGCAGGGATCATATTCTGAATGACCGGTTACAAAAATCTGTTTGCCATCATGGGTAGCCACCAAATAGATGCCAGCCTCTTCTGATTCAGCAAGAATCTGCAATTCAGGTAAAGCCTCAATATCCGCTCGGGAGACATCTGTGTGCCGGGAGTGGGGAACATGAAATAATTCATCAAATCCGCGAAGCAGTTTTACGTTATTGGATGTAACCGTGTGTGGGAATACACCGAAGCATTTCTCATCCAGGCTTTCTTTATGAACACCGAAGTGATGATATAATCCTGCCTGTGCAGCCCAACATATATGCATTGTCGAAGTAACATTATGTTTACTCCATTCAAAAATCTTTTTTAACTCTTCCCAATAGGTGACATCTTCGAACTCCATCTGCTCTACCGGGGCACCCGTGACAATCAGGCCGTCAAAACGACGTTCGCTAATCTCATCAAAGGTTTTATAAAAACTTTCCAGATGCTCAGCCGATGTGTTCTTGGAGGTATGGGAACTAGGATGGAGCAGAACTACATCCACTTGAAGCGGTGAGTTACCGATTAAACGCAAAAGCTGTGTTTCCGTAGTTTCTTTTGTAGGCATCAAATTCAGAATAGCTATACGCAAAGGGCGTATATCCTGGTGAAAGGCCTGGCTTTCGTCCATTACAAAAATATTTTCTCCGGACAAAACCTCTTTGGCCGGTAAACTGTCGGGAATTTTAATCGGCATTAGCTTCTCACTCCTTAGCTGAAATTGGATACCGTAAAACGGCTCCTGGTATAACAAAAAGACCCATCTCAACAGAGAGAAAGGTCATATTTACAGTCATATGCGCCTCTCTCATCTGCCAGAATAACCTTGCCTGACGCATGCGCCACACAAGTTTCCGCAAGAATTAGCACCGTGCGTTCACACGCCGGTTGCCGGGTTTCATCGGGCTAGTCCCTCCACCTGCTCTTGATAAGATTAAGCAATATTTAATTAAATTTCGTTAGAAATTACTTTAAATCATGAACCTAACTTTCGTCAAGCCCATACAATGCATTAGTACTCTAAAAAACCTAACAATTTGTCTTGAAAGAGGCATTTCCCGGCGTTATACTAGACAAGTGTTTCATACCCGAACAAACAGAAGAGGTGAGATGAAGATGGAAGGCGACCCGAGCTCGCAGATAAGCGTACAGACTGAACAACCACACAGGATTAACATCAGCTTGCCGGCGGCGGGAGCAATACTTCTTCATGCCTTTGGAACGTTATTCGGCCCTGTTTCCCCTTAGTGACCCGGCCAAGCTGATTTTTTTCTGTGCTATTATTAGCATCCCCTGGAGAAGACTAGGGACAGAAGGAGTGAAATCAGATGAAAATCCGGCTGGTAAATGCAGGGGTTTTTACACAGATCGATGATATTGAAGCAGCATTGACCGCTCCGGCGGAAGGGTTTTATTGGATTGACGCAGATTTGGAGGATTTAGAGCATCTTCAGCCTCTTTTTAATCTGCATGATCTGGCCGTAGAGGATTGCCTCAGTGAAGAGGATCAGCGTCCGAAGATCGAAATTTACGAAAGTCACTATTTCATCGTAGTAAACAGTATCCGATTTGATGATGAGGAAATATTCCTTCGAGCACTGAATGTGTTTCTTGGAAGACATTATATAATTACCGTTACCAAACAAAAGATTAATGAACTGCGTATCCTGAAACCTATGCTCTGGGAGCAGGAGGTTAGCGAGCCTGACCGGTTCCTGTATTTGCTCATTGACCTTGTCGTAGATAACTACTTTTCCGTCGGCGACCGGATTGAAGCGCGAATCGAGAAACTGGAAGAGGATATCCTCATGCACACCAAGAAGTCACACCTCAGTGAGATTATAGGTCTGCGAAGCGAAATTCTATGGCTTAAGAAGATGCTTGGACCGCAAAAAGAAGTTATCAATACCCTTAATAAAAAAGACCTCCGCCTGATCGATGATCAGCTGCAGAAGTATTTTAGCGATATATACGAAAATGCCGTAAAAATTTCTGAAACCTTTGAAACGTACCGCGACCTGATGGGCAACTTACGTGAGGCGTATCAATCCAGTATCGCCAACCGTGCCAATGAAATTATGAGAGTATTTACAGCCATAACCACTATTTTCATGCCTCTGACCGTTATTACTGGTATATATGGGATGAACTTTGATAATATTCCTGAAATTCATACGAAATATGGTTACTTCGGTGTAATTGGAGCCATGGTAACGCTCGGCTGTGGAATGCTTGTTGTATTCCGCAAGAAAGAATGGCTATGAGCGATATTGAACGATTTAGTAAAAGACGAAGGTCCCAGCCCTCAGGCAAGGGTTTTCCTTCGTCTTTTTGTTATGGATGAAATTAGTAATTAGCTGCGATTGCTGAGACATCTGTAAATTCACGCCGGAAACGAATGCGGATTAGACGGAGACGTTCATAATAAAGATCAAGGCCCCCCGGTGCGGTAAATTCATTTCCATACACCTTATACAAAATAGGCTTCAGAAAAACATCCCCAAGCTCAACGTATGCATTCCAAACCTCTTCCTGCTCGTTTTGCGGCATTCTGCCCAGTTCCTGCACAATTAGCTTCTCTACAGAATAACCATCTTTCTCTAGTTCCTCAACCGCCTCTAAGAGATCACGACGACTGACACCGCATTCCTCTTTGAGCTGTTCCATATCCAGTCCGCATTCAATCCCTTGAAGCAGCAGTCTGCGCATCCGCAACCGTTCCAACTGTTTCTTGTATTTAAGCTCCTTCTGCTTATATAACCAGGAGACAAAGGATTCGTCATCAATCTCTTTATGTACCCAGCTCAGCGGAAATAAATGCTCTCTTGGTGCTCCTGCTCCTGCTGTTATGGCAAGCCAATCGGCTCCATACTGAGTCGCTTTCCCTTCACCAACTCCGGGCAGTTGCAGCAATTCCTCTGGTGTATGCGGCAGAAAGGTACTTAGGAGCCTTAATAAACGATTACTGGCCAAGATATAAGGAGCCTTCCGCTCACTAGAAGATCTTCCCCTCCGCCAAGCACACAGTTCCTCATAGATCTTCTCATTCCCATGCTGCTCACTGTAATATTGCAGTTTCAAATGCTCGATATTCCGGTTTGGAAGACTTTCCTCCTCATGAAAGATACCCTCGATTAAAGGGCGGTATCCTTCCCCCATCTTTACGGCCAATTCATGCCTGTACACACAGAGCATCTCACTCCAAGAGCCGCCTTCATACCAAACGTTATCAACCGTATCCTCAGCGTTCGAAAAGTCCTTCCAACCTAAGCTCCAAACCCCCTCTTCTTCTCCGATCCAGAGCTGGGCGAACAACTCCTGATCACTGCTGGCATTCTTGGACAACCGATTCATAAATACAATTTGCATATATATCCCTTCCTCTCTAGTCAGACAGTACAAAAAAAAGAAGCACCTCTCTCACGATAAAACGTGAAAGAGGTGCTTCCTCATTAATTAATATACTGTTAAATCCTACAATACCATATATTACCGAACAGTCAATCCTTTTTATACTACTCCTGGACAAGTGCCAGCTTAGCCAAACCTATCGCACCGGACAAGCCAGCGTTATCCCCAAGCTGCGGAGAAACAATGTAATTATTAATATCCGTATTTAAGGCAGGATGCTGTACATAACCCTGCAGCAACTCCTGGAGCTTGGTCCGAATCAGCGGGAACAGGTGGCTTTGCTTCATGACTCCGCCGCCCATAACTATTTTTTGCGGGGATAAAATTAATACATAGCTCATCAGCGCATGAGCAAGATAGTGGGCTTCCATTTCCCATGCAGGGTGATCTATTGGCAGTTCAACTGCCGGCTTGCCAAAGCGGCCCCCAATGGCGGGTCCCGCTGCCAAACCTTCTAGACAGTCGCCGTGATAAGGACAAAAGCCCGCATAGTTATCATCCGGATGACGGCGCACAACAATATGGCCCATCTCAGGGTGAGACAATCCATGAACGAGCTTGCCGCCTACCACAGCACCTGCTCCGATACCCGTACCAACCGTTATATAAAGACAGCTCTCCAGCCCTTGTGCAGCTCCCCATGTATACTCACCAAGCGCTGCTCCGTTTACATCAGTATCAAAGCCGATAGGTACGTTAAAATGCTCTGCAACAGCACCCACAAGATTATACTGCCCCCAATGAGGCTTAGGTGTTGTTGTAATGTAACCATAAGTAGGACTGCCGAGAACCGGATCAATCGGACCGAAAGAACCAATGCCTATAGCTTCTACATTCTTGCCTTTAAAATATTGTAATACCTGCCCCATTGTTTCCTCCGGAGTTGTTGTGGGAAAGCTGACCCGGTCGATAATCGTACCGTCCTCTTTTCCAATTCCGCACACAAACTTGGTTCCCCCGGCTTCAATTGCTCCCAATAGCTTCATAAAAAATTTAACCCCTCCCGTATGTAGACGGGAAAGTATCTTCCCGCATTATTAAACCCACTTTACAATAGCATTTTTCTAACAGATAGACTATTGAAAAAAGTAAAAAAAAAAAGCGTACCAAAATCACAAAGACTCCCGGTACGCCATATAGACCTGTCCCTAACCCAAATCCCCAAGCTCAATCTGCACAATGCCCCGTTCATCCTGTACTGCAGCAATCAAATGCATGAGGCTGTCGAACTCCAATTCCCGGAACTTACGTGTTGCAGTTTCTCTCTGGAGTTCCCACAAACATTCGGTCAACGTACAGACAATCGGCACATCGCAGCGGATCTCTGCAAGCTCACGCGACAAATGCAGCATGTCCAAGTCGGCCTCGATCTTTGCCCGCACTCCTTTTGGCAGCAGATGAAGATTCTCAATAACACCCTCAACTGTGCCGTATTCTGTCAGCAGCTTAAGGGCTGTTTTCTCACCGATACCTTTAACTCCCGGATAATTATCGCTTGTATCACCCATGAAGCCCTTTAGGTCAATGACTTGAAGCGGGGTTAACCCTCTCTCCTCCAGCAATTCAGCCGGATCGTATACTTTATAGTTAGAGCGGCCTTTCTTCATAATCACGACCCTAACTTTATCATTTACCAGTTGCAGCATATCGTGGTCTCCGGTCAAAATGTATACCTCAGACTCCTCGCTGAAGCAGGAAGCCAAGGTTCCGATACAATCATCTGCCTCATAACCTACGATTCCTACGTTAGGTACACCTAGCTCAGCTACAACCTCTTTCACTAGTTCAAACTGCGGTATCAGCTCCAATGGAGGCTCGACACGATTCGATTTGTAGCCGTCGTACTTTTCAGTGCGGAAGGTGCCCTTGCCCATATCCCAGCAGCATACTACGTGTGTAGGTTCAAAGGTGGATACTGCATCAAAGAAATATTGTAAAAATCCGTATACCGCATTTGTCGGCAATCCGGCTTTTGTCTTGCGAATATATCCTCCATAAGCAGAGGCGTAAAAGGCCCGGAACAGCAGCGCCATTCCGTCAACAATCATAATCCGGCTTGATGTCTCTGGTGCCATGTGCAACCTCTCCCTTGTTATGATTTTGGTCAAACTATACTCCAGGCTTGTGCATATTGCTCTTCCTTGAAGCCTACGGTAACCTTGTGTCCATCGGTGACGATCGGACGTTTGATAAGCATGCCGTTGCCCGCCAGCAGTTCCAGTTGTTCCTGCTCATTAAGTTTCGCCAGCTTGTTCTTAAGGTCCAGAGACTTATAAACGTCACCGCCTGTATTAAAAAACTTCTTCAGTACAAGTCCGCTGTTCGCGACCAGTATACGCAGTTCCTCGACGCCGGGCGGCTGCTCTGCAATATGTTGAAGCTGCAGTTCATGACCCTGACCCTGCAGCCATTTTACGGCGCTGCGGCAGGTGCTGCATTTCGGATATTGGTATATTGTAAGTTTGCTCATAGATTCTCCTTCTAGGTGGTGATTGAATGTCGCTGCGCTAGCGAATTATTCTTCCGATCGCTGTTATCCTCAAATTTCCTGATTTAAACCACTATTCGTGGTAAAAATTTGAGGATAAAGGCGACCACTGCCGTTTCTCCAGAACAAATTCGCCTACTTCGCTCAAGATCACCACAAACCGTTAGCAACCTATTCTCAAGCTAGGGCGTGCTGCAGTTTCTCCTCAAGCGCTGCCATGTCGGGCGGCAGCGGAGCCTCGAAGGTCATATCTCGCAGGAGCACAGGATGCTTGAACGTCAGCCGCACGGCATGTAGCGCCTGTCGGGGGATGGCTGCATCGAGTACGGCCACAACTTCCAACTGCTCAGCTTGAGCAGGGGTTAGCTCCGACAATCCGTACAGCTCGTGGCGATACATACCGTCCCCAATCAATGGACAGCCGATTGAGGTCATATGCACACGAATTTGATGGGTGCGACCGCTTTCGAGCTTCAATTCGACACGCGAGCCGTGAGCATAGGTTTTCTTAACCTTGTAACGGGTTAAGGATGGATAACCATCAGGCGTCACTATACGCCGATGGGGTTCTTCAGGGTCACGGTCAATAGGCCCGTTTATATCGCCCGAAGCGGCAACAGGAACACCGTGTACAAAAGCAGCATAACGTTTATCTACGGTGCCGGCGATCATTTGCTCAGAGATATGTTGGTGGCTATATGGGTTCTTCGCAATCACAATGACACCGGAGGTTTCTTGATCAAGCCGATGTACCGGCCGGAAGCGGAAGCGCTCCTGCTTCTGCTTCCAATAGTAGACAACTCCGTTGGCAAGTGTATCGGTATAATGCCCGTGTGTGGGATGCACAATAATGCCCGCTGCCTTATTAATAACAAGCAAATGCTCATCTTCGTACAGAATATCAAAAGGAATCGGCTGGGGCAGAATATCTTCAGATTCCTCAGTCTCCATACGGATTTGTACGGTATCCCCGGCTTTGACACGTACGCTAATATAGACACGCTCTCCGTTTAGGGTGATACCCTGCTCTGTTTGCTTGAGACGGGACAACAGCTTGCGGGATACATCCATCCGTTTGTGCAGTATGGTTTTTAGCAGCCAATCGTCCTCGGCTGGTGGAATGATATAAGTTAGCGGCGAGTAATAACTGATCATATTAGTTTCGGAACACCTTTGCGCTCCGCACATACTCCACGTCTGCGATTCCTGTACGATGATTAGCCGCCCGAGCAAGTGAGAAGAAGTAATCCGACAAGCGATTAAGATAAGTAACCACTTCCGGATTAACATCCACACTACGTCCCAATGTCACTGCACGCCGCTCCGCTCTGCGGCAGACCGTACGGCAGATATGCAGGATGGAGGACAGTTGGTTTCCTCCTGGCAGGATAAAACGTTCAATCTTCGGATTCTCTTCCTCAAGACTGTCGATCCAGCCTTCGAGCCTCTCAGCCATTTCACTTTTAACTTTATACTTAGTCTCGCTAATCTCCACGTATGCCAGATCGGCACCGCAATCAAACAACTCATGCTGAATTTCCAGCAGTTGTTCCCGAACATCTGCCAGATTCTCGTCTTCCATTAAGCTTCGGGCTTGCCCCACAAAGCAGTTCAGCTCGTCAATCGTCCCATAGGCTTCTATGCGGACATCATCCTTACCTACTCGGCCTCCAATAACAGAGGTCTCACCTTTATCTCCAGTACGTGTATAAATAGCCATGGTCATATCCTCCTCTAAGGACTTAAGGAATTTATCTCTATTCCATCATTGCCTTTATTGCCTTTACACTTTGATCCATGTTATCCGTGGAAACCGCAACCGTAACAAACAATTCTTCAGGCGCGTAGCCCGTATCCTTGAACATTTTCAGCTTGGAGGCAGGAATCGCATATAAGTGTTTTTCCTGTCTAAGGTCATCCTCGCCCTCAACTGAAATTCCGCCTTCAAAGACACCCTCAGGGTAATCATCAGGTGAGAAATAAGCTTCCAACGGTAGGTTCGCACCATTTGCACCGTAAATAACAGCGTCCTCTTTAGACAAAATCATAATGTCATTCGCTCCAGCTGCATACTCCACCATTAGTTTCTGTATGTTGTATATGCCCATCACATTGAACTCCACTTTAAGGTCGGGTCCCAGCTTGTCCTTCAGGCCCTTTTCCATAGTCTCGCCGATGGTACTCGGACTTCCGGCTTTATCCATCATAAATATTGTAACCGTGTTCTCATCACTGCCTCCACAACCTGAAATCAAGGTCATCAATACGAGGAGTGCAGCAATAATACCGCCCTTCCGCTTTCCTGTCACCGTTCTTCCCCCTTAATCCTAAAAAAACATATAATAATAGTTTAATCCTTCTTATAGGAAGAAGGCAACTACAGACCTCTGTTTGAACCGGCTCTACAACTGCCAATTTATCCTATAGGTCTTTTTCTACCCACCTTTGATACAAAATCATAAAAAAGAGAACCCCTTAGGGTCCTCTATTAAGCACCGGCAGCTAGTTCCTGCGCGGGCCCTCTTTCATATATTCATTTATCTTTAGATCCAGTAAACTGCTGATTTCAATTACATTATCCGAGGTGAGTGACTTCTCCTGCAAAAAAAGCTGCTCCATCTTATGGCGAAGTATCCGAATTTCATCTTCCAGAGAGAGTCTGCGCTCAGATGCATCGCCCTTGGAGGTTCGTTTCCCGCTTCCAGAGAAAAATTCCCCACCATAGGAAGGTAAGTAATAATCGGCAATAAGCACAATCATCCCTCCTAAAAGTATTATTATAAGCGAGTATCATAGAATACATCAGAATAAATCCAGCTTCCAGATAAACGCATAGTTCCCAGAGTAAAACAACCCTATAAAGGGCATTATTACTTCCAAAGTAAAATAATACCATGAAGTTAGGAGATTTGCTATAGTACTATTTTCGTTATTATATTCTTTCTTGTTCCAGCTGCCTTACGAAAGCACCGATACGTTCAACCGCTTCATTCAGTTGTGATACCGAAGTAGCGTAGGAGCAGCGTAAATAGCCTTCACCGCCCAGTCCGAACACACTTCCTGGTACAGCCGCTACCTTATACTCACGCAGCAAACGCTGGGCAAATTCATCGGAGCTTAATCCGGTTGCCTGAATACTCGGAAAAGCATAAAATGCCCCTTGCGGCTCATGACATTCCAGCCCGGCATCCCTTAGTCCCTTGACAATCAATCGACGCCGCTGGTTATAAGAATCCGCCATTCGGTCTTTTTCCTCCATGCCATTGGTCAATGCCTCCAACGCTGCTACTTGACCCATGGATGGTGCACACATGACTGTATACTGATGAATTTTAAGCATGGCGGAGATCAAATCCGGATGACCGCAGGCATATCCCATACGCCAGCCCGTCATAGCAAAAGCCTTAGAGAAGCCACTGACAAGAATCGTTCGGTCCTTCATTCCTGGTAAGGAAGCGAAGCTCACATGGTTACTGCCGTACGTTAACTCCGCGTAGATCTCATCAGATATAACGATTAGATCATGCTTTTCAACTACCTTAGCAATCGGCTCCCAATCCGCCCGTGTCATAATGGCTCCAGTAGGGTTGCTCGGGTAACAGAGGATCAGGATTTTGGAACGAGGTGTAATCTTGGCCTCCAGCCCCTCTGCAGTAAGCTTGAAGTTATCCGCACCAAATGTCTCAATGCCGACCGGAATTCCTCCGCCAATAGCCGTAATAGGAGAATATGAAATATAGCAGGGTTCAGGAATCAGAATCTCATCCCCCGGTGCGATAAGTGCACGTAAAGCCAAATCAATAGCCTCACTGCCGCCTACCGTTGCAATAATCTGATCCACAGGGTTGTAATCCACAGCGAAGCGGGAGTGCAGATAGTTGGCAATACCTTCCCTTAGTTCGGGCATGCCTGCATTGGAGGTGTACCCCGTAAACCCTCTTTCCAATGAATAGACGCATGCTTCCCTAACGTGCCAAGGTGTCTTGAAATCAGGCTCCCCTACACCCAATGAAATGATATCCTTGCTGCCTGCCGCCAGATCAAAAAACTTGCGGATACCCGATGGCTGAATTTGTTGTACCAACGGGGCTAAATAAGAATTCATCGATTTATCACTCTTTGCGGCAAGCTGCGTTTTATTCGTGATCATATTCTAACTTCCTTTACGGAGAGATCATCAGGCGGTTGTCTTCTTGGTGCTCCTCGAAAATGATCCCGTCTTGTTTGTATTTTTTAAGTGTGAAATTTGTTTTAGTAGATAATACCGCATCAATTGGTGAGAGCTTCTCGGATACAAAATTAGCCACTTCCCTCAGATTTCGTCCCTCTACTTCTACCAGCAGATCGTAAGCGCCGGACATCAGATAGACGGATTTGACTTGCGGGTACAGATATATCCGCTCGGCTATACCTTCAAAACCGCGGCCTCTTTCAGGGGTAATCTGCACTTCAATTAATGCAGTTACTCTTTCATCATCCACCTTGTCCCAGTTGACAACTGTGGCATATTTGACAATTACATGTTCTTTTTCCATTTGTTCTATGACCATCTTCACATCTTCTTCGTCCGCTCCCAGCAGCGTAGCCATTAGCTCGGTTGAGCTTCTCGCGTCCTCCTTGAGCAGTTCCAGCACTTTCCTCTTTAACTCATCCATATCTTTCATGCCTTCCCTCCGGGATAGTTCGCATCTGACGTAACGCAAATTAGCTGCGCCGCCCGCGAAAAGATTTAATACTAATATGACATGAAAATAGCATCTCTGCAAACAAGAAGATACGCTTTTAGTATCATTTCAAAATAAATCCTACAGCAAAAACCGCCTATTCTCCGGATCATCCGGTCTGAATAGGCGGTTCTATCAAAATCCTGAAGGGTTACATCAAATAAGAAGTTGTCACGTTAGGCTGATGTACGGGTACATTCGGAGCCTGAGCATATTGCTCTGTTCCGCTTGCTTTTTGCTGCACGAATTGTTGGTTTTTTTGCTGGGTTTGATGTGCAGATTGAAGCTGCTTATCAATATCATAACGCAAAGCCTTGGCAGGTGCGGAATACATATTCATTTGGCCCATTTGAGTGTAAAGATCACCTTGGAGCCGTAGCGTATCCATGGTAAGTTCATTAAAGGCTTGTCGTACAGACGGGCAATTAGATTCTGTGGCAGCTGTCGTATATTCCTTAACTGTCCGCTTTAAGTCTGCCAAAATTGTATTTAGCAAATCCTCATCGGGCATAAATGCTGTTCCGTTTTGTGCGTTCACAGTATTACCTCCTTAAATTTTTAGTGAGACTATTGAGGTTGTGTCGGAGCATATTGCTGATGTTGCTGAATTAACTGCATTAGAGTACCCATATGGTTCGTATGACTTTGAAGGTGCTGCATGCACATTTGGCGGACTGTTGGATTCTGAGTCGTTCCCGCAGTGGCGGCTAGTTGTTTGATCAACAAATCCTCATTCGAGATGGAATCAGCGATATAGTCCAGTTCTTTTCGGGTGAG
Source organism: Paenibacillus wynnii (assembly GCF_030812855.1). Lineage (GTDB taxonomy): Bacteria > Bacillota > Bacilli > Paenibacillales > Paenibacillaceae > Paenibacillus_AQ > Paenibacillus_AQ wynnii_A. The sequence continues at coordinate 317,637 of NZ_JAUSTK010000001.1, forward strand.
CGGCTGCATTTGTGTGGATTGTTGCATGTCTTTAATCCCTCCTTGTGTAGTGGTTCAAACAGGGTTTAGTATTTCGTGAAAGACCCCATTTTATGTGTTAGTAAAACTCAGAAACTGAAGTGAAATGGGATGGGCATTAAACGTATGACGGAAAAAAAACCTGCAAATACTAGTTCACAAGCTGCAAAGGAGAGAGCCACTTATGAATTTAATCAGCGGGCAGCTGCCCTGGAATCACACATTGCCGAATCCACCTGCATATAAATCCCTACAAGAGGACGCCTATTGTGATTGCCTGGTGGTAGGAGGTGGAATGGGAGGCGCCGCTGCTTCTTATCAGCTGTCACTAAACGGAGCGGATACGATCCTAATCGAAAAAAGAGCGGTAGGCAGTGGCAGTACTCACGCCAATACAGGTGTGCTCCAGATCTCCAACGACAAATCGCTTACATCGTGTATGAATACCTTCGGGGAGAAGCAAGGCGTTCTGTTTTATAACTTATGTCGTAAGGCTTTACAGGGCATTAACAAACTGAAGGATCAACTGGATATCGATCCGTATATCATTCCTCGAAGCAGTCTTCTCTTTGCCAGCTCACCGGAAGATGTCCCTGCATTAAGGGAGGAATACGTGAATCTGAAGACTCATGGCTTCGATACCGAGTTCTGGGAGGAGAGCAATATCACATCCGTCTACTCCTTCTCCAAATCTGCGGCATTGTATTCCCGGGGTGATGCTGAAGCCAATCCATTCCGTCTTGTACATAGTCTTATTAATAAAGCATTTTCCCGTGGAGTCCGCGTCTATGAGAACACGGAAGCTATGAGTTATGAATTCAAAGATGATGGGGTCATTTGCCATACCAGGGTTGGCCGTATATTTGCTAAGAAGATTATTTTTGCCATGGGTTATGAAACCCAAGAAATGAAAAAAGATCGGGGAGCTTTATTGATCAACACATATGCTGTCATGACTCGGCCTTTAAAGGAATTTCCTAAGTGGCATGAACGAAGCTTCATCTGGGAGACCGCCCGGCCTTATCTGTATTTCAGAACGACTCATGACGGACGTATTATTGCAGGGGGCAAAGATGAGGAACTAACCGATCCGAAGGAACGTGAAGTCCGAGTCCGTACCCAAGGCCAGAAGCTGCTTACAGAGATTGAGAAGCTTTTTCCAGAGAGTAAAGGTGTAGAACTGGAATACTCCTGGGGTGCCGTATTCGGAACAACCCATGACGGACTTCCGTACATTGGAGCTCACCCGAAATTTCCACATTGCTATTTTATAGAAGGTTACGGAGGCAATGGGACCGTCTACAGTATGATTGCCGCAGAATTATTAACCGATACTCTTGCTGGAAAACACCGGCCTGAGTTGGATTTATTCTCACTGGTCCGTTCTGCTAAGCCTTGCCCTTGAATAACCACTCACAGCAACAGCCTCCTTGCTAGAGGCAAGGGGGCTGTTCTCATTGCTATTCATTTCATTATTTTATAAGACCTTCTATCATCTCATATCCTTTAGGAGTGACCCGGTACATATACACCGGTCTGCCTACCGCACCATAACTGGTTTCCATAGACAACACTCCGATCTCCGTCAAAAAAGCTAAATATTTACGAACGGAAATACGTGAGATTAGGGATTTAGCTGTGATTTCATCCGTGGAGAACGCTCCCGCTGACAACGTCGTGATAACAGACCAAATGCTGCGGAGAGTTCCTATCGTCAAACCCTTAGGTAAAGCAGGACTGTCCTCTTCCGGTTCTTGCCTGTACCGAAGCAGCTTATCGAGCTCTTGCTGATTAAAGTTCTCCCCCCTCTTCATTAGGAGATAATTTTCTCGGTAAGCAGTCATCGCCGCTGCAAAACGTGAAAATTCAAAAGGTTTAATAAGATAATCAACCGCTCCGAATTGCAGGGCCTTACGAATACTTATGTTGTCGCTGGCTGCCGAAATGACTATCGCATCAACCGGTGTAGCCTGCTGACGGAGGAAGGACAACAACTGCAATCCGTTCGTATTTTGCATATATACATCCAGCAGAATTAGATCCACCTCAAGCTCTTCGAGTAATTCTTTGGCCTCATCCCCTGAAGCAGCCCACCCTACACTTTGAAATCCTTCGATTTGCTCAAGATAGTGCTTGTTAAACTTCGCCACCATAGGATCGTCTTCTACGATCAATACGTTTATGATCATTAGGCATCATCATCCTCTACAATGTATGGCACTTCTACAATAAATTCAGACCCATGCCCTTCCGTAGTATGAAGTGTCAAATGCCCATTCATTCTGTTCACACTTCTTTGGACAAGATATAATCCCATTCCCCGATTTTCACCTTTTGTGGAGAACCCTTGCTCATAGATTTCCTTACGTATGTATTCAGGAACCCCTAAGCCATTGTCGATCACGGTGCAGGTTAAACGGTCTGAATGGTAATGAAATGCCAGATGAATTTCCTTATTATCGGTTTCTTCCAAGGCATCCATAGCATTATCCAGCAGATTACCCACGATCGTAATCAGTTCGTGAATAATTTCCGAACCCTTCGCACGGGGTAAATAACAATCCTCTGCCAGAATCAGTTGTATTCCCGCTTCACGGGCTCTGCTTAATTTACCAAGCAGAAATCCGGCCATCACAGGATCTTTAATGTGTCTTGTTATAGAACCGATTTCATTCTGATAGTTGTTCACCGTTCCAGAAATATAGTGCTGCAGTTCCTCATACAATCCCATATGGGTCATGCCCATTATAACATGCAGCTTGTTCATAAATTCATGGGCTTGACCCCTCAAGGCTTCCGCATAAAGGGATACCCCGGATAATCGTTCCGCAAGATGGGAAATCTCAGTCTTGTCCCGAAAAGTAACAATAGCGCCAACAATAGCACCATTCACCCAAATAGGGAGACTATTTGCCAGCAATGTGGTTCCGTTGAGATCAATCTCCTCGTCTAGCTTCGCAATACCAGAGTTCAGCATATTTTCCAGCCGTAGAGCCGGCCAGTATTCACTAACAGGCTGCCTTAATGCCGCTCCTTTAATCCCGGCTTGTCTAAGGAGCCGTTCCGCTTCCAAGTTAATTAACGTAACTTTCGCGTTGTCGTCAATTGCCAGTATGCCTTCACGTGTCGATTGAAGCATTGCACTTCTTTCCTCAAGCAGCTTGGATATCTCTGATGGCTCCAACCAGAGCATCATCTGTTTAATTCTGCGTGCCAACACCATGGCGCCAAGTGCACCAAGTAGTGCCCCTGATAACAAGATAGCGATAATTGTCCATTCATTGCGTGAAATTATGCGGTGTACCTTTTCTAAAGAAAGTCCAACTACAACTATACCCACCTGATGACCTCTTCCATCGTATACGGGCACAAAAGCACGGATTGATTTTCCGAGGGTACCCTCACCTTCGGAGACACTCTCTTCTCCGTGCAAGGCGATATCTTGCCCTCCCCCGGCAAAGGGCTTGCCCACATAGGAAGCATCAGGATGAGAATAACGAATACTGTTCATATCAATCACTACCACGAACATAATATCGTTGCGGCGAGTAATCCTGGTTGTGTAGGCCTGTATCTCTTCGCTTCTGCCTTGAATCAACCCATCTGATATCAATGGCATCATAGCAATCGTTCTGGCGATCGTTATAGCCTTATCCTCCAGATTTTGACGAGTCTGAGGAATAATCTGATTCCTGAAAATGACATACAGCAAAAGCAGGACAAGCGTAACGACAGAGCACACCATAATGGTAATGCTTGTACGTACGCCGTAAATCCGTTTTCTTTTGAACACGAAATGATTCTCCCATGTACTAAATATTATTAATATGACCCGTACCTCATGCGGAATCCCGTTCCTTGTCGTGAGACAAAACCCTGCGTAAAAACAGCCAGCTCCCCACCGGAGCAACCCCAAGACCCAGCAATAGCAAGGTGATCGTACGTGGTGACCCGCTTGCTGACAGGACAGCAATAAATATTAAGGTGCCGGCAACCCGGCCTACCATTAAACTAAGCTCACGGAGTACTACGAGCTCTACCCGCTTCCCGACACTTTCTTTGGATTCGCCCATGAGATCAAAGCTGGTTGATACCATCGGAAGCATATAGAGCGGGATAAAGAGCGAGGTTCCTATACCCATAATCAGCAGGGTACCGAAGGTTACTTTCCACAGCAGCGGGGCAATGACAACCACCAGCATAATACTCCCCACCAGCATGCCTGCCGAGCGGAACTTTGGCTTGAACCATTTTCCGGCCGCCCAATAACTGACTAGAGATACAGCAGAGGTAATAAGCATATATTGACCCAGCTTGCTTTCTTCCTTGGCAGCTATGTATACGAGCAATCCGATTAGAAATGAAAATACGCCCTCACGCAGCCCTTGAAAAACAAGGCTCAATGTGGCTGGCCGCCAATGACTCTGTTTATTCTGAAGCTGCTTCAACGGCTCAAGCCACCGGTAAACTCCTTCAGTTTTACGCTTTTTAAGAAAGAAACTTAAGACAACAGCACAAGCATATATACAGAGTGAGATTATAAAAACTATGCGATAGCCCCTCTCACCATGCAGGTAGGAGATCAGCCACCCCGACAACCAGGGACCAATGATACCTGTTAAAGATCCCAGCAAACCGATCCAGCCATTGAAATAGTCACGATTCCCGGCATCTGTAATTTCAAAATAAACAATATTAAAAGCCAGCCAAAACAAACCAATGGCTATGCCCAGAAGGCATCCAAGCGGCCAGATATAATATACAGCTTTACCGCCTAGCCATAGCACAAGCATATAAAAAAGGCCCGATACGGCAATTCCGAGCCGTAGGGCATTCATTTTGTTATGTTCTTTAACCCATTTTCCTGCAAGCCAAAAACTAAGTCCCAATGCTAACTGCTGAGCCAAAGTGAACCAGCCGATCATGAAATAATCCTGGCGGCTTTTCCATAAGTATACATTCAAAAAAGTTCCAGACAATGCGCTTGCCAGCACAAATAATCCATTCACTGCCAATAATAGCAGAGCTTGGCCTTTCAGTGAGGCCTTCATCGAATTCCCCCTTTATATAGACATGTTCCTGTTTAACATGCCCGAAACCGGGGGAATCCATGAGGTTGTATTAGTTCTGTGTGCTCAAATTCCGAACGAGTTGAATTCTGTCCTGAGGTGCCAGACTTTGATGCACTTGGAAGCAGGAAGGACAGATATATACATTCAACGAGAACGGAGATTTCATTACAGGTGCACCCAATGCTGAAGGTGAAGAAGGAGTGAAATCGGTCAAGGCCTGTGTACCCGCCAGCAACATCAGTTCGTGACACTGCGGACACTCAGGAGCCTCTTCCTGTTCAGCAAGAATGGCCGACACATTTGCTTCGTAACGACTCAAATCGTGGTCATCTCGGAACTGATCAAGTGTGTTAAAAATGGGCACAATACTATCTGTATCGGCCGCTCCCCACAAATCATCATCATTGCTTACCTCTTCTGGTTCTTCTTCCTCTTCCAGTTCGTCCTCCAGCTCATTACTGTTCAGACTAACCGTACGGTAACCTTTAAGTTCATTGTTGCAGTGCGGACAGGTATCCTCCGGTCCGAACTCCTCATCCCATACAATTTCCGTATCACACCAAGGGCAAACATTCGTTTCCATTATCATATTCTCCTTCTTGCTTATCTTAGATTTAGTTCATCGTTAAATAAATAACACCGGCTGCTATAAATGTTATGGCAGAAATAAATAGGACACGGGTCAAAATCTTCATTAAAAATCCTCCTAGAATATAGCAGCGCCTATTACGTAAGAAAGGGATACGGAAATTAGCATAGCTATAAGTCCTACTGCCCGATTATCCGCAGCAATTTCATCGTCAATAGAAAATACGGGCGTTAGAAATTCGAACAGAAAATAAGCAAGAAGCAGCATTATAAAGCCTGCAACAGCCCATTTCATGGTTTCATAAATGGACGCTCCCGAGTCAATGCTGAAGCGGAGTACGTTGCAGATACCGAATATTTTGCCACCGGTAGCCATAGCAACAGCTACGTTCCCCTTGCGGATCTCTTCCCAGCAGTTATACTTTGTAACCATTTCAAAAATGGATAGAAATATAACCAACCCCAATATAGCCACAGCGAAGTAACCGAGCAGAGCCCCAAGCGGGTGGTTCAACAAATTATCGATTTGATCTTGCATAACTTCCCCTTCTTTCCGCCGGGTTTAAGCGCTACTGCAGCTCTGCCACGGTCACGCCTGCTCCGCCTTCGTTATAATTCCCTAGCCGATAGCTCTTGATATATCTGTGCTTCCGCAAGTACTCTTGAATACCTGAGCGCAAGACACCTGTTCCCTTACCATGGATAATCGATATTTGACCGAGATTACCAAGAAAGGCCTCATCGATAAAACGATCAGTCGCCATTATAGCTTCCTCAAGATTAGTCCCCCGCAAATCCAGTTCACTGCGGATATTCTCATCTCTGGTTCTCTTCACCGTAGTTGCACGGAGCATGGGTTGTGCTGCGGATACTTTGGACGCTGTAGACAGTAATTCCAAATCATCCAACCGGACCTTCATTTTCATAATACCCAACTGTACCACAGCTTCATTGGAACCACTAAGCTCTACCACAGTCCCTTTTTGATTCAGGCTGTATACGGAAACGTCGTCTCCGGGCTGAATTTTGCGGGGAGGCTTAACCGCACTGCGTGAGGTTTCCTTTTTACGCTGTTTGGGCTCGGCTTCACTCAGACGCCGCCGTACTTCTATCAGCTTATGCTCCTTGACTGAAGCACCCTCTTCCAGTGCCAACCGCCGAAGATCGCTGATGATTTCCTCAGCTTCCTTCCGGGCCTTATCAAGAATGGCCGCCGCATCCTTCTCGGCCTTCTCCAGCCTTTTATCCCGCTGACCTTCAAGCTTCTCTATTTCCTTCTGCTGCTTATTCCGCAGTTCTTCAGTTTCACGACGCAAAACCTCTGCCCGTCCCCGCTCATTCTCTGCAACCAGCCTGTTCTCTTCGAGGGAAGCAATCATATGCTCAACGCGCATATCCTCTTCATTCACTTCTCCCCTAGCATGATCCAGAATAGCCCCCGGCAAGCCTAATCGTTCCGCGATGGCGAAAGCGTTACTTCGTCCAGGGACACCAATTAAGAGCCTGTATGTAGGGCTGAGACTTTGTACATCAAATTCCATACTTGCATTAATAACGCCTTTACGTTCATATGCATAAGCCTTCAGCTCGCTATAATGTGTGGTCGCCACCATCCGGCATTCTATTCGATGAATATGCTCCAGAATAGCAATTGCAAGCGCTGAACCTTCCGCCGGATCGGTACCCGCACCCACTTCATCCAGCAAAATAAGGCTCTTGGGTGTCATTCTTTTTAGAATGGAAATAATATTGGTCATATGTGAAGAAAAGGTACTTAGACTTTGCTCAATACTTTGCTCATCACCGATATCAGCATAAATAGCATCAAAAACGCACATTTGACTGCCTTCCTCTGCCGGTATGAACAAACCAGACATAGACATCAGGCTGAGCAGGCCAATCGTCTTCAAGGTAACGGTTTTACCACCGGTATTTGGCCCCGTCACGATTATCGAACTGTATTGATTCCCAAGCTCTACATCCAATGGAACGACCTGCTCCGGCGAAATCAACGGGTGCCGTCCCTTGCGAAGCTTAAGGTATCCACGGTCATTCATACGCGGTTGGGAAGCCTTCATCTCACGGGCCAGACGAGCCTTAGCAAAGATGAAATCAAGCTCTCCGAGAATATCAATATCATATTTCATTTCTTCTGCGATATCGCCTACCAGTGCCGTCAGCCTGTGTAGAATGATCTCAATTTCCCGTTCCTCGCGAAGCCGTGTCTCACGAAGCTTGTTATTCATTGCCACAATCGTTTCTGGCTCAATAAACAAGGTCGCACCTGAACCTGATTGGTCGTGTACAATCCCCCCAAAATGAGCACGGTATTCTGCTTTCACGGGAATTACAAACCGATCTCCACGAATGGTGACCAGCTGATCCTGCAGCATTTTAGCTACCGAAGTGGAACGTATCATTGAATCCAGCTTTTCACGTATCCTTGTTTCTCCGACCTTCAGCTCACGGCGGATCGTAGCAAGCTCCGTACTCGCTGTATCAAGCACATCTGCATTCTCATCTATACAAGCACGAATAGCATCCTCTACAGACTTTTGCTCCGAAAGCAGATCACTGAGAGCAAATAAGATTTCAATTTTCTCGTCTTCATACATCGCGGCTATAAAACGTTTGACTTTTCGAGCACCGCCGATTGTATTGCCAACTGAAAGAAGTTCAGTTGTTCCCAGCATGCCTCCAATGGAGGCCCGTTTTAACGCCCCACCGACATCACTAATACCGCTAAAGGAAGGAATCCCCTTTAACCGGTCAACTGTAGTTCCTTCATCTGTGGCCTGCAGCAAACGTTTTACCCCTTCAAAATCACCGGATGGCTTCAATTGCTCTGCTCTATCCTGTCCCATCGAGGTTTGCGTATATTGCAACAATTTATTTAAAATCTTGCGATATTCAAGCGTATGCAAAATTTTGTCGTCCAATTACTGTCCAGCTCCCTTCATAGATGAGACTATTATACCGAATTTGTCCGCATTTCGCTATTTGGGTATCGTTACCCAACATAGAAAGGGAATGTTCTGGCCACAATAATAAATGCAGATATACCCCAGCTTATATGAAGGAGGTTAGTTCATTGAGGTTCTTAGGTCATGTAGTCCGTTTTATCGTCGCAGCGATTGTTCTAGTCGTTGTAGGCTGGATTGTTCCCCAGTTTACAATCGGGGGTTTCGGCAGCGCCCTTATTCTAGCCCTGGTTATTGCTCTTCTGGGCTGGGTGATTGAGGGAATCTTCGGTTCAAAAGCAACACCCTTTGGCCGTGGCATTGTGGGCTTTCTGGTTAGTGCCCTGGTAATCTGGGTAGCCCAATTTGTAGTAAGCGGAGTTAGTGTCTCTATCCTTGGTGCCATTCTTGCAGCTTTGGTTATCGGGATCATCGATTTGTTCCTGCCAGTAGCAACTCCATTTGATGCTAGAAAATAGATCAGCTGTTGATCTTCTTATTCAGCATGAACGCCCCTGGCTCGAAAATCCGAGCAGGGGCGTCCATATTGGATCAGACAATATTCAGCAAACACGCTTCCCCTTGCGAAGCCTGTGCGGTAACTACGGTGTTTTTCCCTTCTTTTTTGGCCTTGTAAAGAGCATCGTCTGTCCTGCGGAACATCAACTCTTTTCCTAAACCCGGCTCATAATTACATAAACCTACGCTGACAGTAATCGGCTTTCCACCTGCATAAGGATGCCCCATACTCGCAATACTCATCCGCAGTTCTTCCACGTAAGAGTATGCTTCCGGCAAAGTTTTATCCGTAAAAATGATTGCAAATTCTTCGCCGCCGTACCGGGCTGCAAAATCGTTCAACCCAATCATCCCGCCTAACTTGGTCGCCACCTCTTTTAATACAAGATCTCCCACCCAATGCCCATAGGTATCGTTAACACGTTTGAAATTATCAATATCCAGTAGAGCCAATTGTAAACGGAGGCCATTGCTCTCACATTGCTCCAACAGCAAATCCAGATATTCGTGAAACGTTTTATGATTATACAGCCCTGTGAGAGCATCTATTTTCAGCAGCTTATCCGATATCGCCCGCTCCACCATCAGACCCTGCTCCGATTTGGTTAACTGCTCCAAATGTTCTTGAGCTTCCTGGGCACGACTAATTACAGCCTGAGTCATTATTACAAACACAATGAATACACATTCAACCAGCAAGAATTCAAGCAGCGGTTTATGAAGTACTACCCTCTCCAGTCCGAAATAGATCCCGGCATAAAAAACAACACTGAAGAAACCAAGGCTGTAAAGAAGTTTACGGTCAAAATAGACAAGTGATACAATAATCGGCATCATAAGCAGCATCTGAGCGCCATCCACAAATGGCTCAATAAGAAAGTACATTAAGTACGAAATAATATAACCGCAGCCTACCACGATCTGCTTATGGTATTGTTGGCGGGTACGCAGCCATAATTCTGATCCAGAAATGAAGGCGACAATCAGCAAGTTACATCCTATAAAGAGGTATTCTTTGTCAGAGCCTATCTTGCTCTTGATATTAAGGTGTTCTGCATTAAGCACAAAAAGCACCTGGGAAACCAGGAGGGAGAATACAATTATCCAATATCCGTTCAGTATTCTACGATTCCATAACCCCGTGTTCAATGTATTATTAGTGAGTTTGATGTGAGATCCCCTACTTCATACCTGTAATATATTAGCCTTCATTATAAATAAATTGAAGGTTTTTTGCATCATTTTTTTGCAAATTTCGACAAAGGTTGGAAACATGAGTTTTACACGTTCACCAATAATTCATAACTGCTAGAACATATGTCACATTTTTTTGGTATAGTGTTATCTGAATTGTCACAAGCCCTGTAATATTAATATCGTCAAATTGGGAGGGAGTATGAAGATGCAAAGAAAACTTGCTCTGCTATTATCTATTTTATTCATTCTTATTCTCGCTGCCTGCGGTAACAACACCACTAATAAAGAAGCCTCCGGTAGCAACAGCGGCATTACGGATACTGGAGTTGCACCGCAAGAGGAATTGGTGATTAAGGCAACCAACTACAGCTTTGATTCTAAAGAATACCATTTAAAAAAAGGGGTTCCTGTCAAAATTGTTTTTGAGAATGAGAGCGGCAATCACGGCATCCTCATCCCCGAATTCAATCTTACGCTGAACCGGGAGAACTCCTCCCAAGTTATCGTACCTGAAGAAGCAGGTACTTTCGAGATGAGCTGTTCCATTATGTGCGGTTCTGGGCATAGTAATATGATCGCTAAAATAATCGTGGACTAAGGTTACCTAGTCTCTCAGAGGGGATGTTCCAATGCCATGCAAATGGCTACCGGGACACCCCTTTTCTTATTCCGCCAACTTCAACATCATTGGTGAGTAATAACGAGGCGGCACGAGGTAGCGTCAAGAAGTTTGTGTAAGAGTAGAAGTATCTCCTCGTGTATCCGCGACAAATACGGCAAATCGTCTACCTACATGGGTTTCAATATATATAGTTGCACAACGTACACTTATACTTCTCCCTTAGCACACTTTAGGGTGTTTAATTGCACTTTATACACTTATTTTTGGGTATTCCGGGGTTTATCCGGCATATTCGTGTTTTTAGTTGCACAAAGTACATCTATCCATACATCCGAGCGCCAAAAGCTAGAAATAAGTGTATAAAATACATCTATTTCACTTACTACCTCCGAAACGTGCTGAAATCCTGCATAAAGTACAGGATTCGGGGTCACTTTGAGGCGGCACGAGCTGAAATGTTGTACAAAGTGCAGGAATGTGCATCAGTTTGAGGCGGCACGAGCTGAAATGTTGTACAAAGTACAGGAAGAGATGTCAGCTTCCTGCAGAGATTAATGTGTTAAGGAGCGAGCAGTAAGACGAACCGCAAAAAGGCCAACCGGTAATCTCTGGCTGACCTAACCATACGAAAGGCTGCTCCCAGTAGAATGATCTACTTAAGAACAGCCTAGGTTCCCTACACATAAAGTTTCTAGCAAGAATCAACTTTTTTCGGACCTTACTTTACACCTTTGCTGCGGTTGGAGATGTCCAGCCAAACAGCGATTACAAGAATGGAGCCTTTAACTACATACTGCCAGAACGATTCCAGCCCCATCAGAGACATCCCGTTATCAAGTGAGGTCATAACCAGTGCTCCTATAAGAGCGCCTATTACGGTACCTGCCCCACCCATTAACGAAGTTCCGCCGATTACACAGGCAGCAATCGCATCCATTTCCGCCATGTTTCCTGCTGTGATCGTTGCAGATGCCAAGCGGGAGGTCAGTACGATAGACGCAATAGAGGCCAACAATCCGCTGAGTACAAAGATAAGCATCGTTTTCTTTTTAATATTAATACCGGAAAGACGCGCTGCTTCAATATTGCCTCCAATGGCATAGATATGACGGCCGAACGTTGTTTTCGTGGTTAGAATGTAAAAGATGATGGCCAAAACAATAACGAAAATGATAGGAAAAGGAATCCCTTTATAATTGTTCATTACGACTACAAATGACACAACAAGTAACGCAAGAGCGGAAACCTTCATCACATCTACTCCAAGAGGAGCGATCTCGAAGCCATATTTCTGCCGGGAACGTCGTTTATTATAAGCGGTCCATAAGAGCATTCCCACGGCCAGCAAACCAATAATGATACCGAACCCTTGTGCAAAATAAGCATTACCCAACAGTGCAAGCACAGGATCAGACACCGGAATCGTCATGGATTCAGTGACACCCATCAGCACGCCGCGGAACACCATCATTCCGCCTAAAGTGACAATGAAGGCAGGAATCATTTTGTAGGCGACTAGCCAACCTTGAAGCAGACCGAGTACTGCACCGGCAGCCAGTGTGCCGAGAATTACAACGATCGCCGGCAGCTCTAGCCAGTTACTTAGAATAGCGGCGATACCTCCGGTCAAACCTACGATAGAACCTACTGAAAGGTCAATATGACCCGCTACGATGACGAGCACCATGCCTATGGCCAGTATTGAAGTAACGGACATTTGCGTGAATAGATTGGATAAATTGCGAGAGGTCAAAAAGGTAGGGTTCAGAAATCCAAAGAGCACCCATATTAGAACCAATGCACCCACCATGGTATAGGCCCGTACGTCCATTTTCCCAAACAAGCTGCTCCAGAGTGATTTTCTGGTAACAGGGATATCCACTTTATCTTGAAGTTCCTTTTGAAGCTGCATCCTTATTTCCCTCCCGTTGCGGCTAGCATAATATTTTCCTGAGTGGCTTCACGCCATTGAAATTCCTTAACGAACTCCCCTTCACACATCACCAGAATCCTGTCACTCATACCCAGTACCTCCGGCAATTCTGAGGAAATCATTATAATGGCTACCCCCTGATCCACCAGCCGGTTCATTAAATTATATATTTCGTATTTCGCTCCAACGTCGATCCCTCGGGTAGGTTCGTCCATAATCAGTATTTTCGGGTCAGACATCAGCCATTTGCCGATTACAACCTTCTGCTGATTTCCTCCTGAAAGTGTGCCTACCAACGTTTCCAGCGAAGCTGTTTTCGTCTTTAGATCCTGCACATACTGGCGTCCCCATTTAATCTCTTCATTCTCATTAATAAAACCGAGCTTCGATACCTTGCCCATAGTGGCCATCGTAGTATTTCGTTTGACATCCATGCCCATAACTAGTCCTTGACGTTTGCGGTCTTCAGTCACTAGTGCAATTCCAGCCTTGATGGCTTCAGCAACGGATTTAATCTTTACCGTTTTCCCTTCGATCTGCACCTCTCCCTCAGCCTTGCCTCCGTACGCTCCAAAAATGCTGCTGACCAGCTCTGTACGTCCCGCGCCCATGAGTCCGGCGATGCCCAGAATCTCACCCTTACGCAGTGAAAAATTAATATCTCGAATCATCCTCTGATTACGCTTTTCCGGATGCCAAACATTGTATTGGCTAACCTTCAGGACGATTTCCCCCGGTGTATGCTCCACCCGCGGATAGCGCTCCGTTAATTCCCGGCCAACCATTAAAGATACGACCTTATCATCATCCGTTTCATTACGATCCAGAGTCGCTACTGTACGGCCGTCGCGAAGTACTGTGATTGAATCTGCAAGGGCAAAAACCTCCGGCATTTTGTGCGAGATGTACACACAGGAGACGCCCTCACTGCGCAGCTGATTCAAAATCCCCATGAGAATGGAAACTTCACTTTCAGTTAAAGCTGCTGTGGGTTCATCCAATATCAGGATTTTTGTATGTTTGGAGAGTGCTTTGGCGATTTCAACCAGCTGCTGCTGACCAATCCCGAGATTACCGATTTTGACGTCTGGTGAAATATTCAGTCCAACCTTTTTCAACCACACAGAGGCGTTATGATACAGTTCATCCCATTGAATGACTCCGCGCTTACACGGCTCAGCACCCAGAAAAATATTCTCACCCACGGTCATATCTTTGACAAGCGCGAGCTCCTGGTGAATGATGGCGATACCGGCTTTCTCAGCATCCGTTATTTTGTGGAACTGTTTACTCTCACCGCCGATCACAATTTCACCGCTGTATGTTCCAGCTGGATATAAACCACTCAGTACCTTCATCAGTGTGGATTTTCCGGCACCATTCTCTCCGCAAAGGGCATGAATCTCTCCCTGCTTTACCTTAAAATTCACATGATCCAGCGCTTTAACACCGGGAAACTCTTTACTGATGTCCACCATTTCCAATACATGCTTCATTGCCGTTCCCCTTTCTAACCTTTAATCAGCAGAGAGCGGAACCCAAAGGTTCCGCACCTGCCATACTGAATGGTTTATTGTTTCGGCCATTGATCCTTCGGAACGTTCTTGTACACTTCCTCCAGCTTGTGGAATCCGTCCTTGAACAGAACATCCAGATTATCCTTATTCACTGCAAGTGGATCGAGCAATACCGAAGGCACATCAACCTTGCCGTTATTTACAGTCTTCTCAGTAGCGATCTCTTCTCCCTTTGCAGCAGCCATAGCCATCTCGGCAGCTTTTGTTGCAATGGCATTAATTGGTTTATATACAGTCATCAGCTGTGTTCCTTCTGCAATGCGCTGTACAGCGGCTAAATCTGCATCCTGTCCGGAAACCGGGATCTTACCAGCCATCCCTTGAGCGGTTAATGCTTGAATCGAACCACCAGCAGTACCATCGTTAGCTGCAACTACACCTTGGACATCATTGTTGTTAGCGGTGAGGGCATTCTCCATGTTTTTGAGAGCCTCTTCCGGCTTCCAGTCCTTGGAGAACTGGTCATATACAATTTTGATATCACCCTTCTCTTCAAGGGGCTTCAGAATATTCATAGCGCCTTCCTTGAACATATGAGCATTGTTGTCCGTATCCGCTCCACCGATGTAGACGATGTTGCCTTTTGGCGCCTGCTCAATAACGGCTTTGGCTTGGAATTCTCCTACACGTACATTGTCAAAAGAAATATAGTAGTCCACTTCTGAATTGTTAATCAAACGGTCGTAAGCAATAACCTTAATGCCTTCCTTATGCGCTTTAGCCACGATCGGCGCTGTAGCTTCCGCATTGTGTGCGATAACTACGAGTACGTCTACTCCCTGTGAGATCAGTTGCTCTGCTTGGCTTAGCTGTGTAGCATCATCTCCGTTAGCAGCTAGAACCTTCACTTCGCCTCCCAGTTCTTCCACTTTAGCGGTGAAAATATCGCGGTCCTTCTGCCAGCGTTCCTCTTTCAAGGTATCCATGGACATCCCGATAACGATTTTGTCTCCGTCCTTGGCAGCTGTTTTTTCTTTGGTTTTGTTATCTCCATTGGAGACCACTCCACAGCCTGCAAGTGATGATGCCAATAATAGAGATACTAATCCTAAACGAACGATATTCCCGTATTTTCTCACTCTTTCTTCGCCCCTTTTCACCAGTTAAAATGATTGATTGCGCTTACAAATAAAGCTTAGCACGGGTCGAAATGCTATGGAGCGTTCATTCCCAGCACTTCTTTACTCTCAGCCTGCATTTCATTGCTGCCTTCTGTAATGAAACCCGTTTACACATCATTCACAGGACAAAATGGCTATAAAACACAAAAAAGTCCTTGTCGGTTAACAAGGACTTTGTCTTTCGATGTGCTGGCGATATTCACTCGGCGTAATGCCTGTTGCTTTTTTGAAAACTCTGCTGAAATAGTTAGGATCCTTATATCCCACCTCGTAGCATATTTCCTTCAGACTGAGACGCTCCTCCATGATCAGTAGCTTTGCCTCATTGATGCGCAGCCGGGTCACATAGTCGATAAAGGTCTCCCCCGCATGCTGCTTAAATAGTTTACTGAAATAGTGCGGGCTTAGATTCACATATTCCGCACTTTGTTCCATCGAGATATCTTCTTTATACTTTTTATCAATATAGAGAAGAGCCCTCTGCAGCACATGCGAACGGCTTTGCTCCCGCTCTTCCTTCAATCCGTCGATGAAAGAGTCAAGCCAGGACATCGCTCTTTTACGAAGAGACACACTATCTTCCAAAGCACTTAGAGATGTAATTAACTCCGCTCCGTCACTGGATTGAATCCCCCGGCAAAGGAACAGCATCAGCCCTATTACCTCACCGCGCAAGGTTGCAAATGAACTAGATCCCGTTTCTTCCAGAATGGTATATAAAGAGCCAAAGCGCTCTGCTGTCTCCTGTTTGTTTTGCCGCAGCAGGGCATCCAGCAGCTTCTTCTCATCATCCAGAGAAATAATAGTCTGGCCTGAACTCTGGGTAATGTCATCGTAATGACGCACACTTAGCAGCTCATTATCATCCGAACACACCCGTACGGCTTCCCGGTAGGATCGGCTCATTCCATCCCATCCCTCACGAACCGAGCCGATTCCTACAGAAAGAGATATTTGGAACCTCTCCTCCACAAAACCTCGAATACGCTCACCCCAGTCAAGTGAAATGACACGCTGGGAATAACCCGGCCTTCCCGGTGGAAGAGGAATAAATAAAGCCATCTGATGTCCCACTATAGGCCCGGCGAGACAGGAAAGATTCGGCTTCGTGAAGTGCTTAACAGCTTCATAGATTTCCCGCTTAACCAGCTGGAAATCCTCCCACTCCTTCTTAGAGTGTCGGGCAAATGACAGCACTGCCGCATACCCCTTATACCAACGTAAATTCAACAGCCCGGCCAGCTGTTCGAGCTCCATCTCCTGCACTGACTCCAGCATAAGCATAAGGGAGAGCTCATTTTCGGCTAACGGCACCAACTGCGACAGCTTCTCCTGGAGCTCCAGCTGCTCGTTTCGCAGACGTTTCTCTTCTTCCTTCTCAGCAATCAGCAGCTTTAACACGTCCAGTACTTCCTCACGTCTGGCCGGCTTAAGCAGATAATCACGAACTCCAAGTGCTAGGCTCTCCTTCGCATAAGAAAAATAATCATGAGCCGTTATCATCACAATTTTAATTGAAGGAAACCTTGCAGAAATTTGCCTGACAGCCTCCAACCCCTGAATGCCGGGCATCTTAATATCCATGAAGATAAAATCGGGCCGCTCCTCCTCCGTAATCTGAATAGCCTTCCGCCCATTTTCAGCGTGCAGAAAAATAAAGGTATCCGGAAGAATATGCCTGATCATCAACTCCAGTCCCTCACGCTCTAACGCTTCATCATCTGCAATAAGTAAGCTGAACATAGTAACCGCCCTTTCTTATCCATGTAGTTGAGTAATCGCGCGATAGGGAAGCTTGAACAACACAGCTGTCCCTTTACCTTCCGTACTGTCGATTTCAATACTCTGCTCCCCGTCAAAAAATAAATGCAGTCTTTTGAATACATTATGTGTACCCAATCCCGTTGATTGACCCTTTCCGCCAAAACGAGGAGATTCCTCCCGGAAGGATTCCAGGAGCAGCATCACAGTTTCCTTGCTCATCCCTACGCCGTTATCCCGAATCTCAATACCCACACCCTCATCAACATATCCGATCGTGAGCTTCAGCTCCGCACCTTCCTCCATCTGCTCAATACCATGTACGAATGCATTTTCCAATATAGGCTGTAGCGTAAGACACGGAATCATACCCTCCAGAGCCCTTTCATCAATATCCATTACAAATGAAATCCGATCACGGAAGCGCGCTCTCTGAATATTGATATATTCGGTTACATTTTCCACCTCTTCACGCAGCGGTACGGCCTGATCCAGCTTCTGCAGGTTGTATCTTAATAGACGGGATACGGAAACGGTAAGATCGCTTGTCCTAGTCGCCCCCTCAATGTAGGCCAGCTTGGCGATAGAGTTAAGGGTATTGAACAGGAAATGCGGATTGATTTGGCTTTGCAGCATTTTAAGCTCCAGCTCTTTGACAAGACGATCCTTCTCTAAGCTTGAAATATTCTCGGCCATCAAACGCTGGATATTATCGATCATTCCGTTAAAAGCTCTGCACAAGATACTGATCTCATCATTATTAATGCTTTCGGGGGCCTTTGTATCCATACGCCCCTTGGATATTTGCTTGGCAGTAGCCACCAAGCGCCGAATCGGTCCCGTTATACTGCTCGAGAGCCATACTGCCAGAATGATACTAAGCACGGCGACAGTAACAACCAGCAGACTGCCCAGCTTATTCAATTTCTCCGTCGTGGACATAATTTCCTGATAGATCGGCTTATACTGATCCAGCTCAATATCTACCAAACCTTGTGCTTCCTCTCGTATGAACCGCTCGGTTTTCTCCGCTTCAATGTAAGCCCCTGCCAGGGTATTGGAATCCTGATCATCAATCTTTCCAATCATGGTCTCGACTTGCTCTAAAAAGGTATCGATAATATTACGATAATTCACTAACGGAAGGTCACTTCCGCCAATGGTCTCCAATCCATCGAGCTCCTGGCGCAGCTGCTGAACAGCAGTCAGGTGTTTTTCCACCTCCGGAAAGCTGTCCGCATCGACCTGCATAATAAACCGGTTCATCGATCGCATATTCTCTCCAACTTCATAAGAAACTTCCTTGTATAATAAAATTCGATTCATCATCAGATGATAGCTTTCCTGCACATTTTTACCACTTTCAAATAAGAAAAAGGAGACTGAACTCATGAGGAGCACGAGTAACGGAATACAAACTAACAGCTTTTTGCGGATACTCACAGGCTTTCCCCCTCCTGGGCATTATGCTTATCCAGCACCTTAACCTCTGTATAGTATTCTGACAGCAAGCTCTTTCCTTGAAAATGATCATTGAGCAGCCTGACTGCTGTATCACCCATTAGAAAAGGTTGCTGGGCTATAGTCGCTTTAATCTCACCTCTTAGTATGGCGGCAAGCGTGGCCTCCTGATTATCAAAGCCGATAATCGTAAGGGAATCTCGTTTCAGGCTCTTGGCCGCCTGAAGAACGCCAAGAGCATCTGTTGAACTCGTGCCGACCATAATATTAATTTCAGGATGCACACGAAGCATGTCCGCTGCCTGCTGAATCGCCTCCATATGTGAGATATTGGAGCTGCGAACCTCTACAATTTCCAGATTATCGTATTGCTTCACGATATTTCTTAGCCCGTTCAATCGCTGCAGCTGATTCTCTGCGAGCTCGCTCCCTATAATGACACCTATTTTTCCGGTGCCGCCTGTTGTCTGCACAACAAGCCGTCCTAAGCTTTCACCTGCCGCCACATTATCGGTACCTACATAAGCCAGCCGTCTGCTGGCCGGAGCATCGGTATCAATGGTTACCACAGGAATTCCGCGTTGCACGGCCTTGTCTATAACCGGAGTAAATTTCTCTCCGTTAAGGCCTTGGACGATAATGGCATCTACTCGGGCAGCAATTGCTTTTTCCAGTAAATTAATCTGCTCGTCCATATTGTTGCGGACCGGACCGGTAAATTCAATATCAATTCCATACCTTTCGGCAGCCTTCTCAGCACCCTTCTCAACCATTTCCCAGTAAGGATGATAACGTTCTTGCTCAATCAGTACAATATGATAACGGTGACCCAAATTACCGGGATGACCATGCAATTCCTGAACAATACTACCCATCTTACCCGATTGATGCGCAAAGCCAATAAATAGATACGCCAATACTAAAAATAATGCAGCTACACCTGCCAGCCACTTTTTATCCATAATCATTCACCTCATCCACCATCCTACCTTCCACTGAAAACGGTTGCAATAGAAAATTTCATGGCGGTAATCGGGAAACGAACAGAAGGGCTGATTCCCAAGTAGATTTTACCTACTGGGGTCAGCCCTTCTGTGTAGCATCCGTTATTCAACTGTCTTGTTCGATCAGTTGAATCCATTCATTATATTCAACTTGGAGCTTGGCATATTCCGCCTGTAAACTGCGATGCTCACGGGTTAATTGTTCCAGTTCTACTTGGCGCTGGTCGAATTGAACCTTCAGCAATCGAAGCTGTCCCTGAACCATCTCATAATTATCTCCAACCTCGCCAAGCTGTTCAAGCACTTCACTTCGCTCTCGAGCCAGAATTTCCCGCTGACCTTCAGCCTCTTCGACCTCCAACTGCCAGAGGTTGATCTCCTCACGGAGCTTATGCTCTGTATCCGACCAGTCACGCTGACGCTCAACCAGTTCATCGTACTTGTGTTTCCAAGCCAGCCCGTATTCTTCAGCTTCCTTCAAAGCTTCTCGCTGATCAGTCACTGCAGTTGCAGCTTCACGTGCCGCTTCCGACAGCTCTTCCAGGCGCAATGCCGCTTCTTCGCCTTCTGTTTCCAGTAAGAGATAACGTTCCTGCAGCCGTTCACCGTCTTGCAGAACCTCATCATATTGGGCAATCAATTCCTCATAGCGAACTCGCAGCGCTGACAATTCCTTCTGAGCCAACGCTCCATGCTCACGTAAGGCTTCGCGCTCATGCTCAGCTTCTGTACGCAACTGGCTTTCCTGCTCCAGCTTCTGGACTAAACCATCTGCTTGCCCATGAAGGGAAATAATCTCCTTTTGCAGCATTGAAGACTTCTCTTCGGCCTCCAGAAGATTCATCTCTAGCTCGCTGATATCCTCCATGCGTTTATCTGCCAGCTCCTGCCAACTGGCAACATCTGCAGCCGAACGGGTAAGCTCGTCTTGAACCCGGCGAAGGCTCTCACCGGATTCCTGCACGGACTTCCGCAATGAGGAGGCTTCGCTCTGAGTGAGATCATACCGCTGACGTAGCTCTTCCAGCTCTTCATTCAGCTGTGTTCCTAGTTCTGTAGCAGAGCGGAGCTCCACTCCAAGCTGTTCTTCACGATTAATAACCGCTTCATATTGAGCCAGCAGTGTTAGACGGGCATCACGTTCACTCTTATGACTCGCTTCCGCAGCGCGCAGCCTTGATTGAAGCTGCCCCGTTCCCCCGCGCAGCTCACCCAGCTGCTTCTCCAGTTCTACTACCTGTTGCTTATGTCTATGCTCCTGGGTACCCTGGGATTGCCGCAGCTCCTTATTCTTAGTTTGCTCCTTCTGCAGCGCTTCCCGCTCTTCACTCAGTTCCTTACTCAGCGAAGACTTGGTATCTGCCAGTTCCTTACTTAAGGATGTCCGTGTTTCTAAGAGTTCCTTACCTAGCGATTCCTTAGTAATCAAGAGTTCCTGCTCCAGAATGGATAGAGTTTCCGTCTTCTCTTTAGTAAGAGTCTCACGGATATTCTCAAGTTCCTGTTGATGAGCGGATTTCAACTCTTCAAGTTGCTGAAGACGGATGGCCTCAGCAACTGCCAGCTCCTGTCGATGGCTCTCGCGGCTCGCGGCCTTCTCCGCTTCATAGCTTACCCGTAGGGCTTTCAGTTCCTGATCGCGCTCTTGCAGCGCCTCTTCGAGCTTCTGACGAGCAGCTGCGGCAGCCTGCTCAGACTCTTGCAGCAGTTCGGCGTTCACGGCGCGCTCCTGCTCCTGAAGCAGCAAACACTGCTTGCGCTCCTCCTCAGCAGCGGCAATGAGCCGCCCTTCTTCTTCTTTGGCGGCAGCCTCAAGCCGCTCGTACTCTTCCTGCCGTTCCCGCTGCACTTCTAATAGTCGCGAGACCTCTACCCGCAGCTCGCTGCGTTCCCCAGTCAGCATGTTGAGCTCATTCTTGAAATCCTGTACCTGCAAGGCTTGCTCCGCCATATGTACGGCAGCAAGCACCGCTATACGCGGAGTATCTAATCTGGAATGAGATTTGGAGATCGTCCGCATATGTTCATCAACATAACGGGCAACTTGTTTCATATATTCAGTGCTGCTTCCGACTAGTTTATAGGAAGTGCCGTATATCTCTACGGCGACACGTGTCCGGTCCATAGCCACAGTTGTGTCCTCCTTTGTATGTGTGCGGATTCTAAGCTGGTTTCCCTGCTTATATTGTATCTTCATTCACTAACACTTTGCAAAAATATAGCTTATAACAAATCTTTCTTATATCCAGAAAAACCGCAGCGAATCTCGGTTTCTAAAGGGATTCGCTGCGGCTTTACATAATTCCTGCTACTTTCTTAATTCAGCACCAAAACTTTGTTGAAGAGCTGCCAGTACCAGTTCATGAACTGCTCCAACTTCCTCGTCTGTCAGTGTATGCTCGGCGTGGCGGTACGTAAGGGAGAACGCGACACTCTTTTTGCCGGTTTCCATCTTACCGCCTGTATACACATCGAATACCTGAACAGATTGAAGCAGGCTTCCTCCATGTTGACGGATTAAAGCAGACAATTCACCTGCCGGAACCGTTGAATCCACAACTACCGCAATATCACGTTCCATACCAGGGAAGCGTGGAAGCTCCTGATACTGTAAACGACTCTGAGCAGCCTCATACAGTGGTGTAAGTAAAATCTCAGCTGCATAGGTATCCTCAAGATCCTGTTTACGCTGCAATTCGGGATGAATCTGCCCCATAGTACCAATCGTGACGCGGCCTTCATTTCCGTTCAGATATATTGAAGCTGAGCGTCCCGGGTGATAACCCTGTGGGCTGTCCCCTTCATAGCTTATAGCTTCCGTTAGTCCCAAATGGGCAAAAACAGTTTCCAAAGCACCTTTAAGGTCGAAGAAATCAACCGGCTGCGTTGCAACATTCCACTGTTTTACCGCACGGTTGCCGCTTAGCAGCAGTGACAGTACCGAAAGTTCGCGCGGTTGACGGGTTAATTGCTCTTCATCGGTAAAGAAAACATTGCCAATCTCGAACAACGCCAGATCACTTTGGCGGCGGTTCGTATTATATTGGGCGATGTCCAGCAGTTGCGGCAGGACACTTGTGCGCAGAATACTGCGGTCTTCGCTCATCGGCATAGCCAGGCTTACCGCATGGCCGCCTTCAGAGAGAGCAGGGAACAGCTTGCCTTGCTCTGGCTGAATAAAGGAATATCCCAGCACCTCTTGATAACCGCCATGCGACAACAGACGACGTAGTTCACGGCGCAGTGCCTGCGGTTTGGTCAAAGCTCCTGGAGTAGTTGGACCCTCAATTGGAGTTGTTGGAATATTATCATAGCCGTACAAGCGGGCAATCTCTTCAATGAGATCAACATCGTAACTAATATCGCCGCGTCTTGTTGGCACTTTTACTTCAATATGGCCTTGCACGCCATCTCCACATGGGAAATGCAGGCGGGCAAAAAGGGTTTTCACTTCAAGCAGTGATAATTCCGTACCGAGGTAACGGTTTAACTTATCCAGTGACAAGGTGAGAACCTTCTCTTCCACTGTATCGGTTCCCGCTTGAACGATACCGGAATATACATTACCGCCAGCATACTGAGCAATAAGAGCTGCCGCACGATTCAAAGCAGGAATGACCGAACGCGGGTCCACTTCCTTCTCAAAACGTAGGGATGCTTCTGAACGAAGACCTAATTGACGGGAAGTTTTACGTACGGTTCCCCCATCAAATTTAGCCGATTCCAGAACCAGGTTAACCGTCTCGGACGTTACTTCTGAATTCAGTCCGCCCATAACGCCGGCAAGAGCAACCGGCTTAACACCATCAGCGATAACGAGCATTTGGGGCTCAAGCTTCCGCTCCTGACCGTCAAGTGTAGTGAGGACTTCATCCGGACTCGCCAAGCGGACAGTAATGTTCCCGCCTTCTATTTTATCCGCATCAAAGGCATGTAAGGGCTGTCCATATTCCAGCATCACATAGTTGGTGATGTCTACGATGTTATTAATCGGACGAACCCCTGCCGCCATTAATCGATTCTGAATCCAAAGAGGTGATACGGCTGGTTTGACACCACTTATATAACGGACTGCGTAGTGACCGCAATACGCTTCATCCTCAATCTTCACGGAGATCGAATCCGCTGCGGATTTAGTAATGTTCTCAACAATCTCTGCTTCAGGGTCAGGCAGACTAAGCTCACGGCCCAGAATGGCACTTACCTCATAAGCAGCACCTATCATACTGAGGCAATCCGAACGGTTTGGTGTCAAATCAAATTCCAGGATCTCATCATCCAAACCGAGAACCTTCATAATATCCCGGCCGATCTCGGTATCCTCAGGGAGAACAAGAATTCCTTCTTGCTGCTCCTTAGGCAGCAACTTGTCATTCATGCCTAATTCCTTCGCCGAGCAAATCATCCCTTGGGACAAAACCCCCCGCAGCTTCGCTTTCTTAATATCCAGACCTGGCAGTTTTGCTCCTACAAGTGCTACCGGAACCTTTTGGCCCGCTTCTACGTTCTTAGCACCGCACACAATCTGCAAGTCCTCATCCTGTCCGGCATCTACTATACATACATTCAGCTTGTCTGCATCTGGATGTTTTTCCTTGGACTTTACATAGCCAACTACTATGCCGGTAATTCCCTTATTGCGGCGCTCCACGCCATCAATTTCAATACCCGCAGCTGTAATCTTATCCGCCAGCACTTCAGCGGCAACACCCTCTAACGTTATATAATCAGCCAACCACCCGGTTGATACTTTCATGTCCGCTCACTTCCCTTTTGTTTCAGATGTATTTATCTACTTGCCGGTTAAAAAAGTCCTGTTAATTATGGGACCTACAAGAAATGTTTGGACTTCCGATCGCTGTTATCCTCTGATTTCCTGATTGAACCGCTTCTCGCGGTAGAAATCCGAGGATAGCTTATGCTTTCGATGCGAGCTTTCCTACGGAAAGCTTTCGGGCGACCACTGCGTTTCTCCAGTTCCAAAATTTCTCTACGGTCCTTTTTTTAACAGTTTTAATTTCACCCACCAAAAATCTAAACGCCCTTGAACTGCTTTACAAAACTCATATCGTTATTGTAGAAATTACGGATATCGTCGATTCCGTATTTCAACATTGCTATACGTTCCACACCCATACCGAAGGCGAAACCGCTGAACTCGGCAGGATCGTATCCACCCATCTCCAGTACCTTTGGATGAACCATGCCTGCACCGAGAATTTCCAACCAGCCTGTTTGCTTACACAGTCTACAGCCATCACCACCACACTTGAAGCAGCTTACATCAACCTCTACGCTAGGTTCAGTGAAAGGGAAGAAGCTAGGACGAAGACGGATTCCTGTATGGGGACCGAACATCTCCTGCACGAACTGCTGCAGGGTGCCTTTAAGATCACTCATCCGAATGTTGCGGCCAATGACTAGACCTTCGACTTGATGGAACTGGAAGGAATGGGTAGCATCATCATCATCACGGCGGAACACCTTGCCAGGGCAGATGATTTTAACAGGAGCTTCACCCTTCATGCCCTGCATGGTTCGAATCTGCACAGGGGAGGTTTGGGTACGCATGAGCAGATCATCCGTTAAGTAAAAGGAATCCTGCATATCACGGGCCGGATGGTTTTTGGGCAGGTTAAGCGCCTCGAAGTTATAGTAATCGGTTTCTACCTCTGGACCTTCCGCTACACGATAACCCATACCAATGAAGATATCCTCAATTTCTTGAACCACCCGAGTAAGAGGATGAATACCTCCCTGGGCCATACTGCGACCCGGCAATGTTACATCTACCTTTTCGGCCTGCAGACGGTTTTGGGTCTCCTGCTGCTGAAATGCCTCCTGCTTAGCAGTAATAATCTCTTCAATCGCACCACGCACATCATTCACAACCTGGCCGATAACCGGACGCTCTTCCGCAGAAAGACCTCCCATACCGCGCAGTACCTCAGTGAGTTCACCCTTTTTACCTAGGTATTTAACACGTAGATCATTCAGAGCCTGCGGATCCGCAACCTCCTGCAGCTTAGCTAACGCCTCAATTTTTAATGCTTCCAATTTTTGTTTCATGGCCGTGTAGAGCCCCCTTCAAATCATTGTTAAAAACAAAAAAAGGCCTTTCCTCCCGGTAAAGGGACGAAAAGACCGTGGTACCACCCTTGTTAGACAGCATATCCTGATCCTGCATCAGAGATTCTAGTCCTCTGCGGCACGACAAGATGATCCGTCTCACTCTACACAGATATAACGGTCTGCAGCCGGTGAACCCCTACTGTAGATTTCAGGGAACTGCTCCGGAGTGAACTTGGGCAGCTCTGTTTCGTAGAAACGCTCTCAATCACTGGCGTTTCCTCCCTGTAAGTCAGGCGCTGCTTACTCTTCTCCATCATTGCATTTATAATAATTTCAAATCAATTACCTTCTTAATTAGAAGAAGATATGTTTATTTATTATATGCAAAATAAGTTGCTTTGGCAAGCTAGGTCAAAAGTTCGATAGTCCATGGGAATGGATCCCTATTCTTACACAAATTATCGATATAATGTACATGTCCCATGAAAAAAGGAAAGTTTATATCTTATAATTCATAATTTAGAACAAAAGACTGTATCGTTTGTTACAAAGCTGGGTAATAGGTTGCAAGGGTTCGAAATAGAATAGATGAAAGAAGACCATACATAACTCGTTTTATATTTTTGCTCTACAGTTACACTTGTGTATCTCCTTTTCGGGAAGCGGGTTCAATTAGGCCCTCTAGCCCGATAAACAGGGGCCTATTCTACTTGGAGAGCGATAGGAGTTCCCTACTATTGGTAGCTATTTTTATTAGTCAAGTAATTGCTCTCCGTGTAGAACGTCCTATATACTGAAAGGATCGATATACCTGGAGGCTTACTCTCCTACTCTTCACATCTTCTCCAACGTTTTATGCAACTGTATACTGCGATTTTCCTAATATGTTTATCCGGGGAGAGGATGACAGTGGCTGGTTTTTCCGAAGTCAAAGTAACTCGTAGATTGATTCTTTTATTTGCTGCTATATCGGTTCTTCTGGTTGCTATAAGTATCGCCTCTTTATTGTATCTGAATCACACTATTAATAGGCTCTCCAGTTCTTTATACGAAGATGTGTATCAGAATTCAGAACTTATTTTAAACGCAGATCGTGATCTTCATCAGTCCTCCCTAGCTCTTCATTCCGTTATGGGGCAAGTAACAACCGAGAAAGAACGCGATCAATACGCCCAAGTATTTGAAGAGAATATTACTCAGGCAAAAGAACGAATCGATAAAGTATCTCAGAATATTTCCTCAGTAAAGGGGCTCAATACCAAGTTTCAGGGAGAAGATTTACTGCTAGCTGAACTTAAAGCGGAGTTGACGTCCTTTGACACCTCTTTTGCCGAATGGACGTCTGCAGGTAGAAAAATGATATCTGACCGCATGCAGAGCAATAGCCCGGAGTCATTCTCCAGTATTGCGGTAAATCTGCAGATGAATGAAACCCGAGCCAGTCTCGATCAATCCGAGGATCTTGTAGATAGCTATGCTCAGCAGGTAACCAGTCATTTCAAAGACCAGAAAAGCTCTTTGTTCGCTCTTTATTCCCTTCTGCTGTTTCTTCTGATCCTTGTTATTATTTATTTGGGCCGAAAAATTATTGTGCTGCAGAATGAAATGCTAGAGGAACAGTCATTGTATCAGCTTATAGGTGAAACGATGTCCGACTTTATTGTACTGACCGACCCCAACGGTTTAATCCTGTACGCTTCGCCATCACATTCTGTCGCACTCGGGTATATCCCTAAAAAAGGGGAACCGCTTTCTAATTATATCCGTGAACCGGAAATTGCCTGGGCCAAGCTAAAAAGTGTTGTTCAAGGAACGCCTCGAATGTCTGAGCTGCGGATGAGGGGAGCGGATGGGCAGTGGGTATGGTTGGAGACAAGGGTCTCACCGATCAAAGGAAGTCGTTCCTTTCCTGCACAATTCATGCTCGTATCCCGTGAAATCACGCAACGCAAACAATACGAAGAACGGCTTCACAAATTAGCCTTCTATGACCATTTAACCGCTATACCCAACAGGGCGCATTTCAAAATGTACATGGAGAACCTGATCACCCAGCCGGAAGAACGGCGTCAGGAAATAGCCCTAGCCTTACTTGACTGTGACAGGTTCAAACAGCTAAACGATACACTCGGCCATTTAGCCGGTGATGAATTTCTTCAGATGCTCTCCCGGGAACTGCAGCTAACTGTAAAAGGTGCCGGACAGGCATTCCGCATCGGAGGCGACGAATTTGCGGTCGTTCTTCATCGTTTCTCATCTCCAGAAATGTTAGACGAAATGCTGGCCCGCCTGCTTCAGCTCTTCAATAAAACATGGTCGGTTAACAAAGGCTCAAGCTTTCACACTTCTGCAAGCATAGGGGTTGCCCTGTATCCGCTACACGGCCAAACCATTAACGATCTTCTGCGTGCTGCCGACCTCGCTATGTACCGATCCAAAAGTCATGGGGGCAACGAAGCTAATCTGTACAATAAGGCAATTGACGAAGGGTTCCCGAATCAGAAAAACGGACGTACTTAATACCTAAATCAAGAAGAAACGGCTGCGCCATCCTTAATGGGACGGCACCGGTTTCTCGTAGAAATATAAGCAAAGTATGGTGGAAACTTATACTTTCTTATATTTTAAGAAAAAAAAGGCTGTTCCAAGTCATCCAAATGGATGCCCTTGAAACAGCCTTTTACTTATCTGTTTAGCTCGTTAACAGCAGATGATCTTCTGCTGTTACACCGCCGTCTTTTTCGCGGTCATGAATCACTACCTTTATCAACATTTCCCCGGGAGGACAGTCAATAAATCGATCTCCGCCGCCGTCCTTTTCCTCCCAATCGTTAACCCTTAGGATATAACCGATGGTTTCCATCTCCGGCAAAGCTTCAATAATAGCTACTGCCCTTCCGTTTTCCATAGAACGAAAATCACATTGTCCATCCTGTATTCCCGTTCCCCATACCCACAGATTCCAACCGCGATAATCACCATCAGGGCGATCATAGTGAACCTGAATGATTTTGGCGCGCGGGCCTGGTTGCTTGCATTCGTCATACAGTACCATCATAGACAAACTTTCGACCTGCACCTCACTGCCCTCTACGGTACGGAAGACCTCCTTACCCGCGGTCGTATGATCTACAACTATATTCCATTGCTTAGACTTGTTAGGCATATCTATCGAAATGGGCCATGTATTGGCGTTGAAGATAACGACAATATTGTTCCAGTTGTCACTGCCTGCGTTGTTCTTCAGTACATAAGCTACTACCCCGTTATCACAGCGGATGAAATCTAGAGAGCGTTCAATTTCCTGACGTCCATGCAGGCGGAATGCCGGATGGCTACGGCGCAGGTCCAGCAAGCCTTGATAATATTTGAATACGGGCATAAATTCCTTCTTGTTGTTCCATCTCAAGGCATTGATAGCATCATTGCTTCGGTAACTGTTGTGGTCTCCAAACTTGCTGCGAAGCAATTCATCTCCAGCGTGTAAGAAAGGTATACCCTGCGAGGTCAACACTATCCCATTCGCGAGGACGGACCGGCGAACCGTTTCACTATCCAGTATATTCTCTTCATTCACCGTTACATAAGGGTTTGCGAGGGCTACCGCTTCCTCGACACTTCCGCCATCCTTCAACTGACCGTTCTCAATATCCGGAAACCTTGCTTCCTGACGTTTCCCCTGCACAGCCAGGACCTTATCCCACAGGTTCAAATTGTCGTGAGCGGTAACATAATTAACGGTTTCCATAGGAGAATCGGCAAAATCATGGATGGCTCCTTTAATACCTTCCGCTATCGCGCTTTCCTTACCGTACTCTCCCGTTACAAATCCTCTTCCCCAACCATCGCTGTCGCCTTTAATCGCAGAACGGAAGTTATCGTTAAATACAGCATACCCTTTTCCCCGTTGTACACCCTTTAGGGTTTTGGTTATCAGCGGAGAATCTCCACCCGTCCAAGGCTCACCATATATAAGCAAATTAGGATTAACCTCCAAGCGAAGCTCTTCCGTAATTTCACGCATAGTCACCTTATCAATTAAACCCATAAGATCAAAGCGGAATCCGTCAATGTGATACTCTTTAGCCCAGTGGTATAAAGAATCCTTGATATACTTGCGTACCATTGGCCGCTCTGTGGCAAGTTCATTACCAACACCTGATCCATTTGAGAGTCGGCCATTAAAGTCATGGCGGTAAAAATAACCTGGTACTAACCGATCAAAGGGACCGTTCTCCACGGAGTAGGTATGGTTGTATACGACATCCATAATGACTGAAATCCCATGACGATGCAGACTTTGAACCATCTCCTTAAATTCAGTAATACGGGTAACCGGGTTGGCTGGATTCGTGCTGTAGGAGCCTTCGGGTACATTATAATGCTGCGGATCATAACCCCAGTTATAGTCCGTGAAATGAGGCATGCTTGAGCTAACATCACCTTCAGCCAGCATTTCATCAATGGTCTGAAAATCAAAAACAGGCATTAAATGCACATGAGTTATTCCCAGTTCGACCAAATGGTCGATTCCCAGTGCATTTCCTGCATCATCTTTAAGCCCTGTCTCGGTAAAAGCTTTATATTTTCCCTTGTGCACCATTCCCGAGCTGTCATGAATTGAAAAATCACGGACATGGAGTTCATAAAGAACGGCATCAGACGGGTGTAATAAAGGTGGTGCTATATCCTCTGTCCATCCTTCCGGATCAGTACTCTTTAAATCCACAATAGCCGTTCTTACGCCATTCGCGGATACTGCAGTCGCATAAGGATCCGCAACCTCCTGAACGGTACCTTCTTCAAAAGTTACGCGGAACATATAATACTTTCCACTCAAGTCTTCGCTTACCTTAACCTGCCAAAGTCCATCCACCCAAGGCTGCATTTGAATGAGTTGTCCTTTGTCCCCGATACCGGAAACAGAACTCATATTATCTTCATTCCCACCTGTAGCATACAGAACCAGCGACACAGATTTAGCTGTGGGTGCCCATACCTTAAAGACACTGCTTACCGGAGTATAGGTCAAACCAAGATCCTTACCTTCATAACTATCCATTGCGGATTCCGCATTTATATAATTGCTTTTCATTATTATCACCCATCCCATCGCTACCGGCTTCAAGCCGATAAGCTAATAGATCCATATATTTCCAACTTATATTAAATTCATACTTGCACTGCTCTGCAAGCAGGATTAATTATAAACACTTTATCAGGACTCACTACTATAATATGTAACAATATGTTCACAGGTTTGGGTTCCTACAGAAAGGAATTTGTCCCCTAATATTAATATCGGTAAGTGACCATGAGCATTTAAGACTTATTATCATAAAATATCTAATCTAAAAAAAGTATATATTAAAACCCCTCCCCGCAAAACACCCCACTTTGTGGAGCCACATACAAAAAAAACCGACCCCCAAAGGGAGCCGGTAATAAGTAGTTGGAAAAGTGTAATGCCCTAAAACGGATTGAAGATTTTACTAATTTACAGTTAACTTCCCGATGCTTTGAACGAGTTCTGCCACTTCCTCGGCGGTCCCCATTTGTAATGCTTTAGCAGCTAGTTCCTTCATGTCGGCAGCCGACAGCTTGGAAATTTGACTGCGTGCTGGCAATATAGATGTGGCACTCATACTGAATTCATCCAGGCCGAGACCCAGCAGCAATGGAATTGCTGTAGCGTCACCAGCCATTTCTCCACACATTCCAGTCCATTTGCCCTCAGCATGAGCGGCATCAATAACAATTTTAACCAAACGAAGGATAGCTGGATTGTAAGGCTGATACAGGTAAGATACCCGTTCATTCATACGGTCAGCAGCCATTGTATATTGGATAAGATCGTTGGTACCGATACTGAAGAAATCAACTTCCTTAGCGAACTGATCAGCCAATACAGCTGTTGAAGGGATTTCAACCATAATACCGAGCTGAATGTTGTCAGAAACTTCCTTGCCTTCTGCTATAAGATTAGCTTTCTCTTCCAACATCAAGTCACGCGCAGCACGGAATTCACCAAGCGTAGCTATCATAGGGAACATAATACGCAAATCCCCATGAACACTGGCTCTCAGCAAAGCACGCAGCTGTGTGCGGAAAATATCTTGACGATCCAGACAAAGACGAATTGCCCGGAAACCAAGGAACGGATTCATTTCCTTTGGAAGGTCCAGATAAGGCAGCTCCTTGTCGCCACCGATATCAAGAGTACGCACTACAACCGGTTTGCCACCCATGTTCTCAATAACAGAGCGGTATGCATTGTATTGCACTTCTTCGGATGGTAACTTGTCGCGTCCCATGTACAAGAACTCTGTACGGTACAAGCCTACGCCTTCCCCACCGTTCTCAATTACACCGTTCACATCATTAGGTGTGCCGATATTTGCAGCCAACTCAACATGCTTGCCGTCTGCCGAGATCGTAGGTTCATCACGGAGTTTTTTCCACTCTGCGATTTGTAAATCGTAAGCTTCCTGTTTCTTGCTATATTCAGCAACGACTTCTTCACTAGGATTAATGAGTACTTCACCGCTTAAACCATCGACAATAATAAGATCGCCGGATTTTACTTGAGAAAGAATATTCTTGGTACCTACAACTGCAGGAATCTCCAACGAACGAGCCATAATTGCCGAGTGGGAAGTACGACCTCCGATATTCGTTGTAAATCCTTTAACAAATTGACGGTTAAGCTGTGCTGTATCAGAAGGCGTCAAATCTTCAGCGATAACAATAACTTCTTCACTTATTTCAGCAGGACTCACATAATGAATGCCTAGCAAATGATTTAACACACGTTTGGTTACATCACGCATATCCGCTGCGCGTTCCTGCAAATAAGCACTCTTCATATTCTCGAACATCTCAATAAACTGACCCGCTACTTCATTCAAGGCATAGTCTGCATTGACAGACTCATCACGGATTTTGTCAATAACAGGGCTTACCAGCTCCGGATCTTCGAGAATAAGCAAGTGAGATTCGAAAATCTCGGCTTTTTTCTCGCCAAGCTCTGCTAAAGTGCGTTCTTTGATGCTTTGCAGCTCCAATTTGGACTTTGCAAGTGCATCGTTCAGCTTGGTCACTTCTGCTTCCGTATCGCTGATTGTAGCTTTAGTAATCGTATAATCCGGATGCTCCAGGATAAAAGCACGGGCTACTGCAATCCCTGCTGAAGCCGCGATTCCTGAAATTTTAGTCATTCAACTCGCCCAGCCCTTCTTTAATCATGATTTCTTGAAGTGCGTTCAAAGCGTCGCTTTCTTCAGAACCTTCAGTAATCAGAGTAAGAGTATCTCCTGCTTCAAGACCCAATGAAAGAACACCTAGAATGGATTTCAAAGTAACTTTTTTACCTTTGGCTTCTGCATAAGCCTCAGTTCCCTTAAACTTTGTTGCTGTGTTAACCAGAGCTGTTGCTGGGCGTGCGTGAATTCCATCTTCGTCAATAATTCTGAATGTTTTTTGCATAATATTCAACCTGCTTTCTATTCATATTAGGTACTTTTAGGTTAAGGTGATTGCGCTCCCTTCATTATAATGGAAGCGCAACACCTTTGCACTTTTTACTGGATTACGATGATATCCTTGTCACCAATAGATACCTTACCCGGCTTCTTCAATGTTACAGAAGAACCTTCAGGAAGATTCGAGAAAATAACCGGAGAGATTACTGAAGGAGCATGTGCCTTCACGTATTCAAGATCCACTTCCATAATCGGTTGTCCAGCAGCAACAAGATCGCCTTCTTCGACAAGAACAGTAAAGCCTTGACCTTTAAGCTTCACAGTATTAACCCCTATGTGAACGAGCACTTCTTTGCCGCCATCAGACATGATACCAATAGCATGCTTGCTCGGGAATACGTTGAATACTTTACCATATACAGGAGATGCAATCTTGCCGTCATCGGAAAGAAAGGCAAAACCGTCGCCTGTCATTTTTTGGGAGAATACAGCATCAGGAACTTGAGTGATATCCATCAACTCTCCATTAACTGGCGAGACTATATCTTCCGGCATAATCGCTACGCCTTCTTCACCTGCTTGTTTCTCTAACACCGGAGTAGGAACTGGTGTAGAAGAAGCTACTGGTGTTATACCATTCATTACATCCTGAATCTGAGATTTGATCGTATCGGAACGTGTACCGAAGATCGCCTGTACGTTATTACCAACCTCAAGGACACCGGAAGCTCCAAGCTTCTTGAGACGGTTCTTATCAACACCCGCTTTATCCTTAACTTCTACTCGAAGACGAGTAATACAAGCATCAAGATGGGTAATATTTTCCTTACCGCCAAGAGCGGACAAGATGTTACTTGGAAGATCATTACCGCTGGTTGAAACAGCTGCGGTGTTTTGATTATTGTCATCATCGTCCGAAGCATCTTCACGGCCCGGTGTTTTAAGATTGAATTTCCGAATAACGAACCGGAATCCGAAGTAGTAGATTACCGCAATTACAAGACCTACCGGAATAACAAGCCACCATGCTGTGCGGTTCGGAATGATTCCGAAAAGCACATAGTCGATAAAGCCCCCGGAGAAGGTCATCCCGATTTTAACATTTAGTATGTGCATGGTCATAAAAGACAGACCCGCAAAAACGGCATGCACTGCGAATAGCAGCGGAGCCACGAACAAGAAGGAGAATTCGAGAGGCTCAGTAATACCTGTGAGGAAAGAAGTCAAGGCAGCAGATACCATCAAACCACCAACAAACTTTTTATTTTCAGGTCTGGATTCATGGTAAATCGCCAGAGCAGCGGCTGGAAGACCGAACATCATGAACGGATATTTACCTGTAGTAAATGTACCCGCTGTAAAGTCCACACCATCACGAAGTTGCTGCATAAAGATCCGTTGGTCACCTCGTACCAGGTCGCCCGCTTTATCTACGTAAGTTCCGAATTCATACCAGAACGGGGAGTAGAAAATGTGATGCAGTCCAAACGGAATCAGTGAGCGCTCGATCAGACCAAAGATAAAGGCCGCGAGCGTTTTATTCGTATCAATCATACTTTGGGACACATAGTTCAGGCCTTCTTGAATAGGAGGCCAGATTAGAGTCAAAGCAAGACCAAGGATTAGTGAGGTTACCGCAGTCATAATCGGAACAAAACGTTTACCCGCGAAGAAACCCAGGTAGGACGGAAGTTCGATTTTGAAGAAGCGTTTGTACATTGCCGCAGCTAGTACCCCGACTAATATACCGCCAAACACCCCGGTCTGCAGCGTCGGAATTCCAAGTACGCTAGCATAAGCAAAGTTACCTTGGCTTAGTACATACTCATTAACACCGACAACGGTACCCATCGTAATATTTAACACGAGGAAACCGATAATGGCTGCAAGGCCTGCTACGCCTTCCCCACCGGCCAAACCAATGGCTACACCTACTGCGAACAGCAGCGCCAAGTTATTAAATACAACCTGTCCAGAATTCATCAATACGTTAGCAATAGCCTGAACTGTATTGTTCTCAAGTGCAGGTACATACTGCAAGAAGTCTGGATTAACTAGCATATTCCCGATACCTAGTAGCAAGCCGGCTGCCGGAAGAATGGCTACCGGAAGCATTAACGCTTTACCAACTCTTTGTAAAACGCCAAATAGCTTTTTAAACATTAAAGTCACTTCCTTTTTTGATTTCGTAACAAAACAGAAGACAAAAAAAGCATGAGCAATACAGCATACAGGTTGTTATCTAACTCTAGAGTTAGATTACCCCGAGATAGGGTTATACAACCAAAATACTGTAAATCACTCATGCCTGATCGAATCAGTTACACGTTGATATTCTGTTTTGTTTAATAACTGGGATCAGTGTAGCATCGTTTTTTTGAACTTGCAAGCATTTTTTTCAGTATCGTCGGCTATATGTAAATCATAGGATTTTAAGCAAAAATGTGCTGTGGAATTAACTGTTGTTCTCTTCCATTTCGGCCTCATCCTCTTTCTTCTGGGCAAGGCGCTGCAAATGAACCGTTAAGTAGCTTACCTCGGCGGCATAAACGGGAATGCGGACACGCTGTTCCATCACCTTTGTTAATTTCCAAGCCAACGTATACATCTCTGGATATTCACGCTTCATCAGACCGTCCAGCGAGGATATTTCTCTGACCGTTTCTCCCCGACGCAGCCGTTCCAGAACAAATCGTAAATGGGTGACCATACGAGAATAATCAAGGGAATCTCGCGGTATCCGATAGTCTAGGCTGTTCTCAACCAATGTTACAAGATCACCTATAAGTACAGAATGCTGTTTCACTTCGGTAATATGACGGTTGCTCAAAGCACTTACAATATGCAGGGCAACAAATCCAATCTCATCGGAAGGCATGGATACATGCATGACCTCGTTAATCCTGCCAATCGCATACTCAGCCATCGCATATTCTTCAGGATATATCTCTTTGGT
The DNA here is from genome assembly GCF_030812855.1 of Paenibacillus wynnii. Classification (GTDB taxonomy): domain Bacteria; phylum Bacillota; class Bacilli; order Paenibacillales; family Paenibacillaceae; genus Paenibacillus_AQ; species Paenibacillus_AQ wynnii_A. Next base: position 353,979 of record NZ_JAUSTK010000001.1, read on the forward strand.
CTCATACAGAAAAGGGTTATGAATAGGTATATTCTGTTCATTCCGCCGAATGGCAAAAGAAATATGATCGGTTAATGCAATATGGATATGTTCATTCAGCGGCTCACGGCTATGCTGCATGATGTGAATAATGATTTCCTGGACGACCTCAATTAGCTTTTCGTCAATTTGAGGTACGAGTTGCTTGTATTGCTCCTGCTCTTCCTGACTCCGAAGAATAAACATTTTCTCAACGGAGGATAGCTCTATACGATCACGCATTTTGCGATTGAATCCTATACCTTTGCCGATTACAACAACTTCGGCATATTGTGGATGTTCGGCGATGATTACATTGTTGTTTAGCACTTTAGCCACGGTTATGCTGCTCACTTTGACACCTCTTTTATTTCTGAATACCTGACTTCCGGCGCTAACCGTCGATCGAAGTGGCACGAATTGATTATACTTACGCTCTCATCATAACACCAGAAATTCTATAAAAGAAGTGTACAAACCGTACTGGCAGCTTTTGTTATACAAAAAAAGTATGTCTGTAGCGGATACAGACATACTTTGATAAATTAGATATCACTCCGCCTTTGGTAGTTCTGATATTGCCGACCGCTTATGGGTCAACCCTTTGATCAGTTCTTCTACGTCAATACCGGATACGTTTTTCAGCATTTCAGGAGCGGTAGACATCAGCTGGGTTACATAGTTGCTTACTCGGGCTGCACCTTCTCCATTGCCTGTATCAACAACTGTTAATTTATCAATGGAGGCCAAAGGCTTAGCGATCTGTCCTGCGAGCTCAGGCAGCATTTTTACAATAATATCAAGAACTGCAGCCTCACCGAACTTTTGGAAGGCTTCCGCCAGTTTTTCTTTAGCTTCGGCTTCAGCAAAACCTCGCAGCCTGATGACCTCTGCATCTGCAGTCCCTTTGGCGAGCTCTGCATCTGCAATAGCCTGACCCTCTAGACGCTTCTGTGCGGACGTTGCCTTTGCTTGGGTTTCAATGCTGTACTGAAGAGCATCAGCCTCACGCATTCTTTTCGCTTTATCTGCTTCCGCCGCCTGTTCAACCGCATAACGGTCTGCTTCGGCCTTCTTCTTCACTTCCGCGTCAAACTGCTTCTCGCGAATCTGAATTTCCCTGTCCTGCAAGTCGATCTCTCTCATTTTACGAACGAGTTCCACCTTCATTTGTTCTTCAACCACGGTTTGCTTACCGCGTGCTTCCTGAATGAAATAGGCCTGATCCGCTTCCGCCTTGGCTGTATCCTGATCCCTTTTGAAGGCAGCGACCTTCAGTTGATTGTCTTTGGAAGCTTCTGCAATGTTAGTGTCACGTAACAGTTCAGCCTTCTGACCCTGCTCCTCCGCTGCGGCCTTTTGGATCCGGGCATCACGCAATGCCTCTGCTTCAGCGATTTCCGCATCTCTCTTCACTGCGGCAATACGCGGCTTACCCAGAGCCTCAAGATATCCATGCTTATCACGAACATCCTTAATGGTGAAGGAGACAATCTGCAGCCCCATTTTCTTCAGATCGCGGGCAGCCACACCCTGAACCTCTTGGGCGAACCGATCACGGTTGCGATACACTTCCTCAACGGTCATCGTACCCAAAATAGCTCTGAGATGACCTTCCAGTACTTCCTGAGCTTCACTCTTTAATGACTCTATAGGTTTACCCATGAATTGCTCAGCCGCCGTAGCCACATCTTCAGTAGAACTTCCGACTTTAATAATGGCCACACCATCTGCAATAACTGGAACACCTTGCTCCGTATATACCTCCGGTGTAGTGACATCCAGCTTATGGGATAGCAGCGACATAAATTCTGCCTTTTGAAATACTGGTAAAATAAAAGCTCCCCCACCGCGTACAATTTTAATTTTACGACCTGATCCGTCATCCAAAATATGGTTAGTACCCAGGAAAGAACCCGTTACAATCATACCTTCATCCGGTCCTACCGTTCTAAAACGGGCCCAGAATGCTAGCCCTAAAACAAAAATAACGGCAACGACCACAGCTGGAATAAATAAAAAATCGGGAATGCCAAACATCAAATATCCTCTCCTTTTCTCTCTTCAAATTCAGTTACAACTGCCACCCCTTCGATAACATCAATCACAACGATCTTGATTCCAGCGGGAAGGGGCTGATGCTCAAAGCTGGACGCGGTATGTAAACTGTTGCCTGCGCCAAACTTCACCATAATTTCTCCAAAGCCCTGCGCCGGTATGGGAACGGTGATCACCCCCATTTTTCCGGGAAGCTCTTTCATGGAGAACCCGTTTGACATCTCACTTTTATCCATCGGTTTGACAAAACCCAAGTACAGCAAAACATCAACAGAACCAGCAATTAGTAGAGACAAGGCCACCACAGCCCCGACCTCCAGTCCGCTGTAACGGGTAAGCAAAAGACCGGCACCACCAAATACAGTTACTCCCCCTGCCAAAACGGCGGGATTCAGGAAATCAAAGGCTGCAAAATGAAACATACCATGCAGTGCATCCCCAATCAGATCCCCTACCAACACGCTGACTACGGCAAAAATGACACCCAGTGCCAGACAGCCCAAATACAGCGTCTCCATACCCGTTTCCTCCTGTCTTACTTCTGACGAAATGTCTTACTCCTATAAACGCATTAGATATGTCCTAAGTTTCACAAACTTGGTTTTTTCTTCAAAAAGAGCAAAAAAGGATGCCTCTTCCGAAGAAGAAAGGCATCCTTTGCAGTAAACTGCTCGAAATAGAATTACAAGGACATTTTATAAATTTGAACAACATCCTCATGTTCAAGCTTGCGGAAATTGCCAAACGGTCCAAAACGAACAGCTTTATCAGCCATATTCTCAAGCTGAGAATCATCAATATCATAATCAGCCAAGCGATTTGGTGCACCTATGGAATTCCAGAAGGTACGCAAAGCTTCAATACCTTCGAGACCCACCTGTTCATCATCTTTACCGGAAGGGTCAATACCAAACACATTCAGGGCCAACTGACGGAACCGCGCAGGCTGAACGCTTAGGTTGTATTTCATCCAGTGTGGGAAAAGGATAGCTAAGCCGCCTCCGTGAGGAATATCGTATACAGCTGATACCGCATGTTCAATATTATGAGTGGCCCAGTCACCGGCAAATCCCATACTGACCATCCCGTTCAAGGCCATCGTACCGCAGTAAAGAATGGTCTCACGCAGCTCGAAATTCTCCAGATCCTCAATTAGCTTAGGAGCTGTGTCAATGACTGTTCTCAGAAGAGTCTCGAGAAAGCCGTCTTGAACCGGAGTATTCCCGTCCAAATGGAAATAATGCTCTAATACGTGTGACATAATATCTACCATACCGTACACGGTCTGGTCACGAGGTAATGAAAAGGTGTGCTCAGGATCTAGAATAGAAAATACCGGGAAGGAATGCATACTGCCCCAGCCCATTTTTTCTTGAGTGACTTCATTCGTAATTACCGAGCCGTTGTTCATCTCAGACCCAGTCGCTGCCATAGTAAGTACCGTCCCTAAAGGCAGAGCATCTTGAGGAACCGCTTTACGCTCCACGAAATCCCACATGTCCCCCTCATACTTCGCCCCTACTGCAACCGCTTTGGCACAATCCAGCACGCTGCCTCCGCCTACTGCAAGTATTAAGTCGATCTGATGCTCACGACACAGTTCCACACCTTTATGTACAGTGGAAAGACGCGGGTTCGGCTCCACTCCAGAGAGTTCCGTTACCACGGAGCCCAGAGAATTTAACTGTGAGACTACTTTATCGTATAACCCGTTACGTTTGATACTGCCTCCTCCGTACATTAGCAGTACATTTTTCCCGTATTTAGGTACTTCGTGATTCAGTGCTTCCAATGTACCCTGTCCGAAAATTAGCTTCGTCGGGTTGTGAAATTCAAACTTACGCATACGTGTAACCCTCCATGATTCTTTATTTAGTTCACTAACTTATTATATCTCTCAGGGTTTCCTCATTCAAATTAGGCAAAAGCAAAGGGGGTGTCACATAAGCCATGAAATGGCTGCTTGGGACCCCCCTTGTTTTTGGAGTCGGATAAACGGTTATGCTTGTGAGGACACTCCGCGAACGGACCGTTGCTCCAATCGCTGTGCTCTCCAGATTTTATTTATTTCCCTTAGCGGTAAAAATCCAGAGACCAAGGCGACCGCTACCGCTTTTCCGCAATCGTTCCGTTCTCTCCGCTGTTTAAGCGGGAAATGTACTGCAATATTTTTAAAACGCAAAAAAAAGAAACCACTCTTTGGTGAAATGGAGTTACCACACAACCATTTCACTTTGCTTGTCAATGGATTTAGAGGAAGACATTCCAGAACACCACCTCGTTCGTGTCGTTAACGCCGCCGTGAATCGGCTCGACGACTCCATTTTTGACGCTGCCTATCCCGGCGGCGGCCACGACAGTTACCATCCCAAAATGCTTACCAAAGTCATTATTTACGCCTACACCCAGCGAATCTATTCCTCCCGACAAATCGCTAAAGCGGTCCGGGAAAACATTCCTTTCATGTGGTTGGCGGGACGGCAGTGCCCGGATTTTCGCACGATCAACCGGTTCCGCTCCCAGCGGATGAAAGATGTCCTCGAAACCGTATTCACATTTCCGCAAAGAAAGTAAGGAAACGTTAGAGAGTGGATATGAAATCAGAAAACGTCATTTCCGCAGCCCAAGCTGCGAGGGCTGCCCTCTTAAGGAACGATGTACCAAAGCCGCAGGAAATCGGGAAGTGGTCGTCAGTTTGGAACGACTGCGGTACCAGAGTCAGGCTCGGGAGATTCTACGGAGTGAAGAAGGTTACGCCTTGGCTGTACGCAGGATGACGGAACCGGAAAGTGTATTTGGACAACTGAAGAACAACCGGGGATTCCGGCGCTTCCTGCTTCGAGGGATAGAAAAAGTGACCCTCGAAGTCGGGTGGCTTTCCCTTGCCCATAATCTGCTAAAGCAAGCCACCAATGACCAAAAACGCAAAGCAGCGATCCTCCAATAACGGGAGAATCACTGCTTTGATCACTTTTTGTGGTTTTAAGAATGAAGAGAACTGTCTCCCGTCATAGAAAACCTACTTATGGGACATCCCCATCTATCGGTGTCTAGTTGGCACCAAAGCTCTTCACAAAACGATGGAAAGCATCTTGTCCTTCAAGGGTCCGCTTGTAAACCCCAGCATGCTCTAGAATATGCGTGAATTTAATGCCTACCTCATTCTGGATGGTCTTTACAGCTTCTTCATGATCCATCGACGTACCAAAGCGTTCAACCAGCTCTTGAACCCAACTTGCATGCAGGGCTAAGGCGTGTGTAGAATCCCCCTGCAGCGCATTCAGCGTAGCTGAATCTCCAGCTAGAATACCCGCAATCCTGTCGAGTTCTTCCTTCAGACGACCAGGTAAAATAGCCAGACCCATAACTTCGATCAAGCCGATATTCTCTTTCTTGATATGGTGCATCTCCCGGTGAGGGTGAAAAATACCCTCCGGGAACTCATCACTGGTACGATTGTTACGAAGGACAAGATCCATTTCGTAACCGCCGTCTTCTGCTCTACGGACAATAGGTGTTACCGTATTGTGAGGAATTGTCTCCCCACCCACTTCTTTAGTAAAAGCCAGCACATCTGCTTCAGGATCACTATATCCTTTCCAAGCCTCATAAATGGAATTACCACATTCAAGGAGAACCGCAGGATCCTGACCGTGTAAACGCAGTACCGACATCGGCCATTTTACGATACTAATGCTAACGCCCGGATAGGCCTCATGAGTGAATGTACTTTCTTTAGGCGCTTTTTGTATCGGGAAGGTGTGACGCCCCCCTTGAAAGTGGTCATGCGTCAAAATGGAGCCGCCTACTATCGGTAAATCAGCATTGGAACCTATAAAATAATGCGGGAATGATTCCACAAAACCGAGCAGGCGTTTCAGGGTATCCTTGGTGAGCTTCATCGGGACATGGTCATGATGGAATACGATACAGTGCTCATTGTAATAAACATATGGGGAATACTGAAAAAACCATTTCTCATTATTAAGAGCCATCGGAATAATCCGCAGGTTCTGGCGGGGAGGATGGTTTATGCGACCTGCATAACCAACATTTTCACGACAGAGTTGACACTTTGGATATACAGGTGGAGGAAGCAACCGCGCCATTGCGATTTCCTTAGGACTTTTCTCAGGCTTGGACAAATTGATCGTCATTTCAATGTCACCGTATGGAGAATCCTGAAGCCAGTAGACATTCTTGGAGATGCGGTCCATCCGAATATAGTTGGAATCAATACTAAGCTTGTAGAATTGGTCTGTTGCTGCTGAAATGCCCTTCTCTTCTGTCAATCTGCGAAATTCAGCATTGACCTCCGAGGGGCGGGCCATCAGCAGCCCCATGATTTTGGCATCCAGAAGATCACGATAGGTATCACTGTTCTCAGGAATCAGTCCAATTTCAAAACCATAATCAATTAAGATATCAAGCGGAGCTTGAGGACCTTCCAATATCGTTTGATCCACCTCATCAAAAGAAGGCTCGCTGAAGCCGAATTGCTCCAGCAATACGTTACGGCTATAGTCAAGATCCGCGGGCTCAATTAATCTCTGACGCAGAGCAAAGAGTGCAAGCTGTTCAATAGCTTGTAATGCCTTCACTCCGGCGGGAGTTACTTTATTCTCGTTGTCCATCTTGATTCTCCTTAAAATTAATTACCGTATCCTTCTGGGTTCGCTGAATGCCAGTTCCAAGCGCTTTGAATGATGTTCTCTAAGTCTGCATGCTGCGGGTTCCAGCCAAGAATAGAGCGGGCTTTGGCAGAGGAAGCTACCAGCACGGCTGGATCTCCGGCACGGCGCTCCTGAATAACCACCGGAATCTCAAGGCCGGTTACCTTCTTAGCGGTTTCGATCACCTGTTTCACGGAGAAGCCAAGACCGTTCCCAAGATTAAAGACGCTGCTGGCACTGCCGCTGCGCAAGTACGTTACTGCACGAACATGTGCATCTGCCAGATCACTAACGTGAATATAGTCACGGATACAAGTTCCATCTTCAGTCGGATAATCTTCTCCGAATACTGCGATGCTCTCCCGTTGTTTAAGCGCAGTTTGCAGGACCAGCGGGATCAGATGGCTTTCCGGACGGTGATCCTCACCGATTTTACCGCTCTCGTGAGCACCAGCCGCATTGAAGTAGCGCAGGGCCACATATTTGATGTCCAGAACTTTGTCAAACCACGCCATCATACGTTCCATGGTCAGTTTAGTCTCACCGTACACATTTGCAGGTTCCGTACGGTCAGTCTCTTCAATAGGCACCTTCTCAGGTTCACCGTAAGTAGCTGCTGTAGAAGAGAATACAATTTTGTTAACGCCGGCCTTCTGCATAGCTTCCAGTAGACATTGCGTTCCGTATACATTGTTGTCATAGTATTTCACTGGATCCTTCATGCTTTCACCAACCAGTGAGCTTGCAGCAAAATGGATAACCGCATCAATTTCATTCTCGGAAAAAAGCTTTGCCAGCAGTTCTTTGTCGCGCAGATCGCCTTCATAAAGCTTGCCGCCCAACAGTGCTTCGCGGTGTCCAGTTACAAGGTTGTCAATGACCACAACTTCCTCACCTCGATTCAGAAGCTCAGCTACTGTATGGGAACCAATATAACCTGCTCCACCCGTTACTAGAATCGCCATCTTATTTCACTCCTTTCAGCTCTTCGACACCGTTACCGATACCGCAAACGTAGAACTCGCCGACCAGTCCAGATCTAGTAGTGTAGGCCTCTCCAACTTCCGAAATGAAGCGTTCGATGTCATCCTCATGGACCAGTGATACCGTACATCCACCAAAACCTGCACCTGTCATCCGTGAACCAAGAGTTCCCGGAATGCGTTGGGCTTCTTCAACCATGATATCCAGCTCTTCACAGCTCACTTCATACAGATCGCGAAGCGAGTCATGAGAGTCATTCATATATTGTCCAAACTGCTTGAGATCATTATTCTTCAGGACTTCGACCGAGTCGAGTACACGTTGGTTCTCTTCCACCACATGGCGCGCGCGGCGTCTGACAGTTTCGTCAACGATCTTACCCTCATGCTCTTCGAACTGTTCACGCGTAAGCTCTGCCAGATAAGACAAGGAAGGAATCTCTTTCTGCAAAATAGAGAGCGCCTCATCACATTGCTGACGGCGTTCGTTATATTTTGAATCCACAAGTCCTCTCTTCTTATTTGTGTTGCCAATAACCAGCTTGTAGGCACCTGTTACGAAAGGTACCAGATCATATTCCAACGTGTCGCACATCAGCAAAATCGCATGGTCCCGTTTGCCGTTGGCAACAGCAAATTGGTCCATGATACCGGAGTTTACGCCAACATACTGGTTCTCAGCACGCTGGGATAAGAGAGCTATTTCAACCGTATCCGTATCCCCGCCTTCCAAAGTCAGGAACGCATATGCGGTTACTACCTCAAGGGAAGCGGAAGAGGACAAACCTGAACCATTCGGGATATCGCCATGGAACAGCAGATCATAACCTTTGGAAACTGGAGTATCCTTCTTCTTCAATTCCACCATTACCCCAATTGGGTAGTCGATCCATTCGTTGCTTTTCTCATTTCCAACTTCATTGAAATCAATGGAAGCCTCGAAAGGAAGATTTGTGGAAGCAAAGTTTATTTTATCGTCACTGCGCGGTCTCACAATCAAAGTTGTACCGAACTCCAATGCCGCCGGCAGTACATAACCACCGTTATAATCCAGATGTTCGCCGATGAGATTAACCCGTCCAGGTGCATAAAACACGCGTTCTTCTTGTCCGCTTTCTCCGTACTTTTCAATAAACTTTTGTTTCATTTGCCCGATGCTCATAATGTTACTCCACCCTTTCGTTTCTTACGGTTTTGTGAAAAAGTATTTGTTCTTGTATGCTTATATTATAATAAAAACAGACTTCAAATAGTAATGCAACCATGTGTGTAATGTATGGATAAATGTGACTTTACATGAAGAGAGGGGTTCGTCATGGAGCCTAACTACGACCACACCTATTCTGTTGCCTCGAATCCGGTTTACTACGATAATCAAAATCTGCATGTGCTTTTCGCCGGAAAAAGTCAAACCCTGCCGCTGCACCAGGCCGGCCCCAAAATCTACGATTATTACCTCCTTCATTACGTGGAAGGCGGTTCTGGAATTTTCCGCACGGAGCATCGAACTTATGAGCTTGGAGCGGGGGACTGCTTTCTGATTCACCCCGGACAGCTTGTCAGTTATGTTTCCGATAGAGATCATCCTTGGCAGTATAGATGGGCCGCATTTACCGGAAAGGAAAGTGACCAACTGGTACTGCAAGCTGGATTCACACCTGAACAGCCCGTTTTATCCATAGCAGAAGGAAGCGTGGTTCCAACTTCTCTTGGTGGAATGATGGAAGCCTTCTATGCTAACAAGGAAAGCGCCCATCTGACTTCACTCGGCTTTCTCTACCTTATAATAGGAGAAGCAGCTGAACGGTTATCCATTTATTCACGTCTGCCCGGAGCAGGGTCTCAGGTGAAACGCACCGTGAAGCAAATGATTCACTTCATGTCCTCCCAATACGCCCATCCGATCTCGATTGAGCAGATGTGCGACAGCTTGGGGTATAATCGTGCCTATTTGTCCAGGGTATTCAAACAAGAAACGGGCTTGTCACCCGTTACCTATCTGCTGAAGCTGCGTATCGAAAAGTCCAGACAGCTGCTGAGGGAGAGGCCGGAACTATCCGTGGAGCAAGTTGCCGCTTCTGTCGGCTTAACGGATGCCCTTTATTTCTCCAGACAGTTCAAACGCTTCTGCAGTCAATCACCAACCTCTTATCGAATCAAGGTCACACGGCATGCCGACAAATCCGTCCACTAAAAAGAGCGTGGTTTGGTCCCATCTATTTCTGCTTATGCAGCAACAGCCCAGGTTCACATAGGGAAACTGGGCTGTTGCTGCTGTCTAACCGCATGATTTCATATAACCTATTTTAAACCACTCGGGGACATTGTAATCCGGGAAGCATGATTTTATTGCAGGACTAGGACGAGTATAAGATGTCTTTAACCTTGCTCATCGTCTCGCCGATGCGGTGTGTTAGGATCAGGTCCGCATGATGATCATAGGGCGTAGGCTCACCATTCAGCAGTACTGTATGTTGTCCGCGGAAATATGTAACTAAACTCGCTGCAGGTTGTACAGTTAGAGAGGTCCCCCCAATGATTAGCAGGTCTGCGTTCGATATCGCCTCCACAGCCTCCATAAGAACCGAGTGATCTAATTCCTCCTCATACAGAACAACATCCGGCTTAATGATTCCGCCGCAGTCCGGGCAGCGGGGTACCGTCTTTGTACTGTTAATAATCGAATCTAATCCAAAATAACGGGAGCAGCCCATACAATGATTTCGGTGGATAGATCCATGGAGTTCAAGTACACGTTGGCTCCCTGCTTTCTGGTGCAGGCCGTCGATATTTTGTGTGATGACTGATTTCAGCTTTCCCTCCTGTTCAAGCTTAGATAGAAGGTAGTGGGAACCGTTGGGTTCAGCCTCCGAATGAATCATTTTACTGCGGTAAAAGTCAAAAAATATATCTGGCGAGGACATAAAAAAGGTTCGGCTAAGCATTACTTCAGGTGGGTAGGGGGAATTTTGCTGAGTCTGGTACAATCCAGCTGCTGAGCGGAAGTCAGGAATCCCGCTCTCTGTAGATGTTCCTGCTCCGCCGAAAAAAACAATATTATCGCTACTTGTAATCCATGAAACAAGAGTATGCAGTTGATCCATGTATATAACGCGTCCTTTCTGTACTGAATTCAAGGTGTAATCAAAAGTTCCGTAAAATCAGTAATAATGGTGTCGGCGTTAAGCAGATGTTCCGCCCTGCCGTCTTTCCCTGAGATACCGACGGTTAAGCACAGATCAGCCGCTTTGCCCATCTGCATATCTGCATTACTATCTCCAATAAGGATGGTCTCATGTGGGGACAGCCCCAACTCCCTGCAAGCGAGCTCCACCATTTCCGGCGCCGGTTTACCCCTGTTCACCCTGTCTCTAGTAACAACTGACCCGAAATAGCTAGTGATACCGAGCCATTCCATATGCTCAATAGTCGTCCCGGATTCATCAGAAGTAACAACACCAAGCTTCAGTGATGCTCCGGTACATTGCTGCAGGAAGGGAAGCAAACCCGGCAAAGGAGAGGCAATCCTGCGTCTCCTTACCTCTTTCATAGCTACACTGCTGATATTAATTACACGAGTTAAAGCATCGTTCCAGGGAACTCCTGCGGCATATAGCTGCCAGGCAAGAATACCATGTGTCTCTTCCGTAGTCGCCATAGGGAGCGGGCCTCCGGGGTCATACCCGGTTACTCTGCCCTCTGCATCATGCTCTGTTCCTAACAGCTTGGATGCGTTGCCGCTAAAGTTAGTTCCCTCCAAGGCAAGGGCATCCTCCATGCCGCACAATACAAGTTCAGCCCAAGCTCCCCACATCGTCATGAAATCGAGCAATGTTCCATCCTTGTCGAACAGGACTCCCTTACAAGGAACAGATCTATTATTCACATGTAAAAAGGGCATCTCTTCGTCACTTCCTCACCTGATTGGGTATTACCGCAAATTCCCGAGCCAGTCCTGAAGTGCCCGAACAGTTCGGTTCTGCTGCTCATCCTCGGAAATCGTTGCTTCACCGTCGCCCTTCTGGGGTCCGTAGCTTCCAAACTGGGCGTGATTGCCGCCATCAACCGAATAATAAACGGTATTATCCGGCAGATAAGTACGGCCTTCCCGATAACTGCCTTTATCAATAACTTGATCCTCTGTGCCCAGCACGGATAAAACAGCCAGCGTAGTCCCTTTCAGACTGCCCTTCTCATCTGGATAGGATGCCAAGAAAAACACACCTTCCAGTTGATCCGGATGCTCTGCGGCGAATCGTGAAGCCATTACACCCCCTAAAGAGTGCCCGCCTAGTACAAAAGAAAGATTGGGATGAACCCGTATGATTTCCTCGGCGGCATCTACTTTAGTTACGGCAAGATTGAGCGGCATCTGGGCAATGTAAACCGTATGGCCCGTGGCTGCTATCCTTTTAGCCAGAGTCGAATAGGCCTCAGCTTCGATCAATCCGCCAGGATAAAAAATAATCGCTGGTCCGGTAGTGAGTGCAGGCTCGAACGAGATCCAATTATCATTCTTATCAACAATAACCCCGCCTTCCGAAACCATAGCAGACTCTGCATTATCGGCAGGTCGATAAGGGGTTAGGTATTTCCAAATCCATAAGCCAAATGCAATAAGAACCAATAGAATTATGATGCTAATCGTACGTTTTGTTCCTGCCTTATTCTTCAATGGGGTCTCTCCTAAATGCAAGGGCCTGTTATCTTCCTCTTTAATACCAAAATTATAGTGGAATCAAGGATTTCAAACAACCTTCAACGTTTTGGCACAATTCGCAGCTATGATAACGCTTACCACTGTGACTTTTTTCACAATTAATTAAAAGGAAAAAAGGTATTTTAAAATTAAAGTAACTCGCACGAACTGGAGGGGAAAAATGATTGGGGAAACTTCAATAGAGACACGTGGAGAAACGTTTTTTCTGAACCTCCGTTTTATCCTTATTGCAACTGTATTTGCAAGCAATGCCATTGAGCCTTTGATTGAAACGATGGGCGGATTGCATGCTTTGTACATGTGGATTTTCAGCTTTCATATGCCCCTGTTCGTTCTGGTTACGGGCTACTTCGCCCGTAAAAGCCTGAATGGATCTGCTGGCCGCAAGCTTCTAATGCAAATTGGGCTTCAATATGTTATATTTCAAAGCCTCTATTCTTTGTTAGACCGAACTCTTTTTCAGGTAAACGGTATTCATCATTCCTTTTTCGCTCCTTATCTGCTCCTTTGGTTTTTAGCAAGTCATGCCTTTTGGCGTCTCCTCATGCTGGGAATGAGCAAGTGGACACCATTCGGTCAGATGACTTTCGCTTTGTTGGCGGGAATACTCGTTGGATATTTGCAGTTGGACGGAGTTTGGTTCAGTATTAGCCGTACTTTTGTATACTTGCCTTTCTTCGTAATAGGGTACCACTTTTCGTTCTCTGCTTTTAGTCGTATCTATACCAAATGGATCAAAATTACTGCTGCTGCTACCTCCCTACTACTCTTTTTTATACTGATGAATTGGGGGGTTAAGCTTCCGCTAGGCTGGTTATTCGGCAGCTTCACTTATATGCAGCTTGACCATCAGGAATGGTATGCCGGGTTATACCGTATAGCCATGTATGGTTTACAGTTCATTGCTGCTCTGGCTTTTCTCGGTTGGATTCCTTTTAGAGCTAGTCGTTTAACAGACTGGGGCCGGCGTACTTTGTATGTTTTCCTATTACATGGTTTTATCGTTCGTCTGGCTGTCGTATCTGGAGTCTATACCTTCCTGGGAAATGCATTTGGCGCAGCTGTACTGTTAACAGCTGCTGTCTCTCTGACCATCCTTTTGGCCCAGCCTGTTGTCAAACAATGGCTGCACCCGCTAGTTGAACCCTCTGTAAGCTGGATGATGACGTTGCAGCGAGCGGTATTACGCCGCTCCTTATAGCCCATATCTATTGCCTGCCCACTCTCTTGAGAGTGGGATTTTTATTGAATATCCAGCCCAATCCCATGCCAATACATTACACATGTGCGGTAGAAAAAAGATGACATTTGTGATAAACTCACTAATAACAATGGCTTGCCTTCCTTATACAGTCGGCTTCCGTTAATACCATCATTGTATTATTTTATAGAAACGGCTTCGCACGCTTTCTCTTCAGGAGGCTGGACCCCGTTATTTCTATAACCCGCATATACACAGCTCTTTATAGAGCATTGCGTTAATGCGACACAATATTGAATCACAACTTATTTAGGGGGGAAATGTCATTATGGCAGCCAAGAAAATGCGTTCAGACATGATTAAAAAAGGCTTTGACCGGGCTCCGCACCGCAGTCTCCTGCGAGCGGCCGGCGTAAAAGAGGAAGATTTCGGAAAGCCATTTATTGCGGTCTGCAATTCCTATATTGATATCGTACCGGGACATGTACACCTTCAGGAGTTCGGCAAGATCGTTAAAGAAGCCATTCGTGAAGCGGGCGGGGTTCCGTTTGAATTCAATACAATCGGCGTCGATGATGGCATTGCAATGGGCCATATCGGTATGCGTTACTCACTGCCAAGCCGTGAGATTATCGCTGACTCTCTGGAAACCGTAGTATCCGCACACTGGTTCGACGGTATGGTCTGTATCCCGAACTGCGATAAAATTACACCAGGAATGATGATGGGCGCATTGCGCGTCAACATCCCAACCATCTTTGTTAGTGGTGGACCGATGAAAGCCGGAGTAGACAGCAAAGGTAAAAAGCTTTCGCTTACCTCTGTATTCGAAGGCGTAGGTGCCCACCAGGTTGGTAAAATCAACGATGCTCAGCTGCTGGAATTAGAACAATTCGGTTGTCCAACCTGCGGCTCCTGCTCGGGTATGTTCACTGCAAATTCTATGAACTGTCTGGCTGAAGCACTTGGACTGGCCCTGCCAGGTAACGGTACCATCCTCGCTGTAGCAGAAGAGCGCAGACAATTTGTGCGTGAATCCGCAACACAGTTGATGGAGCTTATTAAGCTGGATCTCAAACCGCGTGATATCGTAACCCAAGAATCCCTGGATAACGCTTTTGCGCTTGATATGGCAATGGGCGGATCCACCAATACTGTTCTGCATACCCTTGCTCTTGCTCAAGAGGCTGGTATCGATTATCCGCTCGAACGCATTAATGAGGTTGCAAACCGTGTTCCTTACCTGTCCAAGCTGGCTCCAGCTTCCGACTACTTTATTGAAGATGTTCAGAATGCAGGCGGAGTAAGTGCTGTATTAAATGAACTACTCAAGAAACCAGGCGCTTTATTCGGCGATTGCATGACAGTTACCGGCAAAACACTTGCCGAGAACGTTACGGGACATGAAATTCAGGATACCAATGTAATTCATACGTTAGACAACCCTTATTCTGAGATTGGCGGTCTATCTGTACTTTACGGTAACCTTGCTCCAGAAGGCTCCATTATCAAAGTCGGAGCGGTTGACGCATCTGTAGGCGGCTATCATAAAGGCCCAGCGATTTGTTTTGATTCCCAAGAGACAGCATTAGAAGGTATCGCTAATGGCAAAGTTAAAGAAGGACATGTTGTTGTTATCCGTTATGAAGGTCCAAAGGGTGGACCGGGCATGCCGGAAATGCTGGCTCCAACCTCGCAAATCGTCGGAATGGGACTTGGTGCAAAAGTCGGTCTAATCACTGACGGTCGTTTCTCGGGAGCATCCCGCGGAATCAGTATCGGACACATCTCACCTGAAGCCGCTGAAGGCGGACCGATCGCTTTTGTTGAAGACGGCGATATCATTGAGCTGGATCTGAATAACCGTAAGATCGAATTGCTAGTTGACGAGGAAATATTGGCTGTTCGTCGCTCAGGTTGGAAAGGCTTTGAACCTAAAGTAAAAACTGGCTATCTTGCCCGTTACTCCAAAATGGTTACGAATGCCAGCAACGGTGCGGTTCTGAAGATCTAGTACCCTTAATTGCAATGGATTAAAATAAATTAAAAAGCCTTCACTCCAGTAGATCTACGGGGTGAAGGCTTTTAATTGTATAAATCAATGTACAATTGTTGCACTAGGAAGCTCAGCTTCATGTACAACTTTTACCGAATAATCCTCTTCCCGACGTTTCTTCACTTGACTACCCGTAGGAAACTTTTTCTCCGAGCGAAGCAAAAGCTCTGAGATCGGCATCAAAATCATCTTAGGTATGAGAACCTCGCTGCGTTCTTTAAGCCTTGCACCCCCAGCTGGGTGAATGACACTCATCAGAACACTTAGATAGAACTTGGTAGATCGTGCAAACCAACCGCTAGGAAGATCCAGTACAGTGAAACCGAACTTCTCCGGTCCCCGATTAAGCATACTCACTCCATAGAGCGCCTTTGCTCTCGCAAGATGCTCATCAGCAGCAATCCGGTCTGCCAGCAGGGGCAAATCCTGATTCATCCGGCGGATCATACGAATCGCCAGCTGCGCTGTTGAACGGGAGTGTATACCTATCTCGAACAGCTGTCGGTTATCGATATGAATCTCGATTACCTTATCGCCTTTATTCAAGAATGCACCGTTCTCCATCATCAACGACTGTCCTTGATATTTCCGTAAGCGGTAATGCAAAAACGGATTCTCTGGAGAAACCGTCTTTAAGCGGAATAGAAATTGGAAGACCTTCTCCCACGCCAACCAAAGTCCAACAACCAATCGTTTTGCAAAAGAAAGCCTGTGCATCGGTGAACTCTCGGCTGCCTTGATCATTTCGTCTACCCGAATGCTGCTTAGCCCTCTGAGTTTGGCTTCTTGAAGCGTGCGCTCAAGTGCGACCAGCATATGTTCAGGCGCGTCTGGATCGGCACCGAGTGTGGTCCCGCGATCATGGAGCAGCATAACCTCACCGGGATTCAAGCGTGACAGCATCTTCTCCGCGAGGCGCTCTGAGCCTTGCTTCTCACGCCAATCGCCGAACATTGCTGACCAGAGTACAATTTGTACCTGACGCCGTTTGGAAAAGTCAAACAGATTCACGATTCCCCAAGGTGGCCGATAATAAGTACTTCTCTTCCCGGTAATACCAAAAATAATATCATCGGTACGCTGGATCTGCCTACGCACGGTCGAAGGGCGCATTAGCCAGTTGCTCTTGTGCACATAATTATGAATACCGATAAGATGACCTTCCTCATGCATGCGCCGGATAAGATCAGGATGGCGCTCAGCATGGGCTCCAACCACAAAGAAGGTAGCTTTTGCCCCGTGCTTCTGAAGTAAATCCAGTAACCTCGGTGTAAAGCGAGGGTCTGGTCCATCATCAAAGGTAAGGGCAAATCCCCCCGTTCCGATTCCTTTCCGAAAGACGCGGAATCCGAAAATTCGGCTGATGATGCCAGGAATAAAGGCATAGAAAGATGAGATGTAGAATAGCCAGAGCAGCAAAGTCTCCATGTGTATTCCCCGCTTTTCCAGAAGTATGACTTTGGCTCGTCTTTGTCTGCAAGCAGAACTTGTGATACGGCCAAGTAGAGTAAATGTCCGCCGTTTTGGAGCGGTTAAATCAAGACTGTCAAAAAACATTACCTCCTATTTTAACACAGGTTACAAAGAAAAAGACGTTTTTCCGGTAAAATCGTGTACAATGAATCCAAGTGAATCAAGACTGTTAACTTACCCTAAGAAGGAGTCGTTTATCTCTATGCTACCTCTTTACAAAAAGTATTGGCGCACCTTTTTTGATCTGGGACTGATCGTTCTGACCGTATATTTGGTCATGCTCACTTTCAGTAAGCTCTACCAATTGGCCGCTCCTGTTTTCCTGTCCTTCTTCGTATTCATATTAATTGAGCCGTTGGCCCGGTTTTTAAACCGGAAAGGTCTAGCCAAACCTTTTGCCTCGGCGATCTCCGTACTGCTGTTTCTTATTGTGCTGCTGGGCATCCTGTTTGGTGCAGGACTGCTGATAACCTCTCAGGTCGTGAATTTCCAATCCAACCTTCCACATTATACATACGTAATTCAGGAAAACTTTGCGGAGTTCACTTCTTTTCTTCAGAACAAACTAAATACTCTGCCTCCTGATGTAGCCGATAAAGTGAACGGTTATTTCCAAGATGCAACAAACCTGTTGTCCCGTTGGCTGGTTATATTCTTTAATTATATGATCGGTATACTGGGCTCGTTCTCCTCCTTTATGGCTAATTTCGGAATCGCTATAATTCTGGCCTTTTTCCTTAGTATGGAAATTAAAGATTGGCGTAAAATCGCGCATGACAAAATGCCGAAAACGTTCAAGACCGCCTACAATTTCCTGCAGGGCAACGTCTTTAAGGCTATCGGCTCCTACCTAAAAGCACAGCTTATTCTGATCTCTATTACCTTTGTGATCGTTCTTGTAGGGTTGTTTATTCTGGGCACCGGGAATGTCATCACTATGGCGCTCATTTGTGCCGTATTCGATGTCCTGCCGCTGCTTGGAGTCTCGACGATTCTTATCCCTTGGATTATCTATTTGTTCATTCTCGGAAATATGTCGCTCGCTATTGGATTGTTAGTTCTGCTAGTAATCGTTCTGGTTGTGCGTCAATTGCTTGAGCCGAAGATTACAGGGAACTCTATCGGTGTATCCTCAGCTTTCCTCATGCTATCGTTCGTTATTTTATCGACTTCAGCCTTTGGCTTTGCCGGATTGATTTTGTCACCGATCCTGCTTATTTTGATTAAGGAGCTTCTGCAGCAGGGCTATCTCCAGCGATGGATTTTCCTGCCGAAGGAAGAGTTTATCGTCTCTCCTTTTTCAACTGGTAATGAAACCGAAGCTGAAGATAACGAGAGCCCTGAACTCTAAGATTTTATACAGGAGATGTCTCGGATAAAAGATCCATGACCTGCCCGAACAGCTTCGTTGCGGTATGCCGGTTGCCAGGAGCTACATTCTGCACAACCACTGCTACAGTATATTGAGGACGGTCAAACGGGCCATAACCGATAAACCATTGGTTATTTCGCGGCAATCCCTTCACAAGGGTTTGTGCAGTACCTGATTTTCCAGCCAAAGGCCATTTCGCGCTCTGCAGTGAACTGCCGGTGCCCTCCGTTACTACCTTACGCATCCAGGACAGTAGTAGCTCTGCAGTGTTCTTAGAAATTCGGCCGAACGGAGTGGGTGCAAGATGACGAGATAGGTCCATCAGCTTTTGGCCATTTGCGAAATTGATCCTCTGCAGAATACGAGGAGCGGTCACTTCACCTCCATGAAGAAGGGTTACTATAAGATTGGCCGCTTGAAGCGGTGAGACGCGAACATCCCTCTGACCAATAGCCGTTTGTACTCTGGTTCCGGCGTCATCAGTTACTAAAGTATTAAAAATCGTTCCCTTTTGTTCCCCTGCCAGCGGCTTTAAATGATTCATCCCGAGGGTATCGTCAGCTTGCCAGGTAATCTCTCTCCCCATCCCGAGTGCCATGGCAATAGATTGAAGCTGATTACCGCTTAGACGCTCGGCCAGAGTTGCAAATACAGTATTGCAGGACACGGCGAACCCTTCCTCAAGCGTAAGGGGCCCGTGTCCTTTTCCTTGCCGGCAGGACAAGCCGTATCTATCAAATTCACCCTTGCAAGAGAATAGTTCACCGGGGGATGTGACACCCGTTTCTATTGCAGCAGCAGCCGTTATAATTTTGAAAATCGATCCAGGCTCCATAGCCTTCAGCGCTCGATTGTTCCATTCCCCGCCCTCCGGTGAAATCTTTTCCGGATTATAAAAGGGCCGGGATACCATGGATACAACATCCCCGGTATGGGCGTCTAATACTACCACCGCGCCTTCTTTTACCCCCGCTTTAACAGCCAGTTCTTCAATTCCTTCCTGTATCTTCATATCTATCGTCGTGTAAAGAGATAGCGGATAATATGGATTAGCGGGGGTCCGTACCTTAATGTCACTTCCAGGCAGGCGATTCCCACGAGCATCCACTTGTGCGTATGCCTCAGTATGACCAACTCCTCGAAGCAAGGGCTCCAATGTCTTCTCCAAGCCCGCTGTTCCCTTCATTGGAATTCGAAGCCCGGCGGATGAGCGAGGTGCTGCTTCCGACAGGTATCCCATCCATTGGCGCCCGGATATATCTCCGTTATATCTACGAGCAAAGGGCAGAACCTTCAGACCATCAATACCGAGACCGCTTATTTCTTCAGCTTGTATAGGAGTAATTGCCATAGGTTCGCCAGTAGCAGCGGAAGGCCACAAGATAGGCTCCTTGAGCGGAGAGATTTTGTTAAATAGTGCCTTATAATTAGTCCCTAATATTTCGGCCACACGATTCAGGGCTATATCACGCTTCACATTGCCGTTATCCCCTTTGTTCTCCTCTTGCGGAAAAAAAGCCACCGTCCAAATGGTTTCACCCGCAAGCGGCTTGCCGTTTCGATCATAAAGACGGCCTCGCCCAGTATCTAATATGGTCTCCCGTTCACTCTGAACCTCCGCCATCTTAGCAAGGGAATACTCACTGTTAGGGACATGCCGGTCCTTAAGGAAGAATTGAACCCAAGCTAGCCGTAAAATCAAAATGGAAATGGCAGCACATAATATTATCAGTCCGCTAAAGATACGTTTATTGGGTTTATTCAGCAAGAATCTTCCTCCCGGCAGGCTTTCTTATATGTTTGTTCAAAGCTTTCTTCTATTATGTCCTTTCATAGCACAACGGAAACTTAGAACGACAAAAAGAGGCTGTCCCATAAGCCATAAAATGGCTACTTGCGACAGTTCTTGTTTTTTGAGTAGGAACGAGTTTGACACTCGATGTGGACGCTCCACGAACGGACCGTTGTTACAATAGCTGCCCAGTCCATATTTTTTTTAATTCCCCTTAGCGGCGAAAATACGGACACAAAGGCGACCGCTGCCGCTTTCCACAATCGTCCCGTTCTCTCCGCTGCTTTGAGTAGGAAAAGTTTCTACAATTCTCTTAAAATCTTCTTTGGTAAAATGGAGGTACCACCAAACATCCCATAAGGAGCGTTGTAGACGGGACCCTTTAAGTTGACGAACAGCGGGAAGAGCGAATTCAACAAGGTGGCAACCTCGCCGAAGAAAAAGCCAGTCAAAAGTTGGAAACCCGATTCCAGGAGAAGCCGAAAGATAAACCACTGAAGAGAGCGGTAACGTCAGTTCCGCAATGATTTGCTCCTTCGCCTACAAAAATACGAACAATAACAGCGCTAGGGATTAATATCGAAAAGTATATAAGCTGAAGAAAAGAAAATAACAAAAGCGAAAAGTAACGGGGAGGGAAATTTGGAACTGTAGGAGCGAGAGCGACCGCCCGTAAGCTTTCCGTAGGAAAGCTCGCTCGAAAGCATAAGCTGTATCCGGATTTAACCGTCGCTAAAAAGCGGATAAAATCAAAGAACTTAAATAGCCAGTCTCCAATAACCCAGAGACTGGCTAGTTTTTAGCTTTTACAGCTTTGAAGTGCAAAAGTCTGTCTAATTCTTGAAAAATATCTACTTTTGAGACAGCTTAACTATTATACACTGAATCTGGATAGTCTTTCCTTTAACTTCACGGAAGCATTCTTAAGACTGGCGGAAAGTTCAACGAGATGGTCGCTCACATTTTGTTGTTCACCGCTAAGAGAGGCCACTTCCTGTGATGCCGCAGAAGATTGTTCAGCCACCGAGCTCACATTCTCCATGGCTTCAGACATCACGCTTTGCGAATGACTGAGACCGTTGATTGATGTTGTCACCGATTCCAACCGGTCAATGAAGTGATCCATCTGCCCTTTTACAGTTATAAAGATGTCACTGGTATTCTTAACAGAGGATACCTGTTCCTCAAAGAGCGGAGCAACATGGGACAGGGCCGTTACCGTCTCATTCATATCTGTCATTATTTTGTCGGTAATTTCAGCCACTACAGCTATAGAACGCTTGGACTGTTCTGCCAGTCCGCGGATCTCTCCCGCAACAACCATGAACCCTCTTCCGGACTCACCTGCGCGTGCGGCTTCAATCGTTGCATTCAGAGATAATACATTCGTCTGCTGTGCAATGTTCTCCATAACTTCAAGAACTTTGATAACAGAAAATGCAGTCTCCTTCAGTTCATTCACCTTCGTGACCAGATCATGGGTCATTTCACCGGTAAGCGTTGTTTTATTCAACAATTCACCCATCTGAGTGACGCCTTCTTGGCTGAATTCTCCAACACTGCGTGCTGCTTGATCCATTTCGCGATTTGCAGCTATTACCGTATCCATTTGCTCTGAGATTCGGCTTGCCAGCTCATTGCCACGGTCCGCTTCCAGCGCCAAACTGCCTGCTCCGCCAGCAATTTCCTCTGTAGCAGATGCAATGTCACTCGCTGCAACGGCTGTTTTACGGGAAGCACCGCTGAGCTCATCTGCAGTTGCCAATATTTCCAGGGCTGCTTCATTAGTATGATTAACCAATTCAGTAATACGTTCCATCATCGTGTTGAAAGACTCCGAAAGCTGTCCGATTTCATCACGCGAGGTTACCTTTGTCCGAACGCTTAGATTTCCCTCTGAACCTTCAAACATTAACTCCTTCAAGTTGGACAACGGACGTGAAACCATTCTCATCATCCATAAGCCCACCAAAATAGCGATAACCGCTGCGCCGGCCACAACCAAATACGTGGTTTGCAGTATTCGCCCTGCATCCTTAACGAGGTTGCCTGCCGGAACAACACCAAGCACTTTCCATTTAGAATCAACTACTGTACCATAAACCGCCAGAATGGATTCTCCATTCTCATCTATAGTAGGTAAAGACCCTGCTGCGGAGGTTACTCCTTTGAAAAGGGTACCTCCAAGACTTAAATATGAGTCGGCTCCCTCTGCCAAAGAAGACGCGATCACTTGATCCTGAGCCGTCATTAGTTGTATGTAGGAGCCTTCACCAAGATCTACTCCAGTCAGCTGATTCCCCATTACACTACTCTTAATATCGCAAACTACAATGAAACCACCATTATTGCCATCGTTTGTTATCGATTTCGCTAAATGCAATACACCCGGGGACTTGGGAGTCTGTGCTTCCGCTATCCATAAGCTTGTTGGCTCTTTCTGAAGTTGTTTAAACCAAGCGCTAGATTTGGCAGCTTTCTGAAACGAATCATTAATTGTTCCAGCAGCTGCTACAGGCAGGGTCTCATTTAGAGGAAAGAGATACACGGCCTGTACATCCTTGTTATTCGAAAGCCAATTTGTAAGCTCTGTGAGTGTACTGCCGCTATCCGTATTTGCCTGTTTAACTGCATCCTTGATTTGCTGATTATAGAACATCTGCTGTAAGTTATCTTCGAAGCGCAGTAATACAACATCCAATTTATTCGCTGTCTGGACTATGGTCTGCTCACTTGATTTTAATGCATTGTCCTCGATGGTTTGCTTGGCTACAGAATAAGAAGTATAACCTAACGATAATACCAACACCATTGTCGCGATGAAAAAAATAAGAAAAAGCCGTACCCCTACAGATCTTGAGGGATGCAGCCGGAAAAGGATGCCTCCCTTTCGCGCTTTTGATGCATTCAACTAAATCACCCGCCATATCTACGTTTATCCTGAAGTTATCCTCACTACGTTGGTTAAAAAGTCTGCATAAACTAGACCCCAAGATATGGAAGATGTTCATGACCGTACTCATAATAAACTATTCGCACTTCCGAAGCTGTGATTTTATTGTTATGAGAAAATTAGGAGAACGAAGTCGAATGTTATCGCTTACCCCTCTGATTCATAGTGCTTTATGCCTAAGTCACATTTAAAGATCAATCATTAAAAAAGCATAAACGAAGAAAACTCTCCGCTTAGGATTAGTTTTCTGTTTATGCTTTTGTTATTTAATATAGGTATATTTTCCTACTTAATTCTAAAAATTAGATTTTCCCAATCTCGGCATCGTCTCCAACTTCTTCATGGGTATCGATCACATAATTGACGATTTCTTGAACAGTAGTGTAAGCAACACCAACATAAGTATCAGCCGCACCGTAGTAGATAGCAATTTTACCAGATTCAGCATCATGCAGTGTAGCACAAGGGAAGATAACGTTATTTACAAATCCTCTTTCCTCGTACCACTCTTCAGGAGTTAGCACAAAGTTTTTGGAGCGGTATTTCACTTTGGAAGGCTCATCGAGATCCAGAATGACCGCACCCATGCTGTACACGAGCCCGTTGCATGTTCCAGTTACACCGTGATAGAACATCAACCAGCCTTCAGAAGTTTCGATTGGAGCCGGACCGCCCCCGATTTTTGTGCTTTGCCACCAACCTTGACCGCCTTTGGTCATTACATGCCGATGCTTGCCCCAGTATACGAAATCAGGGCTTTCACTAAGGAATACGTCCCCGAATGGAGTGTGACCGCTATCACTTGGACGGGACAGCATAACGAAGTTGCCGTTTATTTTCTTAGGGAATAGCACACCATTTCGGTTAAACGGTAAGAACGGATTCTCCAGGCTGGTAAAGGATTTAAAGTCTTGCGTTTTGGCAATACCAATGGCAGCTCCGTAGAAATCCGTACACCAGATTATATAAAAGGTGTCCTCTACCTTTACTAGTCGCGGATCATAGGCATAACGCGGTTGATAGGGGTTCCCCGCTTCATCTATAAATTGAATAGGCTCATCATCAATTTTCCATTCAAGTCCATCCACACTATGTCCCATGCGCAGATGCGGGCGGGTAGTATTGTCTTCGACACGAAATACACCAACAAAGCTACCTTCATGAGCGGCTACCGCACTGTTAAATATGCGAGCAACCCCCTTAGCCGGATTTCTCTTGATAACCGGGTTATCACTGTGTCTCCATAGCGGGTTAACATGTCCTTCAGGCTTCTCCTGCCAAGGAACGTTAGGTAGATTATTACCAATCAACTGAACTTCTTTCATAGTAAGGTAAGACTCCCTTCAATTTTTAAGTTAAGGATGTATCTATAAACACTCTAGTCAAAAAAACTAACAAATACAATAACTTTTATATCACCATCCTCAGTTTAGTTATATTAAAAACGATAATTAACAGCTGGGAATTTACAATAATACCGCTTACACGCCTATTATAATCCCATTTATTATTGAATACGATGGTTTTTATCGTTTTTTCTAGTCTTTTATTGTTATTTTTGTTTTATAATATGTATATGTTATTATTAAAAATCTCCACCAATCTTCACACTTAAATGCATTTCCCTCTTGAAATCAACGTCAAAAAAGTATATAACTGAATTGAAATGTTATTGTTAAATAATTAGTTAGTAATAACAAAATAACAAAATTAAAAAAAGCTCCTTGAACATCTCAGGTTTCACATTCACTTACAGAACAATGGGAGGTTGTCATGCTACTGAATAATGAGTATATCGGAGGCGTAACTTGGGGATTCGTGGGTAGACGGGGAACTTGGATGAACGATGAGGCTGAACAGTCCATGGAATTAATGCCTTTAACTACCGGAGCCAACTGGACGGCTATCGCCTTCAGCGCTCTACAGGCCACTCCCCAATCCACAGAAATACCTTACTGGGACAAACCAACCGTAACGGATGAAGAGGTACATTGGGCGATATCCAAAGCCAAGTCATTGAACCTGAAGGTATGTCTAAAGCCGATTGTGAATTGTGCCGATGGAACCTGGCGGGCGCATATCAATTTTTTTGAAAAGGATGTTCCTTGCGAGCCTAAATGGTCTCAATGGTTCAGCTCATACAGTAACTTTATCCTCCATTATGCCGCAATGGCTGAAGAAACCGGCTGCGAGATGTTTTGTGTAGGCTGCGAGCTTGTTCAGTCGGATCGCCGTGACCAAGAATGGCGCACTTTGATCGCTGAGGTCCGCAAGGTCTACACCGGAATCCTAACTTATAATTGCGACAAATATCAGGAGGATAATGTAACCTGGTGGGATGCTCTTGATGTGATTTCCTCCAGCGGATATTACCCCGAACATGACTGGGAAGCACAGCTTAACCGGATTGAAGAGGTTGTAAAGTCTCATGATAAGCCGTTTTTCTTCATGGAAGCAGGATGTCCAAGCCGAACGGGGAGTGCTGCAATCCCTAATGATTGGTCACTTCCGGGAGAACCCAGTCAACAGGAGCAAAGCCGTTTTTACCAGGCCATGTTCACTCATTGCAAGTCTAGAAAATGGGTTCAAGGCTTTATGTTATGGGATTGGCCGGCCCGTCTATACCCTGTAGAAGAAGGACCCCTGAACGATGATTACTGTATGTATGGCAAAGAGGCAGCGGGTATCATCAAAGAATATTACACCGAACAAATTTTATTTTATAAGGATGTGAATGAGAAGAATGAGTAACAAACCGGTGGAATGGTTGTCGCAACTGGAACACGAACTCAAAGAGAATATTCTTAGCTTCTGGATCCAACATTCCGTAGACGAGAAAAATGGCGGTTTCCTGGGTGAAATCGACTCAAAGATGAACGTTATTGCCAATGCCCGGAAAAGTCTAGTGCTGAACGCCCGGATTCTTTGGACATTTGCGAGCGCTTACCGAGTCTATGGTCAGCCTGAATATTTAACGATGGCAGACCGTGCCTATGCATATTTGCAAAGCTTTTTCACGGACAAGGAGTATGACGGACTTTATTGGATGGTTGATGCTGAAGGCCAGCCTTCAGAGGACAAAAAGCAGGTATATGGGCAAGCCTTTGTTATCTATGCTTTAGCCGAATATTACCGAGCAACTCCATCCCCAGAGGTATTGGAGAAGGCCATTGAGCTGTTTCACATGCTTGAGAAATACAGTTATGATTCCCGCAATAAAGGGTATATCGAAGCTTTGTCCCGTGAATGGCAAATGACAGACAACTTAACCTTAAGCAGTAAGGATATGAATGAGAAGAAATCGATGAACACACATCTGCATGTATTGGAAGCCTATACGGGGCTATATAGAATCTGGAAATCGGAGCTTCTGCATCATAAACTATCCGAACTAATTGAGATCATGCTGGATCATATTATCGATCAGGAGGGGAAACACTTCCATCTATTCCTTGATGAGGAATGGAACGTTAAGTCTGACCGGATTTCCTACGGTCATGACATTGAAGGCAGCTGGCTGCTCGTAGAAGCTGCGGAGGTTTTGGGTGATCAAGCCATTCTACAACGTGTAAAAGCCGTAGCCGTTTCCATGGCCGAAGCCGTTCTTGCCGAGGGTATCGCTGAAGATCATGGGATTTGGAATGAAGCCGATCCTAGCGGTCTTGTAAGCAAGGATAAAGACTGGTGGCCGCAGGCCGAAGCTGTGGTTGGCTTCTACAATGCTTACCAACTAACAGGGGATACAAAGTTTGAAGATGCAGCTTTTGGAACCTGGACTTTTATTGACAAATACATCGTAGATCATGAACAGGGTGAATGGCACTGGGGTGTGGATGAGAACCTCCAACCTCTTGCTTATGAGCCTAAAGTAAGTGCTTGGAAATGTCCTTATCATAACAGCAGAGCCTGCTTCGAAATGATCGAACGACTCAAATTAATCACAAAGGAGCACTAATCATGAATTCATTATTCGAGGAACGCAAACAACAATTAACAGCACGTTATGAGGAAGTGATCGGTCGCCGCAACGAGAGGCTTCCTTACGGAAACGGCATCTATGATCGCTATCGCTACCCTCTACTCACTGCTGAGCATGCTCCGTTGATCTGGCGTTATGACTTTAATCCGGAGACTAACCCCTATTTCGCTGAAAGAATTGGAGTCAACGGAATATTTAATCCCGGTGCTATCGAATTAGACGGGAAATTTTACATTGTAGCCCGCGCTGAGGGTGTTGACCGCAAATCATTTTTTGCTGTAGCTGAAAGTGACAGCGGCGTGGATGGATTCCGCTTCTGGGATCACCCGGTCGTAATGCCGGAGACCGAAGATCCTGATGTAAATGTCTATGATATGAGACTTGTAAAACATGCAGACGGCTGGATCTATGGACTATTCTGCACAGAGCGCAAAGATCCGGATGCACCGCACGGCGATCTCTCCAGTGCTGTTGCCCAGTGCGGAATCGCACGGACGAAGGATCTGAAATCTTGGGAACGGTTGGCTGATCTGAAGACTGGCTCTGCCCAGCAACGCAACGTTGTACTGCACCCGGAATTCGTTGATGGTAAATACGCATTCTATACCCGTCCACAGGACGGCTTCATCGATGCTGGTTCCGGCGGCGGTATTGGCTGGGGATTGTCTGAAACCATTGTGAATGCAGTAATCACAGAAGAGACTATTATGGATCAACGCTACTACCACACCATTAAAGAAGTGAAGAACGGGCAAGGACCTGCTCCAATCAAAACCTCACGCGGCTGGCTGCATATCGCTCACGGCGTGCGGAATACGGCTGCTGGGCTGAGATATGTGCTCTACGCTTTCCTGTCTGATTTGAATGAGCCTAACAAAGTGACACATGCTCCAGGGGGGCACTTCATCGCTCCAGAGGGTGAAGAACGTGTAGGAGATGTATCCAACGTGGTATTCTGTAATGGGGTAATCGCACGGGATAATGGTGAAATCTATATCTATTACGCTTCCTCAGACACACGTATTCATGTAGCCACTACTACTGTGGACCAGATGTTGGATTATGTAATGAATACACCTGAAGACCCTCTCCGTTCATACGCCTCAGTTCAGCAGCGGATAAGCTTGATCGATCGCAACCTTGAGCTGAAATAGGTTATACAAAAGGCGTTTACCACCAGCTGTGAATCATACTGGTGGTAAACGCCTTTTTGTGCTGCAGTCTCTTGTAGATAAGGTTTGTTCCCAAATTTATTTCTTTAAATGGTACGGCACTGTAGTAATAATCACATCTCTGCGCCGCAGTAAATGAGCACGAATGAACAGGCTGGTTTGATTGTGAAGGATATTGTGCCAACCTTTCTTGGGAATAAACTGCGGGATTATAACCGTTACCTGATAATTCGATTCACTTGCCTTACGTTGGACGGTATCAATAAATTTAGTCAAGGGTTGAAGAATGCTTCTATATGGTGAATGCAGAGTTACCAATCTTACTCCAGGCTGCCACTTTTTCCATTTGGCTTCAAATATAGCTTCATCCTCTCTTTCGAAGGGAACATAGACGGCAATAATCTGATGGGCCGACAGTGATTTGGCATAGTTTAAAGAGTAATCTACTACATGCGTGATACCTGCTACTGGAACAATAATTACGTTCCCTTCTATGGGGACAGACGGCTCGCAAGTGGTTATTCTTAATTGGTCAGCCACCGCATCATAATGCTTTCTAATTCGAAAAAACAGCCATAAAATAAGGGGAATAAAAATTAAGACAGGCCAGACCTGTAAGAACTTGGTTAAGAAGAACATGACGGTGACAATAAAGCTAATCAAAGCTCCAGTCGAGTTAATCAAGAACTTGGGCAGCCAGCCTTTAGGTTTTTGGCGAATCCATTTCAACATCATCCCCGTTTGCGAAAGCGTAAATGGGATAAACACCCCCACTGCATAGAGAGGGATTAGATGCTCGGTCTGCCCTTTAAAAGCTAAAATCAAAAGAATAGACAACAAACCCAGAATAATGATCCCGTTGGAATACCCCAGCCGATCTCCGCGCACCGTAAACATTCTAGGGATGTACTTATCCTTGGCGAGATTAACCGCAAGTAAAGGGAAAGCTGAATAACCCGTGTTAGCGGCCAGGATCAAGATCAAGGCTGTTGTCCCCTGAATGAAGTAATACATAAAGTTCCGTCCAAATATCTGCTCTGAAATTTCGGAGACGACAGTAACATTTTCCTGAGGACTAATTCCGTAATAATACGCTAAAAATACGATGCCCGTAAATAACAAAGCAAGCAGCGTCCCCATTGCAACCAACGTTTTTGCCGCATTATTAGGAGCAGATGATTTAAAGTTGGGAATTGCGTTCGATATGGCTTCTACACCTGTTAGTGCGGAGCTTCCTGAGGCGAATGCCCTAAGAAGAAGGAATAAGCTGATTCCGGCCACTGGGGTTCCGATAGGAGCATGTAATTCAGGTGGAACATTACCCATAATGATATCAAAAATACCTACACCAATTAGAATAAACAAAGCTAAAACGAATAAATAAACCGGGTAAGCTAATATGGATGCAGACTCCGTTACACCTCTTAAATTCAAGGTGGTAATGAAGATTACAAAAAAGACGGCAATGATAACATTATACGAATGCAAGCTTGGAAAAGCCGATGTAATGGCATCCGAGCCAGCAGACACACTTACTGCCACAGTTAAAATATAGTCAACCAGCAGTGAACCGCCAGCGATTAAACCCGGGTATAAACCCAAATTTTCCTTAGAGACAACATAAGCCCCTCCGCCGTGAGGATAGGCAAAAATAATTTGCCTGTATGATAAAATCAGCGCTACTAATAAAACTAATACTCCAATCGCGATCGGCATGGAGTACCAGAATGCTGCGGCACTAACTGTAATTAATACAATTAATATTTGTTCTGGTCCATAGGCCACAGAAGATAAGGCATCTGAAGAAAGAATGGCAAGCGCCTTTGTCTTATTAAGCTTTTGCTCGCCCAACTCTGTTGACTTTAACGGTCTCCCGATCAAAAATTTCTTTAGAGAAGAATACATCTCATTCACCGCCGCATTTTTATCTTATATTACCCTGTAAATAAGATATTAATCTGCTTCCGGGAAGCAGACCTTCTAACGCTTGGGCTCAACGACAGAATCACGGTGAACGATATCGGCGGTAATCAAGATTTTTTCCAGCGGTGCAGTCGAATTTTGGATGCGGGCCAAAAGCTTCTCAACCGCTGCCCTCCCCATAGCTTCCTTAGGTACATGCACTGTAGTTAGCGGGGGGATTCCCCGTGATGCATCTTCAATATTATCGAAGCCGGTAACAGATATATCCTCTGGAACTTGTATGCCATCTTCTCTAAGTGCATCACTTACGGTAAGAGCAATAAAATCATTAGCACACAAAATCGCTGTTGGAAGTGATTGGTCCTTCTTCCTTTTAGCTACCCAGCTCTTAAAGTCTTCCTTGAACGTTCCGTCATCCATTCCTTCAAGAAATAACATCGAGTCATCCTCTAAGGGAGACTTCAATTCATTCTCCTCAAGCGCACTGCGGAATCCGATCCAGCGGTCCCTAAAGCTGCGCGAATAGCGGATATTCCCGATAAAATGGATAAGAGTATGACCTATACCCATCAGATGATTTGTTAACCTGGTCATAGAATCCACATTATTAGCAAATACAGTATCGCTTGGAATCAACGGGTCTTCATGATCAATCAGTACCATCGGCAGACCAATTCGGTGAACCTCCAGCAGTAAGGAGGTAGAAATTTGTCCAACGCCAACTAACCCTAGAATGCCACTCGGGTTGAGAATGTTAATAAAATTATCAGCACGGTGCTCGGATACGATTACCATACCCAAACCTTCACTGTCGAGTGCTAATGCAATGCCGTCCACAATCTTTCCCCAATAGAGGGAGTCCTGTGTCTGTGAACGAATGTTAGGCATCAGCACAAGCACGGACTGTTTATTACGATCACTATTCGGCTGGGAAGGCGTTCGTTTAATTCCTTGCACATAAGCATTCTTTTGTGTAAAGTAGCCCAACTGTGAGGCCGCCTGTATAACCCTCTCTCTTGTTGTTTCGTTAACTCCTTCTTTCCCTGAAAGGGATTTGGAGACCACGAACTTGGACACCCCTAAATGATCGGCTATTTTCTGCATCGTAATTTTCTTGGCCATAATTAAGAACCCCCATATGTATATGCTAACTTTTTAGGATAATATAACAAATACCTAACAAAAAACATTATACGTGTATCGATGCTATTACACAACAATAAGAAAGCGGCCATACACAAGGAGATGTTAATTCATTGATACATAGAGAAACCGCTGCTTCACGAGGGAAGCAGCGGTCTCTTGGGACGATCTTATAATTTATTCGATCTACTCGATGGTGAACAATGACAACTTTTCTTTCAACTGGCTTGATGCACTTTCCAATTTTCCTGAGAGCGTCACAAGATGAACACTTACGTTCTGCTGCTCGCTGCTCAGTGAAGCCACCTCTTGAGAAGTTGCAGAAGATTCCTCAGCTACTGCACTTACATTGCCCATAGCCTCAGATAATACGCCCTGAGAGTGATTCAAGCTGTTAATTGAGTCAGTAACCGACTCCAGGCTTGTAATGAAATCGTTCATCTGCCCTTGAACCGATACAAAGATATCACTTGTACTCTTAACAGAGCTCATTTGTTCCTTGAAGAGCGGAGCCACTTCAGAGAGTACAGAGACCGTTTCGTTCATTTCAGCCATAATCTTATCGGTAATACCGGCAACCAGAGCGATGGATTGCTTCGACTGGTCCGCAAGCTGTCGAACTTCTCCTGCAACGACCATAAAGCCTCGACCTGCTTCACCTGCACGTGCTGCTTCAATAGTTGCATTCAGCGACAAGATATTCGTCTGTTGCGTGATGTTCTTCATAACATCCAGGACCTTGATTACAGAGAATACAGTCTCTTTCAAGTTATTAACTCTTTCTACCAGAGCACCTGTCATTTCACCGGTACGACTTGTTTGTTCCAGCAAGCCCTTAAGTTGCTTTGCTCCCTGCTCACTAGCCTCTCCAACGCCACGAGCCGCTGCATCCATCTCTTGGTTAGCAGAGACGACTGTTACCATCTGCGATGAAATCAACTCGGTTAGATCGCTGCCCCGTTCTGCCTCTAAGGCTAGACTTCCGGCACCTCCGGCAATTTCCTCAGTAGCTGCTGCAATTTCCTTTGCAGACACTGCTGTCTTACGTGAAGCCTCTCCCAGCTCGCCTGCCGTCTCCAATACTTCACGGGCGGTTTCCGTTGTCTGAGCTACCAAATCCGTAATACGTTCCATCATGACATTAAAGGACGCGGATAACTGACCGATTTCATCATGAGAAACATATTCTGTACGAACACTTAGGTCTCCCTTTGCACCCTCAACCATTAAGTCCTTCAAACGAGCTAAAGGACGGGCAATCATACGAACCATCCATATTCCCAGCAGTACCGCCAGCAGAGCTGCCGCACCTGCCGCTAAATACGTTGTTACCAGGATAGGTTTGGCTGCCTTAACAAGTTCACCCGTCGGAACTACGCCGGACAGCTTCCAATCGGCCATTACCATTGGATTAAATACAGCCAGTAAGTCCTTCCCGTCAGAACTGGTGGTTTCCTGGCTGTTATTCTCAGTTTTGCTCTCTTTAATAAATCCAAATTCCGATGGCTTTCCGTCATCTTCCTTTGCACTGGAGGCAACCACGGTTCCATCCGCAGTAACAAGCTGAATTCGGGAGCCTTCACCCAATTTAACACTATTAAAGGCATCTTCAAGCATTTTGTTTTTCAATTCAAACAAGATTACATAACCTGTGCTGTCTCCTAGAACTTTGAGGGATCGTACCATGGCGATATTAGTTCCGCCTTTTCCCTCGACTGCTGCAGAGAACCAATAATTCGGTGTACCTTTGCTTTCCTCAGTATAATAAGGCTTGTAATCCTTGGTATTGGCTACCACCTTCTTAAACCAATCCTGATCTCTTACGCCATCCAGTGAAAGACCTGAACTACCACTTGTAACGATATCAAAGTCTGCGCTTTCCGGAATAAACGATACACTGACAAAATTAGAATCCGAGGTTGTCTGGCTCGATAGCTTCTTGCTGATGCTATTTGTTGCTACAAAACTCTCGTAGTAAGTTTTCGCATTTGTCATCGCTGACAGATCACTTTGAATCTGAGGATCAAAAAACAGCTGAATGGACAGGTTTTCATATTGCTTCAGTATAATATCAAGCTTTTCGGATGTTTGTATAACGGTCTGGCGGTTAGCCTCTGACACATTATCCTTAATCGTATTTTTCGCTTTAGTATAGGACAATAACCCCAGTGCTAGCACCACTACAACTATACTGGATAAAAAAATCAAAAATAGCTTTACTCCTACAGACTTAATAGGATTGACCTTTTTTACCTGCTTTGCTGAACCGTGCAGCGCCCCTTTAAAGCTGAATCCAGA
This sequence comes from Paenibacillus wynnii, assembly GCF_030812855.1. GTDB lineage: Bacteria > Bacillota > Bacilli > Paenibacillales > Paenibacillaceae > Paenibacillus_AQ > Paenibacillus_AQ wynnii_A. The sequence goes on from NZ_JAUSTK010000001.1 coordinate 387,793, forward strand.
GGGAATCCTTTTGTTGCCTTGAGTAGTCTTATCGCTATCTGTCTCTGTTTTCTGTGTAATCAACGACTTCCCCTTAATTCCCACTCTCATCCTTCTTTCTTTCCGCTTTTCCTTCTTACTCTCCTGTTGTGGAGTCCCCATTAATATTCACCTACCAGTTGGATTATAAGCTATATGTAAGCGTAATCTATGTATTATATATCGGAAGACCTAGAGTTTCATATTAGAATTTTTATGTTTTTGTGATTTATTTTTATATTTCTCTCTCTTTTTCGCCCTTTTCTTGGAAAAAAAGCGGGACCATCCTTCAACAAGGAATAGCCCCACTTTAAATGTTTTATTTAATAATCTTTTTCTTTCGCATCATATCAAAGTAAGCTACAGGCTGATCCACTTTCATGCGAACAGCCTGCAACGGATGACGTGCAGCATCAAGAGAATTACCGTCTGTATCCCATAATTCTCCTACTGTTTGTTTGAAGAAGGTGTTGTCCGGGCCAAAAAACTCCACTTCTTGCCCTGGCTTGAAGTGATTCCGTTGTTGTATCATGGCAGTTCCTGTCTCGGCGTCATATTCAATCACCAATCCGGCAAAATCATAAGGGGCAGCCTTTTCCTCCGGCTCATAAATATGATCCTCATGGTCGGGTGTATCATAGAAAAAGCCTGTGTTAAGCGGACGGTTAGCCGCTTTATTAAGTTCCTCGAGCCATTCAGGATTTAGCACATAATGCTCGGGATCTGCCATATAAGCATCGATAGCCTTACGGTAGGCGTTAACCACTGTAGCCACGTAATGAATAGACTTCATTCGTCCTTCAATCTTGAAGCTGTCAATCCCTGCCTCAATCAGATCCGGAATACTCTCCAGCATGCATAGGTCTTTGGAGCCCATGGAGAATGGATTGTCCTCCGATTGATGCAGAGGAAGCTGTGTTACTCCAGGCTGCAAGAGTTCAGGCGATACCTGATTCCCCGCCTCTTCCTCGGAAACCCAGGTACCTTCCGGACGGTCATCCTGGAATAAATCATATTTCCAGCGGCAGGATTGGCAGCAACCTCCGCGATTGGAATCCCGGTCTGTGAAATGGTTCGATAGAACACAGCGTCCGGAGTAAGACGAGCACATCGCTCCGTGGATGAAAGTCTCGATTTCGATGTCGACATGATTTTTAATCTCCGCAATCTCTTCAAGACTGGTCTCCCGTCCCAATACAACCCGCGGGAGTCCTTCTTCCTTCCAGAAGGATACAGCTTGCCAGTTCAGTGTTGACTGTTGGGTACTCAGATGAACTTCCAGTCCGGGTACCAGGCGGCGAGCAGTATCCACGATGGCCGGATCTGCCACGATAATCGCTGAAATCCCTACTTCATATAAATTACGCAGGTATTCTTCAATACCGGCGATATCCTCATTGTGAGCATAAATGTTGGCAGCCACAAACACCTTGGCACCATATTTCTTCGCAAATTCTACACCTTCGCGCATTTCTTCGAAGCTGAAATTATCCGCTCCTGAACGCAGGCCATATTTCTGTCCCCCGATATATACTGCATCCGCACCATAATGCACGGCGAATTTCAATTTTTCCAAATTGCCTGCCGGAGCAAGGAGCTCCGGTTTGTCCAGGCGGTAACGTTTGCCTTTATGCTGCGGCTTTGCCATGGTTTCCATTCCTTTTCTCCCCTCGTTGTTAATCTTTATAATACTCTTAGAATACTTGCTCTTTATAGAAAAATCCGAAGGACAGCTCCCGTTCCGGGTCCTGCAGATGTTTGACCGGGTTCATCCAATCCTCACGAAAAGCATAAGCAGCAGGATTAGCTACATACAAATCAATGGCGTGGCGATAAGCTTTGACAACCGCTACATTGTAGGCAATGGGCTTGAGTAAGCCTTCGATCTTCAAGCTGTCCACACCAGCCCCCATCAGTACATGCAGATCCTCCAATATACAAATATCGTTTGAACTCATAATATGTGTTCCGTTCTCATCCTCATAGATCGGGAACTTCTCATTCTGACGTTCGGACTCAATCAGGAACAGACCGCGGTCCTTACCCAGACTTCCGCCGTCACTTGGTCGACCTTGATGAGACATATAGCTCTCGACCAGCTTGCGTTTGGAGTGATAAATGTTGGTCATGCCATGGACCTGAACCTGTGCCTCCACTTCCAGAAGCGGCACCATCTCCGTCATTTCGTCCATATTCAACTCACGGGCGAGGACAACTCGGGACGCTCCCTTGCTACCCCAATAATTAGCTGTAGCATAATTAGTAGAGGTCATCTCCGCATTCCAGTGCAAATTCAAACCTGGGGCTTCCTTTTTCACAGTCATCAGCACAGCTGGATCTCCGAACTCAATGCCATCCACTCCGAGTTCGGCAATAGCTTTGACATAGGCCGGAAGCTCGGCCAGTAGACGGTTAGGCATCAGACCGCCTAAACCGACATATATTTTGCAGCCTCGTGCATGAGCCATTGCTACAACCGTAGCCGTGTCTTCCAAAGAAAAATGTCCGGCCAGTCTCATGCCGAAGCGGTCATCTCCGATCAGCAAAGCATCTGCCCCGGCATCCAGCAGCGCAGCCGCTTCTTCCAAGGAAGCTGCCGTCACCAGTAGCTCCGGTTTCTTATTCATGGTTTATCCTCCTATGGCGCATCCTATTTCCTACGCCACTCTTTATTTTAATCGTTTATTTAGCAGATTTATTGCTTTTTTGAATATTGGCTAAATGTTCCTTGTACGTCTTGGCGAACAAATGAGCTTGACTGCCATCTTTTTTCGTCACATAAAAGAAATATTCCGAAGCTTCAGGCGAAAGGGCTGCCTCGATCGCGGCAAGTCCAGGATTACAAATAGGGCCCGGTGGCAGTCCCACATTCCGGTAAGTATTATAAGGGCTGTCTACTTCAAGATCCTTATTCAGAAGCCTTTCCTTTTGTTTGTCCAATAAATATTGAACGGTTGCATCGATCTCCAGCTTTTGTCCTTTATCAAGCCGGTTATAGATTACTCCCGCGACAAGTGGACGTTCGCTGTCTACCACGACCTCCCGCTCCACAAGCGAAGCTACCGTTAAAAGCTCATGCAAAGACAATCCGCGCTCCTTCAGCTTTTGCTGCCAGTTCGGGATGGTATCCAGTTTCTTTTTGAATTGCGTAAGCATCGCTTCCACCACTTCTTGTACGGTGCTGTCTTTAACGATTTCATAGGTCTCGGGAAATAAATAACCTTCCAACCTATGACGAATCCCTTTATCGCTGGGAATGCCAAGAATATCAGTTTCTTTAAGTTCTGTACCCGAGTTCACTAAATCCAGAAAAACAGCTGAATCTATCTTCCACGCATCTTCAAGCTTGTCCACAACCTGCTCCGCGGTATATCCTTCAGGTATTGTAAAAGTAATCATTTCTTTCTTAACTACATCTCCCGCATTTAAGCGTGTTATGAGATTATCATAGGTATCGCCAGGTTTTGCAGTGTAGGTCCCCGCCTTAAACTGAGAGCCTTCTTTCGTCCATTTCAAATATCCCTTAAAAAAAAGACTTTTACGAATAATTCCATTTTTCTCTAGAAGATCAGCAATTTGCGAGCTTCCCATACCTTTTTCAATCGTAAATGTTACGGCCGGTCCCGCAGTACTTACTGGCTGCATCCCGTTCCAAATATACCATGCTCCGCCTCCAGCTGCTGCTACAAGCAGCAGAATCAAGATTAGCACAGTGCGGATTGCGGATTTCAAGGTTTCTCCTCACTTTCCGAGTATAAATATAAAATTGTATTGTCTTAAATTCAACATTTATTTTTTACGAGTTTCTTTTCAAGTACGAAAAAACATGAAATTGAAGCAAAAAGAGCGCGGAATACTCCGCCCTCCTTTTGCAATCTGTACATAAAAGCTATTAGACATGAGTTTACTCAAGATTCTCGCCTGGAAAAGTCATCTCATCATACAGCTCTGAAATATCTTCCCATTCTTCATCGTCGACAATGCTCTCAAGTTCTGGCAACCCATCAGGGGAGACAACAATTCGCAATATCTCATGTTCCCCTGCTCCAGGACTTCCTAACACTGCATAACCACGACCTTCGATCTCGAACTCGGCAATAATATCATAAACGGAAGATTTGCCTTGCTCGTCCTCCAGTTCTACTGCTTCTCCATATGCTTCTTTAAGCTTCGATGTCCATACCGCTTTGTCGGCGGAAAAATCAGTCATTCTCCGCTCCTCCATCCAGTTCGTCGACAAGTGTATTGAAAGTCTCTTCGACAATCGCCCACTCCTCGTCATCCTCGATCATGAACAGCTGAAGATCGTCTCCCTCTTCCTCATAACGGAACGCATACACCTCATCGGTTTCTTCGTCCTCGGAATCAAGCGGAACAACCATCATGTATTTGGAATCCGAACCATCTACCTCGAATTTCATGATGACTTCAAATTCCTCTTCATTACCCTCTTCATCGGGAATATAAATAATTTCCGGTTCTTCGTCTTGGCCAATTTGCTCGTTTGTCATTATGTTGCACCCCTCACCTTTTACTGTTAGCATCCAAAAAATTTTGCAAAATCAGGGCTGCGGCCATTTTGTCCACAATCCCTTTGCGCTTCTTCCGGCTGACGTCCCCTTCAATCAGCACCCGCTCGGCGGATACTGTCGTCAGACGCTCATCCCAAAGGTGTACGGGCAATTCCAATTGCTCCCGCAGTTTGTCGGCGAATTCAATGCAAATTTCACCGCGGGGTCCTACTGTACCATTCATATTCTTCGGGAGGCCAACAATTACCTCACCTATTTCGTACTCCTTAACCAGTTGACGAATTCGTTCGAACTCATTTCCGTTACCACGGCGTTCAATGGTCTCCAAAGCTTGTGCAGTCCATCCAAAAATATCGCTTGTGGCTACACCGATTCTGCGGTCACCGTAATCTAATCCCAGCTTTTTCATCATTGGGTGTCGTCCACCCGATTATTAGCGAGATAGAAGCGAACCAGTTCTTCGATCAACTCATCACGTTCTTTCCTCCGGACCAAACTTCTGGCGTTGTTATGGCGCGGAATATAGGCCGGATCTCCAGAAATCAGATACCCTACGATCTGGTTGATTGGATTATAATCTTTCTCCACCAGCGCGTCGTGTACAGACAGTAGTATTTCCCGGGGAGAGGCTTCCTTTTCGTCGCCCTTCACATTAAATTTAACCGTTTTGTCCATGGAGTCCATTTGTGACACCTTCCTTCTGCAAAATCATCCCCAAGGATAGCTTCGCAAAGTTGCTACTATACAGCTTTCTTACTGTCCCATCATAACATATTCACGGCCTATCAGTGAAATCCTGCCAAGGTAATAACACTTTTTTTGGCAATTTGTCTACAAAAAACGCGAGAATTCGGTTATTTGAGCCAAACATTCGTTATATCTTACAAATGTTGGGGCTGCTTAGACTTGTGCAGCTATAAGTTCTTCAGCCTTACGCAGTGCATCTTCCAGCTTGGAGGCATCCTTACCGCCAGCTTGCGCCATGTCAGGGCGTCCGCCGCCGCCGCCGCCGCATACCGCTGCAATTTCCTTAACCAGTTTGCCTGCGTGAAAGCCCTTCTTTACCAAATCCTGCGGTACAGCTACAACAAAGTTCACCTTGTCATCCATGACTGCGCCCAGCACAAGGACTGCATCAGGAAGCTTAGATTTCAATTCATCTGCGGTAGAACGGAGAGCATCAATGTTTCCGGCCTGAACAGATACGGCTAGCAGTTGTATACCATTGCCCACACTTCTTACCTGACTTGTAAGCTCAACTGCGAAGGTTGCGCTTAGTTTGGATTGCAGAGATTCATTCTCCCGTGAAATCTCACGTACTTGAGCGTGCAATGCCTCAATACGTTTTGGAACATCAATCAAAGACGATTTAAGCAGGCCTGCCGATTGTTTCAGTAAATCAAGCTGGCTTTCTGTATGCTGGTACGCATATCTTCCGGTTACGGCCTCAATCCGACGAACACCGGAGCCGATGCCGCTCTCGCCAAGTAGCTTAAATACTCCGATTTGTGAAGTATTGGAGACATGGCATCCACCGCATAATTCCAGACTGTAATCACCAACCTGAACCACACGAACGACATTTCCGTATTTCTCACCAAAGAGTGCCATTGCGCCCATTGCTTTGGCTTCATCAATTAATTTATTCTCAATCACTACATCAAGTCCACGCCAGATTTGTTCATTGACGCGGTGTTCAATTTCAGTTAATTCCTCCGGGGTAATTGCACCGAAATGGGAGAAGTCAAACCGCAAACGTGCTCCCTCAACAAGGGACCCCGCCTGATTCACATGCCCGCCTAGAACTTCCTTCAGTGCTTTATGCAGCAGGTGAGTTGCTGTATGATTCTTCACGATATCCTCACGCTGTGCGCGGTTTACCTCTGCGCGAACCGTATCGCCTACCATTAACTCCCCGGCTTCTACTGTCACAAAATGTACATGTTGTCCGTGAGGAGCCTTGAATAGTCCGTGTACCTTCGCGGTTACGGAACCGCCGGTGAGAATACCTGTGTCGCTAACTTGTCCGCCGCTTTCTGCGTAGAACGGTGTGGCTTCCAGAATGATTTGGCACTCTTTACCTTCGCCAACTCTGTCAGCAAGCTCGCCGTCTACAACAATTGCAGCGATTTTCGACTCTATTATGGTGTCATTATAACCAACAAATTCACTTTTAACCGTTAAATCTGACAAGGCTCCACCCTGAACTTTCATGCTGCCGCTGTCCTGACGAGCTGCTCTTGCACGGTCACGCTGTTCTTGCATTGCTGCATCAAAACCTGCACGATCAACAGTCAGTCCTTGCTCGGAAGCGAAGTCTTCCGTCAAGTCAAACGGGAAGCCATAGGTGTCATATAGTTTGAATGCATCTGCTCCCGCAATTGCACTAAGACCGTCAGCTTTTGCTTTGGCACTGATCTCGCCCAGGATTGCCAGTCCGTCTGAAAGCGTCTCATGGAAACGCTCTTCTTCTGTACGAATAATCTTTGCAATGTACTCCCGGTTGTCGACTACGGATGGATAATATACACCCATTACTTCTCCAACTGTCGCAGTCAGTTCATGCAGGAACGGGCGATCTAAGCCTAAAGTCTTCCCATAACGAACTGCACGGCGAAGCAAGCGGCGGATAATGTATCCACGACCTTCATTAGAAGGAAGTACTCCATCGCCAACTGCGAAGGTTACCGTACGAATATGGTCGGCAATAACCTTAAGTGCGATATCCTGCTCCAAACTTTCTTTATACTTCACACCGGCAAGCTGTGCCGTCTTTTGGATAATCGGTTGGAATAAATCGGTGTCAAAGTTGGAATCTACATCTTGCAGGATCGAAGCAAAACGTTCCAGACCTGCGCCTGTATCAATGTTTTTATTCGGAAGCGGTGTGTAGCTGCCGTCTTTATTGTGATTGAATTGCGAGAAGACAAGGTTCCAGACTTCCAAGAAACGCTCGTTCTCTCCGGCTGGATTCACTTCTGGGTCAGACAAATCACCATATGCATCACCGCGGTCATAGAAAATTTCTGAGCACGGACCGCATGGGCCTTCGCCGATATCCCAAAAATTATCTTTATCCAGCTTATAGATACGCTCTGCCGGCACGCCGATTTTTTCATTCCACAGCTTGAACGCTTCCTCGTCCTCATGATATACCGTAACTGATAAGCGTTCTGGATCGAAACCGATCCATTCTTTTCCCGTCAGGAATTCCCATGCCCACGTAATCGCTTCTTCCTTGAAGTAATCTCCAATGGAGAAGTTACCCAGCATTTCAAAAAAGGTGTGATGACGGCGTGTCTTGCCCACGTTCTCGATATCATTGGTACGAATACATTTCTGCGAGTTAGTCAGACGCGGATTCTCTGGAATCTCCCGACCATCAAAATACGCCTTCAGCGGCGCCATACCCGCGTTGATCCACAGCAGCGAGGGATCGTTATGGGGAACGAGTGAGGCACTAGGTTCAATTTTGTGACCTTTACTTTCAAAAAACTCAAGCCATTTGGAACGGATTTCACTTGCTTTCATAATATACAGCTCCCGTCTCATAGTTAATGCGGCACTTCTGCCGAAATACAAATTCAATAATAAAAAACAAAAAAACGCCCCTGAAATAGTTCAGGGACGATTATTATCGCGGTACCACCCTGGTTATCGCCTTGCCCGATTTGCTCGGACACTTGCAGACGATCGCCTTGTCGCGGCTGTTAACGGGAACCCCCCGGTGAGCTTGTCCTCACACTCCGAAATTAGCTTTCCGCCGTTTTGTCTTCAAGGTTCTCACAGCCATTACGGACAGACCGTAAAGGAACCTATTCTCTGATCAAGCCATACCTCGGCGTACTTCATTTCATCAACGCTTTTTTTGCTTTGTATTTTAACATTTCAAGTATAGCCAGTGCCCTTATTTCTGTCAATCACAGGCTGAAAGTACTCCTAACACCCTCCTCAGAAAAATCCACCGGTTTTTAATGTTACTTTAAGAAAAAAGGCGTATACTGTTCGTTTAGAAACGATAGGAGAGGATAAGGGTGCGTCATTTTTTACCTACTAAACGATTGGGATATCTGCTGCTTGCATTATTAATAAGCGGGTTTGTTTTAAACTTCATTTTACAGGCTGCCTCTTTTGATATGAATATTGTAAGAGTATTTAATTGGATTTCGGAGTTTTACTGGCTTTATTTGTTTGGCAGTCTGTTTTTCTTCTTCTTGCTGCTTGCAGTTGCAGCGCTTCTGCCTAATATGTATATGGGGCCAGTGGTTATTTTTATGGGGTGTGTTACTCTCGGTATTGTCGATTATAAAAAGTTGACCACAACTGGAGAACCATTGTTTCCCTGGGATTTGATGCTCCTCAAAAATGCCGGGGAAATGAGCAGTATTACCAAAGGTATGGTTTCGCCGCTAGCGATTATATTGGGCGTTCTCCTGCTTGCAGGCCTGATATGGCTTATGTTCAAACTCCCTAAGCTTACTATCCGGCTGCCACTGCGGTTTACTTATTTGCTCTTATCCCTTGCTATGGTCTGGGGATTTGGTCTAATGGTCGGCGGTCAACATACACTCGCTTCTGCCATCCGCTACCAGAATATTTATTGGAATCAGAAGGTGAACTATACTCAAAATGGATTTTTATTTGCTTTTACAGGGAATCTTAGACAGGACCTAATCGAGAAGCCGGAGCATTACAGCCGGGAGACCATCGTGCAAATTGCCAAAAAGTACAGTGCGTTGCCCGATGTCGCATCCTCTTCTACACCTGTGGAGCAGCCAAATATTGTATATATGATGGACGAAGCCTTCTTTGATGTGACACGTCTCTCTGCTTTTACATTTAGTGAGGATCCCTTGAAGTTTGTCCATTCGGAGGAAAAGTTAAGTCCATCAGGAGAATTGTTATCACCGGAATTCGGGGGGAATACCGCTAATATTGAATTTGAGGCGTTAACGGGGATGTCAATGTATTTCTTGAAGGACGGTTCAATTCCCTACCAGCAGAAAATTGTGAAAATGTCCTCGTTGCCTTCCATTGTCAGCATTCTCAAAGACAGGGGCTACAAGACGCTAGCGGTTCATCCTTTTGATGATACCTTCTACAACCGAAATCGGGTCTATCCGATTCTTGGGTTTGAACAGTTTACAAGCGAACAAGAGATGCAGAATGGTGGACGGATTACTCCAGATGGATACATCTCCGACATGTCTGCCGTTCAAGAAGCTGTGCAGGAACTGAAGGCATCTGACAAACCGACATTTCTACATCTAATTACAATGCAGAATCATTTCCCTTTCGTAAAAGGGATGAATGGGCCCAACACGATCACCGCCGAAGGTGTAAAGCCGGAACATAAAGACGAGCTTGAAACTTATGTTCAGGATACCAAGCTGACAGATGAGGCGCTCGCTTATCTAGATCAGGAGCTAAAGACCATTAAACGTCCAACCATTGTAGTATTCTGGGGGGATCACCTCCCCGCATTGTCTGCCGGAATCTACACACAGGCAGGCTGGGACAGTAATCCAAGAATGAAGCATGAAACAGAACTTCTGTACATCGCTAACTTTGATATCGGCAAGCAGCCTTTGGGCACACTTAGTCCTGCCTTTATCGGGCCGTCTGTTTTTAAGCTAACCGGACAGTCCTTGCCAACCTACTACAAGCTCCTGGAAAAAGTACAAGCGGAAATTCCGGGATTAAGCAAAAACGTGCTTGTGGGCTCCTCTGGCAGTGTCATAACCGACTTAACCGCTGCACAGCAGGAATTACTGAATGATTATAAGTTGGTACAGTACGACATGCTAGAAGGAGAAAATTACTCACAGAGCCTGCTTTTTTAAGCAAGGCTCTTTTTTTTATGAAGTAAGATCTATCTTCCATTCTATATATAAGATGAACTTAAGATATTAACTTAAGGCTCAAGCGTCACTAAAGTGAAGATTTGGACTTCCGGCCGCTGTTGTCGTAAGACTTCCTTTCGTTCCTTTTCGCTTTTTGTTATTTTCTCTTGCTCAACTTATTTAGAAGGAATTTTTCCTACTAATTTGGGATTGAACCCCCTATCGAGTTACTTAAAGGGAATATTTCCCTCTGCTATGAACGAATTTGTCAATTCCCCTGTCTGTCCCCCTTTTTACAAGGGTTTTTAAATCCTTCAGGTACAGAGACAAAATGCAAGTCGTCGGCTGGCACACTGCTATCCGTGGGTTGGCTACCACATGTTATGCCTACGTCGAAGGAGCTTCCGTGAACTAATTTCGCACGTCAGATCCACAGATCTTGTGCAAAAGGAAATCGCGGATTCTCCTCGAACCTTTCTTCTTTGTCTCCATGCCCCAAGGATTCAAGTCTTTTCTCATTATTCTAAAAGGTCTCACCGCTTGACCCTGCTAGCGTATTTATACCATACTTCTTTCCACGTTAACCGCTATAGACCAGATGAATCCCACTAACTCTCGCCCCACAGCTGCCATTGCCAGATTTCGGTGCTTCCCTCGTCTGACCAGCTTGAGATACTTGTGGTGCAACCGGTGCTGGGCTTTCCATGACGTTTCATGGACATGCGCATGCTGTCCTTCCAATCGTTTCTCCAGATCACCCTTGACTGCGGGGCGGTGGCGGTAACTCCATGCAGATTCAACGAGTGCCCGCCTCACTCTCGGATTCCCGGCTTTCGTCAACCTGCCCCGTTTCGTACTTGCACCCGACGAATATTCCCGAGGGACCAGACCGAGGTAGCTCATCAACTGCGCAGGCGAACGGAACCGCTCGAAATTTTCAATCTCCACCACTAATGTCATAGCGGTCAGTAGCGCAATCCCCCGCAGACCTTGCAACGCTTGAATCACGGGCGCATGAGTTACAGACCTTGGCCTGCTCCCGCATACCGGCTTCGAGCCGTTTGATTCGCTCTTCCACTTCCCGAAGCTGCTGGAGTGACTCGGTAAATACTAGTTGTTCCGCTGCTTGCTCAAACGTCAACTGTGCAAGCCACTGGCGATACACTTTAGTCCATCGTTTTTTCATGCCTTCAGGCTGACGAATCTGGTGCCGCAACAGAAAATGAATCAGCCGTTGCCGAGCCCTATGCAGTTCTTCTTTAGCATCTTCGCGCGATCGAATGAGGTCCCGCAAGGCTTCGGTTTCTCGGGTCGGCACATGAATGGCTGTCAATTCCCCGGCACGATGCAATTGGGCGAGTCGCTCAGCATCCCGCCGGTCAGGCTCTCGGCCCTCATCTGCAATGGCTACCGCAATTTTTTCTTTAGATACATCCAAACCTACGTATTTTATGGTATTCTTCATAGTAACAGCTCCTTTCGCATGTAGCTCTGAAATGGTTGTCCTTACTCCCATTTTAACCTACGGTGTGCGAACAGGGGCTGCTTTTCGTTCATCATAACTAAATGTTGATTACAAGGTTTTATTTGTGATTTAGAGGGGAATTTTCGGCTCAACACCAAAATCAGTGCTTGACAGGTGATGGGAAGGACAGAAAGCCGTTATATCCAAATAGAGGGATTTTCCCCCTCTATTTCTGTGCCCGGCACCCCGTTTGGGTAATTAGAAGGGATTTCGCCCGCTAATTTTGAGGATTTACCTCGTTGGGGCGGCATGGCTAAGATTAGAGGGATATTTTCCCTTTCATCTCAAAATAAAGTCGTTTCGGTCGGTATTAGCGGGCATTTTCCCCTCTAATTCGCCGAAGGACTGGTCCGCAACCCCGAATCGGCTACTGTAAGGCGTAATTCCCCAAACCCGGTGAGCATCAGGCGAAGTTAGATCGAAATCGTCCCCGGTACAGTGAAGCAAACCGAAAGTCTATCACTGATTTTGAGAAAGAGCCGAATTTTCCCTCTAAACTTTATTTGCCACGTTATCAGACTCATAGTAGCAAACTGGAACTAAAACAAACTTCTAATTATCCGTTACTGGAGAACGATCTATCTAGGAGAAAGCCCAAATAGTTGCCTTTTTGTTATCCAAACTTTAATTATTGTTATTTATCCCCGAGGGAGGACTAAGTATGATTAATCCATAATGAAAACCCTTACAAGGAGGAATAAAAATGATGAAACGTATGAAAAAATTAGGGGTCAGCAGCTTGGCTATGGTTATAATGAGCTGCGTTTTCCTGACTTCATCGGTTTTCGGAGCTTGGGAATTTTGGGAGCCGCTTACTTATTTCAATTCAACCAACTGGACCAAAGCTGACGGCTATTCTAACGGTGGCATGTTCAATTGCACCTGGAGAGCTAACAATGTAACCTTTACCGCTGACGGCAAACTACGACTCGCACTAACCAGCCCATCTTATGATAAATTTGACGGTGGGGAATTACGTTCTGTGAACAAATATGGGTACGGCAAATATGAAGTGAGTATGAAGCCGGCTAAGAATACGGGGATTGTCTCCTCTTTCTTCACCTATACCGGCCCGTCTGACGGAACGCCTTGGGATGAAATCGACATTGAGTTCCTAGGCAAGGACACTACACAGGTTCAATTCAATTATTTCACGAATGGTGTCGGCGGGCATGAGAAGATTATTAATCTCGGATTTGATGCCTCGCAAGGCTATCACACGTACGCTTTTGACTGGCAGGCTGGTTCTATCAAGTGGTATGTAGACGGTGTGCTTAAGCATACGGCAACCAGCAATATCCCTACACATGCCGGTAAAATTATGATGAATATCTGGAACGGCACCGGTGTTGATTCCTGGCTCGGCGCTTACAATGGAGCTAATCCGCTGTATGCCTACTACGATTGGATGAAATACACCAGCAATTAAAGGATTGCCCGTAACACTACAAGAAACCGTATGCAGTGAACAGGCAGTTTCCTGTTCGCACTGACATACGGTTTCTTGTATTACGGGAGTTCCGTCTATCTATTATTGCTGGGGATTTTGGGAGAGATGCCAGTTGTTCACTTCCTGAGTAATCTGTTCGCCGCCGTATTGCGACCATTTTTGTACAAAAGAATCAAAGCTCTCTACCGGTATATCTGAGAAGATCATTTTTTGGAAGGTTTTCTGCTCCAGTTTCCGCAACAGCTCCCAGTTGGTTCTCATCGTCTTTGTAGGCGGCCCGGTGAACTGCTCCTTTTGAGAGGACTCTTTCTGAGAAAAAAGTACTGGAATAATGTTATTAGGAATGGCTTTGATCACTTTGGAAGGAATACGTGCTCCATCAAAGGTTAACGTGTAGGACGCTACCCGAATGCCTCCTTGCGGGAGATATTCAGGCTCAATGGTTGGGATGCCATTGATCTCAGTCCAGTCATACCCTTTGGCAAGCCCATTCGTAAACTCACCGGTTGACGTAGCATAATAATCAAATAGATAATTCTGGTAGATGAAGAAAATCTCTGGATGCTTCATCTTCTTATTAATAAGTATTGCGCCGTTGACCGGTTGCGTCCCTCGTCTCTGAACGACCCCTGTTGGTCCTGCCGGAATGGGAACCGCTTGAACAACAGCCTCTGGAGCGCTGTTCTTTACGTTCGACAATGGCCACCCATCCATCCAATATGGACCAGCGATAATACCGGCCTTGCCATCCGTGAATAAGGACGCCGCATGCTCTTCATCAAACCATTCACTGTCAGGAGAGATATATCCTTTGGATACCCAATTCTTTAACAAGCCAAGTGCCTGTTTGGTCCCCGGAGACGTGGATCCGTATTGCAGTTGACCATCCGCCTGCACATTCCATTGCTCGGGAACCGCTCTGAAAGCGCCAAAGATCCAACTGCTGTCTCCCATCCAAGTACTGGGGCCGTATCTGAATCCCAGCGACAGACCGTACGTATCTTTTACACCGTTGCCGTCCGGATCTTCATAAGTAAAGGCATCCATGACGGCTTCAAGCTCAATAAAAGTCTGCGGAACGGGAAGGTTAAGGCGCTTGAGCCAATCCTCACGAATCCACAGAATTGGATCAGCCGAATATTCGTAGTCCAGTATTGGAATGGCATACTTTTTATCGTCGCGGATGTAAGAATCCCATACGGAGGGCACTTCGTCCATGGCGCTTTTCCAAACCGGTGAAGCATATTGGTCGAATAACTCCCCAACTTCTATGAATTGGCCCGAATCTATTAATTCATGGATTAATTCATGATCCCGGGTAGTCACTATATCTGGCATATTACCCTTTACCAGTTCCAAACGCAGTTTATTGGCGTAAGCTTCATTAGAATCGGGAATGGTCCATAAATAGCGGATCCGGATGCCAAGACGTTCTTCCGCCCAGCGTGTATGTACATTATTCTCCAAGTTTTCTCCTTCTTTAAAATTAATATCAGGATTGACGGAACCAACCGTATATAAATCTACTGGCGGTACGAACTTCCCCAGTTCTTGATCGTAATGAACAGCATCATCTTTGCCGTCCAAGGTTGAGTTTACCTCGGCACTGCCATTGCTTCCGTTAGAGCATCCAGCGGTGATGGAGATTATAAATGTAATCAATAATAGCAACCGCATATTCTGCCTCCCGATTGAGTGCTATCTAGTTTCCATTATATTTATATTTTTCAGTAGTATATCATAAAAAAATCGTATAAGTATGATATACTCTCTAAATTGTATACGCTTTAATAAAGGATGATTCCCTTGCCTATCCGCGTTAATTTATTCATAAAAATGGTTGCCATACTGTTTTCCATTATATCGATCACTTTATTTTTTTACGGAATTTCCTACCGGAAAGACATACGAGTCATTACGAATCAGATCAAAACTAGCGATTTAAATCATTTGGACTTTTTGACAGAGCAAATGGATAACAATATCAATCAGCTGGCAGGAAGCATATATACGCTGCAACACGACCCGACAGTACGCGACTATGAGCAAATCCAGAAGCTCGATCACTTGATAGACCCTAGTCAAACGATATTGACCGTACTGGAGAAATTGTCACTCCAAACCGGCTCCAGCACTTGGGAGAACCGAATCTTGATCTACAATCTTCAGAAAAAAGAGACGCTTTCTTCGGATTCAGCACTTGCTTTCGACACCTCCGTTCTGCAGCGCGTTTTGCCTGAAGGCTGGGTGTATGTTTCTCCCGGGACTGCAAACGGTCAGAATGGTGAATTCCGTTTACTTCTCTCTGATCCCTCCGACTACCGGGAAATGCCCGAGCTGGCAAACATGATTCTAGAGGTACGGTTTCCGACGGCTAATATCGAGAAAATGTTCAATAGCTATCAGTCGCAAAATACGGGTAACACCTTTCTCTATCATGAGAGACTAGGGTTCATTCAGCCCTCAAATTCAGATGAACTGGTTGCCCGGAGTATTGCGGAATCCATTTCAAACGCCTCGGACTTCACAGAATTATCCACAGTGGTAAAGCTGAAAAATGACAGTTATCTGGTCAGCGCTGTGCGGTCTTCTACACTCGGATGGTACGTGATTCATTATTCATCGATTGAACAGATCCTTCAACCGATTCAAAGCAACCGTTACTCTTTCCTGATCGCTTCAGCTGTACTGCTAATCATGAGCCTGCTGTTCTCACTGCTCTTGTTCCGCCAGGTGCAACGGCCGGTCAGTCTGTTGCTCCGAGCGTTAAACCGGATGAAGGAAGGCCAGTGGTCGACACGCATTCATATGAAGACCAATAATGAATTCTCACGGTTGAATGAGGAGTTCAATGAGATGGCTGCCACGATTCAATCGCTGATTGAACGTGTCTATCTGGAACAGCTTAGTACAAAGGATGCTTATCTCAAACAGCTGCAGTCCCAGATCAATCCACACTTTTTATACAACTGCCTCTTTTTCATGAAGAGCAAGGCCAGCATTGGTGATACGGAATCCGTAGAGGCCATGGCGCTTAATCTTGGTGAATATTACCGCTATATCACCAAGATGGATCATTCCCTGACAACAATCGAAGAAGAAATGAAGCTGCTTGAGAACTACTTGGCCATTCAGAATCTTCGAAAGCAGCGGATTCAATATGAGATTCACATGCCCGCTGAAATAATGGACGAACCTATCCCCCGGCTGCTTATTCAACCGCTTGTTGAGAACAGCATTATCCATGGAGTCGAAAAGAAAAATGGACTCGGCCTTATTCGCATCATCGGTGTGCGCAACCCATCGGCATTGATCATTTCCGTTGAAGACAACGGAATCCGAATGGACGAAGGCAGGATCGCAGAGATGTATACCCAACTAACCGCCTCTCTGCGAGAAGATCGCGGGTGTGGACTGTGGAATGTACAGCAGCGCCTGAAGCTTCAGTTTGGGGAGCTGTCCAATATTCACTTATCGGCATCTGAACTTGGCGGACTCAAAATAAGTCTTTATATACAACAGAAAGAGGCAGAGCATGCAGCAAATTTTACTCGTTGACGATGAGCCCTATGTGGTGGATGATTTATCGATTTCTATTCCATGGTCGGATCTGCAGTTTGAACAAGTTCACTTAGCTTACTCTGGTATGGAAGCTCTGGAAATTCTCCAGCAGCATCCGATTGACATCGTAATCACCGATATCAATATGCCCGAGATGTCAGGGCTTCAATTAATTGAAACCATCCGCAGACGCTGGAAGCATGTCAAGATCGTGCTGCTTACAGGATATGCTGAATTTGAATATGCCAAGCTGGCTATTGAACAGCAAGCCAGCGCTTACCTGCTTAAGCCGATCAGTAACACACAGCTTGTAGAGGTCATCGAGCAGCTCCAATTGGAGATTAACCGGGAATGGGAAAACTGGTCCTCGTATCACCGTACTCTGCAAACTTTTCGAGAGCACCTCCCCCTGCTTCGAGACCGGCTGCTGAATGACTTACTGCAAGGGCGACGAATTTCCCCCTCCCAGCTCGCTGAACAAATGGATAAATTCAGCCTTCCGTTCACTTTGGAGGCTCCGGGCGCTATTCTTGTCGCGCGGCTGGAAGATTTCTTTCAGCAACATGATCTGAACAGCATGATGTTATTTGAATATGCCATTGTAAATATAGCGAACGAACTGTTCCAGGAGCAATTCTCCATCTGGTCCTGCAAGGATGTACATGATTATCTGGTGTTTATACTTCAGCCCAAAGTGCCGCTCTCCGCCGGTGAATCCCATGATGTTCATAAGCAGTTAGTCCAAACCGCCTATCAGTTGCAAAAAAATGTAGGCACAATAATTGGAGGCGGTATCTCTGTCGTAACGACGGGCTGGGGAATATTCCCGGACAGTGTTCACGGGCTGTACCAATCCGCAGTCTCCATGATTCGTCAGCACATTGGAAATGAAACCGGACTGTTCTTGGACGGCAGTGAATCGACGGTTTTCCCGGAAATACAAACTCTGCAGTCGTTGTACGAACCGCCCACATTATTTCATTTGTTTGATACGAACCATTGGAAGGGCATAGAAGAGAAGATATTGACCATCATCACCGAGTTAAAAAAACGCAATGAGCATTCTCCCGAGCATATTCAGGAAGCGAAACATTATCTGGAAAGTGCCTTCTATTATTTTGCTCATAAAAACAACAAGCTGCTGGGTGATATTATCGGTAATCCGCTGCTGGAGGGCAAGCTGCTCCATACGCCGGACATGCTGCAGGAGTGGGCTTTGGAAGTACTGCATCGGTTAGAGGAACACTTCGACACCGAACGCAAGGATATCCGCTCCGTTCTAATTCGGAATATCCATGATTATATCGACCGCAATCTGAATTACGTCTCGCTGCAAGCTATAGCTGACCATGTTATGCTGCATCCAGTCTATCTGTCAAAAATCTACAAGTTGGAGACCGGGAAACGCATAAGTGATCATATCAGCGGTGTCAAAATGGAGAAAGCTTCTTACCTTTTGATGCATACCCCACTTAAGATATATGAGATTTCTTCGGCATTGGGCTACTCTAACGCGCAATATTTCATCAAGCTATTCAAGGAATACAGTCATATGACACCACAGGAATTCAGGGACCGATCCAATTAATGGACGGTCCCTGTTTTTATTAGTGATATAGGTTGTATCTCTTAATCAACTAAAAGCAACTCTAATCTCATGTCGTTTGCGATCAGCCATTTTCGGAATCAAGCGGCTCTCCAGTCCCTGACCGTCCAGACTCACTTGAACCTGGTTATCCAAGGATCGATGGAAACCTTCCGGCTTGCTAATGCTCACATGGTACGCAGCTTCATTCAGATTTAATACGAAATTCAGTGAACGCTCGTCTTCTCGCAGAATAGGATCGATTATGATTCCCTCCGGCGTGTGCTCTACCCCAAGCGCTTCTAACAAAGACAGCGTAAGCCAGGTAGAGGTTCCACTCAGCATCGGACCGATGTTCTCCCCCGTTTCACTGTTGTTATACTGCGTGCAGAACCGGGGGTTTCCGCAGAGGCTGAACGGATCTTCCAGAGTCCGGTACGGAACCGTAATGTCCAGGAGCCAATAGCCGAGACGCCCGAGCTTTGCTGCGAGTTTCGGATCATTCACGGACCTCGCTGCCCTGAACATGGCTGTCGTCGCCATCATGCAAGCATGCTTGAACACCCCGCCGTTCTCCCGATCACCGGGGAAGTATTCATCGGAAGCTGTATGGGACGATACCTTGCCCAGTGCAGCAGGCGTGACCAGCTTAAGGCCAAAGGGGGTTTTCAGCCGCTGTTCGATCACATCCAGCATGGTTTCGATCTGTTGCTCACTTGCGCAACCGGCCAGAATGCTCCAACTGAACGAATTCAAGAAATATGAGCCATCTATTTCTGGATCGGCGGACAATCCGTCTCCACCCGCCCCCAAATAAGTAAACGTTCCATTCTCATACCGATTAAACAGCACTCGCGCAAAAAAATCACCTTTCCAAGCATGTTCCTGGAGACGCATAAACAGCTGGCTGCTGCGCTCGTCCAATTGCTTCGCGTAATCGCGATCTCCCTTGCGTTCCGCCAAATCTATCATTTGATCCATGGCCATTTTGAGCAGGAACGCGTTCATAACACTTTCGGAATAATTATTTTCCAGCGGGTCACCATACGTCCCGGAATCCTTGATTTGCTCACGGTACCGTTCTTCCTTGACGATGCCATTAATACAGGTCTCATCGAGCTTGAGACAGTCATTCCAATCCGCATAATCCAGCAGAGGAAGTCCGTGTTTGCCTACTGAAATTAAGCCGGAATAGACAAGAATGGACTGCAGAGTCTGATAAACCGGGCGTCTTTCAGACGGCACTGTACCCGCAACCACACATTCTTCGTCCAGAAAACCGATATCCCCAGTTAAGTTAATATAACGGGAGACGGCTTGAACCAACCATAAAGCATCATCCGACCACTTACCTGGTTCTTTACCGGTCCAGAAGAAATTGTGGTAGGCGAAGCCGAATTCAAATACCATGCTGGTCCATTCCTTAAGGAGTTGCTTGACCAGTTCTCCTTGACCCATTCCTGTAAAATAATACATGGAGGCATACAAATCCTGAATTTCCCGAAAGCCGATTTCCCGGTATCCTTTCTGCGTTTGGCAAAATGAACGGGAAACAAACGACTGGTACAGAACCTGAAAGGGCAAGTTCCGATTTACATACGTATTAAACGCTTCATTTTGAGTATTCACTTGCAGGTAGTTGCTGTACTTACGCACAAACTCCTGATTTTGTGTCAATGCCCTATCTACCTCTGACGGGTCCGAAAATTGTGCCGTTAGCCGCTCTACTTCCTCCGCCAGTGAATGATCCCCCCAGTGAGGGTTCGCTTTGTCTGAAACAAGGCCTGTGAATTGGTCGGCCATCACCGTCTCACCCGCATTGATTTCCATCTGAGCAGCTACGGCAAAAAAGCCAGGTCCCTTACGATAAAGTGAGTTGCTTAGTTTTAACGCACCTTGGGGCCGCTGCAGAGTGCCATTTCCCACAAATTCGTTGTAATTAAGGCAAAACTCCCGTGGAAACTGCGGTTGGCCTCCATTATGGACCATGAGGGTGTGAAATCTGCGGTCGATTCTCCCTGCTTCAGGGTAATAATCGGGGCTGACCGCCGCCAAAGCTCCGGTCCCATCCTTCAGAATCCCTCCCTGCATAATAATATTGCTATATAATACATCCTCGAACAACGCGCCAGGAGCTGCTGAACCGAACATTCCTGTGTATACCAGACGAAGATTTCTTACCGCTGTTCCGCTATGGCGTATGGAGATGCGCTGAACCTCAGTCGCCAGTGGCAGGCCATCCATTTGCGGAAGAATGAAAATCGTACGTTGGATTGTAAGACCGCAGGCGGTAACGTATGTAATCGTCGTGTAATTCTGTGAATGGCAGCACACAGCGGAAAGGATATTGGGGTCCCCAGGTTCAGCAGAATAAAAGATCTGTCGGCTATCTTCATACAGATAAAACTGCCGGTTCGCGGGAAAGCCGTTCTCCTCCTGTCGCATATCCCAACGCGTGGCGAGTACCTGCGTTGCGGCATGTGAACGGAAGCTGCCTCCACCCAAGCGGTCGACTACGCTCTTGGGTGTTGTCTGCAGAGGATGGGCATAACCGATCCTGTTACCGAGCAGTAGATTAACATGAAAATGCGGTCCAGGCGACGGAGCCAACAAATCAACTTCGTGTCCCCCCTCGCCATTCAACGAACCTGCCCAGCCTTTCACGGTCAGCAGAATCTGCTGAATTTCCCGGGTGGCTGCTTCTGGAATCTCAGCCTTCTGCACCCTTGAAGGGCAGACAAACAGTTCGATTTTCTGATCGCTACATCTAATCAAAGCAGAGGTTTCCTCTGTGGTCAGACCAAGCAGAAATGAAGCAATGGCTGAGTGCTTCATTATCTCCAAAACTGCCGGTGCTTTGTGTGGTAAACCGGAAACCCCGATAACCGATTGCTGCTCCGCATCAGTATAAATGGCATCCACTATGTCCTCTGGTGAAATCTGAATGGGGAATAGTTCCCGAAGTCGAGCCCCGGGACTCCCTGAATGTTGTCTTGCTATATGATGTACTAACATGAATTTCTCCTCTTCTCCCTTACAGATATAGGCAAGCCGGTACCCGAATATCAGGGACTGCCCTGCTTGCCTCCATCTGATTGAATCTTGTATTTTTTCTAGATTAGCAATTAGAGCCTTTGGATCTTAATTTTGTGGTGAAGGACCATTATTGACCAAGCTAATATCGTCAATATTTACACTTAAATTTCCAACAGCTGCATCCATGACTTTCCCCACTTCAAAGGATATCCGCCCGATCGTTGTACTGTCGGGTGCAACATCAAAAACAATCGTATAGGTCTGATATTCAGTCCCAAGTTCAATGATTTTGCCACCATACGCGTGCCATAAATAATTATTTGCCGCATCAAGCCAGCCTAGACTGATATTCATTGGTCTTGCCGTCGTGGCTTTAGCCTTGAACGTGAGTGTATAGCGGTTGCCATTGATGTAATTGGCACCTTCATAAAACACCTGTCTATCCCAAGGATTGTTACCTACGGTGCCAACATTGATTTGCAGGGATTCATCTACATTCTCTATCGCGAGCTGACCGCTGTCCGTAGAGTAGCTGCTCCATCCTTGAAATGCAGTTGCAAAATCACCATTATCCAGCAGGTTGGCTCCGGTTGGCTGCTCCCCTTTAACCGGAGTCAAACGTACATTATCCAGTTCAACAGAACCGCTTGCTCCGCCCAGTAGAAATAAGAGCGCAGCATTTTCGCTTGCTGAATCGCTCACTATAATATCCTTGCTGTAGGCAGATGTTGTATTGGTCAGTTGAATCACCTGCCCGTCGATGTAGGTCACGTCTTGGGGATTCCCTGTATCCAATTCAATCTCCAACGGACGGTTCTGATTAGATTTTGCCTCAAATGTCAGGTGATATGTTGTTCCTGGCTTTAGTTCCAGATCGCCTTGCGACAGGACTACAGCATCTGATGACTCTGTGCTGCCTGTAATATTTACATTCAGTTTGCGTTCCATGAAGGGAAATGACAAAACATTGCTAACCTGGGCTGTTGAAGCAGCATCGGCTTCGGCTGCGAAGGCCCAGAACGCCATGCGGTCCGCCCCTTGATCAAAACCTCCATTATATATCAGATTACCATCTGCTAAAGGTACGCGTACCTGCGGCAGCGGTTCTGTCTCTACCACTCTCACATTGGCAAAATAAGCGTCGATATCACTCAAACCAAGGTTGAATTCGAACCGGACATTGTTATCCGTCGCTTTATTCATAGTGAAACTGTATTCGTAAGACTGCCATTCATTGCTAAGCTGGTAGTTTTTCTCCCCTGAATAAGCGGTCCAACTCCCGCCGAATTGCGTCAGCTTCGTCATAAATGACCGTTCCCCATCCGCCTTGGCGTCAAAGGTAACCTTATAGGATTTTCCCTTCTCCAACAGCAGAGGCATCTGCGTCAGCTGGAGGGAGTAATTCTGCGTGCCTGCCTGATCAACGACAACCTTCGCGACCATGTCCTTGTAAGTATCTTCAACCACACTTACAGTACCAACTCCACCGCCATTCAAAAGGAACTGCCAATCCTCCGGAACCCCGTTCATGGTATTTCCCGTGTAATCACCGTTATAGATTTGATTACCGTCTGCAAGTGGAGTCCGCTGCGGAACAGCATTCGAGGGATTCACGGGACGTGTGCCTGTCACATCCGGCAGCAATTCCAAATCTTTATACTCGTACACCCGGACATAATCCACATACATTTGATCACTTTGGAAATCATCCTTTGGATTTCCAGGCCAATCTCCGCCAACGGCGAGATTCAGAATCATATAGAACGGACGGTCAAACGGCGCCGGATACGTGTAATATTCACCTTGCCCTTCCGCTTTAGTGCCCCAATCATTTGTCTCAAAATACTTGTTGCCATCTACATAATAACGGATGACTCCAGGCAGCCATTCCATCGTAAACTCGTGATAATCATCTGCAAAGGTCACGCCTTCAGGGAGCACATATTCCGCAGTTTGTGAGTCATGCGGAACATCATAATGCAGCGAACCATGAACCGTTCTTGGATATTTGCCGGCATGATCCGGATCACTTCCCACCGGCCCGGTTAATTCCATAATGTCCATCTCGCCAGATCCTGGCCAAGGTCCATACTGCTGCATCTCATCAGTCGGCATCATCCAGATCGCCGGCCACATCCCCTGCTGCACGGGCAGCTTGGCACGGACTGTGAACTTCCCATAAGTCCAATCCCCCTTCATTTTGGAGGTCAGCTTCGCGGAAGTGTAGTTTCTGTTCTGATAATCCTCGCTCTTGGCTTCGAGAGCCAGAACACTGTTGCCGCTCTCTTGGCGAATACTCGCGTTATCAGGTTTGTAATATTCCAATTCGTTATTGTAGACCGTCCCGGTATCTTGAACGTTCCACTTGCTGGCATCTATAGAGCTGCCATTGAATTCGTCATTCCAGATCAGCTCCCATGGATCTGCGGGCGAAGAAGACGGAGCTGGCGTACTTACTGGCGTACTTCCAGAATTGCTTGCCGGTGTACTGGTGGGCTGGGCCGTTCCTTGAAGAAGTTCAAGCCGCACTCCCCGATCAAGTGGTTTGCCATTCAAAAGAATGCCATCCGTGAGTACCTCCAGCAGAGCAATAGTGCCGTTATTCCTGATGCTTGACCCTGCTGCTTTCAAATCAATGGTTACAGCGTCCACTCTCGAACCGTTGGACAACTCCAAATTTGCTTTCTGCGTGATATAAATATGTTGAGCCGAAGAATTGCCGGTCAACGCCACACGGACAGACCCACTTTTCTTCCCGATGGATAGATCAGATAATTTAGAGTCGCTGAACACAACCGAGTTTACACCGCCACCCAGAATATACGTTTTACCAGAGACTGTTACATGATCGAATGTTGCTTCTCCATCTCCGACCCCTTCCGTCACATATAGATCACCTTGAATTTCTGTATTTTTCAAGATAACACCAGGACGGTTAATGATTACATTGCCTTCAATCTTCCCGAGCGTGGACTCACCATCCAGCATGCTCATCCAACCAATCATTTGGTTCAGAAGAAAGGCCGCCTCGGCGCGGGTCATCGTCTGCTTTGGGTTCAATTTCCCGGCTTGGTCACCATGCAAGTAACCCTTTGCCAGCATAGACTGCACTGCCGGTCTGGCATACGTGGATATGGTATTGCCATCCGTGAACTCTTTCTGCTTGGCAGCAGATAATTCCTCCAACTGAAAGGCTCTGACAAGGAGCACCATGCTGTCCTGACGCAAAATAGATGACCCAGGATCAAAACGCCCATCACTATAACCGCTGATGAGACCCGCCTGTTGAGCCTTCAGGACAGAGTCTGCATACCAGTCTGAAGTCTTGACATCGGAGAAAGTGGTATCTCCTTTGTCCGCATAATGAAATACTCGGTTCAGCATCGAGACAAATTCGGCCCGAGTGACGACATCATCCGGATGAAAGAGGCCGTCCGCGTAACCGGATACGATCCCTGCCTCTTGAAGCCCCGTTACCGCTTCCCCGGCCCAATGGCCTTGCATATCTTCGAAAGACACCTTACTTGAAGGAATTCCCCCGTTTAAAGAACCGGCGGCCCCTACGGATGCGGCTGAGGAAACAAGCGATACAATAATACTGAAGATCAGAAGCATGGAAATTTTCCTGTGATGCAAACAAACTCCTCCTCTTATAATCAACCTCGGTCATTATTTAACCGTTCTGTATTTTAGTATAAATTTGTCACGGTACGGGTTATATACCAATTCATTAGCTTAAATAACAAAAATACAACCTTGAATGGTTCTCCTCTTTTAAAAAAAAGGAAAGCCTCCGAGTGAGTGGAGGCTTTCCTTTTAGTGTTTCGGTCCGCAGCGGCTTAGTTCTTAAAAGCGGTTACAGGGAGAGAGCATCTATCTCATACTTTTCGTAAGTTGGGCTTCTGGTATATAATTCGAAAGGGGCGGCTACAGAGAGAGCTACCAGAAGGAGGTTTTCGATAATGTCTTTTTCCTATCAAACTTATGATGCAATTGGACTTGCAGAACTCGTCAAGGCGGGTGAAGTGTCTCCCCGTGAGCTCGTAGAAGCAGCCTTCGCCCGTATGGATGAAGTAAATCCGGTGTTAAATGCGGTCGTTCGTACCCGCCGCGAGGCTGCCCTGAAGGAAGCAGATGAAATGCCTACAGGTGACTCCTCCCGACCTTTTGCGGGGGTTCCTTTCTTACTGAAGGATATTTCTCAAGCGATTGGCGGAGAACCACTCACCTCTGGTGCTTTGCTTATGAAGAACCATATAGCCAAACGGGACTCCAATTTCGTAGCCCGTATAAGAAGTGGCGGCTTTATACCGCTTGGACATACAAATACACCTGAATTCGGACTTAAAAATATTACCGAATCGGTACTCCACGGCCCTGCCCGCAACCCTTGGAACACCGAATTTTCTCCTGGTGGTTCGAGTGGCGGTGCTGCCGCGGCGGTTGCTTCGGGTATCGTTCCGGCAGCTGGAGCCAGTGACGGTGGGGGCTCTATCCGAATCCCGGCGTCGTTCACCGGCCTGTTCGGGCTTAAGCCCACGAGGGGACGCACACCCGTGGGGCCGGGAATCGGGCGCCAGTGGCAGGGCGCATCCATCGACTTCGCACTGAGCCGTTCAGTAAGGGACAGTGCTGCAATGCTGGATCTGCTGCAGACCCTGCAGCCTGAGGCAGCTTTTCAGACCCCCCTCTACCCGGGGCTGTATCTGGACGACCTCTTAAAGCCTGTCCCCAAGAAGCTGCGAATCGCATATACAACGATCTCTCCGGTCGGTACACCAGTCAGCGAAGAAGCTGCAAGAGCGGTTCTAAAAACCGTGAAGTTTCTTGAAGCTGAAGGACATGAAGTAGAAGAAAGGCTAAGTCCGGTGAATGGTGTAAGACTCATGGAAAACTACTATACAATGAACGCTGGAGAGGTTGCAGCCATGTTTGTCTCGCTGGAGGGAATGCTTGGCCGCACCATTTCTGCCGGGGAAGTCGATGTCGTGACCTGGGTACTCGGCGAAGCCGGTAAAAACGTTACCGCCGCCGAATTTATCCACAGTCTACATGAATGGGACGTTGCAGCCGCTCAAATGTCTTCACTGTTCAAACGTTATGATCTATATGTGACCCCTACCAACGCCGACTCGGCACCAAAAATCGGTGAGCTTAGCCAGCGACCAGATGAAATCGAAAAACTGCAGCAAGTAAGCAACATGTCCAAAGATGAACAGCGGCGGATGATTTATACCATGTTCGAGCCAAGCCTTACCTACACTCCTTTTACCCAGCTTGCGAATCTCACCGGACAGCCGGCAATGAGCGTCCCTGTACATATGACGCCTTCAGGTCTGCCGGTTGGCGTTCAGGTGATGTCTTGCAAAGGCCGGGAGGATCTGCTGCTTCAGGTGGCTGCACGGCTGGAAGAGTCCGAGCTATGGGTGGGAATGAAGGGTAATCCTCTTATGCCCTAAAAGAAGATCCTGTTTGAAGCCGAGCTGGACCCGGCGTTTCAAACAGGCTTATTTGCATTTGACCGGATCGCGATCTGCCCTGCAATACAGGAAACAGAAAACTAATGGGAGAGGTTATACGTTCACGGACAGCATACCCGAATTGCCAATCCTGCACCTTGCTCCCAGCGCAAACTCACCTCAAACCCACCCCGGGCCCGCAAACCTCTGAACTCACCATCAGGCCAGGCATCCGGCAACGCCGGAAGCAGCTCTATAAAACCTTGATGGGATTGCATCAGCATCTCAATAATCCCGGAAGTCGCTGCAAAATTCCCGTCAACCCGTCAATTTGAAAAGCCAAACGAAGGGATACACGGTTGAAAAAGCGATTGATAATCACTGATATGTTGATTCCGCAAGCTTTCATAGGATCATAACGTATCTTCATTAAGCTGCAGCCATATCTCTCCTTCACAGCATCACTCGTTAAGCAAACCGCTCTTCCCTACGATATTCAGCCATTCACTTGCGATAAGATCATGCCCGGCAGCAGTCGGATGAACACCGTCCCAGAGCCAGTATTCCGCATCTGTTCTTTGGGCAGCTGTATCAAATACTCCTTGGAGAGGCACATGGATCGCATTAAATTCATCCGCAAGCTGTCGGACAACCTTCTGATAGTGTGTAATCCGCTCATTCCATGCTTCCCATTCCTCTGCCGGTGCTCCGGTATTTAGGATAAATGGCTCGCAAAGGATCAGTTTTGTTTCTGGCAGCACTTCACGTGTCTCCTCGAGCACATGTCGGTACGCCCGCTCAAACCGATCCGTCACTCCGCTCGGCTCGCCCTTCATCGTTCTCCATAGGTCATTAACGCCTATTAACAGACTGATAATGTCCGGGTTAAGGCTAATCGCATCCTCATTCCAACGGGCATATAAATCCGAGATCCGGTCACCGCTGATTCCCCGGTTATAGAATACAGGCTGCTGTTCAGCCAGTTCATTTCCGAGCTTGCCGCCGATAATATACGCATAACTGTGTCCTAGAATATGATTTGGATCATCATTGCGGCCACGGTTTCCATCTGTAATGGAATCCCCTTGAAATAAAATAACTTTACTCATTCGAATATTCATCCCTTTGATTATGATTTAATAGAAATGACGCGGATTCTCGTATCCCACTGTACGCGAGATTTCAATACGGACCATACGCAGATAATGAACAAAGGTTATCCCCGTCTTCCTTTTTAGCAGCGTGCTTGAACACTCCCGCCACCTGTAGAGGTGGAGGATTCTTGGGTAGTTGCTTCCAATGAAGCAGAGTTATGATAATTCGATTTCCCAACATGGAAAATCGAATCCCAAGCGATCCCTGTGGTTCCCACAGTTGAATGTATCCTGCTATTTAGACATTTGTTTGATGTTGTGTGCAGCATTCTCATCCCGATCATGAAGTGCATCACAACATGGACAGGTCCACTGCCGCACCGAAAGGTTTTTTACTTCTTGGTTGATGTAGCCGCACTCATGACACGTTTGGCTGGTGGGGGCGAAGGTGTCAGCCATCTTAACCGTCCGTCCGTACCCACTCGCCTTGTATGTAATTTGGCGTACGAACTCGCCCCATGACGCATCGGCAATCGATTTCGCCAGCTTATGATTTTTGAGCATATTTGCTACACGAAGATTTTCAATGCTGATCGTTTGGTTTTCACGGATCAGCCTGGTGGTGAGTTGGTGCAAAAAATCATGGCGACCGTTCGCAATCTTCTCGTGGATTTGGGCAACCTTCTGCTTGGCTTTAAACCAATTGGAGCCGCCTTTCGTGCGACGAGCCATGCGGCGTTGCCAGAAGGCTAACTTCTTCTCGTAGTGGCGAAACCACTTTGGATTGGCCTCACGTAATCCATCGGAGCAGACCGCAAACTCCTTGAGTCCAAGGTCTATGCCAATCGCCTTGTTGTTCTGCGGCAGGGGATGTATGTCAACTTCACAGACAATGGATGCAAAATACTTACCAGCCGCATTTCGTCGCACGGTGGCAGAAAGGATACGTCCCTCTAAGGCTCTGGAGTTGGCAAACCGAACCCAACCGAGCTTCGGAGCTTAAGTTTGTTTTCTTTAATTGCAATGTTGCCGTTGGTCTGTTTCGTGGAGCCTGATTCTGTTTTTTAAAGAACCGATCAAAGCTATCTGCCACGTGTCGAACGGCGGATTGCAAGGCGATACTATCCACCGTTTTGAGCCAATCAAACTGCCCTTTGAGAGTAGGAAGTTGTGTGGCACAGGTGTTGTAGGATAAGCCTTTTCCTGTTGTCGCATAGGTATTGTTCCATAGTCCCAAAAAATGATTGAACACAAAACGGCAACAGCCAAACATCTGATGGATGAGTTGCTGTTGTTCCTTTGTCGGATAGATTCGGTACTTATAGGCTTTATGGACCCGTTTTTGTGTACCAAAATCTGGATCCGATGCCAGCATGCCACACACCTCCTTTCAATAGGGTTATAAGGATATATTAGCACATATGTTCGGTTTCTTAAACCGCCGATTCATCCCCAACCTATAGAGGTAGGGGTGTTCTAGGCTTTTATTGATAAATAATTGGGATAAATTGCTCGAACACCGTGATGCTCGATTGGGAATCGTTATCCGGACTTTCGGCTGATTCCGCTTCAATCTCATCTCCTCCTTGGACTGGAGTACGAGCCTTTTCATGTATAATCTGCGATGCGATCTGGTGCAGCAAGGCCGTTAGTTCTTTCTGGTCGACTGGCTTTAATAAGTAATCATCAATCTGTAAGCGAAGTGTTACAGGTTAGATCTTATTATAACAACGCATCACCATAAAGAGCTGAAAATCGTAAAACTGCCGCCGCAGTTTCGAGTTAGAAACTACGGCGGCGGAATTACTTTTTAATCTCGAACCACTCTGAATTATTTGAACAATTCCTTCACGTCTGCATACTTCTTGTTCGCCCAAGACTCAAGATCAGGCATTCCCATTTTCACAACCTGTTGGACAATGGTATCGTAAATATTCGTTCCAATTGGTCTCCTGAGAAAAAAACGTTTTGCAACTTTTTCTTATTGCATAACGTTAATAGTAGTGAAAAGCACGTTTGAGTAATTCCCCAAAGGGTAATTAACCTTATACTGTGCTTCTCAATTGCCAAGGGGGAGAATGACCTATGATTAAGAAGAGATCTGTTTATGTTTTACCTTTTGCTATGTTGCTTTTTCTTTCCCTAATTACTACGGCAAGCACAGTCGGAACACGGGTGGATGCACAGAGCAGCGGACCCACACAAAGCCTCACTGTATACATTCAATCACTGCAATCCGGTAACGGAAAACTCTCCATTGTAGCCGATGAAATAGACTGGTATCAGGGCGAAAGCGCGAATCAAGTCTTTGCCGAAAGAGAACCGGAGGCTTATGCGGAAATAGGCGGAACGCCGGATGATTATTATATTGTAAACGACAGTGATACATTGACATCCTTTTCGCTTGCGGATAATCTAGCCGTCACTATGCAGCTTTTTGATCATACTGGAAATGCGGAGGATCTGGACATTCACTGGAATGAAATAATTACTCCTCAGCAGTTTAAAGATGCCTTCAGCAACACCGCCGATGTACTTGATTTGGGTCAATTTCCCTATCATATCACCGTCCAGGATGGTGTAATTACATCTATTGTGCAGCAATATATCCCTTAAATCGGCTTTAGCATAAATAAGTTATTCGAACATTACATTACACCTCCTTAGATATTCAAGGGGGGTGTTTTTGTGTGTCGATATACCCTATGTATAAATTCCCCTTTAAAAGTAAACGTTATTGGGTAATCAAGGAAGGGAGATGAGTCCCGTGCCATTTAACTGGATAAAGGATGCTTTGAAGCCTGCAAAGAGCCATAAACTAGATGCCTTAAAAACAAGACAGCAGGCTAATGATAAATCACTAACCACCTCTTTGTCTCATACCCTATCCTTCCTTGAATCAGAGCTAGGGAAAAGTCCTGACTTTGTTGTTCGCAAATTTAATGAGGACCCGGGACTGACTGACCCCGTTGCTGTCTGTTATATCGAAGGTCTTATTGATAATGTGCTCCTCACAGATTTAATAGAGGCCATTATTACTGAAAAAAGCTCACAATCCAATTTATCACTCGATGCTCAGGAAACGGCTGCATTATTTAAGAAAAAGCTCCCTTTAGGAAATATCAAAGCCGTTAAAACCGAAAATCAACTTATCCAGACCATACTTACCGGAAGCGCTATTGTAGTTATTGATGGGGTTGATTATGTACAGGCTGTCTCCATTTCGGGTGGAAGCCGGCGAAGCGTTGAGGAACCTACTTCTCAGACCGTCATTCGGGGTCCTAAGGAAGGATTTACAGAGGATATCTCACTTAACATAACCTTACTTAGACGAAAACTACCGACACCTCAATTTAAGCTTGAGAGTCATATTATCGGCGAATATACGAAAACAAAGGTCATATTGGCTTATATTGAAGGAATTGCACTGACGGAAGTGGTGGACGAAGTTAACCAGCGTCTCCGTGGTATTGATACGGATAGTATTCTGGAGAGCGGTTATATTGAAGAATTTATTCAGGACGGTGCGTTTTCCCCATTTCCGACGATTTTAAATACGGAACGTCCGGACACTGCTGCCGGGGCACTTCTAGACGGACAAGTAGTCATTTTGGTTGATGGTACCCCCTTTGTTCTGATTGCACCCGTTACTTTTTTTAATTTCTTCCAGTCAAGCGAAGACTATTACCAGCGATATGATATTTCCACCTTTCTTCGTATTATCCGACTTATGTCCTTTTTAGTCGCCTTGCTGCTGCCTTCCTTGTATATTGCCATCACGACATTTCAACAGGAAATTTTACCGACCACCCTATTGATATCTCTGAGTGCACAACGGGAAGGGACACCTCTGCCGGCTTTAATGGAGGCTCTGATGATGGAGTTGATGTTCGAGGTTATACGTGAAGCCGGAGTTCGGATGCCTCGGGTTATCGGACCGGCTATTTCCATCGTAGGTGCGCTGGTAATCGGTCAAGCCGCGGTACAAGCCGGACTGGTGTCGGGTGCAATGGTCATAGTTGTTTCTTTTACGGCCATAGCCAATTTTGTAATCCCCTACTTTAACATGGCATCGGCAGTCCGGTTAATCCGCTTTACGCTCATGATTCTAGGTGGAGTACTTGGATTTTTCGGGATCATCGCAGGCATAATACCCATTCTGACGCATATGGTCGCACTTAAATCCTTCGGCATCAATTATATGATGCCTTACGCTCCGTTCTATAAATCCAATATGAAGGACCTGCTGATCAGGGTGCCTTGGTGGGCTATGAAAACCCGTCCTAACCGAAAGTCGAGTTCCAATAAGTATAGACAGGCAGCACACCAATTCCCTGATAGCTCAGTCCAGAAGGGGAACACCAATGAACCCGATTCCCAGGAATAAGGAGAGATCAAAATGCGCAAATTAGGGGTTATAACTTTTTTAATTCTTATAGGCCTTTGGCTCTCAGGATGCGGTAACCGTGTCGAATTAAATGAACTAGGGATAATAACAGCTACCGGAGTAGACGGGAAAAGCGGTGCATGGATTGTAACCTACCAAATAATCATCCCTTCGGCAATGGCCTCAGGAACAAGCGGAG
Organism: Paenibacillus wynnii; assembly: GCF_030812855.1. Lineage (GTDB taxonomy): Bacteria > Bacillota > Bacilli > Paenibacillales > Paenibacillaceae > Paenibacillus_AQ > Paenibacillus_AQ wynnii_A. Next base: position 420,482 of record NZ_JAUSTK010000001.1, read on the forward strand.
GAGGCGGAGGAGGTTCACAAGCTGCCGTTCATACCTTTTCTACAGAGGCGAAAACCATAAGAGAAGCAGTAGATATAAGCAATCTTGAAAATCCGCGCAGACTATATTTCTCACATAACAATGTGCTTCTCATAGGCAAAAAAAGTGCAGATCAGGGAATTGACGAGATTATAGATATTTATTTACGTAATTTTGAAACGCGTGAAACTGTGAAAGTATTAGTAGCTGACGGCGAAGCCCGTGAACTCTTGAAGCAGCTTACACCTCCTGAGAAGGTTCCAGGTGTAGCATTGGCAAAAATTCTAGCAAAGGATAATCAGTTAGGGAGTTTTTTTCCTTTAATCACTATATATGAAATTGCCCAAAGAATCAGTTCAGAAAGCGAAGCAGCTGGCATTCCGGAGGTATCTAAGGTTGGTTCCGAAGATGAAAAACTCGATACTATCGAGGTTTTTCAAAAAACATCCGCCAAGGCTAAGCTAAAACTTACCGGTTTGTGTGTGATCAAGGGGAGCAAAAGAATTGCAACGCTGAAACAAAAGGAAAGTCAAGGCGTTAGTTGGTTAAACAATCAGATGAACAGCAGTACCCTGTCTTTTACAGATCCGGTTAAGAAAAATGAGGAGAAAAGGTATACCGCTTTTCAGGTCCGTAAAGCTAAAGTAAAAGTTACCCCAATAAAAGGTCCTCTGCATTACACCTTGAAGGTGGATGTGAAGGTAAGAGGAGAACTTGTGGAATCCGAGTCTAAAATAAATATCACTAAATCTAAAGGGATTAATCAGATGCAGCAGCTTATCAATAAAGAAATAGAGGCCCAAATTCAGAACAGCTGGCAAACTATTCAGGATCTCAAGGTTGATCTGGCAGGGGTTGGAAATAAAATTCATCGTAAATACCCAAAAGAGTGGCACAAAATTAAAAAAACCTGGCCTGAGGAATTAGCAAGAATGGATATCAAAATAAATGTTGAAACGGTTATCAGCCGAACTGGATTGTTTCAAAACTCATTCAAAAAGCAGATCGGCAAGTAATAGGACAAAAAGTAAAGGAGGATGAAGCTAATCTATGAACCTAGGTAAAATCAGAGTATCTGAGTTAGTTGTTGTTTTTTCCATTTTCGAAGTCGGAAGCACTACTTTATTCTTGATGGGAGCAGAGGCTAAGCAGGATGCTTGGTTAGCAATGGTAATAGGTGCCACAGTTGGGTTAGTCCTTCTTTTACTTCATCTGGCTATTCACCGGCGGGAACCACAACTGGATCTCTTTCGACTATTCCGTCGTTACATGGGCAAATATCTGGGTACCATCATGAATGTATTGTTTGTTGCCTACTTTACATACGAAGCTTCCAGAAATTTGCGTGATTTCGGAGAACTGACAGTAATGAGCTTACTGAATCGAACACCGGTATGGATTATTATTTTGATAGTACTCCTGATCATATCCAATTTGGTCCGCTATGGACCTGAGGTGTTCTTCCTGTTCTGCATGATTCTATTCCCCGTAATGCTAATAGGTTATTTGACCATAAGTATTCTAATTCCGGCTACAGGTCTTTTTCATTTCGAGTATATGCTCCCGGTACTGGAGTATGGTTTTATGCCTGCTGTAACCTCTGCGATTCCCGAGATCGTTTCCTTTCCATTCGGTCAGACGGTGTTATTTCTTGTTTTTTACCCGCTCGCCATGAAAGGACGTAATCTCCCCCGTGCTGTTATCATTACGTATCTTACTAGTGCGCTTTTTCTGACTATTTTTAATCAACTGAATATTTTTGTGCTTGGAACTGATCTGGCGCCTAACATGACCCTGCCTCTTCTGGAGACTGTGCAATTAATACAGTTGACACAGGTATTTGAACGGACAGATGCCCTTTTCACCATGGTTCTCTACATAGGACTGGGAACCAAGATGGCTGCCTTTTATTTAGGTGCGTTGATCGGTCTTGAAAGAATAACCAAAATCAGCTATAAAAAGTGGGTCATCCCTCTATCCATTCTACTATATTACCTTGCCTTTTTATCTCCAAATTACACACATCATATCGAGATCGGCCGGGGGATCGCTGTTAATAAATGGTGGCCTATATTCCAGATCCTCCTTCCCGTATTACTGTTTGTCGTGATGGTTATTCGAAGACGGAAGAAAGCTTGATCTGTACACTCCATCACGGCCCATTCAGCAACAATTCAAAAAAACCGCCTCGGCAAGTACACCGTTGACGGTCTTTGGAGTCTTTAATACTAATCGTATTCTTCTCTACTCTTGGGTGCGGTCATCCGGTACCGGAAAACCAAAATTCGGCGTTCCGTCCAAGTTCCAAGTGAAAACCTGGGCACGAGTATGACGATTCGGATCATAGAGAGGATCTCCCACGATTTCCGTGTAGTTTCTCGCATGATAGACAATGATATCCTCACTGTCATCCGCAGAACGTGTGAAGCTGTTATGACCTGGACCAAATTGCCCCGTAGTCGCGTTGCTCTGGAACACGGGCACTACCGATTTGGACCATGAAGCCGGATCCAATAAGTCGCTATCTTCGGATGCAGCGAGCAGTCCCATGCAGTAATTATGGTCGGTTGCGCTTGCTGAGTAACTAATGAATACTCTACCGGCATGTTTAACTACCGCCGCTCCTTCATTTACTTTGAAACCGATAATCTCCCACTCAAGCTCGGGCGTTGAGATCATGACCTGCGGTCCTTTGATCGTCCAAGGGTTCTCCAATTCTGCTATGTAGAGATTAGAGTTCCCTTCTATTGCCGGGTCTTTCTGTGCCCAAATTAAGTAGGATATCCCTTTATGATCAAACCTTGTGGCATCCAGCGAAAAGGACTCCCAATCCGTATGAATCTGACCCTTTTCTACCCAAGTACCTTCAAGAGGATTGTCCGCTTCGTTCTCCAGAACAAACATACGATGGTCAAATATACCCTCAATCGTATCTGAAGTATGTGCTGCAGCAAAATAGACATACCATTTGCCGCCGCTATAATGGATTTCAGGTGCCCATATGTTAGCACTCATGAGCCCGCTGTCGTGTTTTCTCCAGATGGTTAGAGGCTCTGCCTCGCTTAACTCATTTAAGGTCAGAGTTCTTCTGATTTCAATTCGATCATATTCCGGTACAGAGGCGGAGAAGTAGTAATATCCGTCTGTATGTTTATATACCCAAGGGTCTGCACGTTGTGGAAGAACGGGATTATTTAATTGTTCCTTTGGAAACATCTGAATTTCTCTCCTTTATTCTATCTTTAGGGAAACTGAAAACCTGCAACTAACCTTTAACTCCACCGGCTGTCATGCCTTCAATGAAGTATTTTTGGAAGAACACAAATACGATTAGAACGGGAATGATTGCAAATACAGAACCGGCAATTAGAATTTTATAGTTGTTGCCATAAGGCGTAAGCAGTGTAGATAAACCGATTGGAATGGTCAGCTTATTCGTACTGTTCAGCACGATCAGCGGCCACAAGAAGTTATTCCAGCTAGCCAGTGCCTGCAGAATAGCCATGGATGAGAAGGCTGGAGCCATTAACGGCATCATAATTTTGAAGAAAATTCCATACTCCGTACATCCGTCTACACGGGCTGCATCAAGGAAATCCTTTGGCAGACCACCGGCATACTGTCTGAAGAAAAAGATTGGCAGCGGGGCCACGACAAACGGTAGAATAACACCCCACATGTTGTTGATCAGGTGAAATGAAATAGCGAGCTTATACATAGGCAGCATAATGATTTCCAATGGCACAGCCATTATGATAAGCACGAGTACGAACAGAAAATTACGGAATCTAAACTTATACACAGCAAGCGCATAACCTACCATGGAAGACAACAGTAGACATAGAACGGTGAACGTAAAAGTAATTAATACGCTGTTCTTATACCATGTAACATAATTCTCTTTCGGGGAAAATAAATTCGTGTAATTGGAGAGCGTCAGAAGCTCTTTATCCAAGCTTAAATTCAGACCATTCCGGAGCAATTCCTGAGCAGGTTTGAACGAAGCGATAGCAAGCGTAACGATAGGGAACAGTGCAAAGATTGCGAGTGCGGAAAAGAGCAACAGCAGCAGCACCCGATTTAGCGACCATTTGGTTTCTTCGGCAGTTTTCATCGGCTACTCCTCCTTCTTAAATAATCCAAACAGATTCAATTGCACGAATGTGATAATAAAGGTAATGGCAAGCAAGACGATACCCACAGCAGCACCGAGGCCCAAGTTATTTTGTTCCCAGCCGCTGCGATATAAGTAACCCACCATCGTGAGACCGATATCTTTCGGCGAGCGGTTGCCGCTATAGAGCATATAGCTTTCTGTAAACATTGCATAACCGCCGTAAATACTGATTGTGAACACGTAAATAGTAATTGGTTTTAACAAAGGGACTGTGATATTAGTGAACTTCTTCCATGTATTTGCTCCATCAATTTCAGCGGATTCATAAACTTCTTTTGAAATGTTCTGCAGACCAGCCATGAAATAAAGCATATTAATCCCCATCCAACGCCAGCATGCCAGAATCAGCAAGGTCATCAGACCCAGCCAGCGATCACCCAACCAGCGCTGCTTCTCAAAACCGAGCGCAGTTATAAAGGTGTTCATAAGTGATCCGTCCAATTCGCCGAAAGCGAGCCGAAAAATAGTTCCCGCAACAACAACTGAAGTCAATGCAGGGATAAACAGAGTTGAGCGGAAAAAGTTCTTGAATATCATAACTTTGGAATTCAAGAATGCAGCAAGCACCAAAGGTATCGGTATTAGCAAAAGCAGTGTTAATGCGGTATAAACTGTACTGTTCTTAATGGCCTTGAAGAAGGTTGGGTTCCACAGCTCTTTATAATTATCGAAGCCGATAAACTTACTGGAGCCCGGCACAATTTCCTGAAAGCTCATAATGAATGCCGAAACCACGGGGTAGGCAAAAAACACGGAGAACGAAATAATAAACGGGAGTACAAATACGTAAGGGGCAATCTTCTGCGAATAGAGCAGACTGGAAATCGATGATGATCCAGACGTTTGTTTCACCCGGGTAACGTTAGGCGTATTGCTCATAAACCGTAACCCTCCTTTGGTAATAACACATCACCGACGTCAAGGGTCGGTGATGCGTTGCTTCTCTTTTTCTATTACAAACCGGAATTTACATCTTTCAATACTTTTTCAGTGTCTTCATTATCAAGCAGAATTCGAACGTTGGATTGTGTTTTAATCGCGTCAATCACTTGAGGTGTTTTCTCACCGATGTTGATGCCTTCAATCTCGTCTTTCACTTCAGTAAGAACATCGAAAATATTATTGCCGAAATACTCGGTGAATTTGTTAGGCGCCTTCATTGCTTCATCATCCCATACATCGGAACGAAGCGGATCAAAGCCCAGAATAGTCCAAGTAGCAATACTTCCTTCTTTGGAGAGCTTAGCGAAGCTCAGGAATTGCTTCACAAGATCTTCACTCTTGGTTTGCTTAGTGATTACAGTTGCAGTACCACCCATACCTGCCGAGCGAGGTTCGCCTGTACTCCAAGCTGGCATTGGGCGGATGATCATTTTACCCTTCAAATCAGGCATGCTGTCTGTAAAGCGGCCCATATACCAAAGAGGCATCCATACAGAAGCTGCTCCGCCTTTACCCATAAATCCGAAGTACTCTTCAGCATGATGGAATCCACCAGGTGCCCCAACAGCCACGCCTGATTTCATTTGCTCTTGTTGCCATTTCATAACTTGTGTAACTTCAGGTCCATCAAGGTTTGGTGTACCGTCTGCTTTCAACAAATCATCTTTTGATGGAAGCTGAGCGGTTTGCAGCCACATCGACCACTGCTCGGAAGTTTCCAAGGTTGTCATAGGAATCCCTGTTTTGTCCAGAACGACTTTACCTGCTTTAGCAAAATCATCCCAAGTTTTGATATCGTCGGCATTCACGCCTGCCTTATCGAGAATTTCTTTGTTATAATAGATTACGGAAGCGCCTACATGATAATCAATCCCATAATAATTTCCGTCTTTAGCGTAAATATCAAAGCGGGCTTTAACTAAATTATCCAGATCGGGTTCAACAATATCATTTAGAGGTACAAGTTGTGGCTCACCTTTGATATAGTTAGGGAATTTACTAATTTCAATATCTGCAAAGTCAGGTGCTCCGCTGCCTGATTGTAATGCTACCAACAATTTGTTGTGCACATCATCATACGGGCTCACGTTAGCCACCAGTTCAATAGTTTTGTCGGGATTAGCTGTATTCCATCTCTTCACCATTTCAGTATAGAATTCGGCATGAAGCTGTTGGAACGTCCAGAACTCAACTTTGGTTGCCTTAGCAGTAGATGGTGCCGTATTACCACTGCCTTCGTTAGTAGCCTTTCCTGCGTTGTTCGCAGTGTTGTTTGCATTATTGCCTCCGCAAGCAGACAATGCTAGGGTCATAACAAGTGATACTGAAAGCAAGCTTAGACTCTTTTTCCTCATTCTATAATCCCCCTATTGTGTAATATATGCTGAATCCCAAAGGATAAAAGCCTTTTGTTTAACTTTCTTTAAATCAATTTATACTTTTATATTATATAGTTCAATAATGAATGTCAATACTAAAATGTATGCGTTTTCTTGATTATTTATATAAACTAAAGAGCTTGTTTTATTAAAATTCGTGGTACATTTTGCGCATAAAGTTTGATATTAGGTTAAATTTATGGAATTTTAAAGAAGTTTAATGACAAATCATTGCAAAACGCCGCTTTTTGTTTATAATTAATTAAAATGAAACAAAATTATCATTGAGAGAGGACGCTGTGTGCTTTGATTCACATAAAAGATCTGAAATCAGGTTTGAATATTTTTAAGGCTTTAAGCTCAGATATTCGAATTGAAATATTGGGATTACTTAATACTTATGAGAGTCTTAATCTGAACGAAATTGCTGAGAAGCTTGGTTTAACCAACGGTGCGATTACAATGCACATTAAGAAACTTGAGGAAAGTGGATTAATTGATATTACCACTGCAGTTGGCAAGCATGGAATCCAAAAAATTTGTTATTTGAATGAGAATATGCTCACTGTTGATTTACGAAGTAAAGAAACGGAGAACGTGTATGAGGTTGATATTCAGGTGGGTCATTATAGTGATTATTATGCCGAACCTACGTGCGGTCTAGCCACTAAAGACAGTATTATAGGAGAGTTTGATGATCAGCGTTACTTTGCAGATCCACAGCATATTAATGCAGGCATTGTCTGGCTCAATAAAGGGTATTTGGAGTACCGAATTCCGAATTATCTGAAATCTAACCAAAGATTTAAAGAACTTCAGTTTGTCATGGAGATCAGCTCTGAGGCTCCGAGTTATAACAATAATTATCCATCGGATATTGTGTTCTCCCTCAACAAAATCGAATTAGGATCCTGGACCTCTCCAGGGGATTTCGGGGATCGAAAAGGAAACTTTAATCCTCAGTGGTGGCCGCCGCATCTTAATCAGTACGGAATGAATAAGCTGCTTCGTATTAATGACGATGGAACCTTCATTGACGGCTGCCGTATTTCAGACGTGAGAATCTGTGATATTGGGCTGCATCAGCAATCCGATATCAAATTCAAAATTGCGGTTTCCGAAACCGGTCATTCCGGTGGTCTTACCATTTACGGACGCAACTTTGGCAACTACGATCATGATTTGGTAGCAAGAGTAATGTTTGATGTGGTAAATTCCTAATCTTAACATGACCTATCGACTTGTATAATTGCTATCCCTTCGACGCAAAATAACCTTTGTCTCCAAAACCACCGAGAAGGAGTGTTTCGAATGCGCGAAGGTCTGATTCCCACTATTCTTGGAACTGTTGTCTGTGCTTCAAGCGCCGCTTTTCTGGGTAGCAGAAGATATAGAATGGCTGCTACAGGCGTGCTAGGGTTCGGTCTTGCTCATGTAGTGTTGGGTACGATTGACTTGTTTGAACACCGTTAATTGTTTGGAGAATGCTGAGAGGTGCTCACAGTGCCTCTTGGCTTTTTTTGTACAAAAATAAAACGACCCTCCCCCTGTACCGGGCTTGGACCGCTTAATGTTGATTATTTATTTCACAGCAACATAAAAGAGACGTTCGGCCCCTTCATCCGCCTCGACCCACTTGAAGTCAGCGTAGGTTTTAACATTAGAGAAACCGGCCTTAAGCAGCTCAGCAGTCAGCCATTCGGGATCATAAGCACGTTGAACATGAGTTTCTTCAAAGCGCCGATACAGATTGACTTCTCCGCTCTCTCGGGCAAATATCACTAAGTGGTGCTCAATCTCACGACGAGGGGCATCCAGCTCACAGGTCCATATATAAGATACGGATTTCTCGTCCAGGATGAACGGCTGCTCTTCTTCGTAACGAATTAACGTATTCGGATGGTGCACATCGAATAAAAAAGTGCCACCGGGCTTAAGCCCTGCAAAGGTGCGGGCAAAGGTAGACTTAATATCACTTTCATCAAGCAAATAATTAAGACAGTCGCAGAAAGATATAACGGAGTCCACCGTCTCCGGCAGCTCCCATTCCGTCATATTCTGCCTGATCCAGTGTACCCTACCTTCTCGCAGAAAGCGGCGTCCCTGAGGATGCTCCTCCAGCTTCTGCCTTGCAACCGAAAGCATGTCCGAGGATAAATCAATACCACTCATGTGATATCCTGCACCCGCCAGGGGAATAGTAATACTGCCTGTTCCGCAGCCCAGCTCCGCTACAGATACCGGCTTTCCATGTTTTTTCCACGCGGTTTCAGCAAAGGTCAGCCAATCCGGATAGGGCATATCGGCCATTAGCTCATCGTATACATATGCAAATTTCCCATAGGAAGACACCAGAGTACACCGCGCTTTCTGTTCAAAAAATAATAATGACTTTTATTCGGCAGGCTCATTACCTTCAACTGAGGTTTCTTCTTCCTTACGGGCAAGATACGTCCAGTTCTCTTTTTGAGTAATAAGTCCTTCTTTCATCAGCTTGCCAAGCGCTCTCTTGAAGGCTGACTTACTGATCCCGAAGCGCTGCTTAATAATATCAGCCGGTGTAGCATCGGAGTAAGGCATCGCTCCGCCCGGACGCGCATTCAGAAATTCCAAAAGATTAGCGGAATCTAAATCCATACCCACTTCTTTACGGGGGGCCATAGAAAGATTCACCCGTCCATCTTCCCGAATGTGCGTTACTCGTGCTTCAACCTGTTCGCCGAGTCGCAGCAAACGGCTGCGTTCGGAGGAATGAATCATGCCGATGACACCAAAGCCTAATACCCCAGCATCCACCAACACAAAAGTACCCATTTGCAGCGGTCTGTACACTCTGGCAGTAACGGTTTGACCCATCCACGATTCAGGTGCATTCAGAGATTTCTCTTCAAGCTCATACTCTCCGGCCAGTTTAGCACGAAGACGTCCTTGTTTATCATGCTCCATCATTACATATACACAATCACCTATCTGTGGACGGAGTTCCTGGAGCTCAGGAAGTTCACTGATCGGCAGCAGCAGTTGCCGTCCAAGTCCAATTTCCAGAAAGCAGCCCAGTCGAGGATGAACATCAGCCACTACAAGCAATGCCATTTCTCCAAGGGTGAGAAACGGTTTTTTCATCGTTGCAGCGAAGCGGTCTTCTGTATCAAAGAACAGAAAAACCTCGACGGAATCACCCGGTTTGATTTTACGTGTAAGCTCTGTATAATGCAGCATAACATCTTGATCACCTGCAGTCAGAAAGTAACCGTACGGAGATACTTCCCGTGCTACCTTCAATGTAACTATAGTTCCTGCAATCAAGCTCATACAGACGTTACTACTTTGGCATCAGACCAAAGACGTTCGATATTGTAATATTCACGTTCATCGCGGTGGAAAATGTGTACCACCACATCTCCCAAGTCCATAAGAACCCAACGTGCTGAATCTACACCTTCCATACCGCGGATAACTCCTCCGGCTTCATGTACTACTTTACGAACTTCAGTTGCAATGGCTTGCACCTGTGTGTCGGAATTACCATGGCAAATGACAAAATAATCACTGATAGGTGAAATATTCCGCAGATCCAACGCAACCACGTTATTTGCTTTCTTGTCTTCCACTGCTGTAACGGTTAACTGTAGTAATTTTTCTGGACTTAATTTCATCTTTTTTCCTCCAATGCTCTAACTAAATCATTTCGTGCCAGCACAGTCAGCGGGAATACAATTCTCCGCTTCTCCAGAAGAACACGGATCGTAGAATCAAATCCTGCTACGAGTCCTTCCTCGAGACTAACCTTGGCCAGCTTGCGTATTTGATCCACTCCAGGGAAATCCCGTCCGGGTTCAATATAATCGGCTAAACATACAATTTTTTCGAGAAGACCCATGCCCTCTCGGCCAGATGTGTGATAGCGTATGGCATCCAGAACTTCAGGATCATGTATCCCATACTCTTTCTCGGCAACAAACGCGCCTACCTCAGCATGCCACAGCTGCTTATCATGAGACAGCAAGTCCTTAGAGAGCGCATGCTCCTCAATAATCTTCCGCATTCTTTCAACGGCCCAATACTTAGCTACATCATGCAGAATAGCTGCTGTCTCTGCACGCTCGGGATCAGCTCCATATCGTCCCGCTAATTTAACGGCTGACTCCATAACGCCAAGTGTATGCTTCCAGCGCTTGTCTGGCATCTGCGCAGATACGGCTTCAATCAGCGCTTCGCGGCTGTACTCCATACAATCCACTCCTATGAACATAATTAAAAACGGCCTCAGGCACCATATAGCGGATCGACTTCCCCTCTGCTGCCCGTTCTCTGAGCATTGTGGAAGAGATATCAATTTGCGGCATATCTGCCAGCACAACCTTTTCGGCGATATTCGCGGGCAGTACTGCAAGATCAAGCTTTGTTCCTGGGCGACCCACACCGATAAAAGTAAGCCGCTCCACAAGCTCTTCAATTCCTTCCCATTTTGGTAAGAATTGAACCATATCCGCTCCGATAATAAAATAAAGCTCCAGCTGAGGAAATTCCTGCTGCAGTTTTCTTACCGTCTCAATCGTGTAAGAGACACCCCCGCGGGCAATTTCCCAGTCAAGGGTTCGAAAACTTTCATGGGCTTGAACTGCTTCCTGCACCATCGCCAACCTATCCTCACTTGATACTCCGGCCTCATGCTTATGCGGGGGGATATGCGACGGCATAAACCAAACTTCATCCAAGCTATAGGTATCTCTAGCAGATTCAGCTGCCAGCATATGACCCATATGCAGAGGATCGAAGGTACCTCCCATGATTCCGACTTTCAAGAGGCCACCTCCTTAAAGATCATATAAGATGACAACCGGCTCATCTTTATTCTCTAACGGGGCAGCTCAATAGTCTTGTTATCCCTTGACTCTTTATACAAAACAATCGTCTTTCCGATGACTTGAACGAGCTCGGAACCTGATTGTTCAGCCAACGCTCTGCCAATTACTTTAGGATCCTCAACATTATTGTTGAGCACGCTGATCTTCATAAGCTCACGCTTCTCAATAGCTTCCTCAATATGGCGAACAAGATGGTCGTTTACGCCACCTTTACCGACCTGAAATACCGGGTCAAGATGGTGTGCCATAGAACGAAGGTAGCGTGTTTGTTTTCCAGTTAACATAAATGAACAAAACTCCTTAATTAACATATATTATTACCCGAATTTCCTAAAACCATTTCCTAGTCATTACCACTAAGACAATCTAGAATAGTCTGCCGCATGACTCCGATTGGAGCATCCTGTCCCGTCCAATACTCAAGCGCATAAGCGCCCTGATAAACGAACATACCGAGACCTCCATGAATACGACAACCGCGTTCTAAGCTTTCCTGGAGCAGTCGGGTACGGAGTGGATTGTAAATCAGATCGCTTACAACCATCCCCTCGCAAAATAAAGTGGTATCTACAGGGGATTCATCCATATGAGGGTACATCCCCACTGAGGTAGTATTGATTATCACGTCTATTTCCTTTAATAACTCTGGAATCGAATCCAGACCTATTCCGGTGATATTACCCTTACTACTCCACTCCTCCGCAAGTTCCAATGCTTTGTCAGCAGTACGGTTAGATACAACAATCGATGCCGGACCTTCCTGCAGCAGGGCAGCTATAATCCCTCTGGCAGCTCCCCCCGCTCCAATAACCAAAATTCTCGTTCCGGTTAAATCGGAAATGGCTTCAGCCTTCAGCGAACGAACGTAACCAATGCCATCTGTATTGTATCCAGTCAATACTCCGTTATCATTCACAATGGTATTAACAGCACCAATATCCTTTGCGCTTTCATGCAGTATATCCAAATATGCCATAACAGCTACTTTATGAGGAATCGTGACATTAACACCGCGGAAGCCGAGTGTCCTAATCGCCTCTACAGCTTCTCCCAGTTTGTCCGGGGTAATATGCAGAGGGACATAAGCCCCTGATATCCCCATGGCCCGCAAAGCAGCTGTGTGCATGATCGGAGATTTAGATTGCGCAATAGGGTCACCCATGACTCCAAGCAGAATATCCCCGTTGCCGGCGGACCAAGTTGCAGTTGTCTCTGGCACTCTTGTAACCTCCCTAGTTAAATCAGTGAAGGGCGGGTAAGTACCTTCACTCCACGCGGAACGTGTACAGCAATTACAGCCCCTTCAGTACTGTTCAGTTTAATCCATCCCAGGCCTGATACATATATATCGGTATTACTGTCCCGATTGATTCGGAACTCGTGACGCTGCCATTGTGGAAGCTTGTCCATACGATCTGTTCCTGGAGGAGATAATAACTCACCGCGATGCTCCTGATATAGGGAATCTGCACGTTCCAGCTTCGTCCGGTGAATTTTGAGTGTTCCGCTGATGAAGCAAGTGAAAGACTGACGCGCACCTTGAACAAAATCAAACCTTCCCAAACCTCCAAAGAACAGGCTTTGCCCCTCATTAAGTTGATATACCGCAGGTTTCAAGGTTTGTGCCGGCATTACCGCATCCAAATCCTGACGTTCTACCAATTCGCTATAGCGCCAAGGGTACACAATACCGGGAGTATCGATAATGTAGTGTCCGTCATCGAGCGGAATTTTGACTGTATCCAGGGTAGTACCCGGGTACTGTGAAGTTGTAAGCTCCTGATCCAGATCACTATAATCTGAGATTAGACGGTTAATCAGAGTGGATTTACCTACATTAGTAGCTCCGACTACATAGACATCCCGTTGTCCACGAAGTTCAGTAACCGATTCAAGCAAACGGTCAAATCCCTGATTGCGTTTGGCGCTGCAGAGTATGATTTCCTCAGTCTTCATACCATGCTCTTTACAGCGCTGTTGCACCCAATTCCGCAGTTTGTTCAAATTCGTCACCTTAGGCAGCAAATCCACTTTGTTCACTGCCAGTATAACAGGGTTATTACCCACGAACCGTTGCAAACCTGAAATTAAACTTCCTTCGAAATCAAACAGATCGACGATGTGGATAACGAGTGCATTCTTCTCACCGATCCCGCTTAGCAAACGAAGGAATTCATCCTGATTCACAGAAACGGATGAAGCCTCATTATAGTTTTTAATCCGGAAACAGCGCTGACAGATGACTGGCTCCCGATCATAGGCGACCTCAGGAATAAACCCCGGAATCTCCTTATTTTCGGTTTGCAGCTTAATTCCGCAGCCGCTGCATTTTACAGGAAGCTGTGCTTCATGCTCTTGACTCATTTCAATTTTTCCTCCTCGTGCTCATGCCACAATCCTTGTTTGCGCAGTCTGGTCAGAGCAATCTGCTCAATTCTGCGATTAATTCGGGTACCTATACCTTCATCCTTCACCGAAATGGGAAGGACTAATACGGTATGAAGACCCAGCCGATTTCCGCCATAGACATCCGTAAGCATTTGGTCACCTACAACAATAGTTTGCTCCGGTGATAACTCCATTTGCTTCATCGCCTTGCGAAAGGGCGCATTACTGGGCTTGCGTGCCTGATGTACAAATTCAATATTAAGCGGAGTGGCAAAACGCGACACCCGATCCATGTTATTATTTGATACAATGATCAGCTTAAAGCCGAACTGCTTCACTTTCTCAAACCACAACAGCAGTTCCGGAGTAGCTAAAGGTGCTTTGGCACCTACAAGCGTGTTGTCCAGATCCGTTATAATGCCGCGATAACCCTTGATATATAGCTCCTCTAGAGGAATATCAAATACAGTATTCACGCGGAGTTTGGGGACGAGCATTTCAAACAATACGTTCACCTCGATTTCCTACAAAAAAATATATCATACTCTCTGCACTTCGCAAATGACTGAGAGCAAGGCTATTGTTAATCCTAAAGTATTACTTCCCGGACTTCAGGCTTTTACGTAGCCGCAAAGCTTCAGTATACACGTTATGCCAATCTTTGTCTTCTATAACATCCGGGCTATATTGCGCTTTTTCAAATATTTCTAACAAAATGCGGAGAACGCCTGTAAGCTCGGGACGTTTTTGGCTCCAATGTTCCACGGATTCACGCAACGTTTCATGTTCTTCCCTTACAAAACCTTTCCGCCGAAGGTATCGTACCCACCGCTCTGTCTCCAGCGCTACTTTTTGAGCCGATGATAAAGGATGTCCACTTAGCAGCTGTTGAATTAGAAAACGCAGACTAAAACGCCGAGTCCAAAGCAGATATCCTACCCATGCGAGCAATACTGCACCTGATACCACTGCAGCCCAAGCTCCTAATTGAAAGCCATTATCTTCTGCTCCTGCATCGGCTGCATTATCCTCAGACTGTGCATTGTCCTCTTCTTCATCCAGTGGGTCCTTTACAGGTTCAGTCTCATTCTTAGTCAGCAAGGGAACATTAAATCCGGGTGTCGCTTCTACCGGAATCCAGCCATAATCCCCGAAATAAACCTCTGCCCAGGAATGTGCATCGGCGTTGGTAATCGTATAGTTGTTACTAACCGACCTCCCCTGCTGCATAGCAATATTATCAGGAAGCTCTGCCTGTTCTCCGGGTGCATAACCCTTCACCCATCGGGCAGGGATATTAAGAGAGCGGGCCATGGTCACTAGTGCAGTGGAGTAGTAATCGCAGTATCCTTCTCTGATCTCGAACAAAAAGCTGTCTACAAAGTCAGAGCTGGTTCCGCGAGAAACATTGGGTTCATTGGTATACGGAAAGGTTTGTTGTAAGTATTGTTGCAATAGCGCCGTTTTTTCATACGGAGTTTGTGCACCAGCCGTAATCTCCTGAGCGAGATCCTTTACCCGAATCGGGAAATCACCCGGCAGCTGCAGGTACTGCTTATCCACTTCATTTACTCCATACAAGTCTTCGTATGTCTTTACACTCAGCTCTTGAACCGGAACAATAGGAATTTCCGCAGTAAGCACGTAGCTTTGGGGATAAGGCAGGTTTTTTTTGTCGGGATCCCACAACAGTTCACTATCCTGATTTCTCCAGAATAATCCGCTGCTGTTCTCAACACCGTTGATTGTATTGACTGTAGAAATAGAATAAGGGCCAAAAATAACCGGATAGCGATTATTTCCTAGAATTTTAACCGTTTGTTGCAATTTCTGGGTCTGAACCTTAGAAGTTGAGGGATTATCCAGAAGTTGGCCCACTGCCACTCCATCGAGAAGCCCACGGGTAGAACGGTCATTATCAACCCAACCTTCTCCGGAGTAGTCGTTCCGGCTTTCTCCACGCATATAGGTACGCATATCAGAGACCACTGTCATAACGGGTGTATAATCAAAAGCAAAGCCCCCGCCTAGTTTGTCATCATTCAGACTATACCCTGATGAAGTATTCTTAACAGCTGTACCTGCTCCCGTTCCCGTCCCTTTTCCAGAGGAACCGGAACCCGAAGACCCACCCGTTCCGCGCCACTCTATCCAGGCCGTATAGGGATCAGTTAAACGCGGTTTCACTTCAGGCATATTGATACCGGTAAGAATGATAAGAGAGAAAATGATTGCAATATTGACGAGAATTTTTAAAGGATAGTCCATAAGATACGACCAGCCTCGCGGATAGCGCAGCTGGAAGTTTCTCAGGTTCTGAGTTACAAGCCAGCCCATACCGGTGAATACGGTCCAAGCCACTTCCTGCCACAATACAGTGGAGGTAAATGAATCGAGCGCAGCAAAGGCAACAATATTTAAGCCTATAAATATTAAAATACGCGCCTTCGTAGATACCCACCAGGTTGACAGGAGCAGTAGGCCCCAGGCTCCCAGTGCAAACCATATATACGGCATCATATGAACCGCTATATCAGGCAGCCTCTCTCGAATTCCCAGAAAGGGGTCTGGAGTATACAATCCGTAGTATTTGATGGTTAGGAATACGATATAGATGATTGCTGCTGCTTCAACGAGAACCCGGTACAGAGAACGTGCAGGGATTAGAATCTCAATAATAGCTGCTGCGGCTAGTGCTAACAGAACGGATGATGTCGTCTCCCGATACCAGATGGGCTCTGTATAAGAAATCCACTGCAGCACAATAATCATAATCCAAAGCAATCTTAAGGAGTGGTGCCAGGACGATTTCTGCAGAGTCAACCATTTACTCATCTTACCTCTCCCCTCCCAGCACAGCAGGCAGATCTTGGAGAGAACTAACGCTGCATCCCGTCAACCCACGAGATGTCAGCACACCCATCCAATCATCTTTACGGCTTGCTTCTGTAGGATCAATTACATGTATATGGGAAGGTGTCATTCCGTGGCTCTCCGCCCATAGCAAAGCGTCCAATACCGGATTCCCCCGCTGAGGGCTGATCAGAACGAAATATGACCCTCTGGGGAACATGCGGTATCCCATTTCTAATCTGGAAACAAGGGTGCCTTTTCCTTCTGCATTGATATCTATTAAATATTGAATCATTTTCTGACGTTCTGCTCCGGTCTCTGCAGGTGAGAACATTTTGGTATTCTTATCGAGACAGCATAGGCCAATACCGATCCGTTCCCGGATACCGAAGCCCAATAAAGAAGCGGCTGTAGAAACGGCCAGTTCAAAGGTATTGGATGATTGATAAGCCCTTGAACTTCCATCCAGAACGATCATCGTCTTCGGAATAGATTCATGCTCGAATTCCTTTGACTTCCAGGATCCGGTCTTCGCAGTCGCATTCCAATGGATGCGCGTCAGTCTGTCACCATATATATAATCACGCACTCCATTGATTTGCGTAGTTTCACGCCTGGATTGAACCCGGGAGACTTGCGGTCCAGCGAGCCTCGAATTCCGTTCATACAACTGCCAACGCGGAATGAATACAGCCCGGGGTAATACCCGAAACTGCCCTTTCGCCAAAAAGCTGCCTTTGTGCTGTGTCAACCCAAAGATATCCTCAACGATGATATCCGTATCTGCAAACGTATAGCTTCCACGCTCCAAGGTAGGTGTCTGAAAACGCAGCTCCCCTTCCCCTTTAAAGCTCGGAACAAGACTCTCCTCGAAAACCCATGATTCCCCGTTATGCCGTTTCAATATTTCTCTCACGACGACATATGGCAAAGGCAAATAGCCGGGTATAGAGATTTGAAGCTTTACCCGTAGAGCACCTCCAGCATAGAGCAGATCGGGCTTTTCCTGTTCAGTATAAAAACTGCGTGATCCTTTGGAACGGCGAACACCGCCTAAACTTGCAACTATTAAATAAACTATAAGAAGTGAGACCATTATAAATAGCATGAATGAGGTTTTCCCGCCCTGAAATAGGACATACAGCAAAGTAATACCCCACACCCCGAGTATACCGGCCAGTTTGGCCGGCTGTATGACCGCTGCCGCTGCAGACAAGTAGCGGTCCATCTTATTGCCTCATCGTAACTGGCACATGGATGCTTTGCAGCAGCTTTTGCAATAAAGAATCCACACTTACATTGTCCAACCGTGACTCCGGACGAAGCAGAATACGATGGCTTAGTGCATAAGGGGTAAGCACCTTTACATCATCAGGAAGTACATAGTCCCTCTCCTGTAGGAAAGCATAGGCTTTGCAGGCCATCATAAAGGATAACGATGCACGCGGACTCGCGCCCAGCAAGACGAGAGGATGTTCTCTAGTTGTACGCACGATTTCCAGCAAATAATTTAATACGGGGTCGCTTATATAAACCTCGCGTATTTCCTTCTGGATAGCCGAAATCTGTTCCATATCTGTTACCGGTAAAAGTTTATCCACCGGCTGTCCTTCCTGATGCTTCAGCAGCAAGCTCTTCTCCGTATCCGCATCCGGGTAGCCCAGGCTGATCCGCAACATGAAACGGTCCAACTGCGCCTCCGGCAGCGTATAAGTTCCCTCGAAATCTATGGGATTCTGGGTAGCGCACAGCATAAAAGGATGCGGCAGCGGATAGGTCTCCCCATCGACAGTAACATTCCGTTCCTCCATGACTTCGAGAAGGGCGGACTGTGTCTTGGTTGTTGCTCTATTAATCTCATCGGCCAGCAAAATATTAGTCATCACCGGGCCGGGGCGAAAGTGGAACATCTCATCACGCGGATGATATACAGACACACCCGTAATATCACTCGGAAGAATATCCGGATTACATTGTATACGGCGGTATTCACCGGACATGGATCTGGATAGTGCACGAATCAATTGCGTTTTGCCGGTTCCCGGAACATCCTCTATGAGAACATGTCCGCCAGCGAGAAGTGCTGTTAATAAAAGTTGGATCTCAAAGGATTTACCAAGGATGCACGATTCTAAATTCATACGGACAGCGTTTACGGTTTTCATGGATTCTTGACCTACGGGCATATATAGTAAACCTCCTATGTCAGAATAAAACAGTATACATATATTTTACATGATGCAGGGACCCAAAGTACATTAGCGGACCTCACGAAAGTGAAATGTAATAGACCTGTAATAGAAGAGACCGTTTTTACGCAAAAAATAAACCATACCCTCCGGCAAAAGCCTGTAGGGCATGGTTCTGAGTAGTGCTTTTTATCCTTTGGGCCGAACGATCAGCGCTGCCAGAAATGAGAAAACTATGGCTGAGGAAATCCCCGCACTGGTGATATCAAAAATACCTGTAACCACACCGATCCAGCCATCCCTTTCGAGCTCCGTAAGTGCACCATGCACAAGTGAATTACCAAAACTCGTTATCGGTACTGAAGCGCCTGCCCCAGCGAACTTGATCAGGGGATCATAAATTCCAAAAGCATCGGCGACAGCTCCTGCAACAACTAAGGCACTCATCGTATGAGCAGGTGTCAGCTTCACCACATCCATCAGCAATTGACCGACCACACAAATAGCACCCCCGATAATAAAAGCCCATAAAAAAATCATGCTTCTTCACCTCCGCTCTCCAAAGCTATAGCATGAGCTACACATGGGATGCTCTCTCCTTGCTGATAAGACAAAGGGGATAGCAGCGCTCCGGTTGCTACAATAAGTACACGCTTCAACTCGCCCTTCTTCATGCGTTTAAGAATATGTCCATAGGTCACAACTGCGGAACAGCCACAGCCGCTGCCTCCAGCAATAGCGTACTTCTGCTTGTCCAAATTATAGATAAGGAGTCCGCAGTCATTAAACGTTGTCTCCTCCATCGGTATACCTTCATCAGCCAACAGCTTCTTGGCAATGGGCAAGCCCACAGAGGCAAGATCACCGGTAACAATTAAATCATAATGACCAGGAGAGAGGCCCGTATCCCTAAAGTGGGCGACGAGGGTATCCGCTGCTGCCGGTGCCATTGCTGCTCCCATATTGAAAGGGTCCTTAAGTCCAAGATCCATAATCCGTCCGATCGTTGCAGATATTACAAAAGGGCCTTTACTTGATCCATCATTTTTGGCTACAATCGCACACCCAGACCCCGTGACCGTGTATTGGGCAGTCGGAGGCTTTTGAGAACCATATTCTGTGGGATAACGAAACTGTTTTTCTACTGTGCAGTTGTGGCTAGATGTGCCTGCTAACGCATATGTAGCCCCGCCGGAATCTACAATCATCGACGCAATAGCTAAACTTTCCATAGAAGTGGAACAGGCACCGAATACACCAAGGTAGGGCACTCCAAGCTTCCTCGCCGCAAAAGAGCTGCTGATAATTTGATTCATTAAATCGCCGCCTACGAAAAACTCCAGCTTCTCCTGTTCTATTCCTGCATGAATTAAAGCAAGCTTTGAAGCCTTCTCAAAAAGGGCGCGTTCCGCCTTTTCCCATGTTTTCTCGCCCATCTTAAGAGAGTCATATATAAAATCAAAATCTGAGGCTAGAGGTCCTTCCCCCTCCTCAGGTCCTACAACAGCGGATGAACCGAGAATGACGGGCCGGGTTGTGAATTGCCAGGTCTGACTGCCGAGCTGCTTCATAACTTAATGTGAGCCTCCTCCAAAGCCCATAAGGGCATAGACTATACCGACTATAAAAGCAGCTACTGTCCCGAAGACTATAACTGAACCGGCCAACTTGAACATATTTCCGCCAACACCGAGTACGAGGCCTTCAGACCGGTGTTCTAAGGCCGCTGAACACATACTGTTAGCAAATCCGGTTACAGGGACTGCAGAACCGGCTCCGGCCCACTGTGCTATTTTATCGTAGACGCCTAGGGAGGTCAGTATGACAGAGATTAGAATCAACAGAGCCACTGTGGGACTGGCAGCTTCCTTGGAGTTCATTCCGAATATAGACATAAATCCAGTCTGAATGACTTGTCCAATTAAGCAGATCAATCCGCCGATCAGAAAAGCCCTTATACAGTTTTTCAACACAGGCCTGCCTGGAACAAACGGCTTAGATAACTTTTTATATTCCTCCGAAGTCATGTTGTCAAGCCGCTGCTTGATCCCGGGTTGTTTAGTTTTTGCGGGCAAAGAGCACACCTCCTAGGATTTGGCGAAGAGAGCCTGCCTTGTGAACAATAAACTGCTGCTGGCATAGGCTCCTGTAAATTTCTTCGCTTAAAGGTTTTTCCTTATTGTTTGCTATTTGCCGCTTCGTTATGTCCTATCCACTCAGGAAAAATAAAGCAGGAATATTATCAGCAGCAAAAACAGCACCAGTATAAGTACAGTATCCCTTTCCCGTCCATGGTGATATGCAGCCCTCCTGTAATTCCCTATGGCTGACATGCTTCTAATTGACACCGGTCCTCTAACTTTGCGCATAGCTCTAGTTGGAATCATCCTCTTTCGCATCCTTTCCGGGCCCCTGCATAAAGAGCCCTTTAGCAATATATTCCGGGTAACTCTACCCGGTGTACAACTGGATGGTTCGCATCAATCCCCCAGAATATGGACAATTGAACCGACAATGTTCATACTAGATGTTAGAAAAGGAGCGATTACATTTATGAATCAGGAAACACTGGATTTGTTCAAAACGCTAACTGAATTCCCCTCAGCTCCCGGATTCGAGCGAGAACTGCGTGCTTATGTTAAAGAGGCTATGACGCCCTACACAAATGAATTCGTACACGACCGGCTAGGAAGTCTATTCGGTGTGCTTCGCGGTGAAGAAAATGGACCCAAAATTATGGTGGCCGGGCATTTGGACGAGGTCGGCTTCATGGTTACGGGTATCACTGACAAGGGGATGATCCGCTTCACTCCGCTTGGAGGATGGCTTTCCTCAGCAGTTGCTTCACAGCGGCTCCACATCATAACTCCACAAGGAACACTGACTGGCGTGGTCGGCAGTACTCCTATACACCTGCTGAGTGATGAGGAACGGAAAAAGACAGTCGATATCTCCAAGATGTTCATCGATATCGGCGCTGACAGCCGCGAGGAGGCTGAGAGCTTTGGAGTAGCTCCCGGTCAACAAATTGTGCCGATCTGCCCTTTCACACCGCTTGCCAATCCGAAAAAAATCATGGCCAAGGCTTGGGATAACCGTTATGGTGTAGGACTTGCTATAGAGCTGGTAAAAGCACTACATGGAAAAAAACTCCCTAACACCATTTATGCAGGAGCCACAGTTCAAGAGGAAGTGGGTCTGCGCGGAGCACGCACAGCAGCAAATCTGCTATCCCCTGATATCTTCTTCGGTCTGGATGCAAGTGCAGCTGCCGATATGACGGGTGATCGTCAAGCCTTTGGTCATCTGGGTCAAGGCGCTCTGCTGCGCATTTTTGATCCCACCATGATCACACACCGCGGCTTGATTGAATATGTGCAGGATACAGCAGATACTCATCGGATCAAATACCAGTACTTTGTTTCCCAAGGGGGAACCGATGCCGGACAAGTACATGTTAGTGGAATTGGAGTTCCGTCAGCAGTAATCGGAATCTGCTCACGTTATATACATACCGCTACGTCAATAATCCATAGTGACGACTATGAAGCCGCGAAGGAGCTTCTCATCAAGTTGGTTGAAGGTCTGGACCGAACAACGCTGCAAACTATTATTGAGCGGAGTTAAATGTAATGCGTTTAATTGCACTTTGTGCAGCTATACGTGATAGATCAAACTGATTCTGAGCTTTACGTGTATTTTGTACAACTATTAGGCACAGATAAGACTTATCGCATCGATATCCAGGTATATAAGTGTACGGAGTGCAACTAAAGTACTTTATCAGAGTAAAGGCCTACTTTTAGTTGCACATTGTACATTTAAGTAGGAAGATGAACGGTGATATTTCTGTAACCTATAATATGAAAAAGCCGCAGGGGCTTCATACGCCCCTGCGGCTTTTGTTATTGATATTATTTCAGTTTGTTATATTCCGCCATAACAGACTTATGAACCTCGTGGTCTGCTGCAAGCCCCGTATACTTCGTAACGGTTCCTTCCACTCCGATGTCGGCTATGGATGCTTGGAGCTCAACTGCCTCGGGATCATCCTGCACGTTGAACAAGAGAGCGCCTGCCATTGAACGGGTCAAAGCGGCATAACTATCAATAAAGGATTGATAGAATTCCAAGCCTTTGGCATTAACTTCCCCAGTTCCCTCAGGAAAAATACGAGGCCACGATATTGAGAATCTATAGGCTTTGATGCCCAGCTCTTTCATTAAGGCAATATCTTCACGATAACGATGATAGCTGTCACATGCAATATCGCCATAATCTCCATTAATAACCTTTCCCGGTACCCGGGAGAAAGTATCCCAGATGGACATCCCTCTTCCATCTTCATTAAATGCGCCTTCAATCTGATAGGAGGCTGTAGCAGCACCTCAAATAAAATCCTGTGGGAATTGAATTTTTGTCATAATGATATATACCTCCTCTTATTCTTGTTAGCGTAACCTGTATTACTTCTTCTCTATTATAATTTGCATTTAAAAGGGTGCAAACTTTTTATGTTTTGTTATTACTTTTTTATTTATTTTCCCAAACAAAAGCAACCCACCATTTGTCGGGTTGCTTTAATCGCATCAATAACAGACAAATTGAAATATTTCTTGTACATCCAGAAGCCCGGATCGTTACGGCAATACAATTCCTGAAGCTGTCATAACCGTTACGGTTGCAGACCCTAAAGCGAGACGCAGTACAGCTGCGATAATCCAGGCCAGGATAAGGGGGGATATGTCCAATCCGGTCATTACATCTTTAATGTAATCTGCAACTCCTCTATCAACCAGAGACAGCTCGGCTGCCATCGATGTTCCTGCAATAGATAAGGTAGCACGATCCGCATAATTAAGTGTTGTTACTATAAACAGCATGATAAGATTTAACCACCGAACCTTGCTCCTTTTGTAGCTGCTATACACCTGGGCGAACATTTAGGCGGTCAGTTTCTTCCTGTCGCCAGTACTTTCCCGGTATACTCATGGCACGAATTACGGAAGATACCGCATGCGAAATCATACTCGGTGAGTTAGCGATCGCTTCCTCCAAGGACATTGGCGATTGAGTAGCCCCTACAATCACGTCGATTCCGATATCGTACAGTGCCTGTACATCCGCTGTAATCCCACCCGAAATACAAATAACGGGTTTATTATATTTTTTGGCTAGCTTGGCTACACCGGCAGGTGTTTTTCCAAAAGCCGTCTGGGCATCTGTTCTACCTTCTCCGGTAATCACAAGATCCGCATCCTTGACCATTTCATCAAAATTTGCAGCTTCCAAAACGATATCAATTCCGCGGGCCATTCCAGCGTTCAAAAAAGCCATAAGGCCTGCTCCTAATCCTCCGGCAGCACCCGCACCTGCGGTGCTCTCAATCTTAATGCCGAGCTGTATCAGAATTTCATCTGCTAAATGCTTCAAGCCCTGATCAAGCAGCTCCACCATTTCTGGAGTCGCTCCTTTTTGTGGCCCAAATACACTCGAAGCTCCCTCCGGTCCGCACAGAGGATTTGTAACATCACTTGCAATGATAACCTCACAATGAGCGATGCCAGGATGGATTCCGGAGATGTCGATGGTGCGGATTTTAACTAACTCTCCGCCTCCAAAGCCGATTTCTTCGCCTTGCTCATCTAGAAACCTGACCCCCAAAGCCTGCGCCATCCCAACTCCGCCGTCATTAGTAGCACTACCCCCGATTCCAACGACCAACTTGCGGCAACCCAGCTCTAATGCTTGCTTGATTAGCTGACCGGTTCCGTAAGTAGTAGTGGCCAACGGGTTTAGTTCTTCCTTCTGGAGAAGCATTAACCCAGAGGCTGAAGCCATCTCAATAACTGCGGATTGGCCTTTTTCCAGCACGCCATAAACTGCAGTAACCGGCTTGCCTAACGGACCGATAACCTCCAGTTCACGGAATTCGCCGTGTGTGGCACTAACCATAGCTTCTACTGTACCTTCTCCACCATCCGCAATTGGAATCTTGTGAATTTCCGCTTCGGGCAGCGCTGCTAATACTCCCTGCTCCATAAAGTCTGCAACTTCTTTCGAACTGAGACTGCCTTTATAGGAATCAGGTACGATCAAGACTTTCATTCCATCACTCCCAGCGCTTCCTGTCCTGTATCCAAACCAAAGCACCGAACGAAGACACTAGCCGACATCTTCGTTGGTGACACTTATACAATTACAGCATTGGTTTAGCGGACGTCATGTAAACAATAGGTGGGCGGGACTGACTATTAACATTCAGAGCTCAATACAATCTGAATCTTTGAGCCTTCTTGCAACAGTTGTCCCGCTTCTTTCTCTATGCTTAAACTATACTCCCCTGTAACTATTTTCACATTGTTCCACTCCCACAATTTTAGGCCCATATTTACTTGAATTGTTAGAAGATGAACGCCAAATAAAAAAGCTGCCCGAACCATCGGACAGCTTTCCCAAAATAAGAACTTAAATCATGTCGAGCGGAACCTTCCATGAAGGCATCTGAAAGGCGTCATCAAGCCTCCAATGCTCCTCTGCGGTCAATTGCAGCAACCCTGCAGAAGCATTTTCAATCACATGCTCACGCGAGGAAGCTTTCGGAATCGCCATAACATCACCCTCCCGAGTCGTCCAGGCAAGTAAAATTTGTAGAGGTGAAGCATTATGTTTCTTTGCTATCTCCTGAACAATCTCATTTTCGACCAATCCTTTACGCAACGATCCGGCCTGAGCCAAAGGCGAATAGGCCATAATAGGCATTCTACGGCTTCGCTGCCATGGCAGCAGGTCGTATTCAATACCGCGCGACCCTAAATGGTATAACACCTGGTTAGTAACACAATGGGTTCCTCTCGAAATACGGGTTAGTTCCTTCATATCCTCTGTATCAAGGTTGGATACGCCCCATCTTGCTATTTTTCCCTGAGTAACCAATTGTTCCATACCCTCCACCGTTTCTTCGAGAGGGATATTCCCGCGCCAATGCAGCAGGTATAGATCCAGATAATCGGTTCCGAGCCGTCTCAGGCTTTCCTCACAGCTCGTGACGATTCTCTCTTGACCCGCGTTGTGCGGATACACCTTAGAGACCAGAAACACCTCCTCACGTATTCCTTTAATAGCTTCGCCAACCAGCAATTCAGACTTGCCATCCCCATACATTTCAGCCGTATCAATAAGATCCATTCCCAGTTCTACACCAAGTCTAAGAGCAGAAATCTCACCTTCTCGATCAAATGTGGAATCACCCATGAACCAGGTTCCCTGTCCGATTCTGGGTACCGTAGCTCCATCGGCAAGTGTAATTCTCGACATACGGTTTGCATGTGCAATCTCAGCTAAGTCTGGTTTTGTACTCTTGTACATATTCATATTAAAGACCCCTTACCAGAAAGGATTGTTTACTTATTATACTTACCACGTTCTTTCATTCAAAACATTGCATCCTTGTCCAAATATAAAACGTTTTAGTCAACCAGCTTTAGCCCTACTGCCGCACCGAGGATCATTACGATAAATAGCACACGCCGAAAGTCTCTAGATTCTCCATACAGAAACATCCCCAAAATGGCCCCGCCGGAAGCACCTATACCCGTCCATATCGCGTAAGCAGTACTCATTGGCAATGTTCTCATCACTAGTGACAAAAAGAGAAAACTCCCTCCAAAGCCTAAACAAAGTAAACAAATCGCTTGCCAACTACGATCTCTGTTCAGCTTATTCATCATCGCCACCCCAAATATCTCTAACACTCCTGCCACAATCAGAGATAACCATGCCACCATAAAACCCCCCTCATACATGCAAAAAAGTAAATTCATTTTCTATCCTATAAAAGCCTCAGGCTCACGAAGTTCGCGAGCCGAATTCGAGCCGAATTGTTGTATAAAGTGCAGGATTCTAGCTGCTTTCAGTGCCTCACGAGCCGAATTGTTGCACAAAGTGCAGGATTCCTGCTTCTTTCGGGGCTCACGAGCTGT
Organism: Paenibacillus wynnii; assembly: GCF_030812855.1. Classification (GTDB taxonomy): domain Bacteria; phylum Bacillota; class Bacilli; order Paenibacillales; family Paenibacillaceae; genus Paenibacillus_AQ; species Paenibacillus_AQ wynnii_A. Next base: position 447,278 of record NZ_JAUSTK010000001.1, read on the forward strand.
AGTCCCTTAACTAACCGATTTTTCTTTGGTTACCCGTTTTAATCCTACAACCCCAGTAAGTAGAACGAGCACCAGAGCAAGCTTAGCCAAACTGAGCGCCTCTTCGAAAATAATAATTTCTGCCATGATGGTACCGGCTGTTCCAAGCCCTACAAAAACAGAATATACGGTACCGATAGGCAGCTTCCTCCCAGCCGAAATTAAGACATAGAAACTTATCAGTATAGCTATAGCTGTCACGAGCCACTCCAAGACTGTGGAAGCATGCTTCAGCCCAATGACCCAGACGACCTCGAAAAAAGCGGCGCCAAATACCTTTGCCCAACCCAAATTATTGTTCATACCCTTCCCTCCCATCGAAAGTAAATTTACGATTAACTTTTGGCAGACTGACAACAAAAAAGCCCGAAAGGCCATCGTCAGTTGACGATACCTCCCGGGCTTTTATCCCTCCGTGTAGACACGGACGATTCTTGTCCGTGCGTTTTCCCTCGGACCAGACCAACCGTAACCAGCTGCGGAACCCTAGAAAACAAAACAATCTTTTAAGTTACATCGTATGTTAGCAAATCCAGCAGACAAAAGCAACCCTATCAGCCAGTCAGCCCATCAGACGATAGAGCAGAACTCTTTATTATCATTATTGTTTCTCCAGCAGGATCAAAATCCCCCAAGGCTCCAAGCTTAGCTTCTCATCCTTATTGACTTCAACTCCGCTTAAAAGCTCAGTTCCCTCAGCATGTGTGTGCGTAAATGAAACCGCAGCATTCGAATAGTTGAAGTAATATCGCACGGTTTGTTGAGCCTGATTCGTCCCCGTTTTCACAATAATTGGGAATGACAGATCTTGATCACTGCCCCATAATCTAGCCTCTTTCACAGTGGACTTCAGCACACTTCCCACCATAGCAGAGCTTGCCATACAACCAATATAAGTAGCTGTTCCTAAGCCGTAACGGTTACGTGTAACCGCGGCATAATTACCCCACTCCGAATGATCATAGCTAAGCAGCACCTCTGCAGTGGTCGGAGTAATCAACTCCATCCATGTTTCCACATGATTATCTTCAGCTCCGATGTCCGCATGCTCACTCTTCAAAAGTACTTCGTGCGGGCTAACGAACAGGCTGTACCCTATGCCGCAAGCCTCACTAATGATGCCTGGCTGCTCTACGGTACGGACTTTGACGACCTCGTCGGTGAAGCCGCTTTTGAAGGAATACACCACATGCCCGCCCTGTTTCACATAAACATTCAACCGTTCCAAATCAGCGTCGGGAGCAGCATAGAGCGCCGGAACAACGATCATACTGTACTGGTCTAACTCCTTAAAAGAAGGCTGTATAAAATCGCATTCAATGTTCATTCGGTACAGTTCGTCATACAGCCAGCGAACAACATCATTGTACGTCTTTCCGTCCGGCAGCTTGAACCATTCCATTGCCGTTAACGCCTCATTGCTGACCATAACCGCAACCTTATTTTCCTTTCGCAGACCCGCCAGCTGATTGCTTAATGCCTGAAAATCCCTGCCGATAGTCTTCGCTTCGTTGTATACCGGGTTCGGCTTGAAGTCGTGGCTGAGCAGTCCTTTCCAATACGTTTCAAATGAATTATGAATGGAATGCCAGTGCCAGTAAGCTACCATATCCGCACCAGAGGCGAGATGACTGAAAGCCTGAAGTCTTAATTGACCCGGATACGGTGTCCACTGGGGAAAAGCTTGTGCTTGTGTTTCAAGGACAAGATAATTTCTGCGCTTCAGCGAGCGAGCCATATCTCCCCCGAATGAAATCTCTGTCCCCGTCAGCTCGTGCTGAGAAGGATGATAAATATCAACACCGGCAATATCAAAGGGCTCAGCTGCGGCAAAATGATCCACGGATGGCTGTACGCCAAACGAATATCCGCGCCATTCAAAGTCAAAGTTCTGCGTCACAAATTGTCCCGGCTGCTTGTACTCATTCACCAATGATACCTGCCAAGCTAAAAAGTTCGTAACCAGTCCGCGCTGGAATCTGGCAAACTCTGCTCCAAGACTTCCGTTAATGGTCCCCACTACCGAGGGGAAGTCCTCCCAGCTGTTAATCCGGTTACTCCAGTAATCCAGCCCGAACCGGGAATTGATGATATCCAGCGAACCGTACTTTTCACGCATATATTTGACGAACTGCAGTTGAACATTGTCCCCAGCCGTATCATAATGCTTCGTTTCGTTATCGGTCTGATAGCCAATGACCGCAGGATGCTTGCAGACCCGGCTGATCAATTTGCGAATAATTCGCTCGGCATGGAACAGATAGACTGGATTGGTGATATCCATGATCTGCCGGGCTCCATAACGTCCGGGACCCTTAGCTGTAACTGCTAGGACATCAGGATGCTCTTTCACCAGCCAAGTTGGAACTGCATACGTAGGAGTCCCAACAATAACCTCAATCCCAGCGTCATGCATAGCATCCAGCACTTTATCCACCGAAGTGAAGTCGAACACGCCATTTTGCGGTTCATGGGTGCTCCATGTCGATTCGGCGATACGAACCACATTAATGCCCGCTGCCTTCATCATTGCGATATCTTCATCCAGCCTCTCACAAGGCATATATTCATCGTAATAGGCAACACCGTACCGTAATTTAGACATATTTCATTTCAATTCCTTTCTGCTTAGCCTTTGATTGCGCCTTCAGCAATACCCTGCATAATAAACTTTTGGAAGAACGAATAGATCAGGATCACTGGAAGTGCAGTCAAGACCAACGCCGCCAGAATGAGCGACCATTCCTTGTTATACTCACCAAACAGCGTATTTGTTGACAGAATCAACGTATATTTATTCGAATCCGTGAGCATAAGGAGTGGCAGCAAGAAGTCATTCCAGATCCACAAAAAGTCAAGAATGGCGATGGTTACGGTAATCGGCAGCAGCAGCGGGAAAATAATACGGAAGAACGTCTGAAACTCCCCACAGCCGTCAATTCGCGCCGCTTCCTCCAGTTCGCGGGGGATTGATTTTACAAATCCATGATACAGGAAGATCGCCATATTTACGCCAAGACCGATATAGATAATGGCCAGTCCATAAGTACTTCCGCTGACATGCAGGTTTTTTGCCATACGGGTTAATGGAATCATGATGGAATGAAAAGGCACAAGCATGGAAGCGATAAATAAGAAGAAGATCATGCCGCTCAGTTTGCCGCCCGTCCGAGACAGCTTGTAGCCGGCCAAGGCGGCGCAAAAGACGATACCGCCAATACCGATCAACGAGACAATGACAGAGTTCAGCGTGCTGTTTAATAGATTGATTTTATCAAAAGCCTGGCTGTAATTCTCAAAATGCAGCTTCGTCGGCAATGCCATAAAGGAAGTGAACATTTCGCCTTGCGTCTTCACCGAATTAATGATAGCCAAATAGATTGGAAAAAAGGAGATTACTGCGCCGACACATAGAAACAAAGTAATAAATAGGGAGGATGATTTTCTCAGTCTCATGCTTCCACCTCTTTTCTCTTCATAACACTGATCTGAATAAAGGTGAAGATTAAGATAATCACGAACAAAATGACCGATTTGGCACTGGCATAACCGTACCGAAAGTTATTGGAGAACGCCTCTTCATAAATATTCATCGTGATAACCTGAGTGCTGCGTCCCGGTCCCCCGCCCGTTAGGCCGTAGACTACTTCGAATACTTTGAAGGCTCCATTTAGAGTAAGGAAGAAGCAAATCGTAATCGCATGTGTAATCATCGGCATAGTCACACTGCGGAAGGTTTGAAATGGCGTAGCACCATCAATAACGGCCGCTTCCTTTAAGCTTTGCGGCACACCCTGTAGGGCTGCCAAGTATATAATCATCATGTATCCGACGCCATTCCACAGCGACACGATAATAATCGAATAAAAGGAAACCTGCGGATCGCCAATCCATAATTGGTCGAGAAAGGTGAATGCCGTCTTCTCAGCGATTTGAGGCAGGACTTGTGAGAATACGAACGTCCACATAAAGGCACTGATAATGGTACTGATCATATTTGGCATAAAGAAGATGGTGCGAAAAAAACCTTTGGTTCTTACTTTGGATTCAATAAATACAGCTAACACAAGGGCAAATACATTTTGTAATACGACCATAAACAATACATATTTGAGTGTGAACAGCAGGGAATTCACGAAATCAGGGTCTTCACGCAAAGCTTCAATAAAATTCCCGAGTCCGATAAAAGAATAGTCTCTATTCAGTCCGTTCCAGTCTGTAAAGCTATAAAACATACCGCCAATCGTAGGAATCAGCAGAAATAATGTGTAAAAAATAAATGCAGGCGCGACGAAAGCAAGCAGTGAAAAATACTTTTTGTAGCTAGTGACCGGCACAGTATCCGCCCCTCTCCTATATGTGTATACAGCAACCGGGATGGAGGAAGAAGGTTATCCCTCTCATCTTCCATCCCGGATCTTTGTTTCTGCTTTCGAATTACTTACTTATTCACTTTGTTATAGGATTTCCACGCTTTATCCAACGCTTTCAGCACATCATCCTGCGACATTTGTCCAGCATAGTAAGCCTGCAGCCCTTTTCCAACCTCATCCTTAACCGATTGCGGAATGGCAGGGTCCTGCACGGATTTGCCTTCCTTGACGTAAACCATAGCATCATCGATCCAAGGATAGCTCTCATACGTGTGAATCGTAGCTACAGGATTGAATTTCAGAGCCTGGAAGAATGCATTAGAGGCTTGATCGTCCAGCACATAGTTCATGAAATCGAGCGCTACTTCCTTATTCTTGCTGGTTGGCGATACGGCCAAAGAGGTAGAAGCACTTAGATTAATCAAGGTTGCACTCGGATCATCATTAATAGGTAGAGGTGCTACTCCAAAATCCAGATCCGGGTTTGATTTCAGAATCGTCTCCGCATACCATGGACCTTGCAGCCACATTGCCCCTTTGCCTGCCGCAAAGGCTGCTGCCCCGTCATCGCCGCCTACCTCGGTTGCCTTAGTAGTGCCGTTAGCATTGATCAGATCAAACACATCAAAGATTGCTGATTTCATATCCGTAAATGAGCCTTCATCCTTGTTCATCTTGTCCACGAAGTCAGCATCCTTGGTCTTCACCATTCCGCCAACAGCCAGCGGTAATACGAGTTGAGGAATCCATGACTCTTTATAGGAAAGCACAAAAGGAGTAATGTTGCTCGCTTTCAGCTTCTCCACAACGGCTTTCATTTCTGTAAGGGTCGTTGGTGATGTCAGACCGAGATCAGTAAATATTTTTTTGTTGTAAAGATATCCCCATGACAAGGTTTCCAGTGGAAGTGCTACAATTTTACCGTCCGTAGTGGTAACGGAAGGCCTCACACTGTCCAACAGCTTGCCGGCAAAAGGCTGACTCGATAAGTCTTCTAGATATCCGGCTTTATAGTAGGATGGAATCTCATTAACGGCATGTATGGCAAAAATATCAGGTGCATCATTGGAAGCTAAACGCGTCTTTAGAATTTGCGAGGCGTTATCCGCTGTCGGCATTTCTAGCTGAACAGACACATCAATATTTTTATCCGCTTTTTCCTTTGCCACAAAGTCAGCAATGTATTTATCATAATGTTCTTTGAAGCGAGGCTGGGCGATGAACATTTTGAGAGTTACACTTTTAGCCTCTGCGCTAACCGTGTTGTTGCCTGCTGCAGAGTCCGTGTTACCTGTATTGCCTCCGTTATTACCACCGCAACCTGCCAGAAGTGTAGCTGCGAGAAGGCTGCAAAGTACACCTTTTGTCGTCCTTTTCATATCGTAAGACCTCCCAATGTCTGTGTTTTGTTTACGCTTTCATTGTATCTTTTTTATGAAAGCGTTTAATTGGACGGAACTACCCTCCTGAATTGGACATTTTTAAACCTGCCCCTGCTTTCTCATTTCACCGGGTGCAATCCCATAATGCTTTTTAAAAACTCTATAGAAATAGCCTATATCCTCGTATCCGATAAGCTCTGCCACCGTCTTAATTGGAATGCTCTCATCTGCCAGCCAGGCTTTCGCCTTTTCCATCCGCAGGTTCAAAATATAATCCGTAACGTTGAGGCCATACTCCAGCTTAAAAACCTTACTCAAATATTCCTTGCTCACAAAAAAAGCTCTAGCCATAGCATCCAAAGTTACGGCCTCCGCAAAATGATGATCAATATACTGCCTAACCTCTTCAAGATTCAGCTTATTTTTAAACTTACGCTGCCCTATAAGATGCTCGAGGTTCTCAGCATAATGTTGAAGCAGGAAAGATGCTGTATTCTCACAAGAAGACAAAACCTCAGGGTTTATCTCGACCTGCAAGGTGTCGGTTTCTATTGCATTCGCCTTCATTAACTCCTTAAGGAGCAGCAGCATTTCTTGGGCTACCTGCCACAGCAAGCCCGGCTTCACTATGCCTCTTTTTTCCAATTCAATTCCCATTCCCTGCAGTACAGTAGTAACACCCTCTACATTTAATTCATTAAAGTGAATTCGCAGCAGCTGCTTGTAGGAGGACAAGGAAATGGATACATCCAAATCAAGCGCCAGTGAACCCTGATCTCTAGAGGAAATCTCAAGTTCTTGCTTACATCTAAGCAGTACGGCGTTCAGTTCCTTCGGATCAATAGGCTTCAACAAATAATCTATAGCCCTAAATCTCATCGCATTCTGAGCATATTTAAAGTCGTCGTAACCGCTCACCACAACAATCTTAACTTTAGGAAAATGGTCATACAGACTATTCATCAGCCTCACCCCGTCCACACCGGGCATACGCATGTCTGTAATGACTATTTGCGGGGATAATTGTTCCATAAGACGAAGCGCTTCTATTCCATCCTCCGCTTCTCCAGCAATCTCCATGCCTAGTTCATCCCAGGAACCGAACGTTCTCACAATGTCACGATTCCAGCTTTCATCATCCACTAATAGCACTTTAATCATTGGATTGACTCTCCCCTTTCAGCGGAATGGTTGCTATAACGGTTGTTCCCAGTCCTGGTTGGCTTTGTATACTAATTCCGTAAGTATTGCCAAAATGCATGTGAATCCGTGAGGCCACATTATGCAGCCCAATCCGATCTCCGATCACCGTTAATCCTCCTGATTTGAGACCCAACTGCCCGTGAATTTCATCCAATTTACTCTCTTCTATCCCGATTCCATTGTCACGAATGCGGATGATCACATCGTTATCCTCGCGTGTAACAGTAACCTCAAGTAACCATGGCCCTGATTTCAGCTCCAAACCGTGAAAAAAAGCATTTTCTACAATGGGCTGAAGAGTAAGCTTCGGAATCAAGCTTGCAAGTGCTTCCTCATCTATCTGAGTTGTATAGGTAAGACGAGAGGCGAAGCGCTGCTTCTGAATTTGCATGTAATTATTAAGATGAACCAGCTCCGCCTTCAGCGGTGCCAAATCATCCGGCTCCCGAATAATGTAGCGGAACATCTCGCTAAGTGATCTTATAACCTCATAGCTTTCCGACGGATTGCTCTTGAACAGCATACTTCCGATCATTTGCAGCGTATTTTGCAGAAAGTGGGGGTTAATCTGCGCCTGCAGCGCTTTAAGTTCGGCACTCTTTTTCTCCAGGCTAATTATATATTCAGTCTTAATATGTTCTCTTATACGATGGGACATCTGATAGAGCTTTGTCTCCAGAAAACCGATCTCATCCACACGGGTACTGAGCTGGACTTCCCTATCCTTCATGAGTCCAAACCCTTGAATGGAACGAGCCAGTCTAACAATAGGTGTTGCCAACCTTAAGGCCATAATTACAGCCATAAGAATGGCTACAAGGACTGAAATAGCTCCCACGATCAAGCCAAACTTCATGGTAGACAGCGCACTTTGATTAATAAAGCTATTAGGAATCACTGTGATCAGCTTCAAGCCTACCGGATCGATGGTGTTATAGAACACATACTCGCGTTCCCCTCGGAAATATCCCTGTTCTTCGCCGGTGCCAGCAACCCGGGCAAGTGTCTCTTTCGAGGGAGGTTCTCCCCATGGCTGATAGAGTATTTCTCCATTCGGTCCGGCTATAAATACCGTATGCTCGTTCCCGCGTCCCAGCAGGTTTAGCGTCTGATCTAATACACCCCAGCGAATCTCCAAAGAGATGCCGCCCAGCTTCTCCTGATTCTCAAAACGGTTGATGCTGCGGATGAGCTGGAACTTGCTGTCATCGCTACCGTCTGAACGAATCATAAAATCCTTATTTTGATCAAATAGCATCTTGTAAAGGGCAGGAATTTCGGCGGGTGATTCAATATCACTCTGAGAAGCATTAATCGTAAACAGCTTGTTCGATTCCTTTAAATAGAGCTCAACACCGATCACATGATTACCCGCCGAATAAAAGAGGTTCATCAGGGTATCGATAATGTTTTTCTGCGCGGCAAACTGATTGGACAGGCTCGCTTCATCGGCATAGGCGAGATAGTCGCTTAAATGGGGACTTATCAGAACGGTGTATATCAGATTATTAAGTTGGGAGAACTGTTCACCCAAATAAATGCCTGTCCATTTCATATTAGAGAGATTGGTGCTTATGACTTCTGCTTCCATAGATCTGCGGTTATTCTCGGCGGCCAGAGCCGTAATTGCAACAATCGGAACAACAGCCAAAAGGATCATGGATAAAATGAGTTTATTACGCATACTGCGGCGGAAGGGTTCTGTGAGCTTTACCATCCAATTCGCTATCATAGCTGTTTCAACCCCCTGCTTCGACTTGCTGTAGTGTATCCAAAGTTTAACTGTATTAAGAGTAGCAAAAAACTAACGTCTCTGAAATCAGACGTTAGTTTTTAAATTATGCCATAGGTTTATGAATGCAAAACCATCGTATGAAAGGAGTTCGGCTCCAGCTCAAAGGAGTACAGGAATGATCCACTATTCAAATTCAGCACCCGCTGCTCATTGAATGGATTAGCGATTACTAATGTAACGGTACCATCGGTTGCTTTAAAAGCAACGGCGTTGCCGCTCCACTGCCCTTTAAGTCCAACCCTGACCGATCCTGGGGCTGCAAAGCGGGAGAAGTGCTTCATTACATAATACTCTGGATTGGTGACGACTTTTTGTTGCTCAGGATATACCGTCAGCATGGAGTTTTGCTCCCAGCCCCAAGTACTGCGTCCCTTCGGCTCCAGAAGCATATTCCAGTAAATATAAGCATTTACACCGTTCATGAAATAATGCTGGTACAGGTTAAATACATATTTGGCATAGAACCACGTATTCTCGCCATCGCCGCATTCATTCTCCGTCTGCATATAGCGCAGCTCCGGATAACTCTGCACGGTACGCTGAATGGCATGCTTGCCAGCCCATTGATAGCCTACACCTTTCACGTATTTGTACGCTTCGGGATCACTCAGCACTACGGATGCGTAAGCATCAAAGTCTGTAGCTTTCTTCTTCAGCCATTCATCCCATGCCTCCGGTGCGTTGATCGTTCCCAGCCAGATTTCCGTATCCAACCCGTGGCGATCGAACGCCGGACCTAAGTAGTCTCGAATGAAAATCCGTAACTGTTCTCCTGTCCAAACACAGGAAGGGAACTTCTGATCCGCAACCACTTCGTTCTGCACATGTACCTGATGAATCGTAATTCCCTCTGCACGGTACGCTTCTACGAACTTAACAAAATACAACGCGTAAGCTTCCAGAATCTCCGGCTCCCAGCGAAGAGTGCCGTAATTATACGACTTCGGAAACTTCATCCAGGTAGGAGGGCTCCAAGGGGAAGCGAATAGCTTCAGCTCCGGGTTCAACGCCAGTGCTTCTTTTATATATGGAATCAGCATTTGCCGATCACGTTCAATCGAGAAGTGCTCCATGGCGTAATCACCGTCATTCTCGTTCAGACTGTACCATTCCAAGGCATAATCACTGGCTCCTATCGGAAGCCGGCAAATACTGAAGCGCTGCTCCCCTTCGGGGTGGAAGAGCGAGTGCATCACCTCAGCTCGTTCTTCCTCCGGCAATTGGCAAAGCGCCACAAACCCAAGCTCGTTGAAGCAGCCCCCGAAACCTTCCAAAGTCTGAAAAGCTTCGGTTGTGATGGTTATGTTGGGGACTGGAGGTGCTTCTGCTGGTGCTTCTGCTGGTGCTATTGCTTCTGCTAGTGCTAGTGCTTCTGCTGGTGCTTCTGCTGGTGCTATTGCTTCTGCTAGTGCTAGTGCTTCTGCTGGTGCTATTCCCCTGCCCGCCACCTTGTACTGGTTCTTTTTCTCTGCCCATGGCAAAAGCTCTGTGCTGGTAAACCATTGTAAATCCTTCTTATACATAATTGTGACCTCCGTATAGTAGACAATTAGTAAAATAAATCTAATCGTATGACTTTCTGATATACATATAGATGAACTAGTGTATGAAATCTGCCACTTATATCAAAACAACACCTCACACCAGGCTTGTGTTTGCGCTTTCATTATATCTCAGTGACCGAACTGTTCCATTGGACAAAATTGTGATTAACAGTTGCACTTTTTTAACCTATACTGCTCAGACAGCAGCAACTTAGCTCACTCGAACAGTAACTTCGCTCTCGAATAGTAACTTATCTACTAGAACAGCAACTTAACCACTCAAAAAGCAACCTAAGCACTCAAAACAGTAACTTCGCTACTAAATAGCAACTTCGCCCCTCGAACAGAGGTAACTTAGCTACTCAACAGCAACTTCGCACCTCGAACACAGTAACTTAGCTACTCAACAGCAACTTCGCACCTCGAACAACAATAACTTAGCTACTCAACAGCAACTTCGCCCCTCGAACATAGTAACTTAGCTACTCAACAGCAACTTAGCCCCTCGAACACAGTAACTTAGCTACTCAATAGCAACTTCGCCCCTCGAACAGAGGTAACTTAGCTACTCAATAGCAACTTCGCACCTCGAACAACAGTAACTTAGCTACTCAACAGCAACTTCGCCCCTCGAACACAGTAACTTAGCTCCTCAGACAACAACTTAGCGCCTTAGGCAGACTATCTCTGCATGTTTAATTGCACTTTCTACATCTATTCAGCACATTTCAGCTGCCAAAATGGTTTTAATTGCACTTTATACAACTAAAATCTAGGAAAAATGGGAATATAGACAAATACAGGCTAAATAACTGCACAAACTACAACTAAATTATTTTTTAAACCTTTTAGATGATTTTAAGTGCATAAAATACAACTAAAACCTCCCACAGCACACTAAACTACAAATTCAAATCCAACCTTAAACTAAATCTTAATTATAAAAAGAAAGCAGCCCCAAAAGTGGACGGCTGCACAAGGATTACACAACAATAACTACAACTACAACCACTAAAACTACAACTACAAAAGACCAGCTGTGGGCTTCTAAAGACCAGCTGCCCGGTTGTTAACTACTTCCCCGCAATGAGCGCATTCAACTCCAGTAAATCGGCGGCCAAGTCCACTTCGGTATATTTTCCCTGACCAAAACCGATCAATGCCCGTAACGGCATATATTTCATCATTGCAATGAACATTTCGGGATTATCCCCCATAGCCTCTTCAAACCCGAATATATTGATGTACTTCTTAGCTTTCTCCTTAGTAAGCGGATTCTCCAGTAGATCACCCACCGTTGTATTGCGATGGACATTGGCCTCAATCAGCGTAGTCGATTCAACCTCAATAGAGGCAACTAAGCGGATATCCCGTGAAGAGGAGCCGATATCAATCATGAAGCTTCCACTCTCTACATGCCAATCCCCAATATTAACATTGTAATAGGCGAAGGAACGCTTATTCAGCTCGAAAGTAACTTCTTTTTGTTCACCGGGCTGAAGCTCCACTTTCTGGAACCCCTTCAACTCCATCAGCGGACGAATCATTCGGCTCTCTACATCACTGACATAGAGCTGGACAATTTCCTTGCCGGGGCAATTTCCGATATTTTGAATAGTTACACTAACCTGCACGTTCTCTGTATCCTTGATGCTGCTTTTAGAAATCCTCAAATCACTATACTGGAATTCAGTGTAGCTGAGTCCAAAGCCGAACGGGAACAATGGCTCGATTTCTTTTTTATCATAATAGCGGTATCCAACGAACAATCCCTCTTTATACTCCACCTTATCGCCTTCACCGGGAAAATTGAGAAAGGATGGGTTGTCACTAAGCTTCATCGGGAACGTCTCTGCCAATTTACCGCTCGGACTAACCTCACCGAACAGCAGATCCGCAATTGCTCCGCCAAAGGCCTGACCACCCAGATAGGCTTCAAGAATCCCTTTTGTATGATGGAGCCAAGGCATTTCTACCGGAGAGCCGTTGCTAAGCACCACAACAATATTACTTTGAACTTCAGCTACCGCCTCGATTAACGCGATATGGCTTTCAGGTAAGGATAGATGGATACGGTCATATCCCTCTGACTCATAGCTATCTGGCAGTCCGAGGAACAGTACGGCTATGTCTGCTTTTGCCGCCGTTTCGCGCGCCTCATTCAGCAAATCCGCATTAATATTATTGCTGTCGAGCTCATATCCTTGGGCATAAATAAGTTCTACATCCGCACCGGCAATAGCCTTCATCTCTGTAAAAGCATCATCCAACTTCGTCGGATTTACGTGTGAACTGCCCCCGCCCTGATAACGCGGCTTTTTGGCGAATTCACCAATAATTGCTATTGTTCCTTCCTTGGACAACGGCAGAATGCCTTCTTCATTTCTCAACAGCACCATGCTCTCCCGAGCTACTTCACGCGCCAGTTGATGGTGATCATCAGCATTAAACACAGCATTTTCTTTTTGGTTCTCCACAGTCTTCAGAATAAAAGTGAGCAGCCGCTCCACCGCAAGATTTAGTGTGTCCTCGGACAGTTCGCCACTCTTTACCGCAGCAACAATCTTCGCATCTCCGATCCCTGCAGACGATGGCATTTCAAGCTCCAACCCAGCCTGCAATGCTTTTACCCGCTCGTTAACCGCACCCCAATCGGAGACCACAAAACCTTCAAAGCCCCACTCTTCTCTAAGAATCCGTGTCAGCAGATATTCACTTTCGGAAGCATATTCGCCGTTTACCCGGTTATAGGAGCACATTACACTCCAAGGCTGGCTGTTCTTAACCGCCCCTTCAAAGCTCGCCAAATAAATCTCGCGCAGTGTACGCTCATCAATAACAGCATCTGTAGACATTCTCCGATGTTCCTGATTATTCGCGGCAAAATGCTTCAAGGATGTACCTACGCCTTGACTTTGCACACCTTTGATATGATTAGTACCCATTTCTGAAGAAAGGTAGGGATCCTCAGAAAAATATTCGAAATTCCGCCCATTCAGCGGAGAGCGTTTAATATTGGTTCCCGGACCCAGCAGGACAGCAACATTCTCTGCCTGACATTCTGCACCTAGCGCTTTGCCCACTCGTCCGATTAAATCCCGATTCCAAGAGGAAGCCATACCTGCGGCAGAAGGAAAACAGGTTGCCGGCACACTGTTATGAAGTCCAAGGTGATCGGCACTTTCTTTTTGCTTGCGCAGGCCATGGGGCCCGTCCGTTACCATTAAAGCGGGGATTCCCAGCCGTTCAATGCCTTTTGTATGCCAGAAGTCCATCCCTGAGCAGAGCCCTGCTTTCTCTTCGAGTGTCATTTGGGATATGAGGTCTTGAACTTTATTTTTCATAATTAGCCTCCTATGAATGCGTTTACTATTATCATCTTAATATACTTCTTTCGTATTTTATGGCATTATGATTGTATTCTTGGTATTTTCATTGGATGAAAGGAGTAGTTGTGGCATGCTTGATCATCTGGAGGCTAATGAACGGATTCAATATATTTGTAAACTAATGTTTGAAGCGTATCAGATTCCGGTGTTTGTTCTGAACGCAAGCCGGACCATAGAATATCAGCTACCGGAGTCCTTTAGATCTCGCCCTTTAAGTAAAGATGCAAGCAGTGTGCTTGCCGAAATTATAAGCCCTGCGGATGAGGGGGGTACTAATGATAACCCTTCCTTTCTACCAATTATTCGAAGTACTCAATTCCTAGAGAATTTTATTATTCTCCGTCTGCCTAATGAGCATCTAGAAGCTACAACACTAGTAGTCATTGGCCCTTCTCTATATGCTCCCCTGACAGAGGACAACGCAGCAAGCCTGATGCGCGACAATAATATTCCCCTCAAGCTACAGGAGGAATGGCTCCAATATTACGAAAGCCTGACCGTTATCAATCGAATGAGATTGTACCATGCTGCCATGCTGCTATATTCGCTGGTCACCGGTAAGGCCTTATCCATTACCGACCTTTTACTCGACACCCGCACTTTAGAGCCAACACCACATACCAGTGACAGCCTTGATTTAAATGTCTCCTACCGGCGCGAGAACACATGGCTGCACCACGATCCAATGCTGGAGAAAGATATGTTCCGCCATATCAAAAATGGAAATAAAGCTGAACTACTGAGGGTACAGGCTTCCTTTACCGAGGAAAAGTTCGGTCTGCTCTCGAAGAAAAGCCATTTACGCAGTAAAAAAAACTTGGCGATCGCCTCGATAACTTTAGCAACACGGGCAGCTATTGAGGGGGGAGTGTTCTGGGAGATTGCCTTTACACTGAGCGATTTTCATATACAGCATATCGAAGAACTTAAGGATATTCCTGCGGTAGATCGTGCCCAGCTCGCTGCCCTCTGCGATTTCGCCGACCATGTCAGAGATAGCCGTAATTCCAAGCTCTCGCGTACAGCCGCCCTCTGCCAAAACTATATTTTTAACCACCTGTATGAGGAGCTTTCTTTAGACAAGTTGGCCGGGGTGGCAGGACTGAACGGGAGTTATCTCTCGCAGCTGTTTAAGAAGGAGACGGGGATCGCAATTAGTGATTATATTCAGCGTGAACGGATTGAGGAAGGCAAACGGCTGATAGAGGCTCACGGAATTACCTTGTCCGACATCGCTACCCGACTCCATTTTAACGACCAGAGCTATTTCACAAAAGTATTTAAAAAATACACCGGCACCACACCCAAAGAATACAGAAATAACCGGGGAATCACGCTTTAAGAACGACTCAATTCATAGCTTTTTTAGGAAAATAATGTAATAATGTATGCGAGATAATATTTAACACTAAAGGGGCGAAAGTGATGATCATTGGCATTATATTTGTCGTTGTATTTGGTTATTTAATACTGAGAACTCTACTTAATGACAACTCGCAGGGCGGCAGACTTAAGAAGTCCAGGCATGAGGATCTATCAGGCAGTTCCTTCATAGCGGGCTCCCATTTGGACTTATACAGCGATAATACTAATAACGATACTCATCATAATCATCACGGTCATCATAATAACGATACACATCATCATTCTGGACACGACAGCGGCGGTCACGGTTGGGGCGGAGATGGCGGCCATGGCGGGGGCGGCTTTGATGGTGGCAGTGGCGGCGGAGATGGCGGCGGTGGCGGTGGCGGGGATTGATGCGAATCTCTTTTCAGAAAAATGGTCTTATACAGAAAATGGCTCCGCATTACCTGATAACTCTCAGGAGACGCGAAGCCGTTTTTTTTATTAAAATAGCATGTTGAGAAATATCTTTGGTTTATTGTTTATGAAGTTCAAACTTGCTTAACAGAACCTCGCCTCTGAAGACCAGATACAGGCGGGACACCTCTCCGTCTATGACTACAGGCGCGATCACTTCGTTCCATTTCTGTGGTTCCGTATTTCCAGACAGCTCAACCGTTCCTGCTAATGTTCCTTCCGGCTCATTGACTCTAAGTTCGATACTACCGCCTTTCGTCGATGAGACCAACGCCTTAATTTGCGTAATTCCACTACTTAGCTGTACATCTTCAAAAGAAATCCAGGCGCCCTCTTCCCTTGGTCTCACACTGGCACCGCCGGCTTTGCATTCATCTAAATACACGCCTTGATAATCATCGTAATTTTCCGCTTTGGTGCTAGCTTCAAGGTTACGTGGAGGAATCGTCTCCCCTTGAATCGTGATTTGTTCAGACACAACGATATCTGACGAGGAACGGCCGATCATAATGGAATAAAGACCACTTTCTACACAGAAACGCTCACGCGTAACATCCCAGAAGGCCAGCTCCGATACAGGCAGCAAGAACTCCACGGTTTGGGATTGACCTGCTGTGGTATGGATTTTTTGGAAGCCTTTTAACTGTTTGAGCGGACGCTTCACTCGTGATGATAAAGATTGCACATACAGCTGTACGACCTCATCTCCATCAACAGATCCAGTGTTATCCACCTGCACAGACACTTTAATCATACCGTCCTGATCCAATTCCTTGGCGCCCAGCTTAAGATTGCTGTAAGATACTTGCGCGTAACCCAGACCATGACCGAATGGATACAATGGCTCTCCGTCAAAGTACATGTAAGTTCTTTTCCCCTTAATAATATCGTAATCCATCAGGTCAGGCAGTTGCTCCACAGAACGGAACCATGTCATATTCAGTTTACCGGAAGGACTGTAATCCCCGAACAGAACATCAGAAACGGCATTCCCCAGCTCTTGTCCACTGTGTGAGGTATATAGAACCGCCGGTATATGCTCATCAATCCAAGTAGACGAAATCGGATAGCTTCCGACAATAACTACTACAGTGTTCGGATTCGCTTCAAATACCGCTTTGACTAGACGCTCCTGCTCCTCAGGCAGAACAATATCCGGTCGGTCGATCTCTTCTTTACCGTTAATAAGCGGATGATTTCCTACAAACACAACAGCAACTTCAGCAGCCTTCGCCGCATTCACTGCCGCATCTATACCGTTTTTAAGGATATGTTTGGTGAAAGGTTCGGAACCCGCTGTACTTGTATTCGGGTCTGATGCCAGTAACGTACCTGTATCGGGATTTATAGAAATGGATTTATCTCTCCAAGCCTTCAATGTAACCGTATCCTCTTCTCCCGGCACCAGACTGAACGCTTCCTTAACATACCAGCCATAAACTTCATCAGCGGATACCGTAAGAGTATCATTATCAGTGAGTGTAACGTACTTTTTCAGACTCGTTGACTTCAATGTATGGTTATTCCAGCCCCATGCCGTATGCTCAAACAGCTCTCCATGCTCCATTTGTTCGTGCTGAACGGCTAATCTTCCGTCTTCGCCGGTAATCCCTACCGCTTTTCCATTGCTTGCCGAGGTCAGAACCACTAGGTCGGAGCCGCTTTCAAAAGCAACCTGTTTACCCGCAAGCTTCTTGGTAATCCCCTGCAGCGGAGTGACACCATAAGGGAGTGTTCCGGAATACCAGTCTCTAAACGCTTCATCACCAAGTGGACCGATAACGGCAACCTTAGACAGGTTATTTTTATTGAGTGGCAATGTACCGTTTTCATTTTTTAGCAATACGATGGACTGTTTCGCAGCCTCTAACGATAATGCAGTATGTTCCTTGCTCAGAATAACGGAATCATCAATGCTAGCGTATGGATTCAATTCAGCTGGATCGAATTCGCCCAAACGGAAACGAACTCTGAAGGTGTTGGATAAAGCGCGGTCCAAATCCTCTTCAGTAAGAAGACCTTGAGCCAGTGCTTCATGAATGACTTTGATGGTTTCCTCGGTCTCCTCAGTCACACTGTCGATCCCGTTCTTAATAGACTCGGCCATCGACTGGGCAAAAGACTCATAATAATGATGATCCTTCACGATTCCGAACAAATCTCCCGCATCACTAACGATAAAACCGTCCATTTCCCATTCGCCTTTGACAACGTCCATAACACTTGGATGGAGAATAACCGGCACACCGTTCACCGAATTATAGGCAGTCATCATCGACTGTGCCCCGCCTTCCCGGAAGGCAGCTTTAAAGGCATCCAGATAGTACTCTCTCATATTTCTAGGGTCAATGCTGGCTGAGCAGTTTCCACGTTCGATCTCATTGTTATTGCCCAGGAAATGCTTCAGTGTTGCCACTGCTTTTAGATAAAAAGGGTGGTCTCCCTGAATTCCTTGTACTATCGCTGTGCTTAGTTGACCGGTCAATTCCGGATCTTCACCATAGGCTTCTTCCGTTCTGCCCCAGCGTGGGTCACGTTCCATATCAACCGTTGGCGCCCAAAGGGTCAAGCCATTGATCGTTGGGTTTTTCTTGTAAAAGGCTCTGGCTTCGTCCCCGATTGCTGATCCTATTTTTTTCATCAGTTCCGGGTTCCAGGTACATGCGAGTCCACTCACCTGCGGGTATGAAGTTGCTTTTCCCAGCCAGGATATACCATGGGCCGCTTCCGTTCCGTGCTTATACGCTTGTACTCCTAAACGTTCTATAGCCGCTTGATACTGAGGGATCAAGGTCACCTTCTCATCCAGCGTAAATCGGGAGAGCAGATCTTTTACACGAACATCTAAAGGCAGTTCCGTTTTTTTATAAGGATATGATTCAATTTCTGTTGGCATTGCGTTCGCTCCTTTTATCTAAGTGTTAGCGGTTTCATTTCACCTTGAGGACTACATCAGCAACCTCGGAAAGGCAACATTTGTTAGCTGCATGCGAGTCCTAGCCTCTTTATCATAAAAGATACGCGCAACCGGCAACACCTGTACAATTTGCATAAAAATCAGGTAAAAATTAGACTTTTTCTCCTCATTCGCTCATTTCGCGCTCCCGGGGGTGATTCTATTGTACTTTTACATCTCATATGCTCATTTGGTGCTCCCTGGGCTGATTCTATTGTACTTTTACATCTCATTCGCTCATTTGGTGCTCCCGGGGGTGATTCTATTGTACTTTTACATCTCATTCGCTCATTTCGAGCTTCCGGGGGTGATCCTAGTGTATTTTTACATCTCATTTGCTCATTTCGAGCTCCCGGGGCTGATTCAATTGTACTTTTACATTTCATTCGCTCATTTCGAGCTCCCGGGGCTGATTCAATTGTACTTTTACATCTCATTCGCTCGTTTAGCGCTCCCGGGGCTGATTCTATTGTACTTTTACATCTCATTCGCTCATTTCGAGCTTCCGGGGGTGATCCTAGTGTATTTTTACATCTCATTTGCTCATTTCGAGCTCCCGGGGCTGATTCAATTGTACTTTTACATTTCATTCGCTCATTTGGTGCTCCCGGGGGTGATTCTATTGTACTTTTACATCTCATATGCTCATTTGGTGCTCCCGGGGGTGATTCTATTGTACTTTTACATCTCATTTGCTAATTTGATGCTCCCGGGGCTGATTCAATTGTACTTTTACATCTCATTTGCTCATTTGATGCTCCCGGGGCTGATTCAATTGTACTTTTACATCTCATTTGCTCATTTGATGCTCCCGGGGGGGTGATTGGTGCTCCCGTTACTGATTCGTGCTCCCAGGGGTGATTCAATTGTACTTTTACATTTCATATGCTCATTTAGTGCTCCCAGGGGTGATTCTATTGTACTTTTACATCTCATTCGCTCATTTCGCGCTCCCGGGGGATTGCTCCCGGGGGATTGGTGTTCCCAGGGGGTGATTGGTGCTCCCGTTACTGATTCGAGCTTCCGAGCTACCCGTTACTGACTTTTTACCATAGCTGACTATCCTTAAAGGAATGAACATACTCATATCTGCAGATTTTACTGCCTTCACCGGCAATTATAGGTTTAAGTTTTCCTTTCTCACAGAGGGACTTCACATATCGCATAACCGTACGATAATTTACATCAAGTTCATGCACCAGATCAGTCGGACGAATGAACCCATCGGAGCGGATTGCCACTAGCATAATTTCACGCTCAAGCCGAGCAAACTTCTCCCCGTCCGCATTCATCACTAGGCATGGGGTTAATAAGGATCGCAGCAGCGAGATCGTAAGCTCTGGATTCGCCTCTAGATCATCATAAGGAACAGCCACCACCCGAAAGCCTGCGATTTGCAGAAAAGTCTCCCGATTCAGCTCTTGTCGATAACGAGTCCGATCCATATTTTGCACATGCGGGCCGTATCCCTTCACTTCGATCGCAAACTTAACCTGTCCCGGTTTCCAGACAAAATCAATAAAGTAGGGCCTACCGCGCCAATCCGCTACTTCATATTCGGGGTGCAAATCATTTAAGTGACCGAACATCATCCACCATACCTGCTCCAAAAACATTCGCTCACCATGGCCATGTCCGCGCTCTAGCCGACTCTTCCGTTCGCCTGTTCTGCGATTCATATGATACTTCAACCACCTGCTATGCTCTTCTGTAAACCCCATATAATCAACCTCCATCCCATTTAGGCACCAAAAAAATCCCGCACCCTAAGCAAGAAAGGGTACGGGACGTGCTTCGTCCTATTGTCCAAAAGTATATTTCTTCCATTCTACTACTGTCAATGACTCAAAGAGCATAGGACTTGATTAATGTGTTTCTTTTAAGAATCTCCAGCTCACGTCGTTACTCCAGTATAGCGTAGCCATGTCGCCGATCTTCTTGCGCTGCATCGTGCTTCTCTTGTTTAGGTCAGGAGTGAAGGTACGATATCCAGCATATGAGAACTGTTCTTCTAGCCGTTCACCACCTGATTGGTAGGTTGAAGTTATAAAAACGTATTTAGAAAGAAAAGTTTATTTTTGCGATATTCGGACATTTTAACAACACAAATGACCCGCAAGAGGGTCGCTTTTTTCAAAGTTTCCATCCTGCGGGTCATATAGTGCTGCAGATATTTTGTTCAATTAGAGTTATTCATTATCGATGTTCTGTAAAATTCATTGAAATCCTCAGCATTCAAGGGGTGAGAGAAGAAAAAACCCTGACCTTCCGTGCAGCCTAACTGTATCAGAGCATTCTCTTGTTGTTCAGACTCAATTCCTTCTGCGATAATATTCATTTCCATGCTTTGAGCCAGATGGATAATGGTCGATAATACTTTATAATCCTTATGATTCACATCGGTTTCACTGATAAAGGAACGATCAATTTTCATCGTATCAATAGGAAGCTTCTTAAGATAACTTAAGGAGGAATACCCTGTTCCAAAATCATCTATGGAGATAATGAAGCCTAATTCTTTGAGCTGAAATAAAATCAATATGCTTTCATCCGCCCTTTCCATGATGCTCTCCGTGATCTCCAGTTCCAAATAATGAGGCTTAACTCCTGTCTCCTCTAAAATCCGCATAATCGTTAAAATTAAGTTTTTGTCATAGAACTGCCTCATAGAAAGATTAATGGATAGCGGCACCAAGTAGTGAAATTGTGTTTCCCATTCCTTCAATTGCTTGCAGGCTTCACGAATAGCCCATTCTCCTATGGAGACAATAAGCCCTGTTTCTTCGGCAATAGGTATAAATTCCGCCGGGGGGATCGTTCCCCTTTCCGGATGATTCCAGCGGCTTAAAGCTTCTACTCCAGTAATTCTACTAGTATTTAAATCATATTTAGGTTGATAAAAGAGCTCCAATTCATTCCGTTCGATGGCATGACGCAACGCGTTTTCGATGATTCGTTTATGGTTAAGAATTTCATTCATATCCGGTGTGAAAAATTGATAGGTGTTCAACCTTTTTTCCTTGGCAAAATACATGGCGGTGTCTGCATTTTTTATTAAGGTTTCCAAATCAATGCCGTCGGATGGATACATGCTGATGCCGATACTCAAAGTGATTATGACTTCATACGCATTATTCAGGAGTGAATGTGAGAATACATCTACAATTTTCTGCGCAGTTTCTGCAATTTTATCCTTCGTTACTTTTTCTAATATAATTGTGAACTCATCGCCGCCAATTCGAGAAACCGTGCCGGATGACCCTACAATACTGGAGAGAAGATCGGCTGTATTCTTGAGTAGTAAATCCCCGACATCATGTCCCAAAGTGTCATTCACAAACTTAAAACGATCCAGATCAAGAAACAGAACGGCAAGATTCTCATGGTTACGATTAGCATAAATGAGGGCTTTCGTAAGGCGATCTCTGAAAAGTCGACGATTAGGCAGCCCTGTCAGCATGTCATGCAAGGCATTATATTTCAGTTTTTCTTCATACCGCTTGCGCTCGATCATATCTCGGAATACCAGCACCACACCGATGACTTGCTCGTTCTGGTCAATAATAGGTGCGGCGCTATCATCGATGGGTATCTCAACGCCATTTTTATTAATAAGAATAGTATTAATATCTATCCCGACAATTTTCCCTTGGCGAAGGGCATTATAAACCGGGTTTTCGATCTCGTTTCGAGTATCTTCATTAATCAATACGAATAAATCAGAAATATCGAGGCCTTCAGCATCTTCGAACGTCCAGCCCGTTATAGATTTAGCTATTGGGTTTAAGAAGGTTACCTTTCCATATTGATCCGTTGTAATAATTCCATCACCAATGCTATTTAAGGTTGTGGACAGTAACTGCTCCCGATCCCGATATAATTCTTCTTTATGTTTTTGATCGGTAATATCTGTTCGTATCGCAATATATTGAAAGGGAACTCCATCTTTCACAAAGGGAACAATGGTCGTAGTTACCCAGTAGTATTGACCATCCTTCGTTTTATTCTTAACGTCTCCCCGCCAAATATTTCCCGAGGCAATCGTCTGCCACATCTCGCGAAAGAATGGCTTCGGGTGATGCCCAGAGTTAATAATCCGATGGGTTTTCCCAATTAATTCTTCTCTGGAATATTTAGAGATCTCACAGAATCGATCATTCACATAAGTGATAACTCCTCGTGCATCTGTTTTAGCTACAATGGTAGACTCATCCAAGGCATACTGAACATCTGAGAGCTCTTTTAAGGTTTGTTTTAATTCTTCCTCCACTAGCTTTCGTTCTGTAATATCCGAGCGTATAGCGATATATTGAAACGGTTTTCCATTTCTCAGTGAAGGCACAATTGTAGTTTCCACCCAATAATATTCGCCGTCTTTGGTCTTATTCTTCACTTCCCCACGCCATATACATCCTTGAGCAATGGTACTCCACATGTCGCGAAAAAATTCCTTGGGATGATAACCGGAGTTGATAATTCGATGGGTTTTACCTATCAATTCTTCTTTGGGATATTTGGAAATCGCACAAAATTTGTCGTTTACATAAGTAATTACACCTTTAGCGTCCGTCTTAGCTACAATTGAGGATTCGTCTAAGGCATACATAATATCATCTAATTCAAAAAGAGAGCGTTCTAATTCACCTGCTAAATTCTGATTGTCTTGATCAGAAAACATGTTCATATAATTAGCTCCCCTTATAATTACATGGTTTCTAGATTAACTTAAGGCTCTGGCGTCACTACCGTGAAGATTTGGACCTCCGGCCGCTGTTGTCTCCAGATTTCTTTGATTTAATCCGCTTTTTAGCGGTTGAAATCCGGATACAGCTTATGCTTTCGAGGCGAGCTTTCCTACGGAAAGCTTTCGGGCGGTCGCTATCGCTCCTACAGTTCCAAATTTCCCTTTCGTTCCTTTTCGCTTTTTGTTATTTTCTTTTGTTCAGCTTAATTATTCTTAAAATTACTTAAAATTTTAACATATTTAAATGGAATAAAACAGTAATATGCTTTCTTATAAACGGATAGCCTTACATCTGAAACTCTAACATTCTGAAACTTTAACATTCTGAAACTCTAACATTCTAACACTCTAGTATCGTCTAACTAGGCAGTTTGAATCAGCAGAAACTTTGAGCCTATTTTCACTTGATGATTTATTTCCTGTAATTTACAATATTATAATGTTTCCCAAACAAAAAAATAGAAAGTTGGGGTAGGAGTGAGCATTACCAAGAGATTAACTCGAGTACTGTTCCCATTCATGGTCTTGTCCATGATAACGGGATGTGGAAGTGAAAAAGCGGTCGACAAGGCAGCTAACGAACAAGAAGCCTCGCCGGCAATAAGCGTTCATAAAACGCACTGGTCCTACGAAGGGGATACATCACCCGAACACTGGGCTGAACTGGATCAACTGTTTACAACCTGCAAAGTCGGCAAGGCACAGTCACCGATTAATATTCTCGAAGATGAGGTAAAGGATGTTGAGAGCCTCTCCCCTATCAAGGTGGAGTACTCCCCGTCTAAGGTATCTATTGTTAATAACGGCCACACCATCCAGGCCAACCTTAACAATCCGAACAATAAAATCACCCTCGAAGGAAAGACGTATACGCTGCAGCAGTTCCATTTCCACCTCCCCAGCGAGCATGAAGTGAACGGAAGTCATGCGGATATGGAGCTTCACTTTGTACACAAAAATGAAGAAGGCAAGCTTGCCGTTCTAAGTGTATTAATCAACAAAGGCGCCGAAAATGCCGAGTTGAATAAAATTTGGTCGATGCTCCCGGCTGAGGAGAATGAAGAAGGAGTTGCGATCGAAGGTGACTTCGACATGAACAAACTGCTTCCTGCAGACCTTCATTCCTTCCGCTACCAAGGCTCGCTCACCACGCCTCCATGTACCGAAGGCGTCCAATGGATCGTTCTGGAAAGCTCTGTTCCATGGTCCGAGGAGCAAATTAACAAGTTCAAAGCCATTTTCCCTCATGATAATCGTCCCGTTCAACCGCTTGGAGCGCGGGAAGTGGATGCTGATAATTAAAATAACAAAGAGCCTTGCAGACCATCTGCGAGGCTCTTTGTCTTTTTTCTGCTTTTCCTGGTTCATTTTTTCTTCTTTATCATAAGTCTACCGTTTCAATTTAAAGAACGCTCATACAGGCATCAAGAATATATGTGTTATATCTTAAATATTGATTTATATTAAAAATACTTGCTCCGAAGGTTTTTGTATCACGGGTCTTATCTGAGTTGTTTTGGGGATTGTGTCTTCAATCATATCCTCAAGATATAACATGAGAGCCTCTTTCGCCATTTGCTTTGCTTCATCAAGAGAATATCCACATGTAATACATCCCGGTAAGTCCGGGAATGTAACGGTTATTCCATCTTCAGCAACGTCTGTAAGATCAAAACGCAATTTCACTAAGATCTGAACATTCGACTGCAATGTAATCCGTTATCGATAGATTCTCATTAAAATCTTCAAGTGAGAATGAGCATTCAGCTACCTTATCCCGGCGGAGGGGAGTATCCCTTAGTTTGTTGTTTTTCCTCATTTCTATCATATCATTGTACTCTTTCACTTGGGCCTCATCGGTCAGTGCGACAGGGAAATACAGAGTTAAAGCTCCCTCAATCTGGTTCTTGTGAAGAAGTTGGATCAGCGACTCTATATTATGTACTTTTTTCGCATTTTCTGAATTCGGCTTATTCTCCACCTTCCACTGGGTAAACACATTGATTTGAAGGGGCTCACTCTGGTAATCCAGCAAATGATCCTGCCAACTGGTTGTCTTTACATAAGGAATTTTATATACTGCCGAGGAGAAATCTGCGTCTTCGTAGTCAACGTCGTAATAATAGGGACCCGTTGTTAAAATAGATTTCAGAATGGGGCCAAAAGATCGGTTAAGCACATAGTTTTCATGATAAATCCTCAACTTTTCATGGTAGACATCAATATTAAATACGGTATCGGGACTATCATTCGGGTAGGCTTTCATAGTGGAAAGTCCAAAAGTCTGCTTGAACAAAACCGTATTAGTTATAACCGTAAATGTTTCCCCGTACCTTTTCGTTAAGTATTCTTCTGCTAGCCGGCTTTCTTTCTGTTCACTATAAAACAGATTTTCAAACATCTGACTCCCTCCAAGCAGCAACAAGGGCAGTACGAATATCAACACAATCACGTTACATGCTACAGCCATCACAACGAATAAGGTTCTCACATTCAACTCAGCACTCCTTATCTGAACGAAAAAATACTAATTGTTTGCGATAAAAATATATTAAATAATATCAATCACCAAATTGCTAGTTTGTGATTGGCAACATCTAGCGCAAAGGTCATACATTGTCACTATACCTATGAATCACAAATAAAAATAGCTGCACTCTGTACACCTATTTTGGGTGAATTCTCCGACAAATTACCTTTAGTTGTATTTCCTGCAACTATATCCCGAAAGAACACAGCTATTCACCTTTTTCAAAGAATATAGTTGCAGAATATACAGTTAAAGCGGCGATTACAGCGAGAAACGATGTTTTTAGATGCACAAACTACAACTATCCCAAACGTTCAACCCAGTAAGACCCATACTGTTCGAATGGATTTTGCAAAGACACTCACTTCTATATGTAGGATGCAGCCCCATAGTTCCATACTACGTTAGCTGACTGATTTGTTATACTACTTATGATCGTCATCCATAATATGTATGTTCCTGGAATGTAAAGTGATTGGATATGAAAGTCCGGGAGACGCCAGACAATGAGCCGATTATCGACTATACTCTCTATATAAAAAGCGCACAACAGGTTAGCCTGCGCGCGCTTCACATTTTCATTATTTTTCCTCTAACTCATCCGGTACATCGTATTTATTGATATGTGAGGTTAAAGCTTCCATTGCTTCATCAACATCCGTCGTAGCAGGCACATCTCCGATTGCGTCATCTGTAACGTCGTGAAAATTTAAATTGTCCGCCTCAAGGGCTTTCTGTTTATTTACCTTCATTTTCATATCTTTCATGCTCAACATCCTTCCCTTCTTATTCCATTTCATGATCAGAGTTCGTCTTTACTATGCACGAGGGAAATGTCTGTTATTCATAATCAACGCTATATGTTCTTAATATACTGATCCATCCCATCGGTACCGCTTCAGAATCTCCTCATCCAATTCCATGCCGATTCCCACACCAACAGGGAGCTTCACCTTTCCACCTACTGCTTCAAGAGGGGTAATGAAAGTAAACGGGTTATCCATCACGTCCCATTCAACAGGTTCGATGTCTTGCCTTTCCATTTTGCTCCAAGGAGGCAGACAAGCCTGTGCAAATAAAGCATATAATCGAGATAATCCGCCATCAAAGGTATGCGGCGATGTCCTCAGACCGAACAAGCGGGAAATGAACAGCGTATGCCTGTAATCGTCAATGCCGTCTTCATGAGCCAGGTCCGGTTGAGTAATATCAATGGCTCCTTCTCGCAAGAGGGTAAGGAATTCCTCGCAGTTTTTTAAGTTTTCTCCCCCGGCGATAGGAACTGAAAGGCTTGCCCGCAGCATTTTATAATCTCCTACCCGGTTCATAGGTAACGGCTCTTCAAACCAGAGAATGTTGTTCCATTTCGAAAAGTTCCTCTCCCACTCTCGGGCGGAGGCATAATCGTAGCTTTGGTTGGCATCCAAAATCAGTTCACATGAACCGGATAATAGTCCTTGGATCTTTTGAATATGGGACTGATCTTCCTTAAATGTTTTTCCGCCTACTTTCACTTTTACTTGATTGAAACCGGAAATCGCTGATTTTTTCACGAGATCCAGTGAATGTTGTACCCAATCGGTCTGGTAAGAGTAGGACTGAAATGAGGCATATACAGGCACCGAATTTCTCCAGCTTCCTCCCCATAAATCACAAATAGAAAGCCCAGAATATTTCGCTGCAATTTCTGTTAGTGCCATACTCACTCCGGAGGCTGCCCGCTGATGCCACTGCTTAATATGGTTCACCAATTGAAGCCGGTTCAATGCCTGTTTACCTATTAGATAAGGGATAATCTTGTTTTCAAACCCAGCCTTCAGAGCGGGCAGCCAATCCACACACTCTCCCCAGCCTATGATTCCCGATTGGGTTGTTATGCGAAATAAGAAGTTGCTTCGGTAGTGCTTGAAGCCGTTAGCATCTCCATAAGGCTGCTTAAGCGGGTAAAATAAAGGGAAAGTATCGACTCTTGCAATATTCAATAGATCAAACTCCTTTGTACATGCTGCAGGTAGGTTGACCATAGTATGGCAAATGCGATAAATCCTTATACTCATATTTAGTACTAACTAATGAACATAATTACTCCAAAGGATACAACCCAAAGCATAGGAATAAGATTTAATGTGATGGCAGTTCTAGGTCTGCGCTTATGTACAACCCATGCTATGATCGAGCAAACTACAACCGCAACCGGGAACAAGCTAACCAGTAGGAAGAAAAGTGAATTCCAGAATGAAACGCCACTATCAAATACCATGAACGACATTAGCCAAACAACTAGCCAAGCAACTAAACACCCTGTATAAATCAATTGAGTGATAACTAAAAAAGGTTTCATTTGTGGACATTCCTCCAGAGTAGATCAAAATGTAGATATATATAGTTTATTATATATAATCTATAAAGTGATTCCACAAATTTTACTCTTGATCTCAATTGAGCAAAACAAAAGAACGGCATCTCTGCCGTTCTTTTGTATGAATTATCATGGACTTGAGCCTTAAATGCCTACACTTTATTCCATTCCATGTTCTTTTCGGATGTTGTATAAGCCTTGAAGCAGCAACTCAGCAGGATCACGGTTCAACTGCAAATGTGTCAGCAAAAGATGTATAGGCAAAGCGCATACGTTATTTCCTTCTGTAATCGCTGGGAACCCTACTTCGAAGGCCGGGCCAATATCTTCGTTCCAAGTTAGTCCCGCATGTACCTGCTCTGGAGCAAATTCCTCACGGACAGCTTCTATACACTGGGGAACCAGCACATTGTCTATCAATGCTTTGGCTTCATCTTCATTAGCAGGCGGTTGTGGAAGAGCTTTGCCTCCCTTGGTTTTCATCAGATCAACGTAGAAAGAAGCCATCCAAACTGCCGGATCATTCCCCGATTGGAACCTAGCTATCAACTCGCGTAGAAAAAAACCGCAGGAATATACATGGTTCGAATCATCTTTTACATGATAGACAAAAATAGGTCCGTATGCCTCGAAGTTCAATACTTGTCCTTCAACCTTCTGAAAGTGCTTATTCAAAGCTACAAGGCCATTATGGTAAACAGCCTTTATAAGCTCCGCCCAATTCTCTTCGGTCATAGCACCTTCATTACTATTAACTTCCTCGTTTGTTGTCTCGTTGTTCATGTTATATTCACCCCGCCTACTATCATACCATCCAGCAGCTGAAACTGGCATTATGTAAAATAAACAATATTCTAACAATAATTGATATAGTTGCCTACCTGCTATTTTTCTGAAATCCAAAATACAATGACCGCCGTGGAAATGCTAGAGATCACTCTGAAACACATCCTTTTCTAAAGCCATATTGGATCCCATTTTACAAGATCTAATAGTGCTGCTTATGGCCTACTCTCGATGGTGGGTAGGATTAAGCTTCTTTCGGGTAGCGAATATACAGACACTAAATAATGAAGACAATCGATATATCTGCGAGGATTATGTCACAAGACTAATCAAAGAATAAACCATTTAAGGGGTGACAGAATGTCGATTGAAATGAAGAAAATTCCAGAGGGAGTGGTGTTGGGATTTATATGATACACAAGTATATGGCTCCTATCGAATCTTCCGCGGCGGCAGCTGGGCTGAAGAGTCCAAGGGTTGCGGGGCAACATGCCGTCGTCGCAGCCACCCCTTATTTTCCATTGACGACCTTGGATTCCGAGTTGCCCGATCTTTATAAAAAGACTGAAGTCATCGCTCCCAAATAAATATATAAGATAACAAGCCTGATGATATTGCCGGCTTGTTTTTTTACGTACCCATTTTCCAGCAAACCTTCAGATAATAGTTCAGGTTCAGTTAAGCTATGCCTCCTATACTAACCTTATATTAAGATCTCAACTGAAGCAGAAAGGCGGTTTCCTTCTCTATGTCAAAACTATTCTCAACCAAACGAAAACTAGTAATCATCGTGACACTATGTTGTTTGCTCGTCGGCGGTGTCCTATACCAACTCGCTGATCGTTACTTGATCAAGCATGTCGAGGTCGTCGTAGCCGCCGAGGCAGCATCCAGTACAACCGAGGCAGTATCCAATACCGCCGAAGTTACTACGGATTCGAGTACGACAAGCGCAAACTCATCTGAAGCCGTATCTGATGACTGGAACTACAGCAGTGACGACATGAGCATTTCAGTTAAGCAAGTCGTTACCAACTCTGGCAGCGATCAAATCACCTACTACGTAGCCGATGTACAGGTTTCGGACGCTTCCCTTATCCAATCCGCTTTCGCCGATAATTCTTTCGGACGTAACATCACCGAAGATACTTCAGACATCGCCGCCGACCATGACGCGGTCTTCGCAATCAACGGGGATTACTACGGCTTCCGAAGCGACGGGGTCATCATCCGCAACGGCGTTTTGTACCGCAATGAACCAGCCCGGGAGGCGGTCGCCCTTTATGCGGACGGCACAATGGCTGCCTACAACGAAGAGGAGGTTTCCGCTGAGACCCTGTTAGCAAAAGGCGTCCTCCAAACGCTGTCGTTCGGCCCATCTCTTATCAAGAGCGGCGAACTTGTTCAGGATCTGGACAATATCAAAATCGACTCCAATTTCGGCAATCGCTCCATCTCGAACGCGAATCCGCGCACGGGTATCGGTATGATCTCACCGAACCACTACGTGTTCGTTGTCGTCGATGGCCGCTCGGACGAAAGCCGGGGCATGACGCTCGATGAGTTTGCACAGCTGTTCGCCGACCTCGGCGCCACGGAAGCATACAACCTGGACGGCGGCGGCTCATCAACGATGTACTTTATGGGCCGCGTCGTGAACAATCCGCAAGGAAAACAAGAGGAACGTGGCGTGAGCGACATCCTCTATCTCGGGGAGGGATAAGCCATGACCGTATTGATACCATCCTATGAACCTGATCATCGCTTAATCGAGCTTATCAAGAGCCTGCGGGCGATGACTGAAACACCGATCATCGTCGTGGACGACGGAAGCGGAGATCGGTTCCGAAGCATCTTCGATTCCGTAAAAGCCGCCGGATGCACCGTGCTGACCCATGTCATCAACCGAGGCAAAGGTCGGGCGCTAAAAACCGGATTTCAATATATTTTAGATAACACCCCCGCCGCAGCAGCCGTCGTCTGCGCGGACAGCGATGGACAGCATTCCCCGAAGGACATCGTTGCTGTGGGCCGGGCTAGCGAATCCGCCGATGCCAAGATGGTGCTTGGCAGCCGGTTATTCACCGGCAAGGTACCTCTGCGCAGCCGATTTGGGAACCGTCTCACTAGCAAGGTGTATGATGCGGCGACCGGTATATACATCGGGGATACACAGACAGGCCTCCGAGGGTATCCGAGGAGTATGCTCAGTTGGCTGTGCCAAGTGCCCGGAGAACGGTTCGAATACGAGATGAACTTGCTGCTCGAAGCACCCTCCCATGGTTATGGGATTACGGAACTGCCGATTGATACAATTTACTTGAACGATAATCATTCGTCCCATTTCCGTCCCATTGCCGACTCCATAAAGATATATGCGCCCATTTTAAAATTCAGCGTGTCCTCTCTCGTCTCAGGTATTCTTGATTTCGTTCTTCTATTGCTGTTTCAGAGCGCCACCTCAAATCTTTTATTATCAGTCATCGGTGCCAGAGCCATGAGCTCTGCCGCAAATTTCGGCTTAAATCGACAATTTGTCTTCGGCCGTCAGGGTAAAGGGACGGTCCAAAAGTCCATGATCCGCTATTATGCGCTTGCCGTCCTGATCGTCGGGCTGAATTACGGATGTTTGTCGCTGCTGCATACGGTTCTAGGTATTCCCCTGATTCCTGCGAAGCTCGTAACCGAATGTATTTTATTTCTATTAAGTTTTTGGGCCCAGCGAAAGTTTGTTTATTAGAATTATACAATAACGTTTCGTCTTGACTTGCTTGAATTGTACCGCTGTTCGCGGATGAAATCCGGAGACAACAAATTATTCAAGAAAAAATCAGGCATGAGCAGAACACCCCTCCTCGGGTTTTTAGAAGAAGGGTGTTCTGTATTATTGTATAATAATTGTACTAATTTCAGGTGGTGACTCGGATGATTTCTAATCAACAGTCCATTAATCTCAGTGATATTAATGGAAAGTCTATGCTGCTACGAAAAGCAGTTTATTAAATCGATGAGAAGATGAAACATAATTAGCTCTATCTAAAAATTAGGGTTTGACCAAGAGCTTTGCTGAATCTACAGATAGAACCCACCAGGAAACGGACTGAGAAGACCTTATTTGGGCAAAACCGGAAGATTTAGGATTTTAACGGACACCAGTGACACTATTGAGCAGTTTACTTCCAAAAATAGGCTGTTTCTGATTGAATAGCGTCTCCTGAGTCCGCTTATATTTCGTATAACCCTTTGAGACTTAAATAGCGGCTATACTGTCCGCAGCAGAGAGGTGTGAAGTGAAAACAGTTAGCGATCTTCATCCACCTCAAAAAGGATATTGACTCTCATGAAGTAGAATACATAAACAAACCATAAAATAAAGGATTCTCATTCAGAATCGAATGGAATTCGCCTTTATTTAGCGAAGCTCTTTTCACAAAAGTAGAAACCACACCTTTTTCAGTGGCCTCAGTTGTACAGGGTTCTTTTTGGGATGATTGACACCTGAAATCAGGATAAGTCGAAATAGTTCTTGGCATTATTGAAGCAGATATCCTGCACGATACGGCCTAGAAAAGCGATATCTCCCGGAACTTCCCCATTCTTGACCCAACCACCGATGAGGTTACATAAAATTCGGCGGAAATACTCATGACGTGTATAAGAAAGAAAGGATCTGGAATCCGTAAGCATACCTACGAAACAACTCAACAAACCAAGGTTAGAAAGCGAAGTCAATTGTTTGATCATGCCGTCTTTCTGGTCGTTGTACCACCAGCCCGAGCCAAACTGTATCTTCCCCTTAATCCCGCCGCCTTGGAAAGACCCTATCATCGCAGCCAGTACATCATTCTGCGCCGGATTCAGATTGTATAGAATCGTCTTGGGAAGTTCACCGGTTCGTTCAAGATCATCGAGCAGCTTATATAAGCTGTCGGCGTAACTCCTGTCTCCAATGATGTCATATCCCGTATCCGGACCCCGTTCATGGAACATCCTCGTATTCGGATTGCGGATGGCTCCGATATGCAGCTGCATCGCCCAACCGTAGGCAGCATATTTCCGGCCCATGGCCAGGAATAACGCGGTAGCGTATTGGTCGCATTCCAGTCTGCTTAAAGTTTCACCCCTCAGACGACTGCTGAAGATGCTTTCCAGTATGGATGCCGGTGCTTCAGCATAAGGCAGGTGCGAGAACCCGTGGTCGGAAATCATGCAGCCATTCTTGTCGAAGTAATCGATTCGCTCCAGCAGCGCACGTTCCATAAGAGCATAGGTAGTAATGGCGTAGCCTACGGCCTGCTCCAGCTTAGATACATATTCCATAAAAGAACCCGATTCAATCTGCAGCGCTTTATCCGGTCTGAACGTCGGTGAGACCCCCGTTTTGAAGTCCTTTTGCTCTCCGATTTGCTTATGATAACGCAGATCATCCAACGGATCATCCGTGGTACAGATCCATTTCACCTTGGAACGGGTTATCAGTGCCTGCGGCGTGAAGCTGTCCTGTGCGATCAATTGATTGCAGTAATCATAAATATCCTCCCAGTTACCCGGATTAAGCTGTTCCTCCACGCCAAAATAGGTTTTCAGCTCCAGCGCCGACCAATGAAACAGCGGATTGCCGATGGTATAAGGCAGTACCTCGCTCCATTTTGCAAACTTTTCTTTATCAGAGGCAGTACCGGTTATATAATTCTCATCAATTCCGAATGTTCGTAACGCTCGCCATTTATAATGGTCTCCACCCAGCCAGACATCGGTAATGCTGTTGAACCGTTTATTGTCTGCAATGGCCTTTGGATCCAGATGACAATGATAATCGATAATGGGCAGAGATTCAGCATACTCATGGTAAAGTATACGTGCTTCCTCAGACTGCAGCAGAAAATCCTCATGAATAAAAGTCTTCATCCTTGTGCTCCTTTGCCATTATTGCAGATATTTCTCCAAGGTTCTTCGCACGGCTCCCGGTCCTGCCAGCATTTCATGGAACATGCCCTCAATCTTGTCCCCGAGGCCGATCGTATATAGAGGAACGCCAAAGAGCTTCTCATCCTGGAGTATCGCGCGCACGTTTGAAGTAGTTTCTCCCAGAGAAACCCCGTACAAATGTCCCTGAAGTGTTTCAAGCAGCGGGTCTGAACTCAGAGTGAACGGCTTGCCCTCGTCATCCACTCCCAGAAGATATCGGCACCAGACGGCAATAGCCAGCGGGATTGCGGTCAGTTCAGCCGGGTCAAGGTCATCCCTGCGAGTATACGATTTGATCGTTTCACCAAAGCGTATACCCACCTTCTGCGAAGTATCTGTAGCGATTCGCTGTGGAGTGTCGGGAATAAACGGATTGGCGAACCGCTCCTGAAGCACTTCATCCAGGAACTTCTTCGGACTGAGGATACCCGGGTCTACAACGACCGGCAAACCTTCCGTGTACCCGATGATCTCCACGAATTTCCGCAGGATACCATCCTTCATCTCATCCGCAATCAGCGTGTAGCCTAGCAGACAGCCGGACACAGCAAGCGCGGTGTGCAGCGGATTCAGACAAGTTGTTACCTTCATCGTTTCCACCTTGTTGACCGTATCCCTGTCTGTGAATATAATGCCGGCTTCCTCAAGCGGTGGCCGACCATTTGTAAACTTATCTTCTATGACCAGATATTCGCTGATCTCCGCGTTCACGAATGGAGCGGTATAGGTGTTTTTGGACGTGACAACTATATCCATGTCGCCAATCCCCTGCTCTAGAAGCGCTGCCTGCACTGTTTCCGAAGGACGCGGAGTAATCTTATCGATCATGGAAAGCGGGAAGGTAATTTTGCTCTCATCTTCAAGATAGGCCACGAATCCGTCTTCAACCAAACCTTTCTTAGCCCACTCTTTAGCGACGGTTACGACACCGTTCTTAAGCTTATCCCCGTTATGGGAACAGTTATCCATACTGACAAAGGTCATGGGATATTGGCCTTTTAAGTAACGCCGATAGGCCAGCGAAGTCACGATGCTCATCACATGAATCGGCTCCTCGGGTCCATTCTCGATGTCCTTCTCCACGATGCCGAGGTACTGGCCGTTCGGACCGGTCAAAGAATACCCTTTTTCCGTAATGGTGAAGCTGGCCATCTGCAGACTGGGATTCTCAAAAACTTCGGTCAGACGGCTGTAATCCGCCCCCCGGTTCTTATCCGCAGCGATTCCCTCCACGATACTGCTGACCACCTTCTTCTGAAAATCACCGCGCGCATTCATCAGCACCAGAAGGGTTAGATTGTCGTAAGGCTTATAGACCTTGTCAATCATCTCGAAGTCGAACGTTTCGGCTGCGATAATACCTGTAACCGCTTTACCGCTATCCAGCAGCTTCTGATGGGCATTCGCAACGAGCCCTCGAAAAATATTACCTGCACCGAAATGAACCCATTCCGGTTTCACGATTGTGTTCTTCGCCACCTGCTCATAGTCGAACTTGGGAAGTTCAACGTCCGCAGCCTTCCAGGCTGAATCATCAGAGATACTGCTTCGAGTTAGACGCAGCATTATTTCACCTCCTTGGTATTTTCCAGGCTGTCCCACACGCCAAGCAAATACATAATTCCCATGGCTCTGTCATACAAGCCGTAGCCTGGACGGCAGTTCTTTTCCTCACCCCATAAATG
The DNA here is from genome assembly GCF_030812855.1 of Paenibacillus wynnii. Classification (GTDB taxonomy): domain Bacteria; phylum Bacillota; class Bacilli; order Paenibacillales; family Paenibacillaceae; genus Paenibacillus_AQ; species Paenibacillus_AQ wynnii_A. The sequence goes on from NZ_JAUSTK010000001.1 coordinate 482,855, forward strand.
ACGGCCGTGGTCCGGACGCACATAACCCGTAAATCCATTCTCATGATAGGCTTTAACGACTTCCGCCACATCTACGCTACCATCTCGTCCGCGGTGAGATACCTCAATAAAGTCGCCGTTATCGAACACCTTCACATTGCGGATATGGGCAAAATAAATGCGGTCATGGAACTCGCGGATCATCGCCGGCAGATCATTCTCCGGATTCGTTCCAAGAGATCCTGTGCAGAAGGTCAGGCCATTATACGGGCTGTCCACCATATCCAGAAAGCGTCGGATCGTATCACGGCTGCGAATAATGCGCGGCAGGCCAAAAATCGGCCAGGCCGGATCGTCAGGGTGAATGGCCATTTTAATGTCCACTTCTTCACACACCGGAATAATCCGCTCCAGAAAGTACTTCAAATTCTCGAATAACTTCTCTTCCGTTACATCACCATAGGCGGAGAACAGCTCATCCAGCTTGGCCAGCCGTTCCGGCTCCCAGCCCGGCATCGTAAACTGCCCGGCGCCTTTCAGAATCCGGTCCACCATTTCTCGCGGATTGTCGGTAATGGCAGCCTTTTCAAAAAAGAGAGCGTTCGAGCCATCAGGTAGTTCCTTATAGAGCTCCGTACGTGTCCAGTCGAATACCGGCATGAAATTATAGCAAATGACTTTAACGCCTACTTTGGACAGTTTGCGGATCGTGTCAATATAAATATCGATATATTTATCGCGGCTCGGTAAGCCGATTTTGATATCATCATGAACGTTGACGCTCTCCACTACAGCTGTGCTGAATCCTTTACTGGTGATTTGATCCGCCACTTCCTGAATACGTTCCATTTCCCATTCTTCGCCGGCTATCTTTTCGTGCAAAGACCAGACGATACCCATAACACCCGGAATTTGCCGGATATGGTCCAGAGTGATGTTGTCATTTCCTTCCCCATACCATCTCCATGTCATGTTCATTTAAATATCCTCCTCAGGTTTTTGTCTCACTCGTCTTGTATACAAGATTTACTTGATCATAAAATATAAAATATCGAGTTGTCAATGTATCTTTTTCGCGAATACTAAATATAACCTGTATTTCATATTTAAGTTGATGTATACTAGTTAAAAAAAAGATAATGGAGCAGGAGCAAAATGTCTACCAAAGAAGAAATCATGAATTCACTAAAGAATGAAATTCTTACCCTGGCGCTAAAGCCCGGCACAATACTGAGTGAGACCGTGTTGTCCGAACGTTTTCAAATCTCAAGAACCCCATTGCGTGATGTGCTGAAACAACTCAGTCTTGAATCCTATACTGATATTTATCCTAAAAAGGGAAATCTGGTTTCATATATAGATCTAGAGTCTGTTGAACAGATTATTTATTTGCGAAGTGTTTTGGAAAAAGAGATTATAAAGTATCTTTCCACCCATCTTTTACTCAAAGGTATGCATGAACTTAAGGAGATTTTGGACAAGCAGCAAGCGGTCATTCATCAAGAAGATGCTGCGGAACAATTCCTTTACCTGGATGATGAGTTTCACAAAACCTTGTTCAAACTTGCCGGGCGGGAATTCCTGTGGAATTTAATTCAGCAGTCCAATGTGCATTATGTAAGATATCGCAGGCTGCATATGCTCCGGAAGGAAAAACTCGAAGCCATTTACAAAGAACACCAAAGTATTCTCGAATATATGATGAACAAGAATACGGATAAAATCGATGACCTGATCCATCACCATCTGCGGGAAGATATTAATACGTTGTACTTGCAAGAGAATTTCTCTGAATATATCAAAGCTTAGTTTTCGTGTGAATCTCGCGCCACATAAAAAAGCAGCCTGCCGATGAAGTGACAAGCTGCTTTTTTTGTTATTTAAAAACTTCTACAGATTCCAGATACGGTACAAGATGACTGCCGCCTCCGCACGGGTGAGAGTATCGTTCGGTGCAATCTTGTTATTCTTACCAATCACGACTCCAGATTTGACAAGGAACAAAGCGCTGTCTCTGGCATAGTCGGAAATGTTCGCCGCGTCAGGATAAGCATCTAACGATCCGCTGCCTTTGACAGGCTTGCCGACTGCTGCTAGCGCGCGTACTGCCAGCACCATCATATCTTGCCGGGAGATATTACTGTTTGGTCTGTACGTATTATCTTCAAAGCCAGTGGCAATTCCCAGTTCCTTCGCGATGACCAGTTCATCATAATAATAATCGGTTGTTTGGACATCGCTGAACATAGTTTCATTTTTGCCTGTTCCTTTCAATTCAAGAGCTCTTACGAGAAGTGCAATGAAGTCTGCTCTCTTGATGGAATCTGCAGGAGAGAAGCTGTTTTCGGCCGTTCCTTTGATGACCTCGCGGGCTGCCATTGCGTCTATGGCTTGTTTTGCCCAAGGTACGTTTTGGAGATCTCCGAAGGTTCTCACACTTGAAGCAATCGCATAGGTGCTGAAGTGGGTCGTTTGGAATACAACACTTTTAGTTGCCGCTTCATATCGACCGTTCGGAATCGGTGTTGCGTTGCCTTTTCCATCCATGTACCAAATGACGATAAGATCCGGATTGCTAAGTTCTTCCGCAGTTGGTGTATAAGGAATTGCTACCGTTACAGACGCAGAAGGGTTGTTCCATTCAATGACCTTGTCGCCTGCTATTACATTCAGATCGATAACCGGACGGTTGCCAATCTGTTCGCGGGTAGCTGCATCCAAGTTGTCCGTGGAGGCTTTGTCTACGCGGATGGATACTTGCTCCGCATTTTCTGCCACGTTGGATAGCATGTTGCTTGGAATTTGAATTGTCGCATTTTCTGTCTTTATCCATAGCTCGAAGTTTTCTTTACCTTTCAAGCTTGGAGTCGGCAATTGAACCTCATAGCCTTTCGATGCTGCTTGCTTCGGCACTTCGATTACGATTTGTTTCTTACCGTTTGCTGCTGGAGTAGCTTGCTCAAGCGCTTTTTTCATATTGTCGTTGGAAATCGTACCTTTCGCACGCCCGTTGTCGGACTTTACTTCCAGCTTGATCGTAACAACGCCATCCTTATCAGTGCTAATCGGTGCCGGTGTTGCTAGTGTCAGAGTCGGTGGTTGTGTCGGTGTTGGTGTTGGTGTTGGTGTCGGTTCCGAACCCGTAGGTTTACCAGTGAGAGTAAGCACGCCGTAAACGGATGTATCCATATATGCAGTGCCAGTCGTATCATTCCATGCGGCAACGCTTTGACGGGCACCGTCTTTAGCGTCATTGATCTGAACATCAAAACCTATCTTAGTATCGTTAGCCGGAGTAACCGATTGAAGCGGAATCTTCACCTCAACCGTATAGTTGGTTCCGGAAATCTGGGTAGCCGATTCGAAGCCTGTTGCACTACTTGACGGTTCAAATGTGGTCTCGTTGTCAAAGTTAACTCTAAATTGTCCGTCATCCCCTTGATAGAACGTTGTTTTCGCATTGTTTTGGTCCACGAAGATTTCGACGGAATCCTGTTCATATGCGTTTACGCTGCTTTTGTTAAGCTGCACATCGTTAACCTGGATCAGAAGATAAAGATTTTCATCATCCCAGAGAGCTTTTGCTTCGCCGTTCGCGCCTTGCCAAGCCATTTGATAGCGATTAATCGACATTGCAGAAGCTTGATTCCAAACTGTATCAACAATCCCGTCTACTACAGGCGTAGCAAAATTAGCGGTTGACTGATTTGCATTTACAGTATCAGGCGTATGCTCTGCTATAAATTTATTGGGGTTGATTACACCATAGTAAGCTGGTTTGGCCTGCAGGTTACTATCAAATACCAATGGATTTTGAGAGGCCCTCCAGCTCGTACCGTCATTTAGTCCCCAGAATGTCACGCGTGAGATATTTGCTGCGTGAGCCTTGAAGATGTTCATCAGTTGCGCATATAAATAGCCCTGAGCGTTCGCTTGTTGCTCGGAAATCTGAGAATTGCTTCCGGCCGTAAGGTCAAGCTCGGATATGCTTACTTCTACGCCCAAGGAAATAAACTTCTCCAAGGACAGTTTTACATTCTCCGGGTTCGTGTTTAAATTGTAATGCGCCTGCATACCTACCCCGTCAATAAGGAGTTTGCCAGGGTGTGTCAGCGCATACCTATCATTGATTTCTTTGACCATGCTGTAAATGGCCTGAGCTTTATTTTGGTTATCTTCGTTATAATCGTTGTAATACAGCTTGATATTCCAATCGGAATGCGCGTCCAGCACTTCTCTTGCCGCCAAAAATGCCTGCTCTACATAATCTGTCCCGATGGCACTTTTCCAAGGGGCTTGACGCAGAGCTGCTTTCCAATCCGTTGGATTGGACGGGTTATCGTTCATCGCTTCGTTAACTACGTCCCAGGAAATCACATTGTCGCCGTAATGCTCCATGACCGTTTTGATATGGGTTCTTAAATTGTTGAGAGCTTCCTCCCGACCCAAGGGGATCGTATTGTTGTCAACATCTGTTGTAGTATTCAGCCACGTAGGTGTCTGCTGATGCCATACCAGCACATGCCCATGCAACTGAAGTCCTTCAGCCAGAATTTTATCAACAAGCACATCCTCCGAGGTAAAGTCAAAGATGCCTTCCGAAGAATACGCCTGATCCGGTTTCATTGCGTTTTCTGCTGTGACGGCATTGTGATGCATCTTGAGAAGATCAAGTCTAAGACCCTCCAGATCTGCCGCCGATACCGCGTTTCCAATCAAGAAATCGTTTTGATAAGCATCTTTGATCGGAGTTAAATCTTTCTGTACGGAGATCGTACCCGAGCCTGTTTGTTCAAAGCTGATATCATCGATATAGAAAGATGCGGTTGCATTAGAGCTTTCCACATAGATGGTCAAAAATTCGTCGCTTACAGTGGTATAACGGTAGGTTCCTTGTAACTGAACCCAATCATCGCTTATGCTGATTGTCTTTGAAGTAAGGGTATTATAACTTGCACTGGTATTACCAACCTGCGTGGAAAGACTGAGTTGTGAGCTTGCGGGCGAGATCATCTTGACCCAGAACGAAACTTTATATTCGTAGCCCTTATCAACATATTTCTCCACTCGCAATGCCGGCCCATGCCACGAATTGGTTCTACCCTCTACTTTCAAAGCGTATGCACCATCAACGGAATGATTTGCTTCATTGGAGGCGGTCAACGTTTCAGTACCTGCCCTGCCTGCAAAGTCGCCTGCCGTTTGATCCTCAAAAGTTACAGTGGTAAAAGGTAAAGCCGGGTCTCTAGATGGCTCTGGGGTTGGTGTTGGGGTTACCGTAGACCCCTTCTCTGTGATCAATACATCACCGATGTAGAACGGAACCGTTTTCCCAGTATCGTCCGATTGAACGCGCAGGGTCGTATCTTTGCTTGTATCCACGGTGAATTCTTTAGTCAAGGTGATTGCTTTGCCGGCTTCATAATTCACGTTCGCCAAAAGGCTATAGCTGCTTATGGTTTGAAGATAAGCTTGCGAGCCGCTAGGCACAGTCACATCAGCGTCAACATAAACGGATGCGGTCACCGTGTAGGTTTTTCCGTTTACCAGGCCCAAGTCGCTGAATTTGAAATCAACCGCGTCCCAGTTATTCGCTCTGTCGCTTACATATAAAGCTGCGCCGTCAGCATTGCCGGTAAAAACTTTACCGGTGATAGGTGCTAGGCTAGCACTGCCTGATTGCGTTGCTAAACCTTTGCCACTCGCAAAAGTTTCGTGATAAACTTCTTTATCCGTTACAGTTACTGCTTTTTTTGCCGTGATGAGGATATCCCCAATGTAGAACGGAACCGTTTTCCCAGTATCGTCCGATTGAACACGCAGGGTCGTATCTTTGCTTGTATCCACGGTGAATTCTTTAGTCAAGGTGATTGCTTTACCGGCTTCATAATTTACGTTCGCCAAAAGGCTATAGCTGCTTATAGTTTGAAGATAAGCTTGCGAGCCGCTAGGCACAGTCACATCAGCATCAACATAAACGGATGCGGTCACCGTGTAGGTTTTTCCGTTTTCCAACCCCATGTCGCTGAATTTGAAATCAGTCGCGTCCCAGTTATTCGCTCTGTTGCTTACATATAAAGCTGCGCCGTCAGCATTGCCGGCAAAAATTTTACCGGTGACTGGTGTAAGGCTAGCGCCACCCGCTTGGGTTGCCACGCCTTTGCCACTCGCAAAGCTTTCGTGATAAACCGTTACCGTATCTGATGGTACTGTCGTATCCGGTGCCGGTCCGCCAATCCAATTGGCAATTTCGGATAATGTTGTACCCATTTGTACGTAATAACGACCCATAGCATGGTCACTTTGATCCGGATAACCCACTTTGAAGGAGTACTTAATGCCGTTAGCTGCTGCTGCCGCTTGAACATCCGAATTGAAGTGGCCATAAGGGTAAGCCAAAAGAACAGGATCTTTGTTCGTAATTCCTTTAAGATAAGTATTGGCTTGGGCTAATTCGGCCGAAGCAGCTACCTGTGTCATGATGTTCCATGTATTATTAGCATGGTTAACCGTATGATTCTGGATACTAATATTCGGGTGGTTTGCCGCCAGATCTTGCAACTCAGCAAGCGACATGCTGTAGGTACCACCGATCCAGCCGGTAACAATAAATGCAACGGCGTTCATTCCGTATTGATTCAGTATCGGAAGAGCATTGGTAACAAAGTCGGGGGTTCCGTCATCGAATGTGAGTAGGATCGGTTTGGCAGGCGGTGTCGTGACACCGGCCTTGATGTTCACATATTGATCCGCAGTTAACGTCGTGTAACCGTTGTCATGAAGATATTTCATGGTGCTCCTGAATTTGTCCACGCTTGTATGTGTCCATTGATCCGTCGCAGTATCGACAATCCGGTGATACAAAATTACGGGAATATCCTGCGCTGCTGCTTTCGCAACCGGAGCAAACCAGCCTGACGGAATTAGCAAACCAGCTGCTAGTAAAATCGAAATGACTTGTTTGAACATTCTACTCATTTGTTGCTTTCCCCCTCGAGTAATTTTTGGAATTAATAAATTACCTACATTTTTAGCAGTAGAACACCATATGGATTATTTTTTCCTTACAGTTACCCACCCCCATTGCAACCGCTTACATCTATGTCCACACCATTTTACATCTCCGGCACTATCCGCTGTCATACTAATATTAAAGGTGTTACCCCCCATAACTATAGGAATAACCAATTCTGTATATTCAAATGACCCTGCTGCATAGGCATAGGAGTTCCCCCCCTTCTCGCGCTCATCTAGAATTTCGAGATTGCGATTAATAAAACCATTAACAAAGGGTAATCTAAACAAGATGTAACTTGCTTATGAAGACAACACGATAATAAAAGAAGGAGTGAGAATTGGTGAAAGTAGTGGTAACCGGTGCGGCAGGTAAAATCGGACGATGGGCCGTAAGAACAATCTTAGATGCCGGTCATGAAGTTATAGCTTCAGATAAAAAATTAAGAGAAGAATCTGCTTCGTTAAATTTCATTCAAGCTGAATTACGTGACTATGGTCAGGTCTGTCAACTATTGATGGGATGTGATGCCGTTGTCCATCTTGGGAATATCCCTTCCGATGTAAGGAATACACCCCAGGCTATATTTGAGAATAATATGATCGTAAATTTCAATATCCTTGAAGCTTGCAAAGACTTTAAAATTCCTAAACTTGTATGGGCATCAAGTGAAACTGTTTTGGGGTATCCTTTTGTACCGGAAGAGCTAAGTTATCTTCCTGTGGACGAAGAGCATCCAACTTTAGTTAAGTCATCCTATGCTATGGCAAAGCTGTTGACTGAACAACTGACAGGAATGTACCACAATCTTACTAAGCAACAGATCGTTACTCTTCGCTTTGCAAATATGTATGAGCCTGATGAATATGAAAAAATCCCCCCTATGCATTGGAATGATGAGGAAAGGGATATTCAAAAGAAAAATGCATGGGCTTATTGCGATGTCAGGGACGCTGCTAAGGCGTGTCTTCTCGCCATTGAGAAGAATGATCTAGGAAATCAAGTATTCCATATAACCGCTCCAGATACAATTATGCCCGATCTTAGTCACGATTTAGTAACTAGATTTTTTCCAAATGTAAACTTAAAGAGACCTGTACAAGAACATGAGACTTTAATGGCAATAGATAAAGCACGGAAAATCCTGGGTTATGAACCACGTCATACATGGCGTTCTGTTCTGAATCATGACGGCACAAAGAAGGCACTTCCTGAAGACCAACTTGCTTATACAAGCATATAAAAAATCATCCAAAAAAAATCAGCCCCGTTTCAGGGGCTGATTTAAGGATCTCATCAGATCTATATGTAAATCCCTAAAGATCTACACCATAGGAATTCATAACATTCATTCGTTAGGGTTCAGCTTCTTAAACACCTCATAACTCCGAGTCGCACATTCAGAAATCGGGATGGGATGGAATCCATTAATTTCTGCATAAAGGGTATCATTTAAAGGTGTAGTCCAGGAGCTAGGTATGGCTTCTGCTCCCAACATAGCCCCCATAATAGATCCGACTGTAGCACCGTTGCAATCCGTATCCCAGCCGCCTAGAACCGATGTTGTGATTGCTTTTTCGAAGTCACCTTGACCAAAGATCAGTGAAGCTGCTACCAAAGCCGCATTGTTGTTGGTATGAACCGGATTATAGTGTTTAAAGGCTTCCCAAATTCGATCAACCAACTCCACTTGATCCTTCGAGCTACGCGCAATCGCTACGGCTTCCCTAACATCCTTAGCCAATCGACTGGTAGCCGGAATTTCGCTTAAGCCGATTTCGACAATACGCTCCGGATTTCGTTCAGAAAATGCAGCAGCGATCATGGCTGCTACGAACATTTCTCCATATATGCCGTTCTTGACATGGGAGAAAGAAGCATCCCGCCAAGCCAGTTCAGCAGCTGTTTATCAACAAGCTCAGATCGTACCCGTTCGATGAGCTGTCTCAGCTCAATGGATAGGGATTCGGGATATGGGATTCGATTCTGGTAGAGTCCGTTACAGGCAGTCGGTCATGGTGATCTTATTCAAAATAACAACGACAATTGGTGGATGCTTCATCTTGGTTTCCGACAAAGTGGACAATGGTCTACTTATCATCACCTTGGCCGCGAAGTATTCCTTACACCAGTTACCTTTGGCGAGGACGGCTGGTTTACGGCAGGACATAAAGGTACCACACTAACGTGTTTTGAAACTGACCGTATCCCTAGTGATGTTGTTCAGAAGGAGAAAAGAAGCTACACCTTTGAAAACACGGAATGGGACAAGGACTGGTGCTATCTTCGTCAGCCTAATTCGAAAAATTATTTATTTGAGCAAAACAGACTAAAACTTAAAGGAACTGAAATCAGACTTGATCAACCGGATTCCCCGACATTCATCGGCATACGCCAAAAAGACTTCAACGCGGTAATCTCTTGCGATGTAAGCCTTACGAACGGAGAGGCCGGCATCACGCTCTATATGGATGAAGATCATCATTATGATTTAGCTATTCGTAAAGATGAGAGCGGATATAAGGTTATCGAGCGTCTTAACATCGGGGATATTAAATCCATCGAAAATGAAGTGGATCTAGTAAGTGACAATCATGCTGAACTGATTATACGGGCAAGTCATGACCGCTATACCTTCCTCATTCATACAGACGGCAAGGAAATCCTCTTAGGCACTGCTCAAACGAAATACCTTTCCTCCGAAATCGCCGGAGGATTTACAGGCGTAATTATCGGTTTATATGCTTATGGGGAAGGCTTCTCAGCTGAGTTTTCAAAATTTAAATGCGATTATTTTTAAAAACTCTCCATGAATGGTTTATAGTTATTCTTTTTCACAAAAAGGGGAGGACCTTCCGGGTCTTCCCCTTTTTGTGTCCTAACTCTGAAAATTCCCACGATGCAAAGCAAGGAATCCTGTCCTGTTTCTGCTATTTTATGACTTTATATTCAAGGTTTGATGATTAGCATCAACGATATAATCCTTATTGTAAGCGGATTAATTATTACTTTTGCCATTAAGTAAAGGTTAATCGTAAGGGAGGTGTTTACGCGGTTGAACTTGTTTATGTGGTTGTAAAATTTGTACAACACAGAGGAGGTTGATCGTCCGAGACACATAACTCCGGCTGATGCCGAGTTCTTTTGCGATATCCCGCTGGGTTCGCCCTTCCCCGCCTGTATCCAACCCAAACCGTCCAACCACTAGATCTACTGTGAGCAGCAGATCGTCCGCTCCTGAGCCCAAATATCTATCAATATTATTTCATTTCCTTCTTTATCCGTTCCAATGGGATCGTGCAGCGACTCGCCCTTCCAGGTCTTGTAGCTTGCTTTAGCAGATCATGGGCAAGGGAAAGCCACCCGACTTCGAGGGTTAATCTTCCATGCCCTGCTTTTTTCTTTGTGGTAATTTCCATACTTCACCACAGCTTGGAAGCGTTCTTCCTTCATCCGCATGTTACGATGTTAAAGCCATCTATATATCTTTATATCTACTCCCAAATCAGTGGGTAACGCTTCCCCTACGAATAAATCTTCATTCAGAAAGGACAATGCTTTGCTATTCGTAATCAATTTGGGATTAGTGCGGAACAATGTATCTTTCAATTTTTTCTGGACATCGCCGTTATTCTCGATGTAGATTTGGCAAACTTCCCCTGTATAATCCTTGCCCCGAAGCATATATCTTGCCGATAAGGTGTGCCGGTCACCATACTTCCCGATTACTTGCGTATCTACTCCTCCTTCAAGTACTTCTCCCTGAAAGTATTGTCCTGTCACATGTCCTGTAAAAGAAATCATGACAACTGAATCTCCATCGTTGCTCTGCAGTTCGATCGTTTTTTCAATTTTAACATGTACAGTAAACATTTCTTCCAATTCCATCTTCCTTCACCCCACGCTATACTTTAAAACGCTCATACGCACTAATACTATTCCAATGAATGCTGAAACGACGGCTGATTTATACAAGGCCGATTTAAGTTAGCAGATAAAAACTTTTCTGTAATGTCAAGCACCTGAGGATTCCACAAGCCTGGTCCATGATCTGCGCCTACAACCTTATAGAAGAAAACTCTCTGTCCATGCTGTTTCAAAGCTTTGTACATCTCTATACTCTGGTTTATATGTACAACTTGGTCATTGTCTCCATGCACGATAAGAAACGGCGGAAGCGCTTTATCCAAATCTTGATGAAGGGGACTCGCCTTCTTCGCTAATTCCAAATATTCCTTTACTTTTCCTCCAATAAATAAACCTTCCGGTGAATCAGCGGCATCATGATCCAGAACATCATTATATTTCCCTAAGGTAAGCAGATCTGAGATTCCGTAATAATCAATTACCGCACTAACTTCGTCCGTTTGTTCACTATAAAGACCGTTATCATATTCTCCTATGGTAAGACCGGTCATTAATGAAAGGTGTCCGCCAGATGAATCTCCCCAAACCGCGACTCGATTCGGATCAATCCCATATTCTATAGCATGTTTACGCATAAACCGGATCGCGCATTTGACGTCCTCTACAGCGGCTGGGAATCTTGAGATGTCGGTGTCCCTGATTTCAACGCTTGCTATCACATAACCTTTTGACGCTATATGGCTTAGATTTGGAATGGCCGCATAAAGATCTTGTTTTCTCCAAGCCGAACCTTGAACGAAAACGACTAATGGAAATTTGTATCCGGCACGATTCGGGATAATAATCTGAAGTCTTCTTTCCACGCCGCCATATTCCGCATAAACTACATCAGGCCGATAAGAGCAGGAATAATAGGTGCCTCCTTCGGAAAAATCACCAAAGATAATTTGTGTCCCTTCCGGGATTTCATTGGCTGCTGCTTTTTTGTCCAATTTATCTAACACTCCTTAAAAAGTAAGAATCAGGATCATTTCATTCCACAAAAATATTATTCATGTCAGAAGCTGAATCGCTGCGTTTTGGTATGACGAAAATTCAGTCTTCAACTAATACAGTCCTTCACTACCACGCCAACATACGTGCAGCATTACAGCATGCGCTCAAAACTGATCTAATCAACACTAATCCAGCAGATAAGATTGAACGCCCTAAAAACCACAACCAAAGAGGTGAGGTCGATGAAAACCCAGAAAACAGAAATTGAATCACTAATTGAAGCCATGCGAAGCACATTCAATCTTTCCTAAAGGAACATCCGCGACTAACATTTGTCTTTTTACCACCATATAGCACTAAATTAAATCTTGTCGAAGGCTTATAGATTTCAAAGAAACGTTTATTGTACAGCGGATATGGATTTGTTGAGGTGCAGGATATTGCTGGTTCAACAACACATTATTATAGAAGAAAAAAAGCTTGGCCTTCACAGTCGCTGCTCTGCAAGCCGCTGCCCGGCGGAATAGGGCTGACGTCAATACGCCAGCTCCTGCCAGTAGAATCTTATTGAACGGACAAATTGGGCGCCTTCCTGTTCATTCTTTACCGGGTGAACGTATAGGAGCATCCGGCTTCTCCGTTGAACGAAACGGAATCAAGTCCGGGACCTTCCAGCCGGCAAGGACCGGAAACCGTGCAAGTTACAACCGCTTCCGTAACAAGCCCCTCCGCCCAGACGAAATCGAGGGTATAGCCTCCCCTCGCCCGCAGGCCCTTGACACGCCCCTCGCTCCAGCTTTGCGGCAGCGCGGGCAGCAGCTTGATTCCCTCGGCGTGGCTTTGGAGCAGCATCTCGGCAATCCCCGCCGTTCCTCCAAAATTCCCATCAATCTGGAATGGAGGATGGTTGTCGAACAGGTTGGGCAGCGTAGAATGCTCCAATAGAGCGCGGACGTTCGCATAGGCCTTACCCTCATCCTTCAATCTGGCCCAAAAGTTAATGATCCAGGCCCGGCTCCAGCCGGTGTGGCCGCCGCCGCTCGCCAGTCTGCGTTCCAGCGCCGTCCGGGCGGCTTCAGCCAGTTCCGGCGTATGCTCCACGGTGAAGGCGTCGCCGGGGTACAGCGCAAATAGATGGGAGATGTGGCGATGCCCCGGCTCCACCTCTTCATAATCCTCCATCCATTCCTGAATCTGGCCGTATTTCCCGATTTGCGGCCTTGGCAGCCGCGCCAGAGCAGCGGCGAGTTCTTCGCGGAACGCCTTGTCCCTGCCGATAATCTCCCCACTGCGGATGCAGGCCCCAAACAGCGCTTCAATAATCTGAAAATCCATCGAAGCCCCGGCGCAGAGCACTCCTGACTCGCCGTTTGGCAGCTTATAGGTGTTCTCAGGGGAGACGGACGGGCAGGTTATCAGCCGGCCTTCGGCGTCTTCCACCAAATAATCAAGCAGGAATCTGGCCGCTTCCTTCATCGTCTCATACGCCTGCGCCAGAAAATAACGGTCCTGGCTGAACCGGTAATGCTCCCAGAGATGCAGGCACAGCCAGGCAGCGCCCAGCGGCCAGAAGGAAGCCGGCAGGTAGGTATCCTGCGGAGCTGTGTCTGCCCAGATATCCGTATTGTGATGCGCCGTGAACCCTCCGCAGCCGTACATAACCCTGGCCGTGACCCGCCCCGGCTCCCGCATCCGCTCGATCAAATCGAACAGCGGCTCATGGCATTCGGCCAAATTGCAGATTTCGGCAGGCCAGTAATTCATTTGCGCATTGATATTGATCGTGAATTTGCTGTCCCAGGCCGGGGTGAAGCTGTCATTCCAGATGCCCTGCAGATTTGCGGGCAAGGAGCCCGGGCGGCTGGAAGAGATAAGCAAATAGCGCCCATACTGGAAAAAGGTCGCTATCAGACCGTTGTCCTCCTCACCCTTCCGAAACCGCTTCAGCCGCTCATCGGTCGGCAGCACTCTCAGATGCGGGTTCTCCGGCAGCGTCAGCTCCACCCGCCCATACAGTCCACGGTAATCCGCGATATGCCGGGCCAGCAGCTCTTCATAGGGAACCTGGCTCAGCTCTTCCAGCCGTCTTTTGGCATAAAGCTCCGGATCGGGATGACGGAACGTGGTTCCTGCGGCAAGCAGCAGCGTAACCGAGCTTGCCCCATCCACAAGCAAATACTCGCCGACGGTGCGGCAGATGCCGTCTTCCGTGACTGCCTTCAAGACAGCGGCAAAGGAGCTGCCCCCATGGCCGCCGCAATCTCCGCTCATCGCCAGTCCGCTGTTCTGCCATTTCTCTGTTTTCTCCAGGTATCTCCAGTTGTGGCGGTTAAATCTCGCCTTCAGGGAAACCCCGTTCTTATAGTCGGAGGAAATTCGGAGGACAATGGCCTGATCCGGGCAGCTTGCGAATATCTCGCGGGTATACCAGACCTCACCGATCCGATAGCTGATGCGGGAGACGCCGCGCTCCAAATCAAGCTCTCTACTATAGTCCTCGGCAGGCTGCCGGTGGCCGCCAAACGATAGCAGCAATTCGCCCAGCGGCAGATAATGCCGCTGCGCTTCAGGCAGTCCCGCCATCGACATCGCTGCCAGCTCCTCTGCCTCCCGCAGCCTTCCCTCCAGAATCAGACTGCGGAGCTCGGGTAAATGAGGCAGGGCGTCTTCGTTGTTGCGGTCGCGCTGACCGCCGTACCATACGGAATCCTCATTGAGCTGCAGCTTCTCCTCGGCCGTACCGCCAAAAATCATGGCTCCGAGCCGACCGTTCCCAATCGGCAAAGCCTCGTTCCATTCCCGCGCCGGTCGGTTGTACCATAACCGCCGCTTGTGATCCATGCTTGTCATGATTGCTACGCTCCTTCAATCTGCCTAATATGAACATACCCATAATGGCGTCGTGATTAGTCCAGCTCCACCAGCGCCTTGTTGACCTTGGATTCGGGCTTGAGCCAGTTCTCGAACTGACCGATCATGTCCTTGAATGCACTGCGGTGGGAAATGTAGCTATTAATACAAGTCTCGGGTCCGATTCGTCGGACATTAAGAATAAACGAAGCCAGATCTCCGATTATGTTAAAAACACCTCATGGAAAATGATATTCTCCAAGGACCAAGCAGAATTCGATAAGCTTTGGACCAAGCTGAAGACCGATGCAGTAGGTCTCGGTTGGAATAATGTTCTTGCCGTGGGTACGGAAAGAGCTCAAAAAATCGTTAAAATGCGTGCTGATCCAGTCGCCAGTAAATAAATTATTGTTAGGGGGCGTCCTAAAAGTAGATCTTTTTACGAAAAGATAACCTTTCTTCCTTTAAAGCTACAAAAAAACTAAAAACAGAGCACGTTTCCGGCTATTGGAGACGTGCTCTGTTTGGTTTTCCATCCCGATCTGTACGTTATATCCGGGTTTGAGAGGTTCTTGTTGCGTTTTTTAAAGATTGTAGAACCGGTTCCCGCTTAAACAGCGGAGAGGACGGGCTGATTGTGGGAAAGCAGCAGGTATCCTTTGAGCGGTGAGCTAAAAAATGAGCTTGGAGAACTGATATAAACCGTTCTTCCAGACTGGCCAATCATGGTCGCCGTTTTCCTCCACCCAGATATGCGGCACGGAATGCTGTGACAAATAGGCTTCCGTCCGGTCGCTGACATTCTTGAGACTGTCCAGATCACCGCACGATAGCCAGAGTAGACTGAGCAATTCTGCGGTCTTCTGCGGTTCCGGGACCAACAGCTCGGGCAGCTTCGTATTGGGAGCCGGGGAGAACGCCCCGATCCAGGCGAATCGTTCTAGATTGTTCAGACCGATATTCAGGGATTGCCCTCCGCCCATGGATAATCCGGCAATAGCGCGGTGCATCCGGTCTGTCAGGACCGAATAATTAGCTTCGATATAAGGGATAAGATCATGGAGCAAATCCGCTTCGAATGTTTCGAACGCCTGTACCTTGTCCGGAGCAAAAATATCTTCTTCCGCCCGGTCGTTCAGCATCGCCCGGCCATTGGGAAGAACGACAATCATGGGCTTCAGCATTTGATCGGCATACAGATTATCCAGGATGATCTGGGGCTTGCCGTGATTGAACCACTCTGTCTCATCTCCGCCAATCCCGTGCAGCAGATACAGGACGCTATATTCCCGTCCGTCGGAATAGCCTGGCGGCGTATATACCATTGCCTTCCTGATGTTGCCTACCGTTGTGGAAGGATATTCTACGGTGCGGATCATTCCCCGGGCAATGCCTTCCCTCTCCACGTCATATCCGGCCGGTGCCGTCTGCATCGTATAATTCTGATTGCCCTCGTTCATTGCCGCTCATTCCTCTCTTTATACATGGATAAATTGCTGTTTGAAATATTGCTCAACCAGAAATTGCATCAACTCACCCGGAGGCAAGGATATAATTCCGATCTTCGTTTTATTGTGGTATCATTAACAAATGACCTTTCTTCATTATTGATAATTTCTAATGACCAGAAACTCGTATTTCAGTGATATACAATGATGTATCCTGTCCATTAATTGATGTATCCGAAGAAAGGAGAAGCTGATGCCCAAGATTCACTATGTCGAATTCGACGCTACTCATCCTGACGATTTTGTGTACAGCATACCCGATGGCTTGAATGCCTGGCTTCTGGTGCTCACACAAACTCCGGCGTTGTTTGAAGTTAACGGAGAACTGAAGGAGTTTCCGGCCCACTCTGTTGTTCTATATCCGCCTAAGCACAACATTTATTACCGTGCCTGTTCCAAAAATTACATTAATGACTGGGTCCGTTTTGATGCGGACGAATCCTACATCACTGAAAACACTTTGCCTGTTGGTATTCCATTCTCGCTACCGGATCCCGGCTATTGCCATCAGTTGTTTCAATTGTTGACTCTGGAGAACACTTTTCAGAATGACTACCGGGAGCTTTCCATCGACTATCTGTTTAGAATTTTCTTCAATAAGCTGTGCGAAGCGTCCCAAGACAAGCTGAGCCCGCAATATTATAATCTTCTGAACTTGCGCAAGGCTCTTTACAATAACCCTGGCCATCCTTGGACCGTTTCGTTAATGGCAGAGTATCTGCACATAAGCGCAGGTTATCTGCAAACCATATATAAATCAACCTTCGGTATTTCCTGCATGGAGGATGTCATTCATTGCCGGATTCGGCTGGCCAAAGAAAAGCTTGGTTTCGGTCCGCATAAAATTGCCGAGGTCGCAGCGCTTTGCGGATATGCAAATGTAGAGCATTTCTGCAGACAGTTTCGGCAGCTTACTGGCTACTCCCCCCGGTCCTACCGGGAAAAACTTGCCTCCAAAGAACAAAAAGTCCAGGCAGACATATAGGCTAAACTATGAATGTATTTTTTATAAACAACGCCAAGGGCGGTCACAACGTGGGCGCCCTTGGCGTTATAATCTGTAGCATGGTCAAGCTCATACATCTACAAGCCTTGTTCTAATTCCGCCTATTATAATGGAAATAATCGAAATCGGCGTAACCGCCGGACTGTTTGGTCGCATAATTGAACAATCCAATTCTGTACCCCATAAAATGATCCAGCGAGTAATTCATCTGCAGCGTCCGGCCGATCGGAATCCAAGCTGTCCCGTCATCCGAATAGAAGAACTGTGCCTGGTCAAGGCTTTCCTTAAAATTAAAATCAATTTTGAGAAAAACCCGTTCACTGGTGAACACAACACTTTCCAAAGTCTCCTCGCAGCCGTCGCAGCCGTTAACACACATATCGATGCTGAACTGTCCTTGCTCCCCGGCTGCGATCCTTACAGTGCCAAACCCATTCTGCAGCGCCGCCATTCCTGCCCGGTCGCCGGGCTTCATTCCTGAGGTCTCCAGCACTGTCACCGCGCTGCAGACCGGTCCTTCAGTACGTTGCGTCAGCGTATTGCGTGCCATTAGGATGCTGTCTGCTGATTGACCAGTGCGGAGCCGCAGATGACCCGGCCGCTCTGTGACAGACCAAAGCCCGTTGTCAGGATTATGGTTCCACTGCCAGTTCAGAGCCAGCCGATTGGTCTCATAGTCGAACTCATCGCTGATTACAAGCGGCTTCGGTTCCGCAACAGGAAGCTTTGTCTCAAAAACTTGAGGTCCTGAACCGTTATCCCCGATGATCGGCCAATCGTTCTCCCAACTCACAGGAAGCACGCAGGGAATCCGCCCGACAGCATCATGATCTTGGAACAGCACAGCATACCAATCATGATCCGGGGTATCGACAATTCCGCCTTGCGCCACACCGTTATTATGGTAGCCCAGATCATCGTCCAGAATAATTTTCCGTTCATAGGGACCTAGAAGCTCACACGAACGGTAGCATATTTGACGTCTTCGCTTATTTCCAGTTCTCGGCCATTCAATAAAGAACAAATAGTAATAACCTTTCAGCTTGTATGCATGACAGCCTTCGATCCGCAGACCCATGTCTGTCCGCTCGCCTTCGAGCAGCAGTTGATCAGTTCCACCCGGCTTCACAGCCGTAAGATCTTCCGTCAGCTCCTTAATACGGATATCACCATTACCGTAGATCACATAATTGCGGCCATCATCATCCAGCAGCAAACCAGGGTCATGGTGAAGCCCCGATATCACCGAACGCTCCCATATTCCATGTTCAATATCCTCTGTGCGGTAGATATATAACCGGTCCATGTCATTGGAAGAAAAACAAACGTAGAATACCCCGTCCTTGTATCGGAGGGATGCCGCCCAAGATCCTTTACCGTAAATCCCTTTTCCGTCCAGCAGCCGATGGGCATCGTTATCCTCAATGGTATCAAATACATAACTTACAATTTCCCAGTCTTTCAAGTTAACCGATTTCATAATCGGACAGCCCGGCATCGAATGCATACTCGTACTGACCATGTAGAATATAGGGCCAACCCGGATTACGTCAATATCCGGAACATCTGCCCACATTATTGGATTGGTAATGGTAGCAGTATTCACGGTATTGCCCTCCTTAGGATGAATTCCTCTACTCAATAAACTGCCATGATACAAACTTAAACAACTCGGTCTCAGGTTTACCTTTAAACACTAGATATAGGTCGTGGATCCCTTTCGCTCCTCTAACTTCTGTCTTTAACTCCATCTGTTTATCCGGCCCATTCGCGGCGGGAACCGGCAGTTCGCCAATTAATAGACCTGATGGTTCATCCAGATGCAGTTCAATGGTCCCACCACCCTCAAGGCTTATGACAGAAGCACTGAATGCCGCGGCACCTTTACTGAAATCGACTCCTGATAACCCGATCCAGTCGCCATTCTCAATTTCCGTTACTCTTCGTGCTCCCAATACTTCCTCTGTTTCCGTAGTTACGCCTGCGCTCCAGCCTATTGTTGCCGCTTGTACGCGTTGATACGGGCTTAAATATTTGATTTGCTGCACACCTTTATAATCTGCTTCAATATCCTGAATGGAACCATCGTCGTTATGGAAAAGGCGATTGAGATGCGTCGAACGGTAGCCGTTCGCAATCCCCTGTGCTTTGGACAAGGTTTGTGCGTGATAGGCGATGTACCATACCTCATGAAATTCGAAAATCGCATGATGGTTATTGCCTGACACTCCGAAAAAATGCCCTGGATTCTTTAATATCGTCTCATGATATGTCCAGGGACCCATCGGTTTGTCGCTCGTCATATACGCAATCTCTCCCGCAGGAGGACTGCCCTCCGGACGTTCCCCATCATAGAAATTTGAGCAGTAGGTATAATAATATACGCCTTCCCGCTTATGTATCCCGGCATCCTCGAACATGAACGGGGCGGGAATAACCTCAGCAGTACCCACTACGCTGGTCATGTCATCTCCAAGCTTCATCACTCGTGCTGTACCTGGCTCCGCGTATTCTCCTTCCGGTACTCCGCCTCCGAAATAGATGTAACCCTTCCCGTCATCATCCACCAGAACCGCCGGGTCAAAAAGCCAGGTGACGTCCTCAACTCCCGGAGTCGAACGCAGAATGAGCGCTTCACCTATAGGGTCAATCCACGGTCCCACCGGACTGTCACTGGACAGAACGCCAATGCCGCTGGCATTATTGGCGAAATACAGAAAGAATTTATCCTTGCCGTCGATTACCTTATGGATTGCTGCAGGCGCCCATGATTGGGTAGCCCATTTGGCCGCCCCCTCCGGCCCTGCAACTGCAATTTCTCCATGATCAGTCCAGTTGACTAGATCGCTGGACGAAATTACCGCAATTTTATTAATACTGCCGTAAGTGTTTTCTTTTACCACGCCATTTTCGTCGTACTCCAGCGCGTCATTGGTCATATACAGATAGACCCGGTCTTCGAATACCAGGGCATACGGATCGGCCCCATATCTATTCGCAACCACCGGATTACCATTAGGTGTAACCTTTCCGATTGCCTGATTCAATTGAAATGTCATAGGATCTCCTCCATTCGGATTATTCCAAATTAAATGAAGCCAGACTGGCACCGCCATTGCCGGTATACGTAAAATACAGTGCTTGTACACCGTCCGGAATAGCCAGATCAGTAGAGTATTCCTTCCAGACATTCGTGAAACCTACCGGTATTCGTCCGAGAGCCGGTCCGTTCCACGACGTTTTTACTTCAAAGCTGCCTTGGCAATATCCACGCACCTTGATTTTGATTTTGGTGATTCCCTCACACGCAAAATATTTAAAACCGGCAGTTGCCGAATCCGTCATATTGGCAATATAGCCGATTTCCTCGTCGCCATCCCTGCCGTCCTGGGTAATCTTCGGAAATCGGCTGTCCATCCATGCTCCGATACGGCCGAAGCCTCCGGTGTACATTTCCTTGTCTTTGCAGAACAAATGGCAGGCCAGGTATGCGGGATATTCCCCCCTGCCCTCGAGCGGCCCTCCGTTTGGACCGCAGGAAGTAATCTCCACTTGGGGAATAGTGCCATCCTCGCGAAAATTGATTCTCTCGATACAGCCCTGCCGGCAGAACGCGGTCCCGTTGGTGTGCCGATGATAAAAAACATACCACTCCCCGTTGATTTCAACGATACTGCCGTGGTTATTTCCGCCATAATACATCGGTTGGTCTGCCGGCTTGTACGTATCAATATGAAGATCGCAATTGCTGACAATGACTCCCTGGTATGTGAAATCTCTGGTCGGATGCTGACTGGTCGCATAACACAGTTCATGCATGGATATCGAGGAATAGATAAGGTAATAGGTATCTCCCTTTTTACGGATGGAAGGAGCCTCAAAGAACTCATATCCTTCGAATCCGCTCCCCTTACTGTAAGGCTGGCTCGTCGCAACAAATACAGGCTCTTCGACAATCGTGAGCATATCCGGGCCAAGCACCGTTGCCATTGCGCCATGTCTAGATTGGTCGCCAAACGAGCAGAATCCGGTGTACAAGTAGGTATTCTCTCCTACGGTTAGCACGCCTGGATCAAACTGCGGCTCGTCGCCTTCCCTCTCCCCCAAACGTGTTCCATCGGCATATCTTACATAGCCGTAGAACTCAAACTTGCCGCTCGGCTTGTCGCAAACAGCCACCGATACGACGGGAACCTTGTCAAGCACATAGTAGAGATAATACCGCCCGTCCATTCCCACGGTGACATCGGGAGCATACAGACACATGCTTCCTTCAGGATTAAGCGGATCATCTGTAGTCCGGTAGATTACACCCTCATACCGCCAATCGGCCAGATTATCCTCCGGCGCCGACCAGCAGACATAGTCGTTCAAGCAAAAAGCGTGTCCGTTAAAACGGTCATGCGAGCCATACACATACACTCTGCCCTCAAAAACATTCGGCTCGCCGTCGGGGATATATTCCCAAGACGGGAGATACGGATTTAATCCTTGTTTTTTCGCCATCGCTATTTCATCCCTCTTTTTTTTGCTTCACGGTTTGTCCCTTTCAGTATAGTGAAGCGGCTTGACCAAAGTCCATGATATATAGACACTTAACATTGATCTATTCTTAGATTATATCTATTCATAAATACTAAAAAGAAATCGCAGTTTTATATAACGGAAGCGCTTTTAACTGCTTTGCTTATCAGCCCGGTATTCCTGCGGGGTTATCCCAGTCCATTTTTTAAAAAATCGGGTGAACGATTGCGGCGTCACATATCCGATTAATGAACCGACTTCCGCTACCTTCAGTTCCTCTCTTTTCAGCAGTTCCTTAGCCTGGCGAATTCGTATTTCTTCAATATACTCTGACAGATTGATGCCCCGTTCCTGCTTGAACAGACGGGACAAATAGGAGGGATTAAAATGGATAACACCCGCCAATCGGACAAGCGATAGATCTTGGGTGATATTTTCTTGAATATATGAGCACACCTTGTCGATTGCGCTGGCCGCTCTCTTTTGCTCCCCTCCTCCAAATGTGCGGTCATCGTTTCGGATTTGTCGCGCAAAGACCGGTCACTAACGGAGTCAGGCATTATGGCCTCCGTCGGAAGCACTTTTTGCACCATCCGGTTTCCGTCACCGACTCGGTAATGCTGTAATTGTCTTGCCTTGTCGTAAAAAAAGGGAAGCGAGCCCAGGCAGACTCTTCTACGCTCAGCGTAACGGCAACCATTATATTCAGTGATTCTAGACATGCTTGCTGAATCAGCTCAAACGTTCCTTCCAGAAACATGACCATTTGTTCAAAGGCGTCCGTCTTCTCCGCGTATCTTTGCCAGTCGGGCTGTATTAGCCAGATTAGATCGCTGTATCGGTCGATTACTCCGAGGCTGACCGTCCTCTCCTTCAGCAACTTTTCCGACAGATACTTAACCGCGAGAGCCGTCTCCTGGCGGTCGGCATACGATTGGGAGGATTCCGGATAAGACAAACTGCCGAGTGCAATCAAAACGGGCATAGACGCATCCAGCGGTATGCGCAATTGCTTGAAATCCTCCTGTACATCCTGCTCGAATCTGACACTGTGTACAAGATGGCGGAAATAGTCTCCTTGGGCCAATGTCTCAAGCGTATCCAGATGCTCTTTCGATTGGCGGATTAAATTGTTCACCCGCATAGTGTCATCCAATTCCTTCAAAGCCCGCTCTACGGCCTCAATCAGCTTCGGATACCCTTCGTTTTTAAGCACATATTGAACGCCCGGAGCTTGAATCGCCTGATAGACATAATTAAAGTCACTGTGTCCCGTCAGAAAAACCATTTTACACTGCGGCCAGTTCCGGCGAATGTGTTCCATCAGCTCCAGCCCATCCATTCCGGGCATACATATATCGGACAAGACAATATCCACTCTCGTACGGCCCAGCAGGTTCAGCGCTTCTTGACCGGAGTACGCTTTATAAAGATCCAGGTTGAGGTTCATTTTGCCAAAAATAACTGCCAGGCCATCCGTGATAATTTCTTCATCGTCAACGATATTTTCATTTGAACAGCACTTATATCAGCCGCCGGTTCAAGAAACATACAGGGTTAACGCTCCGTTCATATATCGTAGACCGCCGCATCGCACTCGCCAAATCCTATCTCTGCGAAGGGCTCAGCATTACCGAAGCCTGCTATCAATCCGGTTTCAGCGACTATGCGAACTTTATCCGCAGTTTCACCAAGACCGTGGGAATATCACCCGGCAGGTTCGCCAAAAAAAACGCAAGCCTTCCACAGTAGAAGGCTTGCGTTATAAAGATGGATTGATCGCTTATCATTCAGTCCAGCACCGCTGCTCCGCCGCTTTGAATCGCCTGCTCTATCATCATCCCCAGATAGGTGTCTTGAGAAGCTTTTTGTTCATCTTATATAGTGAAAATATTGTATGAAAGAGTCAATTTCATAATTCAATTTGCTAAATATTAAGACTTAGCCAAAATCTGAGGTCATTTTTTTAATTTAGGCCACTTGCTGGGATTTGCTCAACTGCTTGTTCAACTTGTCCAGTGCAAACTTACTGAGATTGTAGGCCAACGTACTGAGCTGGAAATCAACACTTGCCCGGACGCCGCGGTGACGCGTACGTTTCATGCCAAAATACTCTTTGAGGTATGCAAAAACACGCTCAACAGCTGTTCGCTTTTTGTACAGCTGCGTAAAGCTCTCACTGCCTCTTGCGGGATAGGTGTGCTTACGCAAATCCCTTTTTATGCGGATTTTAAAAACCTTTTGGCAACCGGAACCGGAAAGTGGACAGTCTTTGCACTCGCTAGGCTGGGTATACCGCAGGGTTTCGTACTTGGCATCAAAACTGTCGTAACGGTAGGCATGCCCCTGTGAGCACACGGGATTGTAGTCTTGGTTCATTCCCTTGGGCGGATCTTTGTGGTGAATCATTGGAATCGTAGGGTAGGCGCCTAACGAATGAATCAACTGGTAGATGGCCGCGCTGTCGTACCCTTTGTCTCCCAAGATATGCTTTATTTTCAGCGCAGGAAACTTCAGGAGCAGGCCTTTGAAAAGGACAACGGCCATGCGCTGGTCGTTCAGATTCGCCGAACTCCATACGCCGCTCAGAATATATTGCCTGTCCGTATCGACCAGTACATTTGCCT
>NZ_JAUSTK010000002.1 GCF_030812855.1 Paenibacillus wynnii
TCTGTTCGTTCTTTAAGGTAGAGGCATTTTTCAGCCACAGATATCGACTGTTTTTCAGTTCAGGAACTTGTTTTTGTTCTTCTCTGCGAACATCATCAACGGCTTCATTCACCATCTTCATGACGTGAAACTTATCAAAGGTAATCTCAGCCTCAGGGAATTGTTCCTGAATACCTCGAATGAATGCGGGGGACATATCACAGCAGATTTCTTGAATTTGTGTGGCTGTAGCCCCTTTGCTCGTCAGATGTTGTTTGAATTTTTCTAGTGTATCCTTGCTCTTTCCTTCGGTTGCAAACAATACCGTTTTGGTATCTACATCTACAAATAAGGTAATGTAGCGGTGGCCCCGACGGGATGAGGTTTCGTCTACAGCAATTCGTTTCACACCCGTCAGATCCAGTTCATTCATAGCTACATAGACATAGTGATGGAAAATCCGCCACATCCGTGTATCATGCTCTCGAAGTTCTCTGGCGGCTGCATTCACCGGCATCTCAGCCATAAGTCGCATCGCCCAAGCGTCAAACTGCAGAGTGAAGTGTGACATGGGACGTGACCACTTTACAGGAACGAGAGTCACCTTGTTGCAGTTCATGCAATTTGTTCGAGGAACACGTGCATGCATATAGGTTTTCCAATTCCAGAAATCCAGATGACGCCATTCCTTCTTCTCCGCGTCATAGGCTTTGCATGCAGCACCACAGGACGGGCAAGTAAACATCGCTCCCCGCTCGAAGTCGATGAATAAATGCCAGGCTTCGTCTTTATCGTCATATTCTATGTGTGTCAATTTCCAGGGCTCTTCAAGCTCCAAAGCAACCTTAAACATCTCAGCAATCATATTATCTTTACTGCTTAATGAGGTCCACATCGTCATTACCACCTATTAAAGTTATTTACTAGGCAGTATCGACAACTCCTCTAGTAAACAGACATCGGGCATTCACTACAGCGAGGAAGCGTAATTACTAATTCTTATTTTCCTAATTTGTTCTATTTCCAAATATTTTTTTTAAGATAATCTTGAATTCACCTTTTAATATATACTTATAGAGTTTTTGCAGTCTTATATTAAAAACATTGTATACGCCTTTAACCTTAAGTGTTTCTGAACTACCTGTGGCCTTAATAGGCTTCAAACAAAATTCTTTAAGAGGGATGATACAATTTTTCCATTTATAAACCTCTTTAATTTTATTAAAGCCACTTTTGTACTTGTTCAAACCATTTGAATCAAGCAAAGCTATCAATGTTGAAGCTAAGTGGTTCTCATCATTGAAAGGAACTACCTCACCGAACTTATATTTTTCCACTAGTTCACTCATGATATCTCCGCCATTGGTTATAATAGGCAGCTCACACCACATATAATCTAATATACGAGTTCTAAATGAATACCGAGTCTCTATATGATTAGCATGTAAGCTAAGACCGATATCAGCCTCAAGAAGATAGTTTTGGCGAGAAGCGTATTCAACCCAGTCATTAAAGAATACACATTTATTAGTTAAATCCAAAGAATCTGCTAATGACATAGCTTCTATAGTTTTATTGGACAAGGGGACCTGAGAATTCGGATGTTTTATACCCATAAAAAATAGCTTTATATCATTCCTCTCTAAACTAATAATGTGCATAGCCTTTACAGCTGTTAGTGGGTCCAGCCAATCCCAAATCCCACCACCCCATATCACTACTTTATCATTTTCATTAATACCAGGAAAAACCCCCTTCAGAACTTGTTTATTATGGATAGGTTCTTCTTCTGGTATTCCGAATGGGACAACACTTATTAGATGATCAAACCCTGGATTAACCCGGTATTCCTTAGCATTTATTCTATTAATTGCTGTCAACATTCCTATCCACAGATCCTTTTGTTTCTCGGAAGCACATATAAAAAAATCACCTGCTGCCAATTGATCAAGGATAATTGTTAAAGAGGATAAGTGTAGTTGGTTAACATTAGGGCTATCTTTATCTATTTCAAAATTTTCAAACATAAAGGGGTCATATAAATCCACTATAATTGGTACCTTAGTCTTTTTTATAAATGGATATTGCCACAACGTTACGCCTTGAAGAATCACACTATCAGCGTTACTTAATTCTTCTTTCAAAACGGCAGGGTTTATTCTCTTGATGTTGAATTTGGCTTCAAGTTCACAATCATTCGGACACAGCAAGGTAACTTCTGTGTGCTTGGACAGTTCTACAGCAAAGTTCCAATATCTAATACCAGGTCCTGCCATTTTGGCATCGATTATATCTGAAGATATAATAAGGGTCTTTTTATTCAGTTAACTCACCTCAATTTAACGACCTATAATTTTTTTAATCCATTTTCTAGCTAACACTTTTTTCATCTTTTTATAAAACACAATAGGAGTTGAGTTAGTTATTTTTATAAGTTTTATTTCCAAATCGTTCACTTTATTTTGCAATTCTCTAACCGCATAATTATTAGCACCAGCATTTGCGATTTTTTGCTTTAATATAAGTGCGATTTCGTTAATATCTCCCTCTTCATGGATAGCTGATTTAGCATCGGTAACTTCGCGATCTGTGATGGTATTGTAAACGAAATGACCATAATTAGTGCAATAGGTTCTATAACAGATACTACCTTGATTTTTATAGTGGTTCACATATATATTGTTTCCTTTATCGTTGCCATATACAGTAACTGCATTTGTTTCATTAGCGTCACTTTCAATGAAGAAGTAGTATTCTTGATTTTCCGAATTAACAATCGGGTCAAAGTTAAAACTGAACCAGGTATTATCCCTAATATTTTTCAAATCAACTTTTAAGGAGAAAATATCATTTATGGAATTCGGAAATTTTTTCAGATGGAATGTCAGACTTCCTTCATTAACTCTATTATAGTTACCAAAATAGATATCCACTCTTGAAAAGTTGTTATCGTTCAAGCGAATAGTACCCCCATAAGAAACTCCGTAAGTCAAAGGTGCCATCGGCTTAACAATTTCTTCATTACCAACATTCTTTAACTCTCTTATTCTTTGGGAACTTTCCTCAAACAATGTTTTCGAAATGATTATTCTTTCAAATTGCTGACCGCTTATTTCCCAGTTTAAATCTTTGGTGAACTCGTAACTATTTTGTTGAAGTTGAGACCTCAATTCAACATTTTCCACTAATGCACTTATCTTGTCGGCTAAATCAATAGGATCTGCTTTAGCGAGCAACCCATTAATGTTATTTCTTACAACTCCCTCTATAGTGTCATCGTCTATATCAATTACAGCACAGCGTGATGCCATTAACTCCAGAGGTAACAAACTGGCATTTGTTAAGGAAACAACTAGAGCCAGGTCAGCACTTTTATATAAATCCGCCAGTTCATCTGTTGTAAGAACGCCTAAATTCGTATGTGGGAAATTAGTTTTTAGATCCTTATCACCGCCAAACAATATGATTTCAATAGAACCTTTAAATCTTCTATCGACTAATTCTAAAGCCTGAAGACCTAATTCCACACCTCTTCTTGGCGTAGAATTACGTGCATAAAATATTATTTTAGTCTTATTATTAGGTATTTTAGGTTCAGTTAGCAGATAAATGTTGTTATCTGTCGAGAAATCAATGTAGTCACAATCCATTCCAAAATTATTTTTCACCTTTTTAGTTAACCATTTACCAATTGTAATTCCTCTTAAATTTAATTTGTATGAATTTTCCGCTAGCTTATATTCACTAGACATCGGATAAAAGTATGGTTCATAGTCTTGTATAAAATAGAATTTACTTTTACTATTCGTAACTGAGTTGATCCTATACGCCGTTGGCCAAGAAGTTGCAATGAAAACATCCGACTCTTTGAATTTCGCATCTTCCCTGAAATAATTGGCTCCAGTTACAAAGAAATGTTTATCAATAAAATCAGTTATTAACTTATCGTTACGTGAATCAAAATTTTCTCCATCTTGAACATATATGTTTACTTTATTACCATCATTGCATAAATATCTAGCCATTCTTAATATTGTTGTATGTCCTCCTGAACCAATGAATGGTTGTGGAATTAAGAAGTTAACTGTTAGCTTCACTTTACTTTCTATTTTTTTATTATTACTTTGCTTTGTTATTTGTGACAAAATGTGAAGGTAGCTTTTTGCTCTGCTTTTCACGGTGTAGTTGTTTTTTACGTGGTTGTATGCATTCTTACCTATCTTTAGCCTTAATTCCTCTTGATTAATTAAGAGCTCTAACTTTTCAAACCATTCCAGTGAAGTTTCTGCTAAATAACCATTCTCTCCATCCTTAATAGCATGTTGAAAAGCATCAATTTTAGATGCTACTGTTGGAATTCCTAGTATTCCTGCTTCGAAATACTTCAATTCACTTTTAGCTCTGCAAAATGGATTGTCTATTTCTAGAGGTGCTAAATTAATATGTATCGATTGAATTGAACTCGGTAGATCACGCCATCCCACTAAAGGCAATCGAATAATTCTATTCTTAAACGCATCAAATTCCTTACTTAAGTCTAATAGACCACCAATCACAAGGTCAGTCTGGGTATTCATTTTTAGAATTTTTAGAAGAGCATCACTAATCTGTAGAAAATCCTTATTATGAGTTTTACTACCACTAAAATAACCGATTCGAATACGTTCACTGTGTACATTGGTTTCGCAGTTAAATGTTTCACAGATATCCTCTAACTCTAAACTTATAGCATTTCTATTTATATAAACATTGTCATTATATTTAGCTATAGTTTCGGCTAGAAATTCAGTTGTAACAATTGCGCCATCACATAACTCAATAGTTTTTTTATAGCGTTCTATACCTTCAAAATATAGTGCCTTCTCTTCTTCTTCTAAATAATTAATTCCATCAGAGTACTTGGCATACTCTTTTTCATAAACTAAATCATCTACGTCAAATATTACTGGAACATTCATTTTGTTTGCAGTACTGATAAAATACTCAATACCTAGAGTATGTGGAACTCTATGCATAATAACGATATCAATTTTTTGATCTAAAGCAGAAATAATATCATAATCCGCAAAATATCTTTCTATAACATTGATTTCCAAATACTCAAGTTGTTCCATTTGATTAAAAACTCTATATCTTTGTGTATCTCCGAAACATCCACTTATAAATAAAACCTTCTTCAAAATATACACCTCAGATTTCTTTAAGAATTTTGATTAAATCATTGTATTTCCTAATTGATTCGCCATATCTATCAGTTGCCAGTTCCAAATCTTTCTGGCTCTCATTAATCTGAAAATTTAATTTTTGAATTTCTTGCTTTTTCGTTTCTAATGTTTCTTTCAATGTAAAAATATCATTCTCTAATTTGTTTAACTTCTCAATATTAATAATATTTGTTTCAACTAACCTCTTATTCTCATTCAAAAAATCATTATTCTTTTGTTTAATCAAAAAATACTGCTCCGCAGCATTCATTTTTCGGCAATAAGTTTTCAAAGTCAGATTTCCGATAATATCTTTTGTATTTAATAATGTCTTGCCGTAGCTATTTTTTTCTGAGTAGTAAAAACTAGGTCCTATATTGTTAGAAACTTGTGTAATTTCTATAGTGTATTCTTTCCCTTGAGAATCCATAAGTGGAGTGAATTCTATATTGAACCAATCATTGTCTTTTAAAGTATTATAAGCAAAAACTGTCTCTGAAACGCACGTATTATTAATATTATCAAATAGAGAAACCTTGAGGTGACCTTGCAATTTCTCCTTATAAGTTGCTACTAAAAAAGACAAACAGAACAAATTTGGTGATTGGCAAAGAAAGGTCTGTCGAATAGTACTTTGAAATGCCATTCGCTCCAATACTTCATCTGCATCATAGTAATAAGTATCTAAAATACTTTTACTCTCATTTTCTTTTTTCATATTCAAATATGTTATTAGGGCTTCAGTAGGCAATAATAAATTGGTCTTAGTATCCTTCTTAACACTTTCGAAAAAATTATTTTTCACCATTTCGTTCATTTTGTCGATAACAAATGTGACTCTATAACCCTCTGGTAAGTTCATCTCCCCTAGAAAATGATATTTATTCACATATTCATCTATTAACTCCTGTAAACTAGGTTCTGCAATTCTTGATAGTTCATAATTAACAACCATCAATTTAAGCCAATTATCAGTATCACCAGAATAATAATAAGAATGAGGCATAGACAACTCATTTAATTGACTAGCCACGTCTTGCACTTTTGGCAACCCATTAATTAGATGTTCTTCTAACATTCGGTTCTCGCCACCCGACGAGTTAACGATATATTCATATAGTATTTTTTCTGCCAACGCTTTTTTGGCAGTATAATACGGAAAGTTGATTATTACCAATTCTTTTGAAACTCTAGT
Source organism: Paenibacillus wynnii (assembly GCF_030812855.1). Lineage (GTDB taxonomy): Bacteria > Bacillota > Bacilli > Paenibacillales > Paenibacillaceae > Paenibacillus_AQ > Paenibacillus_AQ wynnii_A. The sequence continues at coordinate 6,379 of NZ_JAUSTK010000002.1, forward strand.
TAGTTCTTTAATAAAATCATATCGCCCTTGAGGTGGTACATGCTCTAGGACATCATTAGATACTACAACATCAAACGAATTATCCTTAAAAGGTAAATCCCTACCGTCACTCACTTGATAATTATCTAATGAGGCTTGCGTAGTATCTACAACCAGGACTTCATTTTCTCCGAAAAATTCAACTGCGGGTAACCAATCTACTCCTTCTTTAGTCTTGAAATGTCCTCCAACATCCAAAATTTTTAACTTCCGCTGTTTTTTTTCATGAAAATCTTCAATTAGTCTTCTACATATTTCATATCTTTGATATTGATCAAAAGGCATCGTTAATTTATCTATCAAGGTATAACCTCCCTAACTTATATAAGCCAATCGCATGTCAGACCAATTACTCCTAATTCGTTTCTCTCATTAACAACCATTAATTCAAAACATTTCTCCATATGAATAAAAGGTTCTATACAATCGTAATCATAAATAGCCAATGTAATATAAAACTTTCCATTTAAAAGTGGTGGTTCTTTCATAATTACTTTTATAAATCTAGAATGGTCAACTTCATCTAGAATAACTCCATCATTTTTTGAATTCGGACCACTCAGCAAATTATTATTCTCATCATATAAGGCAATACCAACTACTAATCTTTGAAGTATATGGTTTGTCTTTAACTCAATGTTTAGAACTATATCTTGTTTATATTGGAATACATTTGAAACGTACCCTTCAGAGTTCGAGAAATAAAACTTATTGAGACTCACTTCCCTATTTCCCCAAATGGATTCTTTAATATTATAATATGAACTTGTATGAGCAATATATAATGACTCGGAATTTTGATGTATCTCGTTTCCATCCTCTATTACACTACTCGCATGATTTCCATAAAGTTGTGCGTAATACCTGTTAATAAGAAAATCGGGCTCGCCGAATTCTATCTCCCCATCATCGCCAATATAAATAATTCGGTCACATAGATTTTTAACGCTAGACATATCATGTGAAACGAAGACAATCGTTTTTCCTTTAGATTGAATTTCTTTTAATTTGTTCATACATTTCTTTTGAAAATTAGCATCCCCTACTGCGAGGACTTCATCCAAAAGAAGAATATCAGGATCAACATGAATAGCGACGGAAAAGGCTAGACGCATGTACATACCTGATGAATAATTCTTTACAGGTGTATTCATAAAATCATTCAGCTCTGAGAATTCAACAATCTCCTCATAATGATCCCTTATATACTTTTTAGGAAGACCTAATATTGATCCGTACAGATAAACATTTTCTCTTCCTGTCAAATCCGGTTGAAATCCTGCCCCTATTTCTAATAACGAAGAAACTTTCCCTGTTATTGTAATTTTACCACTATCAGGATTAATTATTTTGGCAATAAGTTTAAGCGATGTGCTTTTCCCTGCGCCGTTTCTTCCGATGATACCAACAGTTTCTCCTTCATAAATAGAGTAGCTAACATTTTTCAGAACGTTAACTTCAATGGTTTCCATTTTATTCCTTCTCAACAAAAGGTTAATAACCCTTTCTTTCAAAGTAGTCGGTCTGTTTTTGTGGATTTTATATATCTTAGTGACATTCTCAAAATTAATAACAGTTTCTCTTGTCATAGTTCTTCTCCAAAGTTTTTTTCTCTTTTATGAAACACATACAAACCTACAAAAAATAGAATTAAAGAATAGCCAAATGCAGTTGATAGAACTGAAAAATCAGGAAAATCACCTTTTAATAGTACCTGTCTAAATAACTCTATTAAATTAGTAATTGGATTTAACTGAATTATTTTATTAAATGGCTCTGGTACCATTGATAATGAATAAATAACAGGTGTTAAATAAAACCAGGCCATAAAAATAACGTCAACTATGTGTGAAACATCTCGATATTTAACTGTGATTGAAGATAATATCAGACTAATTCCTGCAACCACTAAATATAATATAATCCACAAGATCGGTAAAACAATTAAAGATAAAGTAAATTCAACATTATAAAAAAACATTGCACCAAATAATATTACATGGCTAATAATCATAGTTAGAAAATTAGCGTTTATAATAGACAGTGGAATTATCGCTCTAGGAAAATAAATCTTTTTCACAAGGTTTTGATTATTGACAATACTGCTTGTACTTTGTGAAATACTTGCTTGTACAAAGTTCCATGGTATTAAACCAATAAAAACAAATAAAGCGAAATTATCTATTGTCATTCTCAAAATTATTTTAAAAGCAAAATTGTATATAACAATCATCATCAATGGATATATGTAAGACCATAGTATTCCTAAAATTGAATTTTTGTATTTCAACTTCAATTCATTCGAAGTTAAGTTACCTAATAAATCCTTATAGTAAATAATATTCTTAAAATAATTAATCACAATTTCCACTCACTTTCTGAAAATAATACTCTAATAATAAGTTATTAGGATTTATTTAAACTATCTTTCGTTTTCCATTACGACTAATTATGCTAAAATATTGTCGTACCTACAGAAAAAGGAGATCATAACGTGTCGAAACCAGTATACGGTAAAAATGCTTTACAGTCGAGAAATGTTGAAAAGATACCTAGTGCTATATGGGCTCTGGTTGCCGCTTTTATTCTATTTTTATTGTGGACCCCGTTTCAGGTAGGATTGTTTAATGGACTGTTGATAGATTTTGAGAAACCTTTATATGTGTCAGCAATGTTTGGTGCTCTAATGTTGCTAGTATGGATCGGCTTGTATTATAAAAAGTTCAAGCTTGAAGAGCAGCGTGATGTACTGGCAGTAGCCGCACTTTTGCTTCCGGTCACTTATGCCTTATCACTTTTTGTCGCTGTATCGCGTTACATGGCGATGGATATGCTGTTCATTCAGAGTATGTATGCAGCAGTTTTCATTATAGCGTTATATCTCTTTAAGCAAAAGCAACTAAATGTTGTCATTCAAAATGCTCTGCTTGCTATAGCTTATTTCATAGTAGGTTTCGGACTCCTGAATTGGCTTGGAGCCTGGAGGCTGGCTGGCGGTTTGGTCGGTTGGTTCTCTAATACTGTTCGGAACGGCAAGTATTTGGACGCTGTGATGACAGACTCTAATGGTTTGAGGCTCACTTCCATCTTTCAATATGCGAATACATATGCCGCTTTTCTAATGGCTTTTCTGTTTGTTGCTGTTTTCGCACTGATTCGCTCTCGTAAATGGTATGGAACACTTACACATGGTTTTATGCTCGTACCTATTATAGTATCGATTTTATTAACGTTATCCCGTGGTGGACTCGTGTTACTCCCAGTGGTGTTTATACTGCTGTTACTGTTCCTGAAGCCGGCACAGCAAATCCTATGGATTGCGCATCTCGCAATCGCAGGTATTGCATCTCTTCTAATTACTAATCCGATAACTACGCTAGGAACAGAGCTGAATACCGAATTCACCTCTTCTGCTGCGTTTAAGGGCTGGGGGTTCTTATTAGGAGCCTCACTGATTGTGGCCGGTCTGGGCTGGGTTGTTCAGCGGTATGCTGCTCCTTGGCTAGAAAAGAAGCTTGGCAGCTGGGAATCCCGTAAATTGACGGGGCTATGGATTCCACTTGGTTCCGTTGTCCTGATTGGATTGGTAGCTTTTCTGCTCGTGGGCACTAGTGCCCGGACGATCTTACCAGCCAACATGGAAACACGCTTAGAAAATATCAATTTCAAACAGCACAGCGTATTAGAACGATTTACTTTCTACAAAGATGCCTTGAAGGTAGTTAAGGATTATCCCGTTTTGGGAGCAGGGGGCGGCGGTTGGTCCTCACTCTATGAGCATTATCAGAACAATCCCTATACAAGCCGCCAAGTTCATAACTTCTTCCTGCAGTATTTAGTTGAAGTTGGGATTCTGGGATTTATCGTATTTATGGGTTTCATCCTATATATTTTCTATAAATATATTCGTGCTTACATCAAGCGGGACAAGGATGAATATCAAAATGGCTTCTTTTATCTCATCATCGCCTTATCTATTCTTGTTCACAGTTTGCTGGATTTCAATATGAGCTACGCGTTTATGGGTATCTTGGTTTTCCTGGGTCTGGCCGGGATGGCAGCTGTCATGGAAAGCAAGCCTTTACGCAAAAGTTGGAACAAATCCGGAGTTCGTCTGGGGTATTTGGGCGTACTTGCAGTCTGTACTGTATTCATGCTGTTCCTGTCGATTACTTATATCGGATCGAGCAATGCCGCCGTTAAGGCCAAAAGTCTGCTTACAGTAAGTCAGTCTTATGAAGAGATCAAGGCACCCTTAATGGAAGTATTGAAGACCCGTCCTAACCATCCTGAATCCGCCATTTATCTCTCATCTCTGGACCAGCAGGTATTCAGTCAAAACAAGGATGAACAGTTCCTTATTGAAGCTGAAAGTGTGCTGACAAGAGCATTAGAGGATGAACCGTATAACAAAAATCTATTAAAACAACTAATCAGTAATTATGATTTGAAAGGTCAAAGTGACCAAGCTTTTGCGATATTCCGAGATAATGCGGATAAGTTCAACTGGGACATTGAATGGTATGAGGATTTGATCAGCCGTTCCTATGCCTTGGGTCATGAAGCCTTTGTTCAAAAGGACGAAGTGAAGCAGAAGGAATATTTTAAAGCAGGACTTGACGCCTATAACCATGTCGTTGCTGGTGTGGAACATTTAAAGACACTCCCGCCAGAACAAATGCAGGGACGTCCTTTCTCGATTACGCCTACCATTGCATTAAATATCGGTAAAATTCAGATGATATCTGGAGACCCCGAGGCAGCCAAAGCTACCTTGAGACTTGGGTTCAATGATAATTATGCAGATATCATCAACAGCAATAATCTATGGGAGATGGATTGGTATGGCACTATTATCAGTCGCTTCTATGATCAGGCTCAAGCCGTTTACACACAAACTCTGGATGTAACCCTGCGACCTGATTATATGAGACCAAGCCTTACTACCGGGATCGAAGCGTACAACCATGTTCTGATGGATATAGAATATATGAAAACTCTATCCACTGAAGAGTTAAAGGGACGATCACTTACGATTACACCGGCTATTGCACTGAATGCAGGTAAAGTACAGTTTTTGTCCAAACAACTGCAGGCAGCAACAACTACCTTGCATAGTGGCTTAAGCGAAGATTACTCAGATGCTACTAATCAAGAAATTGCACGCTGGTACTTAGCTTCACTGATAAAGAGCAATACGGTACAAGATGAAGCCGTTTATAACCGACTTATTGCGGCTGATCCAACAGCAACAACCAAAATAGATGAGATCTTGGCAATGCAGTTCTAAGAATTAGCTGATGCTAATAAAACAACTTAAAGAGCGACTCCCAGCAAGTAATTGGGGGTCGCTCTTTTTTTTTAGAATAAGTTCGTTACTGTTCTAGTAAGCTACTTTTTTCCATTTCACTCTCCACAATCTCTTGCAGATAGCGCAGTAAATCCCCTTTAAGCTCTCCACGTTGGAGCGCATAGTGAATGGTTGTCCGAATGAAGCCCATTTTCTCACCTACATCATGACGCTTACCCTCAAAGTTATAGGCAATAATCCGTTCTACTTCACTAAGACGGGCAATGGCATCGGTAAGCTGAATTTCTCCGCCTACTCCTACCTGCTGTTCACCAAGCATATCAAAAATACGAGGTGTTAAGATGTATCGTCCGAGTATAGCCAGATTGGATGGTGCTTCCTCTCTTTTCGGCTTTTCTACGAGACGATTGGCTTTATAAACACGTTCCGCCAATTCTGTACCGTCTACCACACCATAACGGGATACTTCTTCCCACGGAACGGGTTGAACACCAACGATTGAGGATTTATATTCGTCATACACATCTATCATTTGTTTCAGGCAGGGCGTATCCGCTTCAACAATGTCATCCCCAAGCAAAACAGCAAAGGGTTCATTACCGATAAATTTACGTGCGCACCAAATGGCATGTCCCAATCCTTTCGGTTCTTTTTGCCGGATGTAGTGAATGTCCGCCATTTCAGAGGACTTACGTACAGAGTCTAGCAACTCCCACTTTTGCTTCTCCGCCAGACCGAACTCCAGCTCAAAGGAAGTATCAAAGTGGTCTTCGATAGCCCGCTTTCCTTTTCCCGTTACGATAATGATATCTTCAATGCCTGAAGCAACAGCTTCCTCTACAATATACTGAATCGTCGGCTTATCTACGATCGGCAGCATTTCTTTGGGCATTGCTTTGGTTGCAGGTAGAAAGCGGGTACCCAAGCCTGCAGCAGGAATAATAGCTTTACGAATTTTCATGGCATATGCTCCTTTTTTATGTATTTGTTCCGGTCTCACACCTTATCTACGAAAAAGGGGATATAGCCTTAATTATAGCAGTTTCTCCCGGTATTAGGGAAATAGTTAAGATTGTTATTCCCAAAAATTAAAAACGGGCAAGAAAAGGGATTACCCCTTTTCCTGCCCGTTAAATCGAATAATGAAGATAAAAAATCTGACGCCTACTTGGCGTTTACCAATTGACCGCGTGTTACACCGAGTTGGTTGGTAGCCTTCAAGCTTTTCCATACTTGAGTGCCGGAGATCTCACCGCGAAGCGCACGGCTGTAAAGACTGAGAACTTCTGCTACCTGCTCCGGAGTCTCTTCCAGAAACTCGACACGGAAGGAAGTCACTCCCAGTTCACGGAAGTTGTTAAGATATTCAGCGCCTGACTGTTCAACGGCATTGTAAACCGTGTTACGGCAGCCTTCATCCACACGGACGGGATGGGACATCCCGATGCGATCCTGAAGCGAAACCCGTTGGTCTTCACAAGGACGGCCGCAGTTGGTAAAGTCAGTTCCTTCACTCAAGAATGTGCAGTACACACAATGCTCCGTATGGAACATCGGCAAATGCTGGTGGATTACAATTTCCATACGTGACGTGTCACTATGGTCTAACAGATCCACCATCTGCTGAATGTTCAGATCGTAAGAAGGCGTTACGAAATCGCACCCTGCCTCCAGGAACAGATCCACGGCTTTGTGATTGGCGATATTCAATGAGAAATCGCCAATGATTCGCGGATGGACGGCATCCGGCTGTTCCATCCGGCGGCGAAGGTAGTAATACAATGCTCCGGTATTACGCACCAGCACGGCATCCGGCTGCAGGCGCAGAATATTAGCATGGTAGCCATTCTCGCCCGGCATATGGATACGCGGCGTTGCCAGCGTAATGCTGGCGCCAGCCGCCCGTACAGCGTCCACCGCTGCCGGGAACTGCTTGATGAACTCGAAGTCGGCGTAGATGTTCGTCACGCCGGCGTCGAGCGCAGCCTGCACCTGCGGCAGGCTGCGGCACAGCGCGGTAAGCTCCGCTTCACCGCGCACACCTGAGCCGTCCCGCTTCGCAGGGGCGGCGTCGCTGTAGACCTCGACCGCCCGTTTCACGTAGACGGGCGGTTTCGGGCGCTCGCCCGCAAGCAGCTCCACCGCGCGGCGGCGGATGCTGTTGAGCTCGCGCATGGGCACGATCACGTCGCCTTCCAGGTGCGACTCCATAGCGCCAAGCTGGAAGACAGTCCCGCCGAGGCGGCCGAATTGTTCTTCCAGCAGCGCAGCATCCATCGGGCGCTTCTGCGCTGTTTCCAACGGAAGCTCCGAGTCCACACGGACGGTGACGTCCTTTTGTGTGTCCGTCCACCAGGTGGCCAGCGGCTCGCCGACGCGGCCCTCGACCTTAACGTTAACCGGGAATACCCGGTACGGCTTCTCGGTCTCGTAGGTTTGACGAAGCGCTTTGTCGAGCGCCGGATCATTCGTCTTCCAGATACGGTCTCCGACATGAAGACGGCGCAGATCCACATCGTTACGGCCTGCTACGATATCAATAATCCAGCCTTCACCGGCTTCACCCTCCAGCTTCACACCTTTACGGCGCAAATCGTAGACGCGTCCGCCTTCTTCTTTTTTCGTAGGATCCCCGGCATCAAAAACAATACCATCCCCACGCTTAAGCGGCGCATGAATGCGGCAGACTACGCCGTCTCGAAGGATTTGCTCCACCGTACCCAGATAGACGCCCCGGCTTTTCGGGAATGTACCGTCCACAAGCTTTTTATGATTCGTTCCATCCAGGAATCCATGTGTAAAGCCGCGGGAAAAGCTCTGCTGCAACTCACGTACTTCCTCCTTGGACGGCTCCGACCAAACACCGTCAAAATAGCGGTCAATCGCCTTCCGGTATTTCCCCACTACATTAGCTACATATTCCGGGCTCTTAAGACGCCCCTCGATTTTAAAAGAAGTGACACCTGCCTCAATCAACTCGGGCATCAAATCAATGGCGGCCAAATCCTTAGGAGACAGCAAATAAGTTACATCCCCCATCGGCTTAACCACTCCGTCAACCATTAAGTCATAGGGCAAGCGGCAGGCTTGAGCGCATTCACCGCGGTTAGCAGAGCGTCCGCCCCACATTTCCGAGGTCAGACATTGACCCGAATAGGAAACACACAAGGCCCCATGCACGAATACTTCCATCGGCAGGCGGGCTTGTTCGCCAATCGTCTTGATTTGTTTTAGATTATTTTCACGTCCGAGAACTACACGCTCCAATCCGAAAGGCTTCGTAAATTCTACCGCCTCCGGCGAAGTAATCGTCATTTGTGTTGAACCATGAATCGGAAAATCCGGGGAAATCTCGCGGATCAGCTTCACCAGACCCAAATCCTGCACAATAACCGCATCTACTCCGGCATCCACGCAAGCATCGATGAGCTCCTTCGCCTCTGTCAACTCGTTCTCGAACACCAATATATTAAAGGTTAAAAAACCTTTTACTCCATAGCTGTGCAAAAACGCCATGATTTCCGGCAGCTCGTCCATGCGAAAATTATTTGCTCTGGCCCGTGCATTAAACTTCTCCACGCCAAAAAAGACAGCGTCTGCTCCATTCGCTACCGCCGCACGCATACAGTCCCAATCGCCTGCCGGAGCTAACAGCTCCACGTCTTCTCTGCGTATGTCTTGCTCTGTCATCTATATCCTCCCAAACCGCTGTAATAGCGGATCTTTTCTTCGTCTTTAACTTATCTATTGTATCAAATATCACATCCGCACGCCATGTGTTTACCAACATTTATATAGAAAAAGTCGATACGCTTCGACACAAATTAAGATTTAGCCGGATTAACAGATCATAGGCAGATTACTTACTTGAGACAACGGGATTATATTTACAGAACAGGAGTCCTCAGATATTCCCGATTAGAACCCCTGCTGTACTATTTCGCTTTTCTTAAAACAATCTCTCCGATAGCCCCTCAACAGGCTCGTAGTAACATGTGTATTTATTTTTGATTATTGGCTGCAGCATTCCCTTATGTACCAAGCCCTGCAACCACTTGCGGGCAGTTCGAAAATTGACCTCATAATGATTCACAATATCTTTGGTTCGGATCGGCTTCCCCAAGTTCCACGCTAAACGTATGACCTCCTTCTCTAAAGGAGAGACCGGATCTGCTGAGATGTTCCTTAGATGCGAGGGTCCAATAACCATCTGCAAAAGCATGCGGCAAATCTCAGGACGCTTCTGCACATCATCAAATGAAAAGTGAATAATCTTCCATCCCATTCCAGTCAAAAAAGTATCCCGATTCAATGAGTAACTAAATCTTTCCCGGTCCATATCCTTAATGTGGCTTTGAAAACCGTCACACTCCAATCCAAAACGTCCATAAGGTGTGATAAAAGCAAAATCAAGAAATTGCGACTTGCGGTTCCAATCATACACCTCGTATTCCGGATGCAAATGCTCCAAGTTCCCGAACAGCGGCCACCATACATTCTTAAGCAGCAGGTTTTCCGCATGCTGATGTCCTCTCATCAATCGCCCCTTCCTCTCCCCCGATCTAACGTTTAAGTGGTGCTCCATCCATAATTGATGCTGTTGTTCGAAGTCCATGGGTATCATCCTTTTCTTGTTTTGGTTTTTTTCTGAAAAAAATACTAAAGTTACTCTCTAGGCCGCACCATTCACGCCAATTCCTGCACTTTATACAACAATTCAGCTCTCTAGGCCCCTCATGCACCTCAATTCCTGCACTTTGTACAACAATCCAGCTCACTACACCCCTCACACACACCAATTCCTGCAATTTGTACAACAATCCAGCACTCGAGACCCCGCTCACACCCCAATTCCTGCACTTTATACAACAATTCAGCTCTAGAAGCCCCGTACACACCCCAATTCCTGCACTTTGTACAACAATTCTGCTCTCAAAGCCCCGCATACCCCCCAATTCCTGCACTTAATACAACAATTCAGCGCCCAAAGCCCCGCATACACCCAATTCCTGCACTTAATACAACAATTCAGCGCTCAAAGCCCCGCATACACCCCAATTCCTGCATTTTATACAACAATTCAACTCTCAAAGCCCCGCACACACCCCAATTCCTGCACTTTCTACAACAATTCAGCGCTCAAAGCCCCGCATACACCCCAATTCCTGCATTTTGTACAACAATTCTGCTCTCGAGACCCGCATACTCCCCAATTCCTGCACTTTGTACAACAATTCAGCGCTCTAGGCCCCCATACACCCCAATTCCTGCATTTCATACAACAATTCAACTCTCAAAGCCCCGCACACACCCCAATTCCTGCACTTTGTACAACAATTCTGCTCTCGAGACCCGCATACTCCCCAATTCCTGCACTTTGTACAACAATCCAGCTCACTACACCCCTCACACACACCAATTCCTGCAATTTGTACAACAATCCAGCACTCGAGACCCCGCTCACACCCCAATTCCTGCACTTTATACAACAATTCATCACTCGAGCCCCGCACACACCCTAATTCCTGCACTTAATACAACAATTCTGCTCTCTAGGCCCCGCATACACCCCAATTCCTGCACTTTATACAACAATTCAGCTCTCTAGGCCCCGCATACACCCCATTTCCTGCACTTTATACAACAACTCAGCTCTAGAAGCCCCGTACACACCCCAATTCCTGCACTTTATACAACAATTCAGCTCTCTAGGCCCCGCATACCCCCAATTCCTGCACTTTGTACAACAATTCAGCTCTAGAAGCCCCGTACACACCCCAATTCCTGCACTTTGTACAACAATCCACCGCATGAGGCCGATATGCATCGCTAGAGTGCCAGAACGAGCTGTCCGAGGTACCGGTAATCCGAGGTGTATGGAGCCCTGGGGCCAATACCGGCTAATACCAGCCAATCAACAAGGCGCCATAGGCAATTTACACATAAAAAAAAGAACGTCCCCTGCCGGCTGGCAATAAGGACGTTCTTCGTCAAAAACAATTATAACATTGCATGAATTAGAGCAATAGTCTCAGATAGTCTTAAACAGTCTTACTTTGTATCCGTAAACCGGAACGACTGCAGCGTTTGCTCCAGAACCTGCTGCTGCACAGGTGTAGCATTAGCATCATTTAGCGTAACAGTAAGTGTATAGATCACATCATTTTTACTGAAAACTGTGGCTTTAATTCGGTTAGGAATACCGCCCTTTGTCTGATGCACGGTGATTACTGTTGCCGGTTCGCCCGCGAATGTTGCTTCCTCAATACTCTCGATGATTGGGCCTTTGGGATCTTTATTTTTGTTCTGGTAATAATCCTTAAGCTGGTTAACAGTAAACTCCATGGATCCCTCAGGACTTAAAGTAAGCTGAAAACGGCCTCCAGTGAATCGATACTCAACATTTTGCGTCTCAAAAATATCCTGATAAGGCACCCACAGCAGCGGGATGTCGATTACATAGCTGAAGGTTTTGGATACTTTGGTCACAGCCTTATTCTTAAGCGATAGATAAGAGTCCTCCGCTAACCGCCCAAAGTTCTCCTTAATGGTCTCAAAATCTATCTGCATAGAAGAAACCATGGCATTAAACTTAGCTTTCTCGTCTCCCTGTCCGGCAGGTGCCACAAACTTCCCATAATAGCGGTAACCATTTTTTAGAAGAAGCATCTGATATTCTGTAGTCCAGCCATTTCCATAGTTGTACTGTACTTCATTAATTTGCGCCTGAACACCGGATATGTTAATAAAGAAGCTGCCTTTGTTTATATAGGCTTCCGGTACAAAGCTGTCTGCAGCCTGACTTTTCAACTCTTCCCCCCAGCTGGCCAGTGAAGAACCTGAGGGAGCCGAGCTCACTTTTAGCTGAAAATAACTTCCATCCTTACTTTCATAATAGAGATGCTGGTCATCCTTGCTCCAATCGGCGGGAATCTGTAGAGAAATACCATAATCTCTATTATGAGCTGTGCGTGAGCCCTCTTTTACTGTAGAGAGATCCCTGATCGATCGGTCTTTAGGATTAAAGGACGGCTGAAATGAATTCAACAGTCCGGCATATTTGACAAAATCCTTATAATTCACCGCATTATCATCGGTCAAATACAGCTCATACAATCTGCCGTTCGCATAATATTGACGCCCTTCCCACAAGGCTCCGCTGGAATCCTTACTCACTACTCGAGCATATGGAATCGTTGCCTGCGGAAAGGTTCCGCGGTCAAGGATAGTCTCACCGCTTTCCTCTGAGCTGCGAACCAACTGATCCAGCATTTCATCTACATCCGCCTTAACCTCCAGCAAGGTAGCATGTATCTCCAGATAGTAGAGGTTCTCAGAACTCATGAACGTAGCTACATTCTCATCCCCACCGCTATCCCCTACAATAAGACCGGACGGGTAATTCATGCTCCACTGATAGTAGCTGTTGCCAACTTTGGTTTTACCTACACCACTGTCTATTCCATCGTCTTTAGGACTCCCGTTCTCTTCTAAAGGCGCTGCCATACTCACCATAATCGTACCTTTGCTACCCGAGGAAATACCCGCCCCAATAACTCCAGCCACAAAACGCAGAGGCACCATCAGCACACCGGAAACCATCCGCGGAGGTGCATCTAGCTTCACCTTTACGCCATCCTTCCATGCGGTTTGGCTGCCAATCGTCATCGCACCGGTATGCGGACCGAACATAACCTTAACGACATCATTTAGTTCAAGAGTGACGGTGCTTCCGAAAGTCTTTTTAAAAACACCCAGCGGCACCATCACCGTACCCTTTTCGGTAAAAGGCTTCACGATCTTGATAGTCTTTCCGTTCACGGTTGCGGTAGTACTACCCACCTTAAGAAGCAGCTCCAGTTTATCCTTCGCTGCTGCTTGAACTGTGGTTATTGGTACAAGTGCCAGCAGAAGCAGCATCGCCAATATTGTATGCAGTCCCCGGGTTAAGCTTAATTTCCTCATCCTTCATTTCCCCCTGTTAGATCACTGTTCTTTTCGTAATCAATCCTCTTCCGTCTCAGTCTCTTCTCCAGTGACTACAGGGTCTCCTTGACCCAGCACCAGCTTGCGGATAACGATGTCTCCCTCGCTCTGCATCATCAGCCGTACCACACTACCCGGTGCATATCCCTTAAACAATTCATTGATATCCACATTCGAGGTCACCCGGTGACCGTCTATGCTGTACAGAACATCTCCTTCGAGGATACCTGCTTTTCGTGCTCCTGAAGAGTTTACTTTCGTCACGGTTAACGGATCTTCTGTAGGCAGACCCACCAGACTGGACCAGCTTGCTTCCAGCTCCAGCCCCAGGCTTGGACGTTTGACTTCACCATATTTGAACAGCTGGTTCATAATGTATTGAACGGTTTCCGAAGGAATCGCAAAACCCATATTTTCTACGCCTATGGCGGAATATTTCAAGCTGTTAATGCCCAGCACTTCGCCTTTCATATTGATCAGAGGCCCTCCGCTATTGCCGGGGTTAATTGCTGTATCACTCTGGATCAGACGATAAGAGGCATCTACCGTACGATTAAGTCCGCTAATAACACCCATGGTAGCCGAACTGCGCAGGGCAAAAGAGATTGGCGTTCCAATAGCAATAACCTTCTCCCCTACCCGGGCATTCGATGCAGACTTGGCCAGCTTAGCAGGCTTCAGGGCGGCTGCATTAATTTTGATCAACGCCAAATCACTGACCTCATCCAAATAGGTATCTATGATCTTGTATGTCTTCCCGTCAGAAGTGACCACCACTGTGTTCTGCAGATCCTTCACCACATGGGCATTGGTTATGATCCAGCCGTTGCTTTTTACGATAATACCGGAGCCATGCATCAGATTGTACCGTTCGTCCACACCGACATAGCGCTCCCCTGAGGACTTGCCGATAATGCCGACTACTGACGGAGTTACGTCCTTGATGATCTGCGGGATCAGATCCTCTGCAGCAGTGGGTTTCTTCTTGTTAACAGCCACACTGCCCACTTCATGGATCACCAGATGAGCCGGGCTCTCATGCACCATAGCCTCCCTATTGACTGCCGTCGGTTCTGCAGCAGCACTTCCCGTCCAAACCGTACAGAACAGCCATCCGCTCAGCAGCAGAACAGCGCTCTTCTTCCCCAACTTTTTTGTGCCCAACTCCATACCCCTCACCGAACCCTCTCTTTATCCTTCATTGTAAAAAAAGACGCCTTCAATCGCCCGAAGCGTTAAAGGTGTCTTTTGGGTGTAAATCTTTTTAAAAGATAATTTCGTTTAACTTAACCAGTTCACAACCATTGCATAATCGGAAATGAGAAATACGAGCAGACTGACGGCTCCAAAACCGATAGCGAATTTGTTTTTTTGCGGAGCCTTAAGTAATCGAACCAATCCTACCAGAATAAGAATGGTGAACAAAATCATGAATACATCAAACGTATGGAACTTGGATGCTCCTGTTGCAACGGCTTCTGCAAGCAGCATGGCGTTACCTCCTCAAAAAAGTTTTGTCAGGCAAGCTCGCTTGTGAAATTCACTAGTCCTCTTGTTCCCTTTATTATCTTCTATGTTATCGTTACCATTTGGGTCGCGCAATAGAAAAATCTTAAAAATTATGTATTTGTCGCAAAAAAAATTTAAAAACACCCCAAAAACCCAAACCACGATGATATAAATCATTGACCATATGAGTATATTAAATTATCAAGGTGCAAGTCAGCGGGTATCAACGTAATATTCTTTACTTAATATATCAACGTAAGGGTCTCTCTTTGAATCTTACGACGGACATGCTTGACTTATGCCCATTTCACCACTAATTCCCAACTTCTAAGGAGCTGAAAGGTATGCACAACGTTCGTGTCGGTCTGATTGGATACGGCTTCTCCGCATCCACATTCCACGCCCCCCTACTCGGTACTATTAGCGGCTTCCGGATCACGGCGGTCTCCTCCTCCAAACCCGAACTGGTAAAAAAGGACTTGCCTGAGGCTGTTGTGGAATCCGAACATTCCATTCTCATCCACCGCAAGGATGTGGATCTTATCATTATCACAGCCCCCAACGAAGCTCACTTTCCTCTTGCCAAGGAAGCCCTTGAAGCGGGTAAACACGTTGTCGTTGAGAAGCCTTTCGTCTTAACCTATGCGCAGGGTAAAGAATTAATTGACCTCGCCCGCAGCAAAGGAGTTCTACTCAGCGTATATCATAACCGCCGTTGGGATAATGACTTTCTTACCCTGCGGGAGATCATTGACTCCGGCAGACTAGGCAGGGTCTTTACATATGAGGCACACTTTGACCGGTATCGGCGTGAAGTTCGTGACCGCTGGAGAGAACGCGGGATTCCTGGTTCAGGGCTGCTGTATGACTTAGGAGCACATTTGATTGATCAAGCTCTAGTTCTATTCGGCAACCCCCAGTATGTCATAGGGGATATCCTCTCACAGCGGGAAGGCGCTCAAGCGGATGATTATTTCCACATTACCTTGAAGTATGATAGGCTGCGCGTTATCCTGCACTCCAGCATGCTAGTGAAGGAGCCCGGACCTCATTTTCTTGTTCATGGAGATAAAGGAAGCTTCAGTAAATACGGCCTAGACTCCCAAGAGGAAACCTTAAAAGGTGGAGGTCGGCCCGGCAGCCCCTTCTATGGAGAAGACTCAGAGGAAAACTTCGGAATGCTTGTCTGGGAGAACAAAAGCGGGCTGACGGTTAGAGAAAGTGTTCGAACCCTGCCCGGCCGTTACCAAGATTACTATAAGGGCATTTATAGTTCTATAGTATCCGGTGCCCCCTCCCCTGTCAGTGCAGAAGAAGCTTTGAATGTTATCGCTGTCATCGAATGTGCACAACTCAGCAACAACGAGCATCGCACTCTCCCTTTCCCACTTTAAGTTAACGAATGGATACTCCATAAGAAAGGGTCCCAAAAGCCATGAAAATGGCTGCCGGGACCCTTTTCTATTATTTAATTTAAGCATCATGAACTGAAACGGTCTGCAGTTCAAGCGCCTGCGTGCGCTCGGTATCGCGGATCAGAACCGGCTTCAGATATCTCCCTGTATATGACGCTTCTACTTTGATTAGCTGCTCTGGTGTTCCTGTAGCAAGCACTGTACCCCCGCCACTTCCGCCTTCCGGTCCCATATCGATAATGTAATCCGCTGTCTTAATGACATCCAGATTATGTTCAATAACGAGTACGGATTCGCCCGAATCAACCAAGCGGTGCAGCACCTCCAGCAAGCGACCGATATCATCCACATGCAGGCCGGTAGTTGGCTCATCCAAAATATAAAGCGTCTTGCCTGTGCTTCGGCGATACAGCTCTGAGGCGAGCTTCACACGCTGGGCTTCGCCACCGGATAAAGTCGTACCGGGCTGACCCAGGTTAATATAACCCAGACCCACATCCATCAACGTCTGCATTTTACGGTGAATTTTTGGGATATTCTTGAAGAATTCAGTCGCATCCTCCACGGTCATTCCCAATACATCGGATATGTTTTTTCCTTTATATCTAACTTCAAGCGTCTCACGATTATATCGTTTGCCTTTGCATACCTCGCAAGGTACATAAACATCCGGCAAAAAGTGCATTTCGATCTTGATGATGCCGTCTCCGCGGCATGCCTCGCAGCGTCCACCCTTCACATTGAAGCTGAAGCGACCTTTTTGGAACCCGCGTACCTTCGCTTCATTGGTCTTGGAGAATAAATCGCGTACATCGTCAAACACGCCGGTGTAGGTTGCCGGGTTGGAACGCGGTGTGCGGCCAATCGGTGACTGGTCGATATCAATAACCTTATCCAAATGCTCCAGACCGCGAATCTCCTTATGGAGACCGGGACGCATCTTAACGGCTTTGTTCAATTGACGGGCAAGACTCTTGTACAAGATCTCATTGATGAGAGATGACTTACCTGAACCGGATACCCCCGTTACTGCGGTGAAGACACCCATTGGAATTTTAACATTGACGTTCTTGAGATTGTTCTCCTTGGCACCACGAATCTCCAGCCACCGGTCATCGGTAGAACGGCGTTTAGAGGTAACGGGAATAAATTTACGTCCGCTCAAATACTCACCGGTTAGGGAATTGGGATCATTCATAATTTGCTCCGGGGTTCCCTGAGCGATAACCTGACCCCCGTGTATCCCTGCCCCAGGGCCGATATCAATGATATAATCCGCAGCCATCATCGTATCCTCGTCATGCTCAACTACAATGAGGGTATTACCCAGATCACGCATATGAGCCAATGTAGAAATTAAACGGTCATTATCGCGCTGATGCAGGCCTATACTAGGCTCGTCCAGAATGTACAATACGCCCATCAGACTGGAACCAATCTGTGTCGCTAATCGAATCCGCTGTGCTTCACCGCCGGACAAGGAGCCCGCTGCACGGCTAAGCGTCAAATAGTCCAGACCTACGTTCACTAGAAACCCTAGACGGCTGGAAATTTCCTTGAGGATCAGATTAGCAATCGCTGTTTCCTTCTCACTGAGTACAATATTCGAAAAGAACTCCTGGCAGTCGCCTATCGAAAGATCTGTAACATTGGCAATATTCTGCGTGTTAATTGTCACCGCCAATATTTCTTTCTTAAGACGTTTACCTTTACATACATGACAAGGTTTGGCGCTCATGAAACCTTCTATAAACTCTCGAATTCCATCAGAGGCCGTCTCACGATACCGGCGTTCCAGATTCGGAATGATCCCTTCAAAGGCCACCATTGCATCCTTCTTCTGACCAAAATCATTCTCATAACGGAAACGGATCTTCTCACTGCCAGTGCCGTTCAACAGCTTGCTCATATGATCAGGTGTCAATGAACTTACAGGGATATCCTGAGGAATCTTAAAGTGCTCACAAACCGATTTGAGAAACTGCGGATAGTAATTCGATGTACTGCCTGTCCAAGCCAGAAAGGCACCATCTTCAATGGATTTGCCGGGATCCGGTATAAGAAGATCAGGATCGACCACCATCTTTACTCCAAGACCGTCGCACTCTGTACAGGCACCAAATGGGCTGTTAAATGAGAACATCCGCGGGGCCAGCTCTTCAATACTGAATCCGCACACTGGACAAGCAAAGCTAGCGCTGAATAACAGCTCTTCTTGATCTATAATATCTACGATGATTTGTCCCCCGGAGAGCTTGAGGGCTGTCTCTAAAGAGTCGGTCAATCGGGTTTCTACATCATCCTTGATGACAATCCGGTCAACCACTACTTCAATCGTATGTTTCTTGTTTTTTTCAAGTTCAATATCTTCAGACAGATCCCGCTGTTCACCGTCTACACGTACGCGTACAAAACCTTGCTTGGAAATATCAGAAAAGAGTCCCTTATGCTCGCCTTTACGTCCTGAGATAATCGGAGCAAGAATTTGCAACCGGGTCTTCTGAGGATACTGCATAATACGGTCTACCATTTGCTCTACAGTCTGGGAAGTAATTTCAATGCCATGCTCTGGACAGTGGGGATGACCGACACGTGCAAAGAGCAGACGCAGGTAGTCATAAATTTCTGTCACCGTTCCAACGGTAGACCGCGGATTGCGGCTGGTTGTTTTTTGATCGATGGAAATCGCCGGGGATAAGCCTTCAATAGAATCGACATCCGGCTTCTCCATTTGCCCCAAGAATTGGCGCGCATAAGCTGATAGTGACTCTACATACCGCCGCTGCCCTTCCGCGTAAATAGTATCGAATGCAAGCGAGGACTTGCCCGAACCACTAAGCCCCGTCAGCACAACGAAGCGGTCACGGGGTATCGTTACGTCAATGTTCTTTAGATTGTGCGCTCTTGCGCCTTTAATTATTATATTTTCGATCGCCAACGGTGTAACATCTCCTCTACATTTCGATCCCGCGTTCAACGCGGGCACTCTGATTTATTGAAAAAGAACGGCCCTTCTACTCAGCCCGAAGCTCCAGGAGAGCATCACGAAGCTCGGCAGCACGTTCGAATTGCAGGTTCTTGGCGGCATCCTTCATCTCGGCTTCCAAACGCTGCATCAGGCTCTGACGCTCTTTCTTATTCAGCTTGCCGCCCACCCCTGTAAGGTAATCCGCTTTGGATTCCGCAACCTTCGTTGCTTCAATGATCTCACGGACTTTTTTATTAATTGTCGTAGGTGTAATCCCGTGCTTCTCATTGTACGCAATCTGCAGCTCACGCCGACGGGCCGTTTCACTAATAGCTTTTTCCATTGAATCTGTAATCTTGTCACCGTAAAGCAAGACTCTGCCCTCAGAGTTACGGGCCGCACGGCCAATCGTCTGAATCAATGACCGCTCCGAACGGAGGAACCCTTCCTTATCAGCATCGAGAATGGCTACAAGGGATACTTCAGGCAAATCCAGTCCTTCCCGGAGCAAGTTAATCCCGATCAGCACATGGAAGGTTCCCAGACGTAAATCCCGGAGAATAGCCATACGCTCCAACGTCTTGATGTCCGAGTGTAAATAGCGAACCTTAATGCCGATTTCCTTCAAATAATCCGTAAGGTCCTCAGACATCTTCTTAGTCAGCGTAGTAATCAGTACACGCTCATCCCGCTCAATCCGCAGGCGAATTTCTGCAATGAGATCATCGATCTGTCCTTCGGTCGGACGAACTTCAATAATAGGGTCTAGCAGACCGGTTGGGCGGATGATTTGCTGAACCATTGTGTCGCAATGCTCCATCTCATAAGGTCCAGGCGTAGCCGATACATAGACAATCTGCCCTACCTTATCTTCGAATTCCTCAAACTGCAGCGGTCGGTTATCCAGTGCAGACGGCAAGCGGAAGCCATGCTCTACCAGAACCGTCTTACGCGCTCTGTCACCGTTATACATCCCTCGAATCTGCGGGAGCGTTACATGGGATTCATCGACGACGATAAGCATATCTTCCGGAAAATAGTCCATCAAAGTATACGGCGTTGCACCAGGCTCACGAAAGGTCAGCGGACCGGAGTAATTCTCAATCCCCGAACAAAAGCCAACTTCCTTCATCATCTCAATATCATAACGTGTCCGCTGCTCCAACCGCTGGGCCTCCAGCAGCTTACCTGAATCCCGCAGCACGGCCAAACGTTCTTCCAATTCTCTTTCAATATTAACTAGCGCGACCCGCATCGTCTCTTCCTTCGTTACAAAGTGAGACGCCGGAAAAATAGCAACATGATCGCGTTCCCCTATCAATTCACCTGTAAGTACATCAATCTCCGTAATTCGCTCAATCTCATCTCCGAACAGTTCTACACGAATCGCATGCTCCCCTTGGGATGCCGGGAAGATCTCTACCACATCCCCGCGCACACGAAAGGTTCCGCGCACAAAATTGATGTCATTGCGCTGATATTGAATATCCACAAGTCGGCTAAGAATCTGACTGCGAGGCTTATCCATGCCAACTCGAAGCGACAATAAGAGACTGCCGTACTCCTGCGGCGAACCGAGGCCGTAAATGCAAGATACACTCGCTACAATAATAATATCTCGCCGTTCAAACAGTGAACTGGTCGCCGAGTGACGCAGCTTATCAATCTCCTCATTAATACTGGAGTCTTTCTCAATATAGGTATCAGAGGAAGGGATATAGGCTTCCGGCTGATAGTAATCGTAATAACTCACAAAGTAATCTACTGAATTTTTAGGAAAGAAATCCTTGAACTCACTTGCAAGCTGCGCAGCCAAGGTTTTGTTGTGCGCAATTACAAGCGTAGGACGATTAAGCTTGGAAATCATTTGCGCGATAGTAAAAGTCTTACCTGTACCCGTCGCTCCCAGCAGCGTCTGATGCTTCTTGCCCGAACGGATGCCCTCTAGCAATTCCTCTATGGCATGTGGCTGATCGCCCTGGGGTGTGTATTCGGACTCCAGTTCAAAAGTCTGCTTACTGATGACAATATCGCTCATTTGTCCGTCTCCCCTTAAACATCTAAAATATAGTAATATATAAATATAACAGGAATATCTCCTGCTAGACAATAGTTTCCAATCCTATTCCGTAAGAAAGATCCCCTTAGAATCCTAAGGTATCTTATTCAATTGTTGTCTTAATTAATGATCTCCATACGATAGTGAAAAATATACAATATAAGAATACTTGTTCCCGTTCATTATACATTGTTGCTTAGAACGTTGCAAACCATAATATAGATCAGAATAGGAGCAATATAAATGGATATTACCTCAGTAATCGGCATTTTGGCCGGACTGGCGGCTCTCATTGGCGGCTTTTTTTGGGAAGGAGGAAGTCTCTCTGGATTGTTTCAGCCCAACGCCGCATTAATTGTATTTGGCGGTACCCTGGCTGCGATATTAATCAGTTTCCCCGCCTCCAAGCTGCGTTCGATCCCTGCCGCTCTTCGTTTGGCCTTTGGGCGTCATAAAGAAGACAGATCGGAAAAGGTGGAAGAAATCATCGCTTTGGCTGCGATTACCCGCCGTGGCGGTGTTCTGGCTCTGGAGCAGAGGGCTGAAGAGCATCCCCACTTTTTCACACGGGAAGGACTGCAGTTGGTTGTGGACGGGACCGATCCGGATCAGGTACGGCAGATTCTTGAACTAGAAATGGACGCTATGGAGTTGAAATATGAAAGCTACAGCAAAATTTTCGAAGCCGCTGGCGGATACGCACCAACTATGGGCATTATCGGTACCGTTATGGGCCTTATTCGTGTCTTGGGCAATCTAACCGATCCCTCCCATCTCGGCCCTTCTATCGCTGTTGCTTTTACCGCAACCCTATACGGAGTAGCTAGTGCTAATCTTATTTTTTTACCCATCGCCTCCAAAATTAAATCGCGCGGCCAGAGCCATATACATGTACTGGAAATGCTGCTCGTCGGCATCCTTTCCCTGCAAAATGGAGAACATCCAATGCTCATCCGAAAAAAGCTAGGTTCGTTTCTATCTGACTCCCGGTCCGAGGAACTTGACGACGTAAAAAGAGGGTTCCTATGAGACAACGGGGGCGCAGAAATACACGGGGTCCTGTACAGGAAGTCAGAGATCGTTGGATGATTACCTACGCGGATCTGATTACATTGCTATTGATTTTTTTCGTCATTTTATACGCGATGAGCAGCTTGGACGGCAATAAATACGGAATTGTAACGGATTCGTTATCCGAAACCTTCGGATCCGGCAATCCTGCACTGGACGGGGGAACAGGGATTCTTGATTCTACACAGGGGCAGACCCCTGCAAGCAACTCGGGAGGAGCGGCAGGACAGTCATCGGGTAATGCATCTGGTGGGAGTACTGGGAACGATTCAGGGAGTGGGACTGATGGTTCTGCGAGCAGTGGGCAGGGGCCTGCGGGGAGCGGTGCTGAAGTTCCCTCTGAGACTGCTGTGCCTACGGCTCGTGAGCTTGCTTTTAAAGAACAGGAAGCTCGACTTGCCGAACTGGTCGGGGTCATCACGAAGTATGTACAGGACAATAATTTGGGGGACCAAATCTTTGTAGAAGATAAACCGCAAGGTATCGCCATAAAGATGAGTGACCGCTTCCTGTTCGATGTCGGTGATGCCGCTCTGAAGTCTCCTTCCCTCCCTGTGCTTCAGAAACTGTCCGGCTTATTCAATGGTATTGGTGCGGTGGTGAGCATTGAAGGTCATACGGATAATACGCTAGTATTATCCACGTCTGAATATGAGGACAACTGGGAGCTGTCCGGTGCCCGTGCGCTGTCCGTATTACGCTTTTTCCTGGAAAAGCAGCATCTTAATCCAGATGAGTTCCAGTATGCAGGATATGCAGACACACGCCCGGCCGTCAGTAATACAACTGAAGCCGGACGCCAAAAAAACCGCCGTGTTGAGATTATCGTTCTTCGGCAGTTGCAAGAGGTAGTAAATTAAAGACCTGAATACTGGAGCGGCATGCTGTAGGAGAATGTTGTACTTTGTGCAGGATTTCAGCCTAATCTGGCCCTCACACTCTGAATTGTTGTACTTTGTGCAGGATTTCAGCCTAATCTGGCCCTCACACTCTGGATTGTTGTACTTTGTGCAGGATTTCCGCCTAATCTGGCTCTCACACGCTGGATTGTTGTACTTTGTGCAGGATTCCAGCCTAATCTGACCTCAGACTCTGGATTGTTGTACTTTGTGCAGGATTTCCGCCTAATCTGGCCCCCAGACGCTGAATTGTTGTACTTTGTGCAGGATTTCCGCCTAATCTGGCCCCCAGACGCTGAATTGTTGTACTTTGTGCAGGATTTCCGCCTAATCTGGCCCTCACACGCTGAATTGTTGTACTTTGTGCAGGATTTCCGCCTAATCTGGCCCTCACACTCTGAATTGTTGTACTTTGTGCAGGATTTCAGCCTAATCTGGCCCTCACACTCTGGATTGTTGTACTTTGTGCAGGATTTCCGCCTAATCTGGCTCTCACACGCTGGATTGTTGTACTTTGTGCAGGATTCCAGCCTAATCTGGCTCTCACACGCTGGATTGTTGTACTTTGTGCAGGATTCCAGCCTAATCTGGCCCTCACACTCTGAATTGTTGTACTTTTTGCAGGATTTTTTGCGTGCTCCAAAAGCAAAAAAACAGGACTTTAAGAGAAATTCCCCTAGAGTCCTGGTGAGTCCTGGTGAGTCCTGGTGAGTCCTGGTGAGTCCTGGTGAGTCCTGGTGAGTCCTGGTGAGTCCTATAGAATCCTGAGTCCTGTCAATTCCCCATTATTTACAACTGTTACTCTCCCACCAAAGCCCGATAAGCAGCAGCATCAAGCAAATGACCCGCCACGTCAGCAAATTCGCCATCAATCTCCACTTCAAAAATCCATCCCCCGCCGTAAGGCTGGTCGTTAATAAGCTCCGGACTGGTCTCCAAGGTTTCGTTAATCTTGGTCACCGTTCCCGTTATCGGGGAATATAATTCAGATACCGTCTTCACGGACTCGATGCTGCCTACACTGTCGCCTGCAGTTATACTAGCCCCCACTTCAGGAAACTCCACAAACACAATGTCACCTAGCAAATGCTGAGCATGATCCGTAATCCCAATTCGTACTACGCGTCCTTCTGCTTGCTGTGCCCATTCATGCTCATCACTGTAAAGCAGATTGTCTAAGACTTCACTCATTCCCAAGCCGCCTCTTTTCCAAAATTGGAGTTGTAAAATTAGTTATAGCCTAAGTTATCGCGCCTCTCAATGTCAATATAGCTGACAGGAATTTTAAATTTGTCATCTTTTTGACGTTTTTTTGTTGACAGCAGAGGAGTCTACCCGTTTTAATGGAGTCAGTAGAATATTAACGTTGTTGCGAATGATGGCATAGGGAGAGACTGTCTCTTGAAGACGGCGCCGAAGGAGTAAGCCCGGGATGGGTGAATCTCTCAGGCAAAAGGACCTTTGCCGGACGCATCTCTGGAGAGCATTAGGCGTGCACTTAGACGCCCGATCACCAACGGGGAAACCTGCCCACTCATGTGGAACAGGGTAACTCTCAGGTACAAAGGACAGAGCGGAAGATGATTATATGCGGTTTATTGCATATCTCTCTTCTGCCTGTCCTTTTTTGTATGTAATCAGACCAAGGGGAGTGACGACATGGATACTTTGAAAAGAACGCCTTTTTATGACCTCTACTCCGCTTTTCCGGAGTCCAGATGTATTGATTTCGGAGGCTGGGAGCTGCCGGTTCAGTTTACAGGTATCGTGAAGGAACATGAGGCGGTTCGGCAAAAGGCCGGCCTGTTCGATGTATCGCATATGGGCGAGTTCATGGTGTCAGGGGCAGGAGCGGAATCTTTTATTCAAAAAATGACAACCAACGATGTTACCCGTCTCCTCGATGGAGGCGCACAGTATACGCTTCTTTGTTATCCGGATGGTGGTGTAGTTGACGATCTGCTCGTGTACCGTTTGGGAGAAGGCCGTTACATGCTTGTTGTGAATGCATCCAACATCGACAAGGATTTTCAATGGTTGCAGGATCACCTTACCGCGGATTTCGGGGATGTAACGCTCACCAATGTCTCTGACGAGACGCTGCTGTTGGCGTTGCAAGGTCCCTTGGCTGAAAAAATTCTCGCTACAGTAACCGATGTTTCCTTGGCTGAGCTCAAGCCGTTCCATTTCATCGAAAAAGCAAGCGTCTGCGGAGTAGAGGTTCTTCTATCCCGTACCGGATATACCGGCGAGGACGGTTTTGAAATCTACGCGCCGCTGGATACTGCCGAAACGTTGTGGAACGGTCTGCTGGCAGCTGGTGCACCTTTTGGTCTTACTCCTGCCGGTCTGGGCGCGCGTGACACGCTGCGTTTTGAAGCAAAACTTCCCTTGTACGGCCAGGAACTTTCCGCCGATATTACGCCCCTCGAAGCTGGAGTTCAGTTCTTCGTGAAGCTAGACAATGCCGATTTCATCGGGCGTGATGCTCTTTTGCAGCAAAAAGAAACCGGTCTTCCCCGCCGCCTCGTGGGTCTGGAAATGATTGACCGCGGCATTCCGCGCTCGCATTATCCGGTATACGCCGATGGGATGAAAATAGGAGAAGTCACTACAGGAACCCAGTCCCCCACGCTCAAACGCAATTTAGGGCTGGCTTTGCTGGATACAGCGTACAGTGAACTAGGCACTGAGGTTTATGTGGAAATCAGGGGAAAGCAGTTGAAGGCTGTTGTGATTAAGGCCCCTTTTTATAAAAAAAGCCAAGGAGTGAATCCGCAATGAAGCACCGTTATCTGCCGATGACTGAACAAGACCGCAAAGAGATGATGGAAACCGTCGGGATTCAATCCATTGAGGAGCTCTTCACGGATATCCCTCAAGCCGTCCGCTATCAAGGAACCATGCCGATGTCGGAAGCCCTTGATGAATACGCGCTGCTGCGCCATATGAAAGAACTGGCTGATGCAAATGCGAACTTTGACACTCACGCAAGCTTTTTGGGTGCCGGACTCTATGATCACCATATCCCTGTTGTGATTAATCATGTGATTTCCCGCTCCGAATTCTATACGGCCTATACTCCCTACCAGCCGGAGATTAGCCAAGGGGAGCTTCAGGCAATCTTTGAATTCCAATCCTATATCTGCGAGCTGACCGGTATGAAAGTAGCTAACGCCAGTATGTACGATGGGGCTACAGCTTTCGCGGAAGCAGCGGTCCTCGCAGCTGGTGCGACAAAACGAAAAAAACTAATTGTCTCGCGCACAGTCCATCCCGAAGCACGGCAGGTACTGCGCACTTCAGCCAATGCCTGGGGATTGGATGTCGTAGAGATTGACTATAAAGACGGAGTTACCGATCTGGCAAAATTGGCTGAAGCTATAGATGGCGATACAGCGGCAGTGCTGGTGCAATCACCGAATTTCTTCGGCAGCATAGAGGATCTGAGCGCGATCGAGCCGTTAATTCATGCGGTGAAAGGTTTGCTTGTCGTCAGCGCGAATCCGATCGCCCTCGGCGTTCTGGAAACCCCGGGCAAGCTGGGTGCCGACATTGTTGTTGGCGATGCGCAACCGCTCGGCATCCCGGCATCTCTTGGCGGACCAACCTGCGGCTTCTTCGCCGTAGCCGAACCGCTGATGCGCCGTATGCCGGGCCGTATCGTAGGTCAGACCGTTGACCGTAATGGCAAGCGCGGCTTCGTTCTTACTCTACAAGCTCGTGAACAGCATATCCGCCGCGAGAAAGCGACCTCCAACATTTGCTCCAATCAGGCACTGCTGGCACTTTGCGCATCTGTCTACTTATCCGTTATGGGCAAGGAAGGCATGCGCGAGGTTGGTGAGCTAAATATACGTAAGAGTCATTATGCCGCCAGCAAGCTTAGCGAGTTAAGTGGTGCTGAACGCACCTTCTCTACTCCGTTTTTCAATGAATTTGTATTGAAGCTTCCTGAAGGAAGCAATGTGAAGTCCATTAATTCCAAGTTGCTTAAGGAAGGCTATCTCGGCGGCTACGATCTTGGTCGGGATTATCCAGAACTGGCCGGACATATGCTGATTGCCGTAACGGAAAAGAGAAGCAAAGCAGAAATTGACCAATTCGCAAATGCATTGGAGGGCTGTATATGAAACCGGAACAAACTCTGATTTTTGAATTAAGTCGTCCCGGCCGTTCGGCCTATTCCCTGCCACAGTGCGATGTACCGCAAGACCTAAGCATCGAATCCTTGATTCCGACGGGTCTGCTGCGCAGCCAACCGGTGGTTTTGCCTGAAGTGTCTGAAGTCGATGTAATTCGCCACTACACCGCTCTTTCACGCCGCAACTTCGGTGTAGACAACGGCTTTTATCCGCTCGGTTCTTGTACGATGAAATATAATCCGAAGATCAATGAGGATGTTGCCCGATTCCCCGGTCTGGCCAAGATTCATCCGTATCAACCGGAAGAAAGTATCCAAGGGGCGCTTGAGTTAATGTACACCCTGCAAAATGATCTGGCAGCGCTGACAGGTATGGATGCCGTCTCCCTTCAGCCAGCCGCTGGGGCTCATGGGGAATGGACCGGACTGATGATGATTCGCGCTTACCATGAAAGCCGCGGTGAGACCCGTACCAAGGTCATCGTGCCCGATTCCTCACACGGTACCAATCCTGCCAGCGCAGCTGCAGCTGGGCTGGATACCGTAACGATTCCTTCTAATGATAAAGGGATGGTTGATCTTGAAGCATTGAAAGCAGCAGTTGGTAGTGATACCGCAGCATTGATGCTGACGAACCCAAGTACATTAGGATTGTTCGAGACGCAAATCGTAGAGATTGCGGCTATTGTGCACGAAGCTGGCGGCCTGCTCTATTACGATGGTGCGAACTCCAACGCGATTATGGGCATCACCCGTCCCGGAGATATGGGCTTTGACGTAGTCCATTTGAATCTACACAAGACGATGAGTACACCGCATGGCGGTGGTGGCCCGGGAGCCGGTCCTGTTGGCGTAAAAGCAAGGTTGATTCCCTTCCTTCCACAACCTACGGTAGCTAAAACGCAAGACGGCAGCTTCTCACTCGACTTCGGCGGCCCTGAATCAATCGGTCGCGTTAAGGCTTTTTACGGTAACTTTGGTATTCTGGTCCGTGCTTACGCCTATATTCGCACCTATGGACCGGATGGTCTTCGCGAGGTGTCAGAGAACGCTGTGCTGAACGCCAACTATATGATGCACCGCTTGGCGCCTTACTTTGAAATTCCGTATCCGGGAGTATGTAAGCATGAATTTGTAATGTCCGGCAAAAACCTTAAGCAATATGGCGTCCGCACGCTGGATGTAGCCAAACGCCTGCTTGATTTCGGTTACCATCCGCCAACCGTGTATTTTCCGCTAACCGTGGAAGAATGCATGATGATTGAGCCTACTGAGACCGAAAGTAAGGAAACACTCGACGGTTTCATCGAGACGATGATCCAGATTGTGAAGGAAGCACAAGAAACGCCGGAAGTAGTCATCAACGCCCCTCATACAACGGAGATCAGCCGTTTGGATGAGACGCAGGCAGCCCGTAAGCCGGTGTTGAATTGCTCTTGCGGATGAACTAAGTAGATAAATAGATGAAATTTAAGCGGCTAATCCGAAAGTCTTCATTAGACTTTAGGGATTAGCCGCTTTTTTAAAAATATATTAGTACATTCAATGAATCGCCATACCATACTATTCGGAAAATGAAAATATACAGCAGAGGATATTTCTATGATCGTTCATTTGTATAGAATATATTAAATCACACAGCTTTAATGAATAGTATGGAGGAACCCCTTTTATGATTATGAAAAAAAGTAAACTACTAATGACATCTATCGTTCTAGCTTGCATATTTTCGAAATTATTTCTGAAAATGGTTAACTTCGAATATCACTTATTTGATGAAAAATTTGATTTTTTTAGATTATTTTTCGATATAACGATCTTTTTACTCTTCTATGTAATCGTCTATAATACACTCAATTTTTCATATTCAAAGTCTCAAAAGAAATATTGAACATGAGCATGATATGGTTTGTGAAGCGGCCCATCCCGGTGATTATTATGACCTGCGGATTAGCTGCTTTTATCTATGTCTGCTCTATTTGAAACCAATCTTACCAAACGGACTCAGAAGCCGCTATTTGCTCCATATCCTCTCATTTTGCTACTATGCGGACTGGGACGCGCTTATCTATAAAGATACCCACTCCATTCCGTGGTTTGAGCACAAATAAAGGCCCCTGTGTCCGCATAATTGTAATTTTCGTGGGATAACTCAAAATAAGGTCTTTACAGTCCGTAAGGATAAGGTCGCCCCGGAATATCACCAAAAAGACTTAATCCCTTCGCTATAATCTGATAGTTTTCGACAAGATGACTATGCTATATTTTTTGAATGATTATTTTGGAAGCGCTTATTCCTGAGGAGGTTTTCCTTTGAGTATTATTGAAGCAAGGCAGCTGTCTAAGTCGTTCATGCAAGCTGTGAAGGAACCCGGACTGAAAGGTTCAGTCAAACATTTATTTATCCCTAAACATATAGAGAAGGTAGCCGTACAGCCGTTGGACCTTACAGTTGAAACCGGTGAGACGGTCGCTTATGTGGGGCCGAACGGAGCAGGTAAATCAACCACGCTCAAAATGTTAACGGGAATATTGGTCCCTTCTTCGGGCACCGTGACCGTAAACGGCATCAGTCCCCATAAAAATAGGATGCAGAATGCCGCGCAGATCGGAGCCGTCTTCGGACAACGCACACAGCTGTGGTGGGATATCCCTATTACGGAGTCTTTTTCTTTATTGAAGGATATTTATCAAATACCGGAGTCGGTGTATAAGACTAACCTCGATCAGTTTATCGAACTTCTGGGTATGAATGAATTTATTCACTTGTCTGCAAGAAAGCTGTCCCTGGGTCAACGCATGCGTGCGGACCTGGCCGCTTCATTATTACATAATCCGCCGATTCTATATCTGGATGAACCCACTATTGGTCTTGATGTATCCGTCAAACAAAAAATCCGTGAATTCATCAAGAAGATTAATCTGGAACAGCAGACCACGGTTATGCTCACTACTCATGATCTTGGCGACATTGAGGATTTATGTAAACGGCTGATCATTATAGATCACGGCTCCATTATTTATGACGGAAGTTTACAGGAAGTCAAATCCCGGTTTGCTACCGAACGAGTGATCTTCTTCCAAGTGAGCTCTCCCATGCCAGATCTATTTCGGAAGCTGAAGCAAAGTGACGGGATGAAGCTGGATATCCAAAGCGAGCTGGAGTTTTCCATATCCTTTGACCGGTATAAGTATACTGCAAGCGAGGTGGTAAGCCGGGTGATGGAGCATGGTGAAGTGGTGGATTTCCGTATGGAAGATGCGAGTATCGAGCAAGTCATCAAATCCGTATATGACGGCAAGCTGAACCTGAATTCAAGCAGGAACAGTGAAGGAGAACTAGTGTCATGTCTGTAATCAGGATTAAGAAATACAGCAGCATTGCCAACCGTTCATTGCAAAACATTTTGGCCTACCGGATTTCTTACGTGATTGGTTTTCTGGCTAACTTCTTGAATCTGTTGGCGATCTACTTTTTATGGCACGGTATTTACAGCGGACGCGAGTCCTTGGGCGGATATACTTGGGATCAGATGAAAACCTATTTGCTTGTTACCTTCTTAGCCAATGCAGTATTATCCTGGTATTCTGAAACTTCGATTTCCGGAAAAATACTGGACGGGAGTGTCGCCGCCGACCTGCTGAAGCCTATTGATTTTCAGACCGCCCGCTTCGCTGAGACCTTAGGCTCAAGTCTGTTAGAAGGAACACTAAGCGCCGTTCTGATTGGTGTGTTCCTATTGTTTACTTCAGGAGTCAGCGTCCCCCATTCTCCTCTTGTATACGGGTTATTCGCCGTGAGTCTACTGGCAGCTATGCTCGTGAAATTTGGCGTTGTTTATCTGGCAGCTTTGTTATGCTTCTGGTCAACAGGTTCCCTCGGAATTGTCTGGACACGCATCGCGCTCACGAATTTATTATCCGGTGCTTTGGTACCTTTAGCTTTTTTCCCGGGTTGGCTGGAAAAGCTGGCTTTATGGCTGCCCTTCCAGAGTATCATTCACACCCCTACTATGATTTTTCTGCAACAAGCTGAATCATGGGAAGCCTTGAAGCTGATTGGTATTCAATGCTTCTGGGGAGTCGCTTTATGGATTGCGGGAAAATTCATGTGGAACTGGGCCGTTCGCCAGGTCACCATTCATGGGGGTTAGAAGGGAGAATTTTACGATGTCTTTGTCACGTATGTTCTACTTGTACAAAAAAATGTATTCACAACAGCTAAAAGCCATCCTGGAATATAATAAGGATTTCTACATTCTCATGTTTTCCGCCGCATTGACACAGGTTCTAGGATTTATCTTTCTCTGGGTTATTTATGACCGGATACCCGACATTAACGGCTGGAAATTCTGGGAGGTAACCTTTATGTACGCGATGATCTTTCTTACGGAGGGGATTGCTTCCCTTTTCTTTGAAGGGACTTGGAGAATGAGCAGATTGGTAAACCAGGGAGAGCTGGATCGGTATCTGCTTCGTCCTGTTCCTGTTGTTCTTCAGATCTTTTGCACGGGAATTGGAATTAACGGCCTGGGTAATGTACTTATCGGCGGGGTTATTGTCTGGCAGTCTCTTGTACATAGTAATTTGGAATGGTCATTGACTAAAATCGCTATTATCCTGTTGCTTCTCATCACAGCAGTAATTATCCGTGTATCCATTAATTTGGCCGGCAACTCCGCTGCATTCTGGATTCGTAATGCCCGCAATGCCTTCCCGCTAATGGTGCATAATCTCGCTGACCTGGCCAAATATCCAATCACTTTATTTCCTCAGGCCATACGTATTTTCATCTCTACGGCCCTGCCTTATGCCTTTATCAGCTATTATCCGGCGACCTATATATTCGGAAAAAGCGAGTGGTCCGGCTGGTGGATGTTGGCTCCCGTTGCGGCTATTGGAAGTGCGGCAGCAGCCTATGGTATTTTTCGTCTTGGACTATTACGTTATGAGAGTACGGGGAATTGAGTGTACACCTTTTCGGGGAGAGATGAAACTATGATAAAAAAAGACGATTTGGATAAGCTGGCAGCTAAATTAGGTCCGATGCTTATTTTACCTATTCTGTTCCTAATGCTTAAAGGCATTACCTATCTTATTATCGGCGCTACTAATCTCGTAGAACATTCTTATCAACTGGGTTATAGCGTAGGATCTATAATAGAAAAAATTCTCAGCTAGTATATCAGAACCGAAAGGAGTATCAATATGATGATTCGGCTCCGAAATTTGACTTTATTTCTAGGCATTCTTATGGCTTTGATTTCTTTAATACTATTTGGTGCTAACTTCGCATTCTTCATTATATTGACTTACTCCGTCTTGCTTTCTGTGGGGTACAAATTTATAAAAACAAATGTGGATATCATTCCTTTGCTTACTATCACCATCTCATTTCTGTTATACAACATAATTTACATCATATTAAAAAAAGCAGACGTTATAGATTTGTAATGCTGCCCTCATTACTAGGTTTTCTAATCAAAGGATTTGTTAAACAATATCAAAAGAACACTTGTATAAGATGAACTTAAGATATTAAGTTAAGACTCAGGAGTCACTACCGTGAAAATTTGAATAAGCTTCACCTTCTGGGCTTATAGAGTGCCCCTTTACCTTTTCCTTTCGGTGCAGGGGAGGGTCTCCCGAGTTCACTGCCCCCTCGTTCCAACCATACCATTCCCCTTACACCAGAGGATTCATTGCCGCACCAAGTTCTCTGCAACTTTCTTGGCCTTCGTCCAAAAGCACGGGATTTGGCTTCCTTTTCTTTCCTCTTGCGAGGCGCATTAATGTCGCGGCAGGAATCACTTGATGTTACGGCCTGGTTGGTTGCTCGCCCCGTCTCTGACCGGTACCTTTGTCGATTCGCTTTTACACCTATGCGGACTCCAGATCCCTTATTGTCTATAAATTGCTCGATAAGTAAGTTATGCGGACACAGATGCCGTTATTTATGAATACGTGGCTATTTATAGCCGAATTCTTGTAATTAAACCTCCTGAGTCCGCATAGATAAGAAATTCAGGTAATTGCAGCAAATAGCGTCTGCTGTGTCCGTTAAGCTTAACAATAATTAAAAATGACCCCAAAGCTACAGCTTTGGGGTCATTTTATGTGCTATTGAACAAGTTTTTTAGCAAACTGGCGCCTCTCATTCACATTCATCTTGGTATAAATACTCTTCACCACATTTCGAACCGTTCCTTCACTAATGCCTAGCATACTGGAGATGTGCAATGCGCTTTTTTCCTGTATCCACAAATGAGCTACATCCTTCTCTCTAGCAGTAAGCTTATATTCGTGAAAACTGACTTCCAATCGAGATTGCTGTATCTCCGAATTTCTATTCATCCATTTCTGAGTTACATTCTCCGCGATCTGCTTGATAAAAGGAATGGCGAACTCAATTTGTTGGCCTCTGTTGAAAGAAATATCTACGTAACCCCTTACAATTCCGTCCAGCTGCAATGGGGCACACACACAATTCCAGTCTTTAAAGGTAGAATCCGAATGTTCCTCACCTCTTACGACTCCAATACAGTTCATTTCCATAGCCAGCGACACCGCATTTAGACCGGAATACAGCTTAGACAAACTTACTCCTGCACCCAGTCCAGCCTTATTCATGTCCTCTTGCATATCCAACGAAGAGCATACCAAATCAAGAATGTTCCCATTCTCATCCGTTAAAAAAACAACAAATGAAAGTGAAATATATTCACAAATTTTAACCATCTCTTGGCGGATAGACAAAATCATGGCCTTTTGATAGATGGACTTTATATCATCCTCCGGTAAAGTTGGCGTATGTAAAGGACTAGAATCGTAAATCCCTTTGTTGTTAGCTTCATAAGGTTGAAAGGAGCACCTCTGCTCTTCTTTCAGATCGTCCGGTGAACACCACGTTCTTGTCTTTTTTAAGGTAATGAACAAAATAAGTGAGCCCCCTGATAATCAATTGTCCATTTATGTGAAACATTTCACTTTCTCTCTTCATAATATAACATTCCTGTACTGATCTTTTCAATAAAGCCAGGATTAAACAAGAATCAAGCACAATATTTCTTAATTGTAAATACCTACCACTGTATCTGTAAACCCTTTTCTTTTTGAAATATGATTAAAAAGGTGCATACCCCTATCTATAATACCCAAAGGAGATTAGCCAACAATGAAATTAATACCCAGTCTTTTAGCCTCCCTCTTATTATCGAGCATGATCGGTTTGCCTGCATTTGCTTCCGAAAAACCGATTTCGGTTCAGTTAGATCAGAAGAAGTTGAACAGCAGTTCAGCACCTGTTAATGATCATGGAACAATCCTTCTGCCCTTGCGGACCATTTTTGAAAGCCTTGGGTTAACCATCGAGTGGGATGTAAAAACAGGCTCGATTACAGGCACAAAAGAAGGCCTCGTTATCAAACTTAAGGTTGGCAGCAAGCAAGCCACAGTAAACGGTAATCTTAAGTTGCTGACTTCCGCTCCAAAGGTGATTAACAATGTAACTTATGTACCCTTGCGGTTTGTGGGCGAAGCAACGGGCAGCAGCGTTAAGTGGGATGCCAAAAACAGTACTGTTGTGATCGAATCCAAGCAACAAGCGGGTGATCCTAAGGAAATTGCAGCTTTCTTCGAGAAATATGTAGAATACTATAATAAAGAGAGCTTTGACGAATTAATGGGCCTTATTGATCCTAAATCTCCGCTTGCTCAGGTGGGCCCTGAGTTAAAAAGCCAGATGGATACTTATGATTCTACATTGTCGGTAGACCAGTTAGATATCATTGATTTGAAATCGAATGAAGCGGCTGTTCATACGATTGAAACCACACATATGATCAAGGGTCCCTTCAAGCTGGATGACCAGTCAGAGTATGTATATGGACTTACTAGAACGGGTAATGATAAAGAGTGGACAATCAGCAGTATTCAAATCAAAGGGAGAAGATATATTGTTCCTGATGAAATGTTAAAAGCTACGGTCACCGTTCCGAAAGCTGAGGAAGATGCTATATTGGCTGTTTTCCAAGCCCAAATTAAAAGTGTCAATGAGGAAAATTTAAATGATTTGTTAGCAACCCTTGATAGTACTTCGCCTCTATTTGAGCAAGCCAAAAAAGCCTATAGCGAAATTTTCAGTACGTATGATTTGTTATCTGCTATTGAATCTACCAAAATCATAAACTATAACGAGAATGAAGCGGCAGTCTATTCGGTTCAAACCGCAAAAAAAATAAAAGGTCCTGATTTTCAGGATAACCGCACCGTGGGAGTTACGATGATGAAAAAAACAAAAGAAGGTAAATGGGTCCAAGGAGAGAGCTATATCATTAAGGTCGAATTGCTTTAAAAGTAACTATTTTATTTTTAGGAGCGGCTTATGAATTATAATTATATTAAAAAATACTTCGACAATCTAAATTCATTAGTGAAGGATAAGCCATTAGTAGGACTAGTAATTATGATTGCAGCTGCTGCCTCCTTTGCACTTCTGATTTATATGGCGGGGAAAGATATCGGAGAATTGTTATATTCGATACAAAACTAATGGTTTCAGGGCTCCCCATAGGTGAGCATATCCTCATTGAGAGTTGACACCAGAGTCTGTTAGCAGACCTGGGCGTCAGCTCTTTTTTTATGATTTAATAGAAAAAACATAAATAAAGACAATAAGTACATAATTGGCAGCATTTAATGGGGCTCTTATTTAGGATATAATATCTGAAAGCGCTCTCAATGTTAATTCCTCTATCCCATTTCGTTAAGGGTGGTCGTGCCGTGTATACCAAGATAATTGAATTGATTAATGATCTTAAGCTCAGCACCAAGCTTTTTTTATCTTTTGGTTGCGTGGTGTTTATCCCGGTATTAATCGTCGGCGTATTTTTGACGAGTGAGCTGCGGCAGGTCGTGCTTAATAATGCTTTGGAGCAAATCTCGGTAAACGTAGACCGGGTAAAGAAAAGAACGGGAGAAATGCTCAATGTGCCCTATGATATCTCCTATCGTATATCCAATGACAAGAGACTGGAAGAAGCCGCGAACCACCCCTATGAGTCTGTGTATGATGTGGTTCAGGCCTACTGGAGGTACCCGGACTTTCGGGAGTATGTTCGATTATACAAAGAAGTGTCAAGTGTCCGCTTGTATATAGACAATCCAACCATGCTAGATAACTGGGAGTTTCTTCAGCCGGATGAGGCATTAAAGGAAGAAAGTTGGTTCAAAACAGCGCTCGCCCATAACGGATTAATCTCCTGGAACTATATCAAGGATAGCCGGAATCAACAGTATTATTTGAGTCTGATTCGTAAAATTGATTTCCTTAATGAAAGAACAAGCGGTGTTCTTGTGATCAATGTTAATACAGAGATGCTGAATTCGATTCTGAAGCAAGAGCTGTTCGAGACTATGATAGTGGATGAGAATAACTATATCATCGCCTCTAATCGTAACGACCGACTGGGTAAAACACTTCGTGATATCCATTTCGAACAGGCTTCATTTTCAAATGAACAAGGTACCTATGATGTGACGGTAGATGGCAAGAAATCTAAAATGCTGATTGATGACTGGAATCCCGGATCGAGCTTAAACAACCTGAGGATCATCTCCGTTTTTTCCGTGGACAGTATCGTTAAGGATGCCAATAGAATCATCAGGGTTGCCGTTTCCGTCATTATTTCGGCTCTGATCATGGCTGTCCTGCTTATCTATCATTTCTCGCGGCTGCTAACTGGACGAATGCTTCGGTTAAGCAAACATATCACGAAGGTGGCCTCGGGGAACCTGGATGCGACCCTTCGAATTGACGGTAGAGATGAGATCGGCCAGCTCGCCAGGCAGTTTAACCATATGGTACGGAATATTAGTGATTTAATGACAGAAGTCCAGGAATCCAATCGCCAGAAAAGTGAGCTTGAGCTAAGACAGAATGAAATTAAATTCAAGATGATGGCCAGCCAGATCAATCCCCATTTTCTGTTCAATGCCCTGGAGTCTATACGAATGAGGGCCCACTTGAGAGGGCAGGCCGAGATTGCCCA
This sequence comes from Paenibacillus wynnii, assembly GCF_030812855.1. Lineage (GTDB taxonomy): Bacteria > Bacillota > Bacilli > Paenibacillales > Paenibacillaceae > Paenibacillus_AQ > Paenibacillus_AQ wynnii_A. The sequence continues at coordinate 43,829 of NZ_JAUSTK010000002.1, forward strand.
GGTTGTACGTTTACTAGGAAAGTTGATGCGCAAAAACCTGGAGATCGGCAACGGGAAAATCGAGCTGCAAAGTGAATTGGAGACGGTTCGCTGCTATTTGTTCATTCAAAAGTTTCGTTATGATGACCGACTAACCTATGAGCTTAATATAGATCCGAAGGCTAATACTGTCATGATCCCTCCCTTGATTATTCAGCCTCTTGTCGAAAACTCTGTCATTCATGGTCTGGAGAATCGGATTCCCGGAGGGATTATTCGGGTAGATGTTCAAGTCGAGGAAGATCATGTGAAGATACAGGTTACTGATAACGGAGAGGGTATGTCAGAAGACAGTATTGCTGAGCTCTACAGAATGCTTGAGAATAGGAATGATGAAGGGAATCAGCATATCGGACTTAAAAATATCCATTCTCGGCTTCAGTTAACTTATGGCCCTGACTTTGGACTTACCATAGTAAGTAAAATTGGATTCGGAACGCAAATAAGTTTTGTGATTCCCTTAAGGAGTGAGTCATTTGTATAGTGTACTGATTGTAGATGATGAGTTGGCTATCCGTCAGGGACTTGCAACCTTGATTGATTGGAACTTATATGGCTTCCAGGTTGTTGATACAGCAGCGAATGCTATTGAAGCCAAGCAGAAATATGAACAATACTCTCCCGACTTAATGATCGTTGATATCCGGATGCCCGGTAAAAACGGTCTGGAATTGATTGAAGAACTGCGTGCTGAGGGTTCGGACATTCACATTATTATTTTAAGCGGATATGCAGATTTCAGTTATGCCAAACGAGCGCTGACCTTGGGTACTGACGGCTATTTATTAAAGCCTGTTGACGAGGATGAACTGCAGGTATATCTGGTTAAGCTGGCTGAAGATCTGGAGGAAAGGATGAGCTCCCGTCAAAAAAATGCCGAAGTTCTGGAATGGAGCAAGGAACGGTTAATCCATTCCGCACTAATGGACATGAATCAGCAGGATCAGTCTGACTTGGAGCAGGAGGTCATAGAAGCCGGTCTGCATTGGAAGTCCTATGAAGTTGTATTGATTCGATTAACCCCTCCTGAGCTCATTGATAATGGGCACACTACAGCCATTAAAGAACGACTCAGCAAACAATTAGAAGAAACTAACAGCGGGTTTATCTTTTCAATAGATTCATATATGGGAGTATTGACCAAACCAACGTATCAGATGGAGTTAGCCCGAAAAACACTGTATCAAAATGTGGAGGAAGCTGTTCATGTGCATGGACTTCAATTTATTATAGCTGCAGGTGATCGGGTAGACAGCTTCGATAAGCTATCTACTTCCTATAATACCGCCCTGATGAGGATTAAAGATCATTTCTTCTATGACGAATCCCAAATCATCGGCCCGGAATCCAAGAACCTAAAGAGTCTATATCCAAAAATATTCAATGATATGGAGACCGCTCTGGATTCAATTTCGGATCGAATTTATCTGGCCTTGGATATCGGAAATACGGATTTACTGGATTCACTTATTCAGGAAACAGGGCAAATCATGGTTTCCGCTGAATTTTCTGAAATGGCAATTCGAACACGCTTTTCAAGGATTGTTGCTTATGTATTAACTAAGTTGTCTAATCAATATCCGAAGTTAGAGATGAACCAGTCCATTCTGGGGGAGCAGATGCAGCGATTCTATGAGCACACTTCCCTTCCTGTATTACAGAGATATGTAACTCAAATCCTTCATTATTATGGAAAAGGCATTATCCATGACGACATGGAACAGCTGATTCAGAAAATGACAGACTTGATTCACAGAAATTATTTTGAGAATCTAAAGCTTGAGGTTTTGGCGGACGTGTTCAATTACAACAGCGCTTATTTAGGAAAGCTGTTCAAAAGCATTACAGGGGATTCCTTCAATACCTATTTGGATAAAGTACGGATGAACAAAGCCAAAGAAAAGCTTGATATGGGGGTTAAGATCCACCAAGCTGCTATGGAAGTAGGTTTTTGTGATGTAGATTATTTCCGCGAAAAGTTTAAAAAATATGAGGGAATATCTCCTTCGGTGTATCGAAAAAATAAATAAGCTTCCAAGAAGAAACGGCTTTGCCGTCCTTAATGGGAGCCTATGCTTCCGAAGCAGCGATACTCCGTATCGCTTTCAGGTACCCGTTTCTCTTAGAAATATAAGAAAAGTATACTGAAAACTTATACTTACTTATATTTTGAAAAAGTGCACCTTAAGGCGGTGCATTTTTTTAGTTATTTTCTGAAAGCGCTTACGCAAATGGCGTATTTTACCCTGTTTTTTAGAGAAAATCCTCGGGTGTTATCACAAATCAATTTATTTTATGATTGTTTTATATAGGAGGCGAGAAGTAATGAAAGCGATTACTAACAAGGTTCCGCTAGAACCTAAAGTAAAGAAAGCCCAATTTTGGACGATCTTCACGCAGCAGAAGTACCTCTATATGATGGCGCTTCCATTCGTAGCTTGGGCCTTTGTTTTTAGTTATTTGCCTTTGTGGGGCTGGACCATGGCTTTTCAGAAATACCAACCGGGTAAATCGTTTTTTGACCAAAAATGGGTAGGCTTGAAATACTTCAAAGAACTTTTCCAGGATGATCAATTCTACAATGCCCTCCGCAATACGTTAGGCATGAGCTTAATGGGTCTGCTTGCCGGATTTGTTGTCCCCATTGTATTCGCTATTCTTCTGAATGAGGTCAGACTGCAGTTCCTGAAACGTTTTGTACAAACTGTCTCTTACCTGCCTCACTTTGTATCATGGGTGGTTGCAGCCGGTATTATCACCAAGATGTTGTCTACGGATAATGGTGCCGTCAATGATTTGTTAATGGGACTTCATCTCATTAGTGAGCCTATACAATTCATGGCAAAGGGGCATTTATTCTGGGGTATTGTTACGGCCTCAGATGTCTGGAAGGAAACCGGATGGAATACCATCATTTACTTAGCTGCTATATCTGGGATTGGTCCCGAACTGTATGAAGCTGCTAAGGTAGACGGTGCAAGCCGCTTGCAGCAGGTGCGTAACGTTACACTGCCGGGCATACGAACCACGATAGTAATTCTATTAATAATATCTATTGGGCATTTGATCAGCATCGGCTTTGAGAAACAGTTCTTGTTAGGCAACAATCTGGTGCGGGATTATTCTCAAACCTTGGATCTATATGCACTTAATTATGGATTAGGCATGGGACGGTTCTCCTATGGTACCGCAATCAATATTTTCAACTCCGTGGTCAGTGTGATTCTACTGTTTGTCGCGAACGGTATTTTCAAGAAAATAACTAAGGAAAGTATCATTTAAGGGGTGTCAGTATGAAAATCAAAAAAATATCCGGCACACCTTGGTCGGACCATATTTTCGATCTTGTTGTCTATTTTGCCATTACCGTAGTGACTATTGCCACTCTGTATCCCTTTCTGAATGTGCTTGCGATCTCATTTAATGATTCCACGGACAGTGTAAAGGGCGGTATTACCATCTTCCCTCGTGTCTTTACTTTTAAGAACTACGAAACCATCTTCGCCTATTCTGGCTTGATGACAGGGCTTAAAATTTCTGTTCTACGTACGATCATCGGTACGCTTCTCGGACTGATAAGTGCTTCCATGCTTGCCTTTACCTTAAGCCGGGTTGAATTTCAGGCTAGAAAATTTGTATCCACCTTTCTTGCACTTACGATGTACGTGTCGGGAGGCCTGATTCCCTTCTATATCTTGATTAAAAACCTGGATATGATCGGAACCTTCGGGGTATATGTTCTCCCCAGTCTGGTTAGTGCCTTCAACGTATTTATTATCCGTTCCTTCATTGACGGCCTTCCTTACGCTCTGCAGGAATCAGCCAAACTGGATGGTGCGAACGACTTTACGATATACTGGCGGATTATTCTACCGCTGACCAAGCCAGCACTAGCCACTATCGCTTTATTCTTGGCTGTAGGGCAATGGAATGCCTGGTTTGATACCTATCTATTCAATGGTTCCAAGGATTATTTAACTACCTTACAATTCGAGCTGATGAAAGTAATCCAAAGCACAACCACCAACGCCGAGAGCTTCCGCGGCAGGAATATGACCCAAGTGATGGCGCAAATTTCTCCAGAGTCCGTAAAAATGGCCATTACGATCGTCGTAACCGTTCCTATCCTGGTAGTGTATCCGTTCCTGCAGCGTTACTTCATCAAAGGCATGACACTTGGAGCAGTAAAGAGCTAATCTAGTATCCGGTATCAGCAGGGTTTCCTGTTTATACAATATAAGCTTGTTAAATAAAGGGAGGGTTTATAATAATGACGAGAAAGAAATCCAAATCGTACGTTCTTCTTCTTCTGTTGACTCTGGTCCTAAGCTTGCTGGCAGGCTGTGGCGGCGGTTCCAACAATGCGGCAAATAATGAAGGGAAGACTAACGACAGTAAGAATGCGGCCACAAACGCGCCGGAAGCAACCACTGAGGCAGAAGATTTGTCTCCGCTTACGCTTTCCTTCTTCGCTGAAGACCCTAATCCGAACTGGAATAATATGAAGGATGAAGTTAGTAAAGTCATAACTGAGAAAACCGGCGTAACACTCAATGCTGAATTTGCTGTCGGTGATCCGGCACAAAAGGTGGCCTTGATCGCAGCGAGCGGCGAGTATCCCGATATCATCTCTGCAAAGGGCGATATTGGTAAACTGGTGGATGCCGGTGCAGTAATTGATCTTACAGACTTAATTGATAAACATGCTCCCAACATTAAAAAAGTGCTTGGGGATAATCTGGCACGAGCCAAATATACCAATGAAGACCCGTCCATTTACGCTATCCCTACTTGGGCAGCCGTAAATGAGCAAAAATTCGTTGCCGGCGGAGGCTTCGAATTGCAGCACCGTGTGGTAAAAGAAGCTGGTTATCCAGAAATCCGCACAGTACAAGACTATGAGAACGTAATCAAAGCCTATCTGGAAAAACATCCTACCGATGAAAACGGAAATAAAAATATCGGTGTTTCCTTGAACGCAGATGACTGGCACATGTATATCTCTGTAACGAACCCGGCCGTTGCAACAACAGGCGGATCTGATGACGGAGAATATTTCGTTAATCAAGAAACACATGAAGCTACGTACCACTTCCGTCGTCCTGAGGAGAAAGAATACTTCCGTTGGTTGAACCATATGAACGATATCGGTTTGCTCGATAAAGAAAGCTTTGTGCAAAAATACGATCAATACAAAGCAAAAGTAGCTACAGGCCGAGTTCTCGGACTTATTGATCAGGATTGGGATTACAATGACGGTCAGCAGGTTCTGAAAACTGCAGGTAAATTTGATCAAACTTATGGTCACTACCCTGTTACCATGTCCAAAGATATTAAGGAAGCAAGCTTCTGGCCAACCGGCTTCATGGGCGGCTACGGAATCGCGATCTCCAGTACCAATCCAGATCCGGTTCGTACGATCAAATTCCTTGATTTCCTTGCTTCGGATGAAGGTCAAATTCTGAGTAACTGGGGCGTTGAAGGTAAACATTACAACGTTGTTGATGGCAAACGTGTTGTCCCTGCTGATGTCCAAGAACGTATTAACACCGATAACACAGCATTCACAAAAGAATCAGGTGTCGGCTTCTACTGGAATATGATGGTGCATTATGGTGATGGCGCTAAAGATGCGACAGGCAATTACTATACTAAGAACTTCCCTGAGCAGCTTGTCGTGGGTTACAGTGATGCTGAAAAAGAAACTCTGGCCGCTTACAACGCTACAATCTGGAAGGATCTCTTCCCGAAAGAAGAAGAATTTAAAGAAAAAGCTTATGGCGCTGCATGGAATATCTCCATTCCTGGTGAAGATGAAGTCTCCATTCTGGGTAACAAAATGAAGGATATTACTTGGAAACGTATTCCTGAGGCTATTCTGGCTAAACCGGCTGATTTCGATAAGATCTGGGATGCTTACATGGCTGATCTGGAAAAAGCAGGCGTAGAAAAAATGGAAAAAGGATATACTAAATATGTGCAAGATCGTGTGAAATTGTGGAGTGAATAATAACAATTAAAGACACCCATCCTCGATCTTTTCGAGGATGGGTGTTCTGTTTTATTAGTTGTGCTATTTCAGGTGGTGACCCTACCGAAAACTCGGAGGTAGTCAGTGTAATAGATGTATTTTATACACTTATTTCTAGCTTTTGGCGCTCGGATGTATGGATAGATGTACTTTGTGCAACTATAAACACGATTATGCCGGTTAAACCCCGGAATACCAAAAAATAAGTGTATAAAGTGCAATTAAACACCCTAAAGTGTGCTATGGGAGAAATATAAGTGTACGTTGTGCAACTATATATATTGAAACCCATGTAGGTAGACGATTTGCTGTATTTGTCGCGGATACCGGGGAGATACTTCTACTCTCATACACAAACTTCTTGACGCTACTGCCGGGTGCAGAAATAGAGGGAGAAAATCCCTCGATTGGGGCGTAACTGATTATGGTGTTGAGCCTAAAAAATACATAAAAAAAGGCGAATTCTCATTCCGAATGGAAAGGAATTCGCCTTTTTTATTTAGGTGCATTTACAGATTCTTTATTTTACGTTGATATCTTATAGAACTTGAGCTGGAGCTTGGGCTGAGGTCTTCTTGATCTCTCTGCGCTCTTTAGCCGATTTACGGAAGTAAAACAGTTCGTAGATGGCAGGGACTACTATTAACGTCAGCGCCGTTGCGGCAGTTAAGCCACCGATAACTACGATCGCCAGACTTTGCGAGACAATACTGCCCTGCTCTGGATCTCCGAACAGTAACGGGAGCATGGCACAAATGGTTGCAATGGCCGTCATCAGAATTGGGCGCATCCGCGTTCCGGCTGCTTCGAGTATAGATTCCCGGATACTCATATGCTCCTCGTTCTGCTTAATCCGATCAATGAGCACAATGGCATTCGTGACAACAATCCCAATTAACATGAGTGCTCCGAACATCGCCGTGAAATCCGGGGTCACACCAGACACGATAAGCCCAATGATCGCTCCGATAGCAGCAAGCGGCAAGGAGAACATAATGGCAAGTGGAGCGCGAAGCGTTTTAAAGGTCAGTACCATAATCAAGTAAACTAATCCAATGGAGATTAGAGCTGTCATCCCTAGGTCGCTGAAATCACCGGATTGATCCACAGAAGCTCCACCCGCAAATAGAGTAACTCCCTCCGGAAGCGTAACACTATCAGCTTCTTTCTTAATGTCTGCACCGATCTTGGATACTTTCTTCGGATCTACTTCAGCAGTGATGCGTACATAGGGTTTCCCGTCTTTGTGATACAGCATTGCAGGTTCATTCCGAACTTCCAGTGTTGCCAATTGAGACAACGGTTGCGGACCCCCTGCGGTCATAATGATAATATTCTTTAGGTCCTGCTGAGTTTTCGGTTGGACAACAGGTTCCAGAACTACTCCAGCTGGAGAACCGTCCAGATCCATCTGTCCAAGCGGAATCGGATTCAGCATCGCACCCAGCTGCATGGAAATCTCTTGTGCGTTGACCTGCGCCGGATCGACCTTGAAGGAGAATACCGGCTTCGTATCTTCCATGTTGCTGCTTATTTTTTGAATCCCGTCTACGGTTTTTACTTTAGCGGCCACTTCTCCCGCAACCTTTGTAATCGCAGTGAGATCATTCCCCACGATATCAATATACTCACTTGTAGAGGTTGAACCCATCAAACTTCCTGCATTTGCCGTCAGCGTTGCTCCTGAATAAGAAGCCCCAGCCTCGCGGACATAGTCAATGAATGCCTGTGCATCCTCGCCTTCTTTCATCATAACTATATAATCTACCTGAGTAAGCGCTGATACATTGCCCCATTTTGCTGAATCAGCACTGTTACCGGATTGCATGATGACCGTTTCTGCTTGCGGCTGCTTCATCAAATCCTGCTCCAACTGCTTGCCCTTTTCCATTACTTCTGTAACTGGGACATCATTTGGATATTTCAATTGAATAGATACATTGCTGGCATCTGAAGCATCCAGTGCGGCTTTTGGCATCGAGATGTAGGCAGCAATGGAGCCCACCAGAAGGATTAGTCCCAGTGACAAGGTTACCCATTTGTGATGCAGATTCCATTCCAAGAATTTTGTAAAACGTTTTGAGGGTGCATGCTCTTTCATAGTAGTACTACGAAGCATCCATGAACTTAACAAAGGCACTACGGTTAAAGCTACCACTAGTGAAGTCAGTAATGAATAGGTTACTGTCAAAGCGAATGGCAGCAGGAAGGCTTGTAATCCTCCGCGAAGAAGTCCCATAGGCAAGAATACAGCAACTGTTGCAATCGTTGAGGTAGTAATCGCTCTTGCTACTTCTTTGGTCGCACTAATAATCATATCGCGCGAGAAGGTCTCTTTCTGCATTCTACGGTAAATATTCTCTATAACCACGATGCTGTCATCAACCAGACGACCCACTGCAACAGCAACGCCTCCAAGGGTGATAATGTTCAGGGTTATACCGGATATGCTAAGTAAATATAACGTCACGGCTAATGACAACGGGATGGATACCGCCGTTACAAGCGTAGCTCTTACATTCCGCAGGAATATCAGGATAACAATTGTTGCGAATAGAGCACCCAACAGAACCTCGCGCATCATACTGTTAACCGAGGTTACCACCATATCTGAGGTGCTGAATATTACGGCTGTCTCTGCATTCTTGACCGTTGTATTAATGGTTTTTACGGTTTCCTTTACCCCATTGCCGACATCCACTGCGTTAGCATTGGCTTCTTTCGTGATAATGGCGAACAACACGTCCTTGCCGTTCGAACGGCTGATACTTTCTTGGTCTTCATTCATTTGAACAGATGCAATATCTTGCAGGGTTACTCCTTGTGAAACAGGCAGTTTTTTTAAGGTATCCAGACTATCGATGCTGGAGACCAGATTGATATTACCTGTCTGGCCGCCGATGGTCTGTTCCCCGATGGAAGCCGATACGTTACGACCCTGAAGCAGACCAAGGACCTGCTGGGTAGCCACACCCTTCGCAGCCATTAACTGCGGATCCAGCTTAACCTTTACCTGAGGAGAAACTTTGCCGTATAACGCGACATTGGATACTCCTTCAATCTTTTGGAACTCTGGGATAATCGTTTCTTCCGCCAGCTTAAGATTATCTTTCGTCAACCCTTCATCGAAAGAAAGTGTAAGCTCTGACACCGGAATCATGGAGGTGTTCAACTGAAGAACAAACGGGTCCATAACACCTTGAGGAAATTGCAGTGAATCTACAGCCTGTTGAACCTCCTGTGCGGCATCCTTCATATTTGTTTTAGGATCAAAATAAATATCTACCTTCGCATAGCCATCTCCGGATGTAGACAGCAGCTCTTTTTTGCCTTTAACAGCAGATGCCACTGCTTCAATCGGTTTTGTTACGTTTGTTTCCATTGAATGTGCATCCTGCCCAGGTCCAAGGACAGTGACGGTAACCTGAGGATTATCCGCCTCCGGCATAAACTCCATTGGCAATGTAGTGTAACTCAAAATTCCCACTACAAGCGCCATAATAACCAAGAGCCCCAACGCGCCCTTGTTATTGAACGACCATTTCGTTAACCATGTCATCTCTTTTTTCCCCTTCCACTCCGTTAAATTTCGATTCATTTGGTATGACTGAAAGTTTATGTATATTTTCACATGCTCCTTGATCTAGTTTAGGCGGTTTCGGATGATCTCAAAACCGTCCGGCGACGGGTTTAGTACTCAGACCTAAGGCGGGGTTTCTACCCCTTCTGAGGATTTAGAATTAAAAAGCCGCCCCAGAGGGACGGCTTTTCGGTAGATGCTAATTGGGCTCACGAAACATATATTTTAGCAAAGGTGGGGTTACAAGCGTGGTGATAATTACCACAATAATCACGGAGGTGAAGTATTGTTGCAGCAGTAGGCCGCTTTCCAGACCTGTAGCAGCTATAATTAAAGCAACTTCCCCCCGCGAGATCATTCCTGAACCAATAATTAGCGAAGAACGGTTGTTAAACCCGGTAAACCGGGCGCCTAATCCTCCACCCAACATTTTGGTCAATATTGCCACCAGAGTCACTACGATAACAAATCCCAATTGCCCGCCCACACCAGTAAAGGAAACACTTAACCCAATACTTACAAAAAAGACCGGTACAAAGATCGAATAAGCAATCGGTTCCAGCTTCTCTTCTACAGTATGCTTAAACGGTGTCTGGGAAATAGCGATCCCGGCTGCAAAAGCACCTATAATCCCCGCCATACCCATCAACTCAGCGAAATAGGCGTAGCCGAAGCAAACCACCAGTGCAGCTGTAATGGTCGCTTCTGTAACTCTTAACGGAGCGAGCCATTTCATAACCCAAGGCACCAGGAACCCGCCAGCAAGTATGGCAACTACAAAAAACAGCACCTTTTTACCAATGAGAAGCCCCAGTGACATATCCGCTTCTGTTCCGGAAAAACTCATAAGTACCGCCAACAGAACGACTACCAATATATCATCCACCACAGCAGCCCCCAAAATAGTAGAGCCTTCTCGTGAATTCAGCTTGTTCATATCCTTCAGCACCTGCACCGAAATACTAACGGATGTAGCGCTGAGAATAACACCCATGAATAAGGAATTGTAATAGGAGAAACCGAACCAATCCCCTATAAAATAGCCGCCCACAAAGGGTAAAATAATTCCCCCCACGGCTACTGCAAATGCCGACTTCCAATTTTTACGAAGCTGGTCAAGATCGGTTTCCAGACCGGCTATGAACATCAGCATCAATACACCAATCTCCGAGATATAATGAATAAACTCACTATCATGAACCCAGCCGAGTACCGCAGGCCCCAAAATAATACCTACAATTAACTTCCCCAACACCGCCGGCTGTCCCAGTCGTAAAGATACATCCCCTGCCAGCTTGGTGAACAGAAGAATCAGTATAAGATAAAAAATAAATTCCATCGTTCCCACTCCTTTTCTCTGTATGGTAGGTCCATCAACAAGGAATCTCCCCATACCAAAAAAAAGACAAAGAGGAGCCCTTGTTGACAGGCTCCTCCAAAAAACGAATAACTATTCATTTAATTGTTATTTATTAATTATACACATATTTAAAATTCTTGTAAACTGAGGCGACTCCTAGGTATCTATTCCGGTACCGTAGATTAAGCCTTCACTCCCGCCTCGCTTGGTCGAAGAATCGTGGATCCGATGGTGAGAAGAACAGCAGCCATAAGCCCAAGAATGGCGAAGGGCAACCATAGCTCATTCCAGCTTCCACCGGTGGAGGCGATGTCGACGGCTTGTATCGCCCACTTCTGAGGCACGAAGTTAGCGGCCTTCTTCATATAATCGGGCATAATCGATATCGGCCAGAAGCAGCCGCCCAACATACAGGTTGGGGTTAGAATAAGCATATTAAGCATGCCTGCATTATTCGGATTGCGTACCATGCCTGCTATAGTACTCGCAATTCCCATAGACACAAGCATAAATGCAGAGAGAATCAGGAAATACGTGAGGATTGGCAGTCCATAGTCGTAACGTAAAATCCATTTACCAAACATAAGCATCGCAGTAATCTGTAGGATGCCCACCGTAAAGCTGCCTAGGAAGTTACCGATAGCAATCTCAAAAGATCGTACCGGAGCACTGAACATCCGCAGCATGGTGCGCTGTCTCCGGTCATCCATAATCAGAGTAACGGAAGTGGTTACAAGTCCCATGAGGAACATCAGCGTAAACCCTGTAATAGTCGTAAGCCCCATCTTGGAATACAGATTATAATCTGTCCTTACGTTCCCTACCTTGTGCTCTTCTACTTTTTGCAGCACCGCACCAAATTGTGATTCTCTATCCTCCGTTGTTACACTGGAAGATCCCACCATTGCAGCTGTCTCTTCCAGCCGATCGGCAATTTCGGACACTTTCATCTTGAACAAGATACTTCCCTCTGTAGCTTTAAGTTCGTACACACTGATTTGAGGTCCCTCTCCAGCCATTAATCCTTCGCTGTAATTAGCGGGAATCATAAGGGCCGATATCCCCTTTTGCTCAATCACAGCGTTTTTTAACGCAGCTTCATCCGCTTGTTCCACTAACTTGTATTCTCTTATTCGGGTAAGCTCCGAGAGAATATGCTCTCCTGCTCTGCCCTGATCCATATTGGTATACATGATTACAGACTGGTATTCAGTTGAACCGCCGGTTAAGGATATGAGCCCCGCAAGTACAAGGCCCGGGAGTAAAATGTAACTAATGAAACCTTTCCGTGAGCCTATGGTCCTCTTCACCATATTCCAGGTAATCGTGAGGATATTATTCATGGTAACCCACCTTCCGGTACGAAATAAACGCAGCAAGGAACAACACAAAGCTGATCAGAGCCAGCATTAGCAATTTAGGGATAATTTGCGACAGCTCGGAATGCAGGATCATCCTCAGAATAGCTTGCATCGCCCAATGATTAATCGTAAAGGCACCGACAGAATTCACCCATGAATCCGGCAATGGGAACATTCCCCCACTACTAAAGGTCATTATTACCGTCAATGTAGCAATCAGGCTTCTTGCGCTTGCTGCTGTTTTGAGAAACATAGCTACTATAATAGATAATGTCATGGCTGCAATAATCATCAGGATACAGGTGAGGGCCAACAGCCCTGGACGGTTCCCCCAGTCTACCCCGAACAACCAATGAGTGATAAGAATGATTACAGCACCTTGAAGAATGGTCACTAACCCGATTCCCAGGATCTTGCCTATGAATAGCTGTGACCCTTTGACTGGCATGGAGTTGATGCGGAACAAAGTACGGCTTTCTCTTTCATTAAAAAGTGAAGTGCATACCGTCATTCCTGAATACAGCAGAAACATAAGGAGCATAGAGGCTGCGTAAAATTGAGAAGCTGTATAGGTACTCCCTTCCTCACTCAACTTCCCTAACATTACGGAAGGCTTCAAGTCTGCAGAAGGAGCGGCGGCTAATAACACGGCTGGTCCAAGGGTAACCGCTGCAGCTTGATTATAATTAATCCTGTTCAAAAAATTATCAAAAACAGTACCCGCAATCACATTCTCTGAACTCTCCTTGCCCATAATAAATTCGAGCTCCGCTGTTTTTCCACTTAGCACATTTTGATCAAAGTCAGGTGGAACGATTACTGCATATCCATACTTACCTGAGCGCAGTCCGCTTACAACGTTTTCTCGCCCGTTTACCTCAAAGGGAATAATGATTTCTTTTATCTCCGGTGTGTCGAGGAAGCTTTTAATCATATTCGAGGGTTCTGCATCTCCTTCAGAGAGACTCACTACTCCAACCCTTACGGGTTCAATCTTCAGGGTCTCTTCGATACCAACTACACCGGAAAGTGCAGAACCAAGGAGAAAGATTAAAACTAACGGCAGTAAAAACTGGTTCAGCACCATAGAGCGGGAACGAAATAATCGCCGCAGCTCATAAATCATGATCGTCCATATATTCATATCTATTCATCTTCCTCCTTTAGTCCCGCAATGTCCGTCCGGTCAGGCTTAGAAAGAGGGTCTCCAGATCGGGCTCCTCAATGTGAAGAGATCCAATAACCCCTTCATGCTTGGCAAAAATAAATAAAATATCCTGAAGTTCGGATTGGGAGGAGGGTAGATAGAGCTCGACCAAGTCACCGTTCACTTCAACACGACTGATCCGTGGATGAAGCCTTAATTCATCCTTCAATGCCGAACTGATATTAGTTGCCTTAATAACGATCTTTTCCTCCTGGGCAACTCTTTCCCGGAGCTCTTTTTCCGTACCGCAGGCGATAATATGTCCTTTATCCATAATGGCTACACGGTCACAAATTGCGGCAACCTCTTCCATATAGTGACTGGTGTAGATAACCGTAGAACCCATTTTATTAAGCGCCTTGACCGATTCAAGGATATGATTCCGCGACTGGGGATCAATACCGACGGTGGGTTCATCCATAATAATCAGCTTCGGCCGGTGCATAATGGCACACGCGATATTGAGTCTTCTTTTCATCCCGCCTGAGAAGGTAGAAGGTTTCTCCTTGGCCCGGTCACTGAGGCCCGTAAACGCCAGTGCTTCCGCTACCCGCTCCTTCAATAACTTCCCGCGCAATCCGTATAGTCTCCCGAAAAAAGTAACGTTCTCTGTCGCAGTCAGCGTATCATAAAGCGCCAGCTCCTGAGGAACCAAGCCTATTCTTCTCTTAACCTCTAAGGGATTGGCAATGACGGAAATCCCATCGATGACAATATCACCGCCGTCGATTTTGAGAAGTCCGCAAATCATGCTGATCGTAGTACTTTTCCCCGCGCCATTCGGGCCGAGTAATCCAAAAATCTCACCTTGCCGAATGCTGACATTGACATGATCTACCGTTAATTTACCGTCATACCGTTTCACTGCATCACTCACGACTACAAGTGCCATTGCCATCTCTCCTGTCTCTTGGACTTCTATACACTCATTGTAACGCCTCTTCCCTGCCAATGAAGGTACATAAGGTCATCTTCTGCAGGTGACAAAAGTCATCTCCTGCTGCCAAGAGGAAATATGCTAAGATGGAATTGAAAACCGTTTTAAATAATTAAAAAAGGATGACGCAGTGTGACCCGAGAGCTGAGGATTTTACGATATGTACTTATTATTGTGCCTTCTTTTATTACTTCTTACGTCCTTGAATACGTGGATTATGGAATGTTTACACTGCACTTTTTGCTCCTTTTGCTGTTAGTGTCGCTGGGCTTTAAGCTTCCCGGGATATACTCAGGGCTTACCGGCTCTATTGAGTTGTTATTTACAGCTTGGCTATGTTATGAGTACGGCAGCTTAATGCTCTTCCCGGCGGTTTCAGCGCTGCTTTGTTATTCACAGCTGAGGCCCCGGTACATACCTGCTTTGTTGACCTGCATTCATCTGATCTTAATAAATGTTGCTTTTATGAATGCTGCCCCGCTCTTGCTGGCTTACATCAACATCACCTTTTTGCTTGCAGCCGTACTTACAGCACAATTAAACCTGGCGGCGCGCGGCCGTGAAGAGACCCTATTCCTATATGATGAGCTTCGTAAAAGGCATTTTGAACTGGATGAGACTCGTAACCGACTGCTGCAATATGCCGCTCAGGTAGAGAATGCTGCACAATCGGAGGAAAGAGTACGCATATCCCGCCAGCTGCATGATGATATCGGGCATCGGCTAATCCGGGTTAAAATGATGATGGAGGCCGCTATACATACTCTGCCTAGCTCACCCGACACAGGCATGGTTATGATGGGTCAGATCCGTGATCAGGTCTCTGCCAGCATGGACGACATGCGTGCAGCAGTTAAGCGTATCAACATCGCGCCTCAACTGGAGGGCGCATATGCACTGGATCGGCTGCTGGAGGAAACGGGGCGGGATACCGGGATTGTCACTTCCTACTCTGTGGAAGGGTTACCTTTCCAACTCTACCCAAGCGTGCAGGTGGTCTTGTACAAGAATGCACGGGAAGCTATCACGAACGGTCTACGGCATGGAGGAGCAACAGAGATCCGAATAAAGGTGCGCTATAGCGAGACGGAAATTACGATGGAGGTCTGCAACAACGGTGTCCTGCCCCAAGGTGAAGAATTAAGCAAGCTTCAGCGCTCCGGCGGCATGGGTCTAAAAGGTATGTCCGAAAGAACCCGGCTTATTAGCGGAGCTCTGGAGCTGCGGTTAGAGCCGCATTTTACAGTAATAACAAGACTTCCAGTGGTTAAGCAAGGTGAGATTAGATGATCACAAGGGGTTAGATAATAGATGAGATGGAGAGGGGTGACTAGTTTAATATGATTCAGGTATTAATTGTAGATGACGATTCTTTTATTCGGGAAAGCTTGAGGGTGTTGATTGGACTGGATCCTAGCATTTCGATTTCCGGTGCTGCTTGCAATGGTAGTCAAGCATTAGAGATGATAAAAAGCGGTATTGAAGCCGATGTTGTCCTCATGGACATCAGGATGCCCGTATGCGGTGGGGTCGAAGGAACCCGATTCATTAAGGAGGCTTTTCCACAGATATCGGTGCTTATGCTGACAACCTTTGATGATGACGAATATATTATTGAGGCCCTGCGGAACGGAGCCAGCGGATACCTACTCAAGAATATACCGCCAGACCGTATCATACAAGGCATCAAAACCGTATATGAGGGCAATATGCTCATTCACCCGGATATCGCCCGCAAACTGGCTACCTTCCTGCAACCTGCTCCATCCATAGAAGCTGTACCGCCTCTAACGCTGGATTCTTACGGATTAACCAAAACCGAACAGGCGGTAGTAGCCTCCATCGCCGAGGGGCATTCCAATAAGGAAATTGCCGGAAAGCTCTTCCTGAGTGAAGGGACTGTCAAAAACTATATAACGGATATTTTAAGTAAACTTGGCCTGCGTGATCGTACACAAATTGCAATATTCTACTTGAAGAATCAACGCTGATAGGTACTTTGGGGCTGAATCAACCCATATGCCACAGGGGCAGGTAATGAAAAAAAGGCCATGCTATGTAGCATGGGCCTCTTGAAGAGCAAGAATTGCGATACGTGTAGCGGTATTTTAAACTTTGAAACGTTCTATCAAATGATTCAACTCACCTGACATTTTCTCCAGGGATTCTACATATTCGGAAACACCCTTCATGTCCAGAGCCTGTTCCTCCGCCGACTTCGATACTTCCTGTACACGTTCCGTAGTCTGAGCGGCAATAAGAGCAAATTCACCAGCAGAAGCCTCTACCTGCTCCGATCCTGCCGCCACCTCCTCTGATACGGCCGAAACCTCCTGCGCTTGTTCGCCCACCTTCGTAACTTCATTTAAAATCCTGTGGAAAGATTCTCTTGTGTTCCGAACAATTGACACTCCCTGACCCACTTCCATACGCTCCTGCTCCATAGCTAGGATCACGATCTCTGTATCTTTTTCTATTTCATTGGCTACCTCTGAAATTGTATTTACCGATTCCTGAGAGGCCACCGATAACTTGCGAATCTGATCAGCTACTACCGTGAATCCTCTTCCCTGCTCACCGGCCCGGGCGGCTTCGATGGCTGCATTTAATGCCAGCAAATTCGTCTGTTCTGCAATCTGACGAATAATATCCACCATTTTCCGAACCTCATCCGTACGGGTGGTTAACGTTTTTACTTTGTTAGATGTATTCGTTGAGTACTCGATAATCGCATCCATTTGTCTGATGATTTGTTCTATATATTCTGCTCCTTCTTGGGCAGCGAGTGTAGTTATATGATAGGATTCTGCCACAATACCTGTTGATTGCGCAATTCTTTGAATTCCGCTTCCAACCTCCTTCAAGGACCTGTCCATTTCAATTCCGCCTAATACCTGTAATTCGGCTTGAGCGGCCGTTTCCTTCATATGCTCAGAAATCCTTACACTTGCATTACTCACCGAATCCGTAGAAATACCAATCTGCTTGGATACCTTTTGAATATCTTCGGAGGTATATCGGATTACTCGAATCATTCCATGCAAGTCAGTAATCATTTGACCAAACGAGGCGGATAATTGCCCAATCTCATCTTTTTGCTTAACCTCTATTTGTAAGGTGAGATCCCCTGAGCTGACCTTCTTTATGGTCGATGTTAACCGTTTGATCGGCCGAGAAATATATAGGGAGAATAAATAGGTTAAAGCGGAGGTACATACGATGAAGAGCAAAATAATCCAGACAGCTCTGCTACGATTTTGCTGCATCAATTCGTAAATGCTAGAAGCATCAAAATCCGCGCCCAGAATTCCCAGGATTTCACCGGATGGACTCTTAATAGGAACATAAGCGGAAAGAAGCGCTCCGTATGTTTCATCCTGATAAAGATCCCCAATTTGAATTTGATTCTTGGCAAAAGCATTAATCAGCAGTTCTGAGGGATTTGGATCTACTTGTCCTAAACCCGAAAAATCATCAGCTTTAGAATCGAGTGGCATTCCATCTACGATGTAGACATATTCGGCTTCCCCGTTAACTTCCTTCTTGGCCATGGTATATAAGTATTTTAACCCGTTCGCTTCACGGATCTGATTTAGCTTTGTCCTTAGTTCCTTATAATAAGCATTTTCACCAGATTCAGGAGTAATCGTTGTATAACTAGTGAGATTTATTTCTTTCAGGGCATTTTGAGAAATTAGCTGAGCTTGAAGACCTACAGACTGTTGAACCAACCTTTCTGAGCTTTTCAAAAAAATGAATCCTAATAAAGAACTCGTAATTAAAAGTAAAACTGAGAAAAATAGCATCATTTTGAGACGAAGGCTGCGCATTAAGTTCTCCCCTGCCTAATTTTTAGTCAAACGTTTTCATTTTATTATACTTTTTTTTCCTCAGTAATCGAATAATTTTTATCATAAAGTTAGAGCATTTTTCAAAACAAAATTCGCAAAAAAAGAGCATCTCGTTAGTTAAGATGCTCTTTCTTCTGAGAATGGGCCAAATGGATGGTGGTTACCCTTTTGCCGATTCAGTATTCTGACTGCGTAAGGGGACTGCTGATGCTGATGCAGCCAGTGATTGCTCACGCTTGCTACTTGTACCCGCATTCATGCCTATGATCCCATAAATACTGGATGGATAGGCGTGTATGGTTATATCTTCGTCCGTCTCCGGCGCCAATATGATTCCAAGTTGATGGTGGTCGCCATCGTAAATGGGCCGCTGCATATACTTGCTCTCCCCCTCGGCATTTTGCACCTCAAGTTTGCAAAATGCCGGGTTCATGCGCAGCGCCTCATGCAGCTGCGCTTTGCGGGTCAACAGGGTCCCGTTGACCTTGAGCAGGACCTCGCCGGGCAGGATGCCAAGCTCCTGCGCGGGACTCTCAGGCAGCACGGCCAAGATCTTGAGGCCGCGCTGTGGATGCACGAAGATGGGGCTGGTAGTGCGCTCCTCCAGAGCGCTCAACCAGATCAGCCCTTCGTGCAGGGTTACCGCTGCAAGCGCTGCGAGCAGCGTCAGCGGGCTCCACCATGCGGCAAGCAGGCTTAAGCCCAGCAGGACGATGCTGTAGAGCAGCAATCGTCCGGAGGTGCGGGCCGCCTTGCGCCGCGGGAGCATGCCCTGCGTCATCTCGCCGAAGCCGATGATGACGGGCAAGGACACCAGGCCAAGGCCGCCGCCCAGGAGCGGGTGCCATGGCAGCTCTCCGATTCCCGCTCCGGCGGGAATCAGAAGGAACAGCGGCAGCGGCCAGAACGCCTGCAGCTGATAGCCGCCGACAACCTTCCCGCGCTTCCCTTCCAGGAAGAGCGGCGATGCCAGCTTGGCCCCCTGCCACCGCACCAGAAGCGCCTCCGCAAGGTGTAGTAGAGCAGCCAGCACCAGCAGAGCCGGCACATCCATCTCCCTCACGGCTGTCACAACATCAGCCAGCCATCCGATGGATTGACCTTCAGGAACAAATGAGACTACAAATTGAATAATGCCAATCAAACCAATGGAGTAAGCAAAGCATAAATAGCGGACACGTATCAGCAGCAATAAGAGCGTCACTACCCAAATTATAACTACGGCCGTACTCGACAGAGATACTCCCAGCAGTACCGCAGCAATCGATACCACAAGCCCCATTACAAGTCCCGTCCAAACCGTACGCCAAGTTTCCGTTCCCCAGCTGTGCAGCTTAACATGCACAAGCTTGCGTTCGAGCACTACCTGTCGGCGATAATAAAGGGCAATAAATATAAGCGCAATATAATAATAAGGCTGTGTAAGCAGTTGTAAGACGGCATTGCCCAAGCTTCCGAGCAGTTCTGGAATAGCATTCACGTTCAAAACTTTCGTCACGCTCCTTATATTAAGTGCTCGCTCCTGTTGATTAATTAGGCTTAAACTTTAAACCTCAATCTTACCTTTAAAACTTAATCCTAAATTCCAATTGCTAGTCAAACTTCCCGCTAATCTCTAAACCGCGGTCTTAACACATAATTATATTGATTTAATTGTATCTCATACAACTAAAAGCAACCATTTCCACGTACACGGTAGTTTAATTGTACTTTGTGCAGCTATTTCTCCCATATAGGGCCGAAAACCCTATTCAGAGGTTATTTAAGTGTATAAAGTGCAACTAAAGCTACATTCCGGCCATTTCCGAGCCAAATAAGTGTATAAAGTGCAATTAAGTTGTGGCTGCAGTTGTGGCTACAGTTGCAGCTGCGGTTGTGGCTACGGTTGTAGCTACGGTTGTAGCTACATTTGCGGCTGCGGTTGTGGCTACGGTTGAGGCTACAGTTGCGGCTGAGGTTCTACCATCCCGTGAACCAGCAGATTTCCTCGTAATATCAATGTCCTCCTGATGACATTTGTTCAGTGGACGTTTGCAGTTATTTTACTAGAAAAAAAGAAGGCTGACTTCAGCCTTCTTTTAAGCTATCTTATTTTTTCGACGTTGCAGCCTTAATTTCCTTCCGAATCTCTTCAATTCCCTTGTTCCGCTGATTGTCGTTGACAGGGTCTTGAATAACCTTGATTAACGCCAGCTCCATTGCCTCTGCGGTTTTGGCGTTAATAATACCTGTAATATCCAGCTTGGCTGCGGCTTGGAATTTCTTCACCGCATTTTTCGTGCCGGCATCGAAATATCCATCCTTACGGCCAGGTTTATAACCTAATCCGTCCAGCATCACCTGAGCACTCTTCACATCCGCGCTGTTCATGTTATATTGCAGCGTCACGCTTTTGTTAATCGGCGCTACCGAGAAATACTCCGGCTGAGCCACGGCGATATCCGGCTTAATCCCTTTACCGTGAATCCATGTTCCGTTCGGTGTTAACCATTTGGCTATGGTAATCTTCAACAAGCTTCCATCACCTAGCTGCTTGTCAAAGCTGGTCTGAACCGTTCCTTTACCGAAAGAATTATCTCCGATCAGCTTAGCTCCTGCAGATTGCTGTAACGCACCTGCCAAAATTTCCGAAGCACTGGCACTTCCTTTATTCATGAGCACAACCACCGGGTAAGCTTTTCCTGATCCTTTGGAGGTACTGATTTCACGTTGTTTATCTTTATCTTCAACCATAACAATAGCTTTGCCGGAAGGCACGAATTGTTCAGCCATCTCGATTACAATCGGCAGCACACCGCCTGGATCGTTACGAACATCAATAACAAGTCCTTTGAGGCCCTGCTTCTCCAGCTTGCTAAGCTCTTCCTTGAAGCGGTCTCCCGTATTCAATGAGAACTGGGTCACTTCAATAACGCCGACCCCGTCTTTCTCCATTTTGGCATAAACGGTCTCCAGCTTCACATCATCTCGGGTGATGATTAGTTCAAGCGGATCTGTCGAGCCGGAACGTATAATTTTCAGTGTAGCCTTACTGCCCTTGGGTCCCCGGATTTTGGCTACAGCTGCATTCAGCTCCAAGCCATCCAAT
This sequence comes from Paenibacillus wynnii, assembly GCF_030812855.1. Taxonomy (GTDB): domain Bacteria; phylum Bacillota; class Bacilli; order Paenibacillales; family Paenibacillaceae; genus Paenibacillus_AQ; species Paenibacillus_AQ wynnii_A. Next base: position 65,283 of record NZ_JAUSTK010000002.1, read on the forward strand.
GATTCACCGTTTACGGATACAATAATATCCTTCGGTTGCACTCCAGCCTTCTCTGCCGGCGAGCCTTTAATTGGCGATACAACCACTACCTTACCGTTATCAGAGGAAACCTCTGCTCCAATGCCTGAGAAAGAGCCTTCGATGCTTTCTTCGAACTGTTTTGCGGTCTCCTCACCCATATAGTTAGAATAAGGATCACCCAGTGCTTCCATCATGCCGTTGACAGCACCGTCGATCAGCTTGTCCCGGTCTACTGTCTCATAGTAATTACCCTCAATCAAACTCAGGGCGGTTCCTAGCTTCTGGGATTCTTTCTGCTGAAGGCCGTTACTCTTAACCGACGATATCAGGCCTTCTCCTGCTGCCTGTCCGGAAAAAAGGCTGTAACCATTGGTTACTCCCAGCGTTAGCAAGCTACCGCATAGCAGGGCGGCGATAACCATAAACGCCGCTGTGCTTTTTTTTAACATGAGGTCTCCCACCGTCCCTTCTTGTCCATCTAGTAAATTAATCTAAGTCCGTCCAGTCAGGAACGGTATCTCTTCCAGTATATGCCGTATGCTTAATTAATATTTATGAGTCCTAAAATTACAGATAAGGCATTGGATCTACTGCTTTACCGTCTATACGCACTTCAAAATGGAGGTGAGGTCCTGTCGAACGGCCTGTAGATCCGGATTCAGCAATAACTTCACCGCGGGCTACGCTGTCTCCAGCCTTAACTTTAAGACCGCCCTCACGAATATGCCCATACAACGTCCACATGCCGCCGCCGTGATCGATAATGACACAATAGCCGTATCCGCTCCACCATTCGGCGACTAGAACGGTACCGGAATCTGCAGCATGAATGTCAGTCCCTTGTGCGACTGCAAAGTCAACACCGGTGTGTACCTTGCCTACCTCACCCGTAACGGGATGCGTTCGAGGCCCAAAAGGTGAAGATATTCTGGCTGACCCTACCGGCAGCAGCATCGGCCCATCCCCTCCGGAATAAGCGACGGCAGTTTTCGAGGAAGAAGATGCCTTCCTTGCAGCAGCTTTACGGGCGGCCTCTGCTTTTGCCGCGGCTGCTCTGCGCGCTGCTTCTTCAGCCTTAAGCTTGTCCTTCTGCTGTTCCAGCGTAGAACGAACACTGGCCAGCTCTACAAGCTTCGCATTTTGCTCTTCGCTGATATCATCGGTTTGATGGATTTCCTCATCGTAAAAGGCGATAAGCTCCTGTTTCTCATCTTCCTTCTCTTTCAGCAAGCTCCGCTGTGACTCCAAATCTGTATACAGCTGCTTAGCCTGTGCATACTGGCCCTCAAGCTCCTGCTTTTTGCCAATGACCGTAAGCTTGTCCGTTTTATGCTGAACCAGCAAATCCTGGTCCTGATCCACAATGCTTTTCAGCGAATCGGCCCGATCCAGAAAGTCAGTAAAGCTCGTAGAAGACAATAGTACGTCTAGGTAAGATACTCCCCCATCGGTATACATCAACCGAACACGGGATTCAAGCAGCTTCTCGCGGGAAGCTACACGCTCTTCCGCAGCCTCAAGCTCAAGTGTGGTTGCCTTCAGTGAGTCCTCTGTCGCGGCGATCTTGTTCGAAGTTTCCGTCATATCACCTTTAACAGAGTTAATTTGATCCAGCACGTATTGCAGATTAAGAGTGGTTTTATTCTTATAGTGTTTGGCTTCCTGGTTGCGGGAATCCGCCTTTTCCTGCTGCGCCTTAGCTTCCTGTACTTCTTTTTGCAGCTGTTTCAGCTGCTTGTCGATTTCAGCCACACTAGTCTTCTTGGCATATCCGTCAGAGGGCTGGTATAGGGTGACAGCCAGCAACATTACAGCTAAACCGGCAGCAATTTTTTTCAACTCGCACTCCCCATCCTTTATCCTAATAAATGAATGATTTCTATAACTTCCGAATGACTCGTTATACTTTCAAGAACTTGCGAATAGAAACGGTACTTCCCCATACGCCAATCGTTACCCCAAGACCAACGAGTAATCCGCATAGGAAAAGCCAAATATCTTCAAAAGCGATCAGTTGAAGTCCCAGCATAGGATCCCCCTGCACTGAAGCTACCAAACTGCCATATCCGATATACAACGCAATGACAGTGACCATGGAACCGATGAAGCCAATAAGTGCCCCTTCTATAAAGAACGGCCAGCGAATAAAATAATTCGTCGCTCCCACCAGCTTCATAATCCCGATCTCCTTGCGCCTAGCAAGAATGGTTACCCGGATCGTATTGGAGATGAGGAACATCGACATCAACGCAAGTCCTGCCACAAATATAAAACCGATGTTGCGGACCGCCTTGGTGATTTTGAACAAAGTCTCTATCGAACCCTTACCGTATTTCACTTTATAGATGGGTTTCTCAGCATGCGTCCCGTTGAGCGCTAGAATCTTCTCGGCTACAAAAGGAACCGTAGTAGGCTGAACGACCTCCACTCTAAGGGTATCCGGTAGAGGATTGTTGTCTTTATCGAATCCATCTAATAGATCTGCGGCTTCTTCGCCCAAGCTGTCCCGGAACTCCTGAAGACCTTGGTCCTTGGAAATAAATTCAATCTTGCTGACCTCCGGCATACTGCCGATTTCATTCTGCAGTGCTTCACGCAGCTTCTGTTCCGTATTAAGAGTCAGATGCACATTAATCTGTACCTGACTATCCGCTTTATCGGCTATAGCATTCACATTCAGAACAAGTAGAATAAATACACCTAGCACGAAGAGAGAGACGACAATGGACGTGATGGAAGCCACCGACATCCAGCCGTTGCGGAATACATTTCTGAAGCCTTCCCGCATATGCCGCAAGAAGGTTTTAAAATTCATACCCGTATTCCCCTCTCGCCTGGTCTCTTACGATATTCCCGTTCTCAATAGCAAGTACACGCTTACGCATTTTGTTAACTATATCCCGGTTATGTGTGGCCATGACAATCGTTGTACCGCGAAAATTAATCTCATCCAACAGCTGCATAATTCCCCATGAGGTCTCCGGGTCCAAATTACCTGTAGGCTCGTCCGCAATAATAACGGAAGGGCTGTTTACAATAGCACGGGCAATGGCAATCCGCTGCTGTTCACCGCCGGAGAGCTGTGATGGTTCACGATTGGCTTTGTTCCGCAGTCCCACGAGATCGAGAACCTCGTTCACCCGTTTCTTGATCACTTTCTTGGGTGCTTCAATAACCTCCATCGCAAAAGCGACGTTCTCGAAGGCTGTCATTCTCGGCAAAAGACGAAAATCCTGGAATACGACCCCAATATTGCGGCGGACGTAAGGGATTTTGCGCGGCTTCAGCTTCCCTATATTAAAGCCCCCCACAGAAATTTGCCCTTTGGTCGGCACTTCTTCTCTATAGATCAATTTCATAAATGTTGATTTACCTGCACCGGACGGACCCACGATATACACAAATTCATTTCGGTCAATTTTTACCGAGACGCCTTGCAAGGCATGAGTTCCGTTAGGGTAGGTCTTCCACACATCCTGCATTTCTATCATTTTATCGCTTCCTAAGTTATGACATAATCCACTTGGGCATTCGACAACGTCTAGCGCAAGCTTCCATAAACTGCAATATTATCGCAATGTATCTATTGTAACAAATCTGTAACTGCTTGAGTACCCGAAAGTTTTGCCTAGATCTTACATATACATAAGAAAGACAACTTCCCTTCATTTATGCCTATACCTATTTATCGGAATCTATCTGGAAATCAGAACCCCGGAGGTGACCTTTTGTGAAAAAAATACACGCTTCTCTTATAGCTGCCGCAACACTGATCCTGATCCTCTCACTCGTATACGGGGCCCTGAATTTATATAGCAGGCAATCTACACTGCCCAAAGGAACTCAACTGGCTGGCTGGGAAATTGGCGGGTTAGACCGGGATGAAGTTCGTTCACAGCTGGAAGAACATCTTTTAAACTTACATTCTATTACCCTCGTACTGATGACAGAGAACAATGCGGGGTTCAAGCTGACGATGAAGGACGCCGGGATCACCTATGAAACGGAACCCTTCCTGCAAGGATTACAGAGCCTGAGCCAAGGCTCACTAATAGAACGGGTTAAAGCACGCAGAGATTTCTCCCCTAGCTGGGACCTTAATACACGACTGGATATCCATATGCTGCAGAATCTTTTAAACCCGGATTGGGAAAAGAAAACTTTCGGCACACCTGTAAATGCTACCCGTCGAATCACAGCGGATGACCGCGTAGTATATACACCCGAAATATCATCCCGTCAGGTGGATTGGCCGGCCATGGAACAATCTCTTCATGCGGTGATACCTAAAGATTTAAGTCAGCTGGAGCAACTGGGAAGCAAGGTAATCACACTCAAAGTACCTTTAGTTATTTTGCAGCCGCCTGTGACCTTAAAGTCCTTAGAAAAAGAAGGCATTGAGCGTAAAATCACTGAATTCAGCACCTCCCTAGGCGCCAGTGGTCCGGGACGCAGTTATAACGTGGAGGCTGCGGCCAAGGCTGTGAACGAAACCATATTGCCGCCTGGAGGCATTTTCGATTATGGCAAAGCCATTCAAAAAGCAAAGAAAGAATACGGCTTCAGAGAAGCCCCCGTCATCGTGAACGGCAAGCTTCAGCCAGGGACTGGCGGAGGGATCTGCCAGGTATCAAGTACCTTGTACAATGCGGCACTGCGTTCAGGACTTGAAATTGTCGAGCGGCACAATCATTCCCTTCCGGTCAGCTATTTGCCTAAAGGTCAGGATGCAACGTTCGCAGAAGGGTATATCAACTTTCGGTTCCGGAATAACACCGGCAAATACCTTATCATAAAATCCACTGTTCAAAACCGAAGACTGACCGTCAAGCTGTTCGGAACCTTCCCTAAGAATGTCAGCTACAAAGTAGAATCAAAAATTATCGATATTTTAATTCCTGCCGATAGGATCGTAAATGATCTCTCCTTGCCTCCCGGCACTTCACGGGTTCTAGAGAGCGGCAAAGCCGGGTATGTTGTAGAGACCTATATTACCCGTTTGGTAGATGGCCAGCCGGTAGAAAAGAAGACACTGTCGCGTGACGTCTATCGGGCTCAGAAACGAATAATTCTTATGAATAAAGCAGGAACTAGCAGTACCGTCTTACCGGAAGTTTCGAAAAGACCGCTTCTAGAGGATGGGGTAAGCAGTGAATAGGCTGGGTTTAAGGAAAAGGTCTATTTTACCTGCGATTGACTCTACATCCTAATAAAGTTAACGATTGAAGGGTAGAGTAAAACTAAGACCTCTTAGAAAGGATGACTCTTAATGACAACAGCCCTTGAAAAAGAACTGATTAGCAACGTCCGCAGCGCCCCTGTTATCCCCGCCTCCTGTACTTGCCGCGAAGCTCTGCGAGTCATGTTCCAGCATCCGGAATCAAAATGCATCGTCGTCTGCAATGCAGAGAACGAACCGCTTGGCCTGCTAATGAGCGAACGTTTCTTCTTAATCGCTGCCGGACGTCTCGGTATAGGCCTCTTTTACAGAGAGCCGGTAGTAAATTACATGAACCGAAATCCCCTGATCACCGATATTGCAGCACCCCTGGAATCCCTCCGAACCGATGCCATGAACCGCCTCGAAATGAATAGGGGTGACTGTGTTGTAGTGACAAGCAAAGGAAAATTTACCGGTGTTGTCTACATCGCAGACCTCATCCGAATATAAATGAAACGGATTTATAATCAGACAGCACAAAAAAACTCCGCCCTCTATATAGTTAGAAGGCGAAGCCATTGAATGGTGACTCTCAGCTATTTAATGGCTACTTGCGCCTCTGTCTCAGAAGAAACCGGCGCATCCTCAAAATAAGCTGTAAAGGAAATGTTAGCCGTTATAATGCTTCCGGATTTTTCACTTGCATCCGATTCCTCCGACTGTTGGAAGCTAAAAGAATCCACATTGATTATACGCGGCAGAAGCTGCAGCGCAGTCAACCAGTTCCGGACACTTGTATACTCCCCTTCAACGATCGCCGTCAATTTCAACTGCTTGACCGTAGGAAAAGCGATATCGGACGAGCCCGTCATTTCCTGTATGGGATTGGTTTCGCCTATTGCAAATCCGATATCCTTAAGTCTGGCATTTGTATAAGTGCCGACAGCCCGCAGATCAAGAATGAGCTGTTCACTGCCATCACCGCGCGGAAGCTGTGCCAGCAGCGCCTCCTGTTCCTGATTCGCCTCAGTTGAACTCTTCAGCTCATCAATCTTTTTTTGCATCAGCCCGTTTTGCTTTTCCAACTGCCCCACCTGCAAGTCTTGTTCAGCAATCTTGTCGTTAGTTGGTTGTACCCCAAGCATGAAGAAGGCGAACAGCAACAGAAACAGAACAAGAACCCCGAGCACTATAGGCGAACGATACTTATTGATCTGTTCCATTATCCGCTGCCTCCCCCTCATTATTCTGTATAGCAGTTTCCTGTTTGTCTTCTTTTAAATTCACCTTATAGATGGCTGTGTAGGATCTTGTCAGTGAAGCGTCAGATTGAGAATCCGTGTCACCTTCGGTCAATTTCTCAATAGAAGCATTCACTGTGAAGGACATCTTCCGTAACTTGACCAGATATTCGGAAGCCTGCTCCATTCCCGGCACATTCACCGTCAAATCGATCGAGGTGAGGTACGTATAATTGATATTCCGGAGCGCACTTCCCTGCGGCAGACCTTCAGCCAATTCATTTAACACCGAAACGATATTCAGCTTGTATTTCAAAATTTCATCTATGGCTGCTTTGCGATCCAGCTTGGTTGACCCTCCGTTATTGAGTTTGGTCAACTCCTGCTGTAGCATGGCGCTCCGGTCCTGCAGCCCCTGCAGCTTCTGTGTCTGATCGCTAAGTTGACCCTTGCCCGCAGCAAAATAAATGCCTGTTCCAAGCGTACCCAGCAGCCAAATTCCAATCAGCGCTATAGCCACATAAGGGAACAGTAAGGTCTCCCTGTCTTCCCGCGGCAAAAGATCAATATGCCGGATTTGATTACCGATAGCGGCTCCTGTCGCTACTCGATAGCTGTTCAGTTCCGAGTCTTGCCCCGCACCGGCTTCCAGCTGATCCAGATTGACCGGAACAATTTGCTGCTCGGTTAAAGATTGGCTCAGCTCCTCATAAAGCTGTCTGCGTATGCCGGGAGTGCCTGTAATCAGTACATTACTGATCCGGGTGCTCCCGTCATGCAGGCTGTATTGATAGAAATTCAGCATGCGTGAGATTTCGGCTATAATTTCGACCATTTGCTCAGGCGACAGAACATCCTCGGTTATTTCTAAAGTGACCGCGGCTTCTTTGTCATACTCTGTCAGGTCAAACCCACTCGGTGCTTCTGCTTTGTTCTGGTGCAAATCAGTCACATTTATCGTCCGGCTAAATACGGGGTTCCCGTCCTTGAACATATAAATGTCCAGCATGGACTGCTCCAGGTGGATCAACATCGTTTCTGCAAAAGCCTCTTCATGACCCAAAGTAATACTACGGGCCAATGCGGTTGCAGATATTTCAACGCTTCGGACCCGCAGACCAGCAGATTCCAATACATCAATATAGTCCTGGATCGGGAGGCGCGGAGCAGCAAATACGAGTAGATGGCTCTGATCCTCGTCGACTCCGGTTGTGACATAGTCATAGACGGGATTGTCAAAAGGCAGATGAAGGCCGGTTTCGACCTCCAGCTTCACGAGCTGCTCTAACTGCTTTTCATTCGTGCTCGGAATGCTCATTTTGCGGATAATGATTTGTGCCGGGGGGATGGCTAATAATACCTTTGCCCCCCTCAACCCCTGCTGTTTCACCCAAGGCTTGAGGGCACCAAGCAGTGCCTCGCTGTCTGCGACCCGGTTCTCCACGATGATTCCGGGAGGCAGGGCAAGTGTCCCTTTTTTGCGGACCTCCCAGGTCTTGTTTTTCTTTAAGCTGATGTAGCGGACCGCGGATTCCTCAATGGAAATCCCAATCGCCTGTTGACCTAGTACAAGCATGCGATGATAACCCTCCTAACCGATAAACGTGAGATAGAAACCAATGATGTCCGGGCCATACAAGAATGCAAGAAGTGTGCCAAAAACCAAAAAAGGGCCAAATGGCACAGGCTGTTTTTTATGAATAATGCCGGAAAGCTGCAACCCTACGCCCACCGCAGCTCCTAGCGCACAGGCAACAAGAAAGGCTAGAATCACATTTGGCCAGCCGATCACCCAGCCTAGCAAGGCGAACAGCTTGACATCCCCCATCCCCATGCCGCCAAACAGAGCCAGCAACAAGAGAATACCGCCACCGCACAATGCCCCAAGTGCATGAACCCACAGCGGGTCTTCTGCCATAAACGGAACCAGTACCAGAAAGAGGGGCAGGAAAAACAGCAGCACCTTATTAGGTATCAACATGTATTTCAAATCCGAGACCGTAATAATAACTGAAAGGCTTACCAAAAGCAGCCCTTCAAACCCTTTCATCGAAAGCCCCAACTTCAGGTATATCCAGAGAAACAAAAGTCCGGTAGCCGCTTCTCCAAGCGGATACAAGAGGGAGACCTTTACTCCGCAGTAGCGGCATTTCCCTCCCGACAACAGATAACTGAAGACCGGAAACAGATCGCGTACACCTAGCCGTGTACTGCATTTCGGGCATTGTGACGGTGGATGCAGCAGCGACTCTCCCGCCGGTACCCGCAGTGCCACCACATTGAAGAACGAGCCAAGAACCAGCCCGAGCAAAGTGATATAGATGGCGATGAATATTGTCATGATAGTAGGGTCCCTTTCAGGGATTTTAAAAAAGGAACCGGAATGGATCCGATTCCTTAGAAATATAACTATAGTTAATTTCTTTTTGTCTTTTGTATCTGCACTTCTGAGAATCTCTTTGCCTCGGTATCTGTATCTAAAGTAGATGTTCTAAGATCAACTGCAATAGTGTCTGCTAAAGTACCATTAGCACCAGTAAAATAAACTGCACTAGTATCAAGCAATGCTTCTTTATTACTTGGAAGAACAATACCGGCTTCTAAATATTTCTTAGTCTTCAAATCACCAACAGTTATTGAATAATCCGCCGAACTTGTAAAGACTCCTTCCTTTTCAGCTATTGTGTACATCCTTGCAGCTTCGTACACTTGTCGTGCTGTTGCTAAATCCGAGTCTTCTTTTGTATTGTTTATAATTCCACCAATCATAGGAATCGCAATAACCGCAATAATACCCAGAATAACGATAACCGCCAAAAGCTCTATCAGCGTAAAACCCTTTTGATTCTCTTCCTTACCCAATCTCTTTTTGATTGCTTGTGCTAACATTTCATTTCCCCCTTGAAATTAGTAGTGGTGTGTTTCTGACAGAATTCTTATCTTCATTTGTCATTCCTGCTGTCTTCCCCTGATCTCGTCCCATCGTCCAGCACCTGCGAAAACACTTAGACTCGCTCCGCCTTCCCGGCGTCACCCCTCTCAATATATACAAGGAACCGCAAGGTTCACATATTGCCGTACAGACTGAACATCGGCAGCATAATGGCTGCCACTATAATCCCAACCACACCCGCCAAAAAAGCGATCAGCAGCGGCTCAAGCAGTGATTTCAGACGATCAACCGTGTTCTCCACATCCATCTCGTAGAAATCTGCAACCTTGGACAGCATGGTGTCCAGCGCTCCGGTCTCTTCTCCAATGGCGATCATCTGAGTAACCAGCGGCGGGAAGACCCAGGCCTTCTTCAGCGGTTCGGAAAGCGGCTTACCCTGCCGCAGAGAATCCCCTGCGCTGCGGATATACTTTCCGATTACCTTGTTACCTGCCACTTCCTCCACAATCGCGAGCGATTGTAGAATCGGGACGGAGCTGGCATAGAGCGATGAGAATGTGCGCGTGAACTGGGCGATAGAGCCTTTCTGGTTCAGCTTGCCGAACACCGGCAGCTTCAGCTTGGCATAATCAAGCGCATATGCACCCTTCTCCGTCCGTTTGGTGATCTGGTAGGCAACCACCAGTAGCAGCACACCCAACAGCCATAAGTACCACTGACCTTGAATACTTTTGCTGAGCGCCAACACCATTTTCGTGATGGCTGGCAGCTCCGCATCCATGGACTCGAACATCGAGACGAATTGGGGCACGATCGCCCACAACAGGTAGATTACCGCTCCGACAGCCATTACTCCGACGGTGATCGGATAGGTCAGTGCGGATTTGATTTTTTCGGTCGTGGTATGCTGCTTCTCAAAAAACATCGCCAACCGCTCCAGTGTCCCTTCCATATTCCCGGACTCTTCACCGGCGCGGATCATACTGACAAACAACGGAGGGAAAATCTTCTTATGATCCTGCACCGCCTGGGAGAACGATGTCCCCCTCATCAGACTGGAACCGACATCCTGCAGCGCTTTGCGAAGCGGCTTGCTCTCCGTCTGTTCCGCCAATATCCGGGTAGCATCCACGATGGACACCCCGGCACGCATCAGGGTAGCGAATTGGCGGCAGTAAATAATAAAATGAATCGTCTTGACCGGATTGCCCAGATAAAGCTCCATTTGCAGAAAAGAGGTTTTTCGTTCCACCAGCGAAAATACGGTTAGACCACGTTTACGCAGTTCTTCCATCGCTGCGGGTTTGTCGGAAGCGGTCAGTTTGCCTTTGATCGGCCTTCCTGCGGCTGTCTTAACCTGATATTCAAACAATGCCATCAGCCGATCACCTCATTCATGTACGCTTTGGCCGCCTCCGGATGAACTAGACCCTGGGCCAGATATTCGCGAATGCTCATCTCCAGCGTATGCATACCCAGCGCACGGCCCGTTTGCATGACATTTTTGATCTGGTGCGTTTTATCGGTACGGATCAGATTGGCGACGGCCGGTGTATTGACCAGAATTTCCGTGGCGCACAGACGTCCCCGTCCTCCAGCTCTCGGAAACAGCCTCTGACTTATAACCGCCAACATGACGGATGCGAGCTGCGAGCGGATCTGCCCCTGCTGATGGCCCGGAAAAGCGTCAATAATTCGGTCAATCGTCTGCGGTGCATCCGTTGTGTGCAGCGTAGCCAGTACCAGATGTCCGGTTTCCGCTGCTGTAATCGCCGCGGAAATCGTCTCCAGATCACGCATCTCGCCAACAAGGATTACATCGGGGTCCTGACGAAGCGCGGCGCGCAGCCCACTCGCGAAGCTGCCCGTATCACTGCCCACTTCCCGCTGATCCACCAGACATGTGCCGTGCCCGTGCAGAAACTCAATCGGATCTTCAAGGGTGACAACATGCTTGCTCTCCGAACGATTAATGGAATGGATCATGGCTGCAAGTGTGGATGACTTCCCGCTTCCCGTTGGTCCGGTAACCAGGATCAATCCTTGGGGTTTCTTAGCAAGAGACGTCAGAAGTGGAGGCATGTTCAACTGTTCCAGTGAAGGAATATCTGCAGGTATCGACCGCGCAGCGATACTGATGCCGTTGCGCTGCCGGTAGACGTTCACCCGGTATCTCCCCCCGTTCTCCAGTGGAAAGGAAAAGTCGACCTCCCCTACATCTTTAAAGGTGGCCGTATGGCGCTCCCCCATCAGTATTTCAGCCATAGCTGCCGATTCTCCGGCAGTTACTGATTCTCCCGGGACTGTATGAAGCTTTCCGTCAATTCGCATCACCGGTGGAGAGCCTACAGAGATATGCAGGTCAGAAGCTTTGGAGGAATACGCCATGTGAAGCAGCTGAGTTATATCTCTCGTGAATGTCGGCATCGGCTTCTTCCTCCTTAAATTGATTTCATCTTATTGGTTCATCTCGTTAGTGGGACACCGTTTCGCGCAGAACTTCCTGCAATGTGGTCATGCCTTGCGTAACCTTGAGGAAGCCGTCCTCCATGAGTTGTACAAGCCCTCGTTCTCGGGCCGCACTCTTTAATTCTTCGACAGTAGCCATATTAGTAATCAGTTCCCGTATATGGTCGTCAATGGTCAGTACTTCATGAATGGCAATACGTCCGCGGTAACCCGTAGTACTGCAGCTCCCACAGCCCCGTCCGCGATGTAGTTTATCCACCGGTAGACCATGCTTGCGAAGCATGATCGCTTCCTGCTCCGATGGCTTGTACGTTTCCTTGCAATCGCTGCAGATCTTGCGGACAAGCCGCTGAGCGACTACTCCAATCAATGAGGATGCTATCAGATAAGGTTCGATTCCCATATCCCGAAGCCTTGAAATGGTGCTGACTGCATCATTGGTATGCAAAGTCGACAGCACCAGGTGACCCGTAAGCGAGGCTCTAACCGCGATCTCTGCGGTCTCCGTGTCACGAATCTCTCCTACCATTACGATATTCGGATCCTGCCGGAGTATGGAGCGGAGTCCTGCCGCAAAGGTCAGCCCTACAGCTGGATTCACATGAACCTGATTGACTCCCTCCAACTGATACTCTACCGGGTCTTCAACCGTGATAATATTAGTGCTCTCCACATTAAGCTGGTTCAGGGCGGAATACAGAGTCGTTGTTTTCCCGCTGCCTGTGGGTCCCGTAATAAGCAGAATGCCATAAGGTCTTTCAATCATTTCCCTGAAAGCCGTAACATTCGGCTCACTGAATCCGAGACTGTCCACCGTTTTGATGCCCGTACTTAAGTCGAGTAGCCGGAGTACGATTTTTTCGCCATGCATCGTCGGCAACGAGGACACGCGGATATCGACCATTTTGTAGTCGAACTGCATCTTGATCCGACCATCCTGCGGAAGCCGCCGCTCGGCGATGTTTAACTTCGCCATAATTTTCAGCCTAGCTATAATAAAGCCCTGCATCTGTTTAGGAATCACACGTTCCGTTCTCAGGGAACCGTCGATCCGGTAACGGATGGTCAGGTTATTTTCACCTGGATCGACATGAATATCGGAAGCCCTGAGCGTAACGGCCTGCTGAATCATCTGATTGACGAGCCGAACAATCGGCGAATCCTCATCCGTAATCTCTGTTTCTTCAATTTCTTCCTGGGTCGGCAGTTCTATCATCATTTGGCTCATCGAATCACGCATGCCATAATGCCGGGCTATTGCCCGTTGGAGTTCGTCCCGGGTAGAGATGGCTGGTTCAATCTTGAACCCTGTACTCATCCGCAGATCCTCGATGGCAAAATAGTCCAGTGGATCGGCCATGGCAACCATCAGCTTGCCGCCCTCTTTCATAAAAGGAAGCACCTGATAGCGCTTGGCCATACTTTCTGGAATAATCTGTGTAATCGCCGGATCAATCTGATATTTGAATAAGCTGACATGCGGGATGCCAAGCTGGAATTCCAGCACTTCGATCAACTGCTGTTCAGTAATATAACCCTGCGAGATTAAGAGATCGCCAAGCTTGCGTTTGGTCTTGCGTTGTTCGCCCAGAGCCTCGAGCAGCTGTTCTTGGGAGATAATTCCATTATCTACCAACAAGTCTCCAAGTCTCTTTTTTATAATTGCCAACGTTCACTCATCTCCATGCCCTACAAGTTTATATTTTATTATCGGTCAACCAAGTTCTGTGAATTAGAGATAACCGTGTTGAATTGCTAAATTTTTAATAAGTTAAAGCCGATGTAAATTATGTAATATATTGCGTACTATAGAAAGGAAGAAACAATAGTATTCCGAATACTAGTTCCAAATACTTAAATTTTAGGGTATTTTTTCATAGATAATTATTGCCTATAGATGTAATTTGTCCTAGAATGATATATAGCATATAACCGTTTTTTTTACAATTCGATTTTCCAATTTTCGACTGATTTCAATATAAACTTCAAGGATTCTACCAATTATTCAATCTATTATCGGGGGGAATTGCTAGATGAAATTAATCCGGCGTAAACAATGGATCCTTATTTCGGGAATCGCACTGTCGATTCTTTTAATTGCGGCATCCATTCAAAGTTTCGTTCTATCCGTTAACGCCACCAACAATAATTATACGATTCGCATTCTGGAGATTACCGATCCGAACAGCGCCAGTCTCAACCTTAATAACAATTTCCCTCTAAGTGAGTTAGATGGTCTGCAAAATTTGGCCAACATAAAGATCGACACTATGACGATGAAGCGATTTGTATCTCTTAGGAACAATTGGGACGGCAAATACGATGCTATCTACATCGGCAAAGGTGATTTCAGTAAAACACTGATTAACAGCACAGGAAGCACCAGTACCGCTGGTAGAGAAGCTGCTCATAAAACCATCAGCGTGGAGAATGATATTACCCTGCTTAAAGCGAGGGAAATAACCGACTATTTTATTAATAAAGGCTTATATGTATTTTTACGGGATGAAACTTTCACGGCACAAGCAACTTCCACGGCTAAACAAGGTATCCTGTACTCTACCTTCAATCCCTACCGCCCCAACACTAAATCTAATATTGTATTTCTTCGAGATAAGGAAGCTCTGGACACCTTCACAGATACAATAAAAAAAGACACTTCTCCCTATTTAACCGGTCTGACCCAACGTCCCAGACTCACCCTAACCAACAAAGCGGATATTATCAGTTACCGCGACAAACCAGATCATGTCTACGTCTCCGGGGATACGCTGAGCTTCGACGTTAAGCTGGACAACATTACCGATTTAACACTGCGTCCTGTCCGCGTCCGCTTATTTATGAATGTAGACTCTTCATTGCCTATGTCCGAGAATAATGTCGTCGCCACCGAAATGATGAAGTCCTCCTCGGGCACGATTCGTTACAAGCTGCCAAAGACCTACTCAGGCCCTCTCTACTGGAGAATGGAAATTAGCGACACTTTGAGTAATTTAAAAGATTTCGACTCCGGCGTGATCCGGTATAGAGGCATCAAACCAGTGATTAAAGTGCTTCAGGTAATGCCCACCGACAGGACGGACAGCAATCTGCTCAGCGAAGACTACAGAAACATGGATACATCTTATTTATCAAAGGCTGACTACGAGTTGCAAATTACACCTATGGACATGAGTGAGTTCAACTCCTACATTTCCAGCCATACCAGCGCTACCGACACGACTTCCGGATTAAACGGGGTCTACGATATGATCGTCTTCGGCTTCCAGGATATGTACGATCGAGTCAGCACACCAATGTTATCCAAAGCAGCAGCTGATGCAGTAAAGGCTTTTGCCGAAGAAACGAAGCAAAGTCTGATGCTGACCCATGACACTATTTTCCGTGAGGTCGATGCTAACCCGAGCACACCTGAACTGGATCCATATGTAGAGAGTACAACCAACGGAATCCAGAACTTGAACTATTGGAGCTCCTATTTCCATGACATGGTAGGCCAAGCACTACCCCGTACCTACCTCGGCGGAAGTGCGGTGAACCCTTCTACCACAGTAGTACCGATTAACGACGGGCTTTTAACACAGTATCCCTTCGATCTTGATAATGTAGCCTTAACCTCAAGCACGGGACGTTACAAGGTTGCCACTACCCATGATCAATTCTTCCCTCTGAATCTGGAACGGGCCGATGTCATCCCATGGTACAACATCTCCGGATCAAGTCGGGATACCGATGACAGTTACAATCACTTCTACACGTATTCTGTCGGTAACATTACCTTTTCGGGGACGGGCCATACCAATAAGAACTTCCCCCAGTGGGAACAGATGCTGTTCGTAAATACAATGTACCGAGCTTTTACCGGAGCCAATCACGCTCCTGAAATTACGGTTGCTACACCGGTGGACAACAGCACCAAGCCCTCCTACCAGGGCAAGCTTGTTGTCAGCTATACAGTCAATGACTGGGATATCAAGGACCGGAATTTGATCACCGGTATTAAGTTCAAAGTAGACGATGAATACTTGTCGGATTATACAATGGCCGAAAAGACGGTGCAGTCCGGAGACACGGTGACGCAGACCTTTAATAATCCTCTGCCTGAAGGAGGGGCTCTGCAGATTGAGATTATGGCACGGGACAGCCAGGGGGCTCTGGCTACCCAAAAAGTGAATGTAACTGTAGAGAAGGTAAAATCGAATCTTTCCATCAGCCGGTCCGTGTCCTCAGACACGGTAGAAAGAGGAGACACAGAGCACCCTCTTATCCTTACTTACACGATCACACCTAATCCTATCCCTGCTTACACCATTCAGAGCGGAGAGCAGACAATCAGCCAGCTGAATATATCAAATATTGAGTACTCGGAAAAATTCCCGGGACAATTGGAATTTCTGGACCCTCTGCCGGCAGGAATGTCAAAGAGCGGTAGCCTTGAAACCGGCTATACGCTGACAAGAAGTTTCGCCAACATCGGGTATCATTTGTCCGAGGATGGAAAAACTTTCGAACCGGATTCGGCTCAGCCTATTACGTTCAGCCTGTCAGTCGTCCCGAGTAAGAAGCAATCCTACAAACTCGATGAATTCAGTTCAAAATTGAAATATGTAAATGTGTATGATTCTTCAGAGATTTTCAGCTCCATCAATAGTCTCAGCAGTCAATTTAATGCATTTATATTTGGCGATGTGAATCTGAATAGTACCAGTACAAAAGGGCGGATCGCTGCGGCCGGCAATGCAGAGTTCACCAACTACAACCTTAACGGAAATGGAGGTCCCCATGATAATGCCCTGGTAGCTGGAGGAAACTTTATTTTTAATGGAAATAACGGAGCATCTATACGTGCGAAAGTTACGTATGGGGGGACCTCAACAATTACTCCAACTCATACAAAAATCGATGGCACTGTGACCAAAGGAACTCCTATTAACTTTATAGATACCCAAGAGTTCTTGCTGCTCGAGTCCAATACGCTTGCTTCCCTGGAAGCGAATGGCAATGTCGAAAAGGATCTTGATTTCGTAGGAACGGATGACAATCGGAACGTCTTTAATATTACATCCAGTGTTCTAAGCAATGATTTAAATAATGTTCTGGATCATGTAAAAATAAATGCTCCGCGAAGCTCGACAGTCATCATCAATGTCCATGGGGAAAACATTACGATCAATGGCGGCTTTAATTTAACCCATATACAAAGCGAACATATTATTTTGAATTTCCCTGAGGCCAAGTCACTTGTTCTCAACGATGCAATAAATGCTACAATCCTTGCCCCTTTAGCCAATGTGCAGTTCGATAAAGGCCATTTGCGTGGCATGCTTATCGCAAAAACGTTGCGTACCGATAATGATGGTAGACTAGAACTCAACCCGTTTACCGGAACTCTTCCAGAGGTGATAAACCATACAAAGCCGGTTTATGCAGAGAATACCCTCTACTTTAATGAGGCGAAATTTGAAGCGGTGGTTAAAGTAACCGCACTTACCTTGGAGGAAGCACGAATTAATATAAACACCGAGCTTGGGATGAAATCTATGGTCGGTGTCCTTCCTGAAGATGCGAACAACAAGAATGTTTCCTGGTTATCTCTGAATCCGGAAGTGGCTACAGTTACCGATGAGGGAGTCGTGAGAGGGCTTCAGGCGGGAACAGCATTTATTCAGATTACATCAACAGACGGAAGCAACATAACAGCAACCGCTCCTGTTGAGGTCATATCTCCTGATCTTAACATTATCGGTCCAAATAAGGCCTATGTGGGCGATCTGGCAGAGTTTAAGGCTCTATACGTTACAGCAGATGAAGTCATTGATGGTTATGAGTGGTCGATCAAGCCGGGAAGTAACACGGCGGAAGCAGAACTCAGTATAACGTCAGGTAATCCGCTTAACGACCATGCCACACTGAAGGCCACGAAGTCCGGGGAAGTTACACTCGTTGCAAGGGTAAATACCGAAGACTCGCCTGATGGAGCTGCCACCAAGGAGCACAAGGTGACTTTCACGAATCCGGTAAGCCAAATCGCAATTGATGGAGAACCCTTGGTAAAGGTAGGACAGAAGATCCCATTACAGGTAAGAGTGATTCAACCGGCCAATGCTGATCCTGCAGTATACACTTGGAGCCTGGAAGGCGACGGTAGTACCTACGCCGAGATTATTCCCGGCACCAACACCAACAGCATTGAATTAAAGGGATTAAAAATTACCTCCACGGACCACCCTATAACTGTTAAAGTTACTACGGAGGGACGAATACCGGGACAGCGGATATCTGCTACAGCAACCATAACAGTAGGTGCAAGATTAAACGGGCTTAGCCTTCGCGAGACTATCGTTATTGGTGTAGGAAGTGAGAATTCACACAGCTTATTCAACGTCAGTGATCTCAGCTTATTCCCGGATAGCATGACTCTGGCAGATATCCAAGGTAAGCTCGAATGGAGCAGCAGTAACCCTGCTGTAGTTACCGTGTCTCCAAACGGTCTCATTACCGGTCTTGTCAAAGGATCGGCTACGGTCACTGCATCCTATAAAGATAACCCTACAATTAGAGACACGATTCAGGTAACTGTAATTAATGAGGACCGCTATTAGGACTTAGGACTGCATTAAAAGAACCCCCCGAGCAATACCAGTATTCTTAACTGGTATCACTTGGGGGGGTTCTTTTTTCTGATGATTATCGTTAACATCCACTTAACATCACGGCATGGCTCAATTCAGTTTCAAATTCTCAACACGGATATTGACTGTTCTGACTCGGGGCAAGCCAGCCTTCTGGTCGTTAAATATTTGATCATTGTAGGAGGCCCTGAAGCGGATTATGTTGTTATCGGGTGTAATCGTGATATCCCCAGCACCTTCAACCGAACTGCCGCGAACAGCATTTATAGTCAAATCTCCTTTGGCGAAGAAACCGCCGCTCAGAGAAAAGATCGAACCGACACCATACAGCTTCGCATCGGAATCCGTATAGAAAAATGCATCCAGCGGGAGCGGGGCAGAGACATCATCATTGGTGAAATTGTTGAAGGCGGCTAGCCGGTTGATCAGAATTCGACCTTGCGAGATCAGTACAAGCTCTTTACCGTTCATTCCTTGAATGGAGGCATCTTCGACGATGGTCGTATAATCCTCCGTCGAGTGTGCAGAGGAACTTCGCAGAGCGAAGATGGTAGAGTCAAATTCCACTTTCCCCCGGATTTCTACTTTTCCTGTTACAAGAATATTGGCACGCACTTGAATGGGAGTGGCGTTGCCGTAATTATTGATAATTAAATCTCCGTCTATGATATACCAATTGCGGGGCGAGGTTGAGTTTTTGGCGCTCTGCGTATAAGTAATTCCCCTTAGCTCCGTGCCGTCCAATGTCAAATCGCCTTCATAGATAACGGACTTGCTCGGCTGGGTCAGAAGCAGTACTGCAGCATTGTATTCATTTTGAAGCTCCTGTCCATGTTCCGACGTGTCTCCGGGGTCAGGCTTGGAAGGAAGGGTAGAATGATCAAAGATAGACGGATAATTACCAATCAGATAACTGGCGAGACTGCCACTCTTCAAACTATCAGAAATTTGCTTTCTATTAGCTCCGCCTCCTACCGCTTCAGCAACCTTATCAATAAAGGAGGATTCGACATTCACTTCAACAAAGCTGCGGTGGCTTTTGATCTTCACGTTTTCCGGCAGTATCTTACCGGCCATCAATGTAGTTGAAGTAAGTTTATCCGCTGTAAGCGGTTGTTTGCCCTGTTCCTGATATACAAGCTTGTTCAATGACTGAACATGAGCCTCACCTAACAACTCAAAAGGTTTGGATAAAAAGGTGTGATCTATTGTCTTGTAAGTGTATCGGGCAGTGTCACTAATAGTCAGCGTATCGCCGGCGTAAATATTGCCCTGGATATAAGGCGCTCCGTTAATCGTTAAATTACTCTCCGAACCCAAGGTATACTTCAAAAAATCCGGAAAAGTATCAATCACCACGGTCTGCGACAGCGTCCGTGTCACCCCGTTCACTTCAGCCTCGGCAGTTAGCGTCACTCTATAGCTGACCGATTGGCCTGCCTGAGAGGAGCCGGTTCTTACAGAATCAACGTTAATAATTTTGCCTACAGCTGCTGCTCCATCGGTTTGAAGCAGATCGGTGCTGACAAGCAGTCCATTCGATTCATCTTGCAGACTTTGCAGGAAATTCGCAATTTCATCATCGAGATCTGTTTGGCTGAAATCCACTTTCTCATCGATTTTCTTATTTAGGCTAGCGGTAATATAAGCCACTGCTTCATCCAGCGTCTTCTCCGCAAGATGAAGGCTTTGAACGTCGTTCTTGCGCGTCTCCGTGCGCTGTGCTCCACCAACAGCTGCGCTTAGCACACTGAGCCCAAGGATGGTAAGCAGCAAAACGATAAACATCACCAATACAAGAGCGGAACCCCGCTCTTCTGTAAAACGCCTGGATACTGCTCCCAGTCTGTTACGGATTATATGACGTTGTGATGATACAGACATCGGTGAGCAACCCCCTAAAATCCGAATTTACTTTCAAGTTCCATAGTGTATGTTCTGCCGTCATATTCCTGCGCCAGCTTCAGCTTGATTTTTATGAGTCCGCTCTCACATGGAAAGGTGGCCTGGCACGTCCTCCCATCAGCAGATGTTGATGAAATAACAGATCCAGTGAGGGTGGAGTGTATAGCGGTTCTCGGGTCATCCGGATCAGGTTCATCAGTTATTGCACCAATTACAAGGCTACCTTGCGAAAAAGTAATCACCTCATCGGTAGTTGACCCTTTCTTCAGCGTAATCCCGTTTGTGAGTGTGGTATTTTCCACTCTTTCAGGAGCAAAGGTATATAATTCATTGATGATAGTTGACATAATGATATCTGCTTCATCCCTTAGGGAGTTTTCTATAGTTATCTTATGATAACTGCGGAAGCCAAACATAGTAACCATGGAAATAATACCGACGATCATAGAGAAAAGTGTTAAGGCCGCAATCATCTCGATCAAGGTAAATCCCTGCTCAGACTTCAATCGTTCAGCGTATTTTTTCATCTGTAATATAACCCTCCACCACTGTACTGGAAACATGACCATTGGGCCCGCCAGGTCCAGTAACTTTTACCTCAACCGGAATTAAAAAAGGTGCCATCTCTTTCTTGCGTTCATCTATCGTATCATCCGTGTTGCCGCTGATTTTACCTTTCACCATTTCCCGATGCAATTCTGCCTGGTAGGTAATTTTCACCTGATATTTGACATTATTGATTACCGGATTCAGTACATTAGCGAGCGTATATTCATCCGTTACCATATCTTTATATATCTCACAGCTTACCGTTGTCTCCGTAAGCGGAACACAGCCGGATGCTTGGATAATAGAATGTCCTGCGATTTCAGGTTGTGTCCCTTCAGCCGCTTGACCCTGAAAATATAAGCTCATCATCTCAAAATCCTGCTTCTCCATATAAAATAGCGCGTTCCGCGCCAGATTAACCATGATTGTCTTGTTCTGGTTGGATTTCGAGTAAGACAGCGCCTGGGTAAAATAAGAGGTTAGGACCAGGGAAACAATCGAGAGAATGACGATGGCCGCCAGGACTTCGATCAAGGTAAACCCCTGTTCTTTATCCCATGTTGCATTCCGTTTATCTTTCAAAGGCATCGTGTTCGCTCCTTATACTTATTTGCCTGCCTACAGTTCTTGCCTCGGCAGATTACAGATTACAGATTGCAGTATGTTATCCATATGGCTCTCATTCTTCGGTCCTACTTTGTGCTTTCTTCTGGATCTTTCTACCTACTTCCATTATATTCTTTCATCTCTTGCCCCAGCAATCTATTAGTTATGATAATTCTAGAGTTTTATACAATTTATATCGGTTTTAGCCTGTGCTATCATTTGGGCTGAGAGGGGGATAATTTAATGGCTTTGATAGAATGTCGTTTTTACTCGGAAGTACTTGGACTTAGCACTTCAATGACCGTTATTCTGCCGCAAACTACCACTACGCAAATTGGAATGAGCAATGTAAACAGAGGTGGGCTCCATCCTACACTGTACTTACTTCATGGTTTATCTGATGATGATTCGATATGGCTGCGCCGTACTTCCATAGAGCGGTATGTTGCCGAGATGGGAATAGCCGTAGTGATGCCTCAGGTTCACCGTAGTTTTTATACGGATATGAGTGTTGGGGGCAATTACTGGACCTTTATCAGCGAGGAACTGCCGAAGCTGGCTCAATCTTTTTTTCCGCTATCACCAAAACGTGAGGATAACTTTGTTGCAGGGTTGTCGATGGGCGGTTACGGGGCGATGAAGTTAGGTTTGCGTAAACCGGAGGCTTTTTGTGCGGCTGCCAGTCTGTCGGGAGCCCTTGATATGGCCCATCATTTCATGAACTGGGAAGATCCGAAGGAAAAAACCAAGGAGTATGAGATGATCTTTGGTACAGAGGACATTGCCGGCACAGAGGATGACTTATTATGGCTGCTGGAACAACACAATGCCTCAAAAGGCCCCAAAACATCGCTGTATCAATGCTGCGGCACCGAGGATTTCCTGTATGCGGATAACATCGCCTTCCGGGATGCCTGCCGTAAAACCTCGTTATCCTTAACCTATGAAGAAGGACCGGGGGAACATGAATGGGGTTATTGGGACACCAAAATCCGTGATGTGCTGGCTTGGCTGCCACTACCTCAAGATGAAGTACAGGTTGCTGCTGCATCAAACCCAGCTGAGGAGCTTGAACTTTAATACTTTTTGATTGAGTCAGTTTCATAAACAGTTTTCACCAGATAAAAACCGTATAAACATCTGTGCATGTGAGTGGTTAGTGTAAAAACCTGCTGATTTCTGAACAGTATTGTTGTACTTTGTGCAGGATTCCAGGCGCAGACGGTGCTTCAGGAGCAGTATTGTTGTACTGCGTGCAGGATTTCAGGCGCTGACGGTGCTCCAGGAGCAGTATTGTTGTACTTTGTGCAGGATTTCAGACGCAGACGGTGCTCCAGGAGCAGTATTGTTGTACTGTGTGCAGGATTTCGAGCGCTGACGGTGCTTCAGGAGCAGTATTGTTGTACTTTGTGCAGGATTTCGAGCGCAGACGGTGCTCCAGGAGCAGTATTGTTGTACTTTGTGCAGGATTTCAGACGCTGACGGTGCTTCAGGAGCAGTATTGTTGTACTTTGTGCAGGATTTCAGACGCAGACGGTGCTCCAGGAGCAGTATTGTTGTACTGTGTGCAGGATTTCAGGCGCAGACGGTTCTCCAGAGCAGTATTGTTGTACTTTGTGCAGGATTTCAGGCGCAGACGGTGCTCCAGGAGCAGTATTGTTGTACTTTGTGCTGGATTTCAGGCGCTGACGGTGCTCCAGGAGCAGTATTGTTGTACTTTGTGCAGGATTTCGAGCGCAGACGGTGCTTCAGGAGCAGTATTGTTGTACTACGGAGTCAGTGATTAGTTTTTCGAACATTATCCGTTGTTGATTACAATTCCAATGTGAAATTATGCGAATTTACACAGTATAAAATTGACTTCATTAGAAAAAAAGACTGTCGTTTCCTCCCATCATCACGATGTGGAACGACAGTCTTTGTATTTTAAAAAAGGGGACTAAAGTACAGCCCCAACATGACTCGTTACCCATTTGTTAGCTTCAAGTAAAGCAACTTCAGCCCGTTCAATAGCAGCCTCTACCTGAACGGTGGCAGTACCACCATAGACGTTACGTGCGTTAACTACCGCTTCCGGCTGCAGCACAGCGTAGATATTCTCATCGAACAGAGGTGAGAACTGCTTGAACTCTTCCAGCGTGAGATCGAGTAGGAATTTGCCCTCGTTAATACAGTAGAGTACTGTTTTACCGATAACCTCATGTGCCTGGCGGAACGGCAGACCTTTTCCTACCAGGAAGTCCGCAATATCAGTTGCATTGGAGAAGTCTGTGTTCACGGCCTCACGCATACGTCCCTTGTTTACTTTCATTGTCGAGATCATCGGTGCATACAACTGAAGCGCACCCGTCAATGTAGCTACGGTATCGAACATTCCTTCTTTATCTTCCTGCATGTCTTTGTTGTATGCCAGCGGCAGGGACTTCAATACAGTTAGCAGGCCGATTAGATTCCCGTACACGCGACCTGTTTTGCCCCGAACCAGCTCGGGTACATCCGGGTTTTTCTTCTGCGGCATGATACTACTGCCTGTGCAGAACGCATCATCAAGCTCTACGAAGCTGAATTCTGTACTGCTCCACAAGACAAGCTCCTCGCTTAACCGGGATAGATGAGTCATAATAAGAGCCGCATTTGCCAGAAACTCCACAATGAAATCGCGGTCACTTACGGCGTCCAAGCTGTTCTCGTATACACTATCAAAACCAAGCTGCTCAGCTACGAAATGTCGATCAATCGGAAAAGTAGTGCCCGCAAGCGCTCCAGCACCCAGAGGGAGCACATTAATACGCTTGTAGCTATCCGATAACCGCTCCGCGTCACGGCGGAACATGGACACATAGGCGAGCAGATGATGTGCAAACAAAATCGGCTGCGCCCGCTGCAAATGCGTATAGCCGGGGATTATGGTATCTAAATTGTCTTTAGCTTGCACAATCAAAGCTTCCTGCAGCTCATGCAGCAAACTCACCAGTTCCACCACACGGCCCCGTAGATAAAGGTGCATATCTGTTGCCACCTGGTCATTCCGGCTGCGGCCTGTATGCAACTTGCCCCCGACCGGACCGATTTCTTCAATGAGCTGCTTTTCAATATTCATATGAATATCTTCATCAGCTACAGAAAATACAACCTCTCCCGCACGAACCTTCTCCAGTACCTTGTTCAAACCAGCCTTGATGGTCTCAACATCATCCTGTGGCAAAATCCCGCATTTGCCCAGCATGGTAACATGCGCAAGGCTTCCCTGCACATCCTCTTCTGCCAAAGCCTTATCGAATCCGATGGAAGCCGTATACTCCTCCACCAACTTATTAGTCCCTTTGGTAAAACGCCCGCCCCATAGCTTACTCACCTGTTGCTTCCTCCTCTTGGACGCCAGAGGGCCGCTCCTGTCCTGACGGGAGGAACGGCCTTCTCGGATATCCGTTTGTTTATTATTTGTATAAAGGTAACTGAATCCAGCTACTAGTGTTTATTTCGCAGATTCAGCGACTCCGGCAGAAACCTTAAGGCGGAGTGCATTCAGGCGGATAAAGCCTGTTGCATCACCTTGGTCATATGCTTGAGTAGGATCAGCTTCCATCGTTGCAATATCCGGGTTGTACAAGCTGACCGGACTTTTTACTCCAGCACCAATGATGTTGCCTTTGTAAAGTTTTAGGCGTACGGTTCCTGTTACATTTTGTTGGCTCTCTGCTACAAGAGCTTGCAGCGCCAGACGCTCTGGAGCAAACCAGAAGCCATTATACACCAATGTGCTGTAACGAGTAATCAGGCTGTCGCGCAGATTCATCACTTCGCGGTCCATTGTGATGGACTCCATTTTGCGGTGAGCGGTGAACAGAATCGTACCGCCCGGAGTTTCATATACACCGCGGCTCTTCATGCCGACAAAACGGTTCTCAACCATATCCACGCGTCCAATACCGTGTTTGCCGCCCAGTTCATTCAACTTCTCCATCACCTGAAGCGGGGTTAGAGATTCACCGTTCAAGCCCACGCAGTCACCCTTCAGGAATTCCAGCTCCACATATTCGGATTGATCAGGAGCATCCTCAGGGGAGTTGCTGAGCAGGAACATTGCTTTGTTCTCATCGGAGCTAGGATCGAACCAAGGGTCTTCCAGCACACCGCTCTCATAGCTGATGTGCAGCAAGTTCCGGTCCATGGAATACGGCTTAGCCGCTGAGGCCTGAACCGGAATGCCATTGGCTTCCGCATAGGCGATCATTTCCGCACGACCCGGAAATTGATTACGGAACTCCTCCAGCCGCCAAGGTGCAATAACCTTGATGCCAGGTGCCAACGCTGCTGCGCCAAGCTCAAACCGCACTTGGTCATTGCCTTTGCCTGTCGCGCCATGCGCGATGGCTGTTGCGCCTTCGGCAATAGCGATATCGACCATCCGCTTCGCAATCAGCGGACGTGCGATACTCGTGCCGAGCAGGTATTGGCCTTCATACAAAGCGCCCGATTGGAACATCGGGTAGATGAAGTCGTTAGCGAACTCATCACGCAGGTCATCGATATACACTTTCGATGCGCCGGTAGCGAGTGCTTTTTCCTCCAAGCCATCCAGCTCTTCCTTCTGTCCGATATCGGCAGTGAAAGCAATAATCTCCGCATCATAAGTTTCTTTCAGCCATTTCAGAATAACTGATGTATCCAATCCGCCGGAATAGGCGAGTACAATTTTTTCTTTAGCCATGAAAAAGCAACTTCCTTTCGTTGAACAGTTCTATTATTGGGTTAGCGCTTCATGCAGGATTTGAGTTGATAAGCGTGGACTCTAGCGTCTGGGCTAACTCTAATGACCATATAGTTGCACAATATGCAACTAAAATGATCATTTTAGCTCAAAAAGGCATTTTAATTGCACTTTTTACAACTATTTCATGTAGTTTAACTGCAAATGACCTTTTTGACTGTTTTTAATTGTACAAAGTACACTTAAAGCCCGGGAAAGTCCCTACCACTCAACTTAGTTGCACAAAGTACAATTAACTGAAATTAGCAGCTGTTTAGTTGATGGTTACTGGTTAGTTGGTGGTTACTAGGTAGTTCCTCGGCTGATATGTGTGATTTGGTGATTTTGTAGTCAGTTACTTGGGTACCTGGTGTTTGGTAGTCCGTTAGGTAGTCCGTTAGGTAGTCCGTTAGGTAGTCCGTTTGGCAGTCCGTTAGCTAGTTACTTGGTGTTTGGCAGTCGACTGACCCATATATTACTTTATCCCTTTGGGTTATCCCATCAGCCAGCTTAGCCCATCAGCGCAGCCATCAGCGCTTTTTGCGCATGCAGCCGGTTCTCCGCCTGATCAAAAATAACCGAGTTTGGTCCGTCGATTACGCCTGTGCTGACCTCTTCCTCGCGGTGGGCCGGCAGGCAGTGAAGGAATAGGTAGTCACTCTTCGCTCCCTTTACAAGCTCCTCGTTGACCTGGTAGTCCTTGAAAGCTGCCTCACGCGCCAACTGCTCTGCTTCGAAGCCCATGCTCGCCCACACGTCAGTGTAGATTACATCTGCATCCTTCACTGCGTCCTGTGGACTGCGGGTGACTACAATCTCTGCTCCGGTCTCTTCAGCAATCTTGCGTGCTTCTGCTACAACAGCTTCATCGGGCTCGTAGCCTTCCGGCCCTGCCACAGACACATGGACACCAAGCTTGGCACCGCCAATCATGAGCGAATGGGCCATGTTGTTACCGTCTCCGATGTAAGCAAGCTTCAAGCCCTTGAGTTTCCCCTTGTGCTCATACACCGTCTGATAGTCTGCCAGTACCTGACACGGATGCGCCTGATCGCTTAGTCCGTTGATTACAGGAATAGAAGCATTACGCGCCAGATCTTCAACTTTGTCATGTCCAAAGGTGCGGATCATTATACCGTCGAGATAACGGGACATCACCTGTGCCGTATCTCCTACGGTTTCACCGCGTCCCAGCTGGATATCATTTTTGCTGAGGAAAAGCGCGTGCCCGCCAAGTTGAAACATGCCGACTTCGAACGAAACGCGTGTACGCGTGGAGGATTTCTCAAAAATAAGACCTATGGTCTTTCCCTTGAGCGGCTGATAAACCTCACCGTTCTTCTGCTTACGCTTCAGTTCTATCGCTGACTCGATAAGATATGTGATTTCTTCTGCGCTGTAATCGTTCAACTCCAGAAGATCTCGACCCTTCAACTTCTGTGCAATATCCTGTGTATCGTTCTGCACGCCCTGGCTCATGAACTGGCTTCCCCGCTTTCTTTTTTAGCATAAGTATGAATGAGTTCTGATAGGATGTCCACAGCCTGGTCAACCTCTTCTTTGCTAACATAGAGGTTCGGCAGCAGACGAATAACATTAGGACCGGCGGTTACGAACAGCAACCCCTGTTTTTGTCCAGCCAACACAATATCACCGACCGGAGACTGACATTCGATTCCGACGAGCAGTCCTTTACCGCGGATATCCAGGACAAAAGAAGAATCCGCCAGCTTCTCTTTCAGAAGCCCTTTTAAATATTCACCCATTACCGCCGCACGCTGCGGAAGTTCATCTTCAAGCATCGTCTCAATCGTCGCAGCCATCACCGCTGTTGCTAGTGGTGTTCCCCCGAAGGTTGTAGCGTGGCTGCCCGGCGTGAAGGCTTCACGGAGATAACCCTTGCCCAGCATCGCTCCAGCAGGGAATCCACTCGCAATCCCTTTTGCCAGTGTGAAAATATCCGGCTCAATGCCGTAATGCTGATAAGCAAATAGTTTACCCGTACGTCCCATACCGGTCTGAACTTCGTCTATGATCAGAAGCAGTCCGTGCTTTTTACATAATTCAGACACAGCGTTCAGGAACTCAGGCTCAACCTCCAATACGCCGCCTTCAGCCAATACCATTTCCAGCATGATCGCAGCGGTATTCTCACTAATAGCCGCTTCAAGTGCAGGGAGATCATGCAGAGGTACTGTTTTGAAGCCTGCAGGAAGCGGCAGGAAGCCTTCTTTAACCTTCTGCTGTCCGGTAGCCGTCAAGGTAGCCAGTGTACGTCCGTGGAAGGACTGCTCAAAGGTAATCACTTCATAGCGTCCTGTACCTTTCACCTTCTGATGGTAACGGCGGGCCAGCTTGATTGCTGCTTCATTCGCTTCGGCTCCACTGTTGCAGAAAAATACTTGATCCGCACAGCTATTATCCGTAAGCAATGTGGCAACTTTTTCTTGTGCAGGAATGTGGAACAAATTCGAAACATGCCAAAGGGTATCAATTTGCTCCTTCAGCTTCGCACCCACTTTTTCCGGAGCGTGACCCAGACTGGTAACCGCCAATCCACAAGTGAAATCCAGATATTTATTACCCTTATCATCCCAAACCCAGCTACCCTTACCTTTAACCAAGCTAATGTCATATCTGCCGTAAGAAGGAAAAATAGCACTTTGTTTTTTTGTAGGTGTCGATGCATCCTGAGTACCTGTTCCAGCGGATTCTGCTTGCGTAAGCTTATTCATTCTAAGTCACTCTCCCACCCTGCTTCACCGGTTACCCGGCAGCAAATTTAGTTTGACCGTATTATACGTGTACCCAGTTCTTCACCCTGCAGCACCCGGCTAAGCACTCGAGGTTCTTTACCATCTACGATGACTACTTCCGACACACTGCCTTGAATACAATCCATAGCGGCACGCACTTTAGGAATCATTCCCCCGTAAATCTCTCCACTCTCAATCAGGTTCTCTATATCCTGAACAGTCACAGAGGGAAGAACAATTTTCTTACCCTCTACTGTACTCATAATTCCCGGAACATCCGTGACTACAATCATTTTGGGTGAATTCACATGCGATGCCACGGCTCCTGCCGCTGTATCTGCATTGATGTTATAACGTTGGCCCTGAGCATCGACACCAATGGGCGCAATCACAGGAATATACCCCATAGACAGGATACCCGTCACGATCTCAGCCTTTACCCCCGTTACCTCTCCGACAAGCCCTACTTCGGCGCTATTGGCCACAGGACGAGCTAGGATCAAGTTTCCATCTTCTCCTGACAAGCCAAGAGCCAACCCCCCGCTACCTTGGATACGCCGCACAATGGCTTTGTTAATACTTCCGGCAAGCGTCATCTCTACTACATCCAGCACTTCCTCGGTCGTCACCCGCAGACCATTTACGAAGCGGCTCTCAATGCCTAGCTTAGCTAGATTATCTGATATGGCAGGACCGCCTCCGTGGACGATGACAGGCTGAATACCCGACATTTGCAGCTCCCGCAGATCCTCAAAAAATGAATCCGGGAGCGCCGCCAATGTACTGCCCCCACACTTCATGACGAACAAACCTTTAAAGCTTTCTTTATCATTAGAATCAAGAGTTCCGCTCTGAGTCATGTTAGTTATCGGTCCTTCCCACTTGGCTTTGTCAGTCACAGATCTTAGGTACGGTATGCCGCATTGATGCGTACATAGTCGTACGTAAGGTCGCAGCCCCATGCTGTTGCGGATCCGTCTCCATCCTGCAGAATTACCGTAATGAGCACCGTATCTCCTTGCAAATAAGCCAAAGCCTCTTCTTCATCAAAAGCAACCGGCATCGACTGTGTCAGCACCTTGATACTCCCAAGCGAAATATCTACCCGTTCCGGCGATACCGGAACACCTGCACGGCCTACCGCCGCAATAATTCGTCCCCAGTTCGCATCCGCACCGAATACCGCAGATTTCACCAGACTGGAGCCTACCACCGTCTTCGCGATCGCACGCGCTGCATGCTCATTCACCGCTCCCTGGACAATCACTTCGATTAAATGAGCCGCACCTTCTCCATCGCGGGCAATTGATTTGGCCAGAGTCTGGCACACATAAGTGAATGCAGCAGCAAAAGCATCCCAATCCGGGTGAAGTCTATTGAGCGTACGATTATCGGCAAACCCGCTTGCCATCGTAATCAGCATATCGTTAGTGCTCGTATCGCCATCCACTGTAATCATATTAAAAGTGACATCGGTCGCCTCACGCAGCAGACTGTGCAGATCTTCCTGATTAATGACAGCATCTGTAGTCATAAAGCCCAGCATAGTCGCCATATTGGGATGAATCATCCCCGAGCCTTTAGCGGCTCCTGCGATTGTAACTTCAACTCTGCCTACTAGAACCTTAACGCAACATTCTTTTTTCACCAGATCCGTCGTCAAAATCGCCTGGCAGAACTCCTCCGCACCGACTGCTCCGTCATCCAGCTTCTCCGGTAACTCAGCGATCCCCGTCCGAACGCAATTCATTTTCAAAAGCTCACCAATAACGCCAGTGGAGGCTACTCCAACATTATTCTCGTCAATACCCAGACGGCGTGCTGTAGCAGCCCGCATTTCATACGCATCCGCTTCTCCTTGTTCGCCGGTACAAGCATTAGCGTTGCCGCTGTTAACCACCACTGCTTGCAGTATGCCATTCGCCAGACTCTCACGAGTCACTTTAAGAGGCGCGGCCTGGAATACATTCATCGTATACACTGCTGCAGCCGTAGCCGGAACATCACACACAATGACTGCGAGATCGTTACGCTCGGTTTTTTTCAGACCGCAGTGCAGTCCCCCCGATTTAAAACCTTTAGGTGTAGTAATGCTCCCGCCTTCAACGACGGTGAATAATTGCTCGCTCATTGTATAGTTACCGCTGAATTCTATGGATACACTGGTGTGTAGCCAAGTCCAAGGGTTTCCTCCCATCCCATCATTAAATTGAGGTTTTGAATCGCCTGCCCTGCTGCACCTTTTACAATATTATCAATGACAGAAACAATGGTAACCCGCCCTGTTCGAGCATCCGTCGCAAACCCAATATCACAATAGTTCGAACCGCTTACTTCTTTTGTAGCCGGAATAATCCCTGCATTTCTTATACGAACATAGGGTCTCCCTGTATAATACTTACGATATAAGTCCACAAAATCCTGCTCGGTGTATTTATCATTCATTCCCGCATAGATCGTCGTCATAATGCCCCGAGTCATCGGCACGAGATGCGTGGTGAAGGTTATGGTTACTTTTTCCCCCGCGATATCGGTGAGTACCTGCTCAATTTCTGGAATATGCTGATGTTCATTTATTTTGTATGCCTTAAAATTCTCATTAATTTCTGAATAATGAACCGTCAAGCTGGTCCCTCGGCCTGCACCGGACACTCCCGACTTGGCATCGATAATGATACTCTCATGCTTGATCCAACCTGCTTCAATAGCCGGAATAAGTCCGAGCAGGCTCGCTGTCGAATAGCAGCCCGGGTTCGATATAAAATCCACACCTGCGGCACGCTCTCCATACACTTCAGACAGTCCGTACACTGCCTGCTTCAAATAGACATCGTCTGGAGCCGGGTGCTTATACCAATGTTCATACTCTGCACCGTCCCGGAGCCGGAAATCACCGGATAGATCTACGACCTTCAGCCCAGCCTCCAGCAGCTGCGGGACAAGCTTGGCGCTTACTCCCGACGGCGTAGCCGTAAAAACAACATCCGCCCGGCCCGCGATTTCAGCCGCCTCTACACCATCCAGACTCCGTTCAATGACCCCCGTCAAATGCGGAAAGCCCTCTTCAATCGGTGCCCCTGCACTTGATGAGGAAATGACCGAAGTGATCTCCACGTTGGGATGGCTTTGCAGCAGTCGAATCAACTCCACGCCTCCGTATCCCGTTGATCCTACTATCGCCGCCCTTAGCTTGCCATTCATTGTCATCCCCACTTTCTGTTTCTATAAATCAGCCGTTATGCAAATATGTATTATTATACAACCGGATTAATATAAATACAACGTTTTGTCATTCATTCGAATAAAAAAAGAGAAGCGTCACCTCTCCGAAATCAGGGATTTACGCTTCTCTTTTGAATCCTTCGCCCAGTACCTCATGAGCTTCGGTAATTATTACAAATGCTCCTGGGTCTACAGAGCGCACGATAGCCTTAAGCCTCGTAATTTCATTCTGTCCAACCACTACCATCAGCACGGTTCGATGATCTCCGGTATAACCGCCTTGAGCGTTCAGCTTCGTCAGCCCACGGTCCAAGTCATGTAAAATAGCCTGAGAGATCTCCTCCGTTTGATCCGATATAATATAGGCAACTTTTGTATTGCTGAAGCCTACTTCAAGCGTATTGATTACCCTGCCCGTTACGAAAAGCCCGATTAGAGCATAAAGAGCCTGCTCCATTCCGAGTACAAAAGCAGCCAATGTAATTACCGTGCCGTCCAACAGGACTACAGACATTGAAAAGCTCAGGCCGGATATTTTTTGAATAATCTGAGCCAGAATGGTCAGGCCCCCCGTTGAACCCCGTCCCCGGAACACAAGCCCCAGACCCAGACCTACACCGATTCCACTGTATATAGATGCTAACAAAGGATTATGCGTGGGAACAGGAAAATCCCTGGTGATATAGATAAATAACGGCAGCACAAAGCTGCCCAACAAAGACCGCACTCCATACTGCTTACCCAGAAATAGCACTCCAAGTACAAATAACGGGATGTTAAGCGCCCATTGAGTAAAAGCAGGCTCGGCTCCAAGCCATGACTGAGCTAGTACGGACAAACCCGATACTCCGCCTGAAGCAATCCGATTGGGCAGCATAAAGATGTTAAATGCGATTGCTGTAATAAGTGAACCTATCACAATCAAAATAATATCAACTGTATGTCGCAGCGGCCCGTTGAGCGGAATAAGCGGAGGCTTGCTGCGCGAGTTTATTTTTTGCATGGAGAATCTCCTTAGGTGTGAAAGATGAAAGTGAAGCGTGAACGGTTCAACGTACAGTGAAGTTCCCCAACGATACATTGTGTGTCTAGAAAAAAGGGGGTTATCCGATATGCGTGCGGACTCTACAGCCCTTATTATCATACTGATGACCTAATGGCAATTCATGCGGACTGAGGTGCAGTTATTAAGGGTTACACAGCCTTATTTAGGCCAATTTGGGCTCAATAACGGCTTCTCCGTCCGCATACCATGAATTTGGAGGCATTTGGAGGAAATAGCGTCTGCTGTGTCCGCATACACCGCCTCGTCCATCTAGGTTCACATTCATACCTTTGGTTTATGTGATGAACCTCTCCATAAAAAACCACGTACCCAAGGGTACGCAGGAATAACAGCATCTTTATTCAGCATCAGTCTTAATTTGGCTGCGTAAATAACCATCAATAAAAGCATCCAAATCGCCGTCCATAACCGCTCCTGTATTACCGGTTTCCACGGAGGTACGGTGATCTTTTACCATACTATAGGGATGGAATACATAGGAACGAATCTGACTACCCCAGGCAATATCCGATTGATCGCCGCGGATCTCATCCAATTGCTGCTGCTGCTCTTGCAGCTTGCGCTCATAGAGCTTGGAACGCAGCATCGTCATGGCCTGTTCCCGGTTCTTGATCTGGGAGCGCTCGTTCTGGCAGGTTACTACAACCCCAGAGGGCATGTGAGTGATCCGCACAGCAGAGTCAGTCGTGTTAATGTGCTGTCCGCCGGCTCCAGTAGCCCGGTACGTATCGATTTTCAAATCTTCTGTACGAATTTCTACTTCGATATCCTCTTTAATTTCAGGTACAACATCACAGGACACGAATGAAGTGTGGCGTCGTCCCGAGGAGTCAAACGGAGAAATACGCACTAGACGGTGTACGCCTTTTTCGGCTTTCAGGTATCCGTAGGCATTAAAGCCTTTGATAAGAAGAGTTACACTCTTGATCCCGGCCTCATCGCCCGGCAGATAATCAAGAACCTCTACCTTGAATCCATGCTTCTCTGCCCAGCGGGTATACATGCGTAGCAGCATTTGGCCCCAGTCTTGGGATTCCGTACCCCCGGCTCCAGGATGCAGCTCCAGAATAGCATTTAGCTTATCATAAGGCTGATTAAGCAGCAGCTGCAATTCAAACTCATCTACCTTTGCCAAAAGAGAACGAATGGATGCTGCGGTTTCTGCCGCCAATTCATCATCGCCTTCTTCATCCGCAAGCTCTGTCATCATGCTTGTATCATCATATTCCACTTGAAGCTTCTCGTATTGATCTACGGATGACTTCACGGCATTCATTTCAGCGATGACACCTTGCGCCTTGTCAGGATCATCCCAAAAACCGGGAGCAGCCATCTTCTCCTCGAAGTTCGCAATCATCTCCTGCTTGAGGTCTAAGTCAAAGAGACCCCCTAAGGTTGGTTAGTTTCTTGCTTATTTCACGCAGGTCCTGTCTCACAGTAGGATCTATCATATGGTTCACTTCACCTTTCAAAGTAAGTTTGCGTTTTGCGCTGTTGGACATTAAAAAGAGTGAATCCATCCCCATTTCGAGTATGTTTGGACTTCCGATCGCTGTTATCCCCAGATTCCTTGAATTATAACCGCACTTGCGGTTGGAATCCCGGGATAGCATATGCTTTCGAAGAGAGCTTTCCTACGGAAAGCTTTCGGGCGAGCGCTACGCTTCTCCAGTTCCAAACCTTCTCTTCATTAGCAATTCACTCAAGTTGTAAGTCCAAAAAAGCGGCCGGGCCGCAAACGGGGGAATCCCCGGGCCCAGCCGCTTTTATTGTCATCAAAGCTTAAGAACATTGGCTCAACACCAAAATCAGTGCTTGACAGGTGACGGGAAGGGCAGAAAGCCGCCGTTACGCCCCAATAGAGGGATTTTCTCCCTCTATTTCTGTACT
The DNA here is from genome assembly GCF_030812855.1 of Paenibacillus wynnii. Lineage (GTDB taxonomy): Bacteria > Bacillota > Bacilli > Paenibacillales > Paenibacillaceae > Paenibacillus_AQ > Paenibacillus_AQ wynnii_A. Next base: position 100,444 of record NZ_JAUSTK010000002.1, read on the forward strand.
AGCCACCCCGTTTGGGCAATTAGAGGGAATTTTGCCCGCTGATTTTGAGGATATACCCTTTTTGGGGCGGTATGGGTAAGATTAGAGGGATATTTTCCCTTTAATTTTAAAATCAAGATGTTTTGGTCGGTAATAGAGGGCATTTTTCCCTCTAATTCACCGAAGAACTGGTCCGCAACCCCGAGTCGGCTACCTGTAAGGTGTAGTTGCCCCAAACTCGGTGAAACATCAGGCGAAGTTGTGTCGAAATCGTTACCGCTACAGTGATGCAAACGGAAAGTCAAGCACTGATTTCGAGAAAGAGCCAGAATACTTAGAACTTTTTTATGCGTTCTGTCCATGGCAATTCTTATACTTCTTGCCGCTGCCGCAAGGACAAGGATCGTTACGGCCAATGGCCGATTCTACGTGTACCGGACGTTTTTCAACGGGTTCGGCATTGGTAGAGATTTTGTCCTCTTCTATAACAGATTGACGCTCCTGATTCGCCTCGATATGCGCCTTCATAATATAAGTCGCAACTTCTTCTTGAATATTAGCGCTCATCTCATTGAACATTTGGAAGCCCTCGAACTGATACTCACGAAGCGGATCGGTGCCGCCGTAGGCACGAAGGTGAATCCCTTGACGAAGCTGATCCATCGCATCGATATGATCCATCCATTTGCTATCTACAGAACGCAATACGATAACCTTCTCAAATTCACGTACCAGTTCAGAACCAAGACGTTCTTCACGAGCAGCGTATTTCTCAAGGACACGGGCAAAAATGTACTCGATGATTTCATCGGATTCCTTACCCCACAGATCATCACGAGTTAGAACACCTTCATCCAACAGCTTGCTGTTGACATAGTCCGCTACTTCTTGAAGTTCCCAGTTCTCAGGGATATCATCGCTGCAATGTGCTTCTACAACACGTTCAATTACAGGCTTGATCATCTCAACTACGGTATCTTTGATGTTGTCAGACTCCAGAATTTCACGGCGTTGTTTATAGATAATCTCACGCTGTTGATTCATAACGTCATCATACTGCAGGACAACCTTACGAATATCAAAGTTGTTTCCCTCTACCCGCTTCTGGGCAGATTCAACAGCACGGGTAATCATGCGGCTCTCAATAGGTTGATCTTCTTCAAAGCCAAGACGGTCCATCATGTTCAGTACATTATCTGCACCAAAACGTTTCATCAGTTCATCGCCAAGCGATAAATAGAATTGGGTTGAGCCAGGGTCACCCTGACGACCCGCACGACCACGCAGCTGATTATCAATACGACGTGATTCATGACGTTCCGTACCAATAATATGCAGTCCTCCGAGATCCGCTACACCTTCACCCAGAATAATGTCTGTTCCGCGTCCAGCCATATTTGTCGCAATCGTAACAGTGCCCGGTTGGCCCGCGTGTGAAATGATCTCCGCTTCAGCTTGGTGATGCTTGGCGTTCAGCACTTGGTGTCTTACACCCTTGCGCTTAAGCATTTCCGACAGACGTTCTGAATTCTCAATAGATACTGTACCTACCAATACAGGTTGATTTTTCTTGTGGCGTTCCACAATTTCCTCTACAACTGCATTGAACTTGCCATTCTCGCTTTTATAGACAACATCAGGTGCATCTGCACGTTGATTGACTTTATTCGTAGGCACTTGAAGTACTTCTAGGCCATAAATTTTCTTAAATTCTTCTTCTTCTGTCTTTGCTGTACCCGTCATGCCACCCAGCTTGCGGTACATCCGGAAATAGTTCTGGAAGGTGATTGTTGCGAGCGTCATGCTCTCATTCTGTACTTCAATCTCTTCCTTCGCTTCAATCGCCTGATGCAGACCATCGCTGTAACGGCGACCAGCCATTAGACGGCCTGTAAATTCATCAACAATAACAACCTCTTCTTCTGTAACCACATAATCCACGTCACGGCGCATAATAACATTTGCTTTGAGCGCTTGAACAATATGATGGTTCAGGGTTACATGGGCTTGGTCATATAAATTCTCTACACCAAAAGCACGCTCTGCTGTAGCTACACCCTTTTCAGTCAAGGCAACAGATTTCACTTTGATATCTACCGTGAAGTCTTCCTCAATGGTTAATTTCTTCACAAAACGATCAGCCGCATAATACAGTTCGTTTGACTTCTCTGCTTGTCCTGAAATAATAAGCGGTGTCCGCGCTTCATCAATAAGAATAGAGTCCACTTCATCAATAATACAGAAATATAATGGGCGTTGTACCATTTGCTCCTTATAGAGCACCATGTTGTCACGCAGATAATCGAAACCAAATTCATTGTTCGTGCCATACGTAACGTCGCATGCGTAGGCATCCTGTTTATCAGCATGGTCCATGCCTGTCAGGTTAACCCCGACCGTCATGCCCAGGAAGTTATAGATTTGTCCCATTTGAGCACTGTCACGTTGAGCCAAATAATCATTGACCGTAACTACGTGTACACCTTTACCAAGCAGGGCATTCAAGTAAACGGGTAATGTACCCACCAGCGTCTTACCTTCACCGGTCTTCATCTCTGAGATTCTACCTTCATGCAGAGCCATACCTCCGACCAACTGCACATCAAAGTGGCGCATGCCTAGAGTCCGGACAGATGCCTCACGTACGGTAGCAAAGGCCTCAGGAAGAATTTCCTCCAGTGTCTCACCCTTTTCAATCCGTGCACGGAATTCGCTTGTCTTGGCGCTCAATTCTTCATCGGATAGTGCCTTAAAGGTTGGCTCCAATCCATTAATTACTTCTACCGTCTTCATGAGACGTTTGACGTCACGTTCATTAGTGTCACCAAATATTTTTTTAACAAGTCCTAGCATGGTTAACCCCTTTCATGCAACACAGATGGTGGAATCGAGCCCATCCTTACGAGATTGAAAGGGCCACTTTAAAAAAGTCGATTCCGCTGCTTCATAAATTGTAACAGTTTGTAAGAGATGCCGCAATACAAGCGGCCATAACCCCAGTTTCTAGCAACAATATCTATTATATACGCACAAGAGCCCTATTCGCTTCACACGAATAGGGGCTCGATTAATTATTTTCATTTTAGAGAAGCTATAAAGCCTTTGTAGTACTCTGGTACAAACTCACAACACAACTTGATTAATCCTGTTCGATTAGTCCATACTTGCCGTCATTACGTTTGTAAACGACACTCACGTCTGAGGTGTCAATATTGGAGAATACAAAGAAATTGTGGCCGACCATGTTCATTTGCAGGATTGCTTCTTCCACATCCATTGGCTTCAGAGTGAAACGCTTATTCCGTACAACCTCCAATTCATCGGTATCCTGATCTTCAACAGCAACTGCGCCGCCCACTCCTTCCACAAAGAGCGTCTTCAGGCTTCCTTCCTGACGGAACTTACGATTGAGTTTGGTTTTGTGTTTACGAATTTGACGTTCCAGCTTGTCCAATACAGCGTCAGTGGACGCATACATGTCGTCGCTGCGATCTTCCGCACGAAGAGTTACACCTGCTAGCGGAATGGTCACTTCCACCGTATGAAGGCCATGAACAACGCTAAGCGTTACATTTCCTTCAGAGGTAGGGGGTGCATCGAAATACTTCTCAAGTCTGTTGAGCTTCTTATCAACATACTCTTTCAATGCCTCAGTCACTTCAAATTGTTGACCTCGAATGCTGAATTGCATAAGCACTCCTCCTTTGCTCCTTCATTATACCAAATTGTTAGCGCTAAGTAAAAAGCATTTCGTATTATCACAGAAATTAAAAAAAGACCCTGGAATCACTCCAGAGTCTTGTGCTATTCGTCTCAATTTGCTAACCATCTACCATATATGTAGGTCGGCTTCGCCGGATGATTATAACTTGATTACGTTAGCTGCTTGTGGTCCGCGTGCACCTTCAACGATGTCGAACTCAACAGATTGGCCTTCATCCAAAGTTTTGAAACCGTCGGTTTGGATTGCGGAGAAATGTACGAATACATCGCCACCTTCAGAAGTCTCGATAAAGCCATAACCCTTTTCTGCGTTAAACCATTTTACTTTACCTTCCATTGTTCAAACATTCCCTTCGTCATCAAATGAATGTGAGTCTTGCTCACAATTCTGACTATAACACCGCTACTTCTTTATTGTCAATTGGAAAAGTAAATGTTTACATTCTATAATTTACCAGACATAAATCGACTAAATTTTCAGAAGGTTTTCTTGTGTTATAAAAGCAGAAAAGAGGCAGACGAGTATTAATACCCGCATGCCCCTATCTATGAAACATCTTAATATATTATTTTTTTCGATCCATTAAAATACTATCTGGTGTATAGCCAGATTCGTATGCGCTGCGCTGGGCCTTGGCTTGATTGCGCTTCTGCAGCCAGTCTTGAGCTTCAAGACGCAGGGCGTTCATTCGGGCAAGAATAGCAGAATCATGTTCCATGATTCGACTGATTGCCTGCTTTTGTGCAGGGGTCGGTTGACAGAGTTCGACTTCAACTCCGATGGAGTCGACAAGTTTTTGACGTTCTTCTACGAAAGCGGAAAACTCTTCATAGGAGACTTCACCCAGGCGGTCTATGATGCTAGAAGTTAGCTGGTTGAGCTGCTGGATAAGATCATCCATGCTGGAGGTCTTGACCTGCTGGAATTTTGGCAGCTTGGGCAAACGTTTGACGAAGCTCCATGAGGTATCCAAGGGCTTCTTCAGCTTGCTCCTTTGATTTCTTAATGTTGGATTCAATGAATAAGTGATTTATATATTCGTATAGAGAAGCCAAGGAGTTGGAAACTTCGTATGTGTGGTCTAATGTTGTGATAAGTTCGTTAACAATATTTTGAGATTTAACTAAATTGGTGTTAACTTTCTCATAATCAGTGCATTCTAGTCCTTCTAGTGCCGCCTTGGCAAAACGTATTGCCCCGTCAAACAACATCAGTAGAAGCTGAGAAGGGCTGGAAGTCTGCACAGAAGATTGCCGGTATTTATCGTATGGAGATGTTATCATCTGCTTCACCCTTTTTCTAAAAATTATCCTGCATAACTTGAGAGACTTGCTGATTGGCTATTATATTTATTGATTGCTGTTTCCATAGCCGTAAACTTTTTATAAAGGTTATTTTCCATATCAGATAAACGATTCGACATTTGAGAAATTCTGGTATTATAGTCAGTAAGACGTTTTCCCATAGTACTATCTGCCTTAAACGCTGCAGTAATATCTGATGTATATTTGGAGGTTCCGGCTTTTACGGCTAATTTATCTATCGCAGTATTCATACTAGTGGATAATTTATCAAACAATCCACTATTTGTGACACCCGTAGTCCCTTGAAATATGGAGGTCACTATCTGCGGATCATTTTGAAGAGCCAGTTTTAACTTTTCTTCGTCGATGTAGAGTTTTCCATTCTCATAGTATTGCCCTGTTGTAACTCCAATTGAACTTAAATCTCCTAACTTTCCAGTTATTGCCGATCTCATAGATGAAATCGTTGATTTCAAAATTTCATCATTTTTCAACATACCGCTCTTAGCTTTTTTTTCCCAGGCCTCGATATCATTATCTGTCATTTCTTTTTTCTGTTCATCTGATAAAGGAGTAAATTCAGTATACCGCTCTTCATTAGTCTTAGTATTCAACGAACTTAGCAAATCATTGTACGTTTGTACAAAGTTAGTGATGGTTTCGAGAGCCTTTGTAGAATCAGTTTCTGTAGTGATTGTAGCAGAGGTTGTTGTTTCTGCAAGTAAAGTAATTTGAACTCCATTGAGCTTAAAGGTGTTGCTCGCATACTCAAGAGGAGCCGCGCTTCCATTTACTGTAATTTTTGCCGGTTGATAAGCGTTTGTGGTTATGACTCCGGTTCCAAATAGCTGTTCAAAGGTATTTGAAGCATCCAGCGTCACTGTACCTGTAGGGGCGTACGTTTTCGAGGCAATTGTCAACTGCCCTGAGGATTCATCAAATTTCGCCGTTACGTTAGCTCCCTCGGTTCTATTAATTTTAGAAATCGCTTCAGAGATAGATAGAGTTTCATCAAGCTCTATAGTTTTTCCGTTAACTATCATCGAGAATTTACCACCGGTAGCAGAGACATTCGTATTTATTGCTTGTAAATCAGTTAGTTTAGAACTGGAAGTGATTCTTGTCCCGTCTAGCTTAATCATATTAGCACCAGAAGTTTTAGCAGCCGCCAATTTGGCAAGCTGAGTAACTTCTATTTCCATAGGAATGCCATTGGCTTCAGCTGTCGCCTCTGCCTTTAATGCCGTTGTCTCGCCGCTAACCACAGCCTTTTGAGTATTCAATGCACTTGAAGCATCAAATTTTACTAACTTGTTATTCTTAAAATCAATAAGTTTGCTGTTCATTTCCCTATAATTGTCTCTTTGCCATTGGAGAATTTGTTTTTGTTGATTTAGTTTATCAAGCGGTACACGCTTTGCCGTCATCGTTTCCTTTACAATACTATCAACATCTATGCCCGAAGCCAAGCCACTTACTCTAAGTACCATACAAGATCCCCCTTTTTACTCAAATTCTTTCATCTACAATAATTCCGGCAATTTCCATCATGTTTGCGACCAAGTCCAAGGTCTTTTCAGGCGGAACTTCCCTAATTAATTCACCAGTTTCCTTGTTAAGTATTTTAACCATAATGGTCTGGGTTTCCTTGTGTATGCTTACTTCCAAAGCTGTGTTGGGTCCTTCCAAGGCTTTTAACGCCTTTTCTAGTGCCTTTACAATCTGTTCTTCTCCAACAGTAACGGACACTCCTTGATTTTCCAATTTCTTCAGTTCGACACTACTGTGCAGGTTACTTATCTTTACGTTGTTAGCTTCCACTGGTTTAGTATTTGATATTACCCCAAAATCCGGTTTAGGATTATTTAACCCCCCGTTATTTGAAAAGCGAACATCCATTTTAGTAACCCCCGCAACAATATTTATACTATATTTATCGGATATTCTTGGAAGGAGTTAATACAAATCATAAAATAAAGTAATTCATTTGGACAAAAAAAAACTCTGAATAAAAATTCAAAGTTCTTGTGAACTGTTAAATATTATCGAAGAAGCTGTAGAACGCCTTGCGGCTGTTGGTTAGCCTGGGCAAGCATCGCCTGGGCAGCCTGAGCCAAGATAGAATTCTTTGTTTGTCCCATCATTTCCTTAGCCATATCTACATCACGAATACGGGATTCAGCAGCAGCCAAATTTTCTCCTGAGGTGTTAGTAATGGTTAAAGCATGCTCCAACCGGTTCTGAACTGCTCCAAAACTGGAACGATAGCTTGACACCATCTGAAGTGCGCTGTCGAATTTAGAGATTGCCGTATTAGCGTTACTGGTAACATCTACGGACTGAATACCTAAACTGGAAGACTTTACATCACATAAAGAAAATTCCATCGTCTGGCCCGTGTTAGCTCCCAAGTGAATTTGCACCTTGGTAGATAGACTTGAGATTACAGGCCAAACCTCTACATAAGTAGACATAGGGTCTGCAGTAATTGTACCATATGATCCTTCATCAACAACTGAATCATTATCCAGTGATGATCCCGCTATCCCAAGATCAGTGGCTCGGTCTAATCCTGCTAATGATCCGGTATCCGCATTACTAAGTTTGGGAACCAAAGTGTTAATAATATAATCAACACCACCCCCGACAGCTGAAGATTGAAACCGAGCTGCAAAATCAGTAATACTATTAATACCCGCTACTCCTAAAGAGGCATTGGCATTGATAGCATCATTTAATGTAAGAGTAGTGTCTGCTGACATCTCCTGGAGTAAATCTTTTACACCCGTACCTCCATTTGCTTCCATGATATGGTCCATGTAGCGAATGGCAGCAAAAGCCATAGAATAATCATCGCTAGTCCCTCCCCAAGCTGAGGTTCCAGTACCCATACGGTCTGCAAGTTGCTGTTCTGATAAAGAACTAAGGCTTATGGATAATCTTTCATCAGCGCCATGAGCTGCTTCTGCCACACCTTCCATAAACCAGTTCTGCATTCCGGTAGCAATATTAATGCTTGCAGCCGTAGCCGCATGTACCATTTCATGAGCTATTATTCTATCGTTCGATATCCAGCCCCCACCATCTGGATAGGTGGTATTAAGAAAATCCTGCATGTCGATATGGAGCGCTAAGCTTGTTGCAGTACCAGGGACCCCTCCAACGAAGCTATATGAAACTGCGGCCAATGTATTACCCGCACCATCTAGGGTATCATCTAGAACTATCGTCAGATTCATATTATTACCACCAATACCGAATACCGATGAAACTAAGTCTTCAGAAGCCGCAAGCCAACCTTTTTGCAAATTTTCAAGTATTGCTTGCTTTGCTGCGGGTGATACGGATGACTGATTTAATAGTTTTGTCGTATTAAACTCCGTGTTATTTGCAATCCTGTCAATCTCCTGATTGATTTGCTTGATTTCATCCTGGATGGATCCAAGATCATTAACAGTATTCGTATCGTTATTAGCTTGAACAGAGAGTTCCCTGCCTCGCTGTAACAGGCTATGAACTTCATTTAGGCCACCCTCAGCTGTTTGTATCAAGGATATCCCATCCTGAATATTGCGTGATGCCTGGGTAAGCCCACGTATCTGCCCTCTCATCTTCTCAGAGATTGAAAGCCCGGCTGCATCATCTCCTGCCCGATTAATTCGTAATCCAGAAGATAGCTTTTCAATTGATTTTGAGACTTGAGTTGTATTATTCGACAAGGATTGATACGTATTTAGAGATGTAATGTTATGCTGAATCCTCACGGTTACCCCCCTTCCTCACATTACTGACCGGAAATAACTCTGTATTAAAAAAAGAGAATACCCTGAGGTATCCCCTTTTTTCGAACTAAAGCTAATTTCCAATCGTTTAACGAAGGAGTTGGAGAACACCTTGAGGCTGTTGATTGGCTTGAGCCAACATCGCCTGAGCTGCTTGTGCCAAGATGGAATTCTTAGTTTGCTCCATCATTTCCTTAGCCATATCTACGTCACGAACACGAGATTCAGCTGCTGTTAAGTTCTCAGAAGATGTGTTCAAGTTATTAATTGTATGCTCTAATCTGTTTTGAGTTGCACCTAATTTAGAACGTTCAGCAGAAACGGTTTGAATAGCTTCATCCAATACACTAATTGCAGTACCAGCTTGGCTCTTCGTACCTACTTGAAGATTTCTAACGCCTAAAGTATCTGCTCTCATATCGTTAATAGCTAGATTAAGGCTTTGTCCTTGATTCGAACCAATTTGGAAATCAGCGCTTCCCTCAGCACGTACATCTTCAGCTTCTGTTGTTGTTGTAAAGTTGGATAATACATTTGAAGCTGCTTCTTTACGTACTCCAGCAGAACTCTTAACTTCGAAGGATAAACCGTTAATTTGAGCAGCAGTACCAGCAGCATCAGCAGTAACTACCATATTACCAGCAGCAGTAGCAACTGAAGCTACTGAACCTTCAGTAACCATAGTATCAGTTATGTCACTTAAAGCATCAGAAGTGATATCAGCTACTGTAAATGATGATGTATGCTGAGTACCATTAATCGACCAGCTCATTGTAATAACATCACCATCTGCAATTTGGAGATTATTTCCAGCGGAATCTAACAAACCATCTAACGTGGTAGCATCTGCCATTGTATTTTCTAAGTCACCTGTAAGGACTTGAGTTGTAGCAGTACTTACTGCAGAGCCCATTTCACCATTAAGAAGTTTCTTGTTGTTAAATTCAGTTTGTTCTGCAATTCGCTGAATTTCTTCACCAAGTTGGTTAGTTTCATCTTGTATATTAGCACGGTCTTGAGCGGTATTTGTATCATTTGAAGATTGAACAGCCAATTCACGCATACGTTGCAGAATGCTGTGAGTTTCATTCAATGCACCTTCAGCAGTTTGAATCATGGAAATACCGTCTTGTGAGTTACGGGAAGCTTGATCCAAACCACGGATTTGACCGCGCATTTTTTCGGAAATTGCCAAACCAGCAGCATCATCACCAGCACGGTTGATGCGAAGACCAGAAGACAGCTTTTCGATGGATTTGCTTTGTGCTGCAGTGTTAGCAGACAGTTGACGATGTGTGTTCAATGCACCAATATTGTGATTAATTCTCATTATAGTATTCCTCCATGAATTTAGTTTGTCCACATCCTTGTGGCAAACGCTGCCGTTAAGGTCGGCCGCCCCTCCGAATCAGCGTCTATTATATATATCGTCTTTCAATTTATTTTGTTTATAGCTTTTTTGCAATTTTTGAAAATTATTTTTCTGAGCGCAAGCGCTCTAGCAATGCATTTAAATCGTCAGTGGCCGGAGCAGCTGACTCCTTATTGGATTCTTTTATGGATAGGTAGACTTCCTTTCGGAATATGTCTACATGTTTTGGAGCCGAGATTCCAACTTTTATTGTATCCCCTTCCACACTAAGAATGGTAACCTCAATTTGATCCTGGATAATAATAGATTCGCCTTTTTTGCGCGTCAAAACCAGCATCTCACTCACCACCTTTGTCTAGTATCGAATTACCTGCCCATAATGGATGCTTGGTTAGATATGAGGATTTATGCAAGACTACTTGTTTACCTTTCCGGTTTAGCGGATTCAATATGATTGGAGCCAGGAGGTTTATTGTCGATAGTTCCAGTTGCTCTTTTATGGTTACAATTGAACGAACTGAGACCGCATCCTTAATATCCAATTCTTCAGCATCGGTATCTGGTAGATCAAATTCATATTCATGATAAAAGTTAAAAGGGTCTGTCAGTAAGAAAGATATACTCTCATGTTGAGTAGATTGTAGTTGGGCGAATGAGCTTTTCTCCAGTTCTATTAACGCAAATTCTGTTACATCCTCAAATCCAGGGATTCCTTTAGAAAAATGATAGATCTGATCTTCATCAATCTCTAGTTTTCCCCAAGCTGTTGTTTCTATAAGCATCTTGCAGCAACTCCTTTATCAGTTGTTTAATAAAAAAACTATAGAAGGTCTATTAATAACCTAATCTATAGCTTTTTGAATTTATATTTGTATATCAATCTCGGGCGGTATTATTGACAACGAAGACTTCTGCCTCAGATAGATGTCTAGGGTAGCAGGTGTATAGTTAATCTCGGGTCTACGTGCTTCAATTTGCACACTCACTTCAGCAGGTTGATATTCCATGCTTACAGGGAACGTCTCGATATGAATATCTACATTATCATAGGAAGCCTCTCCCCTGATTTCAGGATATGATACCGGTCTCCAATCTTCTCCGTAAACCTCAGCGATACTGTTTCCCGGCTTATGAAAATTGGCCATACGTTCTCCTTGTTCCATTCGTTTAGCAATACCTTCTAACCAAAGCTGTTCAATCCCTGAATATATCCGCTGGGACATCTCTCGGTAGGTTCCACCTGTATAGGCTGCACGTGCCTGAGACTGGTCGATTGTTAATTCCGGAGCGGTTTGATGAATGCTCCATTCCCCTTGAGTGGTCGTGATTTGCTGTTCCGCTTTGGGTTGTGTAATTGAAAAACTACCTGCTGTTGTATCAAGGCCAATTAAGGCAGATGTCTGACGTATTTGTACAATCGGCTGCATCAGGGATATCCCCCTTTATCTGATAAAATCAACAAGGGATGATTGGATAATTTTGGAACCGACAGAAAGAGAGGCGTTATAGATGTTCTCCTGAATTTTGGATTGCATTAACAACTCTGCGTAGTCTCCGTCTTCTGTTTTAGATTGAAGGTCTGTAAGGTTAACTTCTAAATCATTCAAACGACTCTGCATTAATTCAATACGATTGGTCTTTGCACCAATGTTAGCTTGTGTAGTCAAAATTTTATCATTACGTGTATCGATATTAGCCAACTCAGCGGAAACTCCAGAGGTGATTCCGGACGCTAAAGCAGTGGAAATCCTATCTATAATAGAAAAGATATTATCCACTTCATTGCCTCCAAAGACTTCATTTCCGGTAATATTGATCGGAAGCTGAACACTCTCTCCAACGGCATAATTAATAATTCCGGTATCTGTTGTGACTAAAGCGGCTCCCGAGGTATCTGGCAGCCCATCAATTCCGGTAGGGAAGTCATAGGGCTTCACATCATATTGTTGACCATTAAATATATATTTACCATTGAATTGGCTATTTGAAATATCTACCAGCTGCCCTTTAAGCTGTTTAATCTCAGCGTTGATGCTGTCCAAAGCTGTCTGAGGGTTGGTTCCATTCGCCCCTTGAACAGTCAGCTCTCGCAAACGCTGAACGACATCCCCCGCCTGAGTCATCACTGTGTCATTAAAATCAAGCCAAGAGATTGCGCTATCAACATTCTCCTGATACTGCTCATTCGATGACAGTTCAGCACGATAACGAAGAGAGTAGGTGATTCCTACTGGATCATCGGAGGGCTTGTTAAGCTTTCGGCCTGTGGCCAATTGCAGTTGTGTATCGTTCATAGTACGAGCATTTCGATTCAAGTTAAGCAATAGCTGTGAATTCATCATATTTGAGGTAACTCTTAACATGTCGTATCATCCCCCTATCTTATCTGCCTACGACGCCGGTAGAATTAATTAATTTATCTAGTAATTGATCATAAGTTGTCATGAACCGTGCCGCCGCACTGTAAGCGTGTTGAAACACGAGCATATTGGACATCTCTTCATCTAAAGAGACTCCACTGACGGATTGACGACGCGCATTTACTTGCTCCACCAAATAATTGGAGTTTTCAGTTTGGCGTGTGGCTTCCTGTGATTGAATACCAAGTTGTCCTACCAAAGATTTGTAAAAGGAGTCTGGTGTAGCTGTAATCCCCGATGATGGAGATTTAAAAGAACCCGTCTGCTGAGTTGACAACAAGAGTGCTAATGTATTATTACCTTTTACAACGGTTTCGGCGGTTCCCGTACCGGTAGTTCGAAGGGAAGTTGCCAAGAGGTTGCTATCCTCAGCAATTTCAGCGTTAAGGGTAATATTACCGGCCGTAATGGCAGTTCCATCACCTGTAATGGTGAATAGGGGTTTACCTGGATTGAGAGTTCCATCCATTGTATAGCCCAGCTGATGAAGCCCATTGAGTCCTTGAACGGTTGTCTTAACATCAGAATTCAAGATAGCTCCCTTAGGAAACACCGCTCCCGCGGTTATAGTAGCTATAGATCCATCCGCCTTGGTTACAGTGACATCATTGGTCAGAACCGTACCTTCTGGAAGTACAGAGCCTTTAGGAAGAGTTACTTCAATATCACCAGTAGCAATGGTATTAGCTATATTATCGAGCTGTTTCTTATAATCTGCCACATAGTCCTTACTGGAAGCAATCATTCCATAGACCTCGCCGGATTTCATATCACCCGATAAACCATCGCCATAAGCAGAGGTTAAAAAAGCACTATCGGTAGTAGCAGAAACCGCAAAGCCTTGAACCAGAGGTTGGCTTCCTAATGAAACGTTAAACCCACTTTCCGTTTCAACTACGTTGATATTAATAATCTTTGATAGCTTGTCTACGAATAGATCACGTTGATCACGCAGGTCATTAGCTTTGTCGCCTAAGCTCTCAATTCTGAAGATAGATTTGTTAAGTTCGGCCACTGAAGAAAGGTACGTCTGTATTTCTGTGCCTTTAACAGCAATATTGGATGCTAAATCCGAGTCCAGGTTATCAAGCTGTCTACTTAAATAGTTCATAGCGTCCGTCATAGATTGTGTAGTTTGGACTACAATCTTACGAGCTGTACTGTCTGCAGGATTCTTACTGAGGTCCGACCACGACTTCCAAAAGTTATTCATCACGGTACTGATCCCTGTATCGGAAGGCTCTTGAAAGATAGCTTCCAGCTTGTCCAAGGTATCCGATTGAATAGTCCAGTTACCCATAGCGGAGTTCTCATCGCGGAACTGATTATCCAAAAAAGATTCACGGATACGTTCAATAGATCCGAACTCCACACCTGTTCCTAGCTGACCTGGCACCGTAGATTTCGTTAGGCCATAAGCTTCAATGGGACGGGAAGCAGTCATCTTAACGGTCTGACGGCTGTAACCCTCTGTATTGGCATTGGCGATATTATGTCCGGTTGTATTTAAAGCTGCCGTCTGTGTGAACAAACTGCGTCTCGCCGTCTCGATCGAGTGAAATGTAGATGTCATGCTTCTTGCTCCCCCTTAAAAGCTGTTCTATCCCCGAGCGTCAAAAAGTCCCGAGCGGTTAATGGCGGCACCCTTGTCGGATGGATGATGATAAGTAATGTCCTGATTCGGTCTGCCAACTAATAAGTCCAAGGTATAATCTATAAAGGTAAGCGACTGCTCAATCAGCTTCTGGTTAAGCTCGTTAGCTCGCTTCAGACTTTTCAAAGTGTCTGAAAGCTTAAGCTGAACATGCAGCAGTCGCGACTTGTCATCAGGGTCAAATACAAGCCTGGACAACTCGGTCAGGTTCAGGTTGAGGTTGGAACGAATACCAACTCCTTGCAGAAAGGCATAAGCCGCCTCTGCACGCTGCTCCTCGAGTTGTCCAGTCAGCTTCATAAGCTTGGATTCACGGTTAAGGATTTCTATGATCCCCTCAACTTTATTATCCATAATAGCTTCTTTCTTGATAGCGGCCAGCTCCAGCATCTGTAGATGAGCCTCGTCCAGCCGCTCCAATAGTTCAATCAATTTAGTCAGTGCCATAGAGGGATTCACCTAATTCTCGGAGGATTGCTTAAAATATGGGGCGAGTTTCTCTGCGAGCCTGGATGCGTCAACATGGTAAGTACCAGCAGAAACCTGCTGTTTCAAGTTATCAATCTTGAGTGCACGTTCAGTATCAACCTTACCGCTGTTCTGTGCCTCGAGAAGCTTCATGGCTTCTGTAGAGATCGAAACCTCATCCTTGCGTGTACTTTTCTTCATTTGTTCCTGCCTTTGCGATTCCGCGTTGCGTTGATATGGATTAATCGCGTTAATACGTCCGGTCTCGTTAATTTTCATAACTTCCACCTTCCTTTAATATAAAAAAGCCGATAATCATTACTAAGTTTATCGGCGTGTGTTGAAACATTCTTTATAGCTGCAAGTGCTTTTTTTGCAGAATTTATCAGTCTCGTTGCTTATCTATGGCTCTATACGCGCCTGTTTGATCCTTTTTGGCGGCTTTAGCTGCAGCACTTTCCTGGGCTGCATTCGTCAAGTCTTTCCTCAAACGGGTTCGGCAGTTATCACACATATGCCCTTCTCTAATGAGGGTTCCGCACACTTCACATGGATACATCATATTGGGTGCGTTTGCAATAGAAATCCGCCCTTCTCTAATAAAACGGGTGATTTCCTTTATGGATATTTCCGTAGCATCCGATAGTTCCTGAATATTAGTTCCTTTATTTTCACGAAGATATTTTACGCAAATTTCATACTGATACTCCAGTTCTTTAACACAGACCTGGCACATCTCCATAACATTTTTGAGATATAACCGGCCGCACCTTGGACAATTGTCTAGATTCATTCAAGCAGCCGCTCCTTCCATAACATATTGTACAGCGAAAAGACATCTTATGCTCCTAGATTACATGATTGTTAAGTATTCGTCTATGGGGCTATAATTTCCGGTTAGGAGCGCGCCCAAGTCAGGCTATATATATCGGAACTAAAACTGCAAGCCTCAGTCATTTGTCGAACGGAATCAGCACATGCTCTAATCGTACTCCCGGTGGTATAGATATCATCCACAATAATAATACGTACAGGACGTGTGTGCTTGGTGTCGTGTACGGCCGAATCAATAGAAACTGCAGGTAGAGATAAAGCATCTGTAATTTCCATTAACCAATTAGAATAATTCTCAATTATAGAAGTATTTGGCCCAAAGGCATGCTTCATATTAGTTAGGCGCTCCGCACGGCCCTTGAAGCTTTGCTTATCAGTATGGTGTGTACGTACCAGCAGAGGAAGTACCGGAATCCCCGTCCGCCAAGACAGCTCGGCTGCAAGCCGTTCGGCCTGATTGAACCCCCTTTCAACCAAACGCGGCTCACTTACCGGAACAGGGACTAGCAGGTCTGCTTTCCATGAAACAGTGGATGTAGATCGGCGAAAAGGAAATGCTGAACGCGGACGAATGAATGCATTTTGATAAACAGCGTCTTCATGTTGTACTTTTAGCATTTGATACGCTTTTTCAAGCATTAATCCTAATAAAGGAGCATATCGCTCATTACCACGATATTTATACCGACCTAACCAATCACGCATCACACTGTTGTAAGCCACTGCGCTCCTGTTATATAGGATGTGTGATGGTTCTCCTCCGCGAGAACAATCTGGACAACCCACATGTCTTCCGCATTTTGGACAGCGAGGAGTCCTAATCCATGGAATAATCGCTGCACAATTCACACAAAGGACTGGTGAAAGTGATGATGCCCTCCCTTGCTTCCCGCAGGCTAGGCACTCTGAAGAAGAGGAAGATAGCAGCGAAAGAAAGGAATTAAGCCATTCAGGCTTAGAAGTCATAGGAGAGGCTCCTTTCTCAGGTGCCCTTTTCGCTTAGCCATTCTATTCATGGTCCTTATCTGGGAAATCGCACTGCGCTGGGGACGACTCCAGTGGGGAGAAGCAAATACGACAATGCCCGCAGGGTCATCCTTCGAACGCCCCGCCCGGCCTGCCATCTGAACCAAGGAAGCCTCATCAAAAAGGCTGTTGTCCGCATCCAAAATAATAACGTCACTTCGGGGAATGGTAACCCCTCGCTCCAGAATAGTTGTAGTAACTAATAATGAGATCTCCCGGTTGCGGAAGGCTTTCACTTTATCAGCCCTTGCAGGGTCTTGCGAGGATGTCCCTGCAACTACAACGCCGGGGAGATTGCGGCGAAGAATAGGCAGCAGCGGCTCGATGTGAGCAATTCGGGATACAAACATAAAAATCTGTGCATTCCTCGCCAGTGATCTGCTTATCGCTTGCAGTAACCGTTTTGGTAATACGCGACGCTTCAAGCAGACAAATAGAGGAGGAATAGTAAGATGTTTCGGCACGGGTAGAGGATGCCCATGGAAGCGGACAGGAACTCTGGCGTGGGCTAGTTGGCTTTTTCTTACTTGTTGCTGCAGTTCCTTCGGTGGTGTCGCCGAGAGGTAGATGAAGGTGCCGTCCCTTTTGCAAGCTTGCTCAGCGGCATGTGCCAGCATGGGATCATTATGGTACGGGTAAGCATCCAGCTCATCAATAATTACGAGATCGAAGCTCTGATAGAAGCGAACCAGCTGATGGGTGGTTGCCAAGGCCAGCCGCCCCCCGATCCATCGGTCGGGGCTGCCGCCGTACAACACGGCGAGGGTCTCCGCCGGGAAAGCCTTTGTGAGCCTCGGCGCCAGCTCCAGCACGACATCGCGTCGCGGTGTCGCTACGAGTGCGCGGCCTCCGGCGGCGAGCACTGCCTCCAGGAGCGGGAAGATCATCTCTGTCTTCCCGGCTCCCGTCACCGCCCAGAGCAGGAACCGCTCTGGGCAAGGGTCGGCGGAGCGCTTGCGCGGCTCCGCCATGAAGCCCAGCGCAGCGCCGGCGGCCTCCGCCTGCGCCGCGCTAAGACCCCACCGGCGTGCCGCCGCGGTGGGGTCGGGTACGGCCCTGCTGCGCAGCAGGGCCGATGGAAGCGCTGCGCTGCGCAGCAGCAGCGCACAAGCACGGCCGCGCCCGAGTGCGAGGCAGGCCTCGCAATAGGCGCAAGCCGAAAGCCCGCACGCGGCGCAGGCCGTGCGGGCGGTTACGGCGCTGCCGCAGCGCTGGCAGCGCGGGAGTGCGCGGCGGCGTGCAGCGCCGCGCCAGCCCAAGCGCCGTGCCACGGCGCTTGCCCACACCAGACCGCCAGCAGCGAAACTTAGCTGGCGGTCTCCCCGGCGAGCCGCCGCTGCGCGAGGGTGCGGCGGCCCCGCCATAACGGCGGCTTCAAGCTTCAGCCGCCCCTTCAAATGAGCGAGCTGAGCCGCGCTGCGCCAATGCTCTGTAAGCGTCGGATAATGCTCACTCAACAGCGCCATCAGCTCCGTTTCCAGTAAGGAACGTCCGTTTACCAGCTCTGACAGCATATCAGCCTCGTATTCCAGCTGTTCTTCTCTAGCCCAGCCGGATAATTCATAAGCTCCAGTTCCAGCTTCGGCCAAACCTCTTTCAGAGTAAGCTTCGTTATACACTCTGATCGAATCTCCCTCTCTTTCGTTAAGATTATCTTTTATTCCTATTGGAGCTACTATCGCTTTTCCATGCCTAACCTCCCCTTCCGCGCCCCGCTCTTCTTTAAGTACTTCTTTTACATAGCGGTCCCAAAAATCAGCCCCCCAATGCTGCATTTCGATAGGATGCACAAAGCTATCGCGCAGCTTCACTGCCCACCCAAGCGGCATGGAGGTTGAGAGAATAACCATTTTTCCAGTCATTGCAACATCATCTACTTTAACTCGTTTGTACTTTCCACTCCACCAGGCGATATCTATCTGTAAATCCACTGAGATCCGCACACTCCAAATTCCTTTATGGTTTACCGCATACACAGCTGCTTTCATACTTGTCCTCCTTCTTGAATACAAACTTACTCAGATCATTTGAACGCTGAAGCTTCGGCCAATATTGTATAAAATACAGCTTTATTCACCGTTTCCACGCTAAAATCAATCTTTACTGTACAGAATGCAGCTTTTAGTCTGTGTTACTGTAATATCTGGATAAAATCCTGCATTTAGTGCAACAATGCCACTAAATTTCACTCTTTCCTGCTACAAAGTTGTATTAAATACACTATTTATCAGCGGGTTGAGCTTTAGCAAAACATTCTAATCCCGGGCGAGTATAGTAAAGTCGGCAACCGTTGTCTGCTTTTAAATTATTGAGCTATTTCCCACTGACCTTGCGAAAACGCAAAAAAGCACACTTCTCCTTCACTGGAGAGTGTGCTTCACCCGTTGCTTACATATGATCTTATATTCCACCAGGCTTTGATCCGTATCCCCTACTTCCCAGGTCCTGAATAAATGGCAGTGGGAATAGCCCCTCGAACAATCGCAAATCAATGGTAATTTCTTGCTCTAGCCAAGGGTTGCCATGCCTCTGTTCTATACTCCGCTCTTCCAAGTGTCCGAGCGCCGCTACTTCAAGGGAGCATCCGCTCTGCTTCATTTTCATGACAAGAAGTAGTGTATCGTCATCGGAATTTTCATCCATACAGGTTATACGCAACCGCTTTCCTGTAAGGAAGGAATGCAGCGTGAGCGCACGAACGTACCACTCAATAACAGTTTCATGGTTCCGGGTAATGAGAATATAATGAATCCACTCCCCGGATCTTGGGGATTTCCGCATTTTCTCCCGGATGTGCAGCAGGTGAACAAAAACGACCGCTGAAGCATACACGACTACAATCCATATTAATTGGGCTGCCATGGAGATGCACCTCCTCTGTATACCGACAATATATGCCGGTGACAAAAGGTCGGTGACTGCCCAGTCCTTTCGCTTGAAAGAACCCTCAGTATATGTACAGTTGCCAGTTGTGTTTTACAACGTTACCCAGCCAAACTTGATCGAGTTAATTACGGCTTGAGTACGGTCATCCACTTCCATTTTTTGCAGAATGCTACTCACATGGTTTTTGACTGTTTTTTCACTGATGAACAGATATTCACCAATCATCTTGTTACTTTTACCCTCTGCCATCAACCGAAGGACTTCTGCTTCCCGCCGGGTAAGAGGGTTATTGTCACCAGCGATAAATTTCACACCGGCTTCTTTCACTACGGTCTCGGCCATAGCGCCTGTCTCGTTCAAATAGGTCATTCTACGAAGCTGGTTAATCAGCTTCCCTGTTACCTTGGGATGAATAAAGGCATGACCTTGGCAAACCGAACGGATCGCATTAATGAGCGACTCAGCTTCCATATCCTTCAGCAAATATCCATTGGCACCTTTACGCAGTGTCTCAAATACATAACTCTCATCGTCGTGAATCGATAATATAATAACCTTGATATCCGGGAACATTTCCCGCAGCTTTTGCGTAGCTTCCACGCCGTTCTCGATCGGCATATTGATATCCATTAGTACAATGTCCGGCTTAGTGACATTACAGAACTCAAGAACCTGAATGCCATCCCCGCATTCACCGATGACCTCAATATCGTCCTCCATATTCAAAATGCGTTTAAGTCCTTCACGAAAAAGCTGGTGATCATCCGCTAAAAGTACTTTAATAGACGTCTTTTCAGAGCTTTGATTCTCCATTACATTACTCCTTTCCCTTATCCACATTCGTTGGAATATGGATTACGACTGATGTGCCTTGATTCTCTGCTGATTCAATTTCCATTCTTCCTTCCAGTAGTTCTACGCGCTCGCGCATCCCTACCAGTCCGAAGCTTTCACGGCTGCTTTGTTCATTTTTGATTTTCTGTACATTAAAGCCCAAACCATTATCTTTAACGACGATTTTGATTAACTGTGCTTGAAATGTAATCTCTACTAACACGTAACTTGGGTATGCATGTTTCGCTGCGTTAGACAGTGCTTCTTGAACCAGGCGGAATACGGCAGCCTCCATCGCTGATGAGAGCCGATGCTCCTTACCTCTTGTCTCAAAAGCGGTTCGAATCTTTGTCTTGTCTTCATAGTCATGCACATACTTTCGCAATGTCGGAATTAGTCCCAAGTCGTCGAGAGCCATTGGACGCAAATTAAAAATAACTTTGCGCATTTCTTCGAGGCTGAAACGAACCTGCCCTTTCAAATCTACTATTTCGTGCTGCACTAGTCCAAATTCCTGCTTTAACAGCATTCTTTCCACAATTTCCGTCCTAAGGACTAGATTTGCGAGCATTTGGGCGGGACCATCGTGAATTTCCCGGGCGATTCGCTTACGTTCCTCTTCCTGAGCCAGAATAATTTTTAGTCCAATCATCTGTCTGTTCTTTGCGGATTCGACAATACGGGTCACTTGTCCCAATTCTCCAGACAAATATTCCACGACTACACTCATTTGTGACCCTATGGATTCCGCACGCTCCACGGAGTTCTCCACACTGCGAACACGCATTTGCAGTTCATCCCGCCGACTTCGGAGGTATGCTTCCCTTTCCCGGGTCATCATCAACTCCAGTTGAAGCTCAGTAGCTTTCTCATAAGCAATACGTATATCCTTTTCGGAATAGCGGACAAAATCACGGCTAACTTCCGTTAGCCGAATCCGGGAGCGATGATAATTAAGCTCCAGTTTGTCTACCTTTTGCAATGTTTCTTCCGTTTCTTCCATCACCCGCTTCAGTTCCCTGGTAAGCGCAGCAAGCTCGTCACGAGCGACCTGCAAAATTTCAAAGATCTGATATTTGCTGCTCTCCATTACCTCTATGGTGTTTTTTATGACGCGGTCAATCGCATCAGCTTGAAATTCCACGGATGAATGCCTCATTTCTATCCAATCTAATTAAAGGCTTGCCTTTATATTAACATATCATGATTCGATAGTTACGGTCTTCGTTTTCTGTTCCCATTTTACGGTCAATCCCAACTGTTCTGAGACTAATCGAAGTGGCACTAAAGTCCTACCTTGTTGTAATAAAGGTGCTACTTCAGCACTTTTCCGCATGCCGTTAAGCAGGAAATCTTTCTTGCCCAATGTTAGATCAAGAACCTTGGAACCACGAAGAATCATTATTTTCTTGGTAAGTGCATCCCAGGAAGCACTTCCACCAAAGGCATCAAGCACATATTTTATAGGTACGTATGTGGTTCCATCCTTCATGATAGGAGCCACTTCAATCGCTTTCTTCGTGCCGCTCACCATCATAGATTTTTGTCCGATCGTCATAGAAACGGATGCTGTAGGCAGCCCTGCATCACTAGAAAGTGATGGCATTATAAAAGAGAGATTATCAAAGGATACCATACCCGTCTTGGCACGTTCATCCTGTCCCTCTTCCACGTTCACTACGTACAGACGTTTCAGCGAAGCCGGGAATTTAATGTTATAACCTGATAAATCAATATTAAGGTTCTTCCAACCGTTCCAGTCAATGATCTTCGCCAGGTCTACGTAAACTGTTGCTCCGGTATTATCTACCAATTCAGCCCGCAACCAGTTCAAACTCATGTCACCCATTACATCTACCGACATGGAGGTGGCTGCTGCCGGAATCGCTTTGCCTGTCGTTCCATTAAGCTGAGCGTAGGCGTACATTTTCCCGCTGCCTGCTGTCATGTCATAATTCAGACTCAATACCTTGGAACCTGCGCGATCAGCGCTGCCTGCGGTCACAGTCGCTGTACCTGTTACTCCGGCCGCATTCGTTGTAAATGCAAGCGGATAGGTTACATTCTCAAAATTCTCCCAAGGGGTAGCTGCACCTGTAGAGAGAACAACGCCGGTGCTAAATCCGTCATAACGGGCAATAGCATAGCCAGTCGTCACACCGGAATTGACTGAGTCAACTGTAAGCTTGCCGTCCTGTATGCTGCCTTTGAATCCAACAAACTCCCACTTCAAGGATGAATTTGGTACGGGTATGTTGATTCCGCTTTTTGTAACGGCTGTAACAGGAACAGAAATGGAACTCCCGGCTGTCAAGGGACCTGTAGCTGTGCCTAGTGTCAGGCTGGTGATATCATCTCCTCCAAGAACAGTTACATTCGTAGAAGCACTCGCGGCTCCGCTGACAGCCTTCAGAGTGACTATACCAGGCTTCACCGCTGTCGCTTGTCCAGCCTTTACAGTCACGCTTCCCCCACTCGAAGACCAAGCAGGATTGCCCGCAGCTACATCTATCGGATTATAGTAGGTATCATAGCCTTTTAAAGAATAAGCAGCCTGTTGTCCGATCAGAAGTACTGGACTGCCGCTGATTTTGATTCCTTTCACTTCACCTTGCGGTGCAGTCGTATAGATCCCCAGGCCATTTACGACGCTCCGCTGCTCAGTTCCATACTCCGTATTAAAAGTAAGCTGTGTGGACATTTCTGCGAGCGGCCGATCAACCATAGTTGTAGAGCCGCCGCCATCTAGATTCAACCCTTTCCAGACACCGATATTTGTCATGAAAGACTGCAGTTCAGTCATTGATAACCCCGAGCTGTTACTGTTCTTCTCTGCAGCAATAACATAGACGTAACGGCCGTCCTGAGAATAACCTAAAGCCGTGCGCGCACGGTATCCTCCAATACTGGTGACTGAACGGGAGAACGTAGCGGCTTGACCGTTATTTACAAGAATAGTATGGCCCCCGATCATCATTTGCAGACTGGCAGGGTCTATCGACTGCTGTGTAGTTTTGGAGACTAATGAGTATGAAGTTTCTAGAGCCTGTCCAACTACCATATGAGCAGTGACATACTGTGCAGCCAATCCGTGTGCCCGCAAAATATATGCACCCTTAGGCACAGCCATAGGCAGTGCTGCGTTTGCCGAGATCTGTGTGATGATGCCGTTTTCTACTAGAACCTCTGTGGGAGTGGTTGAGCTGTTTTTAGGCCGTTGAAGTGCCGTCCACGCATCCGTATAGATATATAAGGCATGGGCATGACTGTATGTAGAAGTGCCGCCCTCCGGGTTGTATGCGCTTTTGTTGATGCCAGCTAAAGGATATTGGGCACCGTCCATAGCCGTTGCCATCCCTTCAAAGGAGAACTCATCAATGACAGGCTTTCTGTCCTTCGTCAGAGCAAAAGCATACATGCCGTTCAGCTGCGAGGGTGTTGACATCACTATTCCAGAGGATACTTGGCCGCCAATCGGCGCTCCTTCTGCACTTGTATTGAAGTAATCACCATTTACTGCAGCTACGGCTCCGGTCTCTTTAGCCATCCCGCCCGTACTCTGACGCGTAGTCAGTGTACCGCCTTTGCCTGTCATGACATCCAAAGAAACAAACGGATTATTCAAATCGACACGAATTACGTCTGCCAAACCGGAAACATTCTTCCCTGCACGTGCAGCCGTAAACTTATATTTCATCATGATGGCACCGGAAGTAATCACTTCCTCACCCAGCTTAGTCACTGAAAAAGCAGAATCTGCCGCCTCTGCAATCGATGCGGAGCCCTGTCCAAATAGCAACATTCCTTCACTACCGACAACAGGCATGATCCATAGCACTCCCGCTAGCGAAGCAGCTATCCACTTCTTGGTGCTGGACATCTTATTAGTAGAGATTTTATCCATTTAAACGTAACTCTCCCATCACATTACTTTCCTCTGGAGGTTTCTTCAGAGCCTGGAATTTAGAATCTATTTTCCCAGTACACTTTTAATAGACTGAATTTTAGAGGAAAAGTTGCGAAGAATAAGAGATTAGTAGAATGAATAGCTCGACCTTTTTAACCTGGTAGCTGGTTAATGGTCGGAGCTCCGATGAATATTGGACTTCCGATCGCTGTTATTCGTGGATTCCCTGATTTGAACCGCTCCCCGCGGTAGGAATCCCCGATAAGCCTATGCTTTCGAAGCTAGCTTTCCTACGGAAAGCTTTCGGGCGAGCGCTACGCTTCTACAGTTCCAAAATTCCTCTCCGTCCTCCTAAAACCAGCAACAAGGCTATAGTGAACGCTCAGCTATTCACTAGAGGGGACAGGGCAAAAAGAAAGCCCGAACTCCTTAACATTGGAGTCCGGGCTTATTTATGGGTAGCACAATGTAATTGCATTTCATACATCTATTTCAACATACATTGCCAGAATACTACGGATAAGTGTATAAAATACACTTAAAATCCGAGAAATTGCCAATTTAGACTCATTCCCCTTCATATAGTTGCACAGAATACACTTAAAGTGACTTTCAGCTACAAAAACCATCTTTTAATTGTATAAAGTGCAACTAAGTGTGTTCATGTAACCCAACTTATAAATAATCCGCCTTATTCAGCATCCGCTGCAGCATTACAGCAGCTTGGGCACGAGTGGCATTGCCTTGCGGCTGGAATACACCGGCTGATACGCCCAGAACGATTCCAGACTGGATTGCCTTTGCTACGAATTCATCACTTTGAATTTTACTCTTATCCTTAAAGGTCGCCAAAATGGATGATGAAGTACCCTTTAGAGTTATCGGGTGATTAGTATATTCCATAGCGCGAATCATCATAATAGCCATTTGTTCACGGGTAATATAAGCATTTGGACGGAAGGTCGCGTCAGTGTTGCCGTTAATAATACCGGCTTTGGCTGCCGCCCCGATATAATCACCAGTTTGTGTAGAAGGCTGTACATCGCGGAAGCGCTGGGCTGCTTCACGATTACCCTGCAGACCTAAGCCCCGACTGAGCATAACTGCGAATTCCGCACGGGTTATCTTTTGCTCAGGCTTGAAGCTCGTACCATAGCTGGTGTCGATAATATTTTTGGTCATAAGCTCGGTGACGGCACTACGACTCCAGTGTGTACCCATATCGTTAAAAGTACGCAGCGACAGATAGGTACCCATAGCCTGATTCCCTTCTGTCTTTGCTTTCAGTACCGTATAGTTCCCTACCTTATTAAAGCTGGTAGGGAGGTAAGCTGCATCCCCATACGTGGTCTCAAGTCTGGCAATGGAGACCTGAGGTTCGTTAAGCGTTGCTGTAGTTCGTACGTTGTATTCTCCAGGCACACTTAATTCTACTTGCCTTGAGGAGTTCTCATTAGCCACTGCTAAAATACGAGCATCTACAAGACTAGTCACAATCTGCAGTCCGTTATTCTGAAGCTTCTGCTCCAAGGAGCTATAAGTTCCTGTTGGAACCTTTTCCAAACGGAGGACAAGTGAGATACTGCTGCTGTCTGTATTTAAATTGCGAACAAGGCTCGACATGTCAATCTTATCCAAAGGTATATTGTATAGATGCTCGCCATAACGGATTGCAAACTCCGCTTTTTTATTCCGGTTAACTGCCGCAACCAGCGGAGCCAGAGGAACACTTACATAAGCGGCACGTTCGGTTTGCGGCACTTCAAATGCAAGTGAAGCCGTCCCGACCTTAGCCAGATACTCGTAACTTCCCGTCAAACGTTCTGCGTTAAGCGCATATTTTTTGATAGATTGGTTGTACTTGGAATAATCATCCGAAATTTTGGCGGAGTCACTTCTAAGCAGCGGAAATGCTACTCCGAATTCATTACTAGCGAGCGTAGTCAAATAGGAAGGGTTGTTCCCTGAGGATGCGCCCGATAAATTCTGAACATTGAGCCCAGTGAATGAAGCCAAGGTAGTGCCGTTCAGATCCTTAATGGATCCATTCCCAGCCATATAAGACAGATCAACTACCTGTCCCCCTTTTACAATAGAGCTCAAGGTGATGTTTAGAAGGTTGCCGGATACATATACCGATTGTACGCCTAGATTGCTTCCATCTGCTCTAACCCCGAATTGACTTGCATTGAGAGTTGAGGTAGAGACCATGCTTTTGTTAAAAGTAACACTAAGCACATCACCTGTAACGACCGCCGAACCAATTTCAGGTACAGCACTTGCTGCCGACACAGTCACAGTCTGTAAGTTGATATATCCCGCACGGTTACCATTAGAGTCGCTTAAACCTGTTGAGCCAGGTACATAGGAGATTGTGACCCTCTGGTTTGCCGTCAGGGCGGTTTGCAGCGTTAAGGTGACCTGATTGCCGCTTACAGCAACATCTGTAACATACACCGCTATCCCCCCTGCCAATACGGAAAATTGACTATTTGTAGGAAGATTATTCGTAGATAGTCCTTCATTGTAAGTGAGTATTATTTTATTCCCGCTCCCTGCAGCGCTTTGGAACTGAGGTACCGTTGTATCATTGCTATTCCGAATATAAAAGTTAGAAAATGCAGCTATATTCTGCCCAAGCAGATCCTGCAAAGGATAAGAACCGCCATAGTATGATACACGAATGACCCCGCTATTGGATGGAGCATTATTCAAAACCAAATATACGTTGCTTCCGCTAGAAGTAATTGAGCTTACTCCAAGTGCAGAACCGTCTGATGTGACTGAGAACTGACTATAAGCATAGGGAGACACCGCTTTGAGCGAATCATTAAAATTCAAACTCACTAAATTTCCCGTAAGTGTGCCTTCTTTGGGAACAGGAAGTGAGGATTCAATATTGTTATCCACCTGCCGCAGTGAAAAGGTACTCGCGATATTCCCACTCAAATCATGAATGGTACGAAGCCCACCCGAATAAGCGACTTTTACAACTTGTCCTACCGCAACCCCTGTACTGAGGGTAATGTACACACTGTCATTTAGTATGGTAACACTATCTATTCGGCGGTACTCATCATTCACAGTTACCGGGAAACTCGAAGACAGCAGCGCTGTAGACGGGTCTAGAGCCTCATTATACTTAAGTCTTATCGTTCGATTGTTATCAAGCACCGCAGCCGATAGAACTGGGGCAGTCCTGTCCAAAACTGAGGTAGTGAAACTCCAAGAGTTTTTCCCGCTTAGACCGTTATACACGGATAGTGAGTCAGCAGCATCCGTAAAGACACCAGCCGCAATATCGAAGTAGTAGGTAGAAGCGTTATCGAGTACGGTTGAAGGTGCCAGCGTGATTACAAATTCTCTAGCTGTCGACCCGGGTGTCACCAAAATCGGCACTTTGCCCCCGTTATTTTTATATAGAGCAATTCCATCCGCAATGGAGGCATTATAGATCACATCTCTGTTAAAGGTAATACCGAAGGTTCTGCTAATGGCTACAGACTCACTGCGATCTGCCGGTGATAGTGTTGCCGGTGCAAGTGGCTGTAAGGAAGACGCCGTTGAGTAAGTCCAAGTATGGGAGCCTGAAGCAGGGAACAAATGACCATCCTGATCATAAAAAGATCCCTGCGGGATCGTAACGGTATAGGTTGTACTGTTAAGCAGTGGAGTAGTGCTTGTTGCCGGAGCAACGGTTATGGTTTTACTCCCCCCGCCCGTTACGGCTGTGGAAGTTACATTAATTTTTCTAGCTCTAGGATCATTTATAGTTCCTGGTGATACAGTAATCTCACCACCTGCAGGATACATAGGACGATCAAAAGCCAGCTGCAATGCTCCTGTTGGAGATATATTTACTGCTCCATTCACAGGAGAGACCGTTACTGGTATTGCCGCAGCCCCTTTTGTAGTAAAGGTCCAGTCGTTGCCGCTTGATATACCGCTATAAGTTGTATTGTCTGTATCTCTGAACGCGTACGAATCGATTAGAATATAATAGCTGCTGCCAGCTGATAGCGTTATTCCAGTTAAGTTCAGTTTGACAAGAGTGCTGGTCGGATCGCTCGCTACATCTACCTGTACTTTGGAATCGGTAGCAACATTATAGCTATAAACAACCGAATTATTTGCCGAAGATATCAGATTAATAGAACCCGTACCTTTGATCAGGTTACCCTTATTAAGCTTAAAGCTCAGTTCACTCACAGTTCCGACATCTATTCTGGCATTGTTAACTGGCATGAAACTTCCTGCGGTAATAGCCGAGTTAACTGCCGGTGCAGTAGTGAAAGACCATGTGGTCACGAGGGAACTCGCTCCTGTGTTATCCTTGAATGATCCGGCAGGAATACTTACCGTATACATTGTATTAGGCTCGAACTGGAGACTTGGTGCCCATTTAATATCATAGAAGGTTGAACTTCCAATAAGGCCTGTATCCAAAGGAACAGTTGCAAAAACTCCACCCGTACTCTGCTTAGTAATGGTGATATTTCCAGTTTGCGGTGTAACCGTCCGATCAAAATTAAGTCTAAGAGAAGCCGTTGCACTTACATAACTAGCTCCAGCTGCAGGAGTTGTGGACATAGCAAAATCAGCCGCGGCGTATACAGCCGTTGCACCCATCCCAATATAAGGTATTCCATTTCCCACTAGCAGGCTTCCGGCCAGAAAGAACGCCGTCCATGTTGAAATTTTTCTTTTCATGCGGTCAAATACTCCTCTCAAGCTCATCAATATGTATATTTATATTTCGGTAAAAGGTCTTCCAAAGTTTAGCAGCTTTTAAAGTCTTTTAGTAGAGTCTGCGAACGCTTTTTTCCACATAAAAAAAGACCCGTAAGCAAAACCCTTCAATTGAAGAGTCCAGCCACGAGTCACTTATATAATAGCGCTCTGATTACAATTCAGCTTGCGACTTCAATAAATCAGCCTTGTCCACACGTTCCCAAGGAAGATCAATATCTGTACGACCGAAATGTCCATAAGCAGCGGTGTATTTATAGATAGGTTTACGTAAATCAAGCATGGAAATAATGCCCGCCGGGCGAAGATCAAAGTTATTGCTGATCAGTTCGACCAACTTCTCTTCACTGACTTTGCCCGTTCCGTAAGTATCCACGTTAATCGATACCGGATTAGCCACACCAATAGCGTAAGCTAATTGAATCTCACATTTATCAGCAAGTCCTGCAGCTACAAGGTTCTTGGCTACATAACGCGCCGCATAGGCTGCGGAACGGTCTACTTTAGTAGGATCCTTACCGGAGAAGGCTCCCCCGCCGTGACGAGCATATCCACCGTATGTATCTACGATAATTTTCCGTCCAGTTAATCCTGCATCTCCCTGAGGTCCGCCAATAACAAAACGTCCAGTTGGGTTGATAAAATATTTGGTCTCCCCATCCAGCAGTTCAGCAGGCACAACAGGCAGAATCACATGCTCTTTAATGTCAGCCTGAATCTGCTCCAAAGAGATCTCTTCGGCATGCTGAGTAGATACAACTATAGTGTCCACACGCACAGGCTTGTCATCCTGATACTCAATCGTTACTTGTGTCTTGCCGTCTGGACGTAAATACTCCAAAGTACCATTCTTGCGCACTTCAGCCAAACGACGAGCTATACGATGGGATAATGCAATCGGAAGAGGCATGAGTTCAGGTGTCTCATTGGTAGCAAAACCGAACATAAGACCTTGATCCCCTGCTCCAATATTCGCTGTTTCTTCTGCAACCTGTGCAGGGTCACGTCCCTCAAGTGCAGCATTTACACCTTGTGCAATATCCGCGGACTGCTCATTAAGCGATGTCAGTACCGCACACGTATTATAATCAAAGCCATATTTGGCCCGGGTATATCCAATGTCCTTAATGGTATTGCGAACAATAGCAGGTATATCCACATACTCGGATTTGGTGCTAATCTCCCCTATAACTAAAACCAAGCCGGTAGCCACAGCTACCTCGCAAGCAACACGAGCATTTGGATCATTAGCCAAAAATGCATCCAGCACTGCATCAGAAATCTGGTCACAAATTTTATCTGGATGTCCTTCCGTAACAGACTCGGAAGTAAACAGATGGCGTCCTTTAATCGACATGAATTCAACCCCCCATTTAAGTAGTTAAAAAAAAACGAACCTTCTCCATATGGAAAAGGTTGTTGGCTTTCCTCAAAAGTCATATTAACTTATTTGAGAAGGGGTGTCAATTGAAGTCTGTGCGATCTGTCACAGCTCGTAGATTCCTGTTTCTTATCGGAAAAGCGATTGCTCCGCCTGCTTCACGAGCCTCTTCGTAATTTCGCCGCCTACTGAACCATTTTCGCGGGAGGTAAGTTGTCCTAAATACGGAGTACTCATCTGCGAATACCCGCCTGTTGTCCCTAATTCCGAAGCAAACTCTGTGTCTGCTCCTCCACCATAACCTGCTCCATACAACCCGAATTCAGAAGCAATTTCATATTGCATTTGTTTCAGCATATTTCGGCTTTCAGGTACGATTTTGCGATTATTACGTGCCATGTGCTGCACCTCCTGATCAATTAAGAATACAAGAGTATTGTGTGCGCTATGGACTTTGTTCAATCTCATCAATGTTTGGTAGCTATGGAAAAAGTACTACTCAAGTATGATTTGACCCCGATAAGGGCATTATTTATATATTAAGATGAACTTAAGATATTAACTTAAGTCTCAGGCGTCACTACCGTGAAGATTTGGACTTCCGGCCGCTGTTGTAGTAAGACTTTCTTTGATTTAACCCGCTTTTAGCGGTTGAAATCCGGCTACAAAGGCGGTCGCTATCGCTCCTACAGTTCCAAATTTCCCTTTCGTTCCTTTTCGCTTTTTGTTATTTCCTTTTGTTCAGCTTACAATAGAAAATTTTTTATTGCAGTGTATAGCCGCCGCGAACCATCACGGTAAGCCCCAAAGTTTGTCCGTTTTGAACGGAGATTCCACGGCCATCCCTTGGATAGGAGAGTAAATGGTTCGATGGAGCAACTTGTCCATTCGTCAGATCTTTGCCATCTGT
This sequence comes from Paenibacillus wynnii, assembly GCF_030812855.1. GTDB lineage: Bacteria > Bacillota > Bacilli > Paenibacillales > Paenibacillaceae > Paenibacillus_AQ > Paenibacillus_AQ wynnii_A. The sequence goes on from NZ_JAUSTK010000002.1 coordinate 131,674, forward strand.
TAAATCAGCCACACCATTTGCATCATTAGAGTAAATAATGGCCTTGCCTGCACGAACGATAAATTCAGCACCTGCGGAAGCTATCAACGTCTGCCCAGGCTTCACATCTACTATGACGACTGCATCTGATGAACTTGGTCCTGATCCCGGTGTTTGAGTTGGGGCTGGAGTTACAGTAGGTGTTGGCGTAGATACGGCGCCGCCTTGTAAAGCCTTTTGAATCTGTTGGTCTACATAGCTTTTCGTAACCACTGGATCATCAGCTGTCCCTGGCTGAGTACTTACGCTTGCGCCGTCGGCCGTGATATTTAGAATTGATCCTGCCCAAATACCGATGGACATGAGAAGCGTTGCTGCGGTGATTTTATATATCGGTTTCATCTTTTACCTCCTTGTATTCTAAGTGCTCTAAATATAGAAAGACTCTGCGAAGCTTAAGCTTCGCAGAGTCTTTCCCAAAAAGATAATTCTACTTCGTTGAGTAAAATTATTTAGCTGTTACAGACACACCAGTCTTAATTGGGTTGCCCTTAGCATCTACACCTACTGTAGTAGAAGCAGTTGTAACAGTTACGCTAGAGATCAGAGCGGAAGAAGTGAATTTGAAATCAGTTACTGCTCCGTCTCCAATTTTGATATCAGATGCAGCATCAAATGCACCATTATCGTTCAGGTCAACATAAGTTGGTGTTGCCGCAACAGTACCAGATGCATTAGTACCTACTACGATGAATGAGGAAAGGTCGATTACCAATTTACCAGCATCTGAACCATTACCTGGATTAACAGCAAGATCAGCAGTATAAGTCAAAGCAGTTCCATTCACTTTGATTACAAAGTCTTTGTAAGTTGCACCAGTAACAGTTTCACCGAAACCAATAACAAGTTTGTTATCAGTAGTCAATGCAGCAGTTGTCAGCACCGGCTTAGTATTATCTACAACAGCCAATGTACCTGTGTAAGTGTTAACTGTTGCACCGTTTAAGGACATTACATTAGCAACGGTAAACACTGCATTGTCATCAGAAGCTGCAACGGACTCAGAAGGAAGAGTAATTGTAGCAGACAGTTGATCTGCAGCCAGGTAAATAGTTGTTCCGGTTGGAAGTGGTTTTCCTGCCAATGTGTAGTTTGCAAGATCAGTTGCAGAGTTAGCAACAGCGCCTCCCTTAACAGCTACACCAAATGTTACTTTAATTACATTATTAGCAATAGCAGATGGTTTTGCAGTAGATGGAAGACTGAATGCAGTTGAACCCGCACCAAAGTCAATGTTGTAGTTGAATGCATCTGATTTATTAGCTGTTTCAGCTTGGTCAGATACCAGGCTAGCGCCGAAGGTGAAAGCAAAGGTTCCTGTTAATGATGTTGGAACAGCCGCGTGATAAGTCACTTTCTTATCACCTGCAACGACAGCATTTGCAGAGAATCCACCAAGGAACGTCGCAGGGTCTTTAAGAACACCAGTCATATCAACGATAGTTGGAAGTGCAGGAGTTCCTGCAGCCAGACCTTCACTGAAGTTTACTACAACGTCTGTTACTTTACCGTCGGAGTTTTTAACTACTTTGAATCCAGTAGCAGCCGGTTTTACAACATCCTTGGACAAGGTTACAGCTACAGAACCTGCAGCATAAGCATTACCCAATTCATCCTTAACGGATCCAGCAATTACAACAGACAGTGTACGGGAAGCTTTAGTTGCATACAATTCAGGTGTAAGAGTCAACAAGTAGTTCTTGCTGTCAATTTTGGCATAAGTGTAAGCAACGTTTCCAAGCAACTCATCTTTAACAACATTTTGCGCTGGTGCAAAAGCAGCAGCTACAGTAGCAGCATCCATATCTTTGCTGAACGTAACTTTAATTGCTTTGTCACTGTAAGTGCTCAAAGTTGCTGTAGGTGCTACTGTGTCAACAGTAACTGCAAATGCTTGGGAAGTAGTTACAGTAACATTTCCGCCTTTGTCAGTCAGGTTGATCAAATCAAGTGTATGGTTACCAGTTGCAGTAAGGTTCAAACCAGTAATTGTACCAGTTGTTCCATCCCATACGATGCTGTAGTAAGCACCATCAACTTTAGCCAAACCACTTGCTACTGGCTCAGATACAGTTACTGTAAGTTTTGTTGCAACAGCTGAATTTGTTTTAGCTGATACAGAAGAAATTACAGGTTTTACAGTATCTTCATAAGTCAGAACAGTTGTGAATTTAGCTGTTTTCTTGTCAGCATTGTCAGCCAATGTGATTGGCTCAACAACAGCAACACCATTAGTTACTTCAACTTCTGAAGCAGCTGCAAATGTCAATGTAGCAGTGTTTCCACTCAATGAAACGGAAGTAGGATTCTTAGTTCCAATTGCGTAGTTAGTAAGAGTCTTAGCAGCTGTTTCGTCAAGTGCTCTGTTAAATTTAACTTCTACTTGAGTAGCGTTAACTGGAGTGAAAGAAAGAACCTTAGCAGATGCCAATGTTACTTTAACACTATAGTCGAAGCCATTGTTTTTGAATGCTACAGTTGTTTCAACGCCTTCTACCAAAGCAGTAGCTGGAGTTACAGTTGCTGTAGTTTTGTCAGCAAAAGTTACTACTACGCTTGTTGGGCTTGTAGCCTCAGCGGAAGTAACAACTGGAGCGGATTTCAGAACATCAACAGCGTAAGCTGCACTTACTACCAAAGCACGGTTAGCGTTACCTTGGAAGTTAGTTGCACTTGGGATCAGACCTTTGTTGATTACAGCTTGAACATAAGTTTTAGCCCATGCCGATGCTGTGTTGTCGATTGTAGTAGGTGTTTCAAGCTTCAACGCACGAGCCAATACAGTAGCAACCTCTTGAACAGTTACTTTACCGGATGGATCGAAAGTTGTTGCAGTTCTACCATTCATCAAACCAGCTTTAGTTACAGCTTCAATGTAGCCGCGTGCCCAGTGGTTTGCATTGTAGTTTTTGTCTTTGTAAGACAGTGTAGTTGTGATTTCGCTAAGGTCAAACAATTTAGCGATGATTTTGGAGAATTCAGCGCGAGTCAAGTCTTTTTCAAGATGTGCTTGACCGTCTGGGAATCCACTAAGAATACCTTTAGCTGCCAGAGCTGAGAATTGTGCTTCTGGAGTTGTTGCAGTTTCACCAAACGCCACAGAGGCAAACATCGAGAATGCCATTGCTGTAGATAATGCTACGGATAAAATTTTCTTCATAACCTTTTTTTCTCCTCCTTGGACAATCATGAACTTAGTATTTTCTTTAGTTGGGTAGCTCATGTCACTCATTAGCCGATGCACCCCCTTTCCCGAGTTGAGCATATTAAGTATAAATAATGTCTGTGACGGGTATCACAGAAACTGGTAAACGAATTCAAGGCATGACAATGCTAGATTCCTAATTCTACCTTAGCATTATACAATGTGCCTTCAGTCACGTAAAGCTAAATCTTCCCAATTGGTTAAATCAGCTGCTCGTTGACTCTACATCTTAAACGCAGATGGTTTCTAAAAGTTGCGCTTATTGCAAAATAAATTTTTCGAACTGTTTCTTTCGAGACTCCGTACCACCCCAGAGAAAGACAATTGTGTATGTAATTCAAACTTTTTCTATTAATGGGTGGCTACGGAAATCAGTATAGCATGACTTATTCAGAGCGTCACCATACAATATTTGCTAAGTTAATAACCATGATTTTCTTATTTAATACTCTTCTACACAATAAAATAACCCCACAAAGTGGGGCCTGGGCTTGAAGCTTACTCAGGTACTTTGCGGGGACCCCGAAAACATATAATTAAAAAAAGCGCCGGGATCGGCGCCTTCCTCTATAACATATATACTAACGAATCTTCATAGACAGCAGGATTAGCTCCTGACGCTTCTCTGGGCTTGAATTCACATTGTTGTATAGAGCATCTATAGCCTCACGGTTGTCACGGTAGCTCTTCTCATGCTTAATAGTGGAGTGAGACCAATCTATTAATGCATTCTCGGCAACAATAAGCTCATTATATGCATCATGAAAGCCGGTAGCTTGTACAAGGCCTTCCATGACCTCCTGCGTAATTTCCTGGAGTGCACGCTTGGTGGTAATATCTTTCTCAAGCTCTTTAGCTCTATTCTCAAACTTATTCTTTGCTCGCATGTAGTCTAGTTGTGCTTTGGCTAAAATCGGTTTCATCGATGGCTTTCACCTTTCAGAACATATTATTGTCTACGTTATTGTACCGTATCCCGGAACAGATTACAAAGTTTAATGTCTATACTAAGACATTATATTACAAAAATGCCGGTCTACGAAGGGTTCTCGCAGACCGGCTGTTTATGTGATCCCGTTAGTTAAAGTTCTTAGGGAAGATCGCTGTACTCTTTTGTAGGAGTGCTACAGCAATTTTACCAGCTTCTGCTCTAGTCAGTTTGCCCTTTGGATTGAAGTTATATACAGGCTTTTTCTGTCCAGTAACCGTTATCGGGCTACCTTCCATTATCTTAGCTCTGGATACAGCTTCGATTGAAGGAAGTGAGTAGAATTCCATACTTCCCGTATCCACGAAGGATTTACTTAGGCTTGTTAATAGCTTGTCATTATTTAAAGACATCTTCAACTTCAAGGCCCGGGCAATCATAACTGCAGCTTGTTCACGGGTCAGCGGTATTGTTGCACCGAAGAACCCGTCACTAAGTCCAGTTACAATACCGGCTCTTGCAGCAGTCTCGATATGCTCGAAATCCCAGGTTGCTGCACTGGATTCCGGAACGATATCGAAGAAGGTCTGCTGGCTTTCATTGTAGTCAAGCGGGATATTAAGACCTTTGACTAACAATGTAGCGAACTCTCCACGGGTAGTTGTATCATCCGCACCGAACTGATCCGCACGAAGGTTCTCCATAATTCCTTTGGAATACAAACCATTTAACAAATTTCTTGCCCAAGGATGATTGGTGATATCGTTATATCCACGGCGGAGTTTCATGACCGTGTAATACCCGAACTCATCAAATGGAACGGTAACCGTGTGCGTCTTCGTATCTACCTCACCGCCAACGTTTATCCATTTCCCTGTGTCCGAATAACGGAATACTGTAATGGTTGAACCTACTTCATCTACGATATTAGAACTGAACGAAAGGGTTAAATTGCCACGCTGGGAAGGTACAATTTTACGTTCATAATCATATCGAGTGTAGTAACCTTCTGTTGAATAGGGAGCAATTCCGTTGGTTCCGGCAATGTAGCCGGTCGATCCCTTGGTTCCCTTCTCGCCTAAGCCACCGCTAATCCAGTAGATATCCGATACTCGAGAGAAATTAATCGTTGTAGCATTGGAAGTGAAGTACTGGGAAAGCTCATCTGGAATTTCGATACCGGTCGCACCCATTGGTGTTCTCGCATCCTTATCCACATTGATTGTATTCCCATAATCATTCTTCCGTTCCACTACACCATCAATCGGATCCGCTATACCGAAGAGAAGTTTCGTATCCGGATAGTATTTGGAAGCACCGGAATTAGTATAACCTTGCATTAATGTTCCTTTTGGAAAGCTGAGTTCCAGCCCCTTGTTAAATACACTGTACTTGGAAGCTACCTTCTCGGCCATATACTGTGTATCCACTTGAACAGCACTTGCATAATACACATTTACAGTGGTATTTAGCGTAGTATCGGCACGAATAATTTGAATTTTGATCGTTGTACTCTTGTCAGGCTTCAACCCTACATAATCATAAACAAATCTGTTGGGTATATCCAAACGCTCCGTGGCCTCGAACTTATCTATGATTACTTTCTTGGCACCTTCAGCTTCAATATCAAAGCGCACAAAGTTTTTGTTAACTACAATCTGATCACCAACCGTAGCGGCTGGGGACAGAATACGGTATGGAGTCACTTCGCGCTGCACTTCAATACGCTGAGTAGTACGCGCTCCAGTACTATTAATTAACTCCAAATTATATACATGACTGCCTGGTGCATCGAACTTGAATCCACTAATCCGCAGGATGAAGTCCTTGCTTTGACCCGCATAGTCAAAGGTATAGGTTTTACCGTTGTACACGAATTCTTTATTCTTCACCAGAATATTGTCAGTTGTACTCATTAATCCTTCACGATCTGCCCCTGAAGTCGAAAATAGAAGCTGGGATCCCTCATATAAGTTCAATGTGGATGCACCACCACCTCTTAACACGAGGTCGTAATCCTGTTGGTTCGTTACATATTTCTCATTCTTGTAAACGTAATCGCTAGTCAGATTAAGAATTTTGCCGAGCGTATCCGCCGAGTAGGTTGTTATATCCTTATCCGGGAACGAAGTACCACCCTTGAGAACGGGATGGAAGGTCTTCAGCGTGGATCCGTTGGTATCAATGATATAAATCCGTATTTCCTTACGAACCTCTCGCTTGTTACCCAGACCGTCCATAGAAACACCTGTCAGTACGATGATATTCTCTCCGTATACAAGTGGACCGGAACGCGTAATACTTAACGGTACAGTGAATTTTCTATCTGCATCTAGAGTTAGCATCATCGTGGAAGGATCCGAAATACCATTAACAAACAATTGTTGACTAGCCAAATTCTCAAACCCAATATATTGACCAGAAATCTTCAGCGTCTGAGTGGTCTCGGAGCTGAATGAGTAGGTCTGTCCATCGTACAGACTGTCTACATAGATATAATTCTTAGAGATATAAGCGATATTAACATCCTTAGTGGAAACAGAACCGATAAATTGAAACCGCACTAACTGTTGCCCACTAGAAAATCCAGTGATCTTATACACTTGTTCATTGGCAGCTAAGCTGGGATCAGCTGGCGTCGTAATCACTTTGGACATGGTTATTGCCTTTGGACTCATAGGCAGGTAAGAAGCCGTAAGATCAGCAGCACTTAGATCGCGATTACCCTTAACCAAAATGTAGAAATCAGCACTATCGATTTGCGCCTTGTCGAGTGGCAGCCTTGAAACTCCAGACACACTGCCTGTTCCAGTATAACCTTTTAGATAATAAAGATTTGATATTACTGTTTCATTCTTCATATATTTGTAAAAGGTCGTTTTTGAAGTCTGGAAGTCGATGTAGCTTACTCCTAGCGATACTTTATTGACAGTAGAGATGGTTAAAGGACTTGTAGTGATAAAGGATACCAATCGGTAGGTCGGCGTTACTCCATCCGAACCCGGAATAATTACTTCATCCTTATAGTCTCCCAGGGGACTAGTCACTGCATTCGTATTCGGATCTATACTAAAAGATTTTAGAATTTTAAAGCTCACGGGAAGTTCATTTACGGTTATCGATGCATTGGACTCAAAAGAATTGCTATCATAGGGCACCAGGATCTGCCCCATCATATAAGCTGGTGTAGTGTTGTCTTGAGTAAGGGTTGGGGCATTTCCCATCATATTATAGCCCTCGGTCCCTTGAACAAGGTTTATATCTATAAACGGTTGCTTCGTATTGAAGTAATATAAGGAGCGCTTAATGGTAATGGAATCGGAGGCGTTCTTCACAACGATCTCCAGATTATTAATCCCGGAGGTCAACGTAAGCCCCGGTGTAAAGAACGTCCCATCTTCGAGAAGTGTGGTCTGGAGCGCCGTACCACCATTTAAGGAGACGGTAACTCTCGTAGCGTTCGCAACTGTACCTTTGATGGTTATGGATGCGTTGGGAACAACAATTTGCGTTCCTTCATTTAGATTAATAGGTGCAGGTCCTCCGCCAATAACCTGTAAAGATTGAATAAAGGGAATCTGGTCATACAGGACATAAAAGGACTCCGAACGTTCCAATAAACCCTGCATCCCTGAGAAAGTGATCTTGTTGTACCCTGAGAACAAGCTTAGTCCACTTGTTGTAAAGCGATTTCCCAGACTGTTGGAATCCACATTCACTGCCCCCATAATAACGTGAGTAGGGTCAGTTACCCATTTGGTGCCGCTTTGGCTCAGCTGTTCCACGGTCACTTTCATCGTAGATGAAGTTACTTGTGAGAACGTTCCTGTGATGGTCAAAATACTGTTGTTGGTTTTATATACGTTACTTCGGGAAATAGAGTTCTGATCAAGTGCGATGGTATTCCGAAGTTCATTGTCGTCCGGGCTGAAATATTGTGTAGATGTAACTGCGGCCGAAACGGGCTTGGCCCAACCCGCTGGAATAAGCGAGACGACCATAGCTGCCAACAGCAGCCACAAGAAAGGTCTCTTGATGCGTTGCATGTGTATATCTCTCCTTTAGATTCATATTCTTGTTACCCTCATAGTTTTCTATCGGTTACCGGAACCCTTATATTTAGGAATAAAAACAAAAAACTCATCCCAATATGGGATGAGTTTTGTTATTTAAGGAATATATTACAAGAATGATACCTTGGGATTATGATTTGGAGCTCCTTTCCGGATCAAGCTTCACACGTAATCTTAAAATAAAGTCAATGACAGGACGTTTGGTCTTGCCAATGAGCCCAGTGATCTCTGCTCCGATCTGTAGGAAGAAGAGCATCACACAGATGACTACGAAAGTAACCCAGTTCGCTTCTTTCAATGCAGCTGAAGATTGGATAATAGCTAGTATGCCAAAGAAAGAGGCTATACCGTATATAATGAGTACGGTCTGACGATGACTAAAGCCAAGCTCGCGTAAGCAATGATGCAGATGACCTTTGTCAGGTGCAAAAATCGGCTTCTTCTGCAGCTTGCGGCGAACAATCGCAAAGAAGGTATCCGACAGCGGAACCCCAATAATCAATAAAGGTGTAATAAAGGATACCACGGCAATTTGTTTGAACCCTAGCAGTGCCAGCAGAGCTAAGCAAAATCCAAGGAACAACGAACCGGTATCACCCATAAAGATCTTCGCAGGATGAAAGTTAAAGAACAGGAATCCTACGATACTACCGAGCAGCAGCAGACACAGCAACGCAACCATTACGTTGCCCATCAACAAAGCCATGACAGCGATTGTAGCGATGGCAATCCCCGATACCCCTGCAGCTAGTCCATCCAAACCGTCAATCAAATTCACGGCATTGGTTACTCCGACAATCCAGAAGATTGTGAGTGGAATGGATATCCAGCTTTCCAGTGATGAATACGTATTGTTAAAAGGAATATTTACAAAGTCAACAGTAATACCAAAACCGAACACGACGATACATGCTGCGGCAATTTGGCCCAGCAGCTTCACCTTGGCTGACAGTTCAAAACGATCATCAAGACCACCAATTAGAACAATCAGTCCGCCGCCACATAGTAGCGCTTTGATGAAGTTGGCCTCACGCGGAGTAAAATCATAAGGAATAATCGGCAATACGGCAAGCAGGCCTAACACAAACGCCAGAAAAATACCTAGTCCGCCAAGGCGGGGCATAATCTTCGTATGCACTTTACGGGCATTAGGCACATCCGTGGCACCAATCTTAATGGCGAACTTCTTCACCAACGGTGTCAAGCACAGCGCGAGGCCCATACACACGATAAATCCGGCGATGTATATAATTAACATTTGATCAGTCGACCCCCATTTCTCTACCGCATTGAATTATACGCTGTTACGAAAACAAATTCCAATTCTGAAATTGGGCTATTTATTTCATATTTACGGGGAATATCGTCATATACTCAAGCTTTTGTCACTTTTTCTTTGTCGCGCAGCACTTTTAATGCGAATTTCGGCAGCGCAAGCATTCTACGATAACGTGTTGGCTCTTTAAGGAGTCGGTATAACCACTCTAATCGAAGTTTTTGGAATGCTTTGGGTGCCCGGCGGCTCTTACCCGAGATCACATCAAAGCTTCCTCCGACACCCATCATGATCGGAATTGCAAGTTGTGACTTGTATTTAGCAATCCAAGGCTCCTGGCTGTCTGCACCCCGAGCGACAAACAACAGGTCAGGCTTTGTACTTACAATCTCAGCTACAACCTCCTGATCCTCAGCCGGTCCAAAGTATCCGTCCCGGAAGCCTGCAATGATAAGTGCAGGATATTGCAATTGTAACCTTCTGGCAGTCTCCCGAATCACTTCCTGTGTAGAACCAAGGAGGTAAACTCTCCAGTGATAGCTTTCACCAGTCTTCAATAATTCATGTAGCAAATCGAAGCCCGCCACACGTTCTTTAACGGGATTACCACTGCGTTCAGCCGCCCAAACAACACCCGTTCCGTCCGGAACGACCAGCTCGGCAGAGGTCATAATGTTCATGTATTCAGGGTTCTCCAAAGCACTCATCACCATGATCGGATTGGCTGTAATAATCTGATGTGGCACACGTGCAGAGACCGCCTGAACCAAATATGAAACAGTCTCTTTCATATCTAGCTTGCTTACCGGAATCCCGTAAATGGGCACCGTAGGTAGGATATTCGTATCTTTCACTCTATATCATCCTTTATGGCTTAAATATTGGGCTATTTTCCTTGCAGGCGCTTCCGCCTCTTGAACCAGCATGGAGATAAGGGATTCCCGTTCCTGCTGCCATTCGGCTCCTTCACGCAACAATTGAATAATCTTGGATGCGAGCTTCTCACTCTCCAAAGCGTCTGTCGATCCTACCGGATCACATTGTATTCGATCCAGAAAATGATCAATTTTCGGATCGTAGGATATCCCGATCAGCGGTACTCTCTGTCCTGCGGCATAAATCAGGCTATGGAGCCTCATACCAATCAACACATCGCACTGTTCCACTTCGCGAAGCATGTGCTGAGGATGTACTGCATTTTCACAAATGCTGACCCTTCCGCCATTCCCCTCAAGATCCTTACCCAATAGCTCCATGGTATATCGTGAGGCTTCATTATCAGAGGGTAAATGAAAGGGCAGGAACCGCAGATGCAGCGGCTGAGCAACACTAGCTTGTCTTAAACCTTCAGCGATAGCGTTTAGCTCGCGTCGGTCCGCTTCCCAAAAACGAACGGATATGCCAATGACCGGAAGAGAGGGAGATTCTGTGATTGCTTCAGCTTCACCCTCAGGCAAGGACAAGCCCATAACAGGATCAGGTACAACCTCAATTTTCTCGGCCGCAAGTCCAATCTTCTGAAGCAGTTTGCGAGATTGCTCATCCCTTACCGATACATACTTACATTTGCGGAATACCGATTTAATAAAAGGATGGAACAACTTGCGGTTAAGAGGTCCGATTCCCTGAGCATAAATAAAGGTAGGCTTTCCCATCCATTGAGCAAGCTTGATAATGCCTAAGTAGTACGGAATGCTTTTACTGCTGGTTACATCTTGCAGAAGACTGCCTCCACCGCTGATTAGACCAGAGCTCTCTGAAAGAGCTCTTCGGACTTCACCAAGCTTCATTCGGTGTACGGATTTCACACCATAAGTTGCGGTTGTCCATTCCGGATCTATAGATAACACTACGGGTTCAATCGCTATTCCGGCGGAATCTGCTTGCCGCTTCAGTGCAATAAGGATGGACTGCAGTACCGCTTCATCTCCGCTGTTGCGAAAGCCGTAATAACCGGAAATAACTATCTTTTGAGGAGCGGCGACCATCGTTTCCAACACCTTTCCGCAATTTGCCATGCCAATACTGCAACGATACCGATAATAGCTCCCAGCCCCAGTCCCAGCAATCCACGAACGAGAGAAATCAGAAGCGGTGAATGAATGTGCGCGAACGTATCCACCATCGACAATTGACCGATGACAGCCACAATCATAAGAAAGGCCGCGTTCCGATATTTCAAGGCCAGAAATGCTCCTAGAATGAAGAGTGGATGAGCCAATAAAAATTCTTTGTTACGCGGACGGACATGGACCGTATTTTCCAGGAACGTACGGAAAGACATTTCGAGCGAACTTACACTACCGCTATTACCAGTACGGCTAATGTAATACAGACCAAGGACGCCCAATACACCTGCTAAAATAACCATAGCCACTGTAACTGGCATACGCAGTAGGTTCCCGGTTTTATTAAAAGTAAACTCTCCGCGATATAACAGCACATACAACGCAACCAGACCAATAGGAGCGATGTGCAGGAGACTAACTCCACGGAACTGTTCCAATACGAGACTGTAAGTCACATTGTTGAGCAGTGCCACCACAAAAGGGACTGCACTAAGAGAAATCAAGGCAGTCTTCACATATAGCACAAGACTGTGAGCAAACCGGCGCTGCGGACTCATAACAGTATACCCGATACGGGCGTTACTCTTCTTAGCATTCGCAGTTCCTATATTGCCGTTTCTTAAAGGTGGGCCCAGAACGTTAATCTTACGGATAGCTAGCACCATACCCAGAGTAGGGGCACTAATTGCTGCCGCAAGAGCCAGAGCTTGCTCGAAGAGAACGGGCTTTAGTACCAAAAGTCCTGCACTACCTACCAGACCCAAAACCAAGGCAGGGAGTGTCAACCATGGAATGAAGTAGGATATCATGAGCGCTACGAGCGCTACAGCCCCAATCACCGCTATAAGCTTGAAATAGCGCTGGTAGGGTGAGTCTACAACCTCTGCAGCGGTAGCCTGTCCCAGTGTAAATCCGTTGTCTTGAATTTTCTGAACAGCACCATTCGAATCGCTAAGACTTGTGATCAAGTTGTCCAGCGTATCGGTAATCTTAGCTTTGGTCAAATCACGCGATGGAGCGGTATTCAGATACAACATCCGAATGTTGCGGTCTTTGGTGGCCAATGCGAAACGGTCAGCAATCACAACAGGATCAAGACCCGAATCTGTCTCACTGAGGGAGTACAACCGGGCAACATTGTAATCCAGGTTATAAGCAAGCTTATTGAAACCCTTTTGCTGACTCTTCAAGTTCTCAATAACCGCAATCCCCATCCCATGCTCCTTCAGGAGGTCTGAGAAAGCGTTCAAGCTGTTCAGGCGCTCATTATCACTGAATCCTTTAACAGAATCCCCTTCGAAGATAATGCGTGTTACGTTAACACTCTCATAATACTGCAGCAGCTTTGCTACAGATTCTTGATTATAGGTCAACGAGTCCAGTAGCCGCGGAACAATATTGAATCCCTTGGCATGCAGCATATCGATCGTAAGTGGATCCGGCTGCATCGGCTTAAGCGTTGCTTCCTCTAGCGGCGTCTCAATGATGAGACCCTGCTGTCCACGGAAACTCCAGTTCCTAGTAGCAATCCCTGTGTCACTGAAAGTCTGACGGATGCTAGGCTCCAGCGCCTTATAATTATCACCACTGGTAAAAAGTACATACGTATAGTTCTCATTCTCCTGAACAACGCCCTCAGTCAGCGCTGCCGCTTCTGTGGAGCCCCAGATCATTATCCGCCGTGCCTTGCGCAGATCATCAAGGGTGCTCTCAGAGACGGCCATGCTTTGCACGCCAGCACCTTTTAAGCGATCAAGCTGTTCTGCTATATAATCCTGCGGTTTAGCCCTATAACTGGCTACATCCACCAAGTCTCGATAATCAAATACAATCTCAACTGTCTTGGAGGATCTTTCCGTCTGCAGGCGATCATAGGCTACGGCCAGTGCTGCTACCAGTCCAACTATAACCATAATCCAAAGCCACTTCCGAAAAGATATATTCCAACGCTGCCATTTTTGCTGCACCCCAAGTACCCTCCTCTTTCAACTTAACAACCCTTCTCACATAAGAAGAAACGGCTTTGCCGTCCCAAAAGGGACGGTACCCGTTTCTCGTAAAAATAACACAATCTCTATTCTTAATTAGTTACCGTCAACACGTCCCATAACCTGCACAGTGAGTGCGGCTACTTTGTCCTTGGCATTCTGCAGTGATTCACCCCGCACCGCAAAATAAACCTTGATCTTCGGTTCTGTTCCAGAAGGACGCAAGCAGAACCATGAACCGTCAACGAGCAAATACTTCAGGACATTTTCCTTCGGCAGCCCGTTAATCCCCAAGGAGTAATCCAGAATTTCGCTAACAGCCGTACCCGCAATTTCCTGCGGAGGATTGCTGCGCCAGTCGTTCATAATTCCCTGAATCTGTGCGACACCGTCTTTTCCCTTCAGTGTCCGTGATTCTAGACTCTCCAGAAAATATCCAAATTGTTCATACAGCTCTTGAAGGACATCATACAATGTTTTGCCTTGGGCTTTGTAATAAGCACCCGCTTCAGCAATTAGCATAGCGGCCAATACAGCATCTTTATCACGGGCATAATTCCCCGCCAGATAACCATAGCTTTCCTCATAGCCGAAAAGATACGTATAATCGCCGGATGCTTCGAATTGCGTCATTTTTTCACCGATATATTTGAAGCCGGTCAGGGTGTTGAACACTGTTGCTCCGTAATGGCTCGCTACAGCGGCCCCCATCTCACTCGTCACTATCGTCTTCACAACGGCTCCATTTGTCGGAAGTTTCCCCTGCTCCTGCAAACGGCTCAAATAGTAATGGATCATCAAGGCACCAGATTGATTACCGGATAAAACCACAAACTTGCCATCCTTATCCCGCACCACTGCACCCATACGGTCAGCATCAGGGTCTGTACCAATCAATAGATCAGCATTCAGTTCCTCACCAAGCTCCATAGCTAAAGTGAAGGCTTCCCGCTCTTCAGGGTTAGGCGACTTCACTGTAGAGAACTCAGAATCCGGCTCTTCCTGCTGCGGTACAACGAATACCTCAGTAAAACCAATCTTGGAAAGAACCGAACGAACCGGAATATTGCCGGTTCCATGTAAAGGAGTAAATACGATTTTAAAATTACGACCTAGAGAGGATGTAATCTCTTCCCGGGCTACACTAACACTGGCTACTGTATCCGTAAAAGCCTCGTCCTCCTGCTCACCAAGCCAATGCAGCAAGCCTTGGCTCTCCGCCTCTTCCTGTGAGATGCGTTTCACTGCATCAAAGGAATCGACCTGTTGTATGTAGGAAATGACTTTCTCTGCTTCATCCGGAATTAATTGTCCACCATCGGCATTATACACCTTGTAGCCATTATACTCCGGTGGGTTATGGCTAGCCGTAATGACAATTCCGCCTGTCGCCTTCAGATCGCGAACACTGAATGAGAGCTGTGGTGTGGAGCGCAGGGATGGGAACAAATGCGTCTTAATCCCGTTACCCGCAAGCACAAGAGCGGCCTCCAGTGTAAACTCTGGGGAGAAGCGGCGCGAGTCATGGGCTATAACGACAGATGGGCTACCCTCACCATTATGTTGTTCTAGAATATATTTCGCGAAGCCTTGAGTTGCTCTTCCAACCGTATAACGGTTAATCCGGTTGCTGCCCGCACCAATAACACCGCGCAGACCCCCTGTACCAAACTCCAGATCTCTGTAAAAGCGTTCTTCAAGTTCCTTCGGGTCGTTCTCTAAGGCGCGGAGCTCTCCTTTCGTAGCTTCATCGACTAAAGGGTCCTGGAGCCAACGTTCCAAGGTTTCTAAGGCTTTTGGGCTTAACTGAGTCATATGAATCTCTCCTTCTCCATATATGTTGTATTTATGAATCAACTGAGCGCAAACATAATCTCGCCGGAAGCCACAACCTTACTATCCACTTTCGCGGTAGCCTGGCCTTTCCCGATGCTGCCCTTAAGGCGGGTAATCTCAACTTCCAGATGTAAGGTATCTCCCGGAACGACCTGGCCCCGAAAACGAAAGCCGTCTAGTCCTGCCAGAAAACCGATCTTGCCACGGTTAGCTTCAAGTCCCAGAATTGCAACAGCACCAACCTGCGCCAACGCCTCTGTGATCAGAACACCTGGCATCACCGGATAACCGGGGAAATGACCTGCAAAGAATGGCTCGTTAACTGTAACATTCTTAATACCTACTGCGCGTTTTCCCATTTCGATCTCAGTAATTTTGTCCACCAACAGAAATGGAGGCCGGTGGGGAATAATTTCTTGAATTTGATTAACATTCAGCATAGTGGTAAGACTCCTCCTTGGAATCAGCTAGTATCTTGATTATTCTTTGGCGGGATGCATAAATTTAGGCACCTTCGGCAAAAACTATATCTATCCTTCACCCCCTGCAGAAGTGGAGGTTCAGATAAGGGGCTTTCTCCACCGCTTAAGTGCAGCATGGCGGAGAGGGCCCTTTTTTACATTCTTTAGACCCCCCTCATTATACATTTTTCCGTATAAAAAAGAAAACTCCCCTGTATAACAAGGGAGTCCAAAAACTATACTTATGGAGCAAAAACCAGATCATATACATGCTTCCATGTGCTCCACTCGAACACATCTGCTAGTTCCTTCTTACCCAATATTACGTATCCCACAGCCAATCCGACTCCAAGTGCAGCTACAAGCAGTATAGGAATCAGAAACACCTGAATAATTCCCCATACCGGAATCCTGCGCTTTACCGGCTGTCTAGGTTCTTCTTGGCCGACCTCTTCCTTATTCAATTGCTTCACCTACCCGCGCATGTTATTAGCCAGACCTTGCATCTGGTCGCTGGAGGATAACGCCTTAGCTGCCAGCTGATAGGTGCGCTGAATCTGCATCATTTCCGTCATTTCCTTGCTTAAGTCAACGTTTGATTGCTCCAGCCACCCAGACCGTACCCCAACATCGGTTGCTTCACCTGCGGCTCTTTGGACAAACGCTTGTTGCTCCGTAACACCATCCGCCAACACATAGAAGTTTCCGTCTACCGCTTGCAGGGAATCCCTGCTTGACGGTTCAACAATCATTATTCTCCCCGCTGATACAGCAGGATCATTCTCGTTTTTCTTTATCAATATTTGACCTGTCTCATCGATAGCCACGTTCATGCCAACTGGGACTGTGACCGGTTTTTTGTCCGTATTCAGAACAGTGTTTCCGGTATTATCAACCAAAAGCATATTTTCAGCGTTAGCGGGGTCCGGAGTAAAATGAAAATCCCCTTGACGTGTATAAGCTATACCCCCATTGACCTGAACACCAAACAGACCGTTGCCCTGCAGCGATAAATCCGTAGGGATGCCTGTTTGTTTGAGCGTACCCTCTTCCCAGTTATTCGTAATCGAAGGCACACGAACCCCAAACCCAATATTAAAGCCCAATGGCATACTGCGTCCAGGCAATTTATAGTCATCGGATTGCTGCTGCACGCGAGTTAGTACATCTTCGAAGGAACCTTCCTTACTCTTATAGCCGTTGGTATTAAGATTGGCGATGTTATCGGCAATAATATCAAGTCGCTGTTGCAGACTGGACAAAGAGACAGATGCGCCGATTGTCGAGTTGTTCATGGGTTAACCTCCTTCTATACTCTGCCAACATCATTTACAGCCTTCTGCAGACTTGAGTCATAATATTGAATAACCTTCTGGTTAGCTTCATACGCTCGGAATGCAGCATTCATATCTACGGTTACCTGAGTAGCATCTACGTTGGAATTCTCCAGATAGCCCTGACGCACTTGCATATTATCATTGGCATCAGCGAAACGAATCTGCGCAGCCTCTGGGTCCTCTGCATGGAATACACCGTTTCCGTCACGCACTAAATCCATTGGCTTGGTAATGACACTAATGCCGATTCTGCTATTTGATCTTAGCCCAGTATTATTATCTATTAAATAGCCCTGCCCGTCCACCTTGAGTCGATCCTCAGGGCCGTTAAGCACCAATGGCTGGCTGTTTCCGTCAAGTACTTTGAACCCCCCAACACTAAGTACTTCACCAGTCGGACTTACTGAAAATTTACCATTACGTGTATATAAATTATTACCCTCATTATCCTGCACTGTAAAAAAAGCCTGGGGTTTATAGGTAACTTCCCCTTCAGCACTGATATGCTTACCCGAGCCGTCAAAAATCATAGGCTTATTGGTAGCAGGATCCATGATCTGCAAATCAGTAGATAATGCAAAATCAACAGTTTTACCGCTTTCAATAAGATCTCCCTGTAAAAACTGGGATACGGATTGCTCGGCAAACACACCAGTATTCAAACGCCCGATATTCTTGGTAGTACCGTTATGCATGGCTGCGATTAGAACATCCGGAAAAGCATGACTGACACTATCTACCTGCTTGTAGCCTGTTGTATTCAAATTGGCGATATTTTGTGTAGCTGTATCATGTCTGCGCTGCTGCGTAACCATACCGGCAGCTGCTGTATAAAGTCCTCTTAACATGAAGGCAGTCCCCTTCCTAAGCTTCTAACTTATATATCGGCCGC
Source organism: Paenibacillus wynnii (assembly GCF_030812855.1). Lineage (GTDB taxonomy): Bacteria > Bacillota > Bacilli > Paenibacillales > Paenibacillaceae > Paenibacillus_AQ > Paenibacillus_AQ wynnii_A. Next base: position 149,778 of record NZ_JAUSTK010000002.1, read on the forward strand.
TTAGAATTTTTTCTTAATGACTTTATCCAAATGATCCAGCATAATACCTGTACCTTTAACCACACAATGCATCGGGTCTTCTGCCACCCACACCGGAACACGCAGCTCGTGGGCTAGCAGCTCGTCCAATCCATTCAGCAGCGCACCACCGCCGGTTAAAATAACACCACGGTCAATAATATCGGCTGAAAGTTCAGGCGGGGTTCTTTCCAGTACGGATTTAGCCGCAGCTACTATGGATGAGACCGGATCCCACAACGCTTCCTTAACTTCGCTAGAGGAAATAGAGAGAGTCCGAGGCAGTCCGCTTACCATATCACGACCGCGAATATCCATCTCACCTTTCATTCCGCTAGGGTGCACCGTTCCAATGGTCAGCTTGATATCCTCTGCTGTACGTTCCCCGATCAATAATTTATATTTTTGCTTAATATATTTTAAAATGGCTTCGTCGAACTTGTCCCCTGCAACTTTAATCGAAGAGGCGGTAACGACGTCGCCCATAGAAAGCACGGCTACATCCGTCGTTCCGCCGCCAATATCGACGACCATATTCCCGCTTGGTTGATAAATATCCATACCCGCTCCGATAGCAGCGGCTTTGGGCTCTTCTTCCATGAATACTTCCTTCGCCCCGCTGCGCTCCGCGGCTTCACGGATAGATTTCTGTTCTACGGATGTAATATTCGTAGGAGCGCAGATCAGAATGCGGGGACGTGAATACCAGGTACGGCCACCTACTCGATCGATGAAATACTTCAACATCATTTCAGTAATTTCAAAATCAGCGATAACGCCATCCCTAAGCGGACGGATCGTTACGATATTCCCAGGTGTACGTCCAACCATACGACGTGCCTGCTCTCCCACCGCAAGAACTCTCTTCGTATCACTTTCAAGCGTGACCACGGAAGGTTCATTCAGAACGACTCCCCTCCCTTTGACATGAATAAGCACATTGGCCGTGCCGAGATCGATTCCGATATCCTTGCTAAACATAGTGAAAGAGCCCCCAAAGTGTTATTTTCGACAGAAATAAAGGTAGATAGTACTAAATTTAAAAATACCATACTTTAGGGGATAGGCACAATGTATTATAACTGAATTATTCCTTAAAAATGCGAAAATGTTATGACTTAGACGCTACAGCAACTTCACGCTTTTTTCCTGTTGTTTTTTTATATTTTATTTTTGTTGCTTCTCCCCCCCGCAGATGACGAATCGATTTGTGATATTCGAGAATGTGCTTCACTTGATCAGCCAGATCAGGGTTAATCTCCGGTAGACGCTCGGTCAAGTCTTTATGCACTGTACTCTTTGAAACGCCAAATTCCTTGGCTATGGTTCGGACCGTGTGCCTGGTTTCCACGATGCAGCGTCCGATTTTGATCGTACGTTCCTTGATGTAATCGTGCACGCTCCCGCCTCCCAACTGTGGATAGTTTGGTACATTATATGAGGGGCGGGCCTATATATTCGCGCTTTCAGGACATGACAAGCTTAGGGAGGCTCATTTTATTTGGTGGACAACTCTTAAAAGGGCTAACCACAAGCATTTTTCATTTTAAATAATTAAAAAAGACAGGGGACTATAGTCCCCTGTCCCCTGCCTTTAGTCACGTATTTATTGTTGCGGAAGTATTTCCGAAGGATTCATAACCGCGCCATCCTCGTACACCTCAAAGTGTACATGATTGCCGAGACTTTTCTCAATCTCATTACGGCCTGCTGTTGCCAGCAGATCCCCCTGCTTCACATCATCGCCTTGCTTAACTTTGGGTTCTCCCACACTCTGATATACAGTCTTGACGTTACCCGGGTGGGTAATTTCAATAATTGTACCCATCACAGGGACATCCTCTACTCTTGTAACTTCACCGCTAAGCGCAGCTTTGACATCAAAGACCTGTTTATCCTCACGGGCAATATCAATTCCGGCATTCGGCACAAAGGTGTTATTGAACTGCACCATAGCCTCTTCGTGATTCTGTTCGGTTCCGTTCACATCATAAAACGGCTTGACGACTTTCACTTCAGCCGGATTACTCACCGGCCAGACCATATCTTCGGTATTGGCAACAACCTCAACCGCTTCGGGATCTCCGCTCACAGCATTATTTGTGCCAGCAGAGGCGCCTGTCTCCTGTTGTTGTACAACGGCGGCGGTGTCCCCAGTCAGCGGCTTTTGGCCTGCATCCTGATAGACCCACACCAAGGTTAGTATAATTGCCGCTGCCGCTGTGTAGACTGCCGGGAATACCCACCGTTTAGATAACAGTCTGTTCCATGAAGAAGGCTTTGCGCCCGATTCTCCCTGTGATTTTTTGAGAGACTCTTCATGGTTTGGTTTGTTTTTGTTTTGTTCATTCATAATCTATCACCTCAATAACCATTGTTACCGCGCTATTGAGTTTTATACGTATCTTGTAAGTTATTTTTTCAGAAGAGTTGAGACTTGGTTGAAAGAAACTCCACTATAGTAGTGTTTGAGAATTTGAGTAGCCGTCTTACCTTCTCTCGCCATTCCGTTCGCTCCCCATTGACTCATGCCGACACTATGTCCATTCCCGTAAGTGGTAATCTCGATTTGGGTGCCGTGAATACTCCAGGTAAACTGGGTAGATCTTAATTGGAGTTTCTCCCGCACTTCCCGACCCGTAAATATTACGCCTCCGATTGAAATCTCTTTAATATGATGCCCGGTAGTCATGGATAATATTTTTAAAAGTGGAGAGCTCCCGGACGAAGCAGACAGAGATTGCGTCTTTACCCGCTCAGAAGACTCTACGGATACTGGAATAGAGTCTTTGGTAGATGCTGTACTGACTCCCAGTTTGGACAGCAGTTCCGCAGTGCTGAACGTATAGGTAACTTTAAAATTGGGTGTGATTTCTTTCTCCCAGGGACTTGCCACACTGCGCAGATAAGGAACAGCCGCACTCCAGTAGTCCTCCGAGTTCTCTGTATATCCTCCACTGGAGGCGAAAAAGGACGCCGTAATCGGCTTGCCTTTGTAGGTCATGATCACCCCGCGCGTCTCTTTGACCGCGCGGCGAAGCTTGGCCAGTGCGGCGCTCTTGCCGCCGCGCTCCCACTGCTGCTCCAGCGTGTCCTTCGATACGTAAGCCTGATGGCTGATCGTATCGGTTACATTCGCGCCCGGAACGGGCACGCCACTGACGTCGCCGGCCACAAGGCGACGCAAGATAAAGGTGCGGGCCGCGACGGCCTGGGCTTTGAGCGCTTCGAGCTCAAAGTCCGCCGGCATTTCGGCCGCAATGACGCCGGTGACGTAGTCCTCCAGCGGCAGGCTTTCGATTTGTCCGCTGCGCGACAAATAGACGGAGACCTCCGGCTGCGGGGCATCCGCCGCCGGGAGTTCCGGCGCAGCCGGCTGGGCCGTGGCCTCCGGCACGGCCGGAACGTTGTGATCCCGATGTAGAGGGATCACTGCCAGCGGCAGCAGCAACGCCGCCAGCAGCGGGGCTGCAAGCCAAGCGGCGGGTGCCAGGCGGCGGAGCCGCGTGTTGCCCCGCCGTAAGGTGCCGCGACGTGTACGGAACCACCGCGGTGTCATTTTGCGTCGCCGCCAATTACGTAAATCTTTCATCTCTATGGCTCCTTCCAATGTCACTCCTGATTTCTTATAGATATGAAAATCAGAACACTGCTAGAACGACATATGAGAGAAAGAGAGTTGCTATGGAGTTGATTTTATCACTGATTTCCAGTGTGACCTAACTCTCAATAACGAACTGAATTGAACAGATAGGGATAGAGCTGAATCGTCGGGCATAAACAAGGGGAGAATAGACAGATTGAAAGAAACGGTAGTTAAACGGTAGATAAATGTAGCTAATCTAAAAAGGTAAAGTAAAACTCACAACCAGTTATAAATATAATGTGGGTCAGACAGCGAATTGTTGTACAAAGTGCAGGAATTCATCCGCTTCAGGTACCACATACGCCTAATTGTTGTACAAAGTGCAGGAATTCACTCGCTTCAGGTACCATATACGCCTAATTGTTGTACAAAGTGCAGGAATTCACCCGCTCCAGGTACCACATACGCATAATTGTTGTACAAAGTGCAGGAATTCATCCGTTACAGGTACCACATACGCCTAATTGCTGTACAAAGTACAGGAATTCATCCGCTTCAGGTGCCAAATACGCCTAATTGTTGTACAAAGTGCAGGAATTCACTCGCTACAGGTACCACATACGCCTAATTGTTGTACAAAGTGCAGGATTCAACTCGCTTCAGAGTGCTCTATACGACAAATTGTCGTATAATGTGCGGGATTCTGCACTATCGAACTGTGAACTCTTCTTTATCTAAAATGGGCTAATGCATCGATTAATATACAAAAAGACCCCTCTGCAATAAAAACTGCAGAGGGGTCTTTAGATGAGCTAGTATTACACCCAGGTAGGTTGAACTTGGAAGCGTTGCTTGACCTCTTCGCTTTTATGCGATTCGATCCTAACGGATTCTACCTTCACAGCTTCTTCTCTCGCTGTCTGTACGGCTGGCTCATCCTTCGTAATCCGCCAGATATCCGCGCCTAGACCGGACAGCTTCTCCGCTAAATGAACGTAACCGCGGTCGATATGATGTGTGCCGCTTACTTCTGTAGTGCCCTCAGCAACAAGACCTGCAAGGATCAGTGCTGCACCTGCACGAAGGTCAGTAGCGCATACTTTTGCACCAACCAAACGTGCATTCCCCGTAACAATCGCAGAACGTCCTTCGATCTTGATCTCAGCATTCATATTGTGGAACTCGTCAACATGCATAAAGCGATTCTCAAATACCGTTTCCGTTACGACACTCGTACCTTCGGAGTGCAGAAGCAAAGCCATCATTTGCGATTGCATATCTGTCGGGAAGCCTGGGTACGGCAGAGTTTTCAAATCGACAGCCTTTAACGGCTTATCGCTGATTACCCGTATCCCGTTCTCATCAGGAATAATGGTAACTCCCATTTCTTCCATCTTGGAAATAACCGGTCCTAAATGATCCGCAATTGCACCCTCAACATACACGTCTCCACCTGTAATAGCTGCTGCTGCCATGTATGTGCCTGCTTCGATACGGTCTGGAATTACATGATGTTTAACACCATGGAGACGCTCAACGCCTTCAATACGGATAACGCCTGTTCCCGCACCGCGCACGATACCGCCCATGCCGTTCAGGTAGTTCGCCAAATCGACAATTTCCGGCTCTTTTGCTGCATTTTCGATAACGGTCACACCTTCTGCCAGAGTAGCCGCCATCATTATATTTTCGGTCGCACCTACACTTGCTACATCCAAGTATATCTTGGCGCCGCGTAATCGACCGTTGCTTTTCGCTTCAATGTACCCTTGGCCGAGACTAATTTCTGCACCAAGTGCCTCAAAACCCTTTAGATGCTGATCAATGGGACGTGTTCCAATCGCACAACCACCCGGTAGGGATATTCTTGTGCGGCCATATCTAGATAACAGAGGACCCATTACCAAAAATGAAGCCCGCATTTTGCGCACCCATTCGTAAGGTGCTTCACAAGAAGATAAGTTTCTGGCATCCACCTGAATGATATCGTTCTTGTATGTAACCTCTGCACCCAGAAATTCCAAGACCTTACTAATTGTCATAACATCATCAAGTGGAGGTGCATCCACAATCACGCTTACTCCTTCTTCAGCCAATAGAGAGGCGGCTATGATTGGTAGTACGGAATTTTTTGCGCCGCTTACTTTCACGCTCCCGGTCAATCTGTTGCCACCGCGGACGATAAATTTACTCATTTTGGTTCCCTCCGCGCCCATTATTTCTTGATTAAAATAAATTAAAAAGTCAAATGCTACAGGTTGTCATTTCGTTTCATTCCATCTCATTTTTCGAGAAGAATCCTTAAATTTCAGTGTTGACATAATAAATTGTTATTATTCTGTGGTTTTTCGCAAAAGACCTATGACATTTATAACCGAACCGTCCGCCGTTAAAACATGTAGCGGATTTGGCCACTCCAGTTCAGATAATCCAGAATGAATCCTGCGACGAAATGACCTAGGACTATGGCTAACAACAAATGCAGCAGCCGCCCTTGTGGGCTCTTGGGATATCTTATGAACAAATCGAGCTTAAGGTTCTGCAATGCCCACCAAGATAACACAACACAGAGTAAAGATACAATCATTGACACTAATCCGCTGGTTCCAGCTGCATTAGTTAACGCATCGGACAACATATCATCCATCTTAAACCTCCGTATGTAGCTTACTCGGAAATCGACTCTTATATCATACTTGTCAAGGGCAAAAGAATCCAGTACTTTTGTAAAATTCATAGGTTCTAATTTTCATGCCGTACATACGTTCTGAATAAGGTAGTTCTTAAGAATCAGGTTGTTTTAAAAAAAGCGGTCAAGCCAGAGGCTTGACCGCTTTTCACCACTATTGTTGTCCTTTTCCTGTGGACACTTTGATCCGTGTAACAGCACGTTGCAGCGCAAGCTCGGCACGGCGGTGATCGATATCATCCTGTTTACTCCGAGCCTGAAGACGGCGTTGAGCCCGTTCTTTAGCAGCTTCGGCACGCTCAATATCGATATCAACAGGGAGCTCGGCACTTTCAGCCAGCACTGTCACCTTATCTTTATGCACTTCGACGAATCCGCCATGAACAGCGATCGTGATCGTAACACCGTCCGATTTAACGGACAACGGAGCAACCTGAAGTGGAGTTACAAGCGGAATGTGTCCCGGTAAAATGCCCAACTCACCTTCGACTCCCCGTACTGTCAAGCTATTAACCTGCTTGGAGTAGACGAGACGCTCCGGAGTGACAATTTCCAATAAAAAGGTATTCACTTCCATTCCTCCTATAAGCTTTACGAAGTAAAGCTCGCATCGAAAGCATCAGCCTAGCTTTACAAAGTAAAGCTCGCATCGAAAGCATTATCACAAAGCCTTACGAGTAGAGCTCGCTTCGAAAACATCATTCCAAAGCTTTACAAATTAAAGCTCGCTTCGAAAGCATCACCTGAGCTCAGGGTTACATCGATTTTGCTTTTTCAACTGCTTCTTCAATCGTACCCACAAAAAGGAATGCTACTTCTGGAAGATCATCATGTTTGCCATCCAGAATTTCCTTGAAGCTGCGTACAGTTTCTTTGATCGGCACGTATTTGCCTTTGAAGCCAGTGAACTGCTCTGCCACGTGGAAAGGCTGCGACAAGAAGCGTTCAACCTTACGTGCACGAGCTACGATAATCTTATCATCCTCACTCAACTCATCCATACCAAGAATGGCAATAATGTCCTGAAGCTCGGTATAACGCTGTAGCAACTGCTTAACGCCTTGTGCCACGTTGTAATGCTCTTCCCCTACAATTTCCGGAGCAAGCAAACGTGAGCTTGATGCAAGCGGATCTACGGCTGGGAAGATACCTTTTTCGGAGATTTTACGTTCAAGGTTAGTTGTTGCGTCCAAGTGGGCAAACGCCGTTGCCGGAGCGGGGTCAGTGTAGTCATCCGCTGGTACGTAGATCGCTTGAATGGAAGTAACAGAACCCTTTTTGGTAGAAGTAATACGCTCCTGCAATTGACCCATTTCAGTAGCCAGCGTTGGTTGGTAACCTACCGCGGAAGGCATACGTCCGAGCAATGCAGATACTTCAGAACCCGCTTGGGTAAAGCGGAATATATTATCGATGAAGAGCAGCGTATCGCGGCCTTCGACATCACGGAAATACTCCGCCATGGTCAGACCCGTTAGAGCTACACGCAAGCGCGCGCCCGGCGGCTCATTCATTTGTCCGAACACCATCGCCGTTTTCTTGATAACGCCGGAGTCGGTCATTTCATGGTACAAGTCATTACCTTCACGAGTACGTTCACCAACACCGGCGAATACGGAGATACCCCCGTGCTCTTGAGCGATGTTATTGATCAACTCTTGAATGGTTACTGTTTTACCTACGCCGGCACCGCCGAAGAGGCCAACTTTACCGCCTTTAGCGTAAGGTGCAAGCAGATCGATAACTTTAATTCCCGTTTCCAGAATCTCCGCTTGTGTTGACAGTTCATCAAACGTTGGAGCTAGACGGTGAATAGGGTTTCTCTCTGTGGCAAGAACTTCACCCGCATTATCAATCGGATTACCAAGTACGTTAAATACCCGGCCGAGAGTTGCTTCGCCTACAGGAACCGAAATAGGTCCTCCAAGGTCATTCGCTTCTAGTCCGCGAACTAGTCCATCTGTGGTAGACATGGCAATACAACGTACCAAGTTATCCCCCAGATGATTGGAAACCTCAAGTGTTAAATCAATCTTGCGGCCATTTTCCAAGCTGGTTTCAATTTTGATAGCGTTGAATATCTCGGGCAGCTGACCGCGTTCAAATTCAATATCAACAATCGCACCCATTATGCTTACAACGCGTCCTTTGTTCATCTTTGTTTCCCTCCTCGAAAGCTGGTACATAAGAAGAAACGACTGTGCCGACCGTCCCGTTAGGACCTTATGATCCTGACGTAAGCGATGCTGCGCACCCGCCTGGTCGGCACCCGTTTCTTGTAAAAAATAAGGCAAAGATAAGCACTCCGCTTAACTTTTCTTATCTATTAAGACTGCGCGTTCGCTCCGGCCACGATCTCGGTAATTTCCTGCGTAATCGCCGCTTGACGTGCACGGTTATACGTAAGTGTAAGTTCTCCGATCATTTTCGATGCGTTCTTCGTTGCACTGCCCATCGCTGTCATCTTTGCACCCAGCTCACTGGCTTTGCCATCCAAAATTGCGCTATAAATTAGAGTTTCAGCGTACTTGGGAAGCAGAACTTCCAATACACCTTCCGGTGAAGGCTCGTATTCGTAGCTCGCTTTTACTTCCTGATGCTCCGGAGCTGCTACTTGATCCATCGGAAGCAGACGGTCTACGGTTGGCACCTGGGTAATCGCGTTGACGAAACGGTTGTAGCAAATGTACAACTCGTCAAATCCGCCCGATTCAAACTGTTGTACCGCCGAGTATGCAATCGACTTGATGTCGGCAAACTTCGGCGCATCCGAAAGCTCGGTTACTTCTTCCACAATCGGATATTCACGGCGTCGCAAAAAGTCACGGCCTTTACGACCGATAACGAACAAATCGTACTCGTCTTTGGATTTGTGCCGCTCCGCGATAAGCATCGTCACTTTACGCAGAATGTTGGCGTTATATCCTCCAGCGAGGCCTCGGTCAGAGGTAACGATAAGATAGCCTGTTCTTTTCACAGGACGGCTGACCAGCATGGGATGCTGGATACCTTGCGTACCGGTAGCAATGCTAGTTACTACCTCTTTCAGCTTCTGCGAGTAAGGACGGGCGGCTTCCGCTTTCTCCTGTGCTTTTCTCAGCTTGGAGGCAGCTACCATCTCCATTGCTTTTGTGATCTGCTTGGTGTTTTGAACGCTCTTAATTTGACGTTTAATATCACGCATGCTTCTTGCCATGATTTCACCACCTTAAAGCTTTGACGAAGTCAAAGCTGACTTCGTAAGCGTTCTCTGGGCTTTGACGAAGTCAAAGCTGACTTCGTAAGCGTTCTCTGGGCTTTGACGAAGTCAAAGCTGACTTCGTAAGCATTCTCTTAGGCTTTGACGAAGTCAAAGCTGACTTCGTAAGCATTCTCTTAGCTTTGATGTATATCAAAACTCACTTCGTAAGTTACCTGTATTAGCTAGTAGCAAAGCCTCTTTTGAACTTCTCAATCGCAGCTTTCAGAGCAGCTTCGTTATCAGCTGTCAAATCCTTCGTATCTGTGATCGATTGGAAAATTTCAGATGCGCTGCTTTCAACAAACGCCAGAAATTCCTTTTCAAAGCGTCTTACATCTTTCACAGGGATATCATCCAAATGGCCTTTAACCGCAGTGTACAAGCTGACTACTTGATGCTCAACAGACAACGGCTGGTTAACGCCTTGCTTCAGAATCTCCATCATACGAGCACCGCGGTTAAGACGGGCCTGCGTAGATTTATCGAGATCGGAACCAAACTGGGAGAACGCCTGAAGCTCACGGTATTGGGCAAGATCCAAACGGAGGGAGCCGGCAACCTTCTTCATAGCTTTAATCTGCGCCGAGCCACCTACACGCGATACGGAGATACCTACGTTAATCGCAGGACGTTGACCGGAGTAGAAAAGGTCGGATTCTAGGAATATTTGACCATCTGTAATCGAAATTACGTTCGTTGGAATGTAAGCCGATACGTCAGAGGCTTGTGTTTCGATGAATGGTAGAGCGGTTAATGAACCACCACCAAGGGCATCGCTAAGTTTAGCTGCACGCTCCAAAAGACGGGAGTGCAAGTAGAACACGTCACCAGGGAAAGCTTCACGACCCGGTGGACGGCGAAGCAGCAGGGACAATTCGCGGTAAGCAGAAGCTTGCTTCGAAAGGTCATCATAAATGATCAGGACGTGCTCGCCTTTATACATGAAGTATTCACCCATAGCGCAACCCGCATATGGTGCAAGGAACAACAATGGAGACGGCTCAGAAGCTGATGCAGTTACAACGATTGTATATTCCAAAGCGCCATGACGACGAAGGGTTTCTACAACCTGTGCTACTGTGGATTGTTTTTGACCAATCGCAACGTAGATACATTTCATACCGTTGCCTTTTTGGTTGATGATCGCATCAATAGCAATCGCCGTTTTACCCGTCTGACGGTCACCGATAATCAATTCGCGCTGTCCGCGTCCGATTGGCACCATGGCATCAATCGCTTTAAGACCAGTTTGCATCGGCTCATGTACGGATTTACGGTCGATAACACCAGGAGCACTGCTCTCTACAGGACGGAATTCAGTCGTTTCGATAGGGCCTTTGCCGTCAAGTGGTTGACCCAGTGCGTTCACAACACGACCCAGAAGGGCTTCGCCTACAGGAACCTGCATAATCTTACCCGTACGCTTTACTTGATCGCCTTCACGAATTTCAGTGTACTCACCAAGAATAACAACACCTACGTTGCTTTCTTCAAGGTTAAGTGCCATACCCACTACACCATTAGAGAACTCCAGCAGCTCGCCGGACATTGCATTCTCCAATCCGTAGACACGGGCGATACCGTCGCCGACTTGAATGACGGTGCCGATTTCGGCAACTTCGATATCGGCTTTATATTGCTCAATTTGACTTTTAATCAAAGTGCTGATTTCTTCAGGTCTGATGCCCAATACCCTCACCCCTATCTTCTTTGCTTATCATTAAAAGATTTCTCGAGACGCTCCAATTTACCGGACAGACTGCCATCATACAGCGTATCACCGATAACGACTTTAAGTCCGCCAAGCAGGCTCTTATCTACCACATTGGTAATGCGAATAGTCCGCTTAACCAACTGGCCGAATTCAGCAGCTACCTTTGCCTGCTCCTCTTCATCAAGTGCATAAGTGGAGTAAACCGTAGCATCGCCGATGCCCAGGGCATCTCCTTCAATTTTGATATACGTTTCTAGCAGCTCTGCTAAAATATCGGTTCTGCCCCGCTCTACCAGCAGCTCTACCGTGTTCATCACCGTTGGAGAGATTTTACCCTGAAGCGCTGTGCGGAGCACATTAAGCTTGTCAGTTTGGGAGATGCGCGGCGCAACAAGGAACCGTTTCACCTCTTGGTCAAAGTGAAGCACTTCGACTACTGCCTTGAGCTGTTCTTCTACTTCAAGTGTGATTCCCTTTTCCAACGCTGCACTGTATAACGCCTTGGCATAACGCTTGGCAACTACCGTATCGCGGCTCATGATCGGCCTCCTACCTCTTTGAGGTATTGATCAACGAGCTGCTCTTGTTCACCGCTCACACTAACTTCTTTTTGAAGAAGCTTGGAAGCGATGCGTACAGATGCTGTTCCGATTTCACTGCGCAGTTCTTCAACGGCTTTGTTCTTCTCGTTCTCGATATCCCGAACCGCTTCGTCTTTTACGCGCGCTGCATCAGCTTTAGCTTGCTCCAGAATCCGGTCTACCTGCTGACTGCTGGTAATCTGGGATTGCTGAATAATGGTTTGAGCTTCTTTACGGGCACTGTTCAGCGCCTGTTTCTGCTCCTCAACATAAGCGACTGCCTGTTCTCTGGTCTTCGCCGCTTCATCCATTTGCTGCATGACTAATTCGCGACGTGTCTCCATTACTGCAAACAATTTGCTGAACGCATACTTGCTTAGCAAGAAATATAGAATCGCAAATGCTGCTATTGAGAAGATAATATTTGTGTACACTATTTCCATTGAAGTCACTCCCTTCCGTTACCGCGACATGCGGACCTATACAAAAGTAAGGCGCGGATGGCATCGGCCGTCCCCGCCAAACCGTAAATACGGATTATTAAGAAAACATGATCAGGAATGCAATTACGGTTGCCGCCAAAGGAATAACTTCGACGATACCTACACCGATAAACATTGTTGTTTGCAGTTGGTTACGAGCTTCCGGTTGACGAGCGATTGATTCTACTGTTCTACTAACGATCATACCGTTACCAAGACCTGCACCCAGTGCGCCTAATCCTACTGCTATTGCTGCTGCTAATAAATCCATTTGTAAATATCCTCCTTTAATTTCGGTTCATATTGTGTTTAATGATATAAGATATCTCCTGCGAATGGAATTGGGCCGATTAGCCCACTTCTTCACAGAAGTTCATTAATGTGCTTCTTCTTCGTGAGTCGTCATCTGCGCGATGTAAACCATCGTCAGAATCGTAAAGATGAAGGCTTGCAGCGCTCCGACGAATATACTGAATCCTTGCCATATCGCCAAGAACGGAATACTCGCTACACCCAGCTTCAGAATGACCGTAATCAATACCTCACCTGCAAAAATGTTAGCGAATAGACGAATTGCCAACGCCACCGGCTTTGCCAAATTCTCAATAATGTTCAGCGGCAGAAAGATCGGGAACGGCTGAATATAGTGCTTAAAGTAATGTTTACCATTAAGCTTGATTCCCAAATAGTTCATTAACACGAAGACGATAATGGCCAACCCCGCGGTAACGTTAATATCAGCAGTCGGTGACTTATACCACAAGATCTCAACATGCTCTCCGTGGGCCAAGTTTCTTGTGGCTTCAATAACATGCCCGAACACGGTAACCGGTTCATGTGCCTCTGTTATTACCGAAAACGGTAAACCCAGCAGGTTCGAGACAAAAATGAACAAAATCAGAGTCAGACCCAAAGATATGTAAGGTTTCCCTTTCTTCAAATCCATGGCACTGCCTATGACACCTTGTACAAATTCTACAACCCACTCCATAAAATTCTGCAGCTTGGAAGGATTCTCGACTGAAAGCCTGCGGACCGACATCATTACCAGAACGAATACAACTAACGAACTGATAAAAAGCATCAGAACAGCAGAGAGGTCTATCGGTATTCCTCCAAGATAAATTAACGGCATTGCATGCATAGTATCATTTCCCCCCTTTCTCTTTAATCTGATTAGAGCTTGTTTTTCTTACTCAGAAATATCCCCGTAGGAATAGCGAGAAGCTGGGGAATGAACAGTCCGGCAATAGTCGCTTCCAAAGAGAATTGCCCGACCTTGACCGAGAACATAACGACCAAAAGAGCCAAGCAAATCCGTGTGACAAAACCGAGGCTGAAATTCTTTCCTTTATTACTCACAGCGGCTTCCGTTACTCGCCGAACCTTAACGGCCAGATAACGGAAACTGGCCAACCCTGCCACCAGTCCTATGGTCAGACCAAGCGTAATCGATCGGGATTCATGATGAAGCGCCCAACCCATTAGCAAACCTGCCATAAGAACGAAAGTTATTCTGGTGACGGCATTGATCATGGGAGTCATATTATCCATTCTGCTCCCCCAAAAATTTTTTGATTAACAGGACGACATTAACGATACCCAGAACCATTCCCGTTATGGTGCCGATAGCCAGCCAATAGCTGGGTCCATCAAACTGATTCTGCAGCCATCTCGCCGCGAAAAAACCGATAATAATGTGAGCGGCGAACAAAGTTCCTGCACTGCCAATAACAAGTCCAGTCCGTGCAAGGCTGTCTTTGTGTTTCGGTTCATTCATCGGCTACAATCCCAACTAATTTTACTGAATTTCTAGACTCTTTGTCAATTCATTGAACATTACCCAAAAAGCCCTGAAAACATGAAAATAATCACAGCAAACTGTTCCAAAACCATATAAACCGTACAGTTTCACTGTATGTTAAATTCAATCTTTACAGAATATTAGTTTTAAACTTTTTAGCTATTTTGTGTGAACATTCTGTGAAACTCTTCCGGGCGCTCTTCTTTTACACCGAAATGGTGCAAAATCGCATTGACAATTCTTTCCGAAGCTTTCCCATCTCCATACGGGTTGGCGGCCCGGCTCATGGACTGATATAGATCCTGATCAGTCAAAAGAGCATGTGTCCGTTGATACACCTTCTCCTCGTCCGTCCCCACCAGCTCGAGTGTTCCAGCCTCAATTCCTTCCGGGCGCTCCGTCGTATCACGCAATACAAGCACCGGTACTCCAAAGGATGGCGCTTCTTCTTGCAAACCGCCGGAATCGGTAAGAATTAAGTGGGTATGCGGATAAAAATTGTGCAGGTCAACGACATCCAATGGATCAATCAGCTTAATTCTCGGATGTCCGCCTAATATCTCATGTGCCGGTCCCTTCACTGCGGGACTCGGATGCACAGGATATACGATAGCGACATCTTCAAATTCATCAGCGATTCTTTTGACAGCACGGAAAATATGACGGTGCGGTTCGCCTTGTGATTCTCTGCGGTGCGCCGTCATCAAAATAAGTCTTTTTCCTGAAGCAAAATCCAATACAGGATGTCGGTAGTCCGACTTTACGGTATATTGAAACACATCAGTTACGGTATTGCCTGTGATATAAATACTTGACTCTTTTTTATTCTCTTGTCTCAAATTGCCCGCTGACCAATCGGTCGGAGCAAAGTGTACATCCGCCAAAACCCCTGTCAATTGACGGTTCATTTCCTCAGGATACGGGGAAAGCTTGTTCCAGGTCCGAAGACCTGCTTCCACATGCCCAACCTGAATTTGCTGGAGAAATGAAGCGTAGCTGGCCAGGAACGTGGTTAGGGTATCGCCGTGCACTAACACTAGGTCAGGCTTTACTTCCCGAAGCACGGGCTCAAGCCCTTCCAGAACACGAATAGTGATCTCATTCAAGGTTTGTTGATTCTTCATAACGTCCAGATCGTAATCCGGCGTAATCTTGAATACTTCTAATACTTGATCAAGAAGTTCCCTGTGCTGTGCTGTTACACATACGATTGACTCTATATGCTCCGAATGCTTGTTCAGCTCTAGAACCAGCGGCGCCATTTTGATCGCCTCGGGGCGCACGCCGAAAATTGTCATCACTTTAATTTTGGTCATAACCCCTACCCTCTCATTATAGCCTTCTCTTCTTTGGTATTACTTAGTACCGTATAAACGGTCTCCTGCATCTCCTAGTCCCGGAACAATATAACCGTGTTCATTCAGGTGGTCATCCAGGGCTGCTACATAAATGTCCACATCAGGATGAGCAGCTTGTACAGCCGCAACACCTTCAGGAGCAGCAATCAGGTTCATCATCTTAATTTGGGTACAGCCGCGGTTCTTCAAGGATGTGATAGCTGCAATAGCAGATCCTCCAGTAGCCAGCATCGGATCGATAACAATCAATTCGCGCTCTTGTACATCAGTAGGTAGTTTTATGTAGTATTCCACCGGTTGAAGCGTATCCGGATCACGGAACAATCCTACATGTCCTACTTTGGCTGCCGGAAGCAGCTTGAGAACACCTTCCAGCATACCTAATCCAGCGCGCAGAATAGGGATAAGACCCAGCATTCTGCCTGAAATAACCTTGCTTTCCGTTTCAGCGACAGGTGTTTGAACCGTAATCGTCTCAAGTGGAATATTACGCGTAATCTCATAAGCCATTAGTGTCGCAACTTCATCAACATGCTCCCTAAACTCCTTCGTGTTGGTCCGCACATCGCGAATAAATGTAAGTTTGTGCTGAATCAAAGGATGATCGCAAATCACCAATTTTCCCATTAACTTGTCCCTCCGGTACTTATAAGTCTTGTTGTACATCAGCAAGTTCAACTACTCCTGCAGATAAATCTTGTCTATTATATCACCCTCGGCTCTGCTTTTCACCTACTGAGGAACCGATTTCTGAGTGAAGATTTAATCTGTGGAAGATTTGCTTACTCATCGGCAGATATGTATCTTCTCTAAAGCGGATAAATTCGTATTAGTTTGTGTGAATACAGGCACTTTCATACTTTTCACATTTATTTCACTCATTTTATTGAAAGTTTCATGAACTTTCATTTTAATACAAGAAGAAACGACTTCGTCGTCTTTATGG
Source organism: Paenibacillus wynnii (assembly GCF_030812855.1). Taxonomy (GTDB): domain Bacteria; phylum Bacillota; class Bacilli; order Paenibacillales; family Paenibacillaceae; genus Paenibacillus_AQ; species Paenibacillus_AQ wynnii_A. The sequence continues at coordinate 166,197 of NZ_JAUSTK010000002.1, forward strand.
ACGACAGACGTTTCTCGTAAATATAGAAGGATACTATATAGACAGTACTTAAGATTTACTCCTTGGTCATGTAGTAGTAACCGATTATGACAAGTTTGTTTAAATTCATTTTGCTACTAGGACATTGCTGTGTTAATAAAGTTAGAGGGAAAAGCCCCCTATATATTTAAGAAAATTTTCAATATTGAGGTAGCGTCAATAAGTTGGAGTAAGAGAGTGGACGTATCTCATCGGGTATCCTCGACAACTACGGAAAATCGTCTACCTACACGGGTTTCAACATGTATAGTTGCACTACGTACACTTATATTTCTCTCTTAGCACACTTTAGGATGTTTAATTGCACTTTATACACTTATTTTTTGGTATTCCGGGGTTTAACCGGCATATCCGTGTTTTTAATTGCACAAAGTACATCTATCCATACATCCGAGCGCCAAAAGCTAGAAATAAGTGTACAAAGTACATCTATTCCACGGACTACCCTCCTATATTGGGTAGCCAAAATCCGAAATTTATGCTCCAGAATCCCCTCTATATAACTCCATAGTGACTGAATCCTTAATTTAGCAGGATAAATCCCTTCTAAACAAGCTGAAGAAAAAAATTACAAAAATCGAGAAGGAACGAACGGTAATATGAAAACCATAGGAGCCAGCATTAGCAAGCGAGTCTATATTGTTATATTTTAAAAAAGACTTCTGCAAAGTCCGAAACATCGGATCTCACAGAAGCCTATAACATTAATAAATTAAGGGTCAGAACTAGTACTGCAGATCAGGATAGATTGGGAATCTTTCAGTAATCTTAGCAACGTCACGAGCCGCTTCAGCCAGTGTTGACTCATCCTTAGGTTGCTTCAGAACTTTGGCGATGATCTGTCCGATTTCAACCATAGCCTGCTCATCCATACCCCGGGAAGTAACAGCCGGTGTACCGATACGAATACCGCTGGTTACAAACGGGCTTGTAGGATCAAAAGGAATCGCATTTTTGTTCACAGTAATTCCGATGGAATCCAATACTTTCTCTGCATCTTTACCAGTAATGTTGAGATTGCGGGTATCCAGCAGCATTAAATGGTTGTCCGTTCCTCCAGAGACGATATTTACACCTTCACTAATAAGTGTGTCTGCCAAAACCTTGGCATTATTAACTACATTTTGCGCATAGGTTTTGAAAGACGGCTGCAGAGCTTCACCTAAGGCTACTGCTTTGGAAGCTATAACATGCATTAATGGACCGCCTTGGGAGCCCGGGAATACAGCTTTATCAATAGCCGCCGCCCATGCTTGTTTACATAAAATCAGACCGCCGCGTGGACCGCGAAGAGTTTTGTGAGTAGTTGTGGTAACAAAATGAGCATGTGGAATCGGACTTGGGTGAAGACCCGCGGCTACCAGACCCGCAATATGAGCCATATCTACAAAAAACAATGCGCCTACATCATTGGCGATGGAAGCCATAGCTTCAAAGTCAATAGTGCGCGGATATGCACTTGCACCGGCTACAATCATACGGGGACGATGCTTGAACGCTAATTTGCGGACTTCATTATAATCAATAAGGAATGTATCTTCCTGTACTCCGTAGGCTACGAAGTTATAAAGCAAGCCGGAAGCATTTACAGGGCTGCCGTGTGTTAAATGACCGCCATGAGCCAGGTTCATACCAAGCACAGTATCTCCAGGGTTAAGGGCCGCAAGGTATACCGCCATATTCGCCTGCGCACCGGAGTGCGGTTGCACATTGGCATGCTCTGCACCAAACAATTCTTTGGCACGGTCACGGGCAAGATTCTCAACGATATCTACATCTTCACAACCGCCATAGTAACGTTTACCCGGATATCCTTCCGCATATTTGTTCGTGAGGACAGAACCCATCGCTTCGATTACCGCTTCACTAACAATATTCTCCGAGGCAATAAGCTCAATGTTCGCACGCTGACGCTTCAGTTCCAATCCCATCGCTTCCAATACTGCCGGGTCACTCTTACGTAATTGTTCCATGATTCTTATTTCCTCCCTGGGTGTATGTTTGATGTAATCCTATCAGTCAATCGCAAAGCTGCGAATCACTTTCATTGGGGATGCGGAGATAAACAGCCCTTTCGCCACCAATCAGCGGGGGTCTGCTCCAAGCAGCATTCACACGCGCCTCTCCTATATAACGCAAGGAGGGTCTAAAGGGCACTGCTACTCGGCGTAAATGCATACCGATCAGCGTCTCGCCGATATCCACACCGGCATGGGCTTGTACCGTTTCTGCAAGCACCGGATCAGCCATTGAACGGTAAGCCGCTGCAGCCATTGAACCTCCTGCTCCAGGAATGGGAACGGCTGTTACTTCATTTAATCCAAGTGACATAAGCAAGGAACGCTCCATCACCAGCGCGCGATTCAAGTGCTCACAGCACTGGTATACCGGATGAAAACCAAATTCCTCTGAGGCTTGACGCACGCCCTTTAGCAGCTGTTCCGCTACCTCAAGTGCACCGCCTGTCCCAATACGGACGCCTGCGACCTCACTTGTACTCACACCGACGACAACAACCTTACCTGGGCCTAATTTGCCAACAGCTGCGAACTCTCTAAGTACAGAGAGGGTTTCCTCAAACAGTGACAATTCTTTCCCTACAACTTCATTCATCGCCTTTCCTCCTTACGAGTTAAAGCTTAGTTCACTATAGATTTTAAACAAAAAAGAGCAGTCCGCAGGTAGCTGCGGATTTGCTCTTGTGCCCAGGCGACCGGCCGTTTATTCCGATGCTCCATCGTGGTTTGATCCACAGTTGTCGCCAGTTACATCGGAACCGATATTTGTAATCTTATCTTAAAACAAAGCTAAGTGAAAAGCAACCACCTACCGGATGGCAATTAATAACGCGGGACTTCCAGCTTATCGAGCAGCTTGTGCAATGCTGTACGGATCTCAGCAGCAGCGATCTCATAATCATCACGCGAGCCGCCAAAAGGGTCCGAGATATCAAAACTCGGTATCCGCTGACGTATTTCAATAATTCGCTGTAAGTCGACCGGGTCCGGATCACCACCCAATGAGATCTCCAGTTCAGCTTGAGCATATAAGCTATCCAGCTCCTGTAGGTCTCTGCCTACTACATCCTCATCTTCAACATATTCCTTCAGTGTATGTGTCTTGGATACCGTACCGGGAAAATGCTGCAGCACATGCCGTTTATGTCCACCGGTAAGCGTAAGCACCAGATCAGCCCAAGAGATCAAAGCTTCGCTGAGCTGCGAAGACGTTGAAACGTCATTAATTCCTTCATCACGCAATATAGCAGCGGCATGTCTGGAAACGGAGGTTCCTGTAATGGCGGATACACCCGCAGACCGCACTTCCAGGTCGACCCCCCGCTCCCGCGCGAGCTTGCGCAACAGGCCTTCAGCCATAGGACTACGGCACGTATTCCCGGTACAGACGAATAAAATATGCAGCATGCTTATCCACCTCCATGATTTTATAATATGTAGTTATTGTATCAAAAGATGAACAGCAAACCAAACCCCAGCAGGATCGCTCCGCCAATCGCCTCTCCATAATCTCCAAGACCCCGACTAACACGACGCCCCAGCAGCAATCCCACCATAGACATCAATCCCCCGCAGGCCCCGAACGTCAGTACTGTCAAAAGGATATGATTCACGAACATCCCTAATGAAACTCCTACGGAAAAGGAATCCACGCTAACACTCAGTGAGATTAGAAGCATCCCCCAAAGGGAACGATGATCAACAGCCTGCAGGCCTCCGGCGTCACCGAAACGAAAGGAATTAATTATCATATGCCCCCCAAGTAAAAGCAAGAGCCCTCCGGCTGCATATTGTGTTACCTGTCCCAATAATTGTCCTACATAATCGCCCGTAACCAACCCAAATAGAGGCATTAACACGTGAAAAAAGGCAACGAACAGGCTCAGTTGCAGCACATGCAGCAGACGGATGCCCTTCATTCCGATACCAACGCCCAGCGAAAAAGCGTCCAGCCCCAGAGCAACCGCCATGATGGCAATTGTTATGATCTGCCCCGCCCCGGCATATACTTCCACCACACCCATGCCCATACCCCCATGTCCCATATATCCTGTACAACCACGATATGCGGACAAGGGTGCAATCATGCCAGATTGGCATAAGCTCGTTCGATAGGAATGGGACGCAGATGTCAACCTGCGTCGATAAGGGTACCACCGGCGGCTTTCATCAGCCGGTTCATAATGGCTGCACCGAGGCCGGTTACCGGACAGGCCTCGGCCAGAATGTAAGTCGCTCCCGCTTCATCGAAGCGCCGCAGCGCGGCATATAGGGAGCGGGCAGCTTCCTCCGGCGAGTCTAACGAGCCGAGAGAAGTGACGCAGGCGGCGGGAACGGCGGGATACAGGGCGATATGCTCATCGAAGAGGAGCAAGCCCGTGATCTCGCCGTTCAGCTGCGCAGCCTGCAGCAGGCTCGCGGCTCTTTCCGCCACGCGAAGCGGCGAAGAGCCGCGCACTACGCCAAGCCAGCCGCGCGGGGCGTAGTGCGTGTACTTCATGCCCGGCGCGCGCGGCGCCGGGTTCTTGTCAGCAGCGGAGGCCGGGAGCTCTCCGTCCGCGGCATTTAATCCTGCTGCGTCCGATGGCATCGAGGCAGCCTCTTTCCGCGTGAAGTCCAAGGCTTCCGCAGATGTACTGTCGACCGTGCCGGCACCACTTACCGCAGACAATTGCTCAGCGGTTATCCCGCCGGGGCGAAGAACAGAAACGGAGCCGTCAGGCTGAACCTGCACCACCGTGGATTCCAGACCAACACCAGCGGCACCGCCATCCAGAACACCTCCGATATATCCGGTAAGGTCGTCCATTACATGGGATGCTAAGGTCGGGCTTGGCCGGCCGGAGCGATTGGCACTCGGCGCAGCTACCGGACAGCCGGCTGCACGGATCAGCGCCCGAGCAACCGGATGATCGGGTATCCGCACACCAACCGTATCCAAGCCCGCACTCACAAGGGGGGACAATACATCGGGCCGGAGCGGAAGCACCAGCGTCAGCGGTCCGGGCCAGTATGCTTCCATCAATGCGACAGCAACCGGATGCACCTCTGTCACCAATTCATCCAGTGCGTCGAGATCAGCAATATGCACGATAAGAGGATTATCGGACGGACGTCCTTTGGCAGCAAAAACCGCTTCTACAGCCTGTGTATTCCGGGCATCAGCTCCAAGACCATAGACGGTTTCCGTAGGAAAAGCTACCGTACCGCCATTACGCAGCATAGCTGCAGCCTCGGCAATGTCCCTTTGATCCATCCGATGAATATCATCAGATGTTTCCGCATTACCCTTCGCGGAGCTTAGCTCCCAATAAACTGTTGTTCTTATATCTCCACTCCGGCGCTGAACAGCGAACAGAGATTCTTCATGATTGTTATCCATAAATATCACTAACTTTCTGCAAGGTCGTTGTTTTTGACAAGAAGAAACGGCCCCACCACGTGGAGCCGCGTTGATCCGCTTCTGAAATAGTATCATAGAAAGGGTCAAAACAACATGCCTTTTCAGAGGATAAAGCATTCAATTATCCCCATAAACTGCTGAACCATCTCCCGATTTTTTGCAGCAGCTCCCAGACGAAGAAGCGCACCTTAGGCTCCTCAGACGTTTGGGTGTCTGTATCACTAACCGTCCCACCCGTTTTGATTACCTTTCCTGCGACCGATTTCCCACTAGATCCTTCCGAAGCCGAAGCGGAAACCTTCTTGCTATCCTTTGCAGCTGCATCTCCTGAACCGGCATCAATGAAGCATAGCGGCGGAAACAATACACACCACCAATTCTGCCCCTTGCCGGCCCCTAATGTAACTCGTACAGCTTCATAATCACCCGCTGGGTAGACGGTGCCACCGTACATTTTGGTCGGAAAAGGAACGACTCCAAGCTCAACGTTGTAGGCATAATCCATACCACGCGATTCCAACTCCGTACCCACGAGTGCGTTCAATTCAGGTAAATGCCCTCTAATCAGTGTACGTGCCTGCTCCAGGCTTTGCGGATCTTCCAATTCAGATACCCATTGGTTCATCTGTGCCACAACAGCATCACGAATTTGACGTTTAACTAATTGGTCCTGTGTACCGTCCGAATTGGCCAAAATACGCAATCGGATTGATTCCTGCGGAATCGAAATCTCCGCAACGGCAGCATCCGTCTTTTGCCCTTCCCAGGCCATCATAAGAATCATAAAAAAACAAATTAAAATGGCAGTATACTTTACAGTTACACGCAAGGAATCTCCCGCACTACGCTCCTCAAAGTTCATCTGAATAACCCCTCTCCCTCAATACCCTCATGTGAGTCAGTATGCCCGGGAGGGAGAGACTGCAAACCTAGCAATCTATTAAATATTGAAATTAGAGAAGTTTGGGAGGGGGTGAGTAGCGAGGGTACACCGGCAAATCGTCCTCTTCTTCCTCTCCGTACAAATGGACGCTCATGACGATACCCATACTGGACATATTGATTAATATAGACGTACCGCCGAAGCTTATAAAAGGCAAAGTAATACCTGTCAGAGGCATTAGACCAATAAAGGCACCGATATTTTCGAGGATCTGGTACAACAGCATAGCCACAACCCCCACAATGATAAGAGGCCCTCCTCGCTGCTTGCACTCTAGCGCAATTAGAACCATCCTATGAATTAGGATAAAAAATAGCAGCAGCACTCCCGCAGAACCCAAAAATCCAAATTCCTCAGCTATCTGCACAAATATAGCATCCGAATACGTATAAGGAACTTTGCCAGCCTGCACGGATGTCCCTTCCATATACCCCTCTCCGACCATTCCGCCGGAAGCGATAGCCAATTGGGCATTTTTAGTATGATAGCTGGCATCCTTTGAGGCCAATTCAGGAACCAGCCACGGATCAAAGCGTTTCACCAAATGATCACGGCCGAGCTTATCCTCTATGAAGCTAACCGCCTGATCATGATATTGAATATAGCTGGTAATTCCGGCAAAAGCAGAACCGCCGATAAGCACCAATCCGATTAAGGCATGCGTAAATTTAATATTCCCGATCCACAGCAGCCCCATCAAAATAATAGCGTAACTTAAGGCGTTACCCAGATCATTTTGTAAAATTACGATCCCGAAGGGAACAAGTGCAATTAAGGTAAGGGGCACAATATCCAGCCAAAAGGTAAGTCTATCTTTGTTTTTCCAAATCAGCATTGAGGCTAAAAAAAGAATTAAAATGAGCTTAAACAGCTCCGCAGGTTGAAGACTCAGACCAACCACGGGCAATTCCAACCAGCCCTTGGCACCGTTTTTACTTTCGGTAAAGCTGACCAGCACTAATAATCCAATTCCAAACAGATAGATATAAAGTGCGTTTTTTAAAAGCAGTCTATAATCCAAGAACGACAATCCAATAAAAGCAATGAAGCCCAGTCCATAATATTTCAACATCTGAATATGAGAACCGTCAAAAGTCTCTGTTCCATTAGTCACACTATAAATGGAGGTAATACTTACGGCCATAAGTAAAACAAGGATCACCACGATGACTCCATCAATCTTTTTGATCTTCTCAAGCATGTTATGTGTCTCCTTGGCTTCGACTAGCTTGCATGCAAATAATCGCACGGGAGAGCTGTAGTTTCATTGTAAATGATTGGAAGACGGGATTACAATAAATACCTGCCAAGAAGAATCGGCATGTAGAGAAATAAGCAAAAAAACCGCCAGTGCAATCCTATAGATTGTCTGACGGTTTTAGATTCAAGTAAGGGTAACAAGTTACATCTGCTGCTTAGCCGGAGCCGAGTAAACAGATTTTTTCGGAAGGTCCTCTTCCACTTCCTGACCATGAAGTTTGACGCTCATCACCAGGCCAATACTGGCCATATTAATTAGCAACGAGGTACCTCCGTAACTAATGAAGGGCAGTGTAATGCCCGTTAACGGCATCAGGCCGATAAACGCGCCGATATTCTCAAAGATTTGATAGAGCATCATGGCGACAACGCCGACAATCAAAAACGGTCCGCTGCGATCCCTGCATTCAAGGGCAATTAGTATCATTCGGTGAATCAGTATAAAATACAGCAACAGCACCGCTGCCGACCCGACAAAGCCGAACTCTTCGGCAATCTGCACAAAGATAGAGTCAGAGTAAGTGTACGGCACTCGGTCCGTTTGCACGGAAGTGCCTTCCATATAACCTTCCCCGCTCATCCCCCCTGAAGCAATAGCCAGTTTAGCATTTTTGGTATGATAGCTGGCTTTGGCCGTAGCCTTATCCGGTACAAGCCATGGATCGAAACGTTCTATCCAGTGAGATCGGTTGATGTCTGTGAGAAACGTCTTAATGTCGTCATGAAAATGAATATAGCTCATAATTCCAGCAGTAGCAGTACTCGCCATGACCAGCAAGCCGATAAGCGCATGCGAGAATTTAATGTTCCCAATCCATAGAAGCCCAATTAGAATCACAATGTAGGATAACGCGTTACCCAAGTCATTTTGAGAAATGACCACCAAAAAGGGCAGCAGCGTGATCAACCCCAGCGGTACGATGTCACCCCAAAAGGACAACTTATGTTTATTTTTACGATAAAGGACCGCCGCCAAGAAAAGAATCAAAACCAGTTTAAACAATTCTGCGGGCTGAAGACCAATGGAACCGAATTTTATCCAACCTTGAGCCCCGTTTTGTTCTGTCCCGATAAAGCTGACAAGGATCAGCAAGGCAACACCTGATATATAGGCATATAAGCCGTATTTGACCAAAATCCGGTAGTCGACAAAGGTCAACCCCAAGAAGGCAATGAATCCGAGCACATAAAATTTGATCATCCGAATCTGGAAGCCATCCAGCTTGTCCCTGCCATGAGTAACACTGTAGATGGCAAAGATGCTGACGGCCATTAACAATACGAGTATAACGACAATCACGCCGTCCACTTTTTTAATCTTTTGAAGCATGCTCTGCCTCCTTGCTCTCTGTATTGGCCTTTTCGGTACTTATTTGCACCTAAAGCCGTTGTTTTCATTGTAAGGGAAGGGGCTGCGAGAATACAAATCCACCGATACTGTTAGAATTAGCGCGATATTCCGAGCACATGCCGCGGAATACCGGCGAGATCGTTAATCGTAACGATCTCGCTCCAGTGACCGGCCGCCGTAAGCAGGCCGGCTACCTGCTCCGCCTGGCCGAGGCCGAGCTCGAAGCCGACCAGCCGCGGCGGAGCCGGGAGCAGCGTGAGCTGCTCCATCATGCGGCGGTACGGGTCCAACCCGTCCTCGCCGCCGTCCAGTGCCGTGCGCGGTTCATGCTCGCGCACCTCGCGCTGCAGCCCGGCGATGTCACCGCCGGGAATGTACGGCGGGTTGGAGACGAGGATATCCGTCTCCATGCCCGCAAACGGCTCGAGCAGGTCGCCGAGCCGGAAATCCACAGCCGTGCCGTGGCGCAAGGCATTGCGCGCGGCTACGGCCAGTGCCGCCGGCGAGATATCGCCGGCAGAGACCCGCCACGCTGGCGCTTCCGCAGCCAGCGTGACCGAGATCGCGCCGCTGCCGGCGCCGATGTCCACAGCGGTCAGTGAGCGCGCGGCTGGTGTACCCTCCGCGGCCTGACCGCAGGTCCGTCCATCCGGCCACAGCTCCGCGCCGTACTTCAAGACCGCCTCGACGAGCAGCTCCGTCTCGGGCCGGGGAATAAGCACATCGGGCGTCACTTCAAAGCTCCGCCCGTAAAATTCCTGTTCCCCTATAATATACTGCACGGGTTCTCCCGTGCCGCGGCGGGTAACCGATTCCTCCCAAGCGGAACGCAGCTCAGCCGGAAACGGATCGGCAAAGGCCATGTAATAAGCCGCGCCGGACAAGCCAAGAGCATGCTCGAGCAGCAATTGGGCACTGCGCTGCGGTTCGTTGCAGCCGCACCGACTCAAAAAAGAAGAAGCCTCCGCAAAGGCTTCCCGGATGCTTTGCATTTCCGACATGACAAAAGCGTCATATTTCAAAGCATTATTCTCCTTTTTCCATCAATTCCGTTTGTTCTGCAATCGACAAAGCTGAAATGATTTCAGTAATATCCCCGTTCATGATCTGTTCCAGGCGGTGAAGCGTCAAACCAATACGATGATCAGTCACGCGGCTTTGCGGGAAATTGTACGTACGAATACGCTCACTACGGTCACCCGTACCCACTTTGCTCTTGCGTTCCCCGGCATATTTCGCTTCTTCCTCTTGGCGTTTCAGATCCGATATACGAGCGCGCAGAACCTGCAGCGCCTTTTCCTTATTGGAGTTCTGCGATTTGCCATCCTGACAGGTAGCCATGATTCCCGTAGGTACATGCGTTACGCGTACAGCGGATTTGGTCGTATTAACGGACTGACCGCCTGCACCACTCGAGCAGAATGTATCTACACGAATATCTCTATCGTGAATTTCAATTTCAAATTCTTCCGCTTCCGGCATCACGGATACTGTTGAAGTAGACGTATGAATCCGTCCGCCCGATTCGGTCGTAGGAATACGTTGCACACGATGTGCACCGCTTTCGAATTTCATCTTGCTGTATGCGCCACGGCCGTTAATGAGGAAGATTACCTCTTTAAATCCGCCCAGGTCATTCGCATTCACGTCCATAAGCTCCACGCGCCAGCCTTGTGTATCGGCATAACGTGTGTACATACGGTACAGATCCGATGCGAACAATGCCGCTTCATCTCCGCCAGCGGCTCCGCGAATTTCTACAATTACGTTCTTATCATCATTAGGGTCTTTAGGTAGCAGAAGCAGACGAATTCTCTCTTCCAGCTCTACTTGGCGACCAGACAGGTCGTCAATTTCCATCTTGACCATTTCCTTCATTTCATCGTCAAGCTTCTCGCCCTGCATCATTTTCGCAGCTTCGAGTTCTTCCATTACATTTTTATATTCGGCATACGCCTCGTAGGCGGGCTGCAGATCAGATTGTTCTTTGGAATAGTCCCTCAGTTTTTTACTGTCGTTTGCAACGTCCGGGTCACAAAGCAGTTCACTGAGTTTCTCATAGCGGTCCGCCAGGGCTTGCAATCGGTCCAACAACAAGGGAATTCACCTCTCCTGATTCAATTTAACTTTATAAGAAGAAACGGCTTTGCCGTCCTCAACTCGTAGAAATATAAGCAGAGTATACTGAAAACTTATACTTTCTTATATTTTAAAAAAGGGTCAAAACCACATTACAATCAACATGGATACACGACTTTATATTATAGCACCAACTTAGTGAAATGGCTACACTTTCCGCCGCATCTTGTCAAATTATCCTTCTTAGTAAACAATAGACCCTAAATGAACTTAGGAGAGAAGGCGTACATATGAAAAACTACATCTTTGAAGCTGAAATTCTGCAGCATGGCGACATGGACGCGGCTTACATTGTTTTCCCCTACGACGTCCAAGTCGAATTCGGGACTCAAGGACAAGTTAAAGTGAAGGCTACCTTCGATGGAATTGTTGAATATAGAGGATCATTGGCTAAAATGGGACGGGGAAGCCACTGCTTAGGTATAACCAAGCAAATCCGCCAAACTTTAGGCGTAAAATTCGGGGACGCTATTCAAGTGGTGCTGGTTATGGACCTTGAACCCCGAACCATTGATATCCCGGACGATCTTCTCCAAGCGCTAAGTGAGCTCAATATTCTGGAATCATTCTCCAGCTTGTCTTATAGTAAGCAAAAAAAGAGGGTAGACGTGATTCTCGGCTCCAAAAAGCAGGAAACCAGAACTCGCAATATTCAAAAATTAACAGTAAGTCTGCTTAGCGATCCATCTTAGAAAAGCAAAAACGGGACCTTCCTTGAGTAGAAAAGTCTACTTCGAGGAGGGTCCCAGATTACTTATGATTCTAAAAACACCTTAAATAAATTAAGCAAGCTAGGATTAAACGTTGAAACGGAAATGCATTACGTCTCCGTCCTGCACCAAATACTCTTTACCTTCCAAACGAAGCTGACCCCGTTCTTTAGCACCGTTCATGGAGCCTGCGGCAAGCAAATCCGCATAAGCTACAACTTCCGCACGAATGAATCCGCGTTCGAAGTCCGTATGAATGACACCGGCAGCTCCAGGTGCTTTGGTTCCGCGGCGGATGGTCCAAGCGCGAACCTCTTGTACACCTGCGGTAAAATACGTATACAATCCAAGCAGCTTATAGGCAGCCTTGATCAGACGGTTCAGACCGGATTCCTGCAGTCCAAGCTCTTCCAGGAACATCGCTTTATCTTCGCCTTCCAGCTCAGCAATTTCAGCTTCTACCTTCGCACTGATCGGCACCACTTCAGAATTCTCTTCAGCGGCAAATTTACGCACCTGTTGTACATAAGGATTATCTTCCGCAGTAGCCACTTCTTCCTCGCCCACGTTGGCTGCATACAACACCGGCTTCAAAGTCAGCAAGTGAAGATCACGTACGATAAGGCGCTCATCCTCAGACAACTCCACACTGCGCACAGGCATATCGTTGTAAAGGGATTCCTTGATGCGTTCCAGCAATTCAACCTCTTGAGCGTATTTCTTGTCGCCGCCCTTGATGTTTTTGCGGGATCGATCGATCCGTTTCTCTACACTTTCTAAATCAGCAAGAATGAGCTCCAGATTAATCGTCTGAATATCGCTGACCGGGTTTACCTTACCATCAACGTGCGTAACGTTTTCGTCTTCAAAGCAGCGCACAACATGTACAATCGCATCAACTTCACGAATGTGAGCCAGGAACTTATTGCCCAGACCTTCGCCTTTACTAGCACCGCGCACAAGCCCGGCGATATCCACAAATTCAAAAGCAGTTGGTACGGTTTTGTTCGGTTGTACCAGTTCTGTCAATTTGTCCAGACGTTCGTCCGGAACTTCTACAACACCTACGTTAGGGTCAATGGTACAAAAAGGATAGTTCGCAGCTTCTGCTCCCGCTTGCGTAATTGCGTTAAACAATGTAGATTTCCCTACGTTGGGAAGTCCGACAATACCAGCTTTCAAAGCCATTTATATGACAACTCCTATTTTCAGTTAATTGATCATCCGAAAAACCACGCGATCTAACCCATTATATATTAGAAGCTAGGGTGCAGCAACACCGGATGTCAAGCGGTTGTGACAATGTTCGGGCTGCAGCTTTCCCTTGAAGAGAGTTTAATTGTATGTTATACAACTATTCGAAGCGTAAACGCCCTTACTATGACTTTAGTTGTAATTCTTACACTTATTTACGCCCAAAACCGCTGATACCGCAATATATCCGTGTTTTAGTTGTATTGAGTACAACTAGAACGCCATTTAGAGAAACTTCGTTTGTTTTAGTTGCACATTGTACAACTACAGTTCAATAATGCGGCATAACGAGTTCGCACTTAGCAGCAGGTCCGATAGGGTTCGCAATAGTCCCCTTTGCTGAGTTGTAACTAATGCGCACGCGCAATAAAAAAAAAGAGCGTCCAGAAAGGCCGCTCTTGAATGTTCGTATGGAGCAGACGTTAGGAGTAACTACAGCTCCTTAGACATTGTAATGTCAGTTGTAATATACCCCATTTTTTTGTACAGCTCGTAGGCACGGTTGTTCTGTCCGAAGACATGCAGTCCGATCTTGGTAACGTTCATTGCCCGAGCTTCTTCATCAAGCGCCAGTAGGGCCTGCTTGCCATAACCTTTGCCTTGGAAGGGTTCGAAGACATAAAAATCATAGATGAATGCTTCCAATCCGCTTCTGCCCTCGGTTACATTGAACCAGATATAGCCGGCTTGGGTCCCACTCACTGCTTCGACTATGGAATATAAATAGGCACCTTCCGTATGCAGGCCTTTTGGCAGAAAGCGCGTCATCTCTTCCTCGGATTGCTTAAGGGCGTTCTTTTCATCCCATGCTCCGGCCTTTACCTTATCTTCTGCATAATCACGGATGGATTGACTTAAAAAGAATTGATAGGTTGATTCGTCCATATGAACCAGTTTGATCATAATAATTAGCACTTCCCTACTTCTGTATTCTGTGTCTTGCCATCTAACGTCGGATCAGTCGCGGAGTCCCGCGCAAAGCCTTGAGATCAGAGGCTCCGATACCGAACATTGTTGTCCGTAGCTCCAGCTCCACTTGTGCCAACGCACGGTCGAGCGCCTCTTCCGACTCAACAGCCGGACCGAGCAGGCTTCGCCCGAAGCCGGCCAGATCTGCGCCTAGGGCCAACGCCTTCGCAGCATCAACCCCGTGCTTTAACCCGCCGCTGCCAATGAGAGCAACCTGCGGTGAAGCCGCCCTAACCTCAGTGATGCAATCAGCGGTAGGGTTCCCCCAATCCGCGAAGGCTTCAGCAGCAGCACGGCGTATAGGGTCCGAGTTGCGGAACTTCTCAACTTGGCTCCAGGAGGTCCCGCCTGCACCCGCCACATCGATAAACGCGACTCCTGCATTATACAAACGGGCCGCTGTATCCCCGTCAATCCCCCAGCCGACTTCTTTAATGCCGACAGGTACTTCAAGCATTCGGCATACCTTCTCGATCTGCGGCAGCAGAGCAGCAAACCCGGTGTTACCTTCTGGCTGAAACACCTCCTGAAGACCGTTCAGATGAAGGACCAGAAAATCCGCCCCGGCAATCTCCACAGCACGGCGGCATTCTTCTATACCAAATCCGTAAGACAACTGCACAGCCCCAATATTGGCAATGATCGGAATCCCGGGTGCCTTGTCACGAACATGGAAGGAGAAAGCCAGCTCCGAACGCTCCACAGCGGCTCGGACCGAGCCTACTCCCAGTGCCCAACCGCGGCGCTCCGCAGCCTCCGCCAGTCTGGCATTTATCGCACCGGTAGCTGCACTTCCTCCCGTCATGGAACTGATCAGGAAAGGGGTACGCAACTGGCGTTCCAGAAAGTTAGTACGCAGTGTAATGTCCTCGAAATTAAGCTCCGGGAGCGCATTGTGTCGAAATCGATAGTGTTCAAACCCGGTAGTGATGCCGCTCCCCCCCACTTCCTCGTTCAGGCACAGTCGAACATGCTCGATTTTCCGTTCTCCCGTTCTGGATGACGGAAGCAGAGACATAGGGTTAGAACCTTCTACTGTCTGCGGTTCTCCGCCACTATCCGCAACAGATCTTCCCTTGTCCTTCTGCGGAACGGCATCCTGCGGCGTATGATTCATGATGTCTTCCTCCCGTTCACGTCCCTCTATTTCACATATGTCTGATAGGCCTTGTCCCTTCAGCATACTGTTCCTTTTCACAATACTATTCATTATAACACATCCCCGTGCACGAATTTACAATATGAGGATATTGTCAAGCGATAGAAGGAGCATCATAAGACGAGGAAACACTCAGTTTACATATCGCCCCAGCATAACATGGCTATTAAGGTGTTACAGCACAATATGGATACTTCGCTATTTGCTTCCGGGCGGTAATAAGTGGGTAGGATACTGGTAACAGTACTCCATAACTCGATCAGGAGGAACTCCATGAACTCAGACCATCAACCCTCATCCAAATCCATTGTACGCCAAAATCATCGGGCTCCTTCCCGCCTGCGTGTCTGGGCGTTAAGAGCAACCATTGTCCTAGTATTCTGGCTGATCGGCGTAATGGTGTACCAGACTCACAAGCCCTTGCCGCCGGGAATTTCTTACGAAAGTCCGGTGTACAACGTTAACAACGTCACCTTCCTGCAGGATTTAACTTATCCGGATGGAAGTGCGTTAGGGAAGCAGGAGGCTCAAATCTTGCCCCGAATGATGGAGATTATCGAAGAATCCCGACAGTTTCTTGTGATTGACCTATTCCTTTTTAATAACTATACCCATCGTGATAAACAATTCCCACCTGTCAGTCAGGCGTTTACCTATAAGATTATTGCTCAAAAGTCAGCTTACCCTGATATGGATATTGTCTTTATTACCGATGAGGTTAACACCAATTACAATTCCGCTCCCAACCCTTTACTAGAACAATTGAAGGCTGCGGGTGTCCGCGTTATTCTAACCGATGTAAATAGTCTGCGGGATTCTACTCCTGCCTATTCAGCTGTATGGCGTACCTTTATTCAATGGTTCGGTCAGTCTGGCAAGGGCTGGATACCCAATCTGATGGCGAATAACGGACCTGACATTACGGCTCGCTCTTATCTGAAGCTGCTGAATGTAAAAGCTAATCATCGTAAAGTGGTCCTTAGCGAGAAGGCAGCACTAATCACTTCCGGGAATATACATGATGCCAGCGTCTATAACTCGAATATCGCCTTAGAGGTTCAGGGCCCAATTCTTGCTGATATCCTGCGAACAGAACAAGCGGCAGCTGATCTTTCGAACGCCGGTCCGCTGTTGAGTAAAGAGCCGCGTTTTGAAGAAGAGAGTGAGCATATACCTTCAGAATCAGTAGGTGGGCTGCAGGTACGCTATTTGACCGAAGGAAAAGTATACAAATATGCGCTGCAGAGTATTAGGGCTGCAGCGCAGGGAGATACCGTATGGTTAGGCATGTTTTATTTGGCTGACGATTCGATTATCAAGGCGCTAGTGGAAGCATCAGAACGTGGTGCCGAGGTGCGGCTGTTGCTTGACCCGAATCAAAATGCGTTTGGCCGTGATAAGATCGGCATCCCGAACAGGCCGGTAGCCATGGATTTGAATCGGCGCTCCGACGGAAAGGTTGCTATTCGCTGGTACAATACCACCAAGGAACAATACCACCCCAAGCTTCTCTTTATCTCCAAAAAAGAGGGTGACTCCATCGTACTTAGCGGTGCCAGTAACTTTACAGCACGCAATCTGGATAATTACAACCTGGAGAACAACCTATGGGTATCCATGAATTCCAAACAGCCGCTCTACGGAGAATTAGGAGGCTATTTCAACCGGCTATGGAATAATGAGGGGGCTGAATTCAGCCTGCCGCTCGAAGATTATCAAGGCGACATTACTCGCCTGAAATATATTATATTCCGGGCTCAGAAGATATTAGGATTCACCACATTCTAAATTACAGCAGCGGGGACATTAACCGGGCGGCTGATTCCAAGAGCCGCTCATGTAACCGTTTGTCCATAAAGGTCTCCTCCACAATCTGCCGGGTAGACAATAGATCCCGTTCAAAATCGGCCACGATTCGTTTGACGCTTTCAGTCTGAAGCAGCAGCGCATTCACTTCGAAATTCAAATGAAAACTTCTCATATCCATATTAGCAGTCCCGATCGTAGCAATCTCTCCATCTACAATCAGGAGCTTGGAATGGATAAATCCCTTTTCATACTCAAAAATTTTCACTCCCGAATCCAGCAACGCCGGAAAATAAGAGTGTGAAGCCAAGAACGGAAGCCATTTGTCCGGTTTGGCCGGAAATAACAAGCGCACATCCAACCCGGACATCGCGGCTACCCGGATTGCTGTCAGAATATCCTCATCGGGTATAAAATAGGGGCTGGCAATCCATACAGACTCCTTGGCAGAAGTGATCATGGAGAAGAAAATGTTCTTGAGTGAACGTCGCTCGTTATCCGGTCCGCTGGCAATAATCTGCACAGCTCCATCCCCCGCTACATAACGCAGCTTTGGCGAAAGATAATCCTGTTCCAGGATTTTCTCGCCTGTGGTGTGCATCCAATCCTGAAGGAAGATGATCTGCATCGTCCGAACTGCCTCACCTCTAACAAGCATGTGCGTATCCCGCCAAAAGCCGTAAGTCTTGCTGCGGCTCAAATATTCATCCCCTACGTTCAGCCCGCCCATAAAGCCGACATCCCCGTCAATAACGACGATTTTGCGGTGATTCCGATAATTCACGCGGCTGGAAAAGAATGACGTAGACTTCCCGTATGCAGCCACCAGCACGCCGGCATCCGTCATCTCCTTCACAAAGGACTTGGACAACCCAAGGCTGCCTACCGCATCATACATAAATCTGACCGTAACGCCCTCACGGGCTTTCTTAATCAATATTTGCTGAATGCGCGTACCGATATGATCGGAGCGAAAAATATAATACTCCATATGAATATGGTGCTCTGCCTGCCGCAGTTCCAACAGCAGCGTCCCGAACGTTTCTTCCCCATTGGTCAGAATACGCGTCTCTGAGGCGAAGGATATGGGTGTTCGAGCCAGACGCTGGGCTAGTCCAAGCAGTTTCTGGCGGGAAGGGTCAAAGATGGACCAATCCTGGTTCATGCGGAAAACGTCGTTCTCAATTCGCTCATAGGCCATTTGGTCAAGCTGGGCTTTTTTATCATATTTACGACGCTTAAATACGTTTTGTCCGAATAAGAAATAAAAGACCAACCCTACAACCGGAATAAGCGCAAGCAATAAGATCCAAGCCATCGTGGTAGATGGATTACGATTCTCCATAAATATAGCCAAACTAATGGAAATAACGGTCAATGTGGAAAAAATACTGATAATGGTGCCGCCTGTACTACCGAATATACCGAAGCCAAAATAATAAAAAGCTAATAAAGCCAAAATAATGACTATAGTCTGCAATCCTCTTCTCATAGACAACCTACCTTCTTTTCTATAACAAGCATCACGGAATTGACACAATTATATATTACATGAAGTTGTTCATTCTTCCTACTCGAATCCTACCCAAAAAGGAATAATATTGAAACTGTATCCTCTTTTGCAGAAATTTGAAATCCACAAGCCTTTATAATATAATCACTTTTGACTAGGCAGTCAAAATAAGAACCAGTAAGTCAGAAAGGAGTCCAGAACGTATTGGCCAACATCAGCGTTGATAAAAAAGAGAAGATTATTAAAACGGCTATGCAGCTGTTTGCTATCAAAGGTTCCACAGCTACCTCCATGCAAGAGATTGCTGAACTATGCGGCATTTCCAAAGGCAGCTTGTATCTAGTGTTCAAATCAAAGGAAGAGCTGGTGCGCAGCATTTACATATATTGCTTCCAGATGATCCGCGATCCCCTGCTGCAGACAGAAGAGGAAAGTCACACAAGCCCTCAGGAGAAGCTGCAGAAACAAATTGAAATTCTACTAGACCATGTATACGAGCTTCGGGAGTTTTTGCAGCGGCAAATCCAGGACTTTGCGGGAAGTGGTCAAACAGATATGCCGGAATGGATGCGCAAAAGCAGTATCCCTGTTATGCAATGGTTTCAGGCAAAGCTGGAAACGTTGTATGGCAAAGAAGTCCTTCCATACGCCGGAGATTTAATACTGCTGGTTCACGGGATGATCAGCTCGTATGTGCGCGTTATTTTTCAACCGGGGAATCCTGTAACTACATCCCATATGGCTAATCATCTCGTTAATTTGGTGGATATCGTCGCAGCCGGTCTGCTTGCCGGAAAGCCCCAACCTCTTATCCCCGATCTTATAATTACCAGTTGGATGGAAGATGGCGAAGGTTGTCTGCGTAAAAATCCGCTGCAGCTCATCAAGGAAATGAAGCAGCAGCTCAGTATTACCACAACTATGGAGCCACGGCAGCTGGAGGATACTCTGGAGTCCCTTATTATTTTAGAGAAGGAAATCCTTGTAACCCACCCCCGAAGAGCCATCGTGCAAGGAATGATCGCTAATTTAGAGTCATGTACTGAACTAACAGAGAACCTGAAAAATCTAAAGAAACTTGTATCCCCCGAATATGGATCATGTATATAACTGAGAGGAGCCGAACCGTAACCAATGAAAAGCCTAATTAATTTCTCACTCCGTAACAAATTTGCCGTCTGGCTCCTGACTATCATCGTTGTGCTTGCCGGTCTTTACAGCGGCCTGACCATGAAGCAGGAAACATTGCCTAATATCAGTATTCCCTATCTAAGTATTACTACTATTTATCCCGGCGCTGCACCCGAAGGTGTCGTGAATGAGGTCAGCAAACCGCTGGAGCAACGACTTCGCAATGTGGATGGTGTCAAAACTCTTACCTCCACATCTCTGGAGAATGCCTCCAGTATTACTATTGAGTTCGAATATGGTACCAACCTCGATAATGCGACAGCCGCAGTTCGGGAAGCCCTTAATGAAGTAACCCTGCCGGATGAGGTGCAGAAACCGAATATTGCCCGCTTTAGCTTGAGCTCGCTCCCGGTTATCTCACTTAGCTTAACCGGTGACGATACTCAGGATTTAGAGGGTCTGACGACGATTGCGGAGAATGATATCCGTCCTGAATTAGAGGACTTGGAGGGTGTTGCGTCCGTACAGATTGCCGGACAATACGTGAAAGAGGTATCCCTGAAATTCAATCAAGACAAGCTTCAACAGTACGGGTTAACAGAAGATACTGTAAAGGCTGTTGTTCTGGGTTCCTCTGTTTATGCCCCGCTCGGATTATTCGAAATGGAGAATTCTGAAAAGGCAGTCGTTGTAGACGGGAATATCACTACTATAGATGATCTTAAAAAGGTTCGCATTCCGATCATTCCCGGGGGTACTGCGGGTACGGGCGGTGCCGGTGCCGGTGCTCCTAATGCCCCCGGGGCCGTAACCGGCCTTACTGCTGATCCCGGAACGAATCTGGCAGAACCCGGTGGAATTACAGGCAGCTTCGGACTTCCGACCGTCCAATTGGGAGAGCTTGCGGCCATTGAGGTTATCGGCAAGTCTGATTCCATCTCACGCACCAATGGTAAAGAATCCATTGGGATCCAAATCGTCAAAGCCAATGATGCCAATACCGTTGATGTGGTAAACAGCGTTAAGGATAAGATCGAGGACCTGCAGAAGCAGTATGAAGGACTTGAACTGACGGTTCTGCTGGATCAAGGAAAGCCTATAGAGGATTCCGTCAGCACGATGCTCTCCAAGGCTGCATTTGGTGCCTTGTTCGCCGTTATTATCATCCTGATTTTCCTGCGGAATATACGCTCGACTATTATCTCCATTATCTCCATTCCACTGTCATTGCTGATCGCTGTTCTTTGTCTGCGCCAGATGGACATCACACTCAATATGATGACGTTAGGAGCAATGACGGTAGCCATAGGACGGGTAGTGGATGACTCGATTGTCGTTATCGAGAATATATTCAGACGGCTATCGCTGTCCGGTGAAAAGCTGCGGGGCCGTGAATTGATTAGTGCAGCCACCCGTGAAATGTTTGTACCTATCATGTCATCTACAATTGTAACGATTGCGGTATTCCTTCCGCTCGCTTTTGTCAGCGGGATGGTGGGTGAGCTCTTCCTGCCGTTCGCCCTTACCATGGTGTTCGCACTGCTCGCTTCCCTGCTGGTGGCTATTACTCTGGTTCCCGCATTGGCGCATACCTTGTTCCGTAATGGTCTGAAGAAGAAACATAATCATGAAGACAAGCCGGATAGAATGGCCGCTGGTTATCAGAAAATTCTGAACTGGTGCCTATCCCATAAACTGATTACCTTCGGAGTAGCGGTAGCCCTACTTGCAGGAAGCCTATTCTTAATCAAACCTATAGGTGTCAGCTTCCTTCCATCTCAGGAGGAAAAGAATATTACCCTAACCTTCTCACCGGGCGCCGGCCAACGCTTAGAAGATGTGAAGGCGCAAGCCCTGAAGGCAGAAAAGTATATTTTAGCTCAAGAGCATGTAGATAAAATGCAGTATTCCATCGGCGGCAGTAGCCCGTTCGGCATGGGTGCAGGCGGAAAGTCCGGATTGTTCTACGTCGCTTATGACAGCAACACTCCTGACTTTGATAAGGTTAAAGAGCAGTTGATTGAAGGACTCACAAAAGAAATTCCAAATGGTGTTTGGGGTGATCTGTCCGGGATGTCCGGCGGTGGATTGGGCGGCAGTACTTTGACCGTGAATATATTCGGGGATACTCTGAAGCAGCTCAAACCGGTTGCAGACCAAATTGCAGGGATGGTTCAAGCCGACACGGCTAACTTCAAGGATGGAGAAACCAGTCTATCGGAGTCCTATGAACAGTACACGATCGTTGCGGACCAAGAGAAGCTTAGCGCACTCGGCCTCACAGCCGGACAAATAGCAATGAAGCTTAGCCCGGTAAGTGCACGGCCTGTTCTCACTGAAGTCGAGCTGGATGGCAAGAATTATAATGTTTATATAGAGACAGATAAAGATATGTACGGCAGTATAAGAGAAATGCTGGATGCTACCCTTACTTCACCGCTAGGTATTACTGTACCCGTTAGCGATGTTGCCAGCATTAAAAAGGGCTCCTCCCCCGACTCTATTACCCGTATGGACGGCAAAATGAAGGTTGATGTTACCGCCGAGATCATCTCGAATGACGTTAACAGTGCTTCGAACGCCGTTAAGGAAAAGATTGACGCTTTGGATCTTCCGGATGGTGTAACTATTACCTTCGGTGGAGTCACGGAGCAAATCAATGAAACGTTTGGCCAGCTTGGGATTGCTATGGCAGCTGCTGTAGCCATCGTATACTTCGTGCTTGTGGTCACCTTTGGCGGTGGTCTTGCACCCTTCGCCATCCTGTTCTCGCTTCCCTTTACCGTTATCGGGGCCCTTGTTGCCCTTCTGATTTCCGGTGAGACGCTGAACGTATCCGCGCTTATGGGCGCACTCATGTTGATCGGAATCGTAGTAACCAATGCGATTGTGTTAATTGACCGTGTTATTCATAAAGAAAAGGAAGGACTGACTACCCGCCAAGCTTTGCTTGAAGCTGGGGGTACCCGTCTGCGACCGATCCTTATGACGGCATTAGCTACGATTGGCGCCTTACTCCCACTTGTGTCCGGACTGGAAAACAGCGCGGGAATCATCTCGAAGGGGTTAGGCGTAACCGTTATCGGCGGCTTAATTAGTTCTACGCTGCTGACTCTAGTGGTAGTACCCGTCGTATATGAATTCCTGATGAAATTCCGCAGCAAACGGGTGTACGAATAACCCTATTGAGATTCTAAAAAGGAGGCCTTCCCGGGGAAATGGGAGGCCTCCTTTTTGCTGCGAATAAAATTATATTACCGCGGTTGCGCCATTTTCCAGCGTTGCTTTCCAGCCGCGAAGCATTTCTAGATCCTTTGGCAGAAACTCTTCGAGCATGTGGCTAAGTCCAAGATAGAGCGGACTGTCTGTCGCAGCATTTAGTTTGTGGCAGAATTGCGGTGTCCAAAGCAGCAAATGTTCCTCCAGAAAAGCCACCTGAATTTCCAGGAGCTCCATCGCACTTCGAACAGAAAAGCTGTTGTAAAGCATTCTTTCATGCAGCACCGCCATAAACTCCAGTTCAATAGCAATATGGTCGTCGGCTTCTCCATTGCACTTATTAAATACAATACCTGCGGAGGCATAAACATCCGAAATTACGTTGCAGAAATCTTTCGTACGGCCAATATTCGCGGCTTCACGCGGTACAAAAGCATTCATTGCCCCTTCAGTCATCAGGCGCTTGTACTCTTTGTTCTCCTGCTCGCAAATCGACGGAAGCTCCTTCGGTTCCTGACTGCAGAGGTAGCGCTTCAGTTCACGACCGCCCTCTGTCATCTCAGCTGCAACACCGATCTGTGTATTGCGGCTCCATTGTGCTACAAGCGAAAGTGTAGGTTTTCTTCCAAAAAAGTCTGTTAACAACTGATATATTAGTCCACGGCTCTCTAACCAGCGGCTAAAAGCTTCCGGCACGTTAAGGGATGGAACAGTTTGTAAAGTCATTTTGCAAATCCTCCTCTAATGGGTTTACCCGGTCTCCTCTGACGTTTGCATTCACCGTCACTCGGATCCGATGTACATGGTTGTTTTCGCAAAAGTGAATAACTCTGTACCTAGATTATATCGGACATTGAAAACGCTTTTCGTGAGCATTTTATGTCGATTCCCCGCAATTGTCGTATTACTGTCAAATTTATGATATTTGTTTAGTCACACTCACAATAAAGTGTGTCTATCATTGGGATTGAAAACTGCTATCATCCTCTGTATGAGTAATGATGTATAATGAATCTTTATCACTTCACACATTGACGCAGAACAGCATATTCTTTAAAATTTGAAATAAAGTACCTACTGATGAAGGGAGCAACGCCATGCAACCGTTAACGGATCCTTTTGGACGAATTCATGATTACCTCCGCATCTCGGTTACAGATCGCTGCAACCTGCGCTGTATTTATTGTATGCCTGCAGAAGGAATGCAATTCCAGCCTCAAGATGAGATTATGAGTTATGAGGAAATTACCGCGGTGGTCAAATCCCTCGCGCCGCTTGGACTGCGTAAGATCCGCTTAACGGGAGGAGAACCTCTCGTGCGGAAGGATTTAGAGAAGCTGGTTGCCATGCTGGCCGCTATCCCCGGCATTGACGATATCGCGTTAACGACAAACGGACTGATGCTGCCCGCTAAAGCCCAGCTCCTGAAAGAGGCCGGATTATCTCGGGTGAACATCAGTCTCGATTCTTTACGCCAGGAACGTTTCTCCATGATTACACGCGGTGGCGACGTCCATAAAGTACTTCAAGGAATTGAAGCGGCTGACGCTGCCGGACTACATCCGATCAAGCTGAATGTAGTTCTGATGAAGGGCATTAACGACGACGAGATCAAGGATTTCATCTCCCTTACCCTGAACAGCCCGCTTAATGTGCGCTTTATTGAATATATGCCGATCGGCAGTGCTAGTGACAGCTGGCGTAAATCCTACCTGCCGCTAGAAACGGTGTTGGAAGCCTGCAATGAAGCCGGATGGGAGACGGAGGAAGCACATGTGCTTGCAGGCAACGGTCCCTCCCAGAACCGCCGTGTGATCGGGGCTCAAGGAACCTTTGGGCTGATTCATCCGGTTAGTGATCACTTCTGCGATAATTGCAATCGTCTCCGCCTTACTGCAGATGGCCACATTAAGGCCTGTCTTTATTGGTCGGATGAATATCATGTGCGTCCGCTGACAGGGGATCCTGAAGCCATGCAGGCCTTATTCCGCAAGGCCCTTGGCAATAAGCCGGCTAACCATGAAATGGCGCTTGCTTTGGAGCAGAAAGCCCAAAGCCATACGCCTACAGTTCGGCGCATGTCACAGATTGGCGGATAGCTGGACGGCCATATATATGGCCATCCCCCATATAAGCAGTGCAGAGATGATGTTCATCAGCCGTATGATTTTTCCTGAGGAATCTACATTACCCAGCCATCTGCCGACACCGGCAAGTCCAGTGAACCACAACCAGGAGACACCTGCTGTGGCAGCGGCGAACGCCCAGCGTTCCCCGCTGCCGTATTGCAGGGAATTCGTGCCGATAACCCCTATAGTATCCATGATTGCATGAGGATTCAGAAGGGATACCGATAGTGCATACCCGATCTGCCCTTTCATTGATAGCACCTTGACTTCTCCCGCCTCCGGAATCCCCGTCCATATTTTCCAGCCCATAAAAGCTAAAAACACCGCACCGGCCCCATACAACACAGGTGTCATCCATACCACCGACGTTACAATCATCGAGACACCGCCAACCGCAGCGGCAATCAGCAGCGTATCACATATAGAGGCCGTAATAATAACCGGTAGCGCATGGCGAAGCTTGGGATGGAGCGCCCCCTGATTAAATACGAATATATTCTGGACCCCCAGCGGTAAAATAAGCCCAAACGCTATGATAATTCCATGGATGATGGCTTCCCGCATCTTTCTTCCTCCCTGCTTAAGCTTATCTTCTGTCTGAGCCTCCTCTCGATACTAACGTCCTGCATAGGATTCGTAACCATCCAAATCTCTTCCGCAGCACCAACCAAATCAAAAACAGCTTCAATTCATGATATACTTTAGGCAAAAAGGAGCTTGTTGCATGAAGTCTGACCCAGTAAATCATGTGGCTTCCATTCAGGAACTCTTTACAGATGGATGGAGACCCGACTCTTCATTGGCATTGCCCTTACATATACAAATCTCCGGTTATATTCAGGATAAGATAAGAAGCGGTGCCTGGCCTGCAGGCATGCGTCTGGCTGCGCAACGGGATTTAGCCCGGCAGCTTGGTGTGAATCGCAGCACGCTTGTTTCTGCATTGGGACAATTAACAGCACTTGGATTAATTGAAGGACGCAGGGGCGGGGGAACGAGGGTTTCTATGTCTGGGGACACCCAATCCAACCGTGCAGGAAACTGGAACGATTACGTAGAGGAGGGTATTCATTATCCCAATCTGCCTACAATACAAGCCATCAACAGATTGGAATTTACAGACGGGCTGATTCGTCTTGGAACGGGTGAGCTCTCCCCGGAACTGCTGCCCAATGAGACCATGAAGTCTATCCTTGCCGACCTCTCGCGGCAGTCGCTACCCTTATCTTATGAGGAACCGCTTGGCAGTCTCCAACTTCGAACCGCCATTAGTAAGGAATTGTCCAACATAGGCATACAAGCAGCTCCATCCTCTATTCTGATCCTGTCCGGAGCACTTCAGGGCCTTCAGCTTATCGCTCAAAGCCTTCTCCCGCGTGGTTCAACCCTTCTGCTAGAGAAGCCCTCCTATCTGTATTCCATTCATTCTTTTCAGTCTGCGGGTGTGAAATTGTACGGCTTGCCTATGGATTCCGAGGGTGTGATGACTCAGGGGATAGAAGCTGAGGTTCACCGCACGAAAGCATCTCTGCTCTATACGATCCCTACCTACCATAACCCGACAGGCATTCTAATGACTGAGGAAAGACGCCATTCATTAATGAATACTACGCGGGCACTCGGATTGCCTGTTCTGGAAGATGGCGCTTATCAGGATCTTTGGCTGGACATCCCCCCGCCTCCACCCCTGAAAGCGCTGGATCGGGAGGGGAGGGTGCTTCATCTCGGCACTTTATCAAAGACGGTTAGTCCGGGTCTGCGGATCGGCTGGGCCGTGGGGCCTGAACCGGTGATTAGGAGGTTAGCCGACATTAAGATGCAGAGTGACTACGGCTCAAGCTCCCTATCCCAACTCCTGGCTGCCAAATGGCTGGAGGAGGGTCATCATGCCCGACATTGCGAGGTTCTTCGGATGGAGCTAAGACAAAGGCGCGACGCCGTGCTGGAGATGCTCCGTACGCACTTTGGACATTTAGCCTCTTGGAACAGACCCGCAGGAGGTTTCTATATTTGGTTATCCCTTAATAAGCCGTTGCCGTTGACGAAGCTGTTCAGAGCTGCACTTGAAGCAGGGCTGCTGCTGAATACCGGAGATTTGTATAACCGCAATGATTCCAGTCATCTCCGTTTGTCCTATGCTTATGCGTCCCTTACAGAGCTGGAAATAGGAATTATACGGCTGGCTGAGCTTGTATCCACATTCTAAAAATACCAAGTGACAAATTATATTATTTGTCACTTGGTATTTCCTCTGATATAATTTTTTACAGGAGGTGAAAAAACAACGTCACAGTTGTTGCTCATGAATAAACAAAACTCATTCTTAAGCAAGACCGAAATTCTGGATGCTGCGGAACAAACCTTACGGCGTTTTGGGCCTGATAAGACTTCTGTAACCGACGTAGCCAAACTTCTAGGCGTGAGCCATGGCACCCTTTACCGACATTTTCCTAGTAAGGCAGCCTTAAGAGAAGCCGTCACTGAAAGATGGCTGGAGGAGAAGATCATTGCTCCCCTCATAGAAATCGCCAACACCGAATCAGAATCGGAAGCGCCTCTGCGGCAGGTCCGCCAATATATACTAAAATTGATTGAGCTGAAGCATAGTTATGCCGAAGAGGATCCTGAGATGTTTAAGATGTATGCCTCAGTCACTGCTGAAGCTGCTGATCTCGTCGATGCTCACATTGGGTGTATTGTGAAGCACCTTAGCCTAATTATTTCTAGAGGCATAGAACATAAGAGCATTCAAAGAATTAGTGAGCCGGACGCGATGGCCCGCTCGATCTTCCAAGCCACCACCGGGTTTCATCATCCTGCTCATGCCTATGGATGGCGTAATGCCAGCACCCAAGAGGACTTCAATTTTCTCTGGTTATTAATCGAGCAAGGTCTGGCTGTTTAAGCGGATGACAAAGGCCGTTCCTTCACCGGGACGGCTTGTTACGGTTATAGCACCGCCGTGAATATCGACGATTTTCTTAACTAAGGATAGCCCCAATCCACTCCCGCCAACATTACTGCTTCTGGCTTGGTCTGCCTTGAAAAACCGCTCAAAGACGCGTTGCAGGTCTTGTTCAGCGATCCCTATCCCACTATCCTTGATCACAACCTCGATCTCTTGCCCACGAGTGGTTAGCTCAACTTTTATGCTTCCACCCGCAGGAGTAAATTTGATGCTGTTGTGAAGCAGATTACTCCACACTTGGTTCATTAAATCCTGAGAGGCGGTTACTGTGACCTCGTCCAGATCAGCCTCTACTTCCAGCTCTTTCTCTAGCCACTGCGGTTCACAGGCCACTATCATGTCCCGGAGCTGTTTATCTAGTCGATAGGATTTGCGCTCAAAGGGAAAGCTTCCTTCTTCAAGTGCCGACAGCTTCAGCAGATTGTCACTTAGGCCAGACAGCCTGCTGCTCTCCGCTTCAATGATATCTAGATAATGCTTGCGGCTGGCAGCGCTGATGTTCTCATCACGCAGGGCTTTAGCAAAACCGCGAATAGAGGTTAAAGGCGATTGAATTTCATGGGATACATTAGAGATGAAGTCCTGCCGCATACTCTCCATCCGGTTGAGTTCAACGGCCATTTCATTAATCCCCTCGACAATGACTCCAAACTGTCCAAAATGTTTGTTGTTCTCCAATACCACCTTGAAGTCACCTCTAGTAATTTGTCGGATGGCGTTAATAATCGGATTATAGAAGTTTCTCTCTTGTCCACGAGTAGCGAGACCTATGATTGCCATTAGGAAAAATAGAATAATTAAAATAAGCACCATTCTTAAAATCTCTGCAACATAGACTGAAGACGGTGTCCCAAAGTGCTTGTAAATCAGTCCGGATAAGAAGAATCCACCCGTCAATGCCGCAAAAAGGGCTAAGCAAAACAAAACTATGTTCATTAAAAAGAAACCAATCTCTTTGACCCGCGTCATCATACCTGTACCTCCAGTCGGTAACCAAGCCCCCGGATCGTACGAATCAAGAACCCGTACTTCTCCCCCGCAAAACGTTCCCGCAGTCGGTTGATATGGACATCAAGCGTTCGTTCATTCCCTTCAAAATCATAGCCCCATATTTCCTCAATCAATCGGTCTCTTGTCAACGTCTGCCCTGGATAACTGCCCAACTTGAATAAAAGCTCATATTCCTTCAACGGAAGATTAAATTCTTCGTCTCCCGAAATGACCTCATAGGTTTTGCGGTTCATGCGGAGGCGGCCAATGGTCACACTCTGAGCAGCGGAAATCTGATACCGCTTCAACAGTGCTTTAACCCGTGCGGCCAGTACAAGCGGCTCAAACGGTTTTACAATATAATCATCCGTACCCAGCTCAAAGCCCTTTACAATTTGTGAGGTTTCTCCCTTGGCCGTCAGCATCAGGAGCGGAATGTCATACAGCTTCCTGAGTTCAAGGCACAGCTCCCAGCCATCCATATTCGGCATCATCACATCAAGAATGACCATATCTACAGCTTGATTCTCAAGGAAAAGAAGGGCCTCCTGTCCATCAGAAGCCCCATAAATATCATCAATACCTTCAGCTTTCAGGAACACTTCCACCAATTCGCGGATATGCGGATCGTCGTCCACCACCAGTATTGTTGTCATAAGCCTTTCTATCCCCCTCCTCTACGGAACTGCTATGCGCCTCCGGTGCTGACATCTGCAACTGCTGGGTTGCAAACTTACGATACAGCTCATGACTTTCTAGCAGCTCTTCATGCCTGCCCGTCCCTGTAATCCGGCCCTTTTCCATAAAGATAATTTGGTCGGCATTGACCACAGTTGACAGCCGATGGGCGATAACCACTGTCGTCCGTCCCTCCATCAGATTGGAAAGCGCCTTTTGCACAACGGCCTCGGACTGGCTGTCCAGACTGGAGGTAGCCTCGTCCAGCATTAGTACGGCGGGATTACGCAGTAATGCTCTGGCAATCGCTATACGCTGCCGCTGCCCACCTGACAGCTTCACGCCGCGCTCGCCCACATCGGTATTGTAGCCCTCCGGGAGCTCCTCAATAAAACCATCCGCGTAGGCCATCTTTGCAGCGCTGCTCATTTCATCCAGGCTGACTTCCCGTTCAAGCCCGTAACCCAAGTTCTCTGCAATGGTACCTGCAAGCAGCGGACTTTCTTGCGATACATAACCGATTTGCTTGCGCCAGGATTTCAGGGAGAGGGTTGAGATAGGGTGCTCCCCCAGTTTAATCTCACCGGATATCGGCTCATAGAACCGTTCGAGCAGGGAGAATAACGTAGTTTTACCGCCCCCGCTGGGGCCTACGATCGCAGTAACTTCACCGGGCTGCATTGAAAAACTCACATCGTTCAGAACATTCTCACCGGTCTTATATCCGAAGGAGACACCTTCTACCCTTATAGCACTCTCTATGCCATCTATTTCCTCTATGCCTTCATACTTTTCCTCTTCAGCTTCCAGGGTTTCAATGATACGCTCCGAAGCCCCCTTTGCCTTTTGCATCTGAGTAAAGAAAGTCGTTAGCTGGGTTAGCGGCATCACAATATTAATCAGGTAGAGAATGAAAGCAACCAATTCCCCAGCCGTTAACACACCTGCCGACACCTGCATGCCGCCATAGCCGATAATAACAACCAACAGCATCATAAATACAAAAGAAACGAGCGGGCTGATCATCGCATTAATTTTGCCCTCGCGGATTCCGAAGGACAATAAATTCATAATCCCGGATTTTCCGGCCTTATATTCACTTTGTTCTGCCCCGGAAGACTTCACGAGTCTTATTTCCGACAGCACTCCGCTCAGTGTTGCTGTGAAGGAGGCCGTTTCATCCTGCATTCCCTTAGATATTTTGTACATCTGGCGCCCCAGCGGCACAAGAATCAGTGCAGAAAGCGGAAGCACCGTAAAGAGCACCAGTGTCATTTTCCAATTCAGATACAGCAGTACCGAGATAGAGCCAATTATAGAGATCACTCCGGTAAAAAGGCTGGCAATATGCTCCGACACCAATGACTTTAAGACACCGGTATCGTTCGTCATGCGGCTGACACTTTCACCTGTGCGGTTATCATTGTAGTACGACACCGGCAGAACCAAAAATTTGCGCCAGAGCCGATCACGCAGACCCGCAACCATTTTTTGGCCCACATAGTTCAGTAAATAGATGGAGATCCCCCCGGCAATGGTCTGAGCGATAAAAGCACCGGCAATCTCAGCAATTTGTATGCCGCTGATAGAGGCGAGCGAGAAGCCGTCCACCAGACTTTTGGTGAACATGGGAATAACCAATCCTACCAACGTCGATATCATACTAAGGGAAATCGCCAGAGCCAATAATCCGTAAGAAGGTTTGGTTTCTTTAAGCAGAGTCAGGAACGGCTTGATTGCCGTATTTCGCTGACGTTTGGAAAGATTCATATTCATGAATGCTCCCCCCTTTCTTCAATAAGACTACAATATCTCTCTTGTGTAAACTGAAGTTAAACGAAGCTCGAGATTAGGGCTCAGAGTTCCCGTCCTGCCGGGTCGATACTTGCTGCACAACCGTTCGATAGTCGTCCGGTGTATTCATATTAAGCAGTAAATCACGTTGATTCATGGAGCTGTCCGGAAATTCATCCTCTGGAATGTAAAGCACATTCAGCCCTTGGAGCCACTCCATCACCCTTGATTGCCGGTTATCAAGTGCTTCTTTCAGACTGGGTAGAACATTGATGTGATACATTGCAAGCAGCGGTTGAACTTTACCGTTGGCGGCAACCGGAACAACGGCCTGGACACTATTGTCGGCATTTCCAACTATATTGCGCATGTGCTGCAATAGCTCTTTTGACACAAAGGGGAGATCACATGCTATAACGGCATTCCATTCCGTTCTAGAGTGGCTTAAGCCAGCATGCACACCTCCCAGTGGGCCCAGACCTGCGTAAATGTCGGTTATAAGAGGCAAACCAAGGAAGATGTAGGTATCACTATCCTTGTCTTTTTCGCTGCAAGAGATCATAACCGTATCCGCCACAGCCGACAGCTGGGAGGAGATGTTCGAAATTAGGGGAACCCCACCAATCTCCAGTAATGCTTTATTGACCCCCATGCGCCGAGAACTGCCGCCAGCCAAGAGAATTCCACTAATTTCCACATTATCCACTCCATTTCCTATGCTTGATTTTGAAAGCGCTCTTTTCTTGTATCCCCTTTCAACACATGTTACAGTGGTAGAAGCGGCCTTGATTGCCGCTCATGAAATGCAAGGCATTTTGCGGGAAAGGAGTGCCCAATTTGCGGGAGAACTTTGACAAGCAACCTTCTTTCACGTCTTTGAAGTGGTTCAACTTTTTTGTATACGGAACTATGGTGCTGTTCACCAGCTTCTTTCAACTATACCTGCAGGATGTCGGAATGAACAAGCTGGAGATCGGAGCCCTTATGTCGCTGGGTCCGTTCGTCTCGATCTTTGCCAATCCGTTCTGGGGAATATGGACTGACCGTTATCAAAATATACGGCGGATCGTACTTCTCATGCTGACGGGAACACTGGTCCTGTCCCAGCTAGCTTTTCAGGCAAATACATATGAGATGGTTTATATTTCCATGATCTTGTTCTATTTCTTTCAGACTCCGCTGTTCGCACAGAGTAATACTATGATTTTAAGTTATATTGACGGTACAAATCGCCGTTTCGGCTCTTTCAGACTTTGGGGCTCACTCGGGTGGGCACTGACAGCTATTTTAGCCGGACCGATTATCCAGTGGATGGGCATCTCGGTTTTGTCCTATCTGTTCGCAGCCTTAATAGGGGCATCTATGCTCGCGTTAGTTGCTTTGCCGAAGACCAGACATTCCATCGGGATTGCCCCGCTGCCGTTTAAAGGGTTTGGCAGATTGTTTCACAATCCGTTTTTCCTATGTTTTATTTTCTTCGGTATTCTGGTGTCGATACCTAATACGATGAATAATACGTTTATGTCTTTGTTTATTACAGACATGGGCGGCTCCAAGGGGATGGTGGGCCTCGCCGTATTTCTGTCCTCTATTCTGGAAATCGTGGTATTCGTCCTTTGCGACCGATTTTTGAAGCGTAAAATCTCTATCCTTCTGGGATGGCTGGCACTAGTTAGCGCATTGTTTGCATTGCGTTGGTGGTTGATGGCCGGTGCTACTTCTCCGCTTGAGGTGGCTTTTATCCAGATTCTGCACAGTGTAACCTTTGGCGGTTATTTCTATGTCGGTACCCAACTGACCATGCTTCTTGTTCCCCGTCCCTACCGATCTGCCGGACAAGCTCTCTATACCTTAACCTGGAGCGGTTTATCGGGTATTATCGGGGGGATATTGGGCGGTTTTCTGTTCCAGTATCTCGGTGCCCAGAGCATGTACCAGTTCGGTGTGTTTTTGGCTTTGATCGGTTCTCTAGGCTTCGCCTTTATGTGTTTCTTTGTTTTTAGGGGCGGTTATCGGCCTGTTGCAGACATTGAAGAGGAAATTTTAGATATAGAAATGCTTTGATTATTGTGAAAAAAGCAGGCTTGGCTTCCGTGAGGAGGGCCAAGCCTGCTTTATTTTTATTCTTTGAAATCTAATGTACTTTTACACTATATTCGGCTTCAGTAGCTGGTTTCCACCAAATCAAATGTATTTTTACACTATATTCGGCCCCAATAGCTCGTTTTCACCAATTCAAGTGTACTTTTACACTACATTCGGCTTCAGTAACTCGTTTCCACCAATTCAAGTGTACTTTTACACTATATTCGGCCTCGGTAGCTCGTTTTCACCAAATCAATTGTACTTTTACACTTCATTCAGCCCAATTAGCTCATTTCCACCAATTCAAGTGTACTTTTACACTATATTCGGCCTCAGTAGCTCGTTTCCACCAAAACAAGTGTACTTTTACACTACATTCGGCCTCAGTAGCTCGTTTCCACCAAATCAATTGTACTTTTACTCTTCATTCAGCCCAATTAGCTCGTTTCCACCAATTCAATTACCCTTGTTTCGGCGGCTGAAAGGAACTCTTCAATGAAACGATGAGATTGAATACCGGATGACCCGGTGTAGAGTATCTGCTGTCTACATTGAAGTATCCATGACGGAAGAATTGGAATTTATCCTGTGCTACAACGTCCTTAAGGCCGGGTTCCACAAATCCTTGCAGGATTTCAATGGATTTCGGGTTAAGCTGATCTAGGAAGCTTGGTTCTGACTTCTCCGTGGAGGCTTCCAGTCCCTCTACCTCCGGATCAGATTCAGGCTCTTCTGCAGAGATCAGGGGCTCGAGCAGACGGAATTCTGCCGGAACCGCTTGGCTGGCTTCAATCCAGTGAATGGTTCCTTTAACCTTACGGCCGGTAAAGCCGCTGCCACTCTTGGTTTCAACATCATAGGTACAATGTAATTCAACAACCTCGCCGTTCTCGTCCTTAATGAAGTCATTACACTTAATGAAATAAGCGTTCTTAAGACGCACCTCATTCCCTGGGAAGAGACGGAAATATTTATTCGGCGGGTTCTCCATAAAGTCATCACGTTCAATATAAATCTCACGGGAAAATGGAATTTGACGGTTGCCCATTTCCTCATTCTCGGTATTATTTTCGGCTTCTAACCATTCAGTTTGGTCTTCAGGGTAGTTAGTGATTACAACCTTGAGCGGGCGCAGAACAGCCATCGTACGCGGCACCTTCAGCTTCAGATCCTCACGGATGAAATGCTCCAGCATTTGCAGATCCACCAGACCTTGGCTCTTCGATATTCCCGCTTCGTATACAAAGCTGCGAATCGCTTCAGGTGTATACCCGCGGCGACGTAGTCCGGAAATAGTAGGCATACGCGGATCATCCCAGCCATCCACATGTCCTTCATCCACGAGCAGCTTCAGCTTACGTTTGCTGGTCATCGTCTGAGCCAGATTCAGGCGTCCAAATTCATATTGATGAGGGACAGCCGGCATTTCGGCTTCCGCAATCAACCAATCATAGAAGGGGCGTTGGTCCTCGAATTCCAAGGAACAAAGTGAATGTGTAATGCCCTCAATCGCATCTTCCAGTGGATGAGCAAAGGTATACATCGGGTAAATGCACCATTTATCGCCTGTGTTATGGTGGTGAGAATGAGAAATACGATAAATAACCGGATCACGGAGGTTAATGTTAGGTGAAGTCATGTCGATTTTGGCGCGCAGCACCTTTTCGCCGTCCTTGAATTCTCCTGCACGCATCCGACGGAACAGATCCAAGCTTTCATCAATACTCCGCTCGCGGTATGGACTGTTTTGCCCCGGCTGTGTAAGTGTGCCCCGAAGCTCACGGATTTGATCGGCACTGAGATCATCTACATAAGCTTTACCTTTGGTAATTAACAGTTCCGCCCGTGCGTACATTTCGTCAAAATAATCCGAGGCAAATCGAAGGTTGTCCCATTCATACCCCAGCCATTTCACATCTTCTTGAATCGATTGTACATATTCCGTATCCTCTTTGACCGGATTGGTGTCATCGAAGCGAAGGTTGGTTTTGCCGCCAAACTCGTCCGCCAAGGTAAAGTTAATCCAGATCGCTTTAGCATGCCCGATATGTAAATAACCGTTGGGTTCTGGTGGAAAGCGGGTAATGACTTCCTTTACTTTGCCCGAACGGATATCTTCGGTAATAATATTCTTAATGAAATTGGAGGGGGTGCTACGGTTCTCCACAGATATCAACCTTTCATTCTGTATTAGTACCACTTTATTGGCACAATATGTTTCCTACTAATATACCCGTTAACCGTGGATTGTTCAATAAAAGCGGGCATACCGCAAAACACCTAGGAAATGCTTATTACCTTTTGACTTCCCTCCGGACGATAGAGTAGCATTGGATTAATACAGCTTTGTACGGGAAGGAGAGGGACAGCATGTTCAATTATGTTATCGATGACGAGCTGATGCTGAAACCGCTGGCACCGGAGCACTCGCGCCCTATGTTCCAGTTAGTGGAACGTTCCCGTGAACGATTGCGGCGATGGCTGCCTTGGGTGGATGCCGTTACCGAACAGGATCACATCGTCAGTTTTGTCAAAAATGCCATCAAGCAAGCCACGGATAATGGCGGTTTTACCGCCGGGTTATGGGTTCGCGGAGAGCTTGCCGGTATTATCGGATACCACGAGATTGACTGGCGCAACCGTTCCGTGGGCATTGGCTATTGGCTCGGTCAAGGCTATGAAGGTAAAGGCTACATGACCAGCGCCTGCCGGGTCTTCGTTGATTATGCACTGCTTGAGATGGAGCTCGAACGGGTTGAAATCCGCTGTGCTACAGGGAACACACCTAGCAGAGGGATTCCAGAGCGGCTTGGCTTTGTGCTCGAAGGGGTGATTCGGCAAGTCGAAAAACTGCCCTCCGGTTACGTTAACCATGCCGTATACGGTTTATTGCGCAGTGAATGGCGATTGCTCAGTTAAGCGCCAGTCATAAGAAGAACCGATTTCGTCGTCTTTATGGACGATATAGTTTCTTATATTTCAAATATTTTAAATATTTTAAATCCCAAGATGATCTAGGGGGAACAATAATATATGACCTATATTTTTGACAAAAGCATACATTTGCAACTGTCGGCCGATGAAAATTTAGGAAAAAAAGGCGAGATATTAGTAAAATTACTTCAAGAGGTATTTGAACGAATCGTAGAACCTTACTCTTTACATTTGGTGATTGATTACGACATTCGGAAACCGCGAAGCAGAAGATTAGATTTCAACGCTAAAAATCTACAAAAAATATATGATTTGCTATTAAAAGGCGAGATAATTGAATTGCATATTCGCGACTATTATGAGGATCCATCTAAACATAAACAGTTTTTTAAGGTAGATGACCCTGAGGATCACGAGCGCCCGAAATATGTACTTCCTAACTTCGCTCTGGGATTAAATTGCCGAGATGTAGATCCTCGCTTCGAGGCAGACCAACAATTGGGATTACATCCCTACAGCGTTTTCTCCTTTTCATTGACCGAACGATTGTTTAACGGTGTAATTCCTGAAAAAGTTCAGGAACAGTTTATTACATTATTTAAAAAAATTGCAATCGGCATTAATGCCACTAATGGATTCATTTCTTTCGGTTCCTCTGTAGGAGCCCCTAGAGGGAATACCATTTTTGAAATGGTATACAGGATATCTCCAGATAGACATTTCAAACTTACTGATTTTCTACGCGGTTACTTTTGGCTGAATTTATTAACCTCAACCCATATTTCGAAATTAGGGGGGCTGGATACGATTAAGAATACGGCACCCTGCAGTGTCGTTGAAGAAATTACAATCGATCGACAGCCAGCAGTGATTCTGCAGCTCACCCCTGACATCAATAACTATAACAACTCCAACTTAAAGCAACTTCGTGATTTTCTCGTTCCAGTACTGCCTATTCCCGAAAATCCCAATAAAGACGGGTTGAAGTCATTTATGCGGGAAAAGTCCCCTCAATTAGTAGACCGTCTAGTTGAAAGTATTGATTAAGACAATCCATAACATTAAAAAAATAGAAGCTAACCCCTGTTTAAAAAGGAGCCAGTTTCTATGGGAAGTTACTCCATCATTTTAGATATAACTAGCTCAACTTCCAGGAGATTCGAGCCAATCCCGGAATCTGCTGCGGATCCCTTCTGCAAGGCTGTCCAGCTCGATTACATCCGCCAGACCTGTCTTGTCTTTACGTCCGACCTCCATCAAATGCAGAACTTTGGACACAGGCACAGCACCCAGTCCGGTTTGCTTTTTAACAATGGTGTCGTCCGCTGCAATTTCACCCTCACGCAGAACACGAAGATAAAAACCGCTATATCCACTAGTCAATACCTTTACGGGCATATCAGAAGCCCCATGCTTTTGCGAGAGTTTGAAGCAGGGGTAGCGCGGCTGGCTAACCTGAAGAAGTGCGGTTCCGATTTCATAGATATCACCGATGCATACCTCTGTCTCCAACAAACCGGTAGTCGTTATATTCTCCCCAAATGCAGCATATTCAAGCTTCTTATCAAGCTGTTCTTCCCAATAAGCATAATGCTCTAGCGGGTATACACACAGGGCCTTGTCCGGACCTCCGTGATTTACTAGATCGGCTTGTCCATCTCCTTCCAGACCATTAACCGACAGATGCACCGGCCCTCTGGCAGGAAGTTTATAGATCCCCGTCTCCAGTGCCTTGCCGTGATAATCAACCGTAATAGGCCTGCCTATATTAAGCGATTCAACTTTCATCGATTTACCCTCCGCTCGTCATTAGGGTATTTATTTCGGGTCAGCAGATAGCTCATGAACACCTCATCTACATAACGACCGCCGAGATAAAATTCATCTCTCAGCCGTCCCTCCTCCTGAAATCCACACTTGGTATAGAAAGAAAGAGCGGCTTGGTTGCAAGACAACACCCGTAACCGAAGCTTACGGATTCCCTTGTCCGCTGCCATCTTCTTCATGGTCTCCATAAGTCTAAGCCCTATGCCTGAGCGCTGGGAGCGCGGATGCACAGCAATATTAATCTCGAGGACATGACGATTGCTCTCCATACCCGTTGGGTGGCCAAAGCCCACATATCCGCATAAGACGCCTTCTTCCACAGCTACCAGTTGTGAGCCGGGGGGTGCATGCAGTAGATAATCCTCACGCGAGCACCAGGTTAGACGGCCCGGAGTGGTATCTTCAGTCCAGATCATATTGTCCAGAATAATTAACTCGCGAGCATCCCGAATCTCCGATAAACGGATAACAAGCTGATCTCCTTTAATATGCCGCATAACCTTAAGCCTCCCTCACCTTCACTACCCGAGCCTCTATCATACCACTTTTCCATCGACACGAATCATAGCCGCAGATCTTTCTTTAAGGAGACCCTGACGATTAATATAGGCATGAATCCAAAAAAATCCAATCGACAGCAGCGCCATACCGGAAGCAAGCCAAGCCGTTGGCGCAAGCCCTCCGCTATCAAATAAGCTCCCCATAAAATAGGGACCAATCACCCTGCCGACCGCTCCGATACCTCCGCTGAGTCCGAGATAAAAAGGAGCGCTGCGTTCCGCATGATCGGATATAAAAGATGGCATTGCCGGTGAAATCAGCATCTCCCCGAGTGTAGCCAACACCATCGCAAGCAGCAGGCCCGGGTAGCTTGGAAGCAGCAGGATTACGGCGTAACCGCTCAGATAAAAGACGGCACTGGCAGTCATTTGGGCGGTTGACGTCCTTGCGAACCAACGTTTAATCAAACTTACTAAGGGCTGAGCTACAAATATAAGAATTCCGTTCAATGTCCAGAGAAAGCCGTAGGATTTCTTCGCCCACCCCTCCGAGATAATAAAGGGCGACACACCAGTATTCCATATAGAATTACCGATAAGTAGAAACATAGAGCCGATAGCCATATATAGATAAATGCGCGTATTGCCCATCAGCTTCCAGTTCGAGGCGTGACGCGGCGGCATCTTTTTATAAGTGTTTGCTTCATCCTGCGGGCTCTCGCCCACCTTTTTAAGATAGAGAAAGAAAAAAACAGCAAATACGGCCGAAGTCACACCGTTTAGTACAAAACTCAGCATATAGGATAAATCAGCCAGGAAACCGCTCAAGGCTGTACCAAGTGCTACCCCAATATTATTGGCGACATAGATAACATTAAACAGCTCCCCGCGCTGCTTCGCGAATCGGAAACCGATAAATGCCTGTATAGCCGGCAGCGATAGCGAGTTGAATAAACCGACCAGACCCATCGTAACCATAAACAACATCCAGCTATGACTTGCTGCCGGTAAGGCAAACAGTGCCAGAGCATTCATCGCCAGTGCCCCGACAATCAGCCGGTTCACACCCACCTTATGATACAGCGATCCCCCCAGTAATTGTCCCACAATACCGCCGAGCGACTGAATGAGAATTACTAACCCTGCGTCCTGCATACTACGTCCCAGCTCATCAAAGACATACATCGTAACCAGCGGCCACATCAAGGCACTGCCCGTTGCATTTATGAGACTGGCAATTAGAAATACCTTTACTTCCTTAGGATAAGCGTCTAAAAATCTCATAAGTAATGTACATCCCCTGTAATATATGTGTCATTATTCCATCCAGTATTATCCTAAAACAGGGTGTAGAGCAAGCATTCACGCTAACGCTTTATCGCAGCACCACAATATATTATTGATTCCTTTTTTCCGTAAAAAAAGATACCTACATTACACCTATCGCCGCTTAACCTCTACTGTAGACGAGAAAAAGGTGGCGCCACTGCCCATATCGCTTAGACGGTCCGGTGTCAAAACATTGCTTCGCTGAGGCCTATCTTTGCCTTCCCACCATAACCCCTGACTGATCACGGTGCCGGGCAGCATTTTATCCACTACCTTAGCTCTGATCTCTACTCTCCCGCGTCCGTTGAATACCGTTACTTCGTCTCCGTCCGCAATTCCGCGGGCAGCAGCATCATCGGGGTGAATCTGCAGTACAGGCTCCTTCTCCAACCCTTGATGTTTCTCAACATTTGAGAATGTGGAGTTAAGGAAGTTGTGATTCGGCGGAGATATGAACATTAGCGGATACGCATCAGCAGGTTCCGGCCGCCGAATCCCGTCATACCCCTCTACCAATGGAGTATAGGTTGGCAGTGGCGGTAACCCGGCTAATTCCAAGGATTTGGAATACAGCTCGATTTTACCTGACGATGTTGGTAGATTGTCGAGAAACGTCTGTTTCGGCGTCATATCCAACTTCACATACCGTTCCTGCAGAAGGCGATCTAGAGAAACCCCGTTCAGATAAGGATTACGGGGGTAGTTCAGAGCTTCCCGAATCATATCCTTCTCCGTCTGACTGAAGGCCTCCGCATCAAAGCCCATCGCTTGTCCAAGCAGGGAGAACACCTCTACATTACTCTTGCATTGTCCCGGTGCAGACAGCACAGGCTCCTGCAGTTGAATGTAATGATGCCAGTAGGAGCTGTAAAGATCCGTATTCTCAAAGGTTGAGGTGGCAGGCAATATAATATCGGCATAACGGGCCGTATCGGTCATAAATAGGTCGTGTACAACCGTGTACAAGTCCTCTCGTTCGAAGCCTGCACGAACCCGCTCTGCATCAGGGGCTACGACAAGCGGA
The DNA here is from genome assembly GCF_030812855.1 of Paenibacillus wynnii. GTDB lineage: Bacteria > Bacillota > Bacilli > Paenibacillales > Paenibacillaceae > Paenibacillus_AQ > Paenibacillus_AQ wynnii_A. The sequence continues at coordinate 207,369 of NZ_JAUSTK010000002.1, forward strand.
TTGCTGCAATAGACGAACAGACTTTTTATCGGCTGTTCGGTCATTTCCAGCGCTTCTCCGATTCGATTCATATTAATTCGGCGTGCCCGCGGATTGGGCCGCAAATCCGGGCGCTCCAAAGCCCGTGAATTCATAGCGGCATAGCCGCCGTTGGATTTAGACGCACCGCCTCCGGTCTTCAGCCACTGTCCAGTCAGAGCAGGCAGGCAAGTAATGCTCCGCACATTCATACCGCCGTTATCGTGATGTTGAAGTCCGTTGCCAATATGAATGTAGGAGGTATGGGCCTCGCCATAAAGCTTGGCAAGCTTCTCTATATCCCCTGCAGGAATGCCCGTAATGGACGATACCAGCTCAGGCGTATAGGAGGATGCTTGCTGGCATAATTCATTGTAACCAACTGTATATTTCTCCAAGAAATCCGTATCGGTAAGCCCATCCCGGAAAAGTATATGCATCATACCCAGCGCCAGCGCCGCATCCGTCCCGGGATACAGCGGAAGAAACCAATCCGCCCATTGCGCGGTTCGATTCCGGTGAACATCAATGACGATTACCTGAGCTCCACGCTTGCGGGCTTGCTCTGCCAGTACGACCTGATGCATATTTGTACTAACGATGTTACCGCCCCAAACGATGACTACATCGGCATTCACTGTGTCCTCAGGACTTGTCCCCCCATTGAAGCCCATAGTAGCTTTCCAGCCGGCAGTGCCTGCAGAGTTGCAAATCGTCTGATCCAGGAGACTTGCACCTAGGGCATTAAAAAACCGTCTGTCCATCCCCTCCACGCTTAGTACGCCCATATTTCCATAAAAGCTGTAGGGCAGGATACTCTCCGAGCCGTATTCCGCAGTCAATTCTTTATACTTACTGGTGATTTCGCCGATTGCTTCCTCCCAGCTTATCGTTTCAAACTTCCCTTCCCCTTTACGGCCCACCCGTCTAAGCGGATGCATCAGCCGCTCCGGATGGTGCATCCGCTCTGCCATATGCCTTACTTTATTGCAAATCGCTCCACGGGTAACGGGATGTTCCGGGTTTCCTTCTACTTTTACTATTTTACCGTTCTTCTTGTGGACTAAAAGTCCGCATGTATCCGGGCAATCCAGCGGACATACCGCCGGGAATATACCCTCCACACTATCATTCATGACCGCATTCCCCCCAATAATTTATACCTGTTTATATTTTATAATTGCTGAGTAGCTCCGTAAAGAAGTACCTGAAAAAGACTGATTTGTTCCCTCAATGCCCGGGTAATAAATCATATGAAACACTCCCTACTATGTTCGCCGTGAACCCGATTTCGTTCCCCCGAATCGGTATTGCACGGCGAATTTTATTGTGTTCATACGTAAAAGGAGTGTCCCAAGTAGCCATTGCATGGCTTTATGGGACACTCCTTTTTGTGGAGCAGGGTCAGCATGGACGCTGGTGAAGGCGTTCAAACCAAAGTTGCACTTCAATGAAAAAGGCAATGATAAAACCTGCGATACCTGTTATAGCCAGTAGACCACTTGTAATGATAATAAATGTACAGCCATTTAGATGAATTGCTAGATATTTTCACGAGAAGGACAGAAACCCGTTACGCCCAATAGAGGGGTTTTCTCCCTCTATTTCTGCACCCAGCACCCCGTTTGGGCAATTAGAGGCGATTTCGCCCACTAATTTTGAGGATATACCTTCTTGAGGCGGTATGGGTTAAGATTATAGGGGTATTTTCCCATTAATCTCGAATTTATGGCATTTTGGTCGGTATTAGAGGGCATTTTTCCACTAATTTACCGAAAGACTGGTCCGCAACCCGTATTCGGCTACCTGTAAGGCAAGTTGCCCGCAAACCCGGTGAAACATCAAGCGAAGTTAGATCGAAGTCGTTCCCGGCACAGTGACGTAAATGGAAAGTCATGAAAATTCCCTGGATTTAATGACCAAAAACGAAGAGCAGCGATTCACCCGTTACTACTGGTGAACCGCTGTTCTTCTGTATTATTAACATGTTTTATAAAATCGGACTGTCTCATTCCTGAAGAATATGTTATGCGTGTTTTTTAACTCCGGCAGCCACTCTGTTCTCCATCGTTTGAGCAGCTGACGGCTCTTTGCGCAGGTAAGCTGCCCAATAAGCTGCACCTACAAATACTGCACCGCCCACGAGATTGCCAAGCCAAACCGGAATGAAGTTCATCATGTACTGAGACCAAGTAAAGTGGCCTTCAAAGATAGCTGCAGGAATAAGGAACATATTAGCTACAACGTGCTGGAAGCCGATAGCTACGAAAGCCATGGTCGGGAACCAAATACCCAGAACTTTACCGCTGAAATTATCTGCTCCGTAAGAAAGCCATACGGCAAGGGCTACGAGCCAGTTACAGCCGATACCTGAAATGAAGGCCTGAAGGAAGGTGTCATCCAGCTTGTGTTCTGCTATGGCAACCAATTTGTCCAGATAAACACCGTCAGCGGTTAATCCAACGACATGACCGAAGAAATAAGCGACAAAGAGTGCACCAGCCAAGTTGCTAATGGTTATTAGGATAAGATTTTTTAGAGTTTCCCAAAATGTAATTTTTCTAGCGATGAATGCTAAAGGCACAGCCATCATATTTCCTGTCAACAGTTCGCCGCCTGCGAGCAATACTAGGATCAGTCCCAAGGGGAAGATCGAGGCGCCGATAAATCCGGCAAAAGATCCCCATGCCGCCGGTGCGCTGGCAATTACACGAATATCAAGCAGAAATCCGAGCGAGATGAACGCCCCTCCAAGAAAACCTAGGATAAGCACAGTGCTCAGTGGATTATGCGCTTTTTTAATTCCATTTTCCACCGTGACTTCAGCAATTTGCTGCGGTTTATTATAAGCCATGATTCCTATCTCCTTTTGGTTCTATTTACTTTAAATTTGTTCCTTTATGCCATTGTAACGCGAGTCAAAACACATTAACGTGATAAATATCACCTACAAGAAAGGTAAGTGAAAATTTTCACTGACATGTCAAATTTGTTTGTCAGCTTAAGAAGACCCATGCGTCAAATGCATGAGTCTTCTCAGATGCAGCTATTCTAGAGAACAGGGGCTCTTAGCTGCTGATTCAACCCGTGTAAACGCCAAACGGCAAGCCCCCAATCCTCAGGAGACTTGCCGTTTGTTTGTTTACCAGAGTTTTTTTATATTACATAGTCACTGGCTCTTTACGTTCGATTGTTTTGGGAAGAGCCTGAAGTCCTGCGGTATTCAGGAAATTCCAAGGCTTATTATAATGAGGTTGGAAGAAGAAGTCGATAAAGGCAAGCTGATCAATGGTCATTTTGTTCTGAATGCATACCGACACCGTGTTGATCGATTGGGTAAGATCCATTTTGGACATGATCTGAGCCCCCAGAAGCCGGCGGGTTTCACGGTCAAACACCACTTTTACCTGAACCTGTTCAAAAGTAGGCATGAACTCTGGGCGATAGTTATCTGTAATAATCACGCTCTCGATATCCATTCCTTCAGCCTTTGCAGCATCTTCGGTAAGTCCGGTCCCTGCAATGTTGTCCTCGTATATTTTGATGCCTGATGTTCCCTGCGTACCCATATATGGAATCAGATTGGATACGAGGTTACGGGCCACTAATGTTCCCATCCGTACAGCGTTTGTTGCCAACGGAATATAGGCGTTTTTACCAGTTGGATTATAGTGGATCGCACAGCTGTCACCAGCCGCAAATACATCCGGGATACTGGTCTGCATATAGTCATTCACGATTATTGCACCGTTAGGAAGCATATCCACCTGACCCTTTAGGAGCTCTGTGTTCGGGCGGAAGCCGATGCAGAGAATGACCATATCTGTCTCATGCTCTCCTTTGCTGGTAATAACCTTTGTCACTTTACCACCTTCACCTGCAAAAGAGCTTACCTTTTCTCCAAGTGCCAATTTGATTCCGTGATCTTCAAGCGTTTTTTGAATAGGTGTAGTAAATTCTTCGTCCAAATATTTGCTCAAAATTCGATCTTCGGCATCGATTAGGGTCACTTGTTTCCCGTTCATTTGAAAAGCTTCTACCAGCTCGACGCCAATATATCCTGCACCTACGACGGTAATTCTGTCCACCTGCTGAGCTTTTTCAATAATGGTATTGGAGTGACTATAGTTCTTGGAGAGGAGGATACCCTCTAAATCCATTCCTGTAAGCTTTGGTACAATCGGCCAAGAACCGGTAGTCATGATTAGCTTATCATACGAATCATCGAATTCCTGACCATTGTCTAGATTACGGGCCCGCAAGGTTTTGCGCTTCGTGTCCACTGCAGTGACCTCATGACGCATTTTCACATTTGCACCAAGTTCTCTAAGTTTATCGGGTGAAGAATAGAAGAGGCCTTGGGGATCTTTGATAACTCCGCCTACATACAAGGCAATACCACACGACAGAAAGGAAATATTATCATTTCGCTCATATACGGTTATTTCTGCATCCGGGTAAAGCTGGGCGGTGTTAACAATTGCGGCGGTTCCGGCATGGGTACATCCAATGACTGCTACTTTCATGATTTCTTCCTCCTCCAAGTTGAAAAGCTCTTTATTTACGTTTTTTGATTTGTATGTGATTAATTTCACTTTGTAACTAGATTATATTGTGATTTTTATCACATTGCAAGCCTTTTACACTATATTCCCAAATTGTTCACAATTTTAAGTATATAAAAAAGCAGAAGATGCGCTCCATCTCAAAGTTACCCATCAGGTAACGGACAGAGATGACCTTATTTAAGCAAAATTGGAAGATTTGGAATCTTAACGGACACCAGGGACACTAATGAGCAATTTTCTCCCAAAAGAGGCTGTTTTTGATTGAATAGCGTCTCCTGAGTCCGCTTCATGTTTCGCATAACCCTTTGAGACTTAAATAGCGGCTCTACAGTCCACAGCACAGAAGTGTAATTGAAAATAGTTAGCGGTCTTTATCCTCTGCTCCATGGAGTAGAGGATTTCGTCAACAACTAGTTGAACCCGGAAGCATAGGCTCCCGTTCAGGACAGCAAAGTCGTTTCTTCTTGGTGTTCCGAAAAAGAGTCCTCTATTATCTTTTCCATGCGGCCAGCACATTATGTCTGAATCGAGAAGGTAGCCATTTGGAGAATCCAGCCATAACAAAAAAAGGGCTTTACCGTCAAACAACACGGCAAAGCCCTGAGTAGGTTATTACATAATTACACGAGTCCCTGAAGGTGGCCCTCATTGTCAATACGAAGCTGCTCTGCGGCCGGTTTTGCAGGAAGTCCAGGCATGGTCACGATATTGCCGGTAATCACCACAGCAAATCCTGCCCCCAGTGATAAGGTAATGTCTCTTACCCCCATCGTAAAGCCTTCTGGAGCCCCAAGTAAACGTGGCTGGTCTGAGAAGGAATACGGTGTTTTGGCCATGCATACCTGGAGATGATGCAGACCCAGACGATCGATTACCGCTAGGCTCCGTTTGGCCGCCGGTGAAAAGGCTACATCCGCTCCATGATAGATTTCGCGGACAATTTTACTGATTTTGGCTGGAATATCCAAGCTTACCTCATATAAAGGCGCAAATTTCGGTTGGTCTTCGCGGTTCAGCAGTTTTTTCAACTCCTCGGCCAATTCAAGACCTCCGGCTCCGCCCTCTGCCCACACCTTGGAAACCGCAGCAGGCACATTCAAGCGGCGGCAAGCTTCCACCACCTCATTGATCTCAGAAGAACTGTCACCTTCAAAGTGATTAATGGCTACAAGCACAGGTACACCAAATTTACCGAGGTTTTCAATATGCCGCTCCATATTTGACATTCCCGAAAGTAGCGCCGCCCTATTTCCGTTATAGAGCTCGTCCTTGGGGACTCCGCCATTATATTTCAATGACTTCACAGTGACCACAAGCACAGCTGCTGAAGGAGCAAGTCCCGCCTGGCGGCATTTGATATCCATGAATTTCTCTGCACCGAGATCAGCTCCAAAACCAGCCTCTGTGACTACAACTTCACCTAGCTTCAGTGCATAACGGGTACCAATGATACTGCTGCACCCGTGAGCAATATTAGCAAATGGGCCGCCGTGAACAATGACCGGCGTTCCTTCCAAAGTCTGGACAAGATTTGGCTTGACCGCTTCCTTCAGCAACGCCGTCATCGCTTCTACCGCTCCCAGTGCTTTCGCAGTTACAGGCTGACCTTGTTGGTCATAGCCTATAAGCATACGACCGAGGCGTTTCTTCAAATCGGAAAGATTACTGCATAAACAGAGCACAGCCATAATCTCCGAAGCCGTTGTAATCTGGAAGCCGCTCTCGCGGACGGGGCCGTTGCCGTCACCCAGCCCTGTCACAATGCTGCGCAGGCTGCGGTCGTTCATATCCATAACCCGTTTCCAGACGATTCGCTGCGGATTCAGGCCTAATTCATTCCCTTGAAATATATGATTGTCGATCATCGCGGACAATAAATTATGTGCGGACGTAACCGCATGAATATCCCCTGTAAAGTGCAGATTAATATCATCTGCAGGAACGATCTGAGACTTCCCTCCGCCCGTAGCGCCGCCCTTCATCCCCAGACAGGGGCCTAATGAGGGTTCCCGCAACGCTGCTACCGTTCGAACTCCGGCGGCATTCAGCGCCTGCGCAAGGCCGATCGTCGTTAAGGTCTTCCCTTCACCTGCCGGGGTAGGATTAATAGCAGTAACCAGTACCAGCTTGCCGTCCGGCTTAGCCTTAATATCGTCCCAGAGTGATGGAGAGAGCTTACTTTTATATTTGCCGTAAAGCTCTAGATGTTTCTCGTCAATGCCCGCTTCTGATGCTACCTCTGTAATTAACTTCATGCTTGTATAAAAACCTCCTGCCGTTATTATCCTTACTCATCCGTACATTATGCAGTAATACTATGTACAATGTTTCCTATTCAAAGGATACAAGGTCTTTGAAAAGCGTCAAGCATTATTTTCAAGTAAGAAGAAACGGCTACGCCGTCCTTTATGGGACGGCACCCGTTTCTCGTAGAAATATAAGCAAAGTATGGTGGAAACTTTTCTTATATTTTATGGCTCAACACCAAAATCAGTGCTTGATAGGTGACGAGAAGGATGAGATCCGTTACGCCCAATAGAGGGATTTTCTCCCTCTATTTCTGCACCCGGCACCCCATTTGGGCAATTAGAGGGGATTTCGCCCGCTAATTTTGAGGATATACCTCGTTGGGGCGGTATGGGTAAGATTATGGGGATATTTTCCCTCTAATCTCAATTTAATGGCGTTTCGTTCGGTATTAGCGGGCATTTCCCCCTCTAATTCATCGAAGGATTGGTCCGCAACCTGGATTCGGCTACCTGTAAGCGTAGATGCCTAAACCCGTTGAAACATCAGGCGAAGTTAGATCGAATCGTTCCCGGCACAGTGACGTAAACGGAATTTCAAGCACTGATTTCGAGAAAGAGCCTATTTTATAAACCAAAAACACCCTTTCAAGCAGCGGTTTATTGCATGCAAGAAAGGATGTTCAAACTTATATTACAGCAAACCAAGCGGTAACTATAGCAATGACTCTATACGTTCTTTCATCGTTTCTGGGGCTTCCTTCGGCTCAAAACGGGCCACTACATTACCGCCGCGGTCCACTAGGAACTTGGTGAAATTCCATTGAATACCGCTGCTGTCCGCAGATCCCGGCTGCTGGCCCTTTAAATATCGGAACAACAGACTGGCATCCGGTCCATTCACATCCACCTTGGCGAACACAGGAAACGTAACTCCGTAATTGATTTGGCAGAATTCCTCTGCCTCCTCACTTGTGCCTGGTTCCTGCCCGGCAAACTGATTGCAAGGGAAACCCAGCACTACAAGTCCCTGATCTCCATACTGCTCGTACAGCTTCTGAAGATCTCCGTACTGTGGTGTAAGTCCACATTTACTGGCTGTATTGGCAATCAGCAGAACCTTACCCTCATACTCGGTAAATGGCACTTCTTTGCCTGCAGGAGTAACTCCGGCAAAACTGTAAATCGACATGTATAATTCCCCTTCCTTTCACCTCGAGTATATTCTCGTCCAAGACCTTTACATCTTACCCTATGCCTATCGGAAAGCAAGTTAACGTGCTCGTATCCACTCTTTCTTCAGGTTTACTGAATAGCCTATTATAATCCACAAGCCTTCGCAACTAGCTGGAGTGATTTCAATTTGTTTGGAAAGCTATGTATCAGATTGGCTATCATGATCTCCTCACATTGATAAAGCTCTGCGAGCGCTTCAAGCTGTTCCCTCACGCTCTCCGGTGAGCCAACCACCATCCTTTTACGATTATCGTGTATACGGAACATATCATAAGGGGTGTAATTATAAGCTAACGCTTGTTCAACAGTAGGAGTGCCCGTAGATACATGCCCCTTCTCCAATAAAATGAGGGAAAGATCCATGCTGGATGCCAGCCTGTCCGCTTCCTCCGAGGTCTCGGCGCAAACCACAAATACAGCAACAATACAGCGTGGGCTTCCTATAAGCTCAGAGGATTGAAAATTTTTCTTGTATTCACTAACAGCCGCACTGCCGCCGTCACCGTTAATGAATTGGGCAAAAGCAAAGCCTGTTCCAAGCTTAGCTGAAAGTAAGGAGCTGCCTCTGCTGGATCCTAACAACCAAATTTCCGGAGCGGTAGGTACAGCAGGTGTAACCTGAAGTCCCGCAAAGCGGTGGCCGGGTTCGGGCTGGTTATACAGATAGTAAATCAGATCCTGGATTTGCTCCTCATAACGGTCTATATTACGAAGCTGATTCTCCTGCAATGCACGGGTGGCCAGTGCGGCTCCGCCTGGTGCACGACCGATCCCAAGATCGATTCTTCCGGGATTCAGCCCCTCCAAAACCCGGAAATTCTCAGCTACTTTATATGCACTATAATGAGGCAGCAGCACCCCGCCGGAGCCGATACGTATGGATGATGTAACTGCAGCAAGATGGGCTATAAGAACTTCAGGACTAGAACCGGCCAGACCAGGGGCAGAATGATGCTCTGATACCCAAAAGCGGTGATAGCCAAGGCGTTCTGCTTCCTGCGCCAATAAAGCAGTCTGCGCCAATGCCTCGGCTGGAGTACTTCCCTCTGAAACTGGGGATTGATCCAGCACACTAAGTTTTTTTATCATACTCAGCTCTCCAATTAGAATTAATATTTACCATTTAATCCCTTAAGTATACAACAAAATGCCCTCTCCGCTAACCAGAGAAGGGCATCTTTCACCTTACCAACTTATTATTTCAGCTCTTGAGCCAGCTTTACCAGCATATGTGCTAGTTGATGCCGCTCTTCCTTGCTGCCAACCCGCCATAATTCCAGGAGCAGCTTTTCCTCACTATTTCGAGGTTCCTCATGTTTTGCAAGATAGTCAGCAACCTTCTCCGCGGCCATCGCTAATTGTTCTTCGTTCAGCCCAATTTTTAGGGCAAGTTGTATGCGTTTACCTAAATAGGTCTGAAAGGATTGAAAATTCTCCAGAATCGCTTCTTTTTGCCCCGGGCCAATCCGGTCCAAAGCTTCATCCACCCTCTGCATAACTACGCTACCGTCTTTACTGACCACATGATTATGTTCGGACACGTTTGTCGCCTCCTTGTAGAATCCCTAGTGATGTCTTCTACTTAACCGGGATAGCTAACAGTGAATCAACATACGACAGGTGCAAAAAAAAGCAGTCCCGAGGATCAGGACTGCTTGAATATATGTTATCGGGACACCGGAACGGCATCATAATATTCCTCAAGTGTAATATCCCTATCCACAACCGAACTGGCGATTTCTGTACCTACATACCGTATGTGCCAAGGCTCATACTTATAGCCGGTAATCGATTGTTTACCTTCGGGGAAGCGGATGATATAACCGAATTCTGCGACATGTTTCTCCAGCCAATTTGCTTCCTTGGTTCCGGCAAAGCAGCTCTCTGCAGCACACTTCCCGTCACTTCCCGAGACATCAATAGCCAGTCCGGTCTGATGCTCGCTATGCCCCGGAACAGCGCTGTAAGTGCGTGCTTTGGCTTCACCGTCACGAGCCACGTAATTGTTGAACAATCTGGTCTGTGTGGATTGGGAGCGGTATGCAGAAACACCGGCCAAATGCACACCATCCTTCCGGGCAGCTGCAAATAACTCCTCAAGCGCTGCAGCTGCAGTCTTGCGCATCATCCGTTTCTCAATCTTATCACTGAACAGAAAAGGAACATCCGGATAGACGAGATCATCCGGCTTGTAATTATCAGGCAGCTTGTACTGTTTATTCACAAGCACAGTAAGACTCTCCGGCTCTGCAGCTGTTTCAATAGAATCGTCACTGCCGGACGATCCTTCCTCTGCGGAGTCTGTCGGTTTGGCCGGTGGCCGGGAAGTAACAGGAGCATCCGTCGGCTCCGGCTTTACATCATCGTCGTCATTCTCAGCAACAGGTGACGGAGAGGGTGATACTGCATTTTCTCCGTCCGCATCGGTATTTCCAGAGGCTGAATCATCGGAGGGATCTTGGCTATTGTCGGCACTACCTACAACTGCCGAAGGCTCAGATTCTACCGGCTGCCCCTGAAGGTCAGGCTGCTGCGATATATCAGTTCCGTCTACCTGCGAAGCAGACGGGGTTGTATACTTCCCAATACCCCAACCTGCAACTATGACTACTATAAATAAGATAACAATCCACAATTTTTTGGACATGAACAAGCCACACTCCTCTTACAGTTCAAGCTCTATTTATCTACTAGACAGGCTTTTGCTCCTAAAGGTTTCACTTTCCTATAAAACAATTATTACCATAGGCTGTTAGCAAAATGCTAACGATGCCTATGGTAATAAGATACCTCTATAAATTGGTTAGACCTTACTTACCCCGGCCGCCTTGACGACCAGGACCATTGCCGCGTCCACCGCGTGATGGAGCACCGCCGCCGCTACCGCCGCTGCGGCTCCCAGAGCCAAATCCGCCACTGCGACTTCCTGAACCGAAGCCGCCTTGACCCCCTCTGGAACCTCCTGAAGCGGATCCTCCTGAGTTAGATCTACCCGTGCTATAGCCGCCGCTTCTTGGACTTCCGCCCTTTGAAGCACCGGCGCTGTAGCCGTCAGCTTCACCGCGAGGCAAGTTTGCTCTATATTTAGGGCTGCCTTTAGATCCTCCGGGATTATAACCGCTCCCCGAACCGCTGCCCTTTGATGCGCCAACACTATAACCGCTTTCTCCGCCTCTGGCTACATTAGTGCTATAGCCGCTGCTCGGACTACCCTTGGAAGCGCCTCGGAAATCACCACGAGGACTGCCTCCTCTTGCTCCTGCTGAACTGCTTGCCGGAGGTTGGCTTTCTCCTCTTGCAAAAGTTCCATAACCGCCGCCAACTCTCGTCTTGGCTGGTGCACTTTCTTCGCTTCTGCCTCTGGAAGGGCCTGCGCTATATCCGCTACGCGCGCTGCCTCTACCTGCGTCTGCTTCTCTGCCGCGACCCCGGCCGCCGCTTTCACGGCGGGATGAACCTTCCGCCCGCGGAGCTGCGCCGCGCCCTTGACCGCGTCCACCCGTCTTAGGCCCGTGACCTGTCCGTGCCGCTTCAGGAGTTCCGCCTTGACGTTTACCGAGCTGGCGTCCGCCAGTCTGGATAGCCGTGAATTCACCTATGCCGAATTCATCCTTCTCGTAACGTCGACGATCCAGACGCTGCGAAATGGCATGCTCAATCATTTCCAGACCTTGACTTTCACGCGGTGAAGCAAAGGTAATTGCAAGTCCTTTGCCACCCGCACGGCCTGTCCGGCCAATACGGTGAATGTAGCTATCTCCGTCAAGCGGCATATCGTAATTAAATATATGTGTTATTCCTTCTACGTCAAGACCACGCGCAGCTACATCCGTTGCTACGAGCAATTGGAGCTTCGCATCCCGGAATCGCTTCATAACGGCTTCGCGCTTACCTTGCGACAAATCACCGTGCAGCTCATCACAGTCATAGCCCGCAGCTTGCAGAGCTTCGTTCAGCTTGGATACCCGGCGCTTCGTCCGGCAAAAAATAATAGCCAAATACGGACGATCCCGTTCGATTAACTGCTTCAATGCTTCTTCTTTATTACGATCCGAGCATTCCACGACCTGCTGACGGATATTATCAAGCGGAATCGGGGAACCGCTCTTAATAACGATATCCAGTGGTTCTTTCATATAATTGGCAGCCAGACGTTTGACCGGATCAGGCATCGTAGCAGAGAACAGCATCGTCTGCCGGCGATATGGAACCGCCGTAATAATCGTCTCTACATCCTCAAGGAAACCCATATGCAGCATTTGATCGGCCTCATCCAGAACGAGCATTTTGACTCCGTTCAAATCGAGCGTGCCGCGGCGCATATGATCGAGCAGACGTCCTGGCGTTCCTATAATAAGATGTCTGCCGCCTTCCAGCTTGCGCAGCTGCTTCTCGACATCTTGTCCACCGTAAACAGCCAAGATCTTAACGCCCGTATGACGGGCTAGCTTGCGTGCTTCTTCAGTAATTTGAAGTGCCAACTCGCGTGTCGGGGCCATGATTAGCGCTTGTGGAAATGCACGTTCAACTTGGATCTTGTCCATAATCGGCAGCAAAAAAGCCAGCGTCTTCCCTGTTCCAGTCTTCGCCCGGGCAATAACATCGAGACCCTGAACCAGTGGCGGAATCGCTTCTTCCTGTACAGGTGTAGGCTTCACAATCCCTTGACCCTGCAGCAGTGTATTTAATACTTCCGAAACTCCTAATTCTTTAAAACTCGGCAATTTCTCCACCTCACTTTTTTCCTGAAAATTGGTTTTTGCATCTATTCCTACACTTTCAGCCCTTTAGAAAAGGCTCGTTCCAAGAACAATGGCATTCCTTATATTCAAACAAAAGCGGAAGAACTCACCACCGAGTCCTTCCGTCCCATTTTATCCCTGTACGGAGAATTCGCACATACAAGTGCAATTGATCAATAAGAAGTAAAGGCCGTTCCTCTGAAAGCATCACTTCCATTGTACTTTATAGAACGCCTTTTGTGTGCATCGCCTGAAAGAATATTTATCACACTGCCGCCGACTTCTAAAATCTACCTGATTTAAAAATGGAGAACAGCAGCCAAACAAACATCAGCAGTGCCACGACCGAGCCGATTTCCACAGTAGGGAAATCCCACAGCAGGGAGGGTTCACCCCGCAGTGATGAGCCGATAATCAGACCGACCATGATAATGCTGAAAGCAAGCAATACTATACTGAAGGACAAGCGGTTGCCGATTCGGTCAAACTTGCGCTGCAAACTTTGCAGCTCCGGCATACCAACCTCCACTTTCAGCTTGCCTTTACTGATCAGCGAAGTAAGCTGTCTGGCCTGTCCGGGTAATTCCACCAGACTCTCAGCCAGCTCTGCCACCCCACCCCACAGCTTACGCTGCAAGCGATGGCTGCTGAAGCGCTGCTTCAAGAGCTGCCTTCCAAACGGCTCCGCCATCTGAATAATGCTGAAGGAAGGGTCGAGATTGCTGACCACACCTTCCAGTGTCAGCATGGTTTTACCCAGCATTGCCAAATCCGGGGGAATGACAAGATGGTGCCTGCGCGCAATTCTGAACAGATCATTCAGAACTTTACCGATGCTTACCCTGCTGAAGGGAACATCATAATACTCCTCCCTTAGCATATCCATATCATCATGAAGGGCCACCCGGTCTGCTTCCTCGTCCAATATCCCCAGGCGCATAATAGATCTTACCATAGCATCTGTATTCTTTCGCATGAGCGCGATTATCAGCCCGGCCAGATGATCCTTCATCTCTTCGCTAAGTCTTCCGACCATACCAAAGTCAATCAACGCCAACTTGCCGTCTTCCATTAACATCACATTGCCTGGGTGAGGATCCGCATGAAAGAAACCGTCTATAAAGATTTGCTTCAGCATAATCTCCACAAGCTGCTCAGCAATCTTCTGCAGATTCACTCCCTTATCCATCATTTCCTGACGACGGTTAAGCGTAATCCCCTCTACATATTCCATCGTCAGAACACGAGCGGAGGTATAATCCCAATGTATTTCCGGTATATATACGTTTTGATGGTCTGCCAGCTGCAGCGCAATCTTCTCTGCATTACGTCCCTCGTGGCTGTAATCGAGCTCCGCTATTAGCGATCTGGAGAACTCTTCCGTCATCCGGGATAGCCCGTATTGCTTCGCCCAGTCTAATCTTCTCTCAGCAAGTGCGGTCAGATCCTTAAGAATCTCCAGATCACGACTCATCATCCGTAAAACACCCGGTCGTTGGACTTTCACAGCCACGGTTTGTCCGCTTAGCAGTACAGCACGGTGTACCTGACCGATCGAAGCGGCTGCAAGCGGTACATCCTCAAAGGAATGAAATATTTCATCCAGGGGCTGGTCAAGCTCCTGTTCCACAATATCGCGTGCGGTGCCCGCTGGAAATGGAGGCACATTATCCTGAAGTTTTACTAGTTCATGAATGATTGAATCGGGCAGCATGTCCGAGCGGGTGCTTGCGAGCTGACCTAACTTGATAAACGTCGGCCCCAGATCCTCCAATACTCGGCGAATCCGCTCCCCAAGCGTAACTCCTTCGTATGCCTCCTGCGTCACCAGACGGCGCGGAAGCGATAAAAGGTGATTTAAACCAAGCTCCTCCACCATATAGCCGAAGCCATGACGCATAAGCGCCATGGCAATGGTCCGGTAACGTCCGGCATATCTAATACGGACCGCCATTTAATCGGTACGCGTTTCCGGCAGTGTTCCCTCGGATTGGGAAACTCCCTCCAGCTCAGCCAAACGGCTCTCCAATATGGCAATACGTAATTCAAGTGCAGCCATATCACTTTGAACCGGAACTTTTAATTCCTTAAGCACACGCTGAACTTGCTCTTGAACGGCTGATTTGAACATCCCTCGTTCTTCATCGCCGCGCTCAACCAAGCGGTCAATCAGTGCTTTCGACTCTGACGGAGCAAGTTCTCCACGCTTAACCAATTCTTCCACGGCTTTTTCCACTTTTTCTTTGCTGACAATGGTGAGGCCCACTCCTAAAGAGATCGCTTTTTTAAACAAATCACTCATGGCATTTTTCCTCCCAAAGATTCCGTTAGGTGACAACCGGAGTTAATGGTTAAAGTATACCCCACTAGCTGGCGATTTCCAAAATCCTGTCAGTCTTTTAACGATTCAGCTTCTTATCTCGGAATCCGGGCAGCCCATTTAGCTGACTTATAAATCAGCTGGCGTACGGCCTGGTTATGAAAGGAAGGTTCGTGATGCCCCGGCATTAGATAGACAACTCTTCCAAGGCCGTAACTGTGGCACCATGCCGCCGGAAGCCATTCTCCATCCGCTTCATATTCAAGCAGCAGCTTTTTTTCAGTAAACGGATCGAATTCGAACCGGTATGGCTCCTCATCCAGCTGAAAGTTTTGTATTCCCTCTGTTATATCATGCTCAAGAATTCGAAAATTCAACGGGCCGTATGGAGGATGACCTATAAATCTACCGCCGATCAATTGGGCCAGTTCATACCGTTTGGCAAGCGAAACTCCCGTATGAAGTACAATGAGGCCACCACCTCCGCTTACATAAGAGAGCAGACCTGCTGTCTGCTGCGGAGAAACAGTTTCGTTCCATAGTTCATTATATGCAATACATAAATCATATCCGCTCAAATGCTCCCCTAGAAGCAGTTTTTTGTTCTCTGAGCACTGTACCGTCATAAGATCGTTCAAGATCACACTGATTTGTTTGTCTACACCCTGTAAAGGATGAAACCGGGGATGAGTATAATCACCCAGTAATAAGCATTTTCTCTTGTCCATAAGATCCTCCTTCGTATGACTTTGTTAATTTAAGTTACATGTTGCCTATATTTTAAGGAAAACAACCCCTATTGTCCATTCATCTAAGAAGAAACGGGTTTATCGTCCTTAGGGATATATTTACGAAAAAAGCATTCCCGCCGATTACGCTGCGGGAATGCTTCTGTTAGTCCCCTGAATATCATTCTTGCAGCTCTTTCTTTACTCTTTGGCAGCTAAATAGCGGCCCAGCTCCACGAACATACTGCCCATCCGCTCATGCTCCGGCGCGACAATCCGCTGAATTCCTTCTTCCTTCAGAGCTTCAGAGGTAATACGGCCTACAGAAAGCGCGATAACTTTTTCTTCAAAAGCCTCCAGCATCCCTGCTAAATTGCCTTGACTCCGGGCATACTCAGCCAAGAAACGGAACTGCGGTGCGCTGGTAAAAGCTACAACATCTATCCCGCCCTCCAGAATTTCTGTAAGCAATCTTTCCAGCTCACCGGGCTGCGGAGGTGTATGTCGGTAGGGAAGAATCTGGCGTGTGGTAGCCCCTACTTCATCCAGCCAAGAGACCAATCGGGGAGAAGGATCTCCATGCAGCTGCAGAACAACCTCTTTACCCTTCATATCGAAAGACTGCAGACCGCGAATAAGTCCCGTTGTACTGCCGTCATCGTCACGAACTACAGGGACTAGACCTCGTTTCTTAAGAGCATTTACAGTCTTATATCCGCGTGCCGCAATTTGGGAACGAGATAATACCTCCAGAAAACGCTCAGCGTTCCCTGCTCCCTCCGCCTTCTCAAACAGGGCATCCAGACCCATTCCTGTTGTTAGAATCGACCAATCCGGGGGATGCTGTATCCAAGAATCCAACCCTTTACGAAGCTCTTCATCATCGAGAAATACGGTACCCTGTGCAGGCCGGTGTAATGCAGTACCGCCCATATTGTGCACCAGCTTGGCCATCTCCTCCGACTTGCGCGGACCGGCCAGGGCGACGGTGATGCCTTTTAATTGCTCTGCCATGGTGACTCTCTCCTTTGTATACCGTTATTGTTGCTTATCAGTATACTTGCAAAGGAAGGCAAAGGGAAAGTATATATTACTATTGTAATTTGAAGCGCCCGACAAGCTTTTGTAGTTCCTCTGCCAGATGGCTGAGATCTGCGGACGATGAAGCAATTTCCTCTACGGAGGCCAACTGCTCCTGAGCAGCAGCTGAGATTGTTTCTGTATTGCCTGCAGATTCCTCAGAAATACCCTTGATATCTCCAATCGCCTGCTCCATACTGCCCGCTTCTATAGAAAGCTTACTTACCGCTTCGTTCATTGCCTCAATCTTCTCCGCGGCTCCCTTAACTGCTCTGCGGATCCGGGAGAAAGAACGCCCGGTAGTATCTACAGCCATGATGCCTTCAGTTACCCGTTCTTTGGCTTGCTCCATCGTTTCTGCAGCTAATTTCATCTCACCGTAAATCGAACTGATCTGATCGGAGATCAGGCGTGCAGATTTCTCGGATTCCTCCGCCAGCTTGCGAACTTCCGAAGCCACAACAGCGAAGCCGCGTCCCTGCTCACCAGCTCTGGCTGCTTCAATAGAAGCGTTAAGCGCCAGTAGATTCGTCTGCCGTGCGATACCGGTGATTACGCCGACAATCCCGATAATTTGCCCGGTTCGGTCATTAAGCTTATCGATTACACCGCCAAGCTCCTCCACCGTCATTTGAATACTATTAATTTTATCTACAACACTGATAACTGAATCATTACCTTCCGCTGCAGAGTGAGAAGTTTTGCCCATCATGTCCGATACCTGCATCATATATTCAGATATATTGGCAACTTCATTGGTTGTTGCCGCGGTACTCTCCATACCTTTTTGAACACTTTTAACCTGCTGCTCACTGCCTACAGCCACTTCTTGTATTGCAATGGTAACATGCTCGATCGCCTTGGTGGTTTGCTCAGCGCCAGCCATCAGCTCCTCTGCCGAGGAGGATACATTGTCTGTCATTTCCTGCACACTTGTAATCATCTCGCGCAGATTCATCACCATAATTCCGAAGTTCTCCGCCAGCATCCCAATCTCATCACGCCGGAAGGAACCAATGTCTACGGATAGATCTCCTTGGCTTATCACTTCTGTCGCTTTCCGTAGACGGAGTAGCGGTGCAAGAATGGAACGGACGTTGAAATAAATAAGCACCAAAGCCAGTAAAACAGAGATGGCGATAACAACGATTGCTCTTATACGAATATCCTTTGTTGCAGCTGTGATTTCATCCTTGCTGATCGTACCAGCAATTCTCCAACCGGTAAGCTCATTCGTCACATACGTCATTTTCTTATTAGTATCATTGAAGGAATAATCAAAGGATCCCAATTCGTTCTCGAACATTTTCTTCACGAAATCCAAAGTCGTTTCCTTGCCGATAGCTTCGGTAGGATGAACCAAGAATTTTTTACTGCTGTCAACGATAAATATGTAACCATCCTTACCTACCTTAAGGTTGGTCAAACTTGCCAGCTCTTTCAAGTTGAGATTCAGAGCGATGACTCCGTTTCCGCCTCTCAACACTGCTGATATGGCAATAGCTGTCTCATTATTGATGGTTGTAAAAGCTGGTGATATAACAATCCCTTCCCCATGCTTAAGTGCATTTACATAGGAATTATCCTTTCGAGGGTCATACCCGTCCGGCAGCTTTTGATCCGAAGCATGAATGGACTTCCCTCTTCCGGTCCCCACATAGATATCCAGCACATCGGGATGCAGCGCCGCATATTCCCTCAATCTCGTCAATACATCCGCCGAAGTCTCCCCATTAACCTCACTGTTAACAGCATCGGAAGACAGCTGCGCAGCAAAATAGTTAATATCATTTATTTTGGAAGAAACGTTGGAGTCTATGATTTCGTTAACGGCTACCACACTTTCTGTAGCACTGTTCAGCAACTGCTCTTCCATCTCATTGCTGGCCGATTGATACGTCTGGGTGCCAATGATGAAGCTGGGTACAAGCAATACAAGCAGATATGTAAGAATTAATTTCGTACGGATGGACATACGCACTTTTTTGTTCATGAGTGGGGATCACTCTCTCTTTCTTTTCAATCATTAATTTAAGTACAAGGAAAGCAATATACCTAAATATATAATTATATATCGGTTTTGGAAATACATATTTCTACTATATTTCTTCATTATTCTCATAGTTTGCTAAAATTCTTGTGATTTCACACAAAAAAGACCGTTTTATGTAAACGATCTTTTCTTATATATACAAATTCGATTTTTTCATTCTTATTTCTTGCAAGTTTGGCAGATACCCCCAAATACTACATGGGCATGTGAGATTGAATAGCCGGTTTCCTTGGCAACAGTACTCATCCAGTCCTCCGGGACATGAGTTAACACCTCATCAACCTTCCCGCAGCTTTCGCACATGATATGCTGGTGATCATCCATACGGGCATCATATCGACTGGCGGCTTCACCCAGTTTAAGCTCCCGAATCATCTGTTTATCCGAAAGATACCGCAGTGAGTTGTAAACTGTACCGTAAGCTAAACTATGGCCTTGCTCTACCAGACGGTTCATTACCTCTGCGGCTGTGGGATGGTCATGGGATTGGCAGACGATATCATAAACGGCTCTACGCTGAGAGGTCAAATTCAGGGTTTTCATAGCTATCATCCTTGTGGGTTATTTTTAGATCAAGTATAAGTCTTTGTTGTAGAGAGGTCAATGAAATCGCATGTGATTTTTTTCTCAATACTTTTATTAAAATCCCGGATAGAATGAATACAGCCCTTTTTTTTATAAGGCTAAGTCAATTTTTTTCAAGGGGTTTTTGATTTTAAATGATAATAACAATGGTAACCAACCTTTTCGCCAACTTTTGTATCCTCGCAACTTTTGTTTTCCTATCAGGGATGATCTCCAAAAAGCTTTCCCTAACAGATCGACCACCATCTTTACTTACCGGTATCAATGCAGGCCTGCTGTTTGGAGTATTCGGCATTATTCTAATGAACTACTCGTTCCAAGTAGTCCCTGATATTTATGTTAACTTACGCCACCTGACATTAGTAATCGTGTCCGCATATGTCGGCTGGTTTCCGTCCTTAGTCTGCGCTGCAGTACTTGCTGTGAGCAGAATTCTTTTTAATGGTGTTTCAATTAACACAGTTTCAACAGCTGTAACTTTGCTGCTTGGCGGACTTTGCTGCAGCTTTATTTCGACGTTCCCATGGTCACGCCTGAAGAAGATGACGGTCGGTAATATCGCTTGCATGACTCTCACCTTTATAATTCTACTCCTTAATTTGGGCAGCCTGCGGGCTCTTATGGATTTCTACCCCACTCAGCTGTTGATTTCACTAGGAGCAGGGTTAGTCATCTATTATATTGCGGAGTCTATCCAGCATTCCAACGAACTCTTCGCCCTGCTGGAGGTTCGAGCTACTACCGACTATCTAACCGGACTTCATAATCTTCAACAATTCCACCGTCATATGGACAATGAAATCATTTGGTCTGAACGGCATCAGGAATGTTTGTCCCTGCTTGCGATTGATATCGATCATTTTAAAATCATCAACGATACCTATGGACATCCTGCCGGAGATGAGGTACTGAAGCAGCTGGCCTGGCGGCTCAAGAGTCATTCCCATTCCCATGATATGGTATCCCGTAATGGCGGCGAAGAGTTTACGGTGCTGATGCCGCATTGCTCGCTCTCTCAAGCGGAAACATCCGGAGAAAAACTAAGAAGAGCTGTAGAGATGGAACCCTTCCTTCTTCCTTCAGGCCAAAAGATCCCGATTACCGTCTCCATTGGTGTGGCTTGTTATCCTGAGACTGTAGCTGAAGCTGACGGAAAACTTTTAACCCACTGGGCAGATCAAGCACTCTACGATGCCAAAAATACCGGACGGAACAAAGTATCCATTAATTCGAATTACTCTGCCGCAGCATATTCCATGAAACCAGCTACCTGATCACCACGCAGGGTCTATCCTTTCCAAATCTATCTCCTAAATATTCCCCCAAATAATCCAAAACCCGTTAACTGAACTTGTATTAAGTAACTCCTTTGCAACCTTAATCTTATATCCTGACACTCTAAGCAGCTGGTATGAGTTTCTTTTAGAGGATCAGTGGTAATAAATGAAAGGAGTGATATACAAATGGAGGGACAACGGGATGAATCCAGAAAACAATCTTTCGCAAAACCTGCCGAGGTATCCGGAATCAATGTGGCGTGATACTACGGATTTACCTTCTTTTCCAAAGCTTGAAGGCAATCATGATACGGATGTCGCAGTTGTCGGCGGCGGGATGACCGGAATCACAACCGCCTATCTGCTCTCCAAAGCCGGTTATAAAGTCACTTTGCTGGAAGCGGGGGTATTGCTGAACGGCACTACCGGTTTTACGACTGCCAAAATCACCGCACAACACGGCATGTTCTATAATGATCTAATCAAGCATTTCGGGGAAGACAACGCGCGGCTGTACTATGAATCTAATACGCAAGCCATGGAGTGGATTATCTTAACAGCTGAAGAGCTCGGCATATCCTGCGGAATGCAGCGCGAAGCAGCCTATCTTTACTCTGATGCCAATGATGATAAGACACTGAAACAGTTGGAGAAAGAATTTAAAGCCTATGAGAAGCTTGGCATTCCCGGGGAATGGCTGGACCATATCCCTTTGCCCCTAATCGTGGGAGGTGCCATTAAGCTGCCCGGGCAAGCCCGTTTTCACCCTCTGCATTATTTCCGGGGGTTAATTCAGGCTTTTCTGGACAATGGCGGAGTGATTTATGAGCATACGGTAATTGCTGAAAATGTAGATAAGAACGGTAACCTTACTCTTTATACCGAAAAGGATCAGCATCAAATCACCTGCCGGCATGCTGTCTCCGCTTCCCATTTCCCCTTTTATGACGGAGGAGCCCTGTACTTTTCCCGTCTGTATCCCGAAAGATCCTATATTCTCGCGATTGAACCGGAATCGGAATTTGTGGGGGGAATGTATTTAAGTGCGAGTCAACCCATCCGATCTCTGCGGGCCGTTGAATGGGAAGGGAAAAACCTGGTGCTCATCGGAGGCGAAAGCCACAAGACAGGGAAAGGAATCTGTACCTTCGGCCACTATGAGAATCTGGAGGCTTTTGCAGGACATTTACTCGGTATCAAGTCTATTCCTTATCGCTGGTCCGCTCAGGATTTAATTACGCTGGACAGGGTGCCCTACATTGGCAGGACCTCGGAGGATGAGGAAATTTATATTGCCACAGGTTATAAAAAATGGGGAATGACCACCAGTACAGTTGCTGCGCTAATGATATCAGACCAAATCCAGCGTAAGGACAACCCTTATACAGACCTGTACGATCCTACACGATTTAAGGCGAATCCAAGCATAAAAAACTTTATTACGATAAATGCTGTTGTCGCCAAAGATTTAGTCGGGGGCAAAGTGGAATTTGTGCATAGAAAGCCCGATGAGCTTAAGCCGGATGAAGGTGCAATCGTGCGTCATGATGGCAAACGAGCAGGGGCTTATCGAGATTCCGAAGGCAAGCTGCATTTGGTCGACACCACCTGTACCCATATGGGCTGCGAGGTAGAATGGAATGACGGGGAGCGTTCTTGGGATTGTCCCTGCCACGGCTCACGTTTCTCTTATGACGGCAAAGTATTCGAAGGCCCGGCTATAACACCGCTGACGACGCTTAACCCGGAGGAATAAGCTTAGCGTTCATAATCATATCTAATAAGTGGCTGATCCTTGCGATCAACTTGGGTGAACGTGATTGTCTTCAGCCACTCAGGTATAATAGAATCTGTGAAATTCTTGCTTCAGAATAATCCAAGGGAGAGTGACGACAAGTTATGGATTTAAGAGGGAAGAGCATTGTAATTACGGGTGCAGGTAAGGGAATCGGGAAAGCTCTGGCTCTAGCGTTGGCTAAGGAAGGGGCAAATCTCGGCCTGATATCCAGAACTTCAGCAGATCTGGAAGCATTGAAGTCAGCATTGACCGAAGTATACGATGTAAAGGTTAGCGTTGCTGTTGCTGATGTGTCTGTTCGCGGAGATGCCGAACGGGCGGTAGTAGCACTTCAAAGTGAACTCGGAACATTTGACGCACTGATTAACAATGCCGGGATCGCCAAGTTTGGTACTTTTTTAGAGATGGATCCTGCAGATTGGGAGCAGCATATCGATATCAATCTGTTCGGTACCTATTATGTCACCCGTGCTGCATTGCCTGCTATGATTGAAAAGAATGGCGGCAATATTATCAACATCTCCTCCACAGCCGGAGAACGCGGTTTCGCAACAGGCTCCGCCTACTGTGCTTCCAAGTTTGCTCTGATGGGGATGACTGAGGCACTGGCACAGGAAGTGCGGAAGCATAATATTCGTGTTGTAGCCTTGACACCCAGCACTGTCAATACCGGACTGGCTGAGAGTGCAGGCCTTAAGATCGGTGATGAAGACCGGATGATGCAGCCCGAGGATGTAGCTGAACTGGCGTTGGCGGCATTGAAACTACCCGATCGCGTATTCCTGAAAACCGCAGGAATTTGGACTACTAACCCGCAGTAGGTTAAAAAGAATAGAACGGTATTAAAGATATTTATTAATGATGGGGAGGTCTTGGCATGCTGGTAGTCACGAACACCATAAAGGTTAAGGAAGGCCATGCGGAAGCCATTGCCCAGCGCTTTGGTGTAGCGAATGGCGTACAGATTATGCCCGGCTTTGTCCGGATGGAGGTCTGGCACGGGAGCGCCAAGGAAGGCGTAGAGGAATTGAAAATCTGCACCTTCTGGGAGAGCGAGGAAGCCTTCAAAGGCTGGACCTCCAGCGACTCCTTCCGCCAATCCCATCGGGGAGCCGGCGGGAATGATGCCATCCTGGGAGCATCTCTTGACAAGTACGAACTGCTGATCAGCCGGACTCCAGGAAATTAGCAGGATACAGCTTATATACAGGAAACTAACAATTAAGCTTGAACCAAACAGCAGCAGATAAAGTAAATCTATATTAAGGTAGATCGGGTTAAGAACTCTATGCGGACTACAGATCCCTTATTGTCAATAAATCCAAAAAAACAGGGATGTCCCACAGCCTTATAGGCTTCCGGGATATCCCTGTTTTCGTTTCTTTCTTGATCTCTTCAAATCCAGCCCTGTAGGCTCGCGTTCCTACTCCACACTAGAAGGCAGCGGCTTATCCACCTCTTGATGCTTGCCAGGCCAAAAGGCCAGTCGGCCGAAGAGCACTGTGATGGCCGGTACGAGGAACGGACGAACCACAAACGTATCAAGCAGGATACCCAGCGCTGTAATAATACCGAATTGTACAAGCACTTGAATAGGCAGTGACGCTAGTACTGCGAAGGTACCGGCTAGGATAAGGCCTGCGGAGGTAATCACCGATCCCGTTTCATTTACACCTTCAGAGATCGCTTGCTTCAGCGGCATCTCCTTGCGTTTCTTCCATATATTCGAGATCATAAAAATATTGTAGTCCTCGCCGAGCGCGACCAGAAATACGAAGGAATATAGGGGAATAGAGCCTTGGATCGCCTCCGCACCCAGCCCGTAATGGATAATAAGCCAACCTAAGCCGAGTGCCGAGAAGAAGGATAGAATTACCGTTGCCACCAAATAAATGGTAGCCACAACAGAGCGTAAATACAGGAGCAGCAGCAAGGTTATTAATCCAATAACTACAGGGATGATGAGATCCGTATCCCGCTCTCCAACCTCTTTCGTATCATGCTGAGTAGCGGTCTGCCCACCAACCCATACATTGCCTTTCGGCTCTTCAATCCCTGCATCGATTAACGCCTGCTCAACCGTCGCCTGCAGTGCCGGAACGTGGCTCATGGCCTCCAGCGAATACGGGTTGCTTTTAAATTCAATATCATAGCCTAATATATTCTTATTCACTGCACCCTGCTGCGGATCTGAGACGGTATCTACGTAAGAAATCCCGCCCAGAATGACCTTAAGATCCTCACCGTCCGCTATGCCCTGCGTATCAACCATCAGCTTGGCCGGGGCTAGCTCCCCCGGGGAGAACTGTTTGCCAATGATATCGAAGCCTTCACGGGACTCCATGTCCTTTGGAAAAGAGGAGAGAATATCATACGTGAATTTAATCCCGCTGGAGAAGGAGGCCAATGTTCCCAGCATCACCACAGTTACACCAACGATAGCCCAAGGACGGGAGACTACGAATCCACCAATTCCCTTTTTACGGGAAACCTTCCGTTGTGGAATAGGCTTGCCTTTAGCCATGGCCCGATCCATCTCCATTTGCGGTGTCCGTGGGATGAACGGGAAGAAAGAGGTCCGACCAAAGATTGCAAGTAGCGCCGGAACCAGTGTTAGGCTGGCGATACCCATAATAAAGATGGAGACGCTGAACGGAATCGCAAAACGATGATACGCTCCAAATTGGGCCAGCAATAGCGCAAGCAGAGCCAACACTACTGTGAAACCACTCATTGCAATAGCCCCGGAGGAATCTGTGATGGCACGAAGCAGAGCTTGGCTCTTACTTTCCTCCACCTTCAGCAACTGACGGAACCGGGAGATCAGGAACAAACAATAATCTGTACCGGCACCGAACAGCAGAACGGTCATAATCGATATGGCCTGAGAATCGACTGTGATCCAACCGGCCTCAGCCATTTTGCCAAGCACCGGACTCGTTGCACCATAAGCAAAACCAACCGCAATAAGCGGAATCAGAGCCAAAACCGGGGAACGGTAGATAAGCAATAGAAACACTAACACAAGGACTACTGTAGCTATTAACAGGGATACGTCCGCATTCTTGAAGAGTCCCGTAGCATCAATAGATATACCAACCGGTCCGGTAACACGAAGGCTGAGATCACTTCCATCAAGCTTTGCAGCCGAAGGGTCACTGCCTGTCTCCTTTACAATCAGAGCCTTTAATTGGGTCACCGCTTCGCCAAGCTGATCGCTATCTGCAGTTTTATCGAACAGCACCGGTGTCACCAATGTACTGCGATCTTCAGATAAAGAAGCCTGCAGAGCCTGCGGCGGGAGCTGTCCAAGAGGTGGCACGAAATTCTGATGAGGCAGCGGAGACTTTTCCAGGTTGCTGTATAAGGCTTGAATATGTAATAGATCTTCCTGGGATATTCCACCTTCACGATGCCATACGAGTAGTGCAGGTACGCCGCTGCCGCTCGGAAATTCCCTCTCTGCGACAATCGCTGCCTGTACGGATTGTGAGTCCTTCGGAAGGTTCTGCACATTATTCTCTTCCTGCGAATTCACAGCCGGCCATAACATGGTAAGGGTACCTACTACTGCAATCCATATAAGAAGCGTGATCCATTTCGTTTTGTTACCTGCTACCCATTTTCCGTATCCTGACATCCCTATCACCGCTCTCTGCACCTTAGGCCCTTGAAATGAGCCACGGGTCATTTTTATACTCTTATCATATATACCCGTTAATTTTTTATCAAATCTTTTTTATTTTCTCCTAAAAACCTGCCTGATCCAGAAAAACCCCCTCTCTTCAACTAGGCTTAGCACCGTTGAAAAGAGGGGGGATTTAAGTGATATTAAAGCAATAGGAGATTACATTAAAGATTATCCTACCTCAGAAAAGTCTTCCTCCGAGAACTGACTGTTGTAAAGATCGGCATAGAATCCACCTTGTTCAAGCAAATCTTCGTGGGTACCTTTCTCTATTACGCTGCCTTGATTCATGACCAAGATCATGTCTGCATCACGTATAGTGGAGAGACGGTGAGCGATAACGAAGCTGGTTCTGCCCTTCATCAGGCTATTCATCGCCTTTTGAATCTGCACCTCGGTCCGTGTGTCCACACTGCTGGTTGCTTCATCAAGAATTAGTATAGACGGGTCAGCCAGAATTGCCCGGGCAATCGTAATTAATTGCTTTTGACCTTGTGAAATATTGGAGGCCTCTTCATTTAGCACGGTGTCATAACCTAGCGGCAATGTCCGGATGAAGTGATCCGCATGGGCTGCCTTAGCGGCACGAACCACGTCAGCTTCCGTTGACCCTTCACGTCCGTAAGCAATATTATCACGGATTGTGCCGTTGAAGAGCCATGTATCCTGCAGCACCATCCCAAATTTACTGCGCAGCTCACTGCGTTTCATTTCGGTGATGTTGACTCCGTCAATTACAATTTCCCCGCCATTGATCTCATAAAAGCGCATCAGGAGGTTAATCAGGGTTGTTTTGCCGGCACCGGTTGGGCCTACAATGGCTATGGTCTGCCCCGGCTGAACATCAATATTCATATCTTCTATAAGAATCGCATCTTCTTTGTAGCCAAACTTCACATGACGGAACTCAACAGCGCCTTCTCCAGCACCCTCTTTTGGCTTCGCCAGCAGAGTAGACACTTCCGCAACTTCCTCTTCTTCATCTAGCAACTCGAATACACGTTCTGCCGATGCGATGGTGGACTGAATAATGTTAGCGATGTTAGCCGTTTGTGTAATAGGCATCGTGAACTGACGCGAATACTGAATGAAGGCCTGGATATCTCCGACTTCAATCACTTTCTTAGTCACAAAGATACCCCCAACCACACAGACAAGCACATAACCCAAGTTGCCGATAAACATCATCAGCGGCATAATCATACCGGACATGAATTGAGCCCGCCAGCCGGAGTCATAAAGCTTTTCATTTATATCATTGAAATCATTAAGCGATTGCTTCTCACGTCCGAATGCCTTGATAATGCGGTGTCCGGTATACATCTCCTCTACGTGGCCGTTCAACTGTCCGAGGGACTTCTGCTGACCAATAAAGTAGGACTGCGACCGCTTGCTGATACCTATGATAACGACAAAACTCAGCGGTAAAGTAATTACAGTAATCAAGGTTAACCAAGGACTGATGGTCAACATCATGATAATGACACCGATAATGGTGACAATTGCTGTGATCAGCTGGGTTAAACTCTGCTGCAGCGTCGTGCTGATATTATCAACATCATTGGTCGCACGGCTGAGAATTTCACCATGTGTACGGGAATCAAAATATTTCAGCGGCAACCGTTCAAGCTTACCATTGATTTCCTCACGCATATCAAATACAACTTTCTGCGCTACACCGGCCATAATATACTGCTGCACGTAGCTGAAAAGAGCACTGAACAAATAGAGGCCGACTAAGATAAGCAAGATGTTATTAATATATCCAAAGTCAATGGAAGCTCCTTCAACACCCATCATCATACCGTAGGCACCTTCAAATAGCTTGGTAGTCGCCTTACCCATGACTTTAGGGCTGAAGATACTAAATACTGTACTGGCAATAGCCATAATAAAAACTAGCACTAGCTGAACCTGACGCGGGCGTAAATAGCGGACCAACCGGCGGAGTGTGCCTTTGAAATCCTTGGCTTTCTGAACAGGCATCATCATTCCAGGAGGGCCGGCACCTGGACCTCTATGCCGGGGCGGTTCGGCATCAGGACGTTTGTACTCTTTATTAACTTCACTCATGCTATTTCCTCCTCTGACAACTGCGAGGATACGATCTCGCGGTACACTTCATTATTCTTCAGGAGCTCTCGGTGATTCCCCATTCCGACGATTTCACCGTCATCAATAACAATGATTCGGTCTGCATCCATAACTGTACTAACCCGTTGGGCCACGATCAGCACAGTGCTTTCTGTGGTTTCACCCTTAAGGGCGGCCCGCAACTTGGCATCGGTCTTGAAATCAAGCGCCGAGAAGCTGTCATCGAACAAATATACTTCCGGTTTTCTAACGAGCGCGCGGGCTATAGACAAGCGTTGCTTCTGGCCGCCGGAGACGTTATTCCCGCCTTGAGCAATCTCCGAGTCAAAGCCTTCCTTCATCGCAGACACGAAATCGAAAGCTTGAGCCACTTTCGCGGCATGCAGAATTTCTTCTTCCGTTGCATCCTCTTTCCCGTAGCGGATATTCTCACTAATCATGCCGGTGAACAACACAGCCTTCTGCGGGATATATCCTATCTTGTTCCGCAACTCTTCTTGCGTCATATCGCGTACATCCACTCCGTCTACACGTACAGAACCCTCATTCACATCATAAAACCTTGGAATTAAGCTAAGCAGAGTGGATTTACCGGACCCCGTACCGCCAATAATCGCAGTAACTTCACCCGGACGAGCACTGAAGCTGATTCCTGAAAGAGCAGGCTCCTCTGCACCAGGATAGGAAAAGGACACGTTGTCAAATTCCACAAAGCCGTGCATACCATCCCGACCGTCCTTATGGGTAGCGGTAGCGGTATTTTGCAGCTCGCTTTGGGTAGGATCTATAATTTCAGGCTGCATATCCAACACTTCATTGATACGGATAGCAGAAGCAGAGGCACGCGGAATAAGTACAAACATCATAGAAACCATAATTAGGGAGAACATAATCTGCATAGCATATTGAATGAAAGCCATCAAGGAACCCACCCGAAGATTTCCCTCGTCAATCCGTATTCCACCGAAATAAAGAATGGCAATCATAGAGAAATTCATTACAAGCATCATAAGAGGCATAAGGCCAGCCATAATTTTATTTACTTTAATAGCTGTATCCGTCAAGTCACGGTTAGCTTCACTAAACCGTTTATTCTCATGTCCAATCCGATTGAAGGAACGAATAACACGGATACCGGTCAAATGCTCGCGCAGCACCAAATTTAATTTGTCCAGCTTGATCTGAATGGCTTTGAACAACGGCAAGCCCTTCATACCGATGAAGAAGATCGCACCGACCAGGACAGGTATTACGACCACAAAGATCAGGGATAGCTTGGCATCCTCGGATACCGCCATAATAATACCGCCAATCATCATCATTGGAGCCCCTATCATCATACGAAGCATCATGGTAAGCACCGTTTGCACCTGCGTGATATCATTTGTCGTCCGTGTGATCAAGGACGCTGTGCCCAGCTTGTCGAATTCATGCAGGGTAAAATTCTCTACATGATTGAACATTCGCGACCGGGTGTTTTTACCAAACCCCGCTGCGACTTTAGCGGATAAATAGCTGGCAATCACAGAGCACAATGCTCCCCCGCCGGCCACCAGCAGCATAAATCCACCAATTCTCCAAATTAAGCTGCGGTCTCCTTGTACAATCCCTTCGTCGACAATGTCGGACATTAATGTGGGAAGGTATAAGTCGCCCATTGACTGTAAGAATACAAGAATCAATACCGCCGTAATAGCGAGCTTAAAGGGCTTCAATTGTTTGAATAATTTAATCAAGCTTCTCATCTCCGTTCATTTGTAACCGATCTAAATCTGGCGGCGGATTCTCTTGAGCAAATTGATGCATCTTCAGCAGCAAATCCGCCAGCTGGTTGCTCTCTTCTTCACCCAGATATTCAACCAGTTTTTTTAATGAGGTGTCCCTATAGGCCTTCGCTCTGAGGGTAACAGCCTTTCCCTGCTCTGACAAAAGAACACGAACAACCCTGCGGTCCGCAGGATCAGCTTGCCTTACCACCATATTCTTGGCCTCTAGACTATTTATCAGTTGAGTCACTGTAGGAGGTGTAAGACCTAGATAACGGCTGACTTCTGACACCTTTGGTCCCTCTTTCTTGAAATGCATATGTCTTGCAATACTTAACATCAAAGTCATCTCACTCGGCTTGTTTCCCTCCATGGATTGCTGCCATTGCGCTTTATGCAATGTGCGGAGGGCCATCATCAGCTTATGAGCGACTGTATTTTCATCATTTATCCCAATCTCTCTCACCTCTATATTAGTTAGGTTAACAAATTATTAAATACTATATTAATTAGGCTACCTAATTATATTTTCGCTGCAGGGCTTTGTCAATAAATAAAAAAACTCCCGCCTATCGGCAGGAGAACACAGTAAGACTATGTAGATTTGTATGATAGCTTGTCCAAATCTTACTGATGATGTTCACAGCTCACCCGTGCCCTACTCCATGCTCCATAGGTGTAACCACTCCGCCAATATCTGTGGAGATCGACCCCAATACAATAAAGCTAAACAATGCCAAAACGGCGGTCATCGTCAACAGCATTTTTTTCATTCATTCTCACCTCCTTCATGAGGTTATGAAATTCATTTAACTGCTTAGCGGAAGCTTGATCTCTATTCATTTCTAGTAGTGTTATACATTGCAATAGCCCTTTTCCGTTATTCATAGCCATACTGATCTTTATACATTGTATAACATAATCGATTCCCTTCTCATATTTCTCCTTATTTATAAAATACATCGCCAACTGGTAGTTCAGTCTGAACCTTCGATCCACATTAATCGGATCCTCGAAACGTTCAAATCTTAGCATTTCCCGCGAGAAGCGTGACAATATACCCTCCACTGAATTGCCATACCGGTTAGCCGAGTCCATAATCGTGATCAGTCCAGGTAAAATTTCATTGGGATGCGCATTAAGAAAATCAATATAGCGGGGTAATATGCCAACATTGCCTGACAACAGTTCTAACGTGTACGTATTGGCCTCTGCGAACCGTCTGAAGTTATCCACTTCATCCCGGTCCGGCTCATCATCAAGCAGCTCGAACCAGCTTAGATCCGCATAACCAGCTGTATATTTCTTGGCATCTTCATAGTTTCCCTGTTTTGTTAGGGCTACCGCCTTGAGCAGATAGCCGTGTCCATAATAAAAGACCAGCGGCTTTAATAGGTCAAGCTGTTCAGTGCGTTTGCCATTTCTACGTTTGCTCAATTCTTCACGATAAATTCCATGGGCCAGCGCTCTTAGTTCATCTGCATACTTCTCTACGTCTTTCCATTTGTGCAGGGTGAAGCTAACATTTGCCAATTTGAGCAGGCCATCCAGAGCCATATTCTCCACAAGACGGCCCCGAAACGGTTCAAAGGTAATCACTGCCCGCAGTTGTTCCTCTATGTCAACGACACTCCCAAGAGACGTAAAAATACGATATTGGCTAATAGCCAAACGATCGGAATAGTTGTCTGACTCATTCTCCGTTACAATGGTGTAGAAGGTCACAGATTCCTTAACCCGGCCTTGTTTCAATAATTTCTCGGCCACATTGAATATAAGTTCAAGTGGCTTGGGATATTCAAGGATTCTATTTAAAATTTCGTCAATACATTGTGTTTTGCCCATCTCAGCACAACGTATAAGGAAAGGCTCCACCCGTCGACGCGACACCTTGTTCTCACTAAAACACTCTTCTATGTATAAAGTATAAAACCAACCCTTTGGAAAACCGAAGGCTTTGGTGAGTGAATCTAGCTGACCCAAGGATATAGGCTTAGGGGGATTGCCGTGTAAAATAGCGCTAAGACTGCCCCGGTTAAGTCCGGAAAGCTTTGCAAACGAAGCGAGATTATGACCAGAATGGGACAGGTGCTTCTCAATCTCTGATCGTATAGTTGTCATATTAGCTTTCACCCGTACCCCCTCCGCTGTCATAGATGACTTGAATATATTTACATAATTATAGGTCAACTTGAAGGAAAGCACAACAAAAAGAGGAAGCCACTTCAGCCCCTCTCTAATCTTATCTATTTTATAATGATATATTCACAGCTACACCGTAAGAGAGGTACCGGATTTCCGGGAGCGAAGACCTTCCATCATCTTGTTCTGTGCCATTAATATATATCGATCCAGACGTTCACTTAGTGCCAATACTGTGCTGTCGCTGAGACTACGCTGCTGCGCCACCTCAAGTAATTCGCATCTAAGAGTTTCTATCGTCATAAATAGCTCATCTTCTCTGAAATCATTGGGATATTCATCAGGGTAAGAATTTTGGATGAGCACTATGTTCACCTTCTCTCTATCACCTTCTATGCTATTATCATAATGGATGATACCAAAAAACATAATTTGCAAAAAAAGAAAAAAATGTCGAAGTTTCAAAATAAATAGTTAAAAAAATTACTCCTCCAGAAGTCCCCGGGCAAAATCGATCCATTCGCGGGCCGCAAAGGAAAGATAACGGTCCCTCCGCCAGATCATTCCCACCTGCCAAGGAATAGCCGGGACAGTCAAGGGGATGATAGCAATCCGCGAACGATCCATATCACGGCAGATGGTCTCCGGAAGAAGCGCAATTCCTAGACCCGCAGCCACCATACGGCTGATTAGATCCCACTGTGAGCTTTCATAGACTACCTTCGGCTGGAAGCCCGCTTTTACACATTCAGTAATAATCCGGTCATGTAATGTGAAATCCTCCCGGAATAGAACGAACTCCTCCGCAGCCAGATCACTTATTGAAACCGATTCCGTTCCAGCCAACCTATGGTTTACAGGTACAAGTAGCTGCAGCTTTTCTTCGTTAAAGGAAAAGTAATGAAACCGGGCACTATTCACCGGAAGTACAACTACACCTACATCAAGCAATCCTGTCTCGACATCATTCTCTACTTTTTTGGCTCCATCTTCGTGCAGCCGGATCGTAACCTCCGGATACTTTTTATGGAACTGCCCGATTACAGCCGGGAAAAAGCTTGCCCCTACCATGGGCGGCAGCCCTATCCTGATATGACCCTTCTTCAGATCCCTTAGACTATCCAGCTCGGAGGACAGACTGTGGAAAGACTCTACAGTATTTTGCGCCTTCGTTAACAGAATTTCTCCGGCATCCGTCAGTCGGATGCTTTTCCCCTCGCGGTAGAATAGATCCGCCCCGAGCTCCACCTCCAGATTGTGGATCATCTTACTAATGGTTGGCTGGGTTATAAATAAGGACTCTGCTGCTTTGGAAAAACTCTTGAGCCTAGCTACTTGTACAAAATACTCTAATTGGCGAATATCCACCGACTCTACCTCACTTCTCCATCCATAGACAAAAGGAATGTCATTTATTCTTTCTATTCATTTTACCTATGAAAACAATTGATGTAAACTTTCATTATCATGAAAGGGGCGGAGCCTTATGAAGAAAATAGCCAAAGGATTATTGCAAGTAACGGGGTTGACCGCATTCTCTCTCCTGATAAATGCGATAACGTCAGTGTTGCATTTGCCTATACCTGGAAGTATTTTCGGCATGGTAGTGCTATTTATTCTACTGGAGCTTGGAGTAGTACAGCTTAACTGGGTTGATATCGGAGCCTCCTGGTTGCTGGCCGAGCTATTGCTTTTCTTCATTCCTTCGGCAATCGGCGTCATGAAATATACTTCACTGCTCGAAGCTGACGGCCTGCGCCTGCTCGCCTTAGTTCTTGTAGGCACCTTTGCTGTGATGTCCAGCTCCGGGCTGCTTACAGGTGCAATTTATAAAGCAAGGGAGCGTAGGTCCTCATGATAATCGGCCTATTACTGCTCATTCTTACTGTCGGAATCTACCTGATCTCGAAACGGGTATATGTTCTAAGCTCCAAAATGTATGTCTCTCCACTGATCATCACTCCGTTGCTTATTATTAGCTTCCTGTTGATCACGGGGATCTCATACGACTCTTACAATGCGGGAGGCCAATGGCTAACCCAGCTGCTGCAACCGGCAACTGTGGCCTTTGCAATCCCTTTGCATAAAAACTTCAAGGTGCTCAAAAAGCACGCCGCCGAAATTGCGGCAGGCGTGCTCTCGGGTTCGGTAATTGCGGTGGTGTCCTCGGTGTTCCTAGCCAAATGGCTGCATCTCAGCAGTGATTTGACAACTAGTCTGGTACCTCGCTCTGTAACTACACCGATAGCTATGAGTATTTCGCAAAGTATCGGCGGCGTGCCGAATATTACGGCCGTCTTCGTAATTCTGACCGGAATCCTGGGCACACTGATGGGGCCGACTGTTCTGCGCCTCTTCCGCATTGACAATGAAATTGCCCGCGGTGTTTCGCTTGGAACCGCTGCGCATGGGACGGGCACCTCTAAAGCCTTTGAGCTGAGTTCATTGACCGGAACCATCTCCAGTATCGCGATGATCTTGACGGCATTGTTCACGTTAGGCGTGACGCCGGGCTTGCTTGCGGTTTTCCTCCACTAATCGGCCGCCCCAGCTTGGGCCGCAGACACGTCCTTCAGTTTTACTGAGGAGGCGTGTCTTTTTTTATAATTTTACTGGAAGCCCCGATTCCGCAGAATCATAAGCTGCACAAGTCACCTTCAAGGTCTTATAACCGTCCTCGTAATCGCAAAGGATTCGCGAGCGGTCTCCGGTGCGAACTGCGTGCAGGAAAGCTTCACTTTCTTTAAGGTAAGGATCACCGGAATTTGCATGCTCGGTACTGTCTCCACTCCGCACCTCCAGCAGCCGCTCCGGATTCCAATCCAGCAGGCCGCGGTCATTATAAAAACTAAGACCTACGCGGCTTACTTCTCCCGGCAGCACACATGTATTGGAAATATTAGCTACGATGCCGCTTTCAAGCTTTAGCGAAACCGTACCTACATCCGATACACTTACATTGTCATGCTGCTCATGTACAACCCGGTTGCCAAACATTCCGTACACCTCGGTTACTTCGCCGCCCAGATACCGCAGCAAGTCCACAATATGTGTAGTCTGCTCTGTAAATTGCCCGCCGGATTGCTCTTGATTACGCCACCAGGCTACACCTGGCATGCTGCCCATCCATTGTCCTACGATCATACCTACTTTATCTTCGCGCAAAAGCTCCTTCAGCCGGGTAATATTATCCTGATAACGGAAATGGTAACCCACCGAGGTTAATAATTGACGCTCTTTGATATCCTCAAGCAGACTCGCCGGAATTACCGTACTTGCGCCCAGCGGTTTTTCTATAAAAAAGGGAATACCCCTACGAATAATGGATCGTTCAATGGCTCCATGGGAATGTGGAGGAACACAAATATACACAGCATCCAGATTCTCTGCATCCAGCATTTCGGTCGTATCCCCATACCCTGCTGCACCATATGGGTTGGCCATTTCCTCCCCTTTTTCTTTACTGCTGCCGCATACAGCCTGCACTTGCACATCATCCATAGCTGCCAGTAAATCCGCGTGTACTTTAGAGAACCAACCTGTACCGATAATTCCAACCTTAAGTGTCATAGGTTTAACCTCCCGTGAATCTCTAATGAATTGACTTTTCATTTAATATACGTTGTTATTTGATGACCCGGTAGTTTCTCCATTCCTCCGGCAGCAGCATCAGGTAAGGACTCTGCAAAAAACGGTCATCTGCCAGCATAATGACTCCCGTATCCTGTTCGGTGCGAATCAGCCGGCCTCCGGCCTGCAATACTTTACACATACCCGGGTAGACATAGGCATAATCAAAACCATTTTTCCCCTGATTATTGAAATACTGCCGAAGCAGATTACGTTCCAGTCCGAGCTGGGGTAATCCGACACCTACCACCATCACTCCGTTCAATCGATCACCCGGCAAATCCACTCCCTCTGAAAAGATTCCCCCAAGCACAGCAAAGCCAAGCAGAGTTTCCTCATTGCCCGCCTGGAAAGCCGCAAGGAAGGCCTCTCTTTCTTGTTCACTCATCCCCGTACCCTGAACAAGAGTTGTTATTCTAGGATAACTCTCCCTGAAGACTTCATACACATCCCGCAAGTACAAATATGAGGGGAAAAATACGAGGTAGTTCCCTTTCACAGATACCATGTCATTCAGTGCTTCTGCGAGAGGAACTAAGGACTTATCCCGGTCATGATACCGCGTAGAAAGGGGAAGCACCGAGACCGTCCATTGCTCCCTTTGAAAGGGTGAAGGCACGATCAGACTGTAATCATCCTCTTTGGCTCCGATCATATCTCTGTAATAGGACAATGGTGAAAGTGTGGCTGAGAACAGGATTTGGCTGCGGAACCCCTTAGCCGTCTGCTGCAGAAGATAGGAAGGATCTAGATTGAAAAGCTTCAGATATACCTCGCTGCGCTGGACCTCGGCATAGGTAAGGTATCGCTCATCGTAGGTTTTGAAGGTCCGCAGCATGGCTTGTACCGCAAAATAAGTATCCAGCAAGCTCTCTTCACCCTCATCTGCTGTCTGAGAGGTTATCACAATAGAAGGTACTATAAGCTCCCGCTCTGCCTCCTCTGCAAAAGCCTCCAATAGGAAAGGCAGCTCTTCGGGATAGGTGATCCATTGGCCTTGGCCTTCCTCATTACAGCTTTTACGGAGCGCTATAAAAAAGCTGTTAACATTTTTTGCGGCCATACTGAGTCCATGGTTTACACCCTTGAAAGATCGCTGCAATCCTAGAAACGGAGCTTTGCGGAGTGACGCCGAGAACATCTCCCGCCCCCGGTCCACCAGATTATGAGCCTCATCAACAAGCAGCACCGTCTCGTTCTTGCTCTCTTCCACCAGCCGCTTCAGGCTGATCCTTGGATCGTAAATATAGTTATAATCACAGATTATGGCATCACAGGCATAAGCCGCATCCAGCGACAGCTCAAAGGGACAGACCGTATGCTTTCGTGCATACCGGGCTACAATATCCCGCGTCATCAGGGTCTCATGCTCCAACAGATCGATCAACGTTTCGTTAATCCGATCATAATAACCATCTGCAAATGGACAGTATTCCTTCGTGCAGAGTCCTTCCTCGCGGAAACACGCCTTATCTTTAGCGGTAATCGAAATGGCATGAAGATGCATTCCTTGTGAAACCAAAAGGGCAATAGCTTCTTCTGCTGCTATTCGGGTAACTGTCTTTGCTGTTAAATAGAAAAGAACCCGTGCCCGCCCTTCCCCCATCGCCTTGATGACCGGAAATAAAGTAGACATCGTCTTCCCAATTCCGGTTGGAGCCTGAGCGAACAAATTCACACCTTCTGAGACAGATTTATACACGGCCCCTGCAAAAAGCCGCTGCCCCTCCCGATAGGCCGGAAAGGGGAAGTTCAGCATGCGGACACTGTTCTCCTTATGTTGATTATGTTGAAGCAGCAGCTCCGCATACCGCGCATATCGGGATACCGTATCTATTGCAAAAATATTCAGTTCCTCCAGAGTCAAAGTCCTATTCAGACTTATCTGCACTTCACTTCCGCTTTGCACATAAGTCAATCTCACCTCTATCGAGGAGAGGCCTTGTTCTGTCGATACCATATAAGCATACATAAGCGCTTGGGCCCAATGTACGGTGCGACCCTCACCCAACCTGTCGAGCGGCTCTGAGGTTGACTTAATTTCCTCAACTATAAGCTGTCCTGTATCCGAAATTAACAGGCCGTCACAACGTCCATCCACTATGAATAACAGCTCACCATAAGGAATTTCCGCCTTCAAGTAAACTTCCTTTCGGTCGCCTTCCTTATACTGCTTCTGTATCTTTTGATGAATCCGGGTACCCTCTGCCATGGAGGCGGCAGTGTGGAAGCCGGATTCAATACTGCCGCTGCGGAACGAATATTCCACAAGCGCTCTGACCGAGATCATAACTGGGTAATTCATGCCCTATTCTCCCTCCGCCGAACATTGTATAATTTTAAATACGCTATGATTCGTATTAGCCCTTTTAACTTCACTGATTTTGACATTCGAGGGATGGCGCTTCATAATAAATTTTATTACCATGGAATTTCCATGCTTTGCGCTGCTAATGAAGTCTAAAACCAGCGTTTCATCATGTAGAAAGAAGGCGAGGCCGTGTCATTCATTAACGGTAAACGTTGGATCGTGAAACCCTTTATATTTTTCACTCTAATTTTTGTTCTAAAAAGCTTTTTGGCCTGGGGTGTCATTTTCGGGGATATGCTCCCGTGGAAATCATTACTTACAGAGATTCCTTTCGTATGGGCGCTGTTCTGCATCATTGAACGATTCTCCTCCAAACGGAAGCTCGGGTATTACATGACGGTTAATTTGCTGGTAACTGCGATATTCTTCGCCGCCATTATGTATTTCAAATATTATGGGGTCATCGTCACCTACCATGCTCTAGAGCAGGTAAATCAGGTAACCGCAGTTCGAAACAGCGTATTCTCGCTTATGGATCCTTATTATTTACTCATCTTCTTGGATATTATTGTGTTGGGCTATTATTTTTTACGTAATAAGAAGGGCCGGGATTTGAAGAGAAAGATTAACCAGCAAGGCCGGAAAGGTATTGTTTCTGTGGTATTCATTATCTCACTGGGGCTGTGTCTCTTCAATATACTTCCTAATCAGGCCAGTATGAATGAAATTAAAAAAGCGCAGGAAATGGGTATTTTGAGTTATGAAGCTTATACTATTTTCGCGAATGAAAAAACAGACATCGTAAAATCAAGTGATATTACCCAGGAAGCAATCAATAAACTAAAGGGCATAAGCCCTACAGTGAAGCCGGAGCTGCAAAGTGCAGCTAAAGGTAAAAACCTCATTATTATTCAATTAGAGTCCTTCCAAAGTTTCTTGCTTGGGCTAAAATTAGACGGACAGGAAGTAACACCGAATCTTAACCATCTTATGGAGGATAGTCTATATTTCCCTAACTTCTATCAAATGGTTGGTCAGGGGAATACCTCCGATGCCGAGTTCGTAGTGAATACTTCCTTCTATATTCCTCCCCGCGGAGCTGCGACTATGGCCTATGTGGACAAAGAACTGCCAAGCTTGCCGCGACTGCTGAAGGAGAACGGTTATCAGACCGCAACATTCCATACGAATGATGTCGAGTTCTGGAACCGGGGTGAGCTGTACAGTTCATTAGGTTGGGATCATTATTATGATCATAAGTTTTTCGGGGATGAAGATGTCTTTTTCTTCGGAGCCTCTGATGATGTTCTCTATCACAAAACATCTGATAAGCTCAAGGAGATGAGCACGCAAGGACAGCCCTTCTATGCTCAGGTCATTTCCATGTCAGCCCACCATCCATTCACGATTCCGGAAGAAAAATACCGGATGAAGCTGCCGGAGCGTTACGAGGGAACCTTTGTTGGCGATTATATTCGCTCACAAAATTATGCAGATGAAGCATTCGGCCAATTTGTTGAGGAATTGAAAGCGAACGGTATTTGGGATAACAGCGTGATCATGATTTATGGAGATCACATGGGCTTGCCCATCTACTCGCTCGATCATGATGACAAAGAGTTGATGAGTGAAATTTACGGCTATGAATACAGCTACGCCCACATGACCAATATTCCGCTCCTTATTCATGGCGGAGGGAATACGGGACCGCAGATTCTGGAACAAGTTGGCGGAGAAATCGATATTTTGCCTACTGCCGCCGGACTGTTGGGCGTTTCCCTGGAGAACTACTTGCATTTCGGTCAAAATCTATTAACCGAGACTTATAATATTCTACCGGAAAGATATTATCTGCCCTCTGGTTCCTTTATCGGCACCTCGGGCTTAATGATCCCCGGCAACAGCTTCGAGGATAACACTCAATATCCTCTTGCCGCTGGAGGTAAGAAGCCTGCGGCAACGGAGGATGAGTATAACCGGGCATTAAGACTGCTGCAGCTATCTGATAGCTATGTCACCCAACTGCCTGACAAACGATAAATACCTGAAGAAGGCCATGCACCCAGTTGGGGCATGGCCTTCTTTTTTTATTATAACCTCTTGCAGCTTTCTAAGGTTCTTGATTGACTATCTTTTCGAAGTACTCGGCAAACCTTCTCAGTTCATCCGGCTCTAGAATAGATAAATATTGACCAAGCAGCATCTCGGAGCGACGTTTCCCCTCCGTTTGAATGCGTTGACCTTTGTCAGTAATCTTAACTACAACGGCCCTTCGATCATTCTCGTCCGTTTCACGGCTGATCAGGCCCAGTATTTCCATCCGATCCAGCATAACCGTAACTGCACTCGATTTGACATCCATCTTATCTGCCAGCTGTATAACCCGTGATTTCTTTTCCTTGGCAATCATATTAAGAAGAGAATATTGAGGAAAGGTGAGGCCCAGCTCTTTCTGAGTATTCATCTCGCATATAATCTTCCGTTGAACTCTCCACATGGATAATCCTATACTCTCGACCAGCGGATCCATTTGTTGCGACATCCTGTTCAGCTCCCGGTTGCAAGTTATATTCTAAGCGTACCATCTTACAACATAAGGTTTCAATCTTTGAGTTATACTAGCCCTCCACAATTTATATATACATTCCACGAGCATTTGCCTTATACTTTGAAAATATCAGTCACTCTTACAGAAAAGAGCATAATCCGACACAAAAACACAACAATGATGCTAATGCTCTCTTTACACTGATACGCTATAATCGTAGCAGTGATATAAGATTCACTGAAAACAAAATATCGAGGCTGGTGGATAAAGAATGAAGTTGGCAACTAAATTAACATGGATGATGCTTATTGTTTTACTGCTTGTGGGTTCATCCATAGGGTTCTTCGGATACCGGACCGCTCATAATCAGGTTGATGAGGCTGCCGGAATTGAATTGGTAGGATGCGCCAATATCACTACAGGCCTTATTGATCCAATGGATATCGCCGCTCTGGCAGCGGGTGATAACAGCAAGCTCAAAGCCATTGAAGATCGGATCAGCTGGATTATAAAGCACAAACCAATCTTCAAGGAAGCTTTCATCCTGTCCCTGGATGGAAAGGTTCTAGCCGCCGACAGTAGCTTCCAGAAGAGAGGCTATAAGGCTGGAGATTCCTTCTATTTCAGCGAAGAAGACAAGAAAATGATCACAACCATGAAGCACTCCACATACTCCGAGATATATACATATGAAGGTATTTCTCTCAAAACAGGCTACGGACCCATATATCAGGACCACGATCCCACTAAACCTATTGTTGCTTTAATGGCTATTAATTTCGACGGACCCCTGATTCAGGAACGGACCATGGATATTATTATTCAGCCCTTTATTATAGGGTCTACTATTCTAATTATCGCTATTCTGATCGCATATCTGTTGATCCGCCGTATGGTTAGTCCACTATCGAAGCTGTCTACATCCGTTAATCTCGTTGCCAAAGGCGATCTTACTCATGATCCGATTCTATTTAGCAGCAAGGACGAGATCGGTACGCTTGCACGTGACTTTAATGATATGACATTAAGTCTGCGAAGACTCATTTCGGAAGTGAATGATACCTCCTTACAAGTAGCCTCATCGTCACAGGAGCTATCTGCTAGTGCCCAGGAAACGAACCGGGCAGGCGAGCATAGCGTCAATATTACCATTGAATTGGCCGAGGGATCACAAACCCAATTGCAAGATTTAGAGGGCAGCTACCAGGCATTACAAGACATGTCGCGCTTTATTGTGGAAATCGCCGGAAATGCTGACAAAGCAATGAATAACGCCGTCAGCAACGCAGAAAAAGCACGAACAGGCCGGGAGGCTATCGATTCCAGCACAGGCCAAATGTTGGTTGTGAATGAGAGCATCATGCATCTGTCGGGCATTATAGAGTCCCTATCCAGCCATTCCAAGGAGATTGAGAGTATTGTAGGTACGATTGCCAGTATTGCCGAAGAGACTAACCTCCTCTCCCTGAACGCTGCCATTGAAGCTGCACGCGCCGGCGAAGAAGGTCGCGGTTTCGCTGTTGTTGCAAACTCTGTACGAAAGCTGGCAGAACGCTCTGCCAAGTCAGCCGGTCAAATCGGTGAATTGGTAGGCTTGATTGTGAGCCAGATGGATAAAGCCGGAGAAAACATGAAGCGTTCCACCCATGAGATGGGCCAAGGCAAAGAGATGATTGTGTCCGCAGGACATTCCTTCTCCGAAATTGAAAATTCCGTATCTGAAATGGCTGCTCAAAGCCAGCAGATATCCACAACGGTCCGCGAGCTGGCCACGATTTCTGATGGGCTTGTCCAATCTATTCAGAACATCGTGAACATTTCCAATCAAACCGCGGCTGGAGCAGAGAGCCTGTCGGCATCCTCACAAGAGCAGCTTGCAGCGATGGAAGAAGTAGAGGCTTCATCCGCATTCCTATCCTCCATGGCGGACAAGCTCCAGCTCCTGGTAGACCAGTTCAAAGTGTAAGGAATCTGATGATAGTAACGAAAGAAAGACTGTCCCTTAGTCATGAAGATGGCTGGGACGGTCTTTCTTTTTTGAGTAGGATCAGCGTGGGCGTTGGTGAGGACGCTCCGCGAACGGAACGTTGCTCCAATCGCTGTTGTCTCCAGATTTTATTTATTTTCCTTAGCGGTAAAAATCCGGAGACAGCTTA
Organism: Paenibacillus wynnii; assembly: GCF_030812855.1. Taxonomy (GTDB): domain Bacteria; phylum Bacillota; class Bacilli; order Paenibacillales; family Paenibacillaceae; genus Paenibacillus_AQ; species Paenibacillus_AQ wynnii_A. The sequence goes on from NZ_JAUSTK010000002.1 coordinate 250,355, forward strand.
TGCTTTCGAAGCTAGTTTTCCTTCGGAAAACTTTCGGGCGAACGCTGCCGCTTTTCCACAATCAGTCCGTCCTCTCCGCTGATTAAGTGGGAAAAGTTTCTACAGATCTTTCTACAACCACAAAAAGAAACCGCCCTTTAAAATGGAGTTACCACATAACCATTTCAAAGGAGAGGTTTTTTTATATTCCATATACCATGGACCAACTTTGCTTGCCCAATGGCTCTAACTTGACATACTATTTAGCTGGTTTTGTTCGCTGTATGGTCTTGCACACCTGCTGCTCTCTACTGAGTATTCGATACCGCTCGCTCCCTAACACACTAATCTCAACAGGATGCGATTCCTCTACAATCGAACTCTCGGGATACTATGCGACTGTGGAGACGTTATTGCATTGGAATGGCGTTAGAACTGAGGTGTTTTTAGTAATTAAGAGCACCTGAGTCCGCAAGCCTTCGTTATAGCGCCGATTTGGTGAATAACGGATTCTGAGTCCGCATAAGTGTAACTTTACACTTTTTGCATCGTATTGATTTCAAAGGGAGGCGAGTGTATGAATCTATACTTTCGGGATAAGTTTTTTAGTACCGGTATTACGGAGATTCTCAACGAAAAGGAAGAAGACGTCGGTCATGTCGATTTGAAGAGTGCCTTCAGTTCTTCGATCGATGTGTATGGGCAGAACGGCCATCTGCTGTACAAAGGAAGTTTTCCATTTTTTTCGGGTAAATGGGAGGTTGCCAATGTCGACGGAGATCAGATAGGTGTGTTAAGAAGCAGACTTTCGTTTTTTACCAAGAAATTTACTTATGAGACCCATGGGCGAGGTGAATACGAGATTACTTCTCCTGCGTTTTCGAAGGAATATGAGATAGCCGATGAATCCGGAGTACTTGTTGCCCAATTTGAACGAATAAACAACTGGTTTTCTTCAGGCGCCTTTCATCTGAACAATAAAAGCGGATTTTTGGATACTTACGAGCTTGTTGCCGTAATCATGGGCATGCATGCGATTCAGAAAAGCCAGCAAGCTACGGTAAACGGCTGATTCGTTTAGAGGGTATAATAAATAGGTAGGTGCAAACACTAAAAGCGCTCTTTGTTTGATAAAGGAGGAGAGACCAATTACAGAGAAAACGGAGACCCTAGCAACAGGATGGAATCTCGATAACAGCTATGCTCGTCTGCCGCAATCGATGTTTACAAAGCAGGACCCTACTTCTGTACGATCGCCTAAGTTAATCATTCTTAATGATCCGTTGGCAACCTCCCTGGGGTTGAACGTCCAATCGCTGAAAAGCAGTAATGGCGTAGCGGTTTTCGCTGGCAATGAGGTACCCGAAGGTACTTCCCCTCTTGCTCAAGCTTATGCTGGGCATCAATTCGGGCATTTCACCATGTTAGGGGATGGCCGGGCTGTGCTGCTTGGGGAACAGATCACTCCCGCAGAAGAGCGGTTTGATATTCAGCTTAAGGGTTCAGGAAGAACGCCCTACTCCCGGGGAGGAGACGGCCGGGCTGCACTTGGGCCGATGCTGCGAGAATATATTATCAGCGAAGCCATGCATGCCCTTGGTATTGCTACCACCCGCAGTTTAGCGGTGGTAGCAACCGGTGAACCCGTCATCCGCGACACCGAACAACCCGGTGCAATTCTGACCCGGGTAGCTACCAGTCACCTTCGGGTCGGCACCTTTCAATACGCTTCGAAATGGGGCACTGCCGAGGATCTTCAAGCCCTGGCCGATTACACATTGCAAAGGCATTTTCCAGAAATTGATGCTGAGGAGAATCGCTATCTTCGCCTTCTTCAGGAAGTTATCAAGCGTCAGGCCGTGCTAATTGCCAAATGGCAGCTTGTTGGTTTCATTCACGGGGTGATGAACACCGATAACATGGCTCTTAGCGGAGAAACCATTGACTACGGTCCTTGCGCATTCATGGATGCCTATGACCCGGCAACGGTATTCAGCTCCATTGACATTCACGGACGCTACGCCTATGGTAATCAGCCCCAGATTGCCGCTTGGAATCTTGCCAGATTCGCTGAAACCCTATTGCCGCTGCTGCATGACGACGAGGATCAGGCCGTTCAGCTGGCTGAGGACGCGCTCTCGGATTTTGGTGAGCAGTTTAACCGTAATTGGCTTACGGGAATGAGAGCTAAGCTGGGATTGTTTGATGAAGAGCCGCAAGATGAATCCCTCATTGAGAGCCTGCTCCAAATGATGCAGAAGCATCGTGCGGATTACACCAACACCTTCCGCGCATTTACTTTTGATAAGCTTGAGGATACGGTTTTGTCTGGTACCCCTGAATTTTCGCAGTGGCTGGAGCTGTGGCAGGCGAGACTGGGCAGGCAGCAGGAGCCGCAAGCCTCTTCGCACCAATTGATGCGCAGCAGTAATCCCGCGCTGATTCCTCGAAACCACCGGGTTGAAGAAGCCCTAGCTTCCGCGGTGAACCAAGGAGACTACAACGTGATGGAGCGGCTTCTGGATGCACTTTCGAGCCCCTACGAGCACTTACCTGAACAAGCAGAGTACTGCACACTGCCTGAATCGTCAGCCCGTCCTTACCGTACTTTTTGCGGTACCTGATCCCAATGCAATAGGACCACTCATTAATCGCCAAGAAAGGCAGCCCGTATTTATAGGTTGCCTTTCTTGGCGCTGTTGGTAGAATTATGAAACTTCAAATATTTCAATCAGTATACTGGTTAGGAGTTTTTATCAAATGGGGGGTCTAATAATGAGGCGTTTATATTATGGGATTCTGATTAGTTTATTTGCCTTAATTTTTGTGGGATGCGGCCGCCAGGTCGCTGGTGATGAGAAAATTGCCAGACAATACGTGGAGGAGCAAGGTTATGATGTGGATTTCCAACTAGGTGAAGTTTACAGCTACACTTTGGATAAGAGCAAGCTTTTCGGATCTACGGAATCGCTGCCCTTTCAACAGGCATGGGGCGTTCAACAGGCAGAGCCTGATTTATATTTTGGAAAAAAAGTAATCATATATGGCTTCACTGTTTCTGATCATCCTTTGGATGAGATATATCACGCAAAGACCAATGTATATGTAATGCTCTCCGAGGGTAAAGTTATTGGCGGATACTCTTTTCCCGATGTGGAAGGCATGGCTGGAAGTTATTATTCAGTGGACGGTAAAACATTGGAGGAAGTCACTGGATTGAGTTATTCAGAATGGAGCGAAAAATGGGGAAAGAAATATGGTGACTCCTAACGATGCGGCATTATTCAGGTGATTTTTCCAGACTAAAAAGACCGCTCTGTAGTAAATATGGGAGCTCCCTCCCACTTTTACAACAAGCGATCTATGTATACTCAAGAAATCCACAGCTTATAATCATGTGTTGTTCATGCTTTAGACGGCTTTTTTATCCAAAAACCACTGTCCTAATTCATTCACCGGCATGGGCTTACCATAGTAGTATCCCTGCATGACCGTGCAGCCCAGTGACTGCAGCAGTTCAATCTGCTCTGTCGTCTCTACACCTTCAGCGATAACCTCCATGTTAAGGTTAGCCGCAATCGCAATAATATTACTGATAATGGCCTTCTTGGAGTGCATCTTGCTTTTGCGGATAAATACCTGATCGATCTTGAGCGTATTGATCGGTATTTCATCTAAGCTGCCTAAGGATGAGAACCCGGTACCGAAATCGTCTAGTGACACCCTTACTCCGAGCTTCCTCAGTTTGGACAGCAGCACTACGGTCTCTTCCATATTGTTCATGGCAATCGATTCTGTAATCTCCAGCTCCAGAAAATGAGGGGCAAGACCCGAACGAGTCAAGGCCTCTTCAACAATGTCATATAGGCTTTCACCTTCGAACATACGTGCCGACATATTGATTGATACTGCAACAGTCGCAACCTCTTCCTTGTGCCAAAGCATATTCTGACTGCAGACTTCATGCAGCATCCAATACGTAATGGGTACAATAAGACCCGTCTCTTCTGCAATCGGGATAAATTCTACCGGAGAGATAATACCGTGCTCCGGATGTCTCCAGCGCAGCAGTGATTCAAGGCCGACCGTGACATTTGTGAGCGAATCCCATTTGGGTTGATACACCACCATGAACTCTGATCGGGCCAGTGCTTTACGCAAATCCTTCTCCAGGGACATCCGACGCACCTGGTAGCGATTCATCTCTAGGTCAAACACACTGAATTTGTTCTTTCCGGAATCCTTAGAGGTATATAATGCGGTATCCGCAGCCTTCATTAGTGCAGAACGATCTGTTCCGTGAACAGGAGTTAAGCTAATCCCCACACTAGCGGTAACATACAGCTCATTACCCTCAATAGTGTATGGTTTCTTGACCTCCTGTAAAACACCTTGGGCACTTTCTCCTGCCTCTTCTAAAGTACAGTGAGGAAGAGCGATCAAAAATTCATCGCCACCCAGCCTGAATACCTTCCCATTCTCACCGATATACCTCTCAAGCCTGCCAGCAACCTCCTGCAGCAGCATATCACCGATATCATGACCCAAAGTATCATTGATTGACTTAAAGCGGTCCAGGTCAATAAAAAACACCGCACCGGAAGTCCCTCTGAAAAAATCACTCTCAAAATACCTCTCCAAGCCGTGACGGTTCGGCAGTTCTGTCAACGGATCATGATAGGCCATGCGTTCAAGCACATGTCGATCCAAAAATACGGCTCCACCGGAAATCGTGAACATAAACAGTGTTACGAGAGAAACCCCCGTCAGTAAAACCACATCCGTCTGCATCAGGAATGGCTTGGTGCTCAGCCATACATCATACTCAAAGTGACTGGCACTTATGCTGGTGTAATGCATACCCGTTATTGCAATACCTATGCAAAGTGCAGAAAAGAGCTTCCATCTGCTGAAGGCTCGATCGTCCTTGAACCTTGTAAATAAATAAATCCCCATGTAGGAAGATAATACTGCGATCATGAACGAAAGTGTCTGTGTAAGTAAGCTATAATGAATGGTTGCCTCAATCTCCATAGAGGACATACCTATGTAGTGCATTCCGGAAATGCCGGCTCCGAGTAAAATAGAACTCATAATAAGCTGCCATTGTTTAGGATAAGGTGAAAAAGAAAGCCGGAGCGCCAAGTAACAGGCAAGCATTCCAACCAGCATAGACAAAAAGGCCATACCCGGATGATAACCGACTTGAAAGGGCATACGGCTCGCCAAAATACCGACAAAATGCATGGCCCAAATACCGCTGCCCAACACACATGATCCTGATAAAAGCCATAGACTCCGAATTCTGCCCATCGAATGGGATACTTGCGAAATCAGATTAATAGCCGAATAAGCCGCTGTTACCGCTAATACGAATGATAAGAGAACAATCCAATTATTATAGTGGATTCCCATTTGATCCATCTGTCAACCTCTTCACCCATTAAAATAATTATCACAATCGCTGCAGTGCATTTCTTAGAAGGATCAGTACACGAATATTGGATAAATGGAAGAGTGCGTAATGATTATAGGTATCCCAAGAAGATACGGTTACGCAATATTTTACCCTGTATTTCGCGGGCTGTCTAAGAAAATACTGGGTTTTGAGCCCTTTTTTTTAGATCCGCAACAAATGTCCATATTTGACGGCATTTATCAAAGAGGAAGTCTTACCCGTTCTTTGGCTGAGCGAAGGCAGGTTTCTAGCAGAATCATATTGGAAATCGCATCCTCCGGCTTATATAGAGGTCTACCTCCAAAGACAGCGGCTGCGAAATTATCCACCTGATTAACATAAGGATTGGACCCCGTTGCTTTCACGAGACGCGTACCGTCTGCAGTATGTACAGAAAAGTCAGCATCCTCATATCTGGCATTAAACGGCATGGGGATCTCTATTCTTCCTTCCGTGCCTGTGATCTCCAGAAACTGCCGGTTATACGCCCACATTCCGCAGTCAAAAATCAGACTCAGGCCACCTGGAAACTCCACCAGACCCGAGGCCATCATATCCACATTGTCATGCTCGGGAGAGAAAATAGCATGCACCGTCACCGCTTCCGGCTCCACACCATATAGCAACCGTGCTGCGCTTAACGGATAACAGCCGATATCATATAATGATCCGCCGCCCCAATCCGATCGGAAGCGAATATTAGTAGTATCTGCGGCATCATTGTAGGTGAAAGTCCCCCGGATGGACCGAAGGTCCCCAATTTCACCGTTTGCAATCAGCGCCTGCACCTCGGAAATCCGCGGATGATGCCGATACATGTAGGCTTCTGCCAGATGGACGCCCGCTTTATTGCAGGCATCTACCATTTCAGCAGCTTCACTGCTGCTAAGCGCTATAGGTTTCTCGCACAGTACATGCTTGCCGGCTTCCGCAGCACGGATAACCCACTCCCGGTGCAGGTGATTGGGCAGCGGAATATAAACAGCATCGATCTCCTTATCATTAAGCAGTTCTTCATAGCTGCCATAGGCACTCTTCACTCCGAACTCTGCGGCTACAGCGCCGCTTTTCTCAGGCCCGCGGCTGGCTATTCCTTGAATCACTCCACTCTCAGATTCTGCAATCGCTGGCATAACTGATCCTGTCGCAATTTGGGCACAACCCATGATTCCCCAACGAAGTTTTTGCTTCATCACCCACACCTCTTCCCTAATTATGGATTCATACAGTTTTAAGTAACACAGCGGCACCTAGAACTGCGATACGCACAGCATTCATTAGAACGAAGTTTTTAACGGATAGGATAAAGGTTGTAGCTTTGTCCGGGTTCTCAGCAAACACAGAAATATTACGCCGGAGCGGAATCAGGGTCAGCAGTATTAAAAGTACCAGCGCTACATTCACACCAAGGAGCAGGAGAACGATGAGATCCAGATAAGACACATAATAGAGCAGTTTGAACAGCATAATCGCGTTTTTTTTACCGATGTAGACTGGAAGAGTATATCTGCGATTCTCGATATCATCTTCAATATCGCAGATATTATTAGCAAGCATGATTCCGGCAATGCCCAGGATCGCCGGGACAGAGAACCAGAAAAGATAGAGAACCTCCAAGATATTAACATGCAGGTTGACCCAGCCCTCCTGAATTAGAAGCGCTACCACACTCTCATCGGTATGGATATAAGCAGAGATGAAGATGATTACAAAGCCCATGAAGAGGCCTGAGAACAGCTCTCCGAGCGGCATTCTTGAAATAGGTATCGGCCCGAAAGAGTATAAGATCCCGATCAGAAATGATAATCCCCCTAGGAGGAAAACAAGGAGTCCCGTCTGCGTAACCAGCGCTATCCCTCCGCCCGCTGCCAGCAGCAGTAACATCACAATAGTTGCAACTACCACGCTCTCCTTCAGCTTGTGATGAACAATAGCATTATGCGTTTCATACCCATAACCGTGCTTTTTTGAAGCTTTTTTGAAATCATAATAGTTATTAATTGCCGTTGTCGCCATGTCAAAGCTCAGCAGTGACACGAACATAAATAGAGCACGCAGCACATAAAAGTCATCAAACCGATACAGGGCATAAAGGGTCCCCAATAGAAAGGGAATCATACTGGCAACCTTTGTCTGAATCTCAACAAACTTTAAAAATGTTCTAACATTCACCAGCATCTCACCCTTCGGATGTTAAATAGAGGCACCGCCTGATAAAAACCCGGAATTTGTCGTTATTACCTCAGGGGTACGGTGTGCCTCCACATCTGTCCCATCATTTCCTCGCTTATCTCCTTTTATTATTATATGATAATAATTATCATTAACATTATACAACAAATTCCGCTTTTTCGGGAGGAATTACGCTGCCAAAATAGCCATAATCATGCTACACTAATAGTGAAAAACTTCCAAATATCTCAAGTTACTATAAGGGGTCCCTATGAAATTACGTAAAAAAATAGCCCTATTTATCACTTGTGTCTCCTTGGTCGGACTTGGAGTGACTTATTTATTCGTACAACTTATTCTACTCAATCGATTTGACAAGCTGGATGAGGCCAATCTGCACAACACCTTGCATGATATTGTCGCTTCCTACAATGATGAATTACAAATGATGAAGACGAGTCTCGTTAATTATTCGATGTGGGATGATACCTACCAATTTGTAACTACAGCTTCACCCAAGGTTGATCACGCACAGCAACCCTATATTTTAAGTAATTATGACAAAACCACATATGAAACTAACAACTTCCATATGATCGCGTTATTAAACAAGTATGGCGATACTGTATATGGCGGCACCTACAATAGTAGTCAGGATGACAATGTTTCTCCGCTGCCGGCTGAGTATTACAGACTTTTTTCCCAAATCAGAAGTGATCCCCCTGCAACGAACCCTACTTGGGACAGTATTTCGGGAATTGTTCTCCTAGATGAAGGTCCGATGTTGATTACCTACTTACCTATTGTCAAAAGCAATAATACGGGGACCATGCAGGGAATTGCCATTGCCGGAAGAATGATTGACGATGATGAAATTAAGCGAATCGGCCGACTGAGCCCTCTCGGCATCAAGTTAACCCCTGTCACCCCGGGTCTTCTAGAGGAAAGTAAGGGGCAAACGACATGGACTTCCTCTCGGACTGAGCATCTTCTAACTATACATACTCACATTGCCGACGTATTCGGGAACCCAGGCATTGTTCTGACCATAGACCAACCCAGGGAAATTTATCAGAGCGGTCTGCAATCTATTCGAAGCTTCCGACTGGTTTTCTTCTCGATCACCTTAATAACGAGCATCGCCATTGTTATCTATGTAAACCGATCCATTCTACAACGCATGGCGTCATTAAATAGAAAAATACGCTCGATTAGCAGCAGTCAGGATTTGTCCATTCGAATTGTCAGCACCGCAAAAGATGAATTCAGTGATATAGAGCATGAGTTCAATGCTATGATCTCTTCTTTACAGTCTGCTCAAGAGAGTCTTCAACTGCAAGCTAAGCTTGATCCTCTTACCCAGCTACCTAATCGAACCTTATTTTTCACAAGGCTAAGTGAGGAGATAGAGAAAGCCAAGCAGAATAATTCGCAAATTGCGCTGCTGTTCATTGATATTGACAATTTCAAGACAGTTAACGATACTTGGGGTCATGATTATGGTGATGCTATTCTGAAGGAAATTTCTAGACGCATAACATGTGCTGTGGGCGACTCCAACTTGACCTCTCGATTAGGCGGCGATGAGTTTACCATACTGTTAGCCGACATCCGCAAGAAGGATGATATTACATTTCATCTACAAAAAATTCAGGAGGCTTTATCAGCCCCCCATAAAATTCATGGACAACTTCTATACAGTACAGCCAGCATTGGTGTAAGCGTGTATCCTGAGAATGGAAAGGATGCCGAATTTCTGGTCAAGCAAGCCGATCTAGCCATGTTTCACGTAAAGGAAACCGGCCGGAACAACTTCTTCCAATATTCAGATATACTCGAAGAAAGCGTTCGCCGGAAAAAAGTCCTAAGACAGCAGCTATTATCGGCAATAGATAACCAGGAGTTAGAGGTTCATTACCAGCCTATACTTTCAGCAGGAGAGTTGGGAATTAGGAAGGTTGAGGCATTGCTGCGTTGGAGCAGTCCGACCTATGGCGCTATCCCTCCCTCCGAATTCATCCCACTGGCTGAAACGAACGGTTCGATCGTTAACATAGGAAGATGGGTATTCCAGCAGGTTTGCCGGGATCTGCGCAGCTTTAATGATCAGGGCCTTTCATTAAGAGCCGCTGTTAACATTTCCGCTATGCAGTTAATGCAGCCGTACCTCCTGAATGAATTATTAGAGGCAGTGAAGAATAATGGCCTTACTCCTTTCAGCCTGGAGCTCGAAATCACTGAAAGCGTACTCATGTCAGGTGACAGCTTCTTCACCTCCCTGCAGAAGCTTCGAGAACACGGCTTCCGGATTTCACTGGATGATTTCGGTACAGGGTTCTCGTCATTAAGTTACCTGCGACGCTTCCCTGTAGATGTAATCAAGATCGACCGCTCCTTCATATCTGAGATCACCCATTCACAGTCTGATGATACCTTGGTTAAAGCAATCATAGAGCTTAGTCATAATCTCGGTCTGCTGGTCGTATCTGAGGGTATCGAGCTGAAGTTACAATTTGATATGCTGCTTAGTTTGGGTAGTGACGAGCTGCAAGGGTATTATATTAGCAAACCGCTAAATGCATCAGAAATTATTTCCTTTTTGTCACAAGATACTCCATTTTACGACAAATAATGATAGTAGGTTATAGGCAATTTATTAACGATATGATATGATAGGCAGGCTTAATAACAGCGCCCCCTTGGGTGCTGTTATTTTGAGCGAACATTTCTATAAATATTGGAGGCTTTTCTTACATGTCAGCACAATCTCAATCCACTCAATCAGTCAAAATAGTCACCGCCGACCCAAGTGCAATCGGTCTACTCGGACTGGCTATTGTTACCCTCGTTGCCTCATCTCAGAAACTTGAAATTACATCAGGCCTTAGTTTTGTTCTCCCTTGGGCAGTTTTTCTTGGAGCATTTGCCCAACTGTTTGCGTCCATCCAGGATGCAAAGCACAATAATACATTTGGTATGACGGCCTTCGGTGCCTATGCATTCTTCTGGTTCAGCATGGCCGGCAGTTGGCTAATCAAGCTAGGTGTATTCGGTACCGTATTGGCTGAAGCTGTAGACCCTAAGCAACTTGGCTTCGCTTTCCTTGGCTATTTGGTCTTCACGTTGTTTATGACGATCGGTGCCGTAGAAACCAACAAGGTACTGCTCATCATTTTCATATTGATCGACTTCCTGTTTCTTGGACTCATGTTCGACTCCTTTGGAATCGCTGCTGAAGCCTTCCATAAGCTTGCTGCCATCTCCGAGCTTGCCATTGGTATTGTTTCACTTTATGGCTGCGGTGCATCTGTACTAAACGCTCATTTCGGACGCACTTTCTTACCTGTCGGGGCTCCGCTTCGTATATTCAAGAAATAGGCTGAGAAGTATCAGCAGGTTTACTGCCTTAGCCCAAGTAATGCTTGGGTTACCCTAAGGCGGTATATCCGCTTTTCCGAAATATTAATACTCTTATATTTCAGATAAACGGATTTACGAGTAATCGCCCGAACGGGGCGATACCCGTCTATCCTTTTTTTATTTTCCAAAGAATTATTATCATGATTTTTCTTGCGCAATGGCTATAAAAATGACATGCTATAGAGACACCTACGACAATTCTCGACATTTTTCTCGCGGCGTGGGAAACGTTCCCTTAGTTTCAGTAAATAATGTTGAATTTCGCATATCGGAGGCAATTTATGGCTTTCATTAATAAAAAGCCTTTAACGATCATCCTCGGCTTCTTAGTCGTTCTACAGATCTCTTTATTCTACTACTATACCTTATCGGTGGAACGGGAATACCAAGCCCTGAAATCCGATTTGTCCTCACAGGCAATCATGCTAACATCGAATATTGAAGAGAGAGTATCGATTGTAAAAGGTGTCAGTTCTTTCATCCAAACGGTTGGCTTTGAAGCTGACCCCATGGTTATCAACCGCTATTTAGCTATGGCCTACAACAATTCCAAACACGTAATGAACATTATAGTAGCACCGAATGGCATTATTAATTACCTTTATCCCCTTTTAGGCAACACTGCGATTCAAAATAAGAGTTTGCTTCTGGAGTCCTCTTTATCCACACCGGGAATGATTCAAGAAACCATTCGATCACGCACAATAACCGTTGATGGTCCGCGAACCCTTGCTCAAGGCAATAATGGCATGATTATCCGGCAAGCCTTGTACGATGGTGATACCTTTAGCGGTATAGTCTCTGTAACTCTGCGTATTGATGACATTGTGAATCAATTCCTCTTGAAGGACACTGACGTTTTTGTTACTAAGGAAGATGGCACCTATCTATTCGGTAATGAGCACAGCAAGTCAGGCAGAATAATAACGGTTCCTATCAAACTCTATAACCAGGAATGGTTAATGGGTCTCACGCTGGATCCGCAAAAGAAATGGTCAGCACTGCGGGACATCCTTTTCATCGACTTCGCCTTCCTTATAATCATCGCTTTCATATTGTACATAACATGGCATCAAAGGCGGTTCAATAGGGAGCTTGAGCGCATAGTCAGTATTCGCACCCGCGATCTGCGTGTATCCGAACGTCTGTATGAGAAGCTTGCCTATTACGACAGTCTGACTGAGATTCCAAATCGACGGTACTTCATGGACGAATTTGATCGGCTGCTTCAAAGCGCAAAACCTACTCAGACCTATACTCTTTTATTCCTGGATTTGAATAAATTTAAGGAAATTAACGATACACTGGGACATTCAGCAGGTGATCAGGTCATTAAGACTTTGGCCAAACGGATCGTGGGCGGAAATCTACCGTTTCGAATGTTTGCCCGTACAGGCGGGGATGAATTTGTAATGCTGTTCGGAGATTTACCGCGTGATCAAATCTCTGTGGTCGTCGATCAAATTAGGTCACTCATCTCCGCAACACTTTACATGGCCGGAACCCAGCTGAACTTATCGACAAGTATTGGTGTCTCACTATATCCAGAGCATTCTATGAACATAGAAGACTTATTGAAATTTGCGGATATGTCAATGTACCAAGCAAAAATGATGGATGGACCTGACTATTTCCTGTTCAATCAAGACTTAAGAGAGAAGCTTAGTAAAAAGACAATGATTGCCAAAAACCTGCGATCTGCTCTAGCGAATAATGAGTTCGTTCTCCATTATCAACCTCAGGTTAATGCTGTTACCGGGGAAATCACGGGTCTAGAAGCGCTTATCCGTTGGAATCACCCTGAGAAGGGTTTGCTTGGACCCGGTCATTTTATTGGTGCCGTTGAAGAGGCCGGACTGATGATTCAGCTTACTGACTGGGTCATTCGAGAAGTATGCAGACAGCTGTGCCAATGGCGGGAAGACAATATGAAGCTGCTGCGAACCTCCATCAATATCTCGAACAGCTGGTTCTACCATCGTAATTTGATTGAGAATTTATTCTCCCTTCTGGATCAATACCACTTGGGGACCGATATCCTGGAGTTTGAAATTACGGAGAGCACAGCTCTTCTGGAAGAACATTATCCGCTCTTGCAGCTGATGCGTGACCGCGGCATTGTCGTGTCAATCGATGACTTCGGTACAAAATATTCTTCACTGAATTATTTAAAGCATTTCCCGGTCAATAAAATCAAGATCGATCGAACTTTTATTACTGGAATTGGTGTCAGCACTATTGATGAAACGATTATCAAATCGATCGCTCTGGTGGCTTCCCAGTTGGGATATGAGCTGATTGCTGAAGGTGTGGAAACCCAGGAGCAGGCTGATTTCCTCATAGAGCATGAATGTCATCATATTCAGGGATTCTTCTTCTACAAGCCGCTGCCTGCCGATGAAATTCGCAAGCTATTCCGATAATGGGCTATACTACAATTATATAATCCTAGGGAACCCAAGAAAGGACTTTGAAAAAGATGAATATATTTACGACTTCCGAGCTGTTGGGGACGGCCATTTTTGCTCTGATTCTTGCAATTCTTGCTTACCGTATCATCCGTGGCATGCCTACGATGGCTGGTGATATTGGAGCGTTGCGCAAGAGAACTCTCGTTTGGACGCAGGTAGCCTTGGTGCTAACAGTCCTGCAGCTGAATTTTAAAGCTGGCGATTGGCGGTTTGCGATTATATTGGGACTTATCGTGCTGTTCACTAGCAGCGTATGGCTTGCGGCCCGTCACTACGACCTCCTTCGTCCGTTGGATCCAGAACAGACCAAAGACGACAAACTAGAATAGTACAGCATAGTGTTAATTGCTCACACGAATAAGCCTCCGGATAGGGGGCTTTTTTGTTTGTGATAAAGACTCGGGCAAATACCCTCCTATTACAGTTCAATGAATACCTTCTACAGAGCGGATCCATACTAAGGTCATTCCAGATTTAACGGAGGCGACCAATGGGTAAAAAGCTCAATCTACTAATGTTTAGCGGTGAATATGACAAGGCCATGGCAGGGTTAATTCTGGCGAATGCAGCTAGAGATATCGATGTGGAGGTTTCGATGTTCTTTGCCTTCTGGGGACTGTTCCTGATTCGTGATCCTGAGACGATGACGCTTGCGGACAAAACCATCTACGAAAAGATTATGGACGTGGTTACCCCAAAGGGACCGGAGCATTTGCCACTCTCACGCATGAATTTCAGCGGTCTTGGACGGGTGATGCTGGAGGAGATGATCGAGGATCAAGGAGCGCCAAAGCTGATTCATTTTCTAAAAGGTGCACGCAAAAAAAAGATCAAATTCTATGCCTGCAAGCTCTCTGTAGAAATCATGGGCTTCAAGCCGGAGGAACTGCTACCTGAGGTAGAGATCATCGAGGCCTCCGCCTACTTGAAGGACGCTCTGGAAAGCGATATGCAGCTGTTTATTTAGCCAATATGGGCATTAACCTATTCCCTCAAGCAGGCATATACTGAGGCCAAGAAGAAACGGCTGCGCCGTCCTTTTAGGGATGGCACCGTTTCTCGGAGAAACTGCTGGCTGGAGGGATTGTCCCATGCTAAGTATTATTCCCGCTTCTTCTACAGAGACGCCGACTTCGCTGCAAGAGCATTTCAGGACTTTTCGTGAACATACTATTGGCATAAGACACCAGATCACCACCCCGTATGGTAGACAGCCCTTGCTGTACGCCGACTGGACCGCAAGCGGTCGTCTGTATGAGCCTATCGAACGCCGTCTCTTGGAGACCTTTGGCCCCTATGTTGCTAACCCGCATACTGAATCTAATACTACCGGACTTACCATGACTCTAGCCTACAACGAAGCCCGCAGCATAATTAAAAGGCATGTCCATGCCACAGCGGATGATGCGCTGCTGTTCTGCGGTTACGGCACAACAGGAGCCATCAATAAGCTTCAGCGGATACTCGGTCTGAATAAACCAGACTGGCTTCAGGAACAAATGATGATAGCGCCGGAGGATCGACCGGTTATTTTTATCAGCCATATGGAGCATCATTCCAATATTCTGCCGTGGCAGGAGAGTATCGGGGAGTTGATTGTTGTGCCTCCGGGAGAAGATGGCAGTATCGACCCGAGACAGCTTGACGATATCCTTCATCTCTATCGCAATCGGCGTTGGAAGATTGGAAGCTTTACCGCTTGCTCCAATGTAACCGGTATAGAAACACCCTATCATAAGCTCGCTGCCGTTATGCACAAGCATGGGGGGTATTGTTTTGTAGATTGTGCCGCCAGTGCTCCTTATACAGATATAGACATGCATCCTCCATCCCCATCGGAGAAGCTGGATGCCATCTTTTTCTCTCCCCACAAATTCCTGGGAGGCCCCGGCACAGGCGGAATCCTAATATTCGATGCTGAGCTGTACAACCGCCGTTTCCCTGATGAGCCGGGAGGAGGAACAGTCGTATGGGTAAATCCTTGGGGCGGAAGATGTTATACAAGGGATATTGAAGCCCGTGAGGACGGGGGAACACCTGGATTCTTGCCAGCCTTTCGAACAGCTCTGTGTCTTAATCTGAAGGAAACTATGAAAGTGGAATATATGAGGGTTCGGGAACGGGAGCTATGCGAGAAGCTGCTTCAAGGTCTGGATACTATACCCGGCTTGGTAGTCTTGGCAGGCGACCATACCCGGCGCCTGGGCATCGTTTCTTTTACGATAAAGAACATTCATTACAACCTCATTGTCCAGCTGCTCAATGACCGTTTCGGGATTCAAGCCCGCGGAGGCTGCGCTTGCGCCGGTCCTTATGGTCACTATCTGCTCGGAATCAGCAAGAAGCTGTCCTCTCAGATTTCAGAGACTCTGAATACTGGCGATCAGTCGGAAAGACCAGGCTGGGTCCGCATTTCCCTTCACCCGATCATGACGGATCTGGAAGTTTATACGATTGTAGCTGCCGTAAGATCAATTGCACACCACATCAAGGAATGGCAAAGGGACTACCTATATAATCCCATAACTAATAGCTGGGAGCACAACAGTGCCGTGAAGCAGTCTGAGGTCAAAATTCGCAATCTTTTTACGATATAGGAAACGAGCCACTTGGGCGGAATATAGTGTAAAAGTACATTAGAATTCGTGGAAACGAGCAACTTGGGCCGATTATAGTGTAAAAGTACATTAGAATTCGTGGAAACGAGCCACTTGGGCGGAATATAGTGTAAAAGTACATTAGAATGGGCGGAAACGAGCCACTTGGGCAGATTATAGTGTAAAAGTACATTAGAATGGGCGGAAACGAGCTACTTGGGCCGATTATAGTGTAAAAGTACATTAGAATGGGCGGAAACGAGCCACTTGGGCCGATTATAGTGTAAAAGTACATTAGAATTCGTGGAAACGAGCCACTTGGGCAGATTATAGTGTAAAAGTACATTAGAACTCGTGGAAACGAGCCACTTGGGCAGATTATAGTGTAAAAGTACATTAGAACTCGTGGAAACGAGCTACTTGGGCCGATTATAGTGTTAAAGTACATTAGAATTCGTGGAAACGAGCCGCTGGGGCGGAGATAATGCTCAAAAAAATAGCCCCACGAAGTGTGGAGCCTTGTAAACTAATCCATCTGCTTAGCGAGAGTCTGCTTTCACCATATCCAGTTTAGCGGCCTCTGCATTGGAGACCACCTGCTCTACATTTTTACAGCCCGGAATTACACTGGTCACAGCCGGGTTCTGCAGGCACCATGCCAGCGCCCACTGTGCCATAGGAATATCACGCGGTACTTCATTGGCAGCGATCTCTCCTACTTCCTTCAACTGTTTGTTTCTTGTCTCCTCATTATGGTTAGCCCGAACATCACCCGGCTGGAAGATCGCATCCGGCTTATATTTGCCGCTTAAATACCCGCTGGCCAGCGGAACGCGTGCCAACACACCCAAATGATGTTCCAGGCATAGCGGGAAAATGTGTTCCTCCGGCTTACGATCAAGCCTGTTGTATACAACCTGTATAACCTCTGCCTGCACTCCCGGTGCAGAAGACGTCTGATACACTCCTTGGTTGGAGGCGCTGATGGAAATGCCCAGATGGCGGATTTTGCCTGCTTGAACTTGTCTGTCCAGCATGCTCCATAGCTTGTCATTATTGAAATCGTTATCCGTTCCGGAGTGGAATTGATACAGATCCACATATTCACTCTGGAGCGCACGCAGGGAATCATCCAGCTGCTTCAATACATCATCCGCGTTCCATAGCTGCTCCCGCTCCAGATGACCTGTAAAGTGATGACCGAACTTCGTCGCCACAATCCAATCCTCCCGCTTGCGGCGGGCCAGATAGCTCCCGATAAACTTCTCAGACAAGTGATCACCGTAGCATTCTGCTGTATCTAACAGATTAATTCCGAGTTCACCCGCCTTATCAAGCATGGCATCCACTTCAGCTTGAGTGAAATCCTTGCCCCACTCTCCGCCAAACTGCCATGTTCCTAAACCAATCACTGATACATCTATCCCTGTACTGCCCAGCTTGCGAAACTTCATGCGAGACCTCCTCAGATTGTTGTGGTATAAATTATAGCCATTAACAACACTATACATTACCCTTCCCGTTCCGCCGTGCCGCTTTGGCAAATTGCGCCTCTATCGCCTTGACGCCCCACAGTGACAATCCGATAAACAGCAGCACATATATCACTTCCCACGGATGAC
Source organism: Paenibacillus wynnii (assembly GCF_030812855.1). Lineage (GTDB taxonomy): Bacteria > Bacillota > Bacilli > Paenibacillales > Paenibacillaceae > Paenibacillus_AQ > Paenibacillus_AQ wynnii_A. Next base: position 268,074 of record NZ_JAUSTK010000002.1, read on the forward strand.
GGATAAACCGTTCTACATCATTCCCTATATACGACACAGCGAATACCATTATGGCCTTGCCCGCACATAACGCAATGAGATAAGAGCGCAGCCTCATACCCGCCAGCCCCGCAGCCATATTAATAACTACGAAAGGTCCTACCGGAAAAAGACTAAGCAAAAAGACATAGCTGAAACCGCTCTGCCGGACCCAAATCATACTTTTTGCCACCTTGGGCCGTTTCGCCCATTTCTTTAAGTACCGGTGGGAAGCGATTTTACGTATGACCAGGAAAGTAGTTACACAACCGGTAACCAGTCCAATCCAAGAGTATAAAAAACCGAGCCATAATCCATATACTGCTGCGTTCAATCCTACAATGCCGATTGTTGGGAGCGGCGGCACGAATGATTTCATAAAGGCCAACCCTATACCGGGAATCGACCCGAGCGATCGATATTGTTCCAGCATATATAGCAATTTATCCTCTGTCAGCCATGACATAATATCCAGTGTTCCCATAAAATCGGCGTACTCCTCACCTATCTATTAATCTTAACATCCCTATTATACATGATTAGCGTTCTGTCTTTTATAGCACAATAAAAATCCCCTCCGATCGATAGCTCCTGAATTCATCGTCAATGAACTCTTTTCACTGTCTGCCGTGAGGGGATATCATGTAGTTTACTGATCTCTACCTTAACTGATGGATAATCTGAAGGCCTCTACATATTCGGCCGATTTTTTGGCGATCAATGTGTAATCTTGTAAGCGGACAGCCTCGGACGTTAAATCCGAGCCGATTCCGACAGCAAAGGCACCCGCCTTTACCCAATCCTTAAGATTGTCCAGGTTCACTCCGCCTGTCGGCATAATGTTGGCTTGGGGCAAAGGCCCTTTAATAGCACGGATCATGGACGGTGAATACAAATTCCCCGGGAACAGTTTCACCACATCAACGCCGAGCTCCAGGGCTTCCTGAATTTCCTTGGCCGTCATAACGCCGGGCATCACCGGAATACGGTACCGGTTGCACAGCTTAACCGTTTCGGGATTAAGGGAGGGACCAACAACAAATTCTGACCCGCTCAAAATGGCGGCACGGGCTGTTTCGGGATCAAGCACCGTTCCCGCTCCAATAACAGCATACTTTTGTGGATCCTGTGAAGTGCTGGAATAAACAGAAGCCAGCTTTTCTATCGCTCTGAGGGCAAATGGAACTGTCATAGTTACTTCAATAATTCTAATCCCGCCCGCTATAGCTTGCTCCGCCATCTCCACCACTTCTTCGGGAGAGTCTCCGCGAAGAACAGCTACGACGCCCTCCTCATGGATTTGGCGAATAACTCTAAGCTTATTCATTTCCTGTTCCCCTTTGCACTTTAAAATAGGCTATTTCTTGACCGGAAACTTCGGCTGTTCTCCGGATAGTACTCTAATCACTTCCTCCGCAGCCATCCGGGCCATACGGTAACCGGCCTCTACGGTGTTGGAACCAACGTGAGGAGAGGTTACGACATTAGGCAAACCGACGATATTGAGAGTTATCGGAGGCTCTTGAATAAAGGTATCCAGACCTGCTCCCGCTATTTGACCTTTGGACAAGGCTTCGTATAAATCTTCTTCGACGACCAGATCGCCCCGGGCAGTATTAATCAGGTAAGCCGTCTTCTTCATTTGTGCCAGAGAATCCTTATTGATCATCCCTATCGTCTCGGGAAGAGAGGGAGCGTGCAGGGTAATAATATCCGACTGAGCATACAGCTCAGGGAGAGTTACATAGTTGACGCCGTATTGGTCGATAAGATCCTGACGGGCATAAGCGTCATATGCAATGATCTGCATATCAAACGCTGCCGCCCGTTTCACAACCTCAGCACCGATAGCACCCAGCCCAACCACTCCCAATACCTTCCCTCCAAGCTCTGTGCCGGTAATGCGATCCCAACCGCCGCTTTTTACTCCGGCATTCATCTGCGGGATATGGCGTGCAACACTTAGCATCAGACTTAAAGCCAGCTCCGCAACCGAACGGGTCGGAGCTCCCGGTGTAATAGTCACCGGAATGCCCAGCCGATCAGCCTCCGCCACATCAATGTTATCGTAGCCGACGCCGTATTTTGCGACTATTTTCAAGGTCGGAGCTCCGGCCTCCAGCACCTTCCCGGTCACTTCGTCGATGCCGGTAATCAGCGCATCGGCGCCTTTAATAGCTATCAGGAGCTCCGACTCATTTAAAGGTCGGCCCTCAGAATTCCAGATAATTTCAAACCCTGCCTGAGTAAGCAGGTCCTTGGCTTCTTCCGAACGGGAGAACGAACGTGGCAGAGCAACTACTTTTGGCATAATTAAAAATCCTCCTTAAAGATACGGATTCCGCCACGCGCAGCTGAAGAAGCATGCTCCGCATACAGGCGCAGATACTTGCTCGCTTCGCGTTTGATATGTTCCAGCTTCTTCGTACGCTTGACCAATTCTTCTTCCGATACGTGAAGATGAAGCTTGCGGGAAGGTACATCGATTTCTATCCGGTCCCCATCCATAACCAGTGCAATGGTTCCGCCTTCGGCCGCTTCAGGGCTGGCGTAGCCAATAGACAAGCCGGAAGTAGCTCCTGAGAAGCGGCCGTCCGTTATTAGAGCGGCGCGTTTGAACTTGCCGAGGATTTCCGTGCACCGGTGAAGCTCACGCATGCCCGGTCCGCCTTTCGGTCCCTCATAGCGGATGATAACTGCATCTCCTTCTTCAATAAGTCCAGCTTCGTAGGCATCCGAGAATGCCTCTTCAGAATTGAATACTTTGGCCGGTCCCGTAAAGCTTCTCAGCTCTGGAGCAACAGCCGATTGTTTGATCAGGGCACCGTCAAGTGCCAGATTTCCCTTCAGGACAGCCACTCCGCCTTCCTTGTCAATCGGCTGATCCAGTGTGCGGATAATCTCACGGTCCAATACAATGGCATCCGCGATATTAACCCCGACGGAGTTGCCGGTAACAGTCATAACACCCGTATGCAGATGAGCACCCAACTCCTTCATCAAAGCAGGCATTCCTCCGGCACGCTGCAGATCATTGGTGGTGTATTCATTATTATTAGGAGTGACTCCCGCTAGGAAGGGAACTCGGCGGCTGATTTCGTCAAACAGGGACATCGGAAGATCAATCCCCAATTCATGAGCGATTGCAGGAAGATGCAGACACGCATTCAGAGATCCCCCCATGGCGAGCAGCACGGAAATGGCGTTCTCAAAAGCTTCAGGCGTCATAATTTCCTTCGGTGTCAATCCCTGCTTCACCAAAGCTACCGCCTGCCGTCCCGCTTCCTCTGCAGCATCCAATTGTTCATCGGACAAGGCCTGCATCCAGGATGTGCTCGGCATAGCCATGCCCAAGGCTTCGGATAGCCCCTGCATCGTGTTAGCCGTGCCGAGGAACGGGCAGGCTCCAGGTCCGGGATAGTACTGATTGGTGATTTCGACTAAACCTTTCTCGTCCAATTCTCCATCCAGGAATTGCCTTCTTGCCGCCTTAGATTCTTTTGGCTTAATATGATTCGGCATTACTCCGCCCAAAACGACCAAACCGGGTAGATTGAGACGGGCAGCTGCCATCAACATGCCTGGGACAATTTTGTCACAGGAGCTTAAAACTACCATTCCATCAAAAATACCATGGGCCTTCACCATTATTTCTACGCTGTCGGCCACAGTTTCACGGCTCGGCAGCGAATATTTCATTCCCGAATGCCCTTGGGCGATACCGTCGCAAACCGCAATCGTGTTAAACTCCAGGGCTAATCCTCCGGCGGCTTCAATCCCGGCTTTAACCCGGTCAGCCAGCTGGCGTAAATGAACATGTCCCGGAACGATTTCGTTCCAGGAATTTGCAACAGCGATAACGGGCTTATCCATTTTGGAATAATCCACCCCGCAGGAACAGAGATGCGCCTTCAATATGGCTCTTGTAAAAGGTGATATCGTAGAAATACGGTTACTCATAGGTAACTCCCTCCTGTACTGCTCTATTTATCTAGGGCTCCGGTTTAGCTTGCGCTCCCCGGAGCCTGTTTTTGTTTTTGTAAAATTAAGCCGCTATTTTATTGTCCGGCACCTTGCTGGACGGAGTCTTGACCACAAGGGTCATAATAACGGATGCGACCAAAGCTAACGACATGAACATATACGATGCATCAGGAGAACCTGTGGAACCGTTCAGATAACCGACGATGTAGGACCCGACAAAAGAACCGAGTGCACCGAAGCTGTTAATAAGTGCCATTGCACCGCCGGCAACGTTGCGCGGCAGAAGCTCTGGAATAATGGCAAAGAAAGGGCCATACGGGGCATACATAGCTCCGCCTGCAACGACCAGAAGAGCGTAGGACAACCAGAAATTCGACGGTCCAATCAGGTAGGAGCCGTAGAAGCAGATAGCACCGATAAGAAGACAAATCCAGACTACGCCTTTGCGGTTCATAGTACGGTCAGCATAATAGGAAACGGACAGCATCATAATTACGGCGAGCAGATACGGTACGGCAGAAAGCCAACCTGCTGCTACGATCCCCGTGTTTCCAGCGTTCTTGATAATTGACGGGAGCCACATAACAAATCCATAAACACCGATGCTCCAGAAGAAGTATTGAATGGAAAGCATGATTACCTTCGGGTTTTTGAACGCTTCGCGGTAATTTTTAACTTCCTTTATGCCTTGTTGTTCGTCTAGGAGCGCTTTCTCTACTTCTTTCTTATCATTTTCAGACAGCCACTTAGCATCTTTCGGCTTATCCTTAACTAGCTTCCACCAGAAAAATGCCCAGATAATCGAAGGCAGACCTTCAATAATAAACATCATGCGCCAGCCTACACCGTTTACCAAGTATCCGGATACGATGGACATCCATAATACGGTCACCGGGTTACCCAGGATTAAAAATGTATTGGCCCGGGAACGTTCTCCTTTTGTAAACCAGTTGCTTAAAAATATCAGCATTGCCGGCATAACCGCGCTTTCCACTACGCCAAGTGTAAAGCGTATTATATATAGGAATTTGATATCGGTTACCATCCCGGTTGCGGCTGCACACATTCCCCACAGAATCAAACACCAGAACACCAGCTTTTTCGCGCTTTTATTGGCGGCGTAGGTTGCTCCGGGGATTTGGAAGAAAAAGTAGCCCAGAAAAAACAGCGCTCCCAGTAAGGAAGAAGATGCTGCAGTAATATTTAAGTCTTTGGCCAAGCCCGATGCTGCGCCAAAGCTGTAATTTGCCCGGTCCAGATAGGCCAAGCTGTAAGTGATAAAGACCAAAGGAATGATTTTTAGCCACCGGCTGGGTGCCAGTTTTTTAATTTCCATGTTATTTTCTCCCCTTATTAATGGATACAGGATGCTATCATAAACGCTTCCAATTGGGCGCGGGTCGGCAGACCTTCCGCGTCACCCGCTGCCGTCACAGCTAAGGCTCCGATGGCATTCCCGCGGCGAACCGCCTCTTTAACCGGCAGACCGTCCAATAAACCGCTGATCAATCCGACCGCAAAACCATCCCCGGCTCCGACTGTATCCACAACCTGAACGCAGAAGCCTTCGACAACACCTTCTTCGGTCGGAGTACGATAATATGCGCCTTCCGGCCCTAATTTTACCGTTACAAGCTTGGCACCCTGCTCTAGATAATAAGCCGCAATGTCCCTTGGCTCGGAGTAGCCTGTTAATATTTTGCCTTCCCCTTCTCCTGGCAGAACCCAGTCTGCTTGGCAGGCCATGGAGTTGACGACTTCCACCATCTCCGCTTGACTGCTCCACAGCTTTGGCCGCAGATTGACATCAAACGAAATGGTCCGGTTTGCTACTCTCATAAGTCTAAGAGCCTCATAAGCCAGCTCCCTCGCGCTTGCTGAGACCGCCGCCGGAATTCCGGTCAGATGAAGATGCTTGGCGCTTGTAAAAGCTGTCGGATCAACATCGGCGGGGCAAATCGTGCTCGCAGCAGATCCTTTCCGGAAATACTGGACCTGAGGATCGCCATTTACGACCTTTGATTTCAATTGAAAGCCCGTTGGGTATCGTTTGTCTGTGAGAACAGCCTCTACATCAACGTTTTCTTTGCGCAGGGCCTCAATGATAAACTTCCCGAACGAGTCATCCCCTACTTTGCTGATCCACCGCATATTAAAGCCCAATCTGGCCAAACCGGTGGAAACATTCGTTTCCGCTCCGGCCAACGCCTTAGTAAACTGCTCAATGTGATGCAGCTCACCGGGGCGATCGGCAATGAACATAGCCATTGCCTCGCCGAATGTTACAACATCGCATGCCTTCATACACAATCCTCCTTATGCTTCCGCTATCATCGCTACGTACTGCTGCAGGGCTTGGGTCAGGTCCTCTCCTTCGACCGGGAACTCAATGGTCCGAGGTACGTCCTGAGGAAGAAGGGCAAGAATATTCCGCCATAAGCTGTTAGCTTCTTCCGGAAGACCTAAGGTAACGAGCTTTCCGTTAACCGTCTCCACATGCTTCAGGTGAATATATCCGACATTACCTGCCAGTGCAGCGGCAGCTTGCAGCCCTTCCTCTCCGGTCCAGTGCCAATTGCCGACATCAAAGGTCATACAGATCCGTAATCCCGCTTGATGGCAATCCTCAAAAAATCGCTGGAGCTTACGTACATTGCCTCCATGAGGCGTTTGATCATTTTCAACAGTCAACTTTAAAGCGCTTTCTACAGGAACACGATTTGCCCAGTAATGCTCCAAGCCAGTCAGATCAGACGTTCCAGGCAGATAGTGCCCGAGCGAGGTTTTGATCCAAATTGCCCCAATAGCAAGGGCTTCGGGAATGATGATATCCAGACTTTCCACATTCAGCGTTCCATCAACATTCCATAACTCTACCGGAGCTGAATAGACACTCACGAGCCGCTCTGATTTAATTTGTTGGTCTAGAGCGGATAAACAAGGGTTTTCTTGAAACAGCTCTCTTCGAATTTCAATTCCAGCGCATCCAGCAGCCTTGGCTACCGGAATACAAAATTCCTGTCCCTGCTGAACAGCCAGCGGTCCGAGGGACGCCGTAGTGGTAAAAACCTGAACCATTAGTATTTCTCCTTTTAATGACCAAAATAACGGTGACTATTTGATGAAAGCGCTAACTGGTACCGATTAACGGAATCGGTACCATAAAAGAGTTAAAGGGAAGCCGCCTTCCAGTTACAAGGGCGACTTCAGATGAATTACAAATCAATTTGCGCAAAATTGATGGTTAATGGAACCGTTTTACGGAATCGGTTTCATTGGCATAAAGATACAATATAGACACGCTCTCCGTCAAGAGTGTTCACAAGATTTATTAATTTCTAGAAGGAGTTGATCCTCTTATGATTAAGTTCGCAGACAACGCAAGATGACTCTCCGGACTTTTGTCGCCTCCGATACGCTCCAAGACCCTCTCCATCGCTTTTTGTCCGATTTCATAGGTAGGTTGTTCGATGGTTGTGAGACCTGCACCAATTACGGGGGCCCATTCCGAATCGTCAAAGCCCGAAATCCCAATATCATCAGGTATGCGCAGCCCTCTCTTCTGCAGGGCATTAATCAATTTCAGCTGTGTGACTGCATTGGCGGCGAACAGCATACGGGATTTGTCAGCCGATTCGGCGAGAAACTGATCCAACTTCGCCTCGAACTGATCCTGGTTCCGGATTTCGAATTCATAGATGTCATTTATGCTAGGATGGCCGGCTTCTCCAAGAACCTCAATAAAAGCCTGGTACCGTTCATAACGCGAGCTGACATTCTGAAAGGGCTGGGAGAAAAAACCGATTCTTTCATAACCCTGTCCCAGAAAAAATCGTGCCGCCTCGGACATCGCATTGTAATTATCTGTTCCAACGGTGTCATAACTCAGCCCTTGGATAGTTCGGTCTATGAATACGATAGGGATTTGGTCTTCAGCCATTTCCTCCAGAATTTCCTTGTTATGGCCGGTCGGATGGATGATTAAGCCATCAATACGGTGAGCCTGCATCATGGCGATATAATTCTTTTCTTTGATCGGGTCGTTATCGGTATTGCATACAATCATGCTGTAGCCCTGATTAGTACATACATCCTCGGCACCTCTAAGTACGGAAGTGGAATATGGATTTGAAATGTCCGCAAAAATCATCCCAATGGAATAGCTCCGGTCCTGCCTAAGTCCTCTTGCCATCCGGTTTGGCCGGTAGCGAAGTTCTGACACGGTTTCTTTGATTCTAATCAGTGTGGCGCTGGAAATAGATTTATAATCTCCGCTTAAGTAGCGCGATATCGTTGTTTTGGAAACACCCGCTGCCTTGGCCACATCTGCGATTGTTGCTTTATGCGGCGGTTTCGGGGGTTGATTGGTAGTGTCCATGGCTTGTCCTCATTCTTGGATAGGGTGTAAGATTCTTTATTATATCATACCAGTATCTCACATAAAGTAGTGTTCTCCCGATTCTACAGTAGATGGATGACCCTGATGATATTCTTGTAATATAATTTATGGAAATCATATGAGAGAGAGGGAAAGGAATCAATGATTCATTCAGAATCACTCCAACTGAGGAAAACAACGGAGGAGGACCTGGAGTTCGTATTAGCCGCAGAGCAAGCACAACATAATTGTGCCTTTATCGGTCAATGGTCCAAAGAAGAACACCGAGCCGCACTTCACGACTTGGATATGCTGCATCTCATTATTATTGACGCACTAGGAGAGCTAACAGGTTACGTCATCGTTACCGGCCTTCTGGACCCCAATTTTGCAGTATGTATTAAACGTATTGTCATTGAGTCCAAAGGGCTCGGCTACGGAAAATTGACGTTGCGTCTCCTCTCGGATTGGATCTTCCAGAACACGGCAACTCATCGGCTTTGGCTGGATGTTAAGGATCATAACGAAAGAGCGCGTCATGTATATGAGGGAGCGGGTTTTATTTTTGAGGGCATGTTGAGGGATTGTGTAAAGGTCGAGAAAGGCTTCGAATCGCTGCTGATTATGTCTATCCTCCGTACAGAATATTTAAGCAGAAAGACATAACAAGACAAACCTGTATAAACAACATGGTTTATTTAGAGCTGGCGAACTCAAATAAGGCTCGGGGATTCTCCCCCGCAGCCTTATGGTTACGTCTCTTTCTTACAGCACCACTGTCTTTTGATTTGCAAAAACAAGGGTCGTTACATACTTCCGGGCATCCGCCGTCAACAAGACAAGCTCTACATTGCTCTTAGCCGGCTCTCCCCTAACAAACTTCACTTTAGCACCGTCCAAGTCTTCTTGGATGCCGGCAATAGAGTAGCCTTTGAAAAGAAGCTCGTCAATCGCCTGCTGCTCCTTCGCAAACTCCTCATAGGCTGCCATCAGACCACCCCTTCTCTGACTTTAGTCTTTAGCGGGCGGGGGGCCGAGGCTTCAAACCGTTTCCGGTGCAGGTATTTCCCGGCTCCGACTTTCCCGACAAATGTCTTGTCGCGGATAACAAACTCGCCCCGGCTAAGGACGGATACCGGTTCCCCTTTAATCTCAAAACCTTCAAAAGCGTTGTAGTCCACATTCATATGATGCGTATCCGCCGAAATGGTTCTTTCCACATTGGGATCAAAGATCACTAGATCGGCATCACTGCCTACGGCAATCGTACCTTTTTGCGGAAATAATCCGAACAGCTTTGCGCTGGAGGTAGAGATGATATCTACGAATTTGTTCAGGGAAATCCGGCCCTTCAGGACACCCTCCGAATACAAAATACTAAATCGGTCTTCAATGGTAGGGCCGCCGTTCGGGATTTTGGAGAAATCACCCAGACCCAAATCCTTCTGCCCTTTAAAATTGAATGAGCATTGGTCGGAGCCTATGGTTTGCAAGCTGCCACTCCACAGCGCATCCCATAGAACCTCCTGATTCCACTGTTCACGCAGCGGAGGTGACCATACATATTTTGCACCTTCGAAATTAGGTTTCTCAAGCGCTGTCTGATCAAGCACCAAATATTGCGGACAGGTCTCACCGTAAATACGCAGCCCTTTTTTACGGGCTTCAGCAATTTTCCATACCGCTTCGGCACAGGTAACATGCACTACGTACAGCTGGGAATCAGCCAGTTCCGTTAAATAGGCCGCTCGGCCGGTAGCCTCGCCTTCCAACTCCGGCGGACGAGTCAAAGCATGGTAGATCGGGTCTGTATTCCCTGCGGCCAAAGCCTGCTCCACTAGATGATCAATTACATCCCCATTTTCGGCATGCACCATCACAAGCGCACCTTCTTTTTTGGCAGTCTGCAGGGTCTTGAACAATGTGCCGTCATCTACTTGAAGAACATTCTTATAGGCCATGAACACCTTCAGGGAGGTAATGCCTTCGCTCTCAATAATTTGCGGCAGCTCGCCCAGTACCGTGTCGTTCAATTCGGACACCATCAGGTGGAAGCTGTAATCGATGACGGCCTTATCCTCGGATTTACGGTGCCACGTATCCACGGCCTCCTGCAGCGGTTTTCCTTTGGCGGTTAAGCAGAAATCAATTACAGTTGTCGTTCCACCGAAAGCAGCAGCTATTGTACCCGTCTCAAAATCATCAGCCGTAATGGTCCCGCCAAAAGGCATATCCAAGTGAGTATGCGGATCAATCCCGCCAGGAAATACGTAACAGCCCGCCGCATCAATGATTTCTGCACCCTCTGCTTCCAGATTCAAGCCAATCGCCGTAATAATTCCATCCTCCAGAACAACATCTCCCATATAGGTATCTGCCGCGGTAACAATGGTTCCGTTTTTAATGATCTTTTTCATGATTACACAACCTCCGCTTCCGAATAGGAGCCGTTCAATGTACTGATCACTTTTTGCCGCTCATTCCAGGTCATAGGTGCCAATCCGCTTTCCAGCGGAACCATATCAATAGCCCCATCTGCCGGACACACGATAGAACAGAGATTACAACCGACACAATCTTCTTCCCGCACCTGCAAAATCGCCTTGCCCTCCGCGTTGGTCAACATATCGATACATTGATGCGAAGCATCCTCGCACGCAATGTGGCATTTATTACAGTTGATGCAATTCTCCTCGTTAATCCGAGCGACAACCTTATAGTTGAGATCCAAATCTCCCCAGTTAGAATATCTGGATACCGATTTACCAATCAGCTCAGTGACGGAGGCCAAACCTTTTTCATCTAAATAGTTATTCAGGCCGTCAATCATTTCCTCCACGATCCGGAAGCCGTGATGCATCACAGCGGTACATACTTGAATGCCGGTAGCGCCCATGAGCATAAATTCAACAACATCCTGCCAAGTGGAGATTCCGCCAATACCAGAAATCGGTACGCCAACGTTCAGGTCACGGGCACATTCGGCTACCATGCTCAGGGCAATCGGCTTCACCGCCGGGCCGCAGTATCCTCCATGCGCACCTTGTCCGCCGACATGCGGGATCGTGTTCCAGCTGTGAATATCCACCCCTGCGAGACTGTTGATCGTATTAATCATACTGATCGCGTCCGCGCCTCCCTTAACGGCATGGCGGGCAACAACGGTAATGTCCGTAATATTAGGCGTCAGCTTCACAATAACAGGTGTGGTTGCGACTTCCTTCACCCATGAGGTCTGTGCCAGCACGAGATCGGGCTGCTGCCCGGAGGCCGCGCCCATTCCCCGCTCTGCCATTCCGTGCGGACAACCGAAGTTAAGCTCCAGGCCGTCGACACCGATAGCTTCGACTCTTTTGACAATCTCATGCCATGCCTTCTGTGTGGGCTCAACCATCAGGGAAGCGATAACTGCATGATTCGGGAATCTTTTTTTCGTTTCATAGATTTCCTTCAGATTTACTTCCAGCGGCCGATCGGTGATTAATTCAATGTTGTTGAATCCGGCTACCCGCTGCCCATTGAAATGTACGGCGGCGAAACGGGAGGAGGTGTTAATAATCGGATCGCCAAGCGTCTTCCAGACCGCGCCTCCCCAACCAGCCTCGAACGCCCGCTGCACCTGATACCCTGTATTGGTAGGCGGCGCTGATGCCAGCCAGAATGGATTGGGTGACTTGATTCCTGCGAGATTAATACTCAGATCTGCCATGATGGTTCCTCCCTTTGATTAATCGCCAAAGTGTGAATAGATTAAAGATTATTACATTTATGTCCGGTGCCTCCGTAACTACGGTGAATGTTGGACTTCCGGCCGCTGTTGTCTCCAGATTTCTTGGATTATACCGCTGATTGCGGATGAAATCCGGAGACAAAGGCGGACGCATACGCTCCTCCAGTTCCAAAATTCCCCTTCGTTACTCCAACCTCTTCATCATTAGAAATCTTTAAGTCCTTCTACACTACCGAGCCAATCACGCTCGTCTGTTGGGGGAGGAACTGTTGGATGATGGCGTAGGCGGCATCCTTGCCTTGTTGGGCGGCGGATACGACCATGGCTTCGCCTTTACCGGAACCGAAGACAATATCCCCGGCAGCATAGATTTGCGGGTCAGAGGTGCGGTATGTTGTCTCATCAATTTCGACAACACCCCACTCATGCCGCAGGCCGAAGGCATCGATCAGGTCAGTTCGACGCTTTTGACCGATTGCAACTACTACGGCATCTACCGGCATTATAAATTCAGAGCCTTCGATTGGCATTGGGACAAGCCGTCCGTCCTTGCCTAATTCACCTGTCAGCTTCATCTGCACACATTCAAGACCAGTGACATTCCCAAGCTCATCGCCAACGATTCGCTTCGGAAGGGTTAACCAGCTGAATTCTACGCCTTCTTGCTTGGCGAATTCATATTCGAAATCATAGGCGGTCATTTCCTCGCGAGTTCGGCGGTAGACCATCTTCACATTCGACGCTCCAAGCCGTACGGAGCACGTTGCTCCATCAATGGCTGTATTGCCTGCGCCGATGACAGCCACACGTTGGCCCATCAGTTCCAGCGTTGGAACGCCCGACTTGGTGCTCTCCACCAATTGGATAGCGTCATATACACCTGATAATCGCTCGCCTTCGATTCCTATTGGGGGCACATAGCCCATTCCGGCAGCCAGTACGATGGCATCGTAGCCGGATTTAAGCTCTTCTACCGAAACATCTACGCCGACCTTTACGCCTGTACGTATTTCCACGCCCAGCTTCTCTACCTGATCTACTTCCCAGAGGGATACGGACTGCGGCAACCGGAAGGATACGATTCCGTGTGTATCCAGACCTCCAGCCAACGGCTTTGCCTCATAGATCACAACGGAAAATCCCTTACGGGCCAGCTCGCGGGCTGCGGATAATCCGGCCGGGCCACCGCCCACTATAGCAACTTTTTTGCCGTTAGATTCACCGGCTGTAAATAATTGAACTCGCGCTTGGATCGCCCAATCTGTTGCATAACGCTGGAGCAAGCCGATTTTTATCGTTTCGGAGGTATCATTCAGCACACAAGCCCCTTCACACAGTTCCTCTGTAGGGCAGACGCGGGCGCAACTGGCTCCTACCGGATTAGAGTCCATAATGGTGTGAGCTGAGCCTTTGAGGTTATCCGTGGCTATTCTTTTAATAAATGAAGGAATATTAATGCTGGTCGGACAGGCTTTAATGCAGGGAGCATCATAACAATAGAGACAGCGGTTAGATTCATCAATGGCGCCTTTACGGGTCAGTCCCGGCTCAGCCTCAGCGAAATTACGCATAAACATATCCGGTGTAAATGTGGTTAACGGAGCATCATGTCCCATCAGCTATCCCTCCATCTGGTATTAGGTTATTTCTATGCCGAAGCATAGGCCTTTCAGTCGATTCGAGGAAAATTCCCCAGCGTGCTTACGAGGTTACAGCTCATATTCTCTTCCCCGCAGCATATATGTGTTATATAATATAACATTATTACGATAGTTGCCTTAATTTTCTGCTTACCACAAGTGTTTTTTATAGTAAAATAGAAACAAATCACCAGAACTCCCCTAACTTCTGCCGAGTTAAGTTATATATCCTAACATATTATATACAAACTATAATCAATTCCTATTTTCGTTACATTAGACACATTGTCTAATTTCAAAAGTGTATTTTTTACGATTATCGATTAGGTGAGGGGGAACAGCTATGGATTGGGAGCTTGTATTTACGATTCGTGATGCACTAAAAAGACCACTGTTCGCAGAAGCGGAGGTGATCGGAGGAAAAAGCGGCCTTAATCGGTCCATTCGTTGGGTGCATGTACTCGAAAGCGCCAGCTTCGAGAGTCTGATTCATGGCGAGGAAATGATTTTGACTACGGGTATTGGCATAGGTGTCGATGTGCCTTCTTCACTGGCGTTTATGGAGAATCTAATTCACAAAAATGCCGCCTGTCTTTGCATTGAAATCGGTAGTTACTTCAGCTCTGTTCCGCGGGAGTTAGTCGAGTTGGCCGATAAGCATGACTTCCCGCTGATCATCTTCACCCGCACCGTTCGCTTTGTAGATATTACAATGGATCTGCATTCCCTCATTATCAACCGCCATCACCGGATGCTTCAGGAGTTGGAGAGTATCTCGCGTGAATTTCACCGGTTAACCTTAACCTCGCAAGGGGCAATCAAAGTCCTTCAACTCTTATCCAAAAGCACCCGCACACAAATTGTCTATATGCAGCTGCAAGGCAAACCCCTGTTCTTCCCGGCACTTTCCCCCGAGGATCAAGCCCCTTTACTTCGTTTCTTCGCAGCCTTCGGCGAAGAGGTGGAAGGCAGCCAGCCTGATGCGGCCCCTTATATACGTGAATATGGCAACAAAACCATGATGATTAAGCCTGTTGGAGCTCTCGATCAGACGTGGGCATATCTCATGATGGTCTGTACCCACAAACCACAGGAGTTCGACTGCCTGCTTTTGGACTCCGCATCGCTGTCTATCGCTCAGGAGCTGCTTCGCACGCGTTATATGGAGGAGCGTAAGCTTTTTTCGGAGAATCTATGGGTTGATGAGCTGATCAACGGCCGCATAGAAGACGATAAGCGACTTAAAGGCCTGGTCGGACCAGACTTCAATGTGATGAACGAGTTCCCGTACCGCGTATGCCTGATCGAGATTGAGAATCCCCGGGATGTGAAATGGAACAGCTCCGAAAATGATTGGGAATCCATCACCTTCCACCTGTCGCTCATCCTAAGATCCATCTTCGAGAAATATTCCCTGCGTCCACTTATCACGCTCAAAAATAACCGCCTGACCGTCATCGCTCTTGATATCCAATCCAAGCTTCCAGGCAAGCCCAGACTGCAGCAGGCACTCGATTCCTTACAGCACATCCGATCCGATGAGAAGCTAAAGGACCTGCAGCTCATAATAGGTGTCGGCAAACCCCATACCGGGCTTAAACATGCGTACGCCGGTTATCAGGAAGCCGTTCAAGCATTGTCTCTATACCCTTGTTACCAAAAGTCATTACTGTTCTATGAAGAGCTCGGCGTGTTCCAGCTTCTGCTCAGCTTGAATGACGGCAAAACACTTCAAGCCTTCATACGCAGCTATCTCGGGCCCCTGATCGACCACGATCAGACCAAGGGCAGTGAGCTGATGCTGACCCTCCGTGTCTATCTGGACCACGACGGCTCCAAGCAGATTGCAGCACGGAATTTGTTCATTGTCAGACAATCACTCTATTACCGTTTAGATAAAATCACCGAACTGCTCGGCGAAGACTTTATGTTACCGGAGAATCGAATATCGATTCAGGTGGCGTTGCGAGCTTACCAACTTCTTTATCCGGAAAAGTTCGCCCTGCCTAGCTCTCGCTCATTACAGATTTAAAGGTATCCACAATAAACTGTATATCCTCGTCAGTTGAGGATAGCGGCGGAGCAAAGGTTAGCACATTATTAAATCCTGCTACGGTATCGCCGTTTTTACCGATAATAAGCCCTTTGGCTTTGCACTTGGCTATAATTCCTTTTACCGTATCCAGATGCAACGGTTTCTTAGTAACTTTATCTTCAACAAGCTCAATACCTGTAACTAATCCAAAGCTGCGGATGTCGCCCACCAGCTTATGATCCAGCAGTTCTGAGAACTCTTGATTTAATCTAGCACCCAATATGTCCGCTCGTTCGATAAGACTCTCCTGTTCAAGGATCTCTAGATTCCGCAAAGCCAATGCACAAGCCGCCGGGTTGCCCCCAAAGGTGTTAACGTGGCGGAAGTAACCATAGTCATCACTGTTATCCTTGAAGACTTCATAGATATCCTTACGTACAGCTGTTGCCGACAGAGGGAGATAGGCACTGGTCAGCCCTTTTGCCATCGTCACGATGTCAGGCTTAATATTGAAGTTGTGATGGCCGAATTTACGTCCGGAGCGCCCAAAACCGCAAATCACTTCATCAATAATAAGCAGCACGCCATGCTTGCGGCAGATCTCCTGCACCCGGTCCATATAGACTTGATGCGGCACAATCACTCCGCCCCCTGTAATCACTGGCTCCATAATCACAGCCGCGACAGTCTCCACACCTTCCCAAACAATCGTATCCTCAATGGCTTGCGCACACTGCAGATTGAACTCTTCTACCGTTTGTCCGGCAGGACGGCGGTAGCTGTCCGGCGGTGCCACATGCAGAAATCCTCCGCCGAGTGGTTCGTACTTGTACTTCCGCTGCGCCTGCCCGGTTGCCGCCAAGGCCCCCATCGAATTACCGTGATAACCGCGGTAACGGGCGATAAACTTATGGCGGTAATGCTGGCCGATCTGCTGCTGGTATTGACGGGCCATTTTGAAGGCTGCTTCATTCGCTTCCGATCCACTGTTCGAGAAAAAGATTACATAATCATCTCCGAGCCAGTCGTTTAGCTTCTCTGCCAGAGCTATAGCTGGCAAATGGCTTTGCGTCAGCGGAAAATAAGGCAGGCTTAGCAGTTGGTTATAAGCAGCCTCCGCCAGCTCTTTACGGCCATAACCCACATTCACGCACCATAAACCGGACATACCGTCCAAATATTTATTCCCGTGAATATCCGTGACCCATGAACCGCTAGCCGAAGTTGCGATCATTGGCGGGTTGGCTTCACTGTAAGGGGTGATATTATGCCATAAATACTTCTGATCCTTCTTAATTGCCAGCTCACTTTCCGTCCCCAAGCTTTGCATAGCGTTCTCTCCTCTCAAACTCCACATTGGTTAATATGAATTGATTAATAACGTGCAGTGATCATTTTTTTACGAGTATAAAATTCAACGCCATCCCGGCCGTTAGCATGCAAATCTCCATAGAACGATTTCTTGTAGCCCGAGAAAGGAAAGAACGCCATGGGAGCAGGAACACCCAGATTCACACCCAGCATCCCCGCATCTATCTCTTCACGGAACTCACGGATCGCCTTGGCGCTGTCCGTATAAATGCAAGCCCCGTTCGCAAACGGTGATTGATTCGTTACAGCTATCGCTTCACCTAGATCTTTGGCGCGAATGACCGCTAACACCGGCGCAAATATCTCATCCTTCCAAATCACCATACCCGGCTTCACATGATCAAAAATAGTGGGTCCAATAAAATACCCAGCACCGCTCACAGCAGCATCTGCCCTGCCGTCCCGCACCAGCTTGGCATTCTCACGTTCACCCGCCTCAATGTACGCCACAGTTTTATCCTTATTAGCCTGACGGATCACCGGGCCGAGGAACACACCTTTCTCCATACCATTTCCGATTTTGAGCTCATCCGCAGCCCTTTTCAGACGGCCCACCAATTCATCAGCGATATCTTCATGGACCACCACAACGGAACAAGCCATACAGCGTTCACCTGCGGAGCCGAAGGCTGCCGAAGTAATATTTTTTACGGCATTCTCGAGGTCTGCATCCGGAAGCACGATAGAATGATTTTTGGCTCCGGCCAGAGCTTGAACACGTTTGCCATGGGAGGTTCCAGTCTTATACACATACTCCGCCACAGGCTGCGAGCCCACGAAAGAGATCGCTTTAACTTCCTCATGCTCCAGCAAGCCATTCACGACCTCATGCGCACCATGCACAATGTTCAGCACACCCGGAGGAAATCCTGCTTGGGTGAATAGCTCCCCGAGACGGTTTACCAGCAGCGGTGTACGTTCAGAAGGCTTTAGCACAAAGGTGTTGCCACAGGCGATCGCCAGCGGAAACATCCAGCAGGGCACCATCATGGGGAAATTAAACGGAGCAATCCCGCCGATTACACCCAGAGGGTAGCGGTACATGCCCGACTCTACACCTGTTGCGATATCCGGCAGCTGACTGCCCATCATCAAGGTCGGAATACCTGCAGCAAACTCTACACACTCAATCCCACGCTGTACCTCCCCGTAGGCCTCCTCGAGACTTTTGCCATTCTCCAGCGTAATTAGCTCCGCCAGCTCATTCCAGTGTTCCACCAACAGCTGCTGGTATTGGAAGAAATAGCGCGCCCGCCGAGGCACAGCAACCTTTTTCCAGGATTGAAAAGCCGCTGACGCAGCCTCGACCGCCGCATCCAACTCCTCCCGACCTGAGATAGGCACGTAGGCTATGACCTCCCCAGTCGCCGGATTGATGACTTCCTCATCCCGACCGGAGGATGACTCCACCCAATCTCCATTCACATAGTTCTTAACCCGAACTGCATTTGTAATCAGTAGAGACATTCCTTGCACCTCTCTTCTCTATCTGCTGTTAACTAGTCACCGATTATAAGGAGATGACCGCCAAAATGACGGCCATCCATTGATAAATATGCTGTGCTTATCGCTTACTTGCTAGCCATCTCAACAATCTCATTGGTATAAGCTTCGTCTACTTTGGAAGCTGTTTTGATCACACCGAATTTAAGGGCAATATCTGCAGTTTGCTGGAAAGCCGCAGCATCGGTATAACCCATCTTGGCAGGATCAAAACCTTCCGGAAGGATCAGCTTGGCGACTTCATTCATCATGGTTAACTGATGTTCCTTCGTTGTACTGCCGGCTTCCGCCAGCTTCATCACACTATCTACTGCAGCAGCAGGATCGGCGATAGCATCTTTCCAGCCTTTTAAGGATGCACGGACGAATTTAGCCGCTGTTTCTTTATTCTCTGCCAGCCATTCTTTGTTCGCGAACAGGTTATCCTCAAGCATCGCTACACCCTCATCATTCATATCAATGACACTCAAATCTGCAGCAGGGATTCCTGATTCCAACGCAACCTGATATTCGTTATAAGTCATTGCCGAGGCGGCATCAATTTCCCCACCCAGGAACTGATCCATGGTAAAGCCTTGCTTCGTGAAATTCAGATCCTTATTGGGATCGAGCTTATATTTATCAAAAAGGGCCAAGATTTCGAATTCATTGCCACCCATCCAATTGCCTACTTTTTTTCCTTTCAGATCCGCAGGAGCACTGATGCCTGCATCCTTTTTGGAGACCAACACAAGTCCGCTCTTTTGGAAAATCTGAGCAATTTGCACCAGCGGCATTTCCTGCTCCTGACTGGTCAGCAAGCTCGCCACCCAATCCACGCCAATATCTGCGGAACCGCCTGCTACTTGTTGTTCAGGTACGATATCAGGGCCTCCCGGCAGGATTTCTACTTTAAGACCTTCTTCAGCGTAGTAGCCTTTATCTTGAGCCACAAAGTATCCGGCAAATTGTGCCTGCGGTACCCACTTCAGCTGCAACTTAACGGTAACAGGCTCAGCAGCGGGCTCAGTCGTCGCCTCAGCAGCCGGTTCAGTTGTAGCATTAGCCGCAGCATTCGGTTCCGCAGATGGAGCGGCATTGCTATTCCCTCCACAGCCTGCCACCACAGTCATCACGAGCATCAAAACCGCCAACAACAACACACCACGAAACTTCCGATTCTTCACATTCATCAATTGAACTCCCCCTACCGTAATTTTTAGTCTCTCACAAATCAGAATGCACAGTATGGTTACTATCGCGGTGCTCTATATGCAAACGGCTTAAGCAGGACTTCTTCGTCCCTAACACTTGAGGCCGGATGTATTGAAGTAAATTCCAGGATCAGGATCTGGCTGACGGATGCCATTTGATAAACATCTTCTCCAATCTTTCAACAACCAGGTAAAATAACACGCCGGCCACCGCAGCCAATACGATACAGGACCAGCCAAGCGGCATTTTAGCTACCTTGATAGAGTTGGAGAGCAGATACCCAAGTCCTCTGGAGGAAAAGAAAAACTCCCCGACAATGGCTCCGATCATACTGGCTGTAGCATTGATCTTAAGCGCAGTGAATACATACGGCAGGCTGTTTTGAATCCTTAGATAGCGGAATACAGCTGGCTTGCCCGCCGCATAGGAATGCATAAGATCGAGCGCCAGCGGATCGATTGCCGCCATGCCCTTGTAGGCATTAATGGCCATTGCCGCCATTGTAGTTGCCGTTACAATCGCAACCCGCGAACCGATACCATCTCCGAACCAAAGGTTCATAATGGGGGCAAGCGCCACGATTGGTACGGCATTTAGGGCAGCTACCATCGTCAGACTGCCACCTCCCCATCGAGGCCAAGCCGTTGCTGTTAAGGCAATCAAGAATCCGATAGCGGAGCCCGCTAACATCCCGAGAACCGCCTCAGCCAGTGTATATCCGGTATAAGATAACAACAGACTGAAATTTTCTCTCATGGACTGCGCAATGGCTGACGGCAAGGGCAACTGATATTTTTTCAGATCAAATATAGAGTGAAAGAACTGCTGCTCCCACAGCGTAAGGAAAACAACTCCTGCCAACAAGGGTAAAATCACCCCGGCATTCAGCCATCTTTTCCACCCTCCGGGTTTCCCGCTCTTTTTGGACTTCACCTCAACTTCAGGTTGTAAGCCAGAGCTTTTCTTCTCTGCTGCTGCCGAACGACGAACTCCGTCATTTCCGGGAGAGGGGATATACGCCGCCTCCTGTACTGAGCTTCTATCCATTAGCGGCTACCTCCTTTCGGGCGGAACTCCGGCTGCCAAGGCGCTACTGCACGCTCGACCAGACTCATTAACCAATAACTCACGATCCCGAGCAAAGCACCAACGATAACCGTAGACCAGAACATATAAGTATGAGATGGGCCGTAGTAAAGATTGCGCAGCATGATAACACCGATCCCGTGCTGGGCTCCCATAAGTTCAACCAGAATCGCACCCGTTACCGCAAGCGGAGCAGCAATTTTAAGTCCGCTGAACAATCCGGGGAGAGCTGCCGGCAAACGGAGCTTCCAGTACACCGCCCACGGTTTAGCCGCATAGGAATGCATTAACTCAAGTGCCGATAGATCCACACTGCGCAAGCCGCGCAGCATATTAAGTGAAACGGGGAAGAAGGTAATGTAACCCGAGATAATAATGCGTGAGATTTGATCATCCCGTACAATTCCGTAGATAATTGGAGCGAGGCCCAGAATAGGAATCATTTGTGAAGCAATAGCATATGGAAAGGTCAGCTTCTCAACGATTTTCGAAATACTCATCAATATCGCCAACACAATCCCGGCAGAAGCACCCAGGAGAAACCCGACACCCGCACTGCCGAAAGTCGCTCCACCTTCTTTGAAAAGAGTGCCTTTATACTGCCATAAAGTTCCCATAACTTCATGCACGTAAGGCAACTTGGACTGCGCAAGCGGCGTCTCCGCTACATTCAGTAACAGCCAGGAACCAACTTCCCACAAGAGCAGAAATCCGAATATCCATACAAAAAGAGGGAGCAGGCGGCTCCGCATTAACAGGCCGTTTCCTTTCATAACTACACCCCTTCGAAACTATCGCGAATACGGGCGATCAGCTCAAAAAACTGCGGGCTGTTTCTCATTTCGGCGGTGCGCGGACGAGGCAGAGGAATATCTACAACAGAGGATAGCCGTCCCGGATGTGGAGATAACACGAACACCCGATCGGACAGAAAAATGGATTCAGGAATACTGTGTGTAACAAATACAATAGTGTTTTGAACCTTACTCCAGACTGATAACAACTCTTCATTCAAGCGTTCGCGTGTAAATTCATCCAGGGCCGAGAACGGTTCATCCATTAGCAGAATTTCCGGTTCCATCGACAAAGCTCTGGCGATTGCCACACGCTGCTGCATCCCCCCGCTGAGCTGCCATGGGTATTTATCTGCAAAGCCCTGTAAACCTACCAATTCCAGCAGTTCCAGCGCCTTATCCTCACGTACCGATTTCTTCGTCCCCATCAATTCAAGAGGCAGCGTAATATTGTCTTTAACCTTCCTCCAGTCATAGAGCACAGGGCTTTGAAAAACGATGCCATATTTCTGGGCGAGCCTTGCTTCTCTGGCACTTTTGCCAGCGACAGTTATATTACCGCCAGTAGGCTCAATGAGATCAGCCATTAGTCTCAGCAGTGTTGTTTTTCCGCAGCCGGAAGGCCCCAGTAGAGAAACGAACTCCCCCTTAGCAATATCAAGACTAACCTTATGAAGCGCCAAAACATCCGCCGATTCTGTTTGATACCTCATTTCAATGTTCTCTAACTTAATCTCAGGAATTTCTGTCAGTATTGTTGACATTCCTATCCCTCCCATTCCTGATTATATATTTTAATGTCATATTTAATAACATATTTCCTGTAAATTTAAGTACAGTTACATTGTTGTGTAGCTTTAACTAACATATTACACATTGAACCTCACACTCACACTAGACAAAGAGTAAAATACCTCCGGCTATTTTTCGTCATTTTGTCCATAGCGACATTTTTGATTATTAAAATAATGTGTTTCTGCTGATAAAGAAGAGGTTAACTTTATTCAGGATTCCGCCGTAATAACCACTAATCCCTCTTTTGAAATGTGCGAGGTAGAGTTGTGATCGTTGCTATTTCCGGAGTGCTGAACGCCCTGCTCGCCATCCTCGCTTATTATAAGGAAACCGATTTTGCGGGCGTAAAACCCTTCATTGCTAACGCTTGCACTTCAGCCATATACACCTTCGATTTTGCACTTGAGCTATCCGGCAATTCTCTGCAGGAAATCAATCTTTGGTTAAACGTAGAATATTTGGGGATGCCGTTCATCGCCCCTTCAAGCCTGATTATGGTCTTACATTTCGTGGGGCTGGAGAGGTTGATCAATCGAAGAAAAGTGGCAGCGCGTGGGAACTAATGAATTTACCTTGGTGTAATTTTAGTTGTATTTTATGCATTTATTTAATACATGAAGGGCATAACCCGCAATTTAGTTGTACTCCATACATCTAAATCCCAGCCGAATCCACTTTTCAGCCGAATAGTGGAGAAATAAGTGTACAAAGTGCATCTAAAGAGTTGCATCCGGCGAATTAGGGAGTTTTAGTTGCACAAAGTACATTTATTTCACTTAATACAATAGAAAACACCCCGTTTCTCGGCTAAGCCGCTCTGAAACGGGGTGTTTTTCGAAGATAATTAAATCCTAGACTACCGTTACCTTATTGAACAGGGACCATCAAATGGGTTACAAAAAAGTGCCTACTGCACTTCAAAGTGCGTACTTCTCATGTGTGGTTCCTTGATGCACAATAACAGTGGACAAAGCACAAGAGTACAAAAGGAGCTGAGACACTATGAATATTGAATCCCAAATATCACCCAAAGTGGCCTTAGTCGCAGGCGCAAATGGTGTTATCGGCCGCAACCTAATTGATCATCTCCTTACGCTCCCCGATTGGGACATCATCGGCGTATCGCGTCGCGGCGGAGAATCTAACGGCCGTATTAGGTATGTGACTGCGGATCTACTCGATATAGATGACACCCGCAAGAAGTTAAGCGGTTTAACTGAGGTAACACACATTTTCTATGCCGCCTATCAAGACCGTCCAACTTGGGCTGAACTTGTTCCACCAAATCTAGCTATGCTAGTGAATATCGTAGAAGCGATTGAACCCATCGCTTCGGGTTTGAAGCATATTAGTTTGATGCAAGGATACAAGGTATACGGCGCTCATCTCGGACCTTTCAAAACTCCGGCTCGTGAGACAGATGCCAACCATATGCCGCCGGAGTTCAATGTTGACCAGCAAGATTTCTTAGAACGACGGCAAAAAGGTAAGTCCTGGACTTGGTCGGCACTTCGTCCTTCTGTAGTTTGCGGCTTTTCGCTTGGAAATCCTATGAACCTGGCAATGGTTATTGCTATCTATGCCTCAATTTCGAAGGAACTTGGACTTCCGCTGAGGTTTCCAGGTAAACCGGGCGCTTATGACAGTCTCTTGGAGATGACAGATGCTGGGCTACTTGCGAAAGCAACAGTATGGGCGGCGACTGAAAAGCGGTGTGCCAATCAGGCATTCAATATCACGAACGGCGATCTGTTCCGCTGGAACGAATTATGGCCGAAGATCGCCCACTACTTTGGTTTGGAGACGGCTCCACCGCTGCAAATGTCACTGGACATTGTTATGTCGGACAAGGAGCAACTTTGGAACCAAATGATTGAGAAGCATGGGCTTTCTCGGCATTCCTATAAAGACGTTTCCTCTTGGCCATTCGGCGATTTCGTATTTTCTTGGAATTACGACTTCTTTGCCGATGGGACTAAGGCCCGGCGCTTAGGCTTTCATGAATACATTGATACTGAAGCGATGTTTATGAACATCTTCGATGACTTCCGACGACGCAAAGTCATCCCGTGAATTAATGAAGGATAAAGAAAAGCCGACCCTGAGTATAAGGTCGGCTTCTTAACTTTTATTAGCCAGAACAATTGCTTTTCCCTCGTACTTTCTTTCTATATGCGAATCCCCCCACCTACACATTAAATGTAAGATATCCTTTAAACTCCAACCGTAGTCTGTCAATTCATACTCGACTTTTGGGGGTACCTGATTATAAGAAATACGCACAATGACTCCTTCCTCTTCAAGCTCCCGAAGATGCTGCGTTAACATTTTTTGAGTAATTGCCGGTATTAAGCTTCTAAACTCATGGTTACGTTTCTTGCCAAATGTTAAATGAAAGAGAATAACAGGTTTCCACTTCCCCCCAATTACCTCCAAGGTTGCTTCTACTGCTGTATTGTAAATCTTATTAGGTTCATGCATTAATATAGACCTCGCCTCTTTTTTCTGAATTTTCCTATGAAATAAAGGATTCTACATATAGTACATGACTACAATGTGAACCCTCTATTTTAACTATTTTGTCCCGGCCATGAAATATTCAAGTCCCTGAAGCAAATCCTCCGGCAGCTCGTCAATCTTCAGAAAAGTCTTCATTTCCAGAACTACCCGTTCACGGTCATGTCCGAAAACATCCACTATACGGGCCATTCGTTCCCAAGAGGATAAATCCTTGCGAAACTCCTCCCCATTCATGGGTATACCGTGGGATTCCACATACCATTCTGCCCCATAGCTATACGCCAGGCGGAGCAGTCTTAAGAAGCCGGTGCTGCTGTATTTTCGCGGTCCTCCATAAACCGAGGGGCCGAGGGCATCTCCGAGAAATAAGATACGATCTTCTTTCACATATAGGAAGCAGGAGTCCTCCGAATGATCCCCGCCTACATGGACCAGTTCACAAGTGATCCCGCCAAGATCAAGGGTAATTCGGTCCTTAAAAATAATGTCCGGCCCCAGCAGCGTGATGGTCCGCTCTTCCCCGTATTCCTTACGTATATCAGCAGCACTTTCCTTACTTATCGTTCCCTCCGTTACCAGCTGCTCGAGACAAGCCTCTGACCAGTCCAACCCTGCCAAAGAAGCTAGAGCGTTGGCGGTCTCTGCATGGGCTACTGCCGGCAGATTCCAGGCGGACATGCCGAAGGTATGATCCCAGTGCCAATGGGTTAGAGCTAGAATATCAGGCTGCCTATAACCTCTTTTGGACAACTCTTCCCGGAAAAGTTCTGCGTGAGCTGGTGAATTGCCCGCATCCATCAGAAGGGTGCGTCTGCCACCTAGCACCGCTGCCAAAATAGGACGGTCCGTGTCATGCTCCGCGTGCATAATGATTACATTCTTACTTAGTTGCTGAAACTTATGATCCATGGGTAGCCCTCCTTCGTTGTCAAACTGGGCTTAATGAAATCGGCTTCTGAACGGTTTGAACTAAAAGCTTCTAAATGAAGTTGTATTATCTTAATGTTGCATGAATTCGAGATTTTAATCAACACTCTCTGTTTTTGATACTACCTTTTTCGTTTAATAAGGAATAGCCAACACTAAAGTTAGATTATATTCGCATACTGGAGAAGGAGGCAGGAGCATGATTAAGATCGGCCTAGCTGGATTCGGGGATCATGAGGAGCTGTACGGCAAAATCAAACCAGCCCTCCGGCTGCCCACATACAGCGGCCATTTCTCGATTGTAGAAATCGACAGCTCATTTTATGCAGTACAGCCTGTTAAAAACTATACTAAATGGGTGGAACAAACTCCGGACGGCTTCCACTTTATTGTTAAGGCTTATCAAGGAATGACAGGGCATCTGCGCGGCAAAAAAAACTATTACGACACCAAAGAGGAGATGTTCCAAGCCTTCCATCATTCCATTCATCCAGTTATCGGCGGCGGGAAGCTGGCGATGACTTTGTTCCAATTCCCTCCTTGGTTCGATTGTACCCGGCAGAACATTGATATTTTACATGAGACCAAAGAATTGATGCTGGACGTCCCTTGCGCGCTGGAATTCCGCAATAGCAGCTGGTATAGTCCCGAATATCGAGATAAGACGCTTCTTCTTATGGAACGGGAAGGCTGGATTCATACAGTTGTAGATGAGCCTCAAGCTGGTTCTGGATCGGTTCCCATAGTTCCTGTGGCCACCTCACCAGAAATGACCTTAGTCCGTATGCACGGGCGGAATGTGGGAGGTTGGAATCAGAGCCAGCATCCGGATTGGCGCAATCTCCGTTATTTGTACCGTTACAGCACCGAAGAGCTCGAAGAGTGGCGGAATCACCTGCTTCAGCTAGAGAAATCTTCGAAAGTTGTATATACAGTGTTTAACAATAATTCAGGCGGCGATGCTACTGATAATGCGAAAGAGCTTCAAGCTATGCTGGGCTCTGAGGAACAGGGATTAGCCCCGCGCCAGTTGGACTTATTCTAGAGATAGGAATTCTACATATAAAGTGCATTGAAGGGGATGTAAGAGATGAAACGTAACCATACGATGATACAGTTTTTTGAGTGGCATGTTATCGCTGACGGAAATCATTGGAAACATCTCAGTGAGCTGGCACCGGACCTCAAGGCAGTGGGCATTGATGCGGTATGGATACCGCCCGTTACAAAAGCGGTCTCCGCAGAAGATACCGGATATGGCGTTTATGATCTGTACGATCTTGGGGAATTTGATCAAAAGGGAACCACCCGTACAAAATACGGGACCAAGCAGGATCTGGTTGAAGCCATAGCTGAGTGCCAAAAGAACAGCATTGCCGTCTATGTCGATCTTGTTATGAATCATAAGGCAGGGGCGGATGAAACGGAAACCTTCCAGGTCATTGAGGTTGATCCCCATAATCGGATGGAGGAAATCTCGAAGCCTTTCGAGATTGAGGGCTGGACCAAGTTCACCTTCCCGGGCCGGGGAGATGAATATTCCACCTTTAAATGGGACTTTAATCATTTCAACGGCACCGACTTTGATGCGAAAGAGAACCGCAGCGGCGTCTTCCGAATTGTAGGGGAGAACAAAAGCTGGAATCAAAATGTGGATAATGAGTTCGGTAACTATGATTATCTGATGTTCGCCAATATTGACTACAGCCATCCAGACGTTCATAGAGAAATGCTGGAATGGGGAAAATGGCTGGTGGATACACTCCAATGCAGCGGCTATCGATTGGATGCCATTAAGCATATCAATCATGAGTTCATCAAAGAATTCGCAGCAGAGATGACCAAAAAGCGCGGCGAGGATTTCTATATTGTTGGGGAGTTCTGGAATTCAGATTTAAATGCCTGCCGGGAATTTCTGAATACCGTAGATTATCAGATCGATCTATTCGATGTCTCCCTCCATTACAAGTTCCATTCCGCTTCGCTAGGAGGTAGAGACTTTGATCTGACCAAAATATTCGAGGATACCCTTGTCCAGACGCATCCCACCAATGCCGTAACTTTCGTAGACAATCATGACTCGCAGCCTCACGAGGCGCTGGAATCGTGGGTCGGGGACTGGTTCAAGCAAAGCGCCTATGCCCTGATCCTGCTTCGCCGGGACGGCTACCCTGTCGTATTCTATGGAGACTATTACGGGATCGGCGGCCCCTCACCGGTGGACAGCAAGAAGACAGCTATTGATCCCCTGCTCTATGTCCGCTATCAAAAAGCATACGGTGAGCAGGAGGATTATTTCGACCATCCTAACACTATTGGCTGGGTTCGCCGTGGAGTCGAGGAGTTCGAGGGCACCGGCTGTGCGGTCGTGATCTCCAACGGTGATGATGGTGAGAAGCGGATGTTCGTAGGGGAACATCGGGCGGGTGAAGCCTGGGTTGATTTCACAAAGAACCGAGGGGAGTCCATAACCATTGGAGAGGACGGTTGGGCAACCTTTAAGGTGAATGGCGGCAGTGTTTCCGTATGGGCCATCCTTGATCCACCCGAAGATACTGAGGATGAGCACCCTTCCCCATCGAAGAAGTGATTTAGCATAAAAAAGCCTCCTTTCTGCTTATAGCATCCGGGAGGCTTTTGAATTCATTAGGGCTTTTGTAAACTATATAATTCTACAAACGGCCCGGAATCGACTTCTCATTCGCCTGCCAGGTGCTCGATTTTACATTCAGAATCCGTTCGATCGGGTATACCTTCCAGACTGCAGCTACAACTCCTGAAACGATGACTGCCTTGGTCAAGTCTCCTGGCAAGAAAGGCCACATGCCCGCAACCAACGCACCCGATAATGAATCTATGTGGGCAGTATAGGCCAGCCAGCTCACCCCACCAGGATATACGAGTAATGAACCGAACACAAAATTGACTACAATCAGCTTAAGGACTGTATATTTAGTCTGACTCATACGCTCCGCAAACCAGCCAATCAGAAAGGCAGCGAACGGCCAAGACCAAATATATCCAGCTGTAAAGCCAGTCAGCACGGACACGCCGCCTTTACCACCCATTACCGGAAACCCGGCTGCACATAATCCGATAACAATAAGTACTGCAAGCGTTCCATAACGGGCTCCCAAAACAGATCCAGCCAGCATAACCGCCAAAGTTTGAAGCGTTATAGGCACAGTCGAAAAAGGCAGTGAAATTTTCATAAAGCTCAAAGATATCATAACTCCGGCAAATAAAGCGCTAAAAACCAAACCTCGAATAGACCATTCCTTCATGATTGAGAAATACCTCCAGTTTTCTAAAATAGAAAAAGAGCGAAGCCGTTTCTTTCGAGGATCACTATATCATCCCTATTTCAATACATCAATCTTAAAATCTTTGTTATAATCAAAAACAAATGAGAATTACAGTTCCAGAGGAAGCAGGCAAGAGGATGATCCAAGCACATAATCTATCTTTAATATTCCAGGATGGACAGCTCAGTCTGCCTGTTCTGCAAGGAATCCATTTACATATTGAACGAGGTGAATGGCTTGCGCTTACTGGTGCTAACGGTTGCGGTAAATCATCATTAATACGTACCTTCAACGGCTTGCTAATGCCCTCCGCGGGAAGTCTAACCGCTGCAGGTCTTGATTTGCGTTCTCCTATAAATCGGAAGACCGTGAAGGAGCGCATTCAGCTAGTCTTCCAGAACCCGGAATCGCAAACCATCGGGTCCACACCTGCTGAAGACATTGCTTTTGGGCTGGAGAATCGGGGAATACCTCAGACAGAGATGCAAGACCGAATCGAGGTTCTTCTAGGCAAAGTAGGTTTAGCTCAAAAAGCAGGAGACGACGTTTCAACTCTATCCGGCGGAGAACGGCAGCGCCTTGCCGTTGCGAGCTGTCTGGCACTGGATGCGGAGATGATAATATTCGACGAGGTTACGTCGATGCTTGACCCGATCGGACGCCAAGAGATATTCTCCCTTGCACGTGATCTATGGAAGCAGGGTACAACGGTAGTATGGGTTACGCAGCGAATGGAGGAACTGTCCGAAAGCCCGCGAATTGCGGTTATGGAGGAAGGAAAGATTATTTATGATGGAGACCCGCGGTCCTTATTCTATGCTTCACCTCTTCCCGATAAGCTGGGCTGGGACCTTCCCCCTGTTCTGGGCATTGGCCGTTTGCTGCAATCCCAGGGGTGGGCTAAGGAGAATTTGCCGCTAACAGAAAGTGATCTTGAGGGTATCCTATGACAATCAAATTAGAAGATATTACTTATTCTTATGATAAAAAACAGGTGCTGCATGATATTAACATTCAAATACCTGAGGGGCGGCTGACCTTAATCTGCGGAGTTACCGGCAGCGGCAAGTCCACCCTGCTGCGCTTAATATCCAGATTGGATGAGCCTAATTCCGGCAGCATAAGCTCCTCCATTAAGGACGACAAGTCAGCAGTGTCCATGGTGTTCCAGCAGCCGGAAACGCAGCTGTTTGCCAGCAGCGCTCATAAGGATATCGAGTACGGCTTAGAACAACGCGAAGTGTCGAAGCCCCTTAGACCGCAGCTCATCCAATATGCAATGGATAAGGTTGGACTCCCCTATGAACTGTACAGTCAGCGTTCCCCCTTTTTATTAAGCGGGGGAGAGAAGCGGAGGCTCTGTATTGCCGGAGCAATCGCCATCACTCCTGATCTACTTGTTCTCGATGAGCCTACAGCCGGTCTCGATCCTCCAGCAGTCCGTGGTTTCCTGCAAACTATACAGGAATTGCTGAGAAGCGGACTGACAATTGTCATTGGTACGCATGACTTGGACAGCTTCTTCCCGATCGCAGATAAGGTAGTTGTGATGTGTCAGGGTTCCGTACATTACCAAGGCGCTGTCGCTCCGCTGATCGACGAACCCGACGAGCTAAATGCAGCCGGTCTGGAAGCACCTGCATATGCCCGGATAGGCAGAAAGCTTAAACTGCAAGGGCGTTTGCCAAATATACCCAGCAGCCATGAAAGCCTCCTTAAGGAGCTTAGTGCTCAGCCCTATCCTGTTCCTGCGGATGGCACCCACGTTCGGCCTGCTATAAATCTGGATTCTGAAGAGGCGTTGACCGCTCATAAAGCATACAATATTCTTCCGTCTGCAAGTCCGGACAGCAGCCCTATTTCCAAACGAAGGGCTCGTTGGCAAGCTCTTGACCCCCGAGTGAAATGGCTGGGGATGGTATTATGGACTCTTATTATACTGGGAATGAATTCCCCTGGCCCTCTGCTGTTTACTACAGGATTAATAGCTGTGCTAGTTTGGTCTGCCGATATCTCTTGGAGGAGAACGGTCGTATTCTTTCGGCCTTTTCTAATCATGTTCCTGTTCTTATGGGTGCTGTCTTCTATATCCTTGCATCATGCGGATTGGCAGCTTGGACCTCTTGGTATAGCCTATTCAGGAATCATTCAGGGAGGATTAAGTATTCTGCGGGTTATACTGATGATAGCGCTAGGCTTTCTGTTTACTGAGACCACTACCGAGGCACCGCTGCGTGAAGCGTTGGAGTGGGCGATTGCTCCTCTGAAAAGGCTGGGAATCCGCACTCGTAACTGGTCTTTGGCCGTCTCGATTACCCTGCAGTTCGTGCCCTGGATTCTCCGCAAAATAGTCCAGCTGCAGCTGGCACTGAGATCACGCGGACGACGGAAAAACCAATTGAAATATTGGACACCCAGACAAATGTCACTGCTGATCGTACCGCTGCTCATTCTAGTCATCAGTATGGGTGACGAGCTTGCAACGGCCATCGAATCGCGCGGCTACGATCCGACCAAGGAACGAACACCCTGGTTTGTCCTAGTCTGGCGCCGCAGCGATACGTTGGCATTAATGTTTATTCTGCTGACAGCAGCAGGGCTATGGCTCCTCTCGTAGCCCCGCTCTCCCGGTTAACTTCCTAGACCATCATCCAACTGGCAATATACTCGGTGTGTTGGTCTTTGACCTTCAATTGCGGGTCTATCATCACCCAAGAGCCTTGGGTCCCCAACTCTTTGCAGACTAAATGAAAATTACAGACAGCAATACCGATATCGATTCGCTGCATCTCGAACCCTAACTTATTACCACTATAATTAGGAGTATGTATCAGGTAAAAATGCACGGATTTCCGATCCTCGGATAGCACCAATCTCCAAGGCTGCTTGTTAGAGGCAGAAGGCCCTAATCTAACCATTTCCAGCGGGGTTAGCAAGGCATCCGCCTCTTCTCGAGCCAATTTGGTCTCAAAGTTAGAATCGTAATACAGCTCTTCCCACGGCTTCTTGTTATCGGCTTTAACTACATAACGCAAAGTAGTATCGAGAAACCGCTGCTTCTCCCGAGCATAGCCGACAGGGGTGATACAAGGGATTATTTCATCCTGTTCCATGTGAACCTCACGCGCAAATGAGTTACGGTTAAACGTTCCACCTACCCAGCAGGTACCCAAGTTTAATCCGGTTACAAACAAGATGAGCTTATGAAACACATAACCGAACTCTACCAGCGCCTTTTTCTCATTTTTGATCCGTCCAACCAAATAAGCCTGCGGATTCTGAATTAAGCCGTACGCCCCAAGCTTGATTCCTTTCCCTCCGTTATCTCCTTTAGCCCAGATCCATTCGATATTTACTTTCCCTCCGAAGGGTCCCGTCAGATTCTCCTCTTGTCCCAAATAATCCATAACCGCATTGTAGACTTCAGGGCCAATAGGTGTTGATTCATACGCCCTTACGGACTTGCGTTTCTCAATAATTTCAATGACCGAGCTTCCCATTTCAATACACTCCCTTTAACATACGTGATTCAAACAGCCGCCACGGCGCAGTACGCTGCAACCTTGACGGCTATTCTGTGATTTTAAATATGAAAATGAAATTAGTAAGGGCCTCTGATGTGTGCGGCAACCCGTTGGTTATAAAACTCCCGAAGAGAAGCCTTTTCAGCGTCACTAAAGACAGGAACTTCTATAGCGCCTAGATTGTTCTCTACCTGAGCTACATTTTTGAACCCTGGAATGATACAGGACACCTCCGGAAAATCAAGAAGCCAACGCATGGAGGCTCTAGCCATATCTCCCCGCCCTTCAGCAATCCACTTCAATTCCTCCGCAAGCTCGACACCCTTCTCAAAAGGCAAACCTGCAAACGTCTCCCCTACATTGAAGTGTTCTCCGTTTGCATTGAAGTTACGGTGGTCATTGGCGGCAAAAGCCGTAGCCTTCGAGAACTTCCCGGTTAGAAGACCGCTGGCTAACGGCAGTCTTACTAATATCCCGACACCCGCTGCCTTGGCTTGGGGCAGAAGCTCCTCAGCAGGCTTTTGGCGGAACAGGTTGAAAATGACCTGCAGCGCTTGGACTCCCGGAACATTCAGGCAGAGCAAGCCTTCCTCCACCGTCTCTACACTTACACCGTAATGGCGTATTTTTCCCTCGGACTTCAGCTTATCCAACGTCTCAAATACCCGTCCGTCCTTCAGAATCTCCATCGGCGCGCAGTGGATTTGATAGAGGTCTATGGCCTCCCGCTCCAGACGCTTCAGACTCTGCTCGCAATATTGTCTAACCGCATCCTCAGAATAAGTCCGTAGATCATGAATATCACCGGCACGGCAAAACTTGGTGGCAATGTGCACGGTGTCCTCTTTGCCTTTCGTAGCTTTAGCTAGCAGCTGCTCCGCATGTCCAGAACCGTATACATCGGCCGTATCGAAAAAGTTGACGCCGCTATCTATCGCCTTTTCTAACCCTTTTAAAGCATCACTGTCGCTTGAGCCTCCCCAATCGCCGCCAATGCCCCATGTCCCGAAGCTGACCTCACTGATTGAAAGTTCCGTGTTACCCAACTGCCGGTAATTCATGCTTCCGCCTCCTGATTATTCTGTCTCACAAACTCTCTACAGAGTAACCAAAAAAGCGCTTCCACGCAAGTAAGCCCAAGGAATTCTAGAAACTATATAAGATGATCTTATGATATTAACTTAAGGCTCAGGCGTCAGGAAACAAAGTGCAATTGAATCGCCCTCGCATAGGGCATTTCACCAAATGAAAGGTAAAAGTGCAATTGAATCGCCCTCGCATGGGGCATTTCACCAAATGAAAGGTAAAAGTGCAATTGAATCGCCCTCGCATAGGGCATTTCACCAAATGAAAGGTAAAAGTGCAATTGAATCGCCCTCGCATGGGGCATTTCACCAAATGAAAGGTAAAAGTGCAATTGAATCGCCCTCGCATAGGGGATTCCACCAAATGAAAGGTAAAAGTGCAATTGAATTGCCCTCGCATAGGGGATTCCACCAAATGAAAGGTAAAAGTGCAATTGAATCGCCCTCGCATGGGGCATTTCACCAAATGAAAGGTAAAAGTGCAATTGAATCGCCCTCACATGGGGGATTCCACCAAATTACTGCTATTTAAGTCTCAGAGGATATGCGAAAGATCATGCGGACTCAGGAGACGTTATTCATTCAATAACAGCCTCTTTTCAAAGGGAAACAGCTCAATAGTGTCACTGGAGTCCGTAAAAGTTCCTAATCGTCTAGTTTCGCATAGCCTTTTAGACTTAAATAGCGGCTATGCAGTCCGTAGCACACAGAGCACCATCACATCCGTTCTATAAAATAGTTACCTGTATTATATAACATTAATGCGGTGTCGCATTAAATGACCTAGACATAAAGATAAAGATAGCTGTCAAGACTTTCTCGACAGCCTGAGGACACCACTAGGGTGCCCTCATGTTCATATTCCCGTTTCCGATGAGCCCTGTAACCAGCGTCAAATTCGAATATCAAATCTTCCCTCGCTGTTCGTTGTCGCGGTAGCGATGTCATTAGCGTTGGCAACCCTAAGAATATTATCGTTAGTCGGCGGTTTTGCCGGAGATGCTGCTGCATCGCTGTTTGCCGTAGAGGCTGAACGGTTACTCTCCCGGGCAATTTGTGCTTCTATAGTCTTGATTTGCTGTTCGATTTGCTTCTGCTTAGTTTCCTTTGTCTTATCGTCCTCTTTACTAGACGCAAGCTTCTCCAAATCTGCCTCAAGCTTCGCCTTTTGCTTCTCTAATTAACGTGTATCGTTAGAAGACGATGACGTGTTAGATAATCCTTTCATACACTGGAAACGTTAAGCCCCACTGAAAGTTTGCTGAAGATAGGTTATGGATGCACATTAGGAACTAGCTGGATAAGGTTTTGGACTCACGGGACTCACGGGACTCACGGGACTCACGGGACTCACGGGACTGGCTAGACTCGCGAGACTTACGATTGACTAAAGTTACACTAAGCAGAATAATAACCAGCCCGATGACGGTGTTCAAATAAAGGGATTCCTTCAGGAAGAGCACTCCCCACAGGATGCCAAAGATCGGTACAAGAAACGTAACCGTCACTGTCTTCACAGCACCTATGTTACGAATCAGTCGGAAATACATTAAATAGGCCACAGAAGTACAAAGAAAAGACAAGCCGATTACCGAATAAACGGCAGAAGCCGGCGGCAGGTGGCGCGGTGCATAAATAATGGCCAGCGGAAGCAGGACCAGACTTGCTCCAAGCTGCTGCCCGATGGCAAGCGTCAGCGGCTCTATTCCTTTTCCGGCATGGGAAGCATATAAACCGCCGAAACCGTAAGATAATGCGGCTCCTAAAGATAGAAATACGGAGTACAGAACTTTACCCTCCATCGGGACCGGGCTCCATCCTACCAGAACAGCCACACCGCCCAGCCCAATAGCAAGACCTATACTCTTGGACCATCCCGGTTTTCCCTGCCCCATACCCCAGGCAGCCAGTGCCGTGAACATCGGTGTGGTTGCATTGAGAATGGCTGCCATTGAAGCACTCAGGTGCAGCTCTGCCATACAGATCAATGTGAAGGGGAGTGCGGCATTAATCCCCCCAAGAATAAGAAAGGCCTTCCAGTGCCGGAGAACCCCGATGGGACGCTTGCGCAGAAGAGCATAGACTATAAGGGTAAGCGCAGCCAGACTGACACGCAGCTCCGTTGTGAAGACGGGACCGAAGGCAGGGGAGGCTATCCGCATGAATAAGAAGGATGCACCCCATAAGAGGGCCAGCGATAATAGAGTAACCAAATCCTTACGACTCATATCAGGCTTTACCTCCCCTAACAAGCACAGTATGAGCCATGAATGCACAAAGACTTGCAGAGGCAATGACGACAGCCATCGGAAGTGCCGTTTCTCCGCCGCCCAGACCCACTAACGGAGCCACGCCGCCTCCCAGCAGCAGCGGTATTAATCCAAGGAGCGCCGATGCACTGCCTGCGGTTTCCCCTTGATCCTGCATCGCCAGTGAGAATGTGGTTGCAGATACTATCCCCACACTGGCGACCACAGCGAACAGACAGATTAGTGTAGGGACGAGTCCACCTCCAGCCAATACTGTAGCCAACAGTAGCAAGCCACCAAGCGTAGCGAGGAGAATCCCGGCAAACAGCAGTCTGCGTTCCCCCACCCTTCCTGACAACCTGCCAGCTATCTGCCCGGTTATAATAATGCCTAGCCCGTTTATAGCGAAAATTAAGCTGTACATTTGCGGAGAGACTCCAAAAATATTTTGCAGAACGAATGAAGACCCTGAGATATAAGCGAACATAGCCGCCATGACAAAGCCCTGCGATAAAGCGTAACCCATGAATTTAGCATTTCCCAGCAAAGAACGGAAGGTAAGCAAAGTACCCTTTAACCCGCTTCTAGAACGTCGCTCCTTCGGCAAAGTCTCCGGTAATCTTAGAAGGATTGTTGCAAAAAAGAGCAGTCCAGCCGCAAACAGTACTATGAACACACCCTGCCATGTTGTCACCCTCAGCAGTTGTCCACCCAGGACCGGGGCGACTATAGGACCTAGCCCGTTCACAATCATCAGGAGTGAGAAGAATCTTGTCAGTTCAGAACCGGAATACAAATCCCGAACCGCCGCCCGTGAAATAACCACCCCTACTGAACCTGCCAAGCCCTGAATGAGTCGCAAAGTTATCAGCAGCCCGATAGAGGGGGCAAAAGCGCAAAGCAGCGAAGAAACGGCGTAGATCATCATCCCTATGAGCAGCGGCCGCCGACGTCCATATACATCACTGAGAGGGCCTGCCACCAGCTGGCCGAGAGCCAATCCAAGTAAAAAGAAGGTCAAGCTAAGCTGTACCAAGGCCGCTGTTGTACCGAAATAGGTGCTCAGAGCAGGGAGTGCCGGCAAGTACATATCAATAGACAAGGGACCTATCGTTGCGATGCCGCCCAGAATCACTGCCAGCTGCAGTCTCTGCTTCCGTGAAGAAACGATTGATGCTGCAGCATTATTTTCCTTTAAACTATTAATCATATAAGTCAGGTCAACCTTTCCAAAGCAACCTTACGGCCTTTTTTTGTATTCCTCATACTACCTGAAAGGGGCGGAAAAATTCAATCCTTTTATATCCAAAGTCAGGAGCTCAAAGCCCTAAATCACGGTATTCTGGATGCATTGCCGTTCGGGATTCCAGCGCCACTTTGGTGAATATCCTTGAAGATGTACTCCGCCATACCATTCATCGATCCCTTTTGTGGAGATCCAATCCTCTTCGCCTGTCAGTACCCTCTTTCCCAGCTCTGTTAATACAATATTACCGTCAGGAAATGGGATCGATCCCGGTTTAAGCGTAGGAAATCCCCTCTTTTCACCGATTTGCAGCAATGGATGTGGAGCCTGCAATATTTTTCTCAAATAATAAGCATATTCCAAATCGCCCATCCCTAAAGTATGAAGAGTACTACCCACATCTGAGAACAACTCGTATGCTGTATTCATTCCAGCATGAATCCTTGCAAGCGTAGTGTGTTCTACGATACCTAGTCCATTAAATGTAGAAGGAAACCGTGATAAATGCACCTTGAACGCCTCATGTGCAAATGGCAGGGCCGAGGTATCTTCATCCAACCAATTCTGTAGCAGCTGCGGATTCGGAGAAGTATAGGCCTCCCATAAGGCCGTGCCCAGCTTCAATTCATGTTCACCAATCGGTTTCCAAGTTCCATATAATTGGCCCAGCTGCTCCACGGTTAATTGCCCTAATCCCATAAATCTTTCAATTCCCGGATACTCACCAATGCACAACAGGCTTAGCTTCGTTTTCGGTAAATGAAGTCTGCTGAGCCGGTGCAGCAAATTGCATAACATCGTCTGGTCAAATAAATCATGCTCGAACCATAATACTATATCCTCATGCGGATGACAGTCCGCCAGAGCCTTTTCCTGAGCCTCGCTGATCTGTATATAATCCAACCTGGGAATTCCCATCGTATGCTCCAAATAAGCTGCCCGAACAGAACGGTTATCCAAACCTTCCGGATCTGAAAACACAGGGCCGTGGGGGTAAACTTCCCTCCATACCAAAATATCATCCTGAACAATACCTTGCCGTAGCTTATTCGCTACCGAATCTCCATTAACGATATGCAGCATGGTTTTCCTCCTCAATTGATGGTTGTGAACATAGAAGATAAGCTGATGCCACGCAGATGCAACCGTAGGTTGACAATTTGTTAACTCGACTTGATAGTCATGAATACCTCTTCACGATATGATAAACATGAGGTGATAACAATGGAATTTTCGGAAAAAATGCAACAATTAAGAAAACAGAGGGGCATGTCGCAAGAGAAGCTGGCAGAGATCATCGGGGTTTCTAGGCAAGCCGTTTCCAAATGGGAATCGGGGCAATCGTATCCTGAAATGGATAAAATGCTATCCTTAAGCGAGCTGTTTAACGTTAGCGTGGATAGTCTGGTAAAGGATGCCCCGAATAATCCCCCTCCTATGGAGATTACCCATATCAGTAAACCGGCAATTGATCGGAGATTTATGTATCACTATGAATACAAAAGCAAGAAAACTTGGTTCGGAGTTCCACTGGTCCATGTAAACATTGGACGTGGAGTATACGTTGCCAAGGGAATTATTGCAGTTGGTAATATAGCTATAGGCGGTCTGTCCATAGGTATCATTACCTTGGGAGGCCTATGCCTAGGTGCACTTTCTTTGGGTCTCTTTAGTTTTGCAGGACTGGCGATAGGATTACTTCTATCTATGGGAGGGCTGGCGGTGGGCGCTATAGCCGTCGGTGGTTTGGCTGTGGGAATCTTTGCGGTCGGCGGTTTGTCTGTTGGAATGTTCTCTATAGGCGGTTGTGCTATTGCTTCACATATAGCCATTGGGGGATATGCAAGCGGACATATTGCGATTGGTGATTCCGTGCATGGTGCTTATACCTTGGCGATTCAAGACAATGATTTCAGCAGCATCAAGGCAGAACAGGTGGAACGCTTAATCCGTCAAGAATATCCTCATCTTTGGAATTCAATAACCGCTCGGATTGTTTCCCTATTCAATTGAGCTTTGCCTGAAATCATGCACAACAAAGTCAACTCCATAAACATTTTTTACCAGGTAAAAACCATGTTGTACCTTGTGTAGGATTTTAGGCGCAGACGGTGCTTCAGGAGCGGGATTGTTGTACTTTGTGCAGGATTTTAGGCGCAGACGGTGCTTCAGGAGCGGGATTGTTGTACTTTATGCAGGATTTCAGGCGCAGACGGTGCTTCAGAAGCGGAATTGTTGTACCTTGTGCAGGAATTTAGGTGTAAGAGATGCTTCAGGCGCAAAGGTTGCCTCCGGAGGAGCATTGTGAACTTTGGAGTCAATTTCATAAACAGCTGTACATGTGGGTGGTTAGTGTAAAAACCTGCTGATTTCGGAACGTTATCCGTTGTTAATTACAGTTTTGTATGTGGAATTATGCGAATTTTCGCATTATGAAATTAACTCCAACATACAGTAAAGCCCTCTGTTCCTATGCAGGAAAGAGGGCTTTACCCAGATTTGTCCGTTATTCATGTTCATCTATATAGACTTATTCTCACCGCTTTGACAGCCAGTCCCTTGCTGCTTCGGCTTCCTCCATACTAAGCCGATGGCCCTGATTACCCCAGTGCATGGTGACTGTTGCGCCAGCCTCTTGCAGCAGTTCTTCCAGTTCCCGAGTCTCCGCGGGGGGACAAATCGGATCATTGGTTCCTGCTCCGATGAAGACGGAAACTTCGTCTAATGAAGGAAGCGTAAGCCCCCGCAGCGGTACCATCGGGTGCAGCAGCACTGCGGATTGGAAGACGTCTTTATAATGAAATAGCAGGCTGCCGGCAATATTTGCACCATTAGAGTAGCCAACTGCTACCAGATGGTTAGCATCGAACCCATATTGGGCTGCTGCTTTCTCCAGAAACTGTTTAGTTTCATGAGTTCGGAATATGAGATCAGCTTCATCGAATACTCCTTCAGAGAGCCGTCGGAAGAAACGCGGCATGCCGTTCTCCAGCACATTGCCGCGAACACCCAGCACAGATGAACCCGGTGAGAGTAGATCAGCCAAGGGCAGCAGATCATTCTCATTGCCTCCGGTGCCGTGGAACAATACAAGCGTAGGTTTGCTGTCATCTGTACCCTTGCGGAATACATGATTCATCCTTACTTCACCTCGATTTCACGAATTTCAAATGGACTCAGGTTCTCTTCAATCGTTGCACGGTGTGGCTCGAACCAAGCTGGAAGCATCAACTTTTGCCCCAGAGCATTCGTTTCCTCGTCACGGGCAAAACCCGGAGGATCGGTAGCAATCTCGAATAGAATTCCGCCTTCCTCGCGGAAGTAGATGGCGTTAAAGTACTGGCGATCCTGTACCGGTGTTGGCTGGTAACCGTGGCTTTGGACAAGACGGCCCCACTCCAGATGCTCGGAATCATCTTTTGCCCGCCAAGCTATATGGTGAACTGTACCCGTGCCTCCTGCTCCCATCGGAACAGGCTCAGCCTTCAGATCAATGATGTTCCCCAAATCTGCGGTGGTTCTGAAACGGATATACCCATCCCCTTCAGCAATACGTTCCATTCCCAAAGTACGACCTAGGGTATCTGCCGTTTTCTCAGGGTTCGTGCTGTAGAGAACAGCGCCTCCGAAGCCTTTGATGGCAAGCTCTGCAGGAATTCCTGCAAAAGACCATGTACTAAGCGGGCCTGCCTCCCGTTCCACAAGCTCGATCCGCAATCCGTCATAATCGGCGAAGGAAAGGTAGTTTTCAGAGATACGGCTTACTTTGGTAACCGAAATCTTATAAGCGGCAAGACGCTGCTCCCAGAATTCGAGTGATCCCGCCGGGATCGCATAAGTCGTTACACCGACCTGCCCGCCGCCGATTCTTCCCTTACGACCCGTTGACCATGGGAAAAACGTAATGATCGTCCCCGGGGCGCCGCTTTCGTTCCCGAAATACAGATGGTAGACCTCAGGTGCATCGAAGTTAATGGTTTTCTTTACCAACCGAAGCCCGAGAATCCCTGCGTAGAAATCAGCATTGCGCTGTGCGTCACCCACGAAAGCTGTAATATGATGTATGCCTGCATTTTGAAGTGTCATTAGTATAATCCCCCTTTTCAGTTAAAGAACAATGAGTCTAGTGAAATCGAGCCTGGACCTATAAGCGCAACACCGGCAGCTACCACGAGCAGTGTCAATGGGAACTCAATGCCGTTTGAAGTGGACCAAAAACCGTTGGGAGCATGAACCTTAACAATGGCACCGAGCATTGTAGCAATAATCAATATCGCTGCAACAGGAGTCAGCAGACCGGCCGCAAACAGCAATCCTCCAATAAGCTCCATCAACCCTGCCAGCACCGCCATAGTAACACCCGGTTTAATGCCGATAGACTCCATCCAGCCGCCGGTACCTTTTGGACCATAACCTCCGAACCATCCAAACAACTTTTGTGCACCATGTCCTATGAAAGCAACCCCGATAACCAATCTTATCAATAACAATCCTACACTTACCATTTTTAACACTCTCCATTCTCTTTGTTTTTATTATCTTAACCTTAAGATATTTGATAAAAAAATTTGTATTCTTAAAAGCCTCAGCTGGAGGCGTGAGTCTTGGTAGCTACTCTAGACGCCTTTACCCAGCTTCTTCAAAAAATCTATGGCCTGATCCTTCTCTCCGGTATTCAACCCGCCCATAAGAGCATGGATGGAAGAGACGTGAAGAGGAAATATAGTATCAAAAAGCTCCCGCCCTGCCTCAGTGATCTCCGCATACGTAACTCGGCGATCTTCACTGCTGGGAACGCGCTTCATGAATCCCTTGTTCTCCAGTTTATCAATATTGTACGTAATGCTTCCGCTTGTGACTAGAATCTTCTCTCCAATCTGCTGCAGAGGAATTCGGTTGCGGTGATACAGCACTTCCAGCACCATAAATTCAGCGGATGACAGCCCGTAGCTCTTCATATCCTTTACGGCCTGATCCATTAAGCTCCTGTAAGCTTTCGACAAGACTACGAACAATTTCAGTGAGGATGCCTGATCCTTATCACACACGAAGTTGTTCTTGCTCTCTTGCTCCAACCCTTCGAGTTCGCTCATTATTCCACCCCCTTATCTTATAAGTTCAAGTATAAATACCTGTTGTTCATTTATCTTTAAGATTAATATCTTTAACTTAAGATAAATATATCCTGTATAAAAGGTTTTGTCAACAGCTTTACGTAACAAGAATTGCCTAAGTTTGACCTAGCCTCTAAATCGGCGTATCCTTTTTCTTGCGAACACGTTCAGGATACCCCTTTTTTAGGGTTCAAAACCAAAACTAGTGGTTGACGAAATACCCTACACCATGGGGCAGAGGATGAAGATTGCTAACTATTGTCACTGCACGCCTCTATGCGGACTGTATAGCCTCTATTTCAGTCTAAAAGGGTCATGCGAATTCCAAGCGGACTCAGGAGACGCTATTCAATCAAAAACAACCTTTTTGGGGCAGAAAAGGGCTCAACAGCGTCCCTTGTGTCCGTAAAAATCCTTAATCATCTTGTTTATCTAAAATAAGGTCATCTCTGTCCGTTTACGCACAGGTTCTCTCTTTTAGGTTCGTCAAGTCTCTTGGTCAACCACTAATTTTGGGATAGAGTCTTTTTTAGAAGAAATTATTCCTTCGCTACATAAAAGAAGAGACATCTACGTGCCTATCACTGACGGCTGCCCTTCTCGAATAACAGAGGATATCGTAAAAAGTATACATTTTCAAAGGAGGCCGCAGATTGACTACACGCTATAATCCATCCACAGGCGAAGCTACTGAGCAGCGGCGAGTGATAACCGAAACGGGATTGGCGGCTGAGCCTAGGCGCGTGCTGAGCGATACCGGATTGGCGGCTGAGCCAAGGCGCGTACTGATCGATACCGGATTGGCGGCTGAGCCTAGGCGAATGCTGAGCGATACCGGATTGGCGGCTGAGCCTAGGCGAGTGCTGAGCGATACCGGATTGGCGGCTGAGCCTAGGCGCGTACTGATCGTAACGGCAGTCGAAGCGGAGCGGGACGCGGTCCTTCGCGGCCTTAAGGGCAGCGATAGGTTCCACGTTGTGGCTGCGGGTGCAGGCACCGCAGCGGCGGCGGCAGGAACTGCCGCGGCCCTGGCAGCCGAGTCCTACGGCTGCGTCATCAGCGCCGGGATCGGCGGCGGGTTCCCGGGTCGGGCCCCCCTAGGCTCGCTGGTCGTTGCCAGCGAGATGATAGCCGCCGACCTCGGGGCGGAGACGCCGGAGGGCTTCCGCAACGCTGCCGAGCTCGGCTTCGGCAGCGTGTCCGTGCCGGCTGACCCCGGCACGGTGCAGGCGGTTGCGGCCGCGCTGGCAGCGGCCGGGCTTCCCGTAAGCACGGGACCCGTGCTTACGGTCTCGACGGCGACCGGCACGGCGGAGACGGCCGCCGCTCTGGCAGCGCGCGTACCGGGCGCGGCCGCAGAAGCGATGGAAGGCCACGGGGTTGCCGTGGCCGCCCAGGCGCTGGGACTGATGGCGCTGGAGATCCGCGCCATCTCGAACCCGGTCGGTCCACGTGACCGGGCTGCTTGGAAGATCGGCGATGCCCTGGATGCACTCACGGCAGCCGCAACTATATTACTGGAGGTGCTATAAATATGACAGCAACCACTCAAGAGCTTAACATTGCATTCTCTCCCTGTCCTAATGATACCTTTGTATTCCATGCATTGGCGCACGGGCTAGTACCCGGTGCACCTAAACTGAATGTAAC
This sequence comes from Paenibacillus wynnii, assembly GCF_030812855.1. Lineage (GTDB taxonomy): Bacteria > Bacillota > Bacilli > Paenibacillales > Paenibacillaceae > Paenibacillus_AQ > Paenibacillus_AQ wynnii_A. The sequence continues at coordinate 312,222 of NZ_JAUSTK010000002.1, forward strand.
CTATGCGGATATCAATATAACTAATGGTTTAGCAGCGGAAGGCAAGGGACCTGAAGTCCTCAAGATCTCCTATGCTGCGCTACCATGGGCTTTGGAGCAGTACAAGCTCCTCCCTTGCGGCGGTGCACTGGGCCGGGGCTGCGGCCCGCTGCTTCTGACGGCTGGGGGGCCTTTATCTGTGAAGCGCCCAGCAGAACTTACTGGTCGCACAATCGCTGTACCAAGTGAGCGTTCTACAGCTTATCTGTTATTCCGTTTATGGGCAGCACAGCATGTCCCAGACGGTATCGGTGAAATTATTGTTATGCCTTTCGATGAGATTATGCCTGCCGTACGCGATGGCCATATCGATGCCGGATTGGTCATTCATGAAGCCCGCTTCACCTACTCCTCTTACGGTCTTCACATGCTGACCGATCTGGGCAGTTGGTGGGAAAAGGATACCGGCCTACCCATTCCGCTTGGTGCGATTATTGCCCGACGTGATCTCGATGCAGAAGCTATCACGGGGTGGATTCGCAGCTCACTCCAATACGCTTGGGATCATCCCACCGCTTCCCGCGACTATGTTCTAAGTCATGCTCAGGAGTTGGCTCCTGAAGTAGCCAAATCACATATTGATCTATATGTTAATGAATTCTCTATGAATCTGGGCGACAGCGGATACGCTGCTATCTCTGTCCTGCTGGAGCGTGCCGCCGCCGAGGGACTTGTGCCTGCTGTTGATCCTGCACTGCTCCGGTAGTATTTATTTTCATACTTAGCCACTTTTCTGTTACACATGATAGTATTCACGCATGGAGGGATATGATGATTCCGGAAGGCAACAGCAAAGCTAATATTGACCGTTTCTTGGGATTTCAGGAGGACTACGACCGTTATCGACCGGAGGCACCCGTTCTGGTAACCACCCTGCTTAAAAATTACTTAGGAGCATTCCCTTCACTCGTTGTAGATATAGGCTGTGGCACCGGCTTATCGACGTTTTTGTGGGAAGAATCCGCGAAAGCGGTAATTGGCATAGAACCTAACTCCGATATGCTCGGTAAAGCATTAGAGAATCTAGGCCTACGAAACAAAGATGGTGTCGCCAGCAACATATCCTTTGCTCAAGGCTATGCAAACAACCTTAACCTAACCTCTGATAGCGTAGACATCGTTACTTGCTCCCAGTCCTTTCATTGGATGGAGCCAATAAGCACATTGAACGAAATTGCCCGTGTGTTGAGGAAGGGCGGTGTTTTTGCAGCTTACGATTGTGATTGGCCTCTGATGCTTCTACCGAGTATCGAGACGCGTTATAAACATTTGGTCGCCAAAGCTGATGACATCCTAACCCGTCTGCTACCACCGGAAGATAGAGCACATAAATGGAGTAAAGAAGAGCATCTATCCCGAATCCAAGCCAGTAAAGACTTCTCTTTTTCCAGAGAAATTGTTTTTCACAATACGGAGCCTTGTAATGCGGAGCGATATATCGGCCTTACTCTTAGTCAAGGTGGTATACAGACCGTGATGAAACTGGGCATACCTGATCTGGAACAGGATATTACCGAATTTCAGGCAGCTGTAGAAAAGTATTTCAACGGGAGAACCATGGAGGTTCTGATCAACTACAGGATGCGACTAGGGATAAAATAATGTTACAACCCACCCGCTACTCAAATCGAGGTACTAGTCATATTCTTATAATTAACCTATACTTACGAATATATGAGACGAAGAACGTCCCGAGTCTACTCCATCCGAGTGGATCCGGGGCGTTTTCTATTTTTCTGAAGGGAGTGGTGTCGTTGAAATTTGAAGAGATACATACAACGTTTATTCAGCAGCATGCGACCAGGAGAACAGGGGAACGTTTGGGGCGGTTGGAAAGAGGGCACGGTCATGCCGAAATACTATTTCTCCGTAATATTTGGTGGCCGCTTAAGGGGAATTTAGAAAACCTACATCCTGAATACGAGGTTTCTGATTGGAGAGGGAGGTCATATTTTGCGGATTTTGCCTGGTTACCGGGTTATACAAAACTGCTTATTGAAATTAAAGGGTATTCATCACATGTCCGAGACATGGACCGCCAAAAATACTGCAATGAGCTAAATCGCGAGACCTTCCTTTACGCTATGGGATACCACGTAGTTTCTTTTGCGTACGATGACGTTGAACAGCGCCCCGAACTCTGTATCACATTGCTGCGTATGGTGCTAAACCGGTATCAGCCTGCCCAGACAAATGTCACACACACTCATCTTGCGGAAAAAGAGATCCTCCGTCTCGCCCTAGCATCAGCTCAACCGCTTCGTCCAAAAGATGTAACTCAACACTTTGATATGGATCCCAAAACAGCAATCCGGCTGCTGCAGAATATGTGTACAAAAGGTTGGCTGATCCCCTCCTATCGCGGCAGCCAGCAAAGAATCGTCCGATACGAGTTATCACGAAGCGCTCTAGAATACTTTAATAATAATTAGAGGTAAAAAATCCCTTTAATTCTCCCGAAACCACATTATAGGGCTATATAGAGGGATATTTTCCCTCTATTTCTGCTGAGTTTCGCAAAATCCGGCTTATTTACCCCCTATTCTCTGATTTAGAGGGATTTACTCCCTCTAAATCCCCTCCATCCCTTTAATAAACTAAATTAGAGGGATTTTTTCCCTCTAAATTTACGTGGAATAAAGTAACAACATGATAGTTGGTCGAGAAAGCTGATCGTCTGGTTGGTTGAGTTCGTTGAGTAACTAGTTAGTCTGGTTAACGGGCTCTAAGTAATTGGTTGGTCATATTGTCGGAGGTCGCTAGCTAGATTGAGTTCGTTGAGTAACTAGTTAGTCTGGCTGATGGGGTCTAAGTAACTAGTTGGTCATTTTGTCGCAGGTCGCCTGGTAAATGGAGTTGTTGAGTAATTAGTTAGTCTGGTTGACGGGCTCTAAGTAACTGGTTGGTCATATTGTCGGAGGTCGCCGGGTAGGTTGAGTTCGTTGAGTAACTAGTTAGTCTGGTTAACGGGCTCTAAGTAACTGGCTGGTCATATTGTCGGAGGTCGTCTGGTTAGTGAATTAGTTAAGTAATCGGTAGTTCAACTTTATGCAGATCGTTTAGTTGCTCGAGTTCGTTGAGTTGTTAGATAGACTGGTTCACTCCTCCTCTCACAACAACCAGCAATGGTTCCTCCAATACAATTATCTCGGAGCAATAATATTTAATAGGAAAAAATCCCTTTAATTACCCCATAACCGCGATATAGAACTATCTAGTGGGATTTTTTCCCTCTAAATCTGCTGATTTGCTCCGAAACTGGCTAAATTATGCCTTCCCCCCTCATTTAGAGGGATTTATCCCCTCTAAATTCTATTACTACCTTGAATTATCTACATTAGAGGGGTTTTTTCCATCTAATTTTATTCGGCATAGATAATTGGTAGAGTTTGTTGGCTTAGTGGGCTTCGGGAGCTTGGCGAGCTTCGGGAGCTTGGCGAGCTTCGGGAGGTTGGCGAGCTTCGGGAGGTTGGTTGGGGACTCGGTAGGCTTAGTGGGCTTCGGGGGCTTGGTGAGCTTCGGTAGCTTGGTTGGGGACTCAGTAGGCTTAGTGGGCTTCGGGAGCTTGGTGGACTCGGTGGGCTTGGTGGGGTTAGATAATGGGTTAGTGAGTTACTAGGTAGTCCGGGCTTGTCTGCTAAGTAGGAGCAGTGAGGTACACGGACTACTGGGGTTTGTCACGTTGGTTAGTTTGTTAGCAGTTGGTTTGTCTACTTAGATTTGTCGAGTTAGTTGCATATCATTGCCGCGGTTGCCTGAGTTGCCCGGGGTCTGTTTATTCAGAACCAAAAACCGACCCTGTGCAGAATTTCCGCACAGAGTCGCTCCCATTAGCTTCCCCGGTCTTTACCAATCCAACCGCTTTATTTCTTATTCATCTTAAACTTCAAGAACAGCTCATTGTAATGAGCGAGCATTCGTTTGCCGAGATTGTCGTACACTTCCAGCCGGTCGGTAATCTCGGCAGGCGGATAAAAGCGCGTATCCTCTGACACCTCAGACGGGAGCAGCTTCAGCGCTTCAATGTTAGGTGTGGAGTAGCCCACGTATTCCGCGTTTTTAGCGGCAATCTCAGGCCGCAGCATGAAGTTAATAAATTGATGTGCCCCTTCAACGTTAGCCGCCGTGCGTGGGATGACCATATTATCGAACCACTTATTGGAGCCTTCCTCGGGTACAACGTATTCAAGCTTGTCATTCTCACTCATAATCTCGGATGCGTCACCTGACCATACGATACCTACGGCAGCTTCCTCATTGGCTAACAGCATTTTGATCTCGTCGCCGACAATAGCCTTCACATTAGGCGAGAGCTTATTCAACTTCGTGAGCGCTTCCTGTAAATGCTCCTCATTCTGATCATTCACGGAATAATGCAGACTGTTGAGCGCCATGCCCATCACCTCACGGGCACCGTCCACCAGGAATATGCTGTTGTTCAGCCTCTTATCCCATAGGGAGTCCCAACTGGTAAAGTCTATGCCCTGCGTCATGTCCGGATTGTAAATGATCCCAACCGTTCCCCAGAAATAAGGCACGGAGTAAAGGTTGCCCGGATCGAACGAAAGATCCATAAACCGCGGATCAATATTAGACAAGTTCGGGATTTTAGCAGAGTCCAAAGGCACCAGCAGCTTCTCTTCCTTCATCTTAGCGATAGCATAATCAGAAGGGATGACTACATCAAAGGTTGTTCCCCCCTGCTCCACCTTGGTCAGCATCGCTTCATTGGAATCAAAGGTTTGATAGATGACCGTGATTCCCGTCTCCGCCTCGAATTCCTCCAGCAGCTCAGGCTCGATATAATCTCCCCAGTTGTAGATCGTCAGTGTATTTTCTCCGGAATACCCTTCATTCGAGTTCATCCATGACCCCAGATACATGAGGGCAAACGCCGTAAGCATAATAGCCAACAACGCATTTACAAGCTGTTTCATCTAGGCACCCCCAAGTCAACAACAGGCTCAGCGACATTCGGACGTGCTTTTCGGCGGTTCAAGAAGTAATACCCCACCACTAGCAAGATGGTAAATAGAAAGATCATCGTCGACAGCGCATTAATCGAGAGGGATACCCCCTGCCGGGCTCTGGAATAAATCTCAACCGATAACGTGGAGTACCCATTGCCTGTGACAAAAAAAGTAACCGCAAAATCATCCAACGAATACGTTAGCGCCATAAAAAACCCACTAAATATCCCCGGCTTTATAATCGGCAAAATAACCTTCGTTAACACATCCCGGCGGCTCGCCCCCAAATCTCTAGCAGCATCCGTCAAAGTGGGACTCATATCCTGCAAATGAGGAAGTATCATCAATACAGCAATCGGTACGCTGAAGGCTACATGTGACAGCAGCACAGACGTAAACCCCAGCTTAATGCCCACGATGGTGAACAGGATCAGAAAAGACGCCCCAATAATGACGTCCGGACTGACAATAAGCACATTGTTCAACGACAGCAGGGCATTTTTCGCCCGCCGGTCACGGATACGCTGAATCGCCAGTGCCCCCACAATCGCAATAAGAGTCGCTATAGCCGAGGACAAAAGCGCGATAACCAACGTGTTAATGACAATTATCATCAGCCGGGTATCATGAATTACCTCACGATAGTAGTCCAGCGTAAAGCCTTCAAACCCATGCATAGTACCGCCGCTATTGAAGGAGTAATACATCAGATAAAAAATCGGTGCATAAAGAACGGCAAAGACCAGAACCAGATACAAATTGTAGAACCGGTTGTTACTTCTCATGCCGCACCCCTTTTCGAGAACCGCCCCACAGAATCATAAAGAGCGCCATAATGGCAATCAGGAAAACCGCAACCGTCGAACCCATACCCCAATCCTGTGTGACGAGAAAATGCTGCTCAATCGCGGTACCGAGCGTAATGACCCGGCTGCCGGCAATCAAGCGAGTAATCATAAATAGGGATAAGGCCGGGATGAACACAGCCATACAGCCGGAACGAACACCCGAAATCGTCAGCGGAAAAATAACCCGTCTGAACGTTGTCCAACTGGAAGCACCCAAATCCCGGGCCGCATCCAACAGTGATAGATTAAGCTCCTCAAGCGCACTGTAAATCGGCAGAATCATAAACGGAATAAATATATAGACCGATACGAACACGAAGCTGAAGCCTGTAAACAGAATTTGCTGTTCCCCGATTCCCAACAGATCCAGAAAAGTATTAACAGGCCCGAAGGTCCCGAATATGCCAATGAAGGCGTAGGTTTTGAGCAGCAGATTAATCCATGTCGGCAAAATAATCAGCAGCAGCCATAATTGCTTATGCTTGGTTCGTGTTAGCAGATAAGCCGCCGGATAGGCGATCAGCAGTGAAAAGACTGTAATTAAAAACGCATACCAAAAGGAGTTCAGCGTCATTTTCAGATATACAGGTGTAAAGAAGTTAAGGTAATTATTCAGCGTCAGATGTCCATCCAGATCAAATAAAGAGTAATAGATGATTAGTAAGACCGGAGCTACTACGAATAAAGCGATCCATAAATAATAAGGGATTAGGTAATACGACTTGCCCTTATTGTTCATGGCTCTCCACCTCGCTGTAAGCTTCGAGACGTCTGTCGAATTCTTCCTCCGTTTCACCGAACCTCATAACATGGATCGCTTCTGGATCGAAGTACAGGCCGATTTCGCTGCCAACAACCGCCTTACGTGTTGAATGGACGAGCCATTCATGCCCGGAATCATCATAACAACTGATCTCATAATGAACGCCCCGGAACAATTGGGAATCGACACGCACACGCAGCTTACCCTGTTCCAGTGTGGAGATCTCCAAGTCCTCCGGACGGATCACAATCTCTACAGACTCATTAGGTTTAACCCCAGCATCTACACACTCAAAGCGGTGTCCATTGAACTCCACTAGATAATCCTCAATCATCACGCCGGGAACAATATTCGATTCCCCAATGAAATCCGCTACGAACCGGTTAATCGGCTCATCATAGATGTCGTTTGGCGTGCCGCTTTGCTCGATCTTCCCTTTATTCATAACAAAAATCCAGTCTGACATCGCCAGTGCTTCCTCTTGATCATGCGTAACAAAAATAAAGGTGATCCCCAGCCGCTGCTGCATTTCACGCAAAATATACTGCATCTCCGTACGCAGCTTCAAATCGAGGGCAGACAGCGGTTCATCCAGCAGCAGCACCTGCGGCTCGTTCACTATCGCCCGGGCAATGGCCACACGTTGACGCTGGCCGCCCGACATTTCATTAATGGCACGCTGATCATAGCCGACAAGATTGACGAAACGCAGTGCTTCTTGAACTTTTTGCGTAATGACGTCTTTTTTCAGCTTCTTAATGCGCAGACCAAAGGCCACATTCTCAAATACGTTCAAGTGCGGAAATAATGCATAATCCTGAAACACCGTATTAACCTGCCGTTCGTTGGCGGGAATGTGGTTAATGATTTTACCATTCAAGTAAATAGAGCCTTCTGTTGGCTCCGCAAATCCCGCGATTAGACGCAATATGGTTGTTTTTCCACAGCCGGACGGACCGAGCAGCGTATAGAACTTCCCCTTTTCAATCTCAAAACTTACTCCCTTTAATACTGGATCTTCGTCGTCATACCGTTTAGTAACCTCGGCAAAAGAAATAATGGTCCCTTCCTCGACAGCTATAGCAAACAACCTCCCTACTTATAGTAGTCCATCTTTATGGAGTGCTTATTCTCTTTTTTTCGACACATGAATAGATATAGCATATAGGAAAAATCATACATTTGCGATAGTCTATCCTATTAAAACCCCCCATTTTGAAACTTAACAAGTTCGTAAAAACTGAACCCCATTCTGCCCACTGCCCGGTGCTATAATGTAAACGACTGAAAGACAATGCTCTGTTTCCTAATTTTACGAAAAGAGATGAAGGACATGAACGAGGGGTTACAAAACCGCCTTGAGAGATATGGGTTATCACTTTATATGATCCGGGTAACACTGGCCGCTTCCCTTTCCTGGATGGCCGTAAATGCTTTATACGGGGACCAATTTCTATACTTTGCACCACTTGCGGCTATTCTAATTACTCAGGGAACGGTGAAGGCTTCGCTCGAAAAAGGGATTTACCGTCTGCTCGGCATCTTTCTGGGAGGTGTCGCCAGCCTTGTCGTTGGGCGTTTCTTCGATGTTAGCGGCTTCTCCATTCTGCTCATGCTGCTACTCGGGGTCGGGGTCGCCACCGCCTGCCGCATTAATATCCAGGCCGTTACGCAAATCGGCGTCACTTCGATCCTTGCGCTTAGCTTCTATCAGGACAGCTATGTTCTGTGGCGGATCGCAGAGACCTTTATTGGTGTAGCCATAGCTGTAATAATCAACATTATTATTGTTCCCCCTAATGCCTTCGTCAAGGCTAAACGCATGACCTATGAGAGCAGTCTGTTATTGGCAGATGCACTCAGCGGGCTTGCTACCGGTGGGCGCGGATATAAGCAGGCTGCGGATGCGCTAGATCAGGCAGGCCGATGGCTTAAGCGCGGGGGACAGGAGCAGAAAGAGCTGCATTTTACCTTATCCCACTACAAATACCGGAGCGAACTGAAGAAGCTGATGACTTCAACCGCCCACTTGAAGGTTATTCATTCGTATATTAAAGGGATTGCGGAAGAAGTCCATCTCATCCCTTCGCATTATGTAGCCGCCGACTGGATGATAGAGGTAGTAGAAGCAACCGCCGATTGTATTGCCATCTATGGCACCAAAGCTCTTTCTGAGGATGCCGATTACCAGGCATCGCTTGCGGATAACCTCCGCCGGGCTCGCGAACTGCAGCTTGCCAGTTTTTCGGAACTTCAAGGTCGGTGTTCCTTGGCAGCTATTCGTGATCTGGGAGCTGTCTTCTCTCACCTGAACCGATTGCTTGACGAGGTAGAACGTGCAGAGTTTGATACCTACGCTGCGGCTAGTGATCCATCGGGGCTTGAGGTGGCGCGGGCCGTTCGATTTGTGAAAAAGGGACTCTCCCACAAGCTGTAGCTTGGGAGCGTCCCCTTTTTTATTTGTTATCATACTGGGGTCTAGCCATATCAAAGGTTCGGCCTATCGTCCCGTAGGTGGCCCCCGCCAAACGACTTACAGGTTTCAGCTTATCGATATTAATCCGGCCATTCTCATAAAGCTCATCTTCAATATAGAATACTAAGACCTCACCGATAATCATATCGGATTTACCCAGATCCACGTGCTGCACTAATCTGCATTCCATGGCGATCTTACATTCCTGTACACGCGGAACCCTTATCTCTTGTGCCGGAACCGTCGTAAGCCCCGCGAGACTGATTTCACTAATCCCATGAGGTGCATTAATGGAGGTATAGTTAATCGCCTCGATATTATCCTCGTCTGCAATATGAACTACAAATTCCTTATTGCCCAGTATGTTACGGGAGGTGCCTTTCATCTCCCCATTCGGCAACCGATTACAAGAGAACATAATCATAGGCGGATCATTATTGACAATGTTGAAGAAACTAAACGGTGCTGCATTCACAATTCCCTCTTCATCTATGGAAGTTACAAAGGCAATGGGTCTAGGTACAATACTGCCGATCAATAGCTTGTAATTCTCATGAACCGTCTGAGTTTCTGCACGGATAAACATTTACATCCCCCTTTTTTCCATTGGTAACCAAATGAATTATACTTATATATATCATAACCAATTAGTAATGCCTACAACTAAGGAGTGATTCCCCTGGATTATCGTCAGCTTGGACCTAGTGGACTACAAGTATCTGCTCTCGGACTCGGTACGAATGCCTTCGGCAAACGGGCCGATCAAACGGGGTCGATTGAGATTATACATGCAGCTTTGGATCAGGGTATTAACTTTATAGATACGGCCAATATTTATGCAGGAACGGAATCCGAACGTATTATCGGGGTTGCGCTTGCGGGCAGACGGCAGCAGGCCGTTTTGACAACCAAGGCTGGACTGGTTGCAAGAAAAGGCCCCAACGGATCCGGCGCTTCCCGCCACCATCTCATGCAGGAGTTGGAAGATAGTCTGCGCCGCTTAAGAACAGACTACGTTGATCTGTACCAGATCCATACCTTTGATCCGCGAACTCCGCTTGAGGAGACCTTACGGACGTTAGATGATATGATTTCCTCAGGGAAGGTCCGCTATATCGGCGCATCCAACTATTTCGCTTGGGAACTCATGAAAGCTCTCGGTATCAGCGAAGCGAAGAACTTCTCTCGATATATATCCATTCAGTGCAGCTACTCCCTCGCCGACCGCACACCCGAGCAGGAGCTTGTGCCGCTCTGTCTGGATCAAGGAATCGGAATGATCCCTTACTTTCCGCTTGCCGGGGGTATTTTGACCGGGAAATACAATGCAGGTACCGACGCGCCAGCAGGCTCCCGGGCAGATACGGACCCTAATTTCAGCAGATTTCTCAGCGACAGCCGCATTCAGCTGGGGGAAACCATTGGGCATATTGCCGCAAATCTCGGACATTCCCCTACTGCACTTTCTTTAGCTTGGCTTATGGGCAGACCCGCCGTTTCTACCGTTATCGTTGGTGCCACCAAGGTCGAACAGCTTAAGGAAAACTTGAAAAGTATCTCTATTTCACTGGATCAGCACACTCTGGACAATCTCGATCAAGCCAGCAGCTCTTTTCGACATGGAGAGCCGTTCGCCTTTTACCGTTTACCGGAATAAAGAATACGCCCGCACCCAACCCTAGCAGCCCAAAGGAGCGTTTTTCAGTGGAACAACTAACTTCTCATCATATAGAGGACATGCTTGCAGAGCATCGGCATTTTTTTGACAGCGGCAGTACTAGAGAGGCTTCGTTTCGAATCCAGCAGCTGCAGAAGTTGAGGGAGGTCATCCTTCGCAACGAAAGCCGAATCATTACCGCCTTGAACACCGATCTTCATAAAAGCGAATTCGAGGCTTACTCCAACGAAATAGGCTTTGTACTGGACAGTATAAGATCCGTGACTAAGAAGCTGCACCGGTGGATGAAGCCTGTGAAGGTCAAATCACCCCTGCATTTATTTCCGTCCAAAAGCTATACGCTAAGCGAGCCTTATGGAACGGTACTGATTATTGGCCCTTTTAACTACCCGTTTCAATTGCTGATGGAACCTTTGATTGGAGCGATGGCTGCGGGTAACGGCGCCGTCCTCAAGCCCTCAGAGAGTACCCCGATAGTGTCGGCCCTTATTCGGGAAATGATCAGTGAAACCTTTGATAAGTCTTATATCCGTGTAGTGGAGGGTGAAAGAGAAACCACATCCCTGCTTATTCACGCTAAATTCGATTATATCTTCTTCACCGGGAGTGTGCCGGTCGGCAGGATTGTGATGGAGGCTGCTGCCAAGAACCTCACCCCTGTAACGTTAGAGCTTGGGGGTAAAAGCCCTGTCATTGTCGACAAAAGCGCTAATCTGGAGCTTGCGGCCAAACGCATTGTCTGGGGCAAGCTGATTAATGCCGGTCAAACCTGCATCGCCCCCGATTATTTACTTGCTCATAGTGATATCGCAGCTAAGCTGATTTCACTACTCAAGCATTACATCACGGAATTCTATGGCTCCGATGCGCAGAACAACCCCGATTACGGCCGGATTGTTAATGCACGTCAGGTTCAGAGACTAGCCCGGTTAATAGAGCGTGATAAAGAGAAGGTAATTATGGGCGGTAAGGTGGCACCGGAGGATTTATACGTAGAGCCTACTCTGCTCTACCCTGTAACCTGGGATCAAGCTTCGATGGAGGATGAAATCTTCGGCCCCATTCTCCCCATTATGGAGTACCGTCATTTAGAGGAGGCTATACAGACTATAAAGGATCATCCCAAACCGCTGGCATTATATCTGTTCACAGAGGATCGAAATGTGGAACACGAGGTTCTAAGCAGAGTCTCTTTCGGTGGAGGATGTATTAATGATACGATCTCCCATGTAGCCAGTCCCAACCTCCCCTTCGGCGGAGTCGGTAACTCAGGTATGGGTGCTTATCACGGCAAACATAGCTTCGACCTCTTTTCCCATCGCAAAAGCATTGTAAAACGGAGCACGAAGATAGATTTCGGCGTCGTCTATCCACCTTACGGAAATAAGGTGAAGCTTGCACGGAAGCTTTTGAAATAGACTGGTTGCAATAGAAATAGAAAATCGAGTAGGAGGGGGCGGTAAGCCCCCGTCCTCTCACACCACCGTACATGCGGGTCCGCATACGGCGGTTCCAAAAGGTTAACCAAGCTCCAGATAACGTGAAAGCAAACTTTTCAGCCCTTTCGCTTCCCAATAGGAAGTAGGAAGGGCATTATTTATGTTCCGGGACATTTTCCATACGCCTCTGCGTGAGTTTCCCATCATGAAACAGGCCCATTCGGGAACGCCGAGCGCTCGTAGTTCCCGAATTCGTGTTCGGACTCGTTTCCATTGCTTCCATAGGCACATTCGGAGTCTTCTCCGAATCCATTGGTCCAGGTTCTGGAGGTGCGTCTTTGCCGACGCTAGTCGAAAGTAACCTAGCCAACCCATCATATAGCGGTTTAAGTCAGGAACCATGCCTTACACACATTCAGGAATATTGCTTTGAGATTGGAGTGCCGGCCTACCAATAGGATAATAGGAGAACCCAAGCGTCCTTGCCTTTTCTGCAAGGATCGTATTTCTACCATCGATTAATACAACCCCAGACATTGCTGATTTGATTGACGCCAGATCCACTTCCACAAATTCTCTCCATTCTGTTAGCAGACAGACGGCATCGCAGTTTTCTGCAGCTTGCAATGCTGAATCGCACCATGTCATAGAAGGGTGGTCGTAAATTCGGCGGAAATTATTCATCGCTACCGGATCATACAAGTTTAGTTTTACCCCTAGTTTAATTAATGCCTTAATAATTTGCAGAGCAGGTGATTCTCTAACATCATCCGTATCCGGTTTAAAAGCCAGACCCCATACACCCACTGTTCGTCCTGCAAGATTACCTAGTGCCTGTTGTAATTTCTCAACAATTTTACTATATTGGCTATTATTAACCTCTACGACTGACTTAAGAAGTTTGAAATCATATTCAATATTTCCGGCAATTTGAATCAGTGCTTTTGTATCCTTAGGGAAACAGGAGCCTCCGTAGCCGATGCCAGCTCTTAAGAAAGATCTAATGCATTTTTGGCCACAAAAATTTCCTTTATTAATGAGATCGCGAACATTTGTGAAAAGGTTCAGGCCGATGTAACAGAGGTAGCCCGGGGAATGGGACTGGATAAAAGAATCGGTTCTAGTTAGCAGTTCGATAGCAGATTCACTATTTGCACCGATTACAACCCGGTCTGGATGAAGAGTATCATGAATAGCTGAACCCTCTCTTAAAAACTCAGGCAGTGAAGCGAGGTCAAATCTTCCTGTATAACAAGCTTTAATCCACTCAGCTATTTTGTCGTTAGTACCAACGGGAACGGTACTCTTAACACAAATAACTTTATAGCTGTTCATGGCCCGGCCGATTTCTTGAGCTGCATATTTAACAAAGGAAAGATCGGCCTCTCCATTAGGAAGTTGCGGAGTACCCAAACGGGTTTTCTGCTTCTCGAACTACCCTTTCTCCTGAACGCAAATCACGCATGCCGGCAAGCATCAGCAAAAGTGCCTGCTCCGCTACTGCTGAATGTGCCAACCTTGCATAAATATCGTAAGGTATTGCCCTTTCCTTGATTGCAGTAAAATCAACCTCACGATGATCTTGTCCATAGAACTGGATAAACTTTAGAGAGTGTGCGGAAGTTAAATGCTCACTACGCAGGGGTAATCCTTTTGTTCTCAGAAAGTCAGCAGTGGGCATAAGCTTATAAGCTTCTTCCTAATTCTCGGTGATCATTAATTTTATTGGCAGTCCCCCGAATAACCCACCCTTATCCAGCAGGGTATCTTCTCCAAGAGATATGTTCAACGCTCTTAACTGATGCAGCAAACGTTCATCTAGTTCTGCAGTTTTCATCAAGGCAAACCCAAAACTTCCAGCACCATCAAGTTCGGCAACTAAAATACGAATCTCATGTTGCATATTACTCTTCCTCTTTTTCTAAAATTCTGTCATGAATGGCGTGGAGCCAAGCCTTCTCCATCTCAATAATTTCAAGAAGATGTGTCTGCACATTCTCTACCGGCTTCCAGTCACTTCTGACTAGTGCACGTACCATCAAAGGCTTCATTATCATCCAGTGCTTCCGTATATCTGTATATCCTTTATTAAAAAACTCTTTTTCCTCCGCTTTCAGTGCATCCAAGAATATATTCACAAAATGATCCCGTATATTATTAATATTGCTTAACTGAGAGTATATAAGCTCTAAGCGCTGGTTAATTACTGAAGTTTCACAGGTCCGAAGGTGATTCATATCTTCAATTAACTGCTCTATGCCTCTAAATCCATGTCCGGAAAACTGTTGCTGCTCCATATGTTCAACAGTTTCAGCGATTGCCTTTCGGCGGTTTTGATCCGGTGTAATAGAAATATAATCTCTCCACTCAGTAGTCCAGCAGGTATTTCCCTCGTTTATGTAAGCCTTCTCAATTTCATCCTGAGTATACCAACCCTTGGTCTCACTTAATGGATCGAGAATATAAAAATGATCTTCTGCATACTTCTCAACTATAAAGTATCTAGGCATATGTTTTTTTTCATATAAATCAGTAAAAGGAAGATGATACGTATCTCCTAATACGATTACACCGGTTCTATCCTTGACTTTTTCACGAAGATTTTGAGAGCCTTCCTGAAATTTTAGAACCAGCCCATATAATGATCTCAGTTTTACAAGGAGTGTTAATCTATCCAGACCAACTATCAGATTACTTTGAAGTTCCCTGGCTGCTGAGAGCGAGTTCACCTCAATAAAGAGGTAAGCTTTAACATTATTAAGCTGGGAGAATGGTATCACCCTTTTTTCCGAGTCATTCGCAGTAATAATTATGAACTGATTAAAAGTTCTATTAATATCCGTAATAATGGCATATTCTTTAGTGGGTAAATACAAAAGTATAGGTTGGCCATTACTAAGCATATTTTCCGTACGTGCGACCCAGCTACTATCTGGTGCAGGCATCAGTTCATATCCATACCGGCATAAGCGTTCTCTGATCATTAAAATAGCGCTTTTACTTAATTCCATATTATCAAGCCATGAAAGCACCTTAACCTGCAGTTCTCCAAAATCACGCTGTAAATAAAATCTCCAGGCATACGATAAAAGCAAATCTTCACTTAATCCCTTCATTCGCAGCAGTGTAGCAATAACGGATAGAAAGCACTCGTGGCCACCCATATTAACTAATTTAATCTCTTCTTCCATTACGCTCCTTCCTCTAATCCCACAACGGCATTAGCCTGAATATCAATTAGACCTTCCATGAAGTTCTCCTTTTTTGATATCGAGTTCTACAAATAATTCCTGCCTATTCCCTTTTTCAAAAAGCCTTTTCAGAACGCTCTCCGCTTCATTTATTGGGAATGTTAATGCAAGGCAGGCGTCCTCATTTATTCCCTCATTGATTTATATATCTATTCAAGACAGTTGTTTTATTATTTGTCTCAATGATCATACAGTTCCTCCTACTCAATTTTAGAAATCGTTTGCACAACTTTTTAATAGCATACCATTTATATGACTTTATGGGAATATAATACTAGTCAAAAATTTACATCGTCCTTTCTATTTTAAGGGTTACAGGAAGATTCGGGTTGGAGCATGGGTTGAAAAATAATAACAACTTCTAACTTAGGTGTAAAGTAGGAACAATATAAGTTTTAAATTATGAGGTTGATATAAAAAAACTTTGGAGATATAATTTTTTACATGACACAAAATCCCATAGATACACTTTATTAACTTTGATGTACCATTGACATCATTCCCGTTCTTCGTTTGATCAGAAAGAAGTCTCTATACGGCACTCTTGTGCAAATCAATTTCACAGCGATGCTTCATTTTTTTAAAGCAGCGAATTATCTGCTGATTTTTCACCAAAGTGGTTGAATGATGTGTTTGCTTATTTCTCATTTCAATATATCAATTTTTTGGTTGAAGTGTGTATAAGATCTGGAGGTTTATAGGATCTGGATCTGTCGAATCTTTTTGAGAGGGGTGACTTTTCGTGGATACAAGATAGTGCTAGATTTGGAAAGTAACGCGAACAATCACTTTCGCATTTATAAAACAGTATGTATGTGTTTGTCTATACATAACTCCAATAGAACACGTAGAAACAAAGATTCAAGGTCCCTTGAAAAAAATAAAGGAGCTAAACTATGCAGAATATTTATGACAAAGTCTTTTCTATTGTAAGAGAAACATTGAAGGAGTCAAGAGTTACACTTTCTGATATTCAAGTTACCGATAAGCTGTCAGAGATCGGTATCGATTCGCTCTCTTTTATTAAAATAATGGTATTAATTGAAATTGAGTTTGCTATTGAATTTAATGATGAAGATTTAGATATTATAATCTTTGAAACCGTTGAAGATTTGTGTAACTGTGTTATTACTTTGATAGATGTAGAAAGAATATCAGGATAGGTTCGTTCCGAACAATAAATTCAAACTTAATCATCTAGAAAGTGTAGATATTAAGTTGAACTTTTAACTTCGACTACTTAATTTACAGAAGTGGCTCATTATTCTAATCAGATTGGAGATTATGAGTATGACTTTAATTTTACCTTTTATCCATCCAAACAAAGATAATTATTTACTTGATCAGGTGAATTGTCTAGAAAAAACGTTATTAATTGTTGCAGAGGGGAAAAGGAGTTACTTATCAAACTATTATCTTATTCTTCAGAAGTGTTTTGAGTTATATCATAGTTCGAATTTAAAAAATGATTTTAACCAGTTTTGTAAGAACACTGAAGAAGTTATGAGTCTTTTAGGTCTAAAAGTACACTATTTCCCCCTGTGCAAGGATACACATGCGATTATTAGGAAACAAATAGATCTCCAAAGACCAGTTCTAGTCTTCGGCAACTTGAAAACGCTTTATTACAGTCATCATTATAATGTATCTGATTGGATGCATTTATTTTTAATTAAAGGGTACAATGCCACAACAGGGGTTTATTATATTATGGACAGTGCACAAAAGAAAAATGAAGGTTATAAATATGATGAATTTGTTATCACTAGGGAAATGTTAGAAAGTTTGGCGACATCCTCTCATGAAACATATACTACAGAATACTTTCTTTCAATTGAAAGCTTACATATAGAACCACTAGAATCAGAATTACTTATTACCTGTATAAACGAGATCCTAAATGCACCGATAAATAATGAGATTATAGCAATGGAACAGCACCAAGAGAACAACAACGGAAAAACTACTGAATACATTGGCTCCAAGTTATTAGGAATGGTTAAATCAAAGGAAGTACTTAACGCAGAATTAGTGATACAATTTAAGCGTTTTTCAGTAAATATTACCTTAATAGAAAAAATAGAGGAGACATCCGCACAACTTATTAAAGAATGGAAAACAGTTATTGCAGTTTATTTAAAAAGTTTAATTAGAGAAAACCGATCATTTAGTGTACAAGTGAAATCAGAAAAAGCAATAATATTAGAAAATTCCTTAAAAACTTATTTAAAAGAAGTTTTAATTATGCTTTATTCATTACGGGAAATACAACAGAAAGAGATGCCTGAAATGAAATGGAAAGTAGAAAATAATGAAGAAGGTATTATTAAGTCTGACGAAAATATTATTAAGTTTTGCTTTCAAACTGATAAAGAATATGATTACAATAATTCTCCTAAATTTATGTATCATATAAAGCCTAATCAAAATTTTATATATAATGTACAGATTTCTATTGCACAAGAACCTAAAGTGTCTGCATATCAAGCGGGTATTATCTTTAGAACAAAACGTGGTGAGACATATATTTGGGGTATTTTTAACAATGAAAAAGTTGTTTTATCCAAATCTATTGATCCGATATTTAGTTATAATATAGCTCGGAATGTTGAGATATTACAAGTGAGACTTGAGAATAATGGAGATTATGTATTTTCTGTTGCTGATCAAGATACATCCATTGTAGAAGTTTACAGAACAAATATGCTTTCCGATTTTAGTGCGATTGGAATTGGATTCAGGAATTGGTATTCTGTAAATTCGTTGCAACTAGACTTGAAATCACATATTGAATTAATAGAGTAACTGATTGTCATACATTCTAGTTTCTTTAATTAATTATGGCAATCGAGTAGGAGGGGGCGGTAAGCCCCCGTCCTCTCACACCACCGTACATGCGGGTCCGCATACGGCGGTTCCAAAAGGTTAACCAAGCTCCAGATAACGTGAAAGCAAACTTTTCAGCCCTTTCGCTTCCCAATAGGAAGTAGGAAGGGCATTATTTATGTTCCGGGACATTTTCCATACGCCTCTGCGTGAGTTTCCCATCATGAAACAGGCCCATTCGGGAACGCCGAGCGCTCGTAGTTCCCGAATTCGTGTTCGGACTCGTTTCCATTGCTTCCATAGGCACATTCGGAGTCTTCTCCGAATCCATTGGTCCAGGTTCTGGAGGTGCGTCTTTGCCGACGCTAGTCGAAAGTAACCTAGCCAAAGCGGTTTAAGCGGCTAATTCTCTCCTCCATGGAAATCGACCACGTTCGATTCGTCAATTCACGAATCTTCTCTTTGAATCGTGAGATTGTCTTCGGTGCTAAGCGAATCGTTGCCTGTTTCTGGCTCAGGAAACTAAACCCTAAGAACTTACGGTTCCAAGGTCTGGCTACCGCGCTTTTCTCCCGGTTCACTTTCAGTTTCAGCTTTCCTTCTACAAACCGGCTTACCGATTCCATGACGCGTTCACCTGCTCGCTTACTCGCCACAAAGATGTTGCAGTCGTCCGCATAACGTACGAATCGCAACCCTCGTCTAGTCAATTCCTTATCCAAATCATCCAGTAGAATATTCGCCAAAAGCGGACTGAGCGGACCTCCTTGTGGCGTTCCTTCCCAGCTGCGCTCCAGCTTTCCGTCCACCATCACTCCGGCGTTCAGATAGGCATGAATCAGTGTCATCACTCTTTTGTCTGTCACTCTCCGCGCCACTTTAGCCATCAGCATATCGTGATTCACCTGGTCAAAGAATTTCTCCATGTCCAATCCACGACCCATCTGAGGCCGCTTTGGATATATCTTAGGGCTTGTTTGACTGCGTAATGCGCACTCTTCCCCGGGCGAAAGCCGTAGCTATACCAGGAGAATTGCGCGTCAAAGATCGGGTTCATGACTTGTAAAAGGGCTTCCTGGAGAAAACGGTCCATTACGGTCGGGATCCCTAGCAGCCGTACACCGCCTCCGGGTTTGGGGATTTCCACCCGTCTGACTGGCGCAGGTCTTTAGGTACCCGCCAGAAGCTCGGCTTTCACCGGTTCCCAATGTGTTTTCAAGTAAGCTTGTAGATTCACTACCGTTACATTGTCCACACCGGGAGCTCCTCCGTTTTGCACCACTCTTTTGTAAGCGAGCCGAAGGTTATCCCCTTCGAGCATTTGCTCCAGCAAGTCGTTCTGGTCTTCGCGAGAGGAAGGGACGACTTGTGCCGACGAAGAACTCGGAGCTCCAGCATACACTGACGGCTTTACCGCTTCTCTTTGCCGGCAGCTCTCTTGCGAGATATTCGGCTGTCGTTGCTCTTCATGCGAACGCATCGGTTTCCTCTCTCCTTTCAGTTCAGCCCTTCCGTAAGCTATTGCAGCAGCTTACGTACTATGGCCTCTGCTGACTCCTGCCAGTTCAGCGCAGCCTCTCAGCTACGGTTACAAGTTTTTTTCTTGCTTACCTAACAGGTCTCCCCAGATAAGAACGTCATCTTTCCGCCCGCGCCTGCCCAAGTTTACGGCTGCAGCCTTTGGCAGCTTAGGATTTCGTCATGGCTTGGTGACTTATCCGGCTGCAACCGCCTCATATTGGATTCGTGTACCTCAGGCCGTGCCTTTGCCTCCAGCTTCCTTCAGATTCCGCCTCACGGCGGACACCCTTGCTCTTGGCTAACGGTAGGCGCTTGCCAGCCCCCGCTCAGGACTTTCGTAGAGTAAAGGACTGGATTTCAGCCCCTCCTCATCAAACCGGACATGAGGTTTTCCCTCATCCGGCTTTCCGATGCTCTTCTTTCTTCCACTTACGGTTCTTTCTCAAGCAGCTAGTTTCTTCAGACCAGAAAGCTGGGCTAAAGTGCCCACCAAACTGGACTGGCTATGCTTGTTACGACGTTGGTGTTTCTTATTCCAAAACAACGTAAGCCTCTTCCGAATATACCAATCGATTTTATCTAGAAATTTGTCGGCAAACGAGTCGAATGCATAATAATTCTTCCATCCTTGTATCCGTGGATTAAGTACCTTAACTATCTGATTCATAGACCAGCTTAGTCGACTACGCGGTTCCGTTATCTCCTTTACCTTTTGTCTCATTTTCTTCATGGCTTTTTTCGATGGATAGCTTCGGAGAAGGTGAATATTCCTCCCCTTAATCTGTTTTGAAATTTTTCGGTGATGCATTCCTAAGAAGTCGAATCCTTCTTTATCCCCCCATAGGTTGATGAGTTTGGATTTGGACGTATTCATTTGCAGTTCTAGTTTTCCAAATACTGCTTTGAGTACGTTGATGCCCTCCGAGGCTTGTTCTTTGGTTTTGCAAAGGATGACCAGATCATCTGCATAACGCACCAGTGTGCCTAATTCGGTAAATTTCTTTTCCCAAATTGTATCGAGATAATTGAGATAAATGTTAGCTAACAATGGAGAAATGACCCCACCCTGAGGACTTCCAGTTTCGGTCTCGTGGAACTGATTGTCCTTTACGAAGCCTGCCTTCAACCACTTCCGTATGAGCTTTAATATCCTTTTGTCGCAAATTCTTTGCTCCATAAGTTTCATTAATTTCTCATGTGGGATATTGTCAAAGTATCCGGTTATGTCGACATCGACTACCCAATATACGCCTTTCTTCACGGCGCGACGAATATGTCGGATTGCTCCCTTTGCATCTCTTTTAGGACGAAATCCATAGGAACAGTCTTTGAAATCCGTCTCAAATATGGGTTCTAGTACCATTTTCGTTGCCATTTGTACAATTCGATCACGCACAATAGGTATGCCTAACGGACGCAATTTCCCATCCGGCTTCGGTATTTCTTTACGCCGTGCTGGCAAAGGATGATAAGTTCCTTTAATGAGCTGCTCACGGATTTCTTCCACCAGTCGCTGTTCTCCATTTTCTTTTATGATTAAATCGATGGTTACTCCATCAATTCCACCGCTACCTCGATTGCCTTTCACTCGTCTCCATGCTTCCCAAAGTACATCTTCCCGGTAAATTTTGTCGTATAACGCATGAAACCTGCGGTGAGGATTCCCCTTGGCGGCAAGATATAGCTTGTTTTGAAGTTCTTGAGCTTTTACTTTGGCGTAGTTAGCAGGTTTTACTGCATTCACTTGCTCTTACCTCCTCCACTTGCTTGAACAAAGCAGGGGTCCTTCCCTCCATGAGGTTTTGTTGTCCTCACTTCATCGGTAGTATGACCCCCTCCGACTCCCTTCCCACAGCTCGCCACTTCGCCTTTCGGGCTTATAAGCTCACTCTTTACGATTTACGATCTACGATCTCGTGAGGGGGAGGGTCTCCCTAGTTCTAGACACAACTTTCACAACATACCGATCCCCTTACACCGGAGAGTTCTTCCGTGCTGCAACTCCAAGTTCTTCACACGTTCCATGGTCTTCGCCCATAGGATTGAGGCTCGACTCTCTCTTGTCCCTTTCGGGTTTATCTTGACGATGTGGCAGGATTCACTTTATGTTACGGTCTGCTGTTTTGCTCGCACTCCACAGGGAGTTACTTTGTCACAGGGCTTCAACCTTAGGATCTCTCCACCAGTTGCCTGTCAGCTACGAGGTGACTTGGTTCTTACCTCGACCGGACTTGCACCGGCTAGTTGTGCCTAGCTTGGCTAGGCGCACACCCTTGAGATAGCGCCCATGCTGGGCGCACCAAGAAAAAGAGCCATTCCTATAGGAATAGCTCTTTTTTTATTCAGCGGGTTGCAATGTTCCATCTACGATTAATGCTCTTTCAAACAAATCAACAAGATGAGCATCATAATGAATTCCCGACAATCGTTTTAACTCTGCCATAGCAATCGTTGCATCAAGTCCTTTACGGTAAGGACGATCTGAGGTCATTGCGTCGAAAGTGTCCACAATTCCGATTATCTTGGCTTCCAGCATAATCTCATCTTCCTTCAGGCCGTAAGGATAACCCGAACCGTCCAGTCGTTCATGATGTTGGAGAATAATGTGGCTAATATTATTATAGTAAAGATCCTTCACTAAAACATATCCATCGTAAGAATGACGTTTAACGATATCAAACTCCTCATCTGTCAAACGCCCTGGCTTATTCAGAATATCTTCTGGAATATTAATCTTTCCTACATCATGGAATGCGGCTGCGAAATATAAGTCTTCCAAACGGTCCTTCGATAGCTTTAACATGATGGCTAATTGCAAACAGTATTTCTGTACTCTTCCGCTGTGCTGATAAGTATAATTATCCTTTTCTTCCACTTTCTTAACTACAGTTGCGAGCTTTCCGATCATGGAACTAATTAAGTGGAACGCAGGTTTAGTAGTATACCACAACATCTTTATGTCAGTTAATACATTAAAGAATACCGAATCCTGCAGTTGCTGCGAGTAAAAATAGTCGCCTGGTTTTAGTACAACATTTTTTTCATCGACGTTACTTGTGCATTCACCTTCAAGTATGTAAAAGAACTCCAGCGTCTCTGCATCTTCACTAGGGTACACATAAAACACTTTTCCTTTTTCGATAGTTTGCAAGATCACTTCCGAGCCGTCACCTTTTGCCAAAAGGGAAAAGTTGGAAGAACCTTGTTGTTCTTTTTCTATGCCATCTCCGTCTTTTCCAAGGCTTAAGCCCCTCATGTGATTCGCTCCTTCCTTACATAGATACAGCTATAGGATCAATCCACACCGTTGTATCAGCCAACTTCACCAAAACCCAACTGCATTCTGCAGTAACTCCGAGTTCAGCAGCCTGTCTGATGGCTTCTTGAGAGATTGCCAACGTTTCATTATAGAGGGTAGTACTAATTTCATTTAAGACTTTAGTATATTCTGCCTTGCGCTCTGCCATCAATTTCGTTAGAGTTAATCCCTTTTCATTCTTCTGAATCTCTCTGATCTCAGCTACATAGGTAGCTTGCAGTACATCTGCTTCCGCAATCGCTGTGTCGATCTTTGCTGCAATTTCAGCGTTAGCTGTCTCAATAATTCTTAAAGCCTCTTGTTGATTTTCAGTGAGAGTAGTAGCATCCGTTGTTGCTGCAAAGACAGAAGTGCTTACCAGAAATAAGGCCAAAAACAAGATCGAGCTGCTTGCTAGTACTTTTCTAAACATTTAAGCCATCCCTTCTCAATTTAAATTTATTTTTATATTATTATATTATGCGTTGGGCATGTTTACCAGTTACAATACTGCTATTTGTAACAATTCACATAGAAATAGGATCGGTATAATCAAGATTTCAAACGATCTGCTAACTGGCTCTTTATCCAGTCCTCCACCTCTCTTTCAACAATCGGTCTATTGATATAATAGCCTTGGATTTTGTCGCAATTTGTTTGCTCGAGAAAAGCAAGCTGCTCTAACGTTTCCACCCCCTCCGCTGTAACATTCAGCCCCATATCATGGCCAATGGTCACGATAGAGCTTGCCAAAGACATATTGTTGTGGGTATCAATGCTGTCGATAAAAGACTTATCTATCTTTAATGTATTTATCGGCAATTGCTTCAAATAACTGAGTGAAGAATATCCGGTACCAAAGTCATCCAACGCAATACTAATGCCCTTATTCCTTAGAAGCTCCAGCTTAGTCCCAATGCTCTCAAAGGACTCCATGAAGATTGATTCTGTGATCTCAAGCTCAAGAAATTCCGGGGAGAGTCCAGTTTCTTGCAGGATTGAAAGTACCATATCCGAAAAATCCTCCAACATTAATTGAATGACGGAGATATTAACGGATACCCGATACCCTTCATAACCCTTTCCATGCAGGTCCTTGATAAAGAGGCAGGCTGTGCGCAGCACCCATTCCCCGATCGGTACGATTAATCGGCAATCCTCAGCAATCCTGATAAAGGAGAGGGGAGAGACGAACCCTAACACCGGACTATTCCAGCGTAATAAAGCTTCAAAGCCCCAAATCTCTCCTGTGATATTTACTATCGGTTGGTAATGCAAGGAGAGCTCATTATTCGAAATTACATTTCTTAGATGCTTTTCAATAATCATTCGTTCATCAAAATGCTGCTGCATCGCTTGTCCATAAATAACGAAGGTTCCTTTACCGGCCTCTTTCGCTTTGTACATGGCAATATCGGCATTTTTAAGAAGCTCTTCCGCATTCATACCATTCTCAGGATACGTGGCAATGCCTATACTAGTAGAAATATGAACAACACTCTCCCCTAGCTGGAAAGGCTCCTTAAAACCCAGAACCAAAGCTTCTGCATAGGCAGTTGCCTCCCTCGCACCTTCAATATTCTTCAGTAAAATTACAAATTCATCACCGCCAAAACGATAATGCCTGCTTTGATCATCAGACAGGTCGAGCAGACGTTCTCCCACTTTAATTAGCAATTGATCGCCAAAGGTATGCCCCATCGTATCGTTGATATACTTAAAGTTATCAATATCCAAAAAGAATACAGCCGCATGACCGTCGGTATTTTCTTCAATAAACGATCTCAGCTCTTCACCCAAAGACAAGCGGTTAGGCAACCCACTGAGCACATCATTATAAGCCAACAGCCGGTATTTCTCTTCACTGTTCTGCAGCAGTTCCTGATTCTCTACTACCTTGTTGTACTGCCCCAGCAGCTCATCCTGCAGTGCCGTAAGCTCTTCATAGGTGGATTCCAGCTCCTGGTAGCTCATTTGCAGCTTGGTCTCGTAGCCTTTGCGGTCTGTGATATCAATCATCGAGCCCGCAAAGCGTATATATTGCCCGCTTGGGCTCCGCAACACTTTGCCCCGGGCCTGAAACCACCTATACTCTCCCATTTTGGAAATCATCCGATATTCACTGTAATAATAGGTCGACTGACCCTCCAGATGCTGGGTTCGCCGCATATTCTCCTCTTCGATATCCTCCGGATGAAGAAGCTTTGTCCATCCGCCCTGTGTTTCGTCAACCTCATCCCTCTCATACCCAAGTAGCTCATACCAGCTGTCTGAGAAGTAGTAAACCATCGTGGACATATCCAGGTCCCATATGACTGCATCAGATCCGTAAGCCGCAAGTCCAAATCGTTCGTTGCTCTTCTCCAGGTTTTTTCTTATCCGTTTGACTAAACCTACATAGAACAAAAGGATGGCAATGAATGCAAGCAATACGACAAAGGCTCCTATAATACTGAGCACAAGGCTTTTATACGTTTCATAAAAGGAGAAGGGCTTATTAATAACCTCGCTTCCTTTTGGCAGTTCCCGCAAAGAAATGTTAAACCGCTGCAGTTCATTATAATCAAATACCTTACGAACGGTATCCCCTGAAGATATAGGAATGTTATTAGGTTTGTCACCGTGTAGAATACGAAGCGCCATCTCTGCAGCCCTCTGACCCTGGATCCTTCCACTGATCATACTTCCGCCAAAAGCACCATGGTTTAATCCAAAATCATAAGTATGGTAGACCGGTACTCGGCTGTTCTCACTGAGCTCACTCGAAAAACGGCCAAATTCGATAATTCTTCCTGTGGCGTCACTAAAGTATGTCGACATAAGAATGATGCTGTTAGAAGGAAGGGTAGAAACCTTAAGCATGATTTCTTCACTAGTCAGTCGGTTCATAGGAAAGGCTTGCAGCCCAAGATTTAGAGATAATATCTTATCAATAATCATTTTACCTGTGGATACGCCACTCTCAGAATTATCAAAGAGGACATAAACTTTATTAATAGAAGGATTAATCTCTAAAGCCATGGTTAGAGTTTCTGTAGGATCGATTTCTTCCAATACACCTGTAATGTTATTACGATCTTTGATACTATTCACGCCTACCTGATTTACCCCGCTAAAAATAATAGGGGCATCACTCAAAAGATCCTTGCGATATTTCATGGCGAAATCCAAGGCTGCATTATCCGTAGCAATAACAACATCTATAGGAATTGCCTGATATTTCGCTTTAATCATGGTATAAAAATTATTCAGGTTTTCGTTTGTCGGATACCGTTTCCAATCTAAATACTCACTGTGAATAGTAGGTATAGTATCCGCTTTTTCCAAACGTTCTTCTACACCTTCATTCTGGTCATCCGTCCAGTCCAATCCTTTATTGTACGAATTAAGGATCAAAACATTCGGGGCTGAATCTTGCTCTGCACTAACTGTCGGCAGCCGAAATGATGCCGTCATAGTCAGGATCAGAATCACAACGAGGCTATAAATGGACGTCTTGAAATAGATTCGTTCAACCCCCATATCTACACTCCCATTCCTCTTCGCTCAAGGTCATACATCAAACAATAAATCGGGAAATTTCGACAATATTAACTAATTCGTGGTCCTTTTGCTCATTCCTCTTTTCCTACTTAAAAGCCATAAATTTTTGAATAAAATAATTTATACAGCATGTATGTCAACCGGTTGACATACATCTTGCACCTTCCCTATAATAGGATTGTAAGGGTTACCATGAAATCCAATTTCTTATGACAGGGGAGTACACTTTTGACAATTAAAAACAATGTGATGCTTATTACTTATGCCGACAGCTTGGGGAGTAACTTAAAGGACACTGCGGAGCTTTTGGAAGAGCATTTTACCGATACCATCGGAGGGGTGCATATATTGCCGTTCTACCCGTCCTCTGCAGACCGCGGTTTTGCACCGCTAACCTATGAGGAAGTGGACCCTGACTTCGGTTCCTGGAATGATATCGCCTTGATGAGCAAGGATTTCTATTTGATGTACGATTTCATGATCAATCATATCTCCCGCAGCTCGGAGTATTTCAATGATTTTAAGAATAATAAAGACCAATCACCCTATGCCGACCTGTTCATCCGCTATAAGGATTTTTGGCCAGGCGGAGAGCCTACCCAAGAAGATGTGGATGCCATTTATAAACGCAAACCCCGTGCCCCTTACATTGACGTAACCTTTGCCGATGGAAGCAGCGAGAAAATTTGGTGTACCTTCGATGAAGAACAAGTAGATTTGAACATGTACACTGAAACCACTAAACAGTTCGTGAAACATCATCTACAGGGTCTTTCCGAGCGTGGAGCTTCGATCATTCGTCTGGATGCATTTGCTTACGCCACCAAAAAGGTGGGAACGAGCTGCTTCTTTATAGAACCAGATACTTGGGAAATGCTTGATGAGGTAAAAGCTATTCTTGAACCGTACGGAGTTGAACTGCTACCTGAAATCCATGAGCATTACAGCATTCAAATGAAGCTCGCGGAGAAAGGTTATTGGGTCTATGATTTTGCACTGCCGATGCTTGTTCTGCATGCACTGTATAGCGGTAAGTCTGAGCGTCTAGCCCATTGGCTGACCATCTGTCCAAGAAAGCAGTTCACCACACTGGATACACATGATGGAATCGGGATTGTGGATGTAGCCGACCTTTTGACTCCAGAGGAGATCGAAGAAACGAAAAACAACCTGTTCTCGCAGGGTGCTAACGTTAAAAAGGTATACAACACCTTGGCCTATAATAATCTGGATATCTACCAGTTGAATTGCACCTATTATTCCGCGCTCGGTGACGATGATGACGCCTATGTTCTTGCCCGTGCTATTCAGTTCTTCACACCAGGAATTCCACAAGTGTATTATGTGGGTCTGCTGGCAGGTAAGAATGATATCGAGCTGTTGGAGGAAACGAAGGTGGGCCGCAATATTAACCGCCATTACTACTCCCGGGAAGAAGTAGAGCTGAATTTGGAACGGCCTGTACTGAAGAGATTATTCAACTTGATGAGATTCCGCAATTCTTATCCTGTCTTTGACGGAGAGCTTACGGTAGTGGACACCGGTGTATCTTCCAAGTTAGAATTAACCTGGAATCACGAGAATCTGCGGGCAACCCTGCAGGCTGATCTGGTTACACGTCAGTTCTCCATTCATTATGCTGACGAAGTTACCGGGGAGGAATCCTACCTTAAGGACGTATAACTTAGGAGAGCATTGACATGCCTACAATAAAAGATGTTGCACTACAGGCTGGCGTTTCCGCTACAACGGTCTCCAGAGTGCTGAACAACCGGGGTTATTTAAGCGAAGAGCTGAAAGCTAAAGTATACGGGGCGATGAAAGAGCTGAACTATCGTCCTAACGAACTGGCCCGCTCCCTTAGCCGTTCCAAGTCTAATATCATCGGATTGATCATTCCTCATGTATCCCACCCCTTCTTCGGTGAATTAGCTGGACATATTGAGGATCACGCTTACCGCAACGGTTATAAGCTGCTGCTGTGCAACTCGCAATTGGATAAAAGCAAGGAATTAGACCATATTGACATGCTTCGCGCAAGCAGGGTAGACGGTATCATCATGGGCAGTCATACCTTGGAAGTTGAAGCTTATAATCAGATCCATTTACCGGTTGTCGCCTTTGACCGGAAGCTCTCTGATGATATCCCTTATATTTGTTCGGATAATTATAAGGGCGGATTATTGGCGACCACACTGCTTGTAGACAAAGGCTGCCGCAAGCTGGCTCATATTGGCGGCCATCCGCATTTAAATGTATTGTCTCTGGAGAGATATAGGGCATTTCAAGATATCGTGGAGCAGAGAGGGATTTGGCACACCTCTCTGCATACCGATATCAACGGCTTTAACTTTCATGAATATGAGAGATTGCTGGAGGTGCTGTTTCAGGAACATCCCGATGTGGATGGAATCTTTGCCAGCAGTGATGTTATTGCCGCCTATGCCCTTAAAGCCTGCCATGAAAGCGGGCGTAGGGTTCCTGAGGACATTAAGATTATCGGCTATGACGGCATTTCTCTTCGCGGCCTCCTGACACCGTCTATCACAACCATTCTCCAGCCCATTGAAGCTATGGGTAAGCTGGCTGTTGACTTGATCCTTGAACAGGTGGAAGGCAATTCGGTCGTTATGGAGCATGTTTTTCCAGTGGAGCTAGAACTAGGCGGTACAACTTGAGCATATGAGATATCATCTGGGACAGATTTCTTCGGATCTCGATTTTCTTTAATAGACATGCGGAAAATCCCCCGTTCTTTCTTCCTATTAGGAGAGAAACGGGGGATTTTGTTTGCTTTTATAGGCGATTCAATAATCCGAAAAGCAAGTCCGAATGGAGCTCCGAGGTAGAAGATAGAAGCAGATCAGCAGCTCCAAGCTGCTCGAAGGACCCGATTCCCACCGCCTTCATGCCTGCGGCTTGGATTGCGCTGACTCCAGCCGCTGCATCCTCAACACCGATACAGTTCCCGGGATCTACGCCCAGCATTTCGGCAGCCAGCAGGAAGATCTCCGGATCGGGCTTACCCTTGCGGATACTACCCGGATCAGCGACAGCCTGAAACCAATGGCCCGCCTCTAATCTTTCCAGAATTAACGGAGCATTGTGGCTGGCTGAGGCCAGTCCAATGGATACTCCATGAGCCTGTAGGTCGTCCAACAGCGATCCAATCCCCGGCAAGAGATCTGCTGGAGTAATCCGTTCGATCATCTGCTTATAATTCTCATTTTTCTTCGTAGCCAGCTCCAGTTTCTCTTGCTCGGAGAGGTGAAGCTCGCTATCTTCCAGCACAATATCCAGAGATTCCATACGGCTGACACCTTTGAGCCGTTCATTTTTTGCCCGATCAAAGGTCAGTCCAAGCTCCTCGGCTAAGGCCTTCCAAGCTAGATAATGATACTCCGCGGAGTCTGTAATCACCCCATCGAGGTCAAAGATTACAGCCTCAAGCTTCTTAACCAGTGATACACTTACCGGTTCTTGCGGATGAAGCATTAATGGATGGCCCTTATGCTTGATTTCTAGACCTTCACCTTCTAGCAGCGTGTATACTACTTCCTCACGGCTCACAAAGATATCCACCAACTGTCCACGACTTACAATCTTGAAGCGGTAGCTATCCCACTGCGAAGGTAATACCGGATTAAAGTCTAATTCTCCTTGATAAAGTCGCATTCCACCGAACCCATTAACAATGGACATCCATGAACCCGACATTGCAGCGGTATGCAGTCCATCTTTAGCATTTCGATTAATATCATCGAGATCCATTCGTACGGTACGGTCGAAATAAGCGTAAGCTTCTTCCAAATCTCCTATTTCCGCAGAGATAATACTATGGATACAAGGAGATAACGACGAGTCATGTGTGGTCAGCGGCTCATAATAGTTATAATTCCTGATTTTGTCGGCTAAGCTGAACTTTTCTCCCAGTAGGAACATTGCCATTACCAAGTCAGCCTGCTTAAGCACCTGATGACGATAGATCACTAGGGGATGATAATTCAGGAGCAGCGGATACTTATCTGCAGGTGTATTTTCGAAATCCCACTTCCGCTTACTTAGAAATGTATCATCCTGCGCATAAATTCCCAGTCCATCATCAAAAGGAATGAACATTTTTTGTGCAGCTTTCAGCCAACCCTGAACTTCTTCCTCTGTCAGACCGAGCGAATTCTGAAGGCGCTCATAATCCTGAGGGTACTTCTCACCCAGCAGCCCCGCTGTTTGAAAAGCAAAGTTCAATTGATCCTGCACCATCAAATTGGTATATGCATTGTTGTTGACGATTGCCGTATACTCATCCGGTCCTGTCACCGCATCAATGCAGAAGGCCCCGCCGCGTGCCGGATTGAAATGTCCCATGTCTGCCCAGAAACGTGAAGTCTCGAACAAAATCTCTGCACCCTTGGCAGCCAAAAACTCATAATCACCCGTTGCTTGTACGTACTGCTTAAGACCATAGGCAATATCGGCATTGATATGCGCCTGTGCCGTACCCGCCGGGAAATAGGAGGAGTTCTCTTCCCCGTCAATGGTACGCCAAGGGTATAACGCCCCCTTCTGGGACATAACAGCTGCCCGTTCCCGCGCCTTGCCAAGTGTGGCATAGCGGAATTCCAGCAGCGCCTTGCTAATCTCTGGCTGGGTGAATGTGAAGAAGGGCAGCATGTACATTTCCGTGTCCCAGAAATAATGGCCTTCATAACCTTCACCTGTCAGGCCTTTGGCACCGATGTTCGTAACGCCGTCCCGACCCACGGATTGCAGCAGCTGGAACGCATTGAAACGAATGCCTTGCTGCAATGCAGGATCACCGTTGATCTCTACATCTGTTCGACTCCAGAAGGTATCCAAATAGGCTTGTTGTTCTAGAGCCAGACCCTCAAAGCCTGTATCCTCCGCCATCTGCAGCACATTAACACTCCGACCCATCAGTTCTTCTTCCGGATAATCCTTGGAAGTATGATAGGAGATGTATTTGGTGAGCGATACGGTTTCCCCGCTAAGTACCGGAACGGCAAACTCTGCAGAGATTCGTTCTCCGTCCAGCTTCTCCGTCATTTCATAGCCGGATGACGAATGCACGGTGTGACTCATAGCTGTGAACAGTGCAAACCGTGTATGCCGTGTCCGCTGCTTCATCCAGATAAGGGATTCACCATGCCCGGACCCTTCCAGCAGCAAACTTGGCTCGGCACTGCCCGCCCCGAGGCGCGGATCATCAGTAACTTCCTGTCTGGCAATTTTGCCGTCCATAATCGAATGAAACGTAACCATACCGTCAAAATTCAGGGCCGTAACCTCATAATCTACGGCTGCCAAATGTTTATGCTGCAAGGTTACCATCCGCCGGATTTGCAGGAGTACGCGGTGACCAGCTGGCGATTCCCATTCAACCAGCCGGTGCAAAATACCATTCTTCATGTCGAGTTTCCGTTCATACCGATGCACATGACCCGTATTTAAATGAAAGGGATGTCCATCAATTCGGAGTTCAATAATTTTGGCATCGGTAACGTTAAGCATAGCCTGGTTACGGGAAGGATACCCATAGGCACCCTCCGGATAGACAATAGGTTCCGAGTCAAAAAATCCATTAAGATAATTGCCGGTTACAGACGTTCCTTCACGACCATGATAACCTTCTTCAAAATTACCCCGCATCCCGATATAGCCGTTGCCAAGTGCAAATATACTCTCACTGCGTTGGTTGTTCTCATCATTATAAGCATCCTCACCCAAGCTCCACTCACGGTAAGGATATAATGCTTCTGGATGTTCGTATGGTTTCATCTTCATCTCTATAAGGCTCCTCCTAAAAGCAGTCTGCTCTGTTTATGTTAACTTCAGATCATGTTTAACCCTTGACCGATCCGCCCATGAGACCTCTGACAAAATACTTTTGCAGCAGGAAGAAAATAGCCAGCGGCGTAAGCATGGAGATAAAAGCAGCCGAGGTGAGCAAATGCCAGTCATTCCCCCGAGATCCCACAAGGTCGGCAATTTTCATAGACATAACCTGTACTGACGGCTGATTTCCAATGAAAATAAGCGAGACGAGGTAATCATTCCAGACCCATAAGAATTGAAAGATACTAATAGAAGCCAATGCAGGTACGGACAACGGTAGAATCAGTTTGCTAAAGATCGTGAAGTGACTCGCACCATCAATAAAGGCTGATTCAAACAGATCCTTCGGTAATTGGCTGATAAAGTTGTACATAAAGTACGTAACCAGCGGTAATCCAAATGCAGTATGGGCTAACCAAATCCCCAGATAACTTCCGTTCAGGCCAAGTGATGTGAAATCCTTCAGCACTGGAATAAGTGCTACCTGAATCGGTATTACGAGCATCGCAATAATAATGACGAACAAGGTTTTGCGTCCCGGAAACCGCAGCCAAGCGAAGGCATAAGCGGCAAAACAAGCGATCAAGACCGGAATTACAGTCGCAGGAACAGCGATCGTAAGTGTATTCCAGAAGGCTTGGGAGAGACCGGAGCCCTTCTGTGTGATTACGGTGCCGTCTGCTTCCTTAATCTTGTATTCCTTACCCGATAGGACATTTTTGTAGTTATCGAGTGTAACATCCGTTTTTACTTGCCATCCCTTATCCTGGACATTCACAGTACGTGCTCTGCGATTCTCCCATAGTAATCGGCCGTCGTCTGCTGCAACACCTGCTTTTAACTGATCATCACTGTAGGTCTTTCCATTCACTTCAATAGGCTGGCGAAGATCTACATCCTTGGAGAGCTGAATGGTCTTGCCAGACTTCCATTCTTGATGGGGGAATATCTTCCACCAGCCGGTGTGCAGAATATCTGCAGCTGGCCGAAAGGATGAGATAAAGAGACCCAGTGTTGGAAGCAGCCATATGAAGCAGATAAACCCGAGGACGATATTAACTACCGTCTTGCCACCTTTTCTTTTTTTCTTACCGACCATTTAGAATCCCCCCTGCTTGCGGAACTGACGCAGATTAATAAGAATTACAGGTAAAACTGCAATTAGCAGAACGATAGCCAGCGTCGAACCGTAACCGAAGTTTCGGTACATAAAGAACTGTCGATAGAACTGTGTTGCTACTACCTCTGTATCGTATTGACCACCCGTCATCACCATGACGACGTCAAATATTTTCAATGTAAAGACAATAATAGTTGTTGTGACCGTCAGGATCGTGGTTGAAATATACGGGATCATAATACCAAAAAAGATTTTGATCTCACCGGCGCCGTCCACACGAGCAGCCTCCATAATATCTTCGGGTACGCCTTTAATTGCTGCCGAGAAAATAACCATCGCAAAACCTGTTTGCATCCAAATCAGAATAACAATGAGGAAAAGGTTGTTCCAAGGCTGCAGCATGCTGGTCCAAGCCTGCGGCTCGCCCCCAAAATAAGTAACGATTGCATTCAGCAAACCAATCTGCTCATCACCCGGCTGATAGTAGTAGATAAATTTCCAAATGACACCTGCTGCTACAAAGGAAATAGCCATCGGCATGAAAATGATTGATTTAGCGATTTTCTCATAGCTGCTACGGTCTGCCAGGATAGCGATTAACAAGCCGAAGGTAACACAAGCCAAAGTCCCCAAGAATACCCACAACAAGTTATTGCGCAGTGCAGTGGCCATCAAATGATCGCTGAATATAGCTGCATAGTTGCTTAATCCCACAAATTCCTCGGAAGAAGCATTAAAAAAGCTTAGGTATAACGTCCGCAGTGCAGGCAGAATCAATAACCAGCCTAGTAGAATAACTGCGGGGCCGATAAATACATAAGGTAGTACCCTGGTTCGCACATGCACAGGATACCGCTCAACCGCCCAGGTCAAAGTATAGTAAATTAGATAAACGCCTAGAACGCCCCAAAGGACGGCAAGAACCGCAGTAACCAGCGGATTAAGTGTTGAATCCCGGAAAAATCTGAAAATTAGCCCGTTTACCACGATATTAGCTAATAATACAGCTAGGGATAAGAGCACCGCCTTTATACTGATTTTTTGCTTTGCTTGTGCACCCATTTTAGCTCCTCCTATAAGTTTTGCCGTAGGCAAAACTCTCTTCGTAAGCATCATCTATAAGTTTTGCCGTAGGCAAAACTCTCTTCGTAAGCATCATCTTTAAGTTTTGCGTGGGGGCAAAACTCTCTTCGTAAGCATTGTTACAACCATTTTTATAAAACAAAAAGAGGGGCAGATGTTTCTTCCGTTCTCGCTGCCCCTCTTCATGTGTAATCTTAGCCAATCAACAGTTCATCATTGTGTTAATGTGATTAGTTTTTCCAGCCGGACTGGATTTGCTCAAGAGCTTGATCCAGAGTAGCTGTGCCACTCACATAGTCGGTCATACCTTTCCAGAACGTTCCTGCGCCTACACTACCAGGCATAAGGTCAGAACCGTCAAAGCGAAGGGTCGATGCATCTTGAACCAACTTAGCCATAGCACGGTCTGATTCAGAGCTGTACCAGTCCAGGGAAGCGTCATTCATTGGTGCGATTACGCCACCGGATTGAACCCAAGTCTTAATGGATTCACCTGTTGTGAAGAATTCCAATACCGCACGAACCTCAGGACGATCATTGAACATTGAGTAAATATCACCGGCTACCAGTACTGGTTTGCCGTATTGAGGGTCAATGGAAGGCAGATAGAACCAGCCATAATCCTCATCAATTTTTGCTGTTTCAGGGAAGAAGCTTGTAATAAAATTACCTTGACGGTGGAACCAAGCTTTTGGCGGGTTGTCAAACATAGGTTTTGGAGCATCGCCGAATGCAGTGGTAACGATGGATTTAGTACCGCCATAGACATAATCTTTGTTCAACCAAATTTTGGACATCACTTCTACTGCATGTTTTACTTCAGGGGAAGTGAATGGAAGCTCACCTTTAACCCATTTGTCATAATTCTCAGGAGTAGTAGTACGGAGCATAATATCTTCTACCCAGTCGGTTGCTGCCCAGCCTGTTGCTGCGCCGCTTTCGATGCCAATGGCCCACGCAGGATCGCCGTCTTTTGCAATTTGCTCCGTCAAAGCCATCATTTCATCCCAAGTTTCTGGAATCTTATAACCAGCTTCTTCAAATTGTTTCTTAGGGTACCATACAAGGCTCTTCACGTTACTGCGGTTCCAAATACCTGCCATGATTTTGCCGTCTTTACCGTCCATGGTGGACATATCCAGCCAGCTTTGGTTGTAGTTAGCTTTCAATTTGTCCTGATCCAGAACAGTTGTCAGATCGACTACTTTACCAGTCTTAGCAATGGATGAAAGTAAACCCGGTTGCGGGAAATCCGCGATATCCGGAGCATTTCCGCCATCTACGCGGATATTAATAGTAGCTTCAAATTCTTTGGAGCCTTCATATTGAATATCGATGCCTGTTTTCGCTTCGAAATCCTTGATGCTGTTCTCAAACTTCACTTGGTCAGCATCTACGAATGGGCCGAACATTGTTACTTTTGTTCCTTTATAGTCACCCTTCATCGCCAGTTCCAGCGGTGATCCGGCTGTGTCGGTACTGGTGTTCTCTGTCGATGCCGGTGCGTTATCAGCTGCTTTTTCCGTTGCTGCCGGTGCATTTGTTGGTGCAGCATTGTTATTTCCATTATTGCCGCATGCGCTAAGCATCATTGTAAATGACAAGCAAAGCACGATTGCCAATGGCATTTTTCGTCCTGGAGCTTTTTTCATCTTTTCATACATCCCCTTTAGTTGTTTTAGAGAATTGCATCTTCATGAATAATATGTGGATGCCAGAGCCGTCTATTGGCTGAATCACCTCCTTGCAAAGCTTTTCAAAAATGAATTTACTATACTTAGCTAATTAGTAATTCTACGAAAATGCACTATATAATAACGCTTACATTTCCATCATATCATACTACCCAATGGTTTCCAATAGTCCTGAATTATACTTTTAATGAATTACATGGTTCCCTTAATCTAGTGCAAGATATTTAAGAGTTTTGAAATACAAGATTATGAAAAGCTTTTCAGAGTCTTGTGAAAAAAAAGAGAGTGTCTCATTTTTCACGTGATGATTCTCTCACTATCAATTTATGTTCCATCTTCTCCCGCTTTACCTTTACGCTTCCAGTTGATAGAAGCTCATGTATTTTCTCAGCTGCTCGGTATCCTAATTCATAAATAGGCTGTGCGATGGTAGTTAGCTTAGGAATAAACATAGTAGACATCCGCAGGTTGTCAAATCCTACGACCGACACTTGACCGGGTACATGAATGTTCCGATCCTTCAGGTACGAAATCGTACCCATTGCGAATTCATCAGCGACACAGAATACAGCAGTGATGTCCGGGTATTCGGTGAATAACTCATGAGCAGCTTGATAGGCATGTTCAAAGCGGTGATTAGCAAATTTGATTTTCTCCATATTGTGCTCCAAGCCAAATTCATTCAGAGCTCTTACAAATCCATCGTAACGCGGTGGACCTGAGATGGAATTATCATGGTTAAAACCAATCATCCCGATTTGCTTGTGACCCAGCTCAATAAGAAATTTCACTGCATCATACGCGGCAACCTCATCATCGATCTCCACACAAGGAATGTCATACTCATCAGAATGAGAGGAGACAAGCACAAATGGTATCCGGCATCCCACTAATTTCTCATAGTACTCTGGGTACAGAACATCACTGGCGAAAACAATCCCGTCCACCTGCTTCTCATGAAAGGCATCAATGTATGACAGTAAGCGCTCTTTGTCTCGGTCGGTATTGCATATCATTAGGCTATAACCGAGTTTTATACACGCATCCTGCATTCCACGGATAACCCCTGCAAAATACAGGTTCTCTATATCCGGGATGAGTAAACCAAGTGTAAATGACTTCTTGTAGATAAGACCTCTTGCAAATGCATTAGGCTGATACTGCAGCGTCTGGATAGCTTCGATAACTCTGTTGCGCTTACTTTCCACCACCGTTTCCGGTGCATTCATTACACGGGATACGGTACTGATAGATACTTCGGCCATCTTGGCGACATCTCGTATTGTTGGCTTCATTGTGTGTACTTCCTTTTTAGAAAACCTTTTCAAGGTGATTATAGCAAGGTGATCCGAAAAGCACAACACCTTTTTTAAACCGCTTACAAATTTATTTCTTTAGGTTATATAAAGAAACTCCGTTGGAATCCAGTCATTAAATAAAGTCAAAAAACCATATATATTAGAAAGCCGTTTGAAAAAGTACTCCTCCAAGCTTAAATTTCTATATTAAAACTACTTTTTTTGGGGCGATATTAATGCGTAAAATATGAAAAGCTTTTCAGATGAATTGGATTCATCAAATAGATTATCTTCCGGTTCGGGGGAATGGATGACTACAAGGCTGGCTGCAAACTTACTAAAAGTAGGTAAATGACTTAACTTCATGTTATACTATCGTGTAGATTAGCAAAAAGCAGCAAATACTGCTTAAAAGATAATCAGATTATATGTAGCGTGAAAACTAAGCTTATGCTTACGAAGCCAGTTTTGCTTCGCAAAACTTTTAAGTTTACGCTTACGAAGCAGTTTTGCTTCGCAAAACTTTTAGGTTTATGCTTACGAAGCAGTTTTGCTTCGCAAAACTTTTAGGAGGGATCATATTGAAGCTATTGCAGGACATTCCGATTTCCGTGTTGGACCTTGCCCCCATTGTTGAAGGAGGGACAGCGGCGGATTCACTTCATAATGCGCTCGATTTGGCCCGTCATGCCGAACAATGGGGATATCATCGCTATTGGCTGGCAGAACATCATAATATGCCCGGTATTGCCAGCTCAGCTACTTCGCTGGTTATCGGTCACGTAGCATCAGGTACCCGTACAATCCGCGTGGGCTCAGGAGGGATTATGTTATCCAACCATGCTCCTCTAGTAATTGCAGAACAATTTGGAACATTGGAATCCTTATATCCCGGTCGCATCGACCTCGGGCTTGGCCGGGCACCCGGCTCCGATCAACCTGCTTCCCGGGCATTGAGACGCGGTCTTGGCAGCGACGGCAGTGAATTCCCTGAACAGCTAAGTGAACTGCGGGCCTACTTCGACCCTGGTGCCGGCAGCTCCCGTCCACCGGGAGTACGGGCGATCCCCGGAGAAGGACTTAACGTTCCGATTTGGCTTCTGGGCTCCAGCGGTTTCAGTGCAAAATTGGCTGGGCAACTGGGTCTGCCTTTTGCTTTTGCCAGCCATTTCGCACCGGATTATCTGCTTCCCGCTCTGCATCTATATCGCAGCAGCTTCCAGCCTTCTGAGCATCTAGATAAACCGCATGTTATGGTTGGTCTAGGCATCACTGCTGCCGAAACCGTAGAAGAAGCACGTAAACTGGCTACTTCTCAGCAGCAGCAATTTCTGAACATTATCCGTGGCCGTACCGGTAAACTACAGCCTCCCGTTGATAGTCTGGAGGGATTATGGTCTCCTCAGGAAAAAGCAATCCTTCAGGATAAACTTCAGTATTCCATCTCAGGAGACAAAGCGACTGTCCATGCAAGATTACAACAAATTCTTACGGACACAGACGCCGATGAATTTATCATCGCCTCACAGATCTATGATCATGAAGCCCGATTACGTTCCTATAAGCTTGCAGTTGAAGCTATTAAGGGCGAATTAGTCTCCTAAGATCTAATATTAATGATTAAGGCTGATCCACGGCAAAACCGGAGGATCAGCCTTTTTCATAACACCTGAAAAAAGTAGTTCCTCAAAGCACCACTATTCGACAAATTACTCGATATTTATTGGATACTTATTAGATATTATATGATCTATCGTATGATGGACATGTACAAGTAGCGCTGTAAAGGAAGACTACTGAGCAGCGGACTCAAAACGCACCCGATACCCACCGATTCCTGCACTTTATACAACATTTCAGCTCCCAACACTCCTGATTCCCACTAATTCCTGCACTTTGTACAACATTTCAGCCTCCAACGCACCCGATACCCACCGATTCCTGCACTTTATACAACATTTCAGCCTCCAAACACCCGATACCCACCGATTCCTGCACTTTATACAACATTTCAGCCTCCAAACACCCGATACCCACTAATTCCTGCACTTTATACAACATTTCAGCCTCCAACGCATCTGATACCCTCCGATTCCTGCACTTTATACAACATTTCAGCCTCCAACGTATCCGATACCCACCGATTCCTGCACTTTATACAACATTTCAGCCTCCAACGCATCCGATACCCTCCGATTCCTGCACTTTATACAACATTTCAGTTCCAGCTGTGTCCCTTCAATGATCAACCAACGGATTAATACATCATTAGTTACTACACGGTCCGCTAGTGGGGCGAGGTTAGGAGCGTGTGCGGAACGGGCTCGTGTTTGAGTTCAGTGCATTTCCGGGTCCGGTACGGATTCGGGCTCGGGTACGAGTCAGTCGGGTGCGGATTCGGGTGCGGGTGCGAGTTAGTCCGGTACGGATTCGGGCTCGGGTACGAGTCAGTCGGGTGCGGGTGCGGGTGCGGGTGCGGGTGCGGGTGCGGGTGCGGGTGCGAGTTAGTCCGGTGCGGATTCGGGTTCGGGTGTGAGTTAGTTCGATGCGGATTCGGATTCGAATTTAGGTCTGGTTCGGGTGCGAGTTTAGTTTAATGCGGATCGAATTCTGGTGCTTGTACGGTGCAGTTCGGGTGCGGGTTTGGTACAGTTCGCGTGTGGTTCAGTTCGATGACTAAAATCCGAGTCAAAAGTTACAGTAATTTGCAAAAAAAACACGAAAAAAGAGGGAGGAAGCCCCACAAGATTTTCCATAAATCAGCAGACACCTCTTTTCGGTAAAAACCCCTGACCCCTTCTCTTCGAGTAAAGCATTAAAGTGAGACTAAACGTAGAAAATGTTACTATATACATACGACTATATAGAGGAGATGAGTAAGTTGAAGCAAGAGGTTATGAACCGATTTATTTCCTATGCGAAGATGGATACACAATCGAACGAAGAGAGCGACACTTGTCCTTCGACCGAGGGGCAGTGGATGCTTGCCCGTAAGCTGGTAGACGAGCTTAAAGAGATCGGCATGCAAGACGTGACTATAGATGAGAATGGATATGTCATGGCTACTCTTCCCGGCAACAGCGACAAAGAAGTCCCGGTCATCGGATTTTTGGCGCATTTAGATACGGCTACCGATTTTACCGGCAAGGATGTGAATCCGCAAATCGTTGAGAACTATCAGGGCGGCGACCTGATTTTGAATAAGGCCCTGAATATCGTGCTTTCTACGGCAAGCTTTCCTGAGCTTAACGAATACAAAGGTCATACGCTGATTACCACAGATGGTACTACTCTGCTTGGCGCAGACAATAAAGCCGGTATTGCCGAGATTATGACCGCTATGACTTATCTTATTAATCACCCGGAAATAAAACACGGTGCTTTGAGGGTAGCATTTACTCCTGACGAGGAAATCGGACGTGGGGCACATCGATTTGATGTTTCTGCTTTTGGTGCAGCTTATGCTTATACGGTTGACGGCGGGCCGCTCGGGGAACTGG
Source organism: Paenibacillus wynnii (assembly GCF_030812855.1). Classification (GTDB taxonomy): domain Bacteria; phylum Bacillota; class Bacilli; order Paenibacillales; family Paenibacillaceae; genus Paenibacillus_AQ; species Paenibacillus_AQ wynnii_A. Next base: position 353,422 of record NZ_JAUSTK010000002.1, read on the forward strand.
AATATGAGAGCTTCAATGCCGCAGCTGCTAGAATTACAATCCATGGGGTAAATGTTCATCCAGGGACAGCTAAGGGGAAAATGATTCATTCCTCCAAAATCGCCATGGCTCTCCACAATAGACTTCCAGCTAATGAAGCTCCTGAGTTTACTGAAGGGTTTGAAGGGTTCTATCATCTGATCTCGATGCAGGGGAATGCTGAACAGAGCAAGCTTCATTACATTATCCGCGATTTTGATCGGGAGCATTTCGAGGAGCGGAAGGCTTTTATAACCAGTGTAGTTGATGAGTTTAAGAGCACTCACGGTTCGGAAAACGTCATACTTGAGATCAACGATCAATACTACAATATGCGCGAAAAAATCGAGCCTGTACGCCATATTGTTGATATTGCCCATGAAGCTATGGAAAACCTCGGGATTACACCCGTTATTCGTCCGATTCGCGGTGGGACCGATGGTTCTCAGCTGTCCTATATGGGATTGCCAACCCCCAATATCTTTACGGGTGGAGAGAACTTTCACGGTAAGTTCGAGTATGCCTCTGCAGACAATATGGTTAAGGCTACTGAGGTCATTATCGAAATTGCCAAGCTGTTTGAGCAAAAGGCTTAAGGGACTACAACCGAATCTGATTTAAAATCAAAAGGCACCTCCGCTGGATTCGCTCCAGATGAGGTGCCTTATTTCATTTAGCTTATCCCTTAACAGGTACCCAGCCCGGCGTGTTAAGTATTGCTGTCCAGAGATAATCGGGAATAACTAGATCAGCCTGCTCGGCGGGATTAATCTCTGTTGCAATGTCTCCCTGCTGTCCTTCTGCGACCTTCTGCACCCAGTCCGGCTCGACAAGAAGCGGTCGACCCAATGCCACCAGTGATACACCACTTTGGAGTGCCTTCAACGCATCATCGGCACTATACAGAGAGCCAACTCCTATGACAGGAACCTTACCAGCAACACGGTCAAGAATCTGCTCTATGCGCGGCCGCGGATCTTCTGTCCCGCGCCGTGGCAGTGACCAAAACTCCTGCAGTGACACATGCAGGTAATCCAATCCAGTATCTTTTAGAGCATCGATTAACGTAAAGGTCTCTGCCATAGTAATGCCCGGTGTCTCAGGCTCTTCAGGGGAGAAGCGATATCCCACGAGAAAGGGCGATTTCGCATGCTCAGCAACAGCTCTCTTTACAGCCTCTACAACGGCTAATGGAAAGGTGAGCCGTTTCTCCAAACTGCCGCCCCAACGATCCTCCCGAGTATTGGAATGCGGGGAAAAGAACTGCTGGAGTAAATAGGTGTTCGCTCCATGAATCTCTACACCATCAAAACCCGCTTCGATCGCCCTGCGTGTAGCCTCACCGAAATCGGAGATGATACCTACAATCTCTTCATCCGTTAGAGCACGTGGTACGGGTCCGTTTCCACCGCCAGGCAGCTCTGCTGCAACAGCACTGGCACTTACAGGCTGACCATCTGGCAGCAGCTCGGGTGGACATTGGCGTCCGCCATGAAAAATCTGCAGAACTGCTTTTGCTCCCTGCCCTTTAATGGCATCGGCTAATTTACGCAAGCTGGGAATGAGTTGATCGGTGTCCGCACCAAATTCACCCGGAAAACCTTTACCGCTTTTAGAAACATACACACAAGCAGTAATAACCATACCTACACCTTGTGACCGGCGAATATAATAAGCTTCTTCTTCAGCAGATACAGTTCCGTCTTCATGAGAAGCAAAGTTAGTCATAGGAGCCATCACTACACTGTTTTTTAAGGTAAACCCGTTGTTAAACTCAAACGATTGTAATAAAGGTTTATATAAGTTTTCTGACATTGCAGCAAATCCCTCCTGCTTCATTTTTACTATCATTACCATATTACTCTTCTCTAAAAGCTTTTGCACTTTTGAGGTATGAAATATGGTTCCCATTTAACTAATGCTTTTTGATGAAAGCTGTGCTAATATACCCTATGTTTAGTGATCTGGTAAATCCAGTATTATAATGAAGAGGGTGTACTCTTGAAATCTAAAGAATTGAATCTCGTAAGGTTGACCTGGCCAATCTTCCTGGAGCTTTTTCTGTTCATGCTGATGGGCAGTGTGGATACCTTTATGATCAGTTCCGTGTCTGATAATGCTGTCGCGGGGGTCGGGGCGGCAAATCAGATTATTGCCATGGCCATTCTTGTGCTTAGCGTAATCGGAAACGGCGCTGCCATGGTCGTATCTCAATACCTCGGCTCTAAGAAGCCTCAAGAAGCAGCGCAAGTTATTGGTAATGCCCTCACGCTTAACTTAGCGGTAGGCCTTATCCTTAGTACTTTTTTGCTCTTCTTTGGAGGTTACTTACTCCAAGCCCTAAATGTTACAGGGGACATTCTTGTCTATGCAAAGTCTTATATTCACATCGTGGGCAGCTTTATTTTTTTCCAGGCTCTCATTAATGCATTAGCGGCTACGATTCGTACACACGGATTTACAAAGCAGACTATGATCGTCTCCATGCTGATGAACATTATTCATGTGATCGGTAACTATATTTTGATCTTTGGTCACTTTGGCTTTCCCGCACTTGGAGTGCAAGGGGCTGCAGTTTCAACCATAATTAGCCGATTTATTTGTCTGATTCTCTTTTTCCTGCTGCTTTACAGAATTATGGAAGTGCGCGTTATGTGGCATTATTACATTAAGCTCACCAAAAAGTATGTCCTTCAGATCCTGAAGATCGGCATTCCATCCGCGTTTGAATCTATAACCTACCAATCCTGCCAACTGGTATTTACGATGTATATTACATATCTTGGTGCTGAAGCTATGGCTACACGTCAATATGCGCTTAACATCTCCAGCTATATTTTTCTGTTCAGCGTGGCGGTATCCATGGGCACTTCCATTATGGTGGGTCGTCTGGTGGGAGCAAACCGGCCTCAAGAGGCCTATGAACGTGTGTTCAAAAGTGTAAAATGGGCGCTGCTCGCTACCGTTATTATCGATGCCCTCGTTATAGCTTTCCGGGTACCATTGCTTGGTCTTTTCACCGATAATCAGAGTATCATTGTTATGGGCGCCCATGTCATTTTGCTCAGCTTTCTCCTAGAGACCGGGCGAACCTGCAACTTGGTGATTATTAATTCACTGCGAGCCTCAGGTGATGCTAGGTTCCCGGTATATATGGGGCTGCTGTCCATGGTCTGTATGAGCCTGCCTCTCGGTTATTTCCTAGTCTTCACGCTCGATCTTGGGTTAGCCGGTGTCTGGCTTGCTACAGCGGCGGATGAATGGGTCCGCGCCATTATCATGTACTTCCGTTGGCGAAGCAGGGCATGGGAGAAACATGCCCTTGTCAAATATGATCCTGCCGAGGACAAGAATAGTCCGGCTCCTGTCACCGGTTAAATGGATCCACACACAAAAGGCTGTACCTTAAAGTCCATCCGGACCTAAGGCACAGCCTTTTTCAATTTTGCTTACCCCTTAACAGAGCCGGCTGCAATCCCTTCCACAATCCGATCACTTAACAATAAGAAGACAATAAGGATTGGCAGGATACTGATCATCAGAGTAGCACCGATCGCTCCCCAGTCAGTAGTGTACTGCCCTATAAAATTCTGGACACCTACCGTTAGGGTTTTGTACTTATCCGAGCTGATAAAGGTGTTCACGAAGATAAATTCGTTCCAGTTGTAGATCATATTAATGATTGCAGTAGTAGCCAACACCGAAGAGGTCATCGGCAGGATGATCCGGAAGAACATCGTGTTGACGGAGCAGCCGTCAATGATCGCCGCTTCCTCAACTTCCTTAGGGAGCGCATAATAAAATCCCAGTAGAATCATGATGGTCGTAGGTAAATTGAATGCCACATAAGACAGGATGATTGAGATGGGACTGTCTGTTAAATGAAGCTTCAGGAACAAGCTGAACAAGGGGATCAGTGTAGAATGGACAGGAATCATCAGACCCACCATAAACAACCCGAGTACAAAAGATCTGCCCTTCCATCTCATACGCGTTACCGCATACGTAACGAAGCTTGCCAGAAGAACCGTTAGCGCTAAGGCAATTGCCGTTATCAAGACACTGTTAACAAAATACTGTGCGATATTTCCGTTCGTCCATACATTCACATAATTTTCCCAGTGGGGATGTGCAGGTATAGAAAAGGGCGCCATATTGAATATTTCCTGATTATTTTTTAATGAAAAAATCAACAGCCAAACGAGTGGGAATATTTGTACAAGGGCTACAAGAATAAGCCCCAAATACATTAAGGTGTACCCTGTTCCCTGTAGAATTTTGCGTTCATTTACTCTTCCAGAGTTATAGCCCGGTGCAGTAGCAACTTTCATATATGTTCCTCCTTCCTATGTGCTTATGAATATTGAATGGTCTCTTTCGATGCTGTAGCCTTGCGAATCAGATAGGTTGCTACGAGACAAACCAGCAGTAGGAAAAATCCGATTGCACTGCCATATCCGAAGTCAAAGCTGCGGAATGCTTTATGGTACATGTAGGATGCCATAACTTCACTGGCTCCGTTAGGTCCTCCATCCGTCATTACATAGATCAGATCAAAATATTTCAGAGATCCGACTACGGACAGTACGATAGTTACCTTAATGACCTCGCTCATCAAGGGCAGCTTGATCCGTGTGGCAATCTGCCATGGATTAGCTCCATCAATACGAGCGGCTTCCATTAGCGATTCCGGAATATTTTTCAATGCAGCATAGTATATGAGAATATAAAACCCGGCATATTGCCAAATAATTGGCACAAACAAGGCAAGCAGCACAATGGATGGCTCAGCCAACCAAGCGGGAGGGTTATCGACACCAAGGGACATAAGCAGGGAATTTAGTACCCCGTTTGTAGGGTGGTAAATTTTCATCCACAACTGAGCAATGGCTACGGAAGACAGTAGCATTGGAACCAGATAGATTTTACGAAGCAGGTTAGCACCTTTGATTTTGCCTGAAAGCACTAATGCGATAAGCAGGTACCCGATAAGGCTGATCCCTGAGAACAATGCAAGCTCAAAGGAGTGAAATGCACTGCTCCAAAAGGTTGAATCCTGTATAAGATGTTTGTAATTCTCCAAACCGATAAAGGTCATTTCTCCGATACCGTTCCATTCATTAAGTCCATAGTATCCCGTAAGTACAATAGGCATATATATAATTCCCATAATCAACAGCAGGGACGGCAGTACATATAGAGCAATTACCAGCTTATTAGACATGACTTTCTCCATCGTCAAATCCTCCTATCTATCTCTTTTTAAAAGAAGTGGAGCGGTTGTACCCGTATGCCTAGATACGTCCCGCTCCGCTTCGGAATGCTGTATATTCTAGTTGCCTTTTTCGATGGCTTCTTTATGCTTCGTTGCAAATTGCTCCGGAGTTACTGCCTTACCAAACAGCGCCTGAATCATATCCAAGTGAACTTGTGCCGCGCTCGGCTTCATTTGAACATCCGCAAAGAGTGTAATGCTGCTGGCTTTGCTCAATTCGTTAAGAAGATCTACATAAAGCTGTGGCAATTCAGTTTTTGTCGTATCTACTTTAGTAGCCGGGATAACACCCGCTGTAGTTACGGAATCTTCACCCCATTTAGATACAAAGTATTCAACAAAGGCTTTAGCCTCTTCTTTGACCTTGGAGCTTTCAGCTACGAACAATCCTACACCAGGACCGCCAACCCAGCTGTCGATGTTACCTTTACCATTTTCCACAGTTGGGAATTTGAAGAATCCGACTTTATCCTTGAACTCTTGCGGGATATCAGGATTGGTTGTAAAGTTAGGCAGTTCCCAAGTACCCATCAGATACATGCCTGCTTTTTCGTTCATAAACTCAGCCTTGCCTTCATCGTTGGACAACCCGTTGAATCCTTTATTGAAACCGTTCATATCTACAAGCGTTTCAATTTCGGTTGCAGCTTGTACCAGGCCTGGGTCATCAAAGGATCCTGAACCTGCAATAGCATTCTTCAATGTATCGTTGCCGGCAATCCGGTCAGCCAGGTACATGTACCAAAGTGAACCTGTCCAACGATCTTTATTTCCAAGAGCTATCGGAGCGATACCGTTTTCAGACAGCGTTTTCACAACTTCCTTGAATTCAGTGTAAGTTGTAGGTGCTTGCAGGTTGTACTTTTCAAAAATGGCTTTATTGTAATAGATCGGAGAAATGTTCAACTCAATCGGCAGGGCATAAGTTTTACCGTCAATAGCATAAGCTTCTGTCGTACCCGCAACGAATTTGTCTTTAAGCAATGTTCCGTCCTTAATATCATCAATTGGAGCGAACAAACCGCCTTTCACGTAAGGCTCCATGAACCCGGCAGCCCAAGTGATACCGACATCAGGAAGTTCATTGGAAGCTGACAATACTTTGAGCTTGTTTTTGTATTGTTCGTTGTCCAGAACCTCTTCCTTGATGGTTACATTCGGGTGATCCGTCTGATATTGATCAATAATCTGATTTACTAGCTTATTCTGTTGGGCTGAAACTCCAGCCGGCCATAAGTGCATCATGTTGATCGTAACTTTCTGCTCATTAGCAGTTGCATCAGTTGCTGGTGTATTGCCCCCGTTCGCAGCGTTTGTAGCATTGTTATTTTTACCACCGCCGCAGCCCGCTAGAACGAGCATTAATACTAAAGTCAGGAGCAATCCCTGGGTCACCTTGTTCTTGGACATGAATTATAACCTCCATGGTTTGTTTTAGTGCGATTTGTGTAACCGCTCTCAAATCAATTCTATCACCGGAGTCTTATGTCCATAAGATAACGGCTATTGGCAATAACTCCACTATTATTGGATTTCGTCAGAAGTACCTGTCATTTGCTGGCGGTAACGGCTTGGACTGAGATCTTCCTGTGTTTTGAATACTTTTATGAAATACTTATCCGTCTGGTAACCTACTTTCTCTGCGATTTCACCTACAGACAGCCGGGTATGAACAAGCAATTCCTTAGCCCGTTGAACTCGAAGACGTGACAAATATTCGCTAAAAGGCAGTCCAACCTGATCTTTGAACAACACGCTGAAATAACTGGCGTTCAGGTGCAACCGTTGTGCCATATCCGCCATAGTCAATGTCTCATGCAAATGCTGCTCCAAATATAAGAGGGCCTCTTTGACAGGCTCCCCTATGCTCATATTATTGCCGGGATCAAGCTCTGCTAGCTTCTGGTCTACCAGCTTCTCCAATTTCTCATGGCGTTGCTGCTCCTCTTCGCGCTTGAGGGCCTCCTCAACAACTTCAAGAAGTTCCTTTTTATCGAGAGGCTTCAGCAAATAATTAACAGCGCCGAGCTGAAGAGCTTGCTGTACATACTGGAACTCTGCGTACCCCGAGATGACCACAATTTGCGGCCTGCGGGCATGCCTATTGAGCGAACGAATCAAATCCAGTCCGCTAACCACCGGCATCCGAACATCAGTGATGAGTAAATGAATCGTCTCATGCTGCAGACGCTCCAAGGCTTCTACGCCATTATCCGCTGTCTCAATCCGGTAGTTTCCGGCCGCCCACACCTCTAGAGTTTGTTTGATTCCTTGGCGTGTTCTAGGCTCATCATCCACGATTAGAATGGTTTTCATGTTCAATTTCATACGAATATCCCCCAGTATTAGGTATTTCAAAAGTGAAAACCGTTCCTTCAAACGGAGTACTGTCAATATGCAGCCCTTCCAGCTTTAAACCGTCTCCCTCATAGTAAAGCTTCAACCGTTTCTGAACATTGATGAGGCCCACTCCCGTACCTTTAGTCGAAATTGAAGGGCCTCCTTCAAGAGTATCGTAGAGCGCGCTAAGTTTATTCGCATCCATACCGGGGCCATTATCCTGTACGGATACCCTTGTCCATCCCTTCCTTGCAGAGGGGGATACTCGGATGGTAATGTAACCCTCCCCGATGCTGCTCTCCACTCCATGCAAAATCGCATTCTCAACTATAGGCTGAATGAGCAGCTTGGGAACAGGCACCAAAGCCTCCTGCGGAGTCATCTCAATGTTCCAGGACAACCGCGATCCAAGCCTCATCTCCATGATTTGCAAATAGCGCTTAACCTGATCCATCTCTTCACCAATCGTTACCCATTCTTCCTTGTTCGGATTGACAATAATATAGCGGAACATTCGGGACATAGCGACCATCAGCCCAGCCAGTTCTTCCTCACCCTTCTCCTCCAGAGACCAGTTAAAAGCCTCAAGCGTATTGAACAAAAAGTGTGGATTAATTTGCGCCTGCAGTGCTTTGAGCTCCGTCCGGCTTTGGAGGACTTCCTTTTCATAGACTACCCGAATTAGATCATTCATATTGCTAACCATTCCGTTATACGTATTATTCAGCTCTCTAAGCTCCATAGTCGAGGCTGTGGCGGGATTAGGTGTAAGTACGCCAAGCCGTGATTTGCGCATCGCCCGGATTAGATTGATAATGGGCCGTGTAATCATAGTGGAGAGGACAAAAGACATGATCAGAAACAACACCGCCCCGATTCCACCGGATGCAAGCAAAACTGTTCGCAGCACAGATAATCCTTCCGTAACATAGCTCACCGGAGTCAGGACGAGCAATGTCCAGTTCGTTTTTTCCGACAACTGCTTAACTGTAACATACTCCTTACCCATAAAATTCACCGTCTGATCCACACTGTCCAGTAGCGGAGTCAAATCCACATTAGGGCTGGGGCCACTCCCCAACAGCTGTCCCTCATTGTTCGCCAGAAGAATAGACTCCCCAATTGTGGCTCCTGCGAGCGGATCATCCAATTGAAAATAACTGCGCTGTATGCGGGCTATAAGGTAACCTCCCCGTGAGAACCAACGGTTCATGAGACTTACCTGCCGGATCGCAAGCAGACTCTGATCATCATTCGGATCGATTCCGATCCAGACCAATCTTCCCTTTTGTTTATTGGCTTCCTCAATATACCGGCTGTCAATCCGGGTGCTTAAGCTGCCTTCCCGAATGGGAAATAACAGTTGATAATCAGATGTATACAACTCTAATGAACCCACGCTTGGCATATACGCCTGATAGCTGGAGACCACTTGTAGAAGGGACTGGCGTTGATTAAAAGTGACGCTTTTTCCGTCAATCTGTTTTAGCAGAAGCTGTTGAACCGTGGCGTGATTGGCTACCTGTGCCGTTAAACTGTCTATCTGTCCAATGAGTGCATCCAGCCGGCCGCTTGCCTGTATAGCAGTTTGATGGATATGCCGCTCCGCATTATTTTTCAGCAAATAAGAAACCTTTTCATAAACAATCACACCGGCGACACCAATAATAATGAGCATAACTAATAAAAACCCTATAAATATTTGGTTCCGTAATGTATTCATTCGATCAAGTCTTCCGTACACAGATATTCCTTCTTCCGTAGGCGTTTTCAACTCTATTCTCCCCAAGTCCCGGACTTTGTCAAGGAAATGTTACTGGATTTTCCCGAAAAAAAGGCCACCCCGATGAACGGAGTGACCTCAGTATATTATGTTATTGCCGCTTCTCAGTAAGAAGAATTAGTTAATGGTAATGCCCTTCTTAATGGCCTTCATATCGAAGTTTTTGTTCACAAGCAACGGCAGAATCTTCATGCTTCTAGTCATAGGTGAGTTACACTGCCAGCATGTTGGCACATATTCAAATGCGAAATTATCACGCATCCAACCTGTGCAGCACTCCTGCGTACAGGACCATATAGCTGTGTCTTCTGTTGGGATGTCTTCTAACGATTTTTTACGAAAATACATTAAATTCCCCTCCTTGGTTCGAATCGAGACGATTTCACCTTCCCCGCAGGGAGTAGGCATGGCATGCTGATACGAGAAATGAAGAGAATGTTCAAATAAAAACGACCCTTAACTCATGTTAAGGGCCGTTCGGAATTTCAAATTACAGTTTTACAACGTTTTCTGCTTGTGGTCCACGAGCGCCTTGAGTTACGTTGAACTCAACGCGTTGGCCTTCGTCCAAAGATTTGAAACCGTCGCCAGTGATTGCGGAGAAGTGTACGAATACGTCGCTTCCACCTTCAACCTCGATAAAACCGAATCCTTTGTCTGCGTTAAACCATTTAACTGTACCTGTTTGCATGATATTACCTCCAATATTTTATTTAACACATGTCCTTTTATTCCTACGTATTGTACGAACAAATAAAAATTCACACATTGTAAAAGGCTTCATAGACACAAATGCAACCTTTAACAATATGTGAATTAAGGTTTAAATTTGATTAACTTCATTGTAGCACACATATTTAACAAATGCAAAGGACTAGGCAATATAAATATTTTCGGCCCATTTGCCTAATCATTTAAGACATAGAGCCGAAGTCTAACTTCCTTAATCTACATACCCTGCAAGACCTTTGTCCATTAAGTAATCCATTTCTGCATCCAGGATAGTTTCTACTATCAGCTCGTCCAACTTCACGTCACGTTGGCTGGTAACATAATCAACCAGATCATCATTATCGATGTCGACCTCACCCTTAGCATCCGCCTTGGCGTTATTAATAAAGGTCTGCTCATGCTTGAGCACCAGCAAAATTAGCTTAGGGTCTACCTTTGTCTTGTCGGATATTACAGCTACCAATTCCTGTTCATTAACCTTATCACTCATATGTTGTCATCTCCTTACTTATAGTGCAAAAACATTGTAGCATACTAACCTTGCCTCCACCACGGCGAGGAAGGGTAATTGGGTGATTGCACAAATACAGTTTCCCCTATCCTGGGTGTGGCAAGTAGTGTGCCGCGTTCCTTTGCTGCCTTCCAAGCCCTTTCCACCGGGTCTGTCCAATCATGCAGGGCGAGCGTAAAAGCCGCCCAGTGAATAGGAATCATCAGCTTTCCCTTAACATCCAGATGAGCTTGTATGGTCTGTTCAGGCATCATATGAATGGCAGCCCAACGCGTATCATACTGGCCGCATTCCATCAAGGTCAGATCAAACGGTCCGTACTTATTTCCAATCTCCAAGAAATGAGGCCCATAGCCGCTATCCCCGCTAAAAAAGATGCTACTGGTGTCAGCTTTTATAACCCAGGAACACCAGAGTGTAGAATTACGATCCAATAAACTTCTGCCGGAGAAATGCCTGGCCGGCGTACAAGCCAGCTTCAGGTCTTGGAAATGGAATTCATCCCACCAATCATGCTCTTCAATTCGATGGCGTTCAACACCCCATTTTACCAGATGAGCACCCACACCTAAGGGTACGATGAACCTTTTAGCTTTATCTTTCAACAGTTGGATAGAACCATAATCAAGATGGTCATAATGGTCATGCGAGAGCAATACAGCGTCCACTGCAGGAAGATCACGAAGCTCTATAGGTAATTTCTTACTGTAGCGCCGACCGCCTATCACCGGAAAGGGCGAGGGCGAAGTCCCAAGCATAGGATCAATAAATAGAGTAACCCCATTTACCTCCAACAATACGGCAGAGTGACCGAACCAGGTCACCTTTGTTTCCTGAATACCCTTCGTAAGATCTAGTGACTCCGGCAAAAGGTCATTGGCGGGCTTCGATCTCGGGTTCCCTTTGATAAACTCCCCTAATATAGAGAGCGAACTACGTAAGCCGGTGTCCATCACTGTAGGAATCTGATTCAGAAACTTACCGTTCTCATATTGAGGTGAACGGATAAGGCGATGACGGCTATTCCTTGGGGCTCTCCCACCAAAGGATGGGTAGTAGCTCATTATCAAATAGGCAGCTGCAAGAATAACTACAATAATCGCAACAATAATAATTAAGGTCATGCCAGAATCCTTCTTTCATGCTTTAGGGTGGATAACTCTCGATTCATTATAGAGCAAGCGGCTCCCCTACTTCAATTTATATAGCTAGCTGGACAAAAGCAGTTGTGAGCAGCGGTAAATTATGACAAGATAAATCCAAATCCACTACAGGTAAAGGCGGCTGAACCCATGAGCGTTGTCCCTACTCTTGATACAGATAATAAGAACAATAAAGCCATACGTTATATCGATAAGGTATACGCAGAGCTTGTTGCCCGAAATCCGCAGGAGCCGGAATTCCATCAGGCTGTGAAGGAGATTCTTACTTCCTTACTTCCCATTCTTGCTGCGGAACCAAAATACCAGGATCAAGCCATTCTGGAGAGGCTAGTTGAGCCGGAACGACTCATTACCTTCCGTGTACCTTGGACAGATGACCAAGGCAAAGTCAGAGTTAACCGGGGGTTTCGGGTGCAATTTAACAGCTCCATCGGTCCCTATAAGGGGGGGCTGCGTTTTCACCCTTCCGTCAATGCCAGCATCATTAAGTTTCTCGGCTTCGAGCAAATTTTCAAGAACGCACTTACCGGCCAACATATCGGAGGAGGCAAAGGTGGCTCTGACTTTGACCCGAAGGGCAAATCAGACGGAGAAATTATGCGTTTTGCTCAGAGCTTCATGACTGAATTGCAGAATTACATCGGTCCGGATGAAGATGTACCCGCAGGGGATATCGGTGTTGGAGCACGCGAGATCGGGTACCTGTTCGGACAATATAAGCGAATTCGCGGTGGATACCCCGCTGGAGTCCTAACCGGCAAGGGCATATTATACGGTGGAAGCCAGGCGCGTACAGAAGCTACTGGTTACGGAGCGGTTTATTTTGTGAACGAAATGCTAAAGGCAAACCACTTAAGTCTGCAAGGAAGCCGGGTAATTGTATCTGGCTCCGGCAATGTAGCCATTTATGCGATGCAGAAGGCAGAGCAGTTGGGAGCCAAGGTGGTCGCTTGCAGTGATTCCGCAGGCTACATTTATGATGAGAATGGCATACAAATAGATACGGTACGGCGTCTGAAGGAAGTGGAGAGAAAAAGAATTAGTGAGTATGTGAAGGAACATCCTCAGGCCGTCTATTTCCAGAATTCCACGCAGATCTGGACGATCCCTTGTGATATAGCCCTTCCTTGCGCTACGCAGAACGAAATTGATGAGGTAATGGCTCGAACACTTATAGCTAACGGCGTAAAAGCCGTTGGGGAAGGCGCCAACATGCCTTCTACCCTGGAGGCCGTCCATCTATTTCAGCAGGCTGGGGTTCTATTCGCACCCGCCAAAGCTGCCAATGCGGGAGGCGTAGCCGTATCCGCGCTTGAAATGGCACAGAACAGCATGCGGTTATCATGGAGCTTCGCAGAGGTAGATGCCAAGCTGCATGAGATTATGGGGAATATCTACCGCCAATCCATGGATGCGGCTCAAGAGTACGGACACCCCGGCAATCTACTCGTAGGTGCCAACATCGCCGGGTTTAGAATCGTGGCGGAAGCTATGATTGCTGAAGGCGTTATATAAATTCATAAAGAGTCCCGTATCCTTGTTTATTCGGATACGGGACTCTTTTTTACAATTATTGTTTCCAACCTGGAATTTGTCGTAAATCGCCATCCCAAATCAGTATATTACTTCTGACTTCCATATTGGACGGAGAAGAAGCGGTATGAATGTAACAGGAGTCGATGCCTACACTTAATGCCCCTTCAATATCTGTTCGCGGATCATTGCCAATCATAATAGCCGAGCTTAAATCGGCATGATATGTAGCTGCTAAATAACGATAAAACAACGGATCCGGCTTGCTTACTCCGGCAACCGAGGAAATCGCAATCCCGTCAAATTGCTGTATAATGCCCAGCATCGTCAACTCAGCCTCGATGAACGTCTTCTGGCCGTTCGAGAGCAGAAATACTTTTTTACCCTGTTCCCTTAACGACTGTAGAATTTCCGGAACTCCGTCATACAGCGAAATATGAATCATAGACAACGTCCGCAGCCATCTTACCGTTTCCTGCAACCAAGCCTCACTAGGATTCTCTCCCCATTGACGTGCGATAGACCGAAAAACTTCCTCCATCACGAAGTCAGGAAACTGACAGTTTTTCGCGGCCTCCGCAAGCTGTGTATCCCTCTCTAACAGAAACCTTTCTTGAAGCTCCGCCCCTGTTACAGCCATTCTATGATAGCCGAAATGAAGGGCTAACCTCTCCCAGACCTCTGGGTTTTCTTCATCTGTCTCTATATCAATCAGTGTGCCGTACAGATCAAAAATATAAGTTTGATACATGGTTCAGTCTCCTTTAAATTACGCCTTTTTGAAAATAGGTTGGTTGCCCAGGGTAACTTTGTTTTTTCCAGTGGCCTTAGACAAATATAACGCTTCGTCTGCTTCCCGGTATAAATCCTCGAAGGTTGTCCCCATTTGCTCTGTATAGGCTATTCCTACACTTACAGTAAATTGAATGGTTTGACATTCATTTAATTGTACGACATGGTCTCCCATCGTCGCTCGAAACGCCTCCGCCTCTTCCAATGCTACCCATTCATCACTTGCAAAGAAACATACAGCAAACTCCTCTCCACCTACTCTTCCGACAATACCTTTGTTTCGATATGTATGCTGAATTTTCTCAGAAAAGGCAACAAGAGCCCGATCCCCAGCCAAATGTCCGTATGTATCATTAATTAATTTGAAATCATCGATATCAATCAGCAGCAGAGCCATCCCGGCCCCGCCGTGTGTGGTATGGTTTCCAACCAGCCTCATGAAATGCCTTCGATTGAAGAGTCCGGTCAGGTCATCAACCGTTGCCTGATGGACAAGTTCACGTTCGTACCGCTTTTTATCGCTATGGTCACTAATGATAATCAACATTCCCGAAGTATCTGAATCTCCCCGTTCCGTTGAGACCAGTGTTGCCCCATAGCAGCAGGTACCCTCTTGCCCAGGGAGCTCGATTTCGAAGTCCCCCTCTTGCCTTTGTTTGTAATGAATCCGAATATTCCAGTGTTTCTCAAGCAAGGTATGGATGCTTTTGCCCAGCCAGGTATCGGGTGAAAGACCCGTAATAGTTGATAAATACATTTCTCCCGCAGCATTAATATCAATGATTTGGTCGTTGGGATCGGTAAGAAGGATCCCGTCCTTCATATTTTCAAATATTTTATGCTTAGCCAAGGGGTAAATGGAGGTGTTAGGGTCACGGAATATAGTAAAGTAAGCGGTTAGGGTCGCCGGCAGCATAACCATTGCTGTGAAACCCGTGATCTTAATTTTTAGAAGCGGAAGCAAAAAAATAGAAACCACTGGAATAAGGAGACCTGCCAGCATCGTAATATTCCGTCTGAAATAAGGCCTAGGGGACTTTATCAAGGCAACGGCCAACAGTAGAGCTGCATACAGGCTGAATATCTGATCGTACGCAATAAACAGCATGCTCAACCACGTAGGCTCAACTGAAATTCCACTGATGCCGGCTACCGTATCCATTCCCACATGATTACGCATCAGATGATGATAGGAGTCTGTAAAGATAAATAGAACATCGAAGATTACCGGAATCGAAAACAGGATAAGTCTTTTGGATAATCCACCCGGAGGACGGGCGACATAATCCTTAACAACGGCATATACAAATAGAGTACTCAAGAAGAGCGGGATTTGTTGCACATTTTTCCACCACAGCTTAACTAAGAACGTAGTAGAGAGAATCTCTGCGGCCGTTGCCGCAAATATTAAGCTGACGATAATCATCAAAATCCAAAGATATCGCCTTCCTGGAGTCTTACGGTATTTATGAGAGCTTATACCCATGTAGAGACTAAGCACACTGCCCATTAACAAATAATACGGATATCCCTGAATCAAAGGCATGTCATAAGTCTCCTATTTTTAGACCAGTTTCCCTTATTATATCCTACAATTTCCCACAAATGAATCATGTAAATAGAAAAAAGCCTCCATCAAGGGAGGCTTTTTTCTGTCTTTTCTAGAATTTGATTATACCTGCAGAGTGCAGGAACACGAACAGTACAAGAATTGGAGCGACAAACCGAAGCATAAACAGCCAAACACGGAACCAGGCACCTGTAAGACCCGCTTCTTGGCCAATACCTTTCCAGAAGTAACCTGCAAACAGGGTTACCGCTAGCCCGCCTAATGGCAGAATAATATTGGAAGCTATGAAGTCCATCCAATCAAAAAATGATTTCCCGCCAAAGGTTAACCCCGGAACCAAACCAAAGGATAAGGCGGCTGGGAGACCGAGAAGGAAACAGCCGGCAATAATGATCCATACCGCTGTAGTACGTGACATCTTCCAGCGCTCAATGGCATAGGCTACGGGCACCTCTATTAAAGATACTGTTGATGTCAAAGCGGCGATAGCCAGCAGTATAAAGAATAAACCTCCGAAGAGTGATCCAAGAGGCATGGCTGAGAAAGCCGCCGGCAGAGCTATAAATACAAGCGTAGGCCCTTGCGCCTGATCAATGCCAAAGGAAAAGGTAGTCGGAAAAATAATGAGGCCCGCAATAAAGGCATACAATAAATCTCCACCGCCGATAGCGAGTGTAGCAGCGCCGAGCGATTGCTTACGATCAACATAAGAGCCATAGGTCATCATGGCGCCCATACCCAGGGAGAGAGAGAAAAAGGCATGGCCCAGAGCAACCAAAGCCGATTCAGGTGTCAGCTTGGAGAAGTCTGGCTTAAGGAAAAATTCGACCCCTGCTCCTGCACCAGGCAAGGTTAATGCGCGTACCATTAGAATCACTAGTAGAATCAGCAAACCCGGTATGAGAATCTTATTAAACTTCTCAATACCACCAGAGATTCCTCGAGCTACAATCCAACCTGTGATTAATAGTACAGCGGCCTGCCATATAATCGGGGTGTATCCAGAAATGAAGCTGCTGAATTGCCCTCCGAAGTCATCGTTTGCGAACAGTTTGCCGCTAAACGCTTGAACTGCATAATTAAATGTCCAACCTGCCACGACAGCATAAAAAGACATAATCATAAATGCACCTAAGACTGACAAGAATCCCATGCCGCCCCATGCCTTATGTCCGCCGACTTTAATAAAAGAACTTGATGCGTTACCTCGGCCTCCCCGGCCGATCGAAAGCTCAGCCAACAATACAGGTAACCCTACTGCTACCAAACAAACAATAAACAACAGGAAAAATGCGGCACCACCGTATTGACCTGTAATATACGGGAATTTCCACATATTTCCCAGTCCAACTGCACTGCCGATCGCTGCCAGTATAAATCCGGATTTTGAGAATTGATCCGATGTACCCGCCAGCTTTGTTTCACTACCTTTTTTCGTGCTCATGTTATTCCTAATCCCCCAGTTCATCTTTCCTATAGCTTGTCTATTACTGTTCATTAGTATACTAATGAATGATACAGGTAGTACAGTGAAATGTTACCTAACATGTGACAATAATTTTACCAATTAAACGCATGAACGCAAAAAAGGACAGCCCGGGATAATCCGGGCTGTCCTTGATCTTCCAGCTTGGTCTTATTTCTTTTGAGCCAGACGTTGTTTGAACTTATCAACTCTACCGCCTGTTTCCGTATCTCTTTGCTTACCAGTATAGAACGGGTGGGATGCAGAACTTGCATCTACACGGATTACCGGGTATGTGTTGCCGTCTTCCCAAACCATGGTCTCACCACTTGATTTAGTGGAGCTACTCAAAAACTTGAAACCAACACTGGCATCTAAAAAGATAACCTGGTTAGTCTTCGGATGTATGCCTTCTCTCATTACAAATATCCCTCTTTCCAAAATATATTGATTCAACTTGTATTGCAAAAATACCCAGAACCTCTCCGAGCCTACCTATAGTATAACTCCTAGACAGAGATAAATGCGTAATTTTTACGGTTTATTCAGAGATTTAGTAAAAATCGCTATAGTGACTTCACCAATTTGACCGCAAGGTCTAATTATTTGGCGCTTATTTGTTCCTTCCCGTCCTCATCGATATCATAGAAGTGATCCACGGAAAAAAAATCTACTTGCCGGCGATCCTCCTGTAGGTTGACTCATCGGCTACAATGTAGAGTCTGGCTTCCTTCGGAATAGCCTCATTAAGTTTACGGTTAATACTAAGATCACTGCGATCAGCCAGTAAAGTTGCCCCTTGGTTCAACAAAGCATGAAAGGCCTCTCCATAAGTTTTCCAAGACTTATCAACCGGAACTTCATAAATATCATCACCGTGCTGCCTGCTGAGAAGCTGGCTAATCACTTCGGAGTTCCCCTCTTGCAGAGCCGCCCGAACCGCAAGCCTGGATATGGCATCATGCGATAGAACGAATTCATTCACATGAACATGCCGAAAGTTCTGAATGTTCTTCTCCTGCATGATTTCCACAGTGGTATGTACATGGGGTGCAATTCGCTCAATACTTGAGGCAATAAGCAAGGACTTCCCGTCAATAAGCGCAGCCTCATCAATTCGGGCATCTCCGAACACAATGGCCGCTTTAGCTCCCTCAATATTTGCTTTGCTTAGAATATCGTCCGAAGAAGGATCCCCGCTAATGAAATGCACCTGCTCCATATGCTCTAAAGGATGTCGATTCGATTCATCAATAACAACAAT
The DNA here is from genome assembly GCF_030812855.1 of Paenibacillus wynnii. Classification (GTDB taxonomy): domain Bacteria; phylum Bacillota; class Bacilli; order Paenibacillales; family Paenibacillaceae; genus Paenibacillus_AQ; species Paenibacillus_AQ wynnii_A. The sequence goes on from NZ_JAUSTK010000002.1 coordinate 371,868, forward strand.
GTGGCATTTCGGTGAGTAACAGAGAATTTCATCCACCGCCGCTTGCGTTTTTTTATTCCAATTCATTAGAATGACATGCTCCTTGCCACGAAAACTCAATGTTCCCGCCCCCCTCCGTCTTTGAATCTCAGCAATAGAGTCAATGACCTTACCAATTACTAAGCTTAACAGCCCAATTCCAAAAACATATAAGAACATGGTAAAGACCTTGCCAACCACAGTCTTTGCAAAATAATCCCCGTACCCAACGGTAGCCATAGTAGTCATAACCCAGTAGAACGCATTAAACCAAGTTTGGAAGGTATCCGGCTCCAGTAAAAAGGCAATAGTTGCGCTTACAAGAATAAAGCAGAGAATAATTAGACCGATGGTTTTTTTGCTCAATCTCATCATTCTTGTAGATACTCTGAGTAAGAAATGCATTTCTTCACCTCCTGCCGATTGAATAAAGCTGCCACTCGAGAGGTTCGAGGGCAGCCCTGCATTAAGTCTATAAGCACCTCTTTAGATAATCAAGCTACTGACCGCAAATGCCGTTCCAATAAACACCATACACAGCAGAATACCTACGGCTACATTGCCTTTTTTCAGATGCTCGGAAATCGTAAATCCCGGTGTAAGCAGCTCGAAGATCCAATAGGCAGCTACCAGACATACATAGCCAACAGCGAACCACATCATCATAAACCAGATAGATGTATTCGTAAAAGCCGCTACTCCGAGGATAATGGCTGTTGCCAGAAATTTACCGCCCCATGCCAAAGCCACTGCCACATTACCATTCTTCAGTTCTTCCATATCCTTGAAAGGAGTCATCCAGCTGAAAATAACCATGCCTAAACATTGCAGCAAAATGATTACACCTACACTCACTACTAAATTAATAACGATCGTCAATTCGCCCACCCCCGAAATTTTGCATAGGCCGAATCATAGTCGGCGAAATCATGCACTTCCTCCAGAACGACGGAAGCGGTCTTCTTTTTCTCAAGTGCCGTGTAGCGTTTGTCGTCAATCGGCTGCTTGATCCGGTTACCAGATGGCAGCTCAAGCACGGCAAAATTTCTGGTCTTGTCATTATATTTCGTCTTGTATACACCAACAAGGTCTACTTCTGTTGTGACAGCAACTTTGAGATTCTTGAGATCGTCAACAGCCGTCTTCTGGTCACCATACGATTTGATTGTACTCCATGAAGACAGGCGGATCTCGTTGCGCTGATCGGCGTCTGTGATCAGCTCGGCATCCATGAATTGCAACGTCCAAATTTTGTCCCCGGTAGCATAGTTTCCGTCATTAGGCAGAAGTTCCTCATCCGGCAGTACGGTCATATCACTTCCGATTAAATCGCCAACTGCACTCTCTACCACCCGATAATCCCACGGGACCTTGGAGACGCTGTCCGTGACCTCTTTATCCGTATGAAATACACTTTTCTCATTCCCCGAGCAAGCGCTTAGAAGGACAACCATAAGCATGAGCAGCATCAGTCCAAGGGTACGCGCGGCTGGGGCTTTTCTAGCAAACTTCATGGGTATTTCTTTGCTTTCCGTATTTACTGGCAATTATCTCACTCCCAACGCGATAAATTGACTGGCATTGCCTGTAATGAGTCCACCGGCACGCCCGAGCAGCCCGCAGGGCTTCCCGTTAATTACAAACATGCCGATCAGCAGATGGAATTCTCCGTTTGACGTCTGAATCCGACCCATCTCGGCTCTCTTTTGGTACACCGATGGAAATAACTCGCTGCTGTCGTAGCCGTCTTCATCCTGAATTTCCAAAGCTCCATTGCTGTCAAACAGGCGGACTGATCCGCCTTCCCGCCCGAACATAGACTTGGATACAAAGCTGCCGGAGAATATCGGCTTGTTATACGTAGGCAATACATAGCTTGCAATCGCCTCGCGTTCTTTTTCGTCAAAAAGCAAACCCAGCTCATACATTCCCCACACCACAGCAAGCAGTCCTTTGGATTGCAGAAGAATGCTGTACGGTGTGTTAAACAGCTGAAGCCTGCCTGTCTCCACCGCATAGGCAAGGGCATCCCCGCCTTCGTCGACTGCCATCCATTCCTTTGGATATAAAGCAAACATCCGCTCAATTACACGGTCTTCGCTGTCTTTTACAACACCCTCATCTACCCACAAATCCAGGCAATCCACGCATCGTATGTTCAGACCGCTGTGCCTTACTAAAGCATCAATCGTACCGGAATCCTCCTGATGAGAACCATAGGCGACACAGGCTGCTGTATCTGGCTGTTCTACTGCCCACGCAGCGGCTAAATGCTCCTTCATCTGATCATTCGAACTAGAAATACCCGCCTCCCTGCATATCCACGGAGTGGCAATAGATGCTTCTACATAGCCGGTAGGAGTATCTGCATTCAGCTCAAGAAGCTTAATCGTACCGTCATTCGCCACGGCAAAATCAAACCGGGCATAGCGGCTGATCAGCCCCTCTGGAGGAAGTTCGCCTTCATCAAGCATTTCCCACAGCACTGGAGGGATCCCTATCAAATCGTACAGATCCTGTTTACGGTGAATATAGCGTACAGCTTTGTCAAGGACAGCCCAGAGCTTGGACGACGCTTCCTCCAGCTCCTTATATATTTCCGAGGGCATGGTCACTATGCCATCCAGCCAGTACTCTTCATTCTCCAGATCCGCCCATGTGAACCCAAGCTCATACAGCTGTGCTGCCCGTTCTGCCCGCTGCAGATCCGAGTGATCCACAACCTCAAAAATGCTGTCTAGGTTACTCATCCGCCAAAGCTGCCTTTACTGGTGCCTGATTTCGAGCCTGACGATGATTTTGAAGAGCCTAATTTACTTGATGTACCACCAACTCCGCCGGTTTTGGAATTCCCGCGTCTTGTGATGGAGCCTGTTGATGATGTAGAGGTTCTTGGTTTAACTACAGAGCCGGCAACCGGCTTGTTCTGGAACTTAGTGTTATCATAGGTACGGGGCTTATATGAATTTCGGGTGCCCGCGTAATAGCTCGGATGGTTGTTATACCAACCTCTGGAGGAATAGAAAGAGCCGCTGTTAAACAGCATGTGATATAGCAATAGATCATCCCAACCGAAGCCAGAATGATAACCGCCGTAATTATTAATTACGGTTGTTCCGTTAGTGGTAACGGCACCCTGCTCTTCCTGTACAACTTCCTCTGTCCCTTCTTCCGGGTAGGGAATGTTCCAGTCTACATTCTTGTCAAAATAAGCCTTAACCTCATCGGTGGACCATGACACCAATTGCGGTTCATCTCCTGAAGTGCCGCCGCTTGAGGCCACAGCCGGAGAACCCGGAATCAACAACGCATTTGCTAGCAAAGCAATTCCGAGTGAGGTCGATAACACACGGATTGGTTTGCCCTCCGGGGTAAATAACTTGGAAACTGCCTGTTCTTTAGTCTTTTCATCTTGAGCCAAGAGAAAGTCCTCCTCCCTTACCTTCTATTCTTCGTGCCGCATAGGAACGAGTAGAAGTTCTAATTTCCCTTCGTCCACATTCAATCTTCCTTCTACCGTCTCAAACTCACGACCGCCAACCACCAGATAATTCACATGCTCTAGGGCAGCAACCATATTCATACTCCAGATACGTTCTTCGATCATTTGAAGCTCGCCGTCCGGCTTTTTCTCGAATAAGATGACACCCATGCCCTTCTCCATCCTGATTTCACCCTTCCTTAATCATTACATGTGTTTTGATACGTTCTTAGTACAGTAACGTTTCAACACGCAGTGTCAATGACATTGTCAAACCTTCCCATAATAGAATAAAACCTGCACTACTGAAACGCAATGATAGATTTACTTATAATGTCTCTCTAACGGAACATTATCCTTCGAACGCGAACGGGTATACCACACCAGCACGGACCTAGAACAAAGAAGCAGCCTCCATGATATCAAATCCTGGTCTGAACGCCCTCACCTCTTCTTATACTTCACATAATCTGTAAAAGAATTAACCTCGATAGAAGGAGGCTATTAGGGTCATGAAATCGTTAAATCAATACCACGACATCATCAGTCTAGGCTCTTCCTGCCAAACCTCCTATCAGCTCAGGCGCATGAAGCTCCGCAAGGAGAGCGGACCGTTCGACTGGTTCATCTCTGCATCCGTTCCCGGAATTGTGAAGTTATTCCATAACCAGTTTCAGTATTACATGGAATTCGACCAGCTTCAATTGATCGGCAAGGCGCAACAGCATTTCATTGTGAGAGATACCCGTTATATCATCGACTCCTATCATGATTTCCCGTTTACCCAGCATGAAAATCTTTGGAATCAGGAATATGCTGCGTTTAAACAAAAAATAGAACGCAGGGCAGAGCGATTCTTGAACACACTCGCTCAAAGCCCCTCCATTGTACTGGTCCGGACTCAGATGACCAAAGAAGCGGCTCTTCAACTGCATCAGGCCATCAAACCTTGGATTGGGACATCCGACTATTGTCTGCTTGCCGTCAACAATCATGAAGACTCAGCAAGAACAGATGTGGTCAGTGACGATTGGGGGCTGGAGCATATCAAGGCGGCTAGAATTCCAAAAGGCGAGGATTGGCGGGGAGCGGATGCCGCGTGGGCGCGGCTGTTCGATAAGCCATGGTGAAATCAGAGCACTCTGCTACTGGTCATCTGTCCATACCAAATCCTCCGCAACTGAGTATGATAACAAGATCTCGCAGTCAAGGGCAAAGAGTCTGATGACTTGCACGGTATAAACTTAAAGGCTCTAGGTCAGGAAATGAAATGAGGAGGCGGCCCTATGGCTGATATTATCGTTCTAAGAGGCTCGTATAACAACCTAGTCGGAGGCATACCCGTTACAACCATCTCTAATTATGGGGATACAAATGGAGAAGATTTATACGGAAAGGATATTGCTTCTTGCATTTCTTATTTACTGGAAGAGGGGCTTACCCTGCAGTTTCAGTCTGCAGACTCCAGTGGGTATACGGTGATGTTCATTCGTCCGGATCCGGTTCCCCAAAGCCCGATCGTCACCCTGCTTCAGAGCCGTGTCGGCACGGTGGTTACTCTCTTGACGGATGCCGGTGCCGTCACCGGAACCCTGCTTCCGCTCGGCACGGACGTCGCCCAGCTTCTGGAAGAATCAGGGGACACTGTTCTGGTTATGTTCATTCAAATTAATGGCGTTATTTAAAAGTTAGAAAGGAGCTTACGATATGAATTTCGAGCAGCTGCTGGCTACCTATCTCGGCCGCACCGTCGAGGTTTTTTTGGAAGATGAATTTTTTACCGGTCAATTGATCTTTGTAGGCAATGGCTTCTTCACGCTGTCGGAAACACAAGGCTATTATGCGCCGGTGGAGTTGAACATTCTGAATACTCAGGCGATATATGTCCGTGTTCTTATGTAAAGATTCTGATAAGGGGAGCGCAGGTTCCCCTCATCTATTCTTGTACCCGCGATTTTTCAAGCCATTTCTTCCAATCCCCATAGGAGTGCGTGTGGCGCCGGGTAATACTGGAGGGACGCAGCCTCCTATGATATAAAGCCTGTGGTACATAAGAAATCGGAGAGGTATGCAGCAATCTTACAATAATCTCAAAATCCTCATACAGCCTGCCCAGTGAAGGGTCCTCCGTGGACCATCCGCCCAACTTTAGCAAAGTCTCTTTTCGGTAAAATCGGGGAGCTAGAGGCACGGCGCGTTCCAAGAGTCGATGCCAATCTATGGTGGAAGGTGCACAACGCAGACCTTTAAAACGAAGTTTTCCGTTTTTCATTTCAACCCACTCATAATAGTCGCTGTACCAAAGAGCAGTTTTCCCTGCGTCACCCCAAGCAATTGTTATCATTTCCTTCAGGCATTCCGGTGCAAGCCAATCATCCGCATCCAGCTCCACAATCCAGCAACCCCGTGCCGCTTGTAGCCCGCGGTTTAGGCTCTTCGCTTTTCCTTGATTTGTCTCATTGCGAATACAGCGAATCCGCGAATCGGTTGTGAACTCAGCAAGCAAAGCAGTTGTAGAATCTGTTGAGGCGTCATCCACTATGATCAGCTCCCAGTCCGAATACGTCTGTGCAAGCACGCTCCGGATGGCCCATGGAATATAGTTCTCCTCGTTGTAGGCGCATAACAGAATACTGATATCTGGCTCCCGGGTAAGGACCGGTTCACCCGCAGCCGCGGACAGGATGGGAACGATGAGTTCCCGTTCGGCGTCCTGCTTGCCAGGACGAGCCGTAAGTCTCTTCGGAGGCATCCAGCCTGCCGAGGCTACTATTGACTCGGACCATCCGCAGGCTGCGCCTTGAAAATGCTTATCCGTCACTCGCAGCTTCGGGAACGGAAGAAAGGCGCGATCGGCAAACCCACGGGTCATTCCCTCCCCGATACACCCCCGTTTCCATAGCACCGGCGCGAACAAATAGTCCACCCCGATAGCAGCAGCTCCGGCTGCAGATGCAAGTGCGGAGAAGACAATTGACCCCATACTTGGCTGTAGCAGCAGGCTGTATAGAGCCAGTTCCATCTCCCTGCGAAATTCTGGAAGTAGACTTGTACCGGCATGCAAAGACAGAAAGTAGGGCTGCGGGAGATTATCAATCCAAGTCTGGATACCCTCGCTGCTATTTTCGCCTGCGGTATATACATTTGCCTCCGGGATTACAGAGAACACATTGGATACGGTCAGGTCAGCTTCCCATTTCCGTTCATCCGCAAATATAAGCACATTCATAGGTCTCCCCCCAGGGTCCAGCTAAGTGAGCTGCTTAAGTTTATTCCACATGGTATGAACATTCTTCTGGGCTGGTGCAGAATGTAGTATTCCTTCATAAGATAGGAGGTGCATTCTGTATTCAGGGATAGAAAGGATGTGTTTGGGTGGCCATTTTTATATATCCTCCTACGATTGACTGGTCTTGGATGATGCAGCGTCCGCAACAGCTGATGAAACATCTCGCCCGGGCCGGGCATACGGTTTATTACTGCAATAAAACACAGGAGGAAGCTCTCCCTGAGGAAATCGCCCCCGGTCTGTATCTCATAAAGCATCATCAGCAATGGCTAGATACCGACTGGCCGGACATCAAAAAGAAGAAGACGGCACCATCTGTAATCTGGTGCTCGCTTCCCCAGTTATCCTCTTCATTATCTTGTTATCAGGCGGATAGGATTATTTACGATTGTGTGGATGAATTTCCGCGGTGGGCCCCGTATGAAAGGGACATGGCCACCACCGCGGATGCCATCGTATGCACCTCAGACCGATTATTTAATCGGTTAGCCAGGCAATACCCGACCAAGAGACTTGCCTTGATACGCAATGCATATGACCCTGACATGAGGCTTCATCTTCCCGGTGAGCCGGATGTCCTGCAAATTCCGGAGGATCTACCGGCAGGACCTACATTAGGCTATATCGGGGCCTGGGCTCCCTGGATCGACCCGAATCTAGTCACGCGACTCGCGAGAGAGCAGAGGGGGGCCAGGGTCGTCGTTATCGGGCCGGAATTCGGCCGAAAATTCCTACCGTCCCGAGTCGGTCTGCATTTTCTCGGCATGAAGCCGCACCATCTACTTCCAGGTTATCTGCGCCTGATGGATGTATGTCTCATCCCGTTCCGCCTTAACCCCTTAACCCTTGCAACGAATCCCGTTAAGGCGTATGAGTACCTGGCAGCCGGTAAGCCGGTGATCTCCAGCGATTTGCCGGAATGCCGGCTTATGCAGCCATTTGTAGATGTGGCGTCAAGCCCGGAAGAGTTCCTTAAGCTTACCGCCGCCCGGCTCAGGGATCCGGGAGACAGTGAGGCACGGCGCCAATTTGCTTTACAGCACACATGGGCGCACCGTGTGCAGGAAATTGAAGAATTTGTGTTCTAGCTAAATTCTATGAATTTGTTCCTTCAATAGTTGGATCTGTGCCGTCCCTGCCTCTTCTTTTTCCCGGATCAGAGGTTGGATTCTACTTACATCCTTTTTGCCTTCCATCAGCAGCTTGTTCATTCGGTTTGATATGTCCTGAAACGGTGCTTCGTAATCCATGGTATAAATACCCAAATTTAGCGAGTCGAATAAGCTCCTGACCTTTCCCATTTTGCTTAAGGACAGAACGGGTATCCCTCCGCGCAAGGCCACCAAAGCGGGATGCAGTTTAAATGAGATTAGGTAATCTACCGATTGGATATACTGATACGTCAAGTTCAAATCGGTCATGACATTCGCGATAGTGACAGCGGCGGAGGGGTTGTCAGCTAATATCTTCTTCTGAATTCGGGAACAAATGACCATGTCACTGTAGGGGTTACCCAGATGATGTACAACCGGAATGAGAACAAGGTGATATTGCCTGCGGGACAAATCTGTCAGCAGCTTAAGAATCGTATCCAGCGGGAAATCTTCATACGCGAATACACATACTCCGATAACCTCCCGGTCCGTGGAGAAGCGGATAGGATAATGCGGTTCCTTGTAGCTGTAGGCTATATCAGGTACAACTTTAACCATCGGATGGAATTGATGCTTCTCAGCAATCGCCGCAGACCATTCATCCCTCAAATAGAGGCCTTGTGTCTGCTGCAGCCGTTGTCTGTACTGCTGCACTTCTTCAGCCGGCCATGTCTCCTCCGGATAGAAATCAACGATACCCACGCCGTACACCCATGTCGGCAGACCGGAGAGAGCTAGCGGGAAGTAATAGTTATTGAAATGATAAGGTGTAATTAAGTCACCGCCGCCGATAATGACCGCGTCCACCTGATTTATAACAACCTGCGGCGAATATGGGAATACTTGATCCTCAGGAAATTGTGTGGACAGGGTCTGAAGGAACAGCTCATCACCGAAATTACCATAGCCGTAATAACCGCATACGCAAATATTCAAAGGTTTTTCCCTCCTTATTGAGGTGAGATAATTGTCAATCTAGGTTTCTGAATGCCTATCAGCTGCGGCTGCAAGGTACTAAGGTGAAAGGTCACAGAGGAACCCTGCTGCAGAATGGCGGTCACATCGACCGATATCGTACCGCTGATATAATCCGAGTGTTTGCAAACCGAGAAAGGGGTGCTGTCAGGCTTGTTGCGGAACGTTAGCTGCCGGCGGTCCCATGTTATGCCGCTGATCCCCACCTGAACGATGATATCCATTGTGGCCGCATGCTGTGCGGAGCACTCAAATTCCAGATACGCTCTTTCATAAGTCGGCAAAGTCACGCCCGATTCCATTTGCATAAAGCATTGGTATTCTCCCCGGGGCAGCTTGCCGACCATGGGATAATCTTCGGTGAGTGCACGCGTCTCATAATAGGAGTTTACCGTACCGTGCACGAGAGGGATAAAGCGTGACTGGTAGCCCTTCGCCATGGCATCGAGTACCCCCGACAGCTTTGCCGGGTCAGGCGATGGGGAAATTATCCCGGGACTGTGTTGCTTCAGCATGGCGTAAATTTGCGCGAATCGCTGCTCCCAACTAAAAGCTCTCGCAAATTGGGATAAACTGAAACGGTCCTCCTTGGAGCTTCGAAGGGCAGACCGGACCCCTTCAATGAACTCATCGTGATTGTCCGCAACACTAACGTAAGCTTGAAGCTTGCGCACCTCCGGAAGATTCGTCGATACCACCCTTTTTCCAGCTGCCAAATACTCGTACACCTTAATGGGATTGGTGCTTTCCGTGATACGATTGATGCGGAACGGTATGATACATACATCTAGGTAAGACAGAATTTGAGGCAGCCCATGATAATCCCGATAACCGAGATTAAATACGTTTGGCCCTAACTGGTCACCGTCCTCCCGCAGTTTCGGACCGACAATAATGACTTGTGACTCGGGAAATTCAGTAGCTACCTTCCTTACCAGTTCCTCGTCCACCCAAGGAGCCCAAGCACCTATATATCCGATCTTAAAGCCTTCAGTAGTCGGAAGTGGTGGAAGAGATTTAGTTTCCATTGAAACTGCAGCAGCAAAATGGCTCCATTCGCAACCGTTTCGAATCATAGTTATGGGCTTACCGGGGACATGTTGCTGCATTTTTTGCTGCAGGTGGTCTGCCGTGCAGACGATCATATCGGCTAAATGAGCCCAATTCATCTCATCCGCCTCCCAATCTGGGAAATCATCGACACAGTCGTAGACGATCGTGTCAGGTTGAAAGCGAGAGGCAGCCCCCAGCATTTTACTCCAAGAGGACCAATAAAGCTTCTTTTCACCGTTCAGAAGGGGATACAAAACCTGCATGAAGAATCCGAAATGATTGACTACATATAAATTGGGGGCTGCTTTTTGCAAGACAGGACCTTCCTTATTCTGCTTGTTAAAATATATGACCGGGAAACCGTGGCTTGCGAACATGCTCATTACATGCTGCGGCCTCTGTCTCATATATTCCCAATCTATGGTGGGCGGATAGATAACAATCCCCATGGTTAGCTTCACCTTCCAGTCATATATATTAATGTCGACTTGCATCCAATCTATTATAGTAAGCGCGTAGTATTTTAGTTATAGACGAAATCATTATCTTTGACCTGTGACGGCATTAGCCTTTATTTCAAAATATGGATGATAGACTATGCCAACTCCTCAATGACTGAGTAAGATACACTGATCATTCCAGGAGGTGCCTTTATGTTGATAAAGAAGAAGAGTCGTTCCATAATTAAGAAAAAGCATCTCGTAAAAAAGAGAAAAAAGACAGTCATCCGTAAATGCATACGCCACGGCAGACCGGTCATTAATATCCCAGCGTGCCCGCCGCCTCAAATCCATGTGGCTGCACCTAATGTGGAGCTGACCCAGCCGTCTCCTATCGTGATCCCAGCTCCGATCGTCAATGTTCCAGCATGCCCGCCGCCTCAAATCCATGTGGCCGCACCCAATGTAGAGGTGACTCCGCCTGCGCCAATCATAATTCCAGCTCCGATCGTCAATGTTCCAGCGTGCCCGCCGCCTCAAATCCATGTGGCTGCACCTAATGTGGAGCTGACCCAGCCGTCTCCTATCGTGATCCCAGCTCCGATCGTCAATGTTCCAGCGTGCCCGCCGCCTCAAATCCATGTGGCCGCTCCCAATGTGGAGGTGAATCCGCCTGCACCCATCGTGATTCCGGCTCCGATCGTCAATGTGACTACACCTGAAAATGCGTGCGAGACGGAGCTTCGGTCAAATCTGCTCCGGTTTATCGGTAAAGTCATCGAGGTTATCGATTCAGGGGGTGGAGGCGCTGGCGGTAGTATGCCAAACCAGATCGGTGTTCTGGAATCGGTAGGACATGGAACCTTCGCTATTCGTCCTACCGTCGGCAACCCTGATGCCGCTCAAGTCGTCTATTATTCGATTCGCCAGGTCATCGGATTCCGACCAAATGTTGCTGTACCGTCCCAATCGTCCATAGGGTAAATGAAAAGAAGGCTGAGCGCACAAAAGAGAGGAGCCTTCCCTTCCGGGCTAGCTCCTCTCTTTCTCCATACTATTGGTTTTCCTAATATTACTGAACAGATTGTGCTTCCTGCGCAACCGCTGGTACAGCTGTTTCTTTCGTTTTGGACAAGAAGATGTTCAAAACGATAGCTGTGATTGAACCGGAAACGATACCGTTCTGCATCAGCATTCTAGCGAACTCTGGAAGTTGATCGAACATGGAAGGCAGCGTAGCTGAACCTAAGCCCACTGCGATACTACAAGCTGCTATCAACAAATTCCCATCCTTACGCAGATCAACATCGGACAGAATTGACATACCTGAAGCGGCAACCGAACCAAACATAACAATCATCGCGCCGCCAAGCACCGCATTCGGTATAACGGTTGTCAGAGCAGCCAGTTTAGGCAGAAGGCCCAACACGACCATAATGCCACCCGCTGCAAAAATAACATTACGAGTCTTTACACGGGTCAACGAGATCAGACCGACATTTTGGGAGAAGGCGGTATACGGAAAAGCATTAAAAATCCCGCCCAATATAATCGCCAGCCCTTCCGAACGCAGACCATTCACTATTTGCTTCTGCTCTACCTTCTGCTCAGTGGCTCTTCCCACAGCGAAATAAACGCCGGTTGACTCCACCATACTGACAATATTCACAATGATCATAGTAATTACAGCTGTAAGGTTAAACTGTGGTGTGCCGAAGTAGAACGGTTGGGCAATACTAACCCAAGAGGCCGAGCCTACGGATGAGAAATGGACCATACCCATGCTATAAGCAATTGCTGTACCTACCACTAATCCTACAAGTACCGAAACAGAACGAAGAAAGCCTGTAGCCAAACGGTTAACTGCAAGAATAACAAGCAATGTAATCAATGCAAGCAGCAAATTGCGGGGTTGTCCAAAGTCTGGACTGCCCTGGCCGCCGGCTACGTTATTCATAGCGACAGGAATAAGCGAAAGACCGATGATGGTTACGACAGAGCCGGTTACAATCGTTGGGAAGAACTTGAGCAGCTTGCCATAAAGCGGGGCCGCCAGTACAACGAAAACACCGGATAAAATAATGGCACCATAAGCTGTTGCCAGATTAGAGGTCGATGCGATGGCAATAATCGGTCCTACCGCTGTAAAGGTACAGCCAAGAATGACCGGGAGTCGGCTGCCGAAGTATTTGGTGCCCATAACCTGTAAAAGAGTAGCTAAACCGCATGTGAACAGGTCGGCTGCGATCAGATAGGCCATTTGAGTGCCATTTAGCCCAAGTGCCCCTCCCACAATTAGCGGTACGATTACTGCACCAGCATACATAGCCAGCACGTGCTGGAGCCCCAAAGCAAATACCTTTTGTTTACTTAACATCCTACTGCACTCTCCTTAATAGCTTTGATGGTTTGATCATTATCCTCTATAAAATGAACTTCTCCCGGGGACATAGCGGCAATTCTGGCCAGAGAGTGTACGGTTACACCCTTATCTTCCAGCAGGCCTCGCCCTTCCTGAAAGCTTTTCTCAATAACACTGCCTACTCCGACCAGTGACGCTCCAGATTCCTTCACAATATCAACCAGACCGACAAGCGCCGCACCTGTAGCGAGGAAATCATCTACAATCAGCACATGATCCTCTGCCCCAAGATACTTTTGCGAAACGCTGATCTGATAATGCTCTCCCCGAGTAAATGAATGAACGGGAGCTGTATAAACGCTCTCAGCCAAGGTAATGACCTTCTTCTTTTTGGCATAGATAAAAGGAACACCGAAGGCAATAGCTGTTGCCATTGCAAACTGGATGCCACTTGCTTCAATGGTGAGCACTTTGGTAATCGGACGATCACTATCCCCAAAAATCTCTTTGAATTCTCGCCCTATAGCCAGCGCCAGCTCCGTATCGACCTGATGATTCAGAAACGAATCCACCTTCATCACGGTATCGGACAGAATCAGCCCTTCTTGTCTAATGCGTTCTTTAAGTACCTGCATTTTTCCTTATCTCTCCTTCTTGGCCATAAAAAAAGGACAGATCACCTGAGCTGTTTCTCTCAAGTGAATCTGTCCTTCTGGGTTTTTGTCCCTAAGTGGTGTAACACAAAACTGTGTCCGCAACGCTCGGTCCTGTCCTTCTTTCGCCAAGCAGCAATGAAGCGGAACCCTAGATGCGCTATTTCACTCATAGTCGGATAATTTCAGTGGTTATCCGGTAGAAACTTATGGGCCATATTCCCAAGATTATATGAGTTATTTATGAATGTTGTCCCTTAATACTTTGTATATATTACACGCTATGTATTGTTGTTACAAGTGAAAATATCACGTTGTTACAGAATGTTTTCAGGAATAATTTACATGTAGGTTTCATTCGATAATCCCGTGCTTAAACTAGGAGGTCCTAGATTTATTGTCTATAATAAGAAGGTACCTACAGAAAAAGGCGGGTGAATGGAATGCTTCGATTAAATGGGGTTAGAACAGGCTTGATGCTGGGCGTCTCTCTGGTACTTGCAGGGATTATTTACTTCTTCGCAGCGAATTGGAGCGGCTTGGATCGAATAGAGAAGATTCTTATATCTGCGGGACTGGTGTTGCTGTTCTATGGAATATCCTTTACCTTAACCCGGTTGAAAGCTATGCCTTCTGTCCATGCCTTTCTTTCCGATATATTTCTGTTAGGCGGCTGTATTTCCTTTGGGGTCGCTGTAGCTTTACTTAATCAGATTTATAACTCCCATGCGGACAGCTATACTATATTTATGATTTGGGCGATACCCGCGGTACTTCTGACTTGGATTACCCGCTATAACCCTTTCTACGTGCTGTCTTATACGCTGATCCACCTCACCTTATGGTTCTATTTCTTCCCTTCCTCCCTGTTTGTAGTTCATAGTGAAGAACAGCTTCTTGGGATTGGGGTGTTGTTCGCTGTAATTAATCTTATCCTCTTTGCACTTTCGGAAATGAACCGATTACAATCTGTGCCGCTGAAATTTCTCAGCTTTATCATCTTCCATGTTTCCCTGCTGTTACTAACGAATTCCTGGGCTTTCGAAACCTATGGCATTTGGATGAATATCCTAAGTGTTGCCGCAATTGCCTTTGGCTTCTATTATTTCATTCGAGTTCGGTTGGGTAGAACCTTCCTAACCCTGAATGCCTTGGCTGCCTCTGCCTTCGCTGTCTTCAAGTTCATCGAACTCGCAAGCAGACATGCCTCCGTCTGGTTTTTCTTCTATGGACTGGTGTTTGTGGCGATATTATTGACATTCAATGTATGGTTCTTCCATTACCTGAACAAGCTCGGGCAACCTTCACGTTCCGAAGCCAATGAAGAAATTACTGAAGAAAAGCCAGAGCACCATAACCATATGCTGTCGGGTAAGATCGTCTCGGTCATTGTTACGGTCATTGGAGTGATTATCGGAAGTATTTCTTTGATTGGTATTGTATTGGTGGCCTCAGGTCTTAGTGATCCTGAATATGTATTGCTCACTCTGTCTTTATTATTTATCATTCCTATGATCATACTACCTCGAGTTAATACGGTTGTGAGATATACATTGCTTACCATCGGCTACATTACCGGAATCGCAGCTATTGTATGGATTGATTACCTAGTCTTGTCCTTCCTCTTCATGGCTCTTTCCATAGCAGGCTGGGTTCGGCTTCAAGGGAGCAAGCAACGTTTCCTCACTTATGCGCTGCTGAATCTCAACGTTGCCATCATTTTGTTCCAAATGCTTGATACGATAAATAGATCAAATCCTATTTTCACCTTCATCATACTTGTATTAACGTTGCTAAATGCCGTTCTGTATGCTCTGCATTTCTCAATCCCGCAGAGCCCGATGAGGCAGCATGTAAGAACCGGGGCGTTCTTCTTCACTCTGTTATTTATGTTCTGGTTAACCTTCCTGGGAGAACTCTTTCCCTATTCCTATGAGCTGTTCAATGTCATCTATTTCACTGTAGTTACACTTCTGGTATTCGGGTTTCTACGCCGCGAACAATCCTTTGATGCCGGAATAAGCCTGGTGTTCTGGTTCGCATTCCTGGTGTATAAATACTACGATATATTCTGGTCGCTATTGCACAAGTCTGCAACCCTTGCTCTGTTAGGTATCATCATTATCACCTTAAGCTACTTCTTTGCCCGCCGTTCGGTGATCACCGAGCCTAACGTTGAGCCAAGCGGGTTGCTGCGAAGAAATTTTGTGCTGATTGCTATTCTTGTTGTATTGCAGTTTGCTTATTTAGGGATTCATGCCGTACGAAGTGAGATACTGTTAACAACAGGGACAACAGTGAAGTTGGAGATTCAGCCCCTTGATCCCAGATCATTGCTTCAGGGCGATTATGTCGTCTTGAATTACAGCATCTCAAGCCCTCCCGAGCCGATGGCTTCAGAACTGGAGGATTACCGCGGTCAACGCAAAGTTAAGGTGGTTCTCTCACCGGATAGCAGAGGGGTATATGTCTTTGATCGATTATTGAAGAATGAAGAAGCAGTTGCTGAGGGTGAAGTAATCATTAACGGAAAATTAAGCGGATGGGGACCCATCCGCTATGGTATTGAAACGTATTTTGTTCCCGAAGGTACCGGGCTGGAGGTGCAGGCCAAAGCCCGGTTTGCGTCCATTCGAGTTAACACTCATGGTGATGCACTTCTAGAGTCGTTATCCTATCAATAACCGATTAAGAAGCGTCTCCGGCTGGTGCGGGATGGGCTTTGATATACTCCAGTGCATTGTAAATCATTACTGCGGCTTCGGCACGGGTGACTTTTTGTTTAGGATTAAAATTCCCTTTGGCATCCAATTCGGCAATGTTCAAAACAAGGGCACGTTGAATAGATCCATCATAACCATTGGTGAATTTATCAACGTCGGCAATCTCAACCGGAATGATTTTAATCATTGGCAGATTGCTGTGTTTTTCCATAGCTATGATAAGTTGGTGCGTGAACTCTTCACGGTCCCACACTTTGTTCGGATTCAAATCAGAAGGCAAATCCATCCCGTTATTCGCAGCTATGATTAGAGTGTCTGAATACCAGGCATCGTTCTTAGCATGAGCATAATAATCTGTTGCCTTTGGTTCTTTAATAAAGCGGATCAAGTCAAGGTTGAGATCAAGTGCCTTAACCACCATCTGAATTCCCTGTGCTGCCGTAATAGGAGCATTTGGTGCGAAACGGTCTCCACCTACTCCGTTAATCAAACCCTTATCGTGCAAGCTTACGATTTTATCCTTCGCTTTTATATTTCCTAGGTCTGTAAAAGTTGCTGACGCTGCAAAGCTTTGTCCCGCGAAGGAAAGAGTCAAGAGCGCTGTACCCGTAAGTGCAAGATTTTTTATTAAGTTCTTCTTCATTTGGTTCACCTCGTGGTTTTTTATTGTGCTGGCAGGGTGTATTCCCTCTTTCAGACGGAATTCACTGATAAAGGTTGCAAGCTCTAGATACCACACCGATTTTGCACAAAAAAACAGCCTATCTAAGATGAATATAGATAGGCTGTTTCCTTTGTTCTATTCAACGCTCGCAGGCTGATTAATTACAGTTTTATGATTAAGGACATTATCCTCCAATACGGCAAACTTATCTCCGTACTCTTTAATGATATGATTCTCTCCCCATGCGCATAAGGAATCCAATATCGAGGTCAAGCTACTTCCGTATTCGCTTAACTCGTATTCAACCTTCGGGGGAACCTGGTTATAACTAATGCGATTCACAATCCCATCCTGTTCTAATTCTCTGAGCTGTTGCGTGAGCATCTTTTGAGTAATTCCCGGCATACACCGTTTTAGATCACTCGTGCGCTTCTTTCCATGTGTTAAATGACAGAGAATCACGCACTTCCACTTCCCTCCGATGACTTCCAAGGTAGCTTCTACAGAAATATTGTATTTCTTCTTTATGACAAACCCTTCCCTTCTATTAAAATCAATAGGTACTTTTTAGTACCTACGGCACTTATAAGTACGTACTATTCATTTACGACTATTTAATCCATACTAGCACTTACCGGCCGGTGATTACAATCGTGTAGGAGTGGTAGAAATGACTTTGGATAAAAAACGCAGCAATTTGGCTTTATTGGCATTAGCAGTAAGTGCCTTTGCGATAGGAACCACTGAGTTTATTAGTGTGGGGCTCCTGCCGCTCATTGCTGAAAACCTGAATATATCCGTTACGACAGCAGGGTTAACGGTAACCTTATATGCACTGGGAGTGACCTTTGGAGCTCCAATCTTAACTTCCTTAACGACCCAAGTCTCCCGTAAAACCTTACTTCTAGTTATCATGCTCGTTTTTATTGCAGGGAACAGTCTAGCCGCAACGGCGGACGGAATCACATTATTACTGATTGCCCGCGTTATATCCGCACTGTCACATGGTCTATTCATGTCGATTGCGTCCACTATCGCAGCAGATCTCGTCCCTGATAACCGCAGGGCCAGTGCCATATCCATTATGTTCACAGGACTTACAGTAGCAACCGTTACCGGGGTTCCCATGGGTACCTTTCTTGGGCAACAGCTGGGATGGCGCGCTGCCTTCATCGCCATTGCTGCGATTGGTGTCGTTGCATTCATCGCCAATATTATATTAGTTCCGTCATCCGGTTTGCGTAAAGGAACCAAAACACCAGTACGTGAGCAGATTAGGCTGGTAACGAATGGCCGATTGCTGCTCGCCTTTGCGATTACGGCTTTAGGTTATGGTGGAACCTTTGTTGTCTTTACTTATTTATCTCCTTTACTTCATGATATAACCGGATTTCAGGAGAAGACGGTCGCCGGCATTCTTCTTATCTATGGTATTGCGATCGCGATCGGTAATGTGATCGGAGGAAAAGCTGCAAACCGCAAGCCTATGACTGCCTTGTTCTACATGTTTGCCCTGCAATCGGTCGTGCTGTTCGTCTTACTGTTGACAGCCCCCTTTAAGACAGCAGCTTTAATTACCATCTTTTTTATGGGCTTATTAGCATTTATGAATGTTCCCGGATTACAGGTATTTGTAGTTATGCTGGCAGATCGGTTTGCACCGGGTGCCAGAGATGTGGCTTCGGCTGTCAATATTGCTGCTTTTAATGCGGGCATTGCTATTGGCGCGTACTTAGGCGGAGTGGTTACCGACTCCATTGGCCTGATCCATACCACATGGGTAGGCGCGTTAATGGTGCTGGGTGCGGTAATTCTAACAGCTTGGAGCCGGGCTTTGGAAAGTAAATCTCATATTAAACTGGAGGTTATTTAATCATGATAGAACATCTACAAGATACCACTACACTACACAACGGGGTTAAAATGCCTTGGTTAGGACTCGGCGTGTTTAAAGTTGCGGAAGGCTTGGAACTGGTGCAGGCAGTAAAATCAGCCATCAAGCATGGGTATCGCAGTATAGATACAGCAGCTATCTATGAGAATGAAAAAGGGGTCGGGCAAGGAATCCACGAGGCTTTGCTTGAGGACAAACTTCCTAGGGAGAAACTGTTCGTGACTTCCAAAGTATGGAATGCAGATCTTGGATATGAATCTACCATCGCTGCGTATGAAGCAAGCCTGTCTAAACTTGGTTTGGACTATCTGGATTTATACCTCATTCATTGGCCGGTACAGGGTAAGTTCAAAGAGGCATGGCGGGCTTTGGAGACGTTGTATAAAGAGGGCCGGGTAAAAGCAATAGGGGTAAGTAATTTCCATATTCATCACCTGGAGGAGCTCCTGCAGGATGCCGAAATTAAGCCGATGGTAAATCAGGTTGAATTACATCCCTACCTCAATCAGCAAGAGCTGATTCGCTTCTGCAAGGATCATGACATACAAATGGAAGCCTGGTCCCCCCTTATGCAAGGCCAGCTGTTCGATCAACCTATATTGAATGAGATTGCCACTAAGCATGGAAAATCAGTCGCTCAGGTAATTATTCGCTGGGATTTGCAGCACGGGATTGTAACCATCCCGAAATCAACCAAAGAACATCGAATTATTGAAAATGCGGATGTGTTTAATTTCCGGTTGAGCGATGAAGAAATGACGCGAATCGACTCTTTACACCAGAACCATAGAGTCGGACCAGACCCGGATAACTTCGACTTTTAAACGAAAAGACGCCACCCTTTCTATAAAGGATCGGCGTCTTTTCGTTTAGAATGCTCTTATTTCAAGCAACTCATATTTTATAATTCCCATTGGAGCATTAACATTGATGATATCTCCGACTTTTTTCCCTATAAGTTCTTTGCCCAGCGGGCTTTCATAGGAAATTTTATTATCTAAAACATCGGCTTCAGCAGCCCCAACAATTCGATATTCAATCTTCTCCGAATACTCCACGTCATTCAGTGTAACCACACAACCCAAGCTGACTACAGAGATATCCATGCTCTTCTCATCAACGACCCGTGCGTTTTTTAACATCTTTTCTAATATCAAAACTCGGGTTTCCATAAAGGATTGATCATCCTTGGCCGAATGATACTCACTGTTTTCCTTAAGATCTCCATAGCTGATTGCTAATTTTAGGCGTGCTGCCAATTCCTTGCGTTTTACCGTCTTAATTTCCCTTAGTTCATCCTCGATCTTAGCTAATCCTTCTTTGGTCAAGAACACTTCATCATTTGACATTTTTACAACTCCTATTTTTCAATGCTTTATTGTATTTTAACCTAAATTCCATAAAGATGCCAAAACAAAGGCTTCTCCCCATCGAAAAACCCAAATGCTGAGAATAACTTGTTAATTCAGAGCCTATACTACCCCTACGCTTTCCTATTTTAATAGAAAGTAAGGAGCATATTTAATGATATTTATAGGTAAAAGGCTTCCGTTGTCCCTTTGGCTAACAGGATCGCTGATTCTGGGCCGGTCTCTGTCCTTCTCGGGAGAGCCGATTCCTCCAATCACTGCACAAGCTGCAACTAGTGCAGAGGTTACTACCGATCTTTATGATGTTGTTGTTATAGGAAGCGAGATACAGGGCGTACTGCTGGCGAAGGAAGCTCATGCCTCGGGCCTAAAGGTACTGATTCTCGATCCACGACCTAAACCGGGCGGTGAGCTGATTCAAGGGCAGATGTTTTTTCTGGATGATGTAAATGATAACCATCGTAGAAGCCTGGTACAGGGTGAGATTAAGAATTTGTTCACGGGATATAAGGCCGGCACTATTCGTAAAGCCTCCGATTTCCAACGTTTTTATAATCATATGATTAAAGACATCCCCCTTCAGAGCGGAATCGTTATAGACAACCTGAATACGTTCACCGTGGATCAGGATAAGTCGCTCAAATTCATGAATTATCATCTCCCCGATGGCAGATCGTATCGAATTCAGTCTAAATACTGGGTTGAAAATACCGACTTCGGTGCTTTATCGGGCAGGCTTGGGAGCAGGCGTATTCCAGGAATGGAGAGTCTTTATAAAAAGAAACAGACAGAACCTGATTATATGGCGGCTACCTACATGCTGAACCTACAAAAGGTACATTGGCATTCCCTGCAGAAGGCCATCCTGAATGACTACCCCCTAACCAACGTGTATAAAAAATACGGCTCAAATACTTATGCAAACAGACATTTCGCCACAGGGTTAAGTAAGATAATGCGTCATTATACGCCGCAGGATAAGCAGCTTATGCTTCGAGGGCTAAATATCATCAACCAAAAGGGCGGTGAAGTTACCATAAACGGCCTATTAATATATGATGTGAATCCCTCGGACCCAAGATCTGTGCAGTCGGCTATTGCAAAAGCCCAAGTGGAAGCTCCCCATATTCTGAACTTTTTCCGCTTACATGTACCCGGCTTCACCCATGCAGAACTGAATGATCTCCCTGAATATTTATATATCCGTGACTTTAACCGTTATGAAACCGAGTATGTCCTTGATTATTCGGATCTCATGGGGAATGCAATGTTCTGGGATAACGTCAGTATTGGCGGCTATCCGGTAGACATACAGGGGAGTCGGTCCATTCCTCTCGGTATCGGATACGGCAAGCCTGACCACTATGGGCTTCCTCTTCGTTCCTTTGAGCTGAAATCCTACGATAATGTGCTGGTAGTAGGTAAAAATGTAGGGGCCACTATTAAAGCCTACGGCAGCGCCCGTATTATGCCTACAACCGCCCTGGCTGCGCAGACGATCGGGATTATATTGGGACGTGAGCAGGACAAGCTGTTATGCGATCTGGATGAGGCCGACTTCGAGAGAATACATAAATACTTAGAGAAAGAATACCAGATTATTCTGAGATGATTGACGAATCTTATCCAAACTGGTAGATTAGATTAAATTATTCATACAAATTAACTCGGAATTGCAATTTAGCTAAAGGAGTGAGTCCCATTAATTTTATATTTTTTTCCCCTCATTTCCCCCAAAACAGCACTGAATTTTGTTATGAGCTACATAAGCAGGGTGCAAATGTATTAGGGATTGGGGATGCAGAATACGATAGTTTGGATCAACGTCTTAAAGACTCACTTACCGAATACTACAAAATCAAAGATCTGGAGAATTACGATGAGATCTTGCGGGCGGTTGGGTACTTTACACACAAATATGGAAAGATAGACCGTTTTGAATCCCTGAATGAATATTGGCTGGAGCTGGATGCCCAAGCGCGCACCGATTTTAATATCGATGGGACCAAAACAGACTTTATTTATAACTTGAAGCAGAAGTCCAAAATGAAGGATTTCTTTCATAAAAGCGGTGTGAGCACCGTGCAATTCTCAACGGGAAGAGACCGCGCAAGTGTCGATGAGTTCATACAAAGCGCCGGCTTCCCTTTAGTGGTCAAACCGGATCTGGGTTCGGGAGCCAGCATGACCTACAAGATTAGGAATGAAGAGGAGCTGGATTACTTCTTCGCTACCAAACCCGCGGATGTAGATTTCATCATCGAAGAGTTTATTGACGGGGTTATTCTTACCTATGACGGACTGGTGGACATTAACGGTGAGGTTCGTTTTGCAGTAAGCCATCTTTTCGAGCAAAGTGTGATGGAGGTTGTGAATTCCGATGATCATCTTTACTACTTCTGCTTGAAGGACATTAGTCCCGAGGTTGAGCAGGCCGGTAGAAGCATACTCAAAGCCTTTGATATCAAGGAACGGTTCTTCCATATTGAATTGTTCAAATCCAATAAGGACGGACGAATTATTGCACTCGAAGTCAATATGAGACCGCCGGGAGCCTGGATGACAGATGCTATAAATTATGCATACGATGTAAACGTGTATAAGGAATGGGCTAGTATGGTAGTTCATAACCAGGTTGGCGGGCCGTACCCGGGTCAATACTATGCAGGTTATGCCAGCCGGAAAAACCATAAACATTATGTGAACAGTCATGAGGACATTGTACGTACCTACGGGGAAAAAATCGTTCATTTCAATAGAATTGACGAGATTTTCAGCAGAGCCTCAGGGAACAGCGCCTATCAATTCCGTTCTACCCAATTAGATGAGGTTAGGGACATCGTGAGGTATATTCAACAAGAAGAAGGGTAGGGGGCTGGAATGAAGGTAAGTTATCATAAGGAATATAGTCATTTTCTCCATAGAGATATGGAGTATAAAATATACGGCCATGCGGGCAAGCCTATGCTTGTGTTCCCTACCTCACTCGGAAGATTCTATCAATATGAGGATTCCGGTATGATAGAGACTCTCCGCGAATTCATTGACAGCGGCAAGCTGCAGATCTGGGCCTGCGATTCAATCGATGAGGAAACCTTTTTCTCAGAGCACTGGAACATTGAGGATAAGATCAATCGGCACGAGCAATACGATAAGTATATTTCGCAGGAGCTGATTCCGGGAATTCTCCAACAAAGTCAGTGGAATAACGCGGGAGAACCGCAGAAGATCTTAATCTCCGGGTGCTCCATGGGCGGTTTTTACAGTGCCAACTTTTTCTTCCGCCATCCGCATTTTTTCGATTCACTGATCTCATTAAGCGGGGTCTATTCTACCCACTATTTCTTCGGCGATTACAGAGAGGGTGCAGTCTATCTAAATTCTCCGCTTCATTATCTGCCGCAGCTGCAGGATGACCATTACCTTAACCAATATCGGCAAAGCCGAATTATCATTTGCTGCGGACAAGGTGCGTATGAGGATGAAATGCTTCATGAAACCCGCCTTCTGCAGGAGATTCTCCAACATAAGCATATTCCAGCGCAGATTGATTATTGGGGAACCGATGTAAATCATGACTGGGACTGGTGGAATAAGCAAATCCATCATTATATGAGTAGTTTTTTAACTATATAGATTGAACTTAAGATTTTTAGAATAAAGGATTAATCGCACTGCGGTGAATGTTTGGACTTCCGGCCGCTGTTGTAGTAAGACTTTCTTTGATTTAACCCGCTTTTAGCGGTTGAAATCCGGATACAGCTTATGCTTTCGAAGCGAGCTTTTCTACGGAAAGCTTTCGGGCGGTCGCTATCGCTCCTCCAGTTCCAAAATTCCCCTTCGTCACTCCGTTCCCTTTTCTCTAATTTTAAAATTCAATTTATATAGAAGGTTGCTTCAGCCATTAAAAAGGAGCCCCGGATTTCCGGGACTCCTTTTTAGTGTATCATTACGCCGGAATATGCTCTTTGCAGAAGAGAATAGCTGCCTCTTCTTCTTCAGCTTCCATATCGAAGTCAAGTAAACGGTCTGTTGTTCTCTCAAGAAGATCGTTACTTACTACGCTTGTTTGATCCTCATCTACTTTTAGAATAATCCGTGCATATATTCCGTTCTCGGAGTGAAGCTCATCATCCTCCGGAATATCCAAATCAAGCTTAAATTCATACCGCTTGCCGGTTAATATGCCAAAAGGATCTTTTAATACGTCTACGGTATAGTTCGTAATCATCAACATCTATTTATCCGCCTCTTTTCTAAAATTCCTCCATCATCGTATCACATTTTGCCTTAAAACACCCAATTCTGAATTAAGATGTGATAATCTTGAGAAAATCAGTTGCCCGGAGGGTTATTATGAGTGAACATGAACCTATTATACTCAACAGAGGAACCGAAGGCGAACCCTGTCCCATTGCCAAAACACTGGATGTTATCGCGACGAAGTGGACTTTTCTAATCATTCGCGATCTTCTTATAGAAGGAACTATGCGATTCAGCGACCTGCTCAGATCGATGGATGGAATTAGTCCGAAGACGCTTTCCCTTCGCCTTAAGGATCTTGAGAGTCAGGACATCCTGAAGAGAACCATTTATGCAGAGGTTCCACCGCGGGTGGAATACACTTTGACCGAAAAAGGCAGACGTTTAGAGGGCGTTTTTATTGAGTTGAAACGCTTCGGACTAACTCTATAATCGAAAAAAAAGAACATCTATAAATTAAACAGACCGTATTGCCGCCGTTGGCTGCACACGGTCTGTTTTTTTATTGTAATAAAGAAGCCGGGAACCAAACAACAGTAACCTAAATGTAACTATATGAAAAAAATATCACTACTTCCCAAAGGGAATTAATATGAATATACTTTGCTCATGAGTCCAATACAGCTAAAGTACAGGAGGAAAATAATATGCTAACCAATCAAAAGGTTGTCATTATCGGCGGCACTTCCGGGATTGGTCTGGAAACTGCAAAACAAGTAATAGCCCAAGGGGCTGAGGTGATCATTGCCAGCCGCTCTGAAGTTAAACTGCAAAAAGCCAAAGAGCTGCTAGGCTCTTCAGCAAGTTCTTATGCATTGGATATGACACAGGAAGAGCAGGTTAAGTCCTTCTTCACATCCATCGGACCCTTTGACCATCTTGT
Source organism: Paenibacillus wynnii (assembly GCF_030812855.1). GTDB lineage: Bacteria > Bacillota > Bacilli > Paenibacillales > Paenibacillaceae > Paenibacillus_AQ > Paenibacillus_AQ wynnii_A. The sequence continues at coordinate 397,090 of NZ_JAUSTK010000002.1, forward strand.
TGTAAGTGCCGCTGAAACTACTGGAGGAGCATTCCTTGAGACGGATACAACTGTAGTGCGTAAACTTTTTGACAATAAATTCTGGGGTCAATATTATGCCGCTAAATATGGTGCTCCGAATATTTCCTCTGGCGGCTCAATCACGCTGTTCTCAGGGGTTGTTGCCTACAAAACGATGATAGGCTCATCCATGCTCGGGGCAGTAAATGCCGCCATATCCAACCTTGGACAGACCTTGGCGCTAGAGCTGGCCCCAATCCGTGTGAATATCGTCTCACCGGGTATTATTGACACTCCATCCCGCGGTAAAATGCCGGAGGAAACCCGTAATCAGTTCTATGCTTCAGTCGCTGGCAAGCTACCTGTGAAACGGGTGGGCCGGGCAGAGGATGTCGCCCAAAGCGTGCTATATCTTATCCAGAACAGCTTTGTAACCGGGACCGCTCTCCATGTGGAAGGAGGGCATATTCTAACCTAAGACTGGACTTTGATCTTTAGAAGCTTTAATCTGTTTGCTTCTTAACTGTCCGCAAGCGGCATCAATATCTGCACCATGCTCCAGGCGTGTACTTACACTAATTCCTTGCTTCTTAAGCGTATCATAAAACGCACGCACTGATTCCAGTTCACTTCTTTGATATTGGCTGTGCTCATCCACGGGATTATAAGGAATTAAGTTTACGTTCACAAGCGGCTTTCTGCTTGCAAGAAGTTCAGCCAGCTCTAATGCATGCTCTCTCTGATCGTTGACATCCTTCATCAGAATGTATTCGATCGTGATTCTCCGGTTCGTCTTTTCTAAATAATAATCAATAGCTTCCATTAATTTTTCAATTGGAATGGCCTTGTTGATCTTCATAATCCGCGTCCGAAGCTCGTTGTTAGGCGCATGCAAGGAAACCGCTAGGTTGACCTGTAAATTGTCATCTGCAAAATCAATGATTTTGTGGGAAAGACCGCTAGTGGAGACCGTAATTTTTCTACCGGCAATAGCTAACCCCTTGTTGTCTTTAATAATCTGCAGGAAGTTGACCAGGTGGGTGTAATTATCAAAAGGCTCGCCAATGCCCATAACCACAACATGGCTAACCAATTCATTCTTCTGTGCTTGATCCAAATGAAGCTGGACCTTCATAATTTGTTCCACGATTTCTCCGCTCGTTAAATCTCTGCTCTTGGCCAACAGTCCGCTCGCGCAGAAACTACAGCCAATGTTGCAGCCGACCTGAGTGGTAACACATACGGATAATCCAAATTTCTGTCTCATCAAAACGGTCTCAATGAGGTTTCCGTCCTTCAGCTTAAATAAGAACTTCACAGTTCCATCCGCTGATTCCTGCATGGTGTGTTCTTCCAACGTTTGTATGACAAAATGCTCGGCCAGTAATTCGATACACCCGGGATTCACATCAATCATGTCTGAAAAGCTGCCTACCCGCTTGTTATAAAGCCAATCCCAGACCTGTGAAGCCCGGAATTTCTTATGACCGTATTCCAATAACCACGCCGTCAGCTGTTCAAAGGTCAATCCATATATGGTTTCTTTATTCATTATTAATCCTCATTTCAAAGCTTTAATAAACCAATCTTCATTGTCTCAAATTTTTTCTATTAAAACAAGGTGAAAAACCTGCAAAAAAAGCGTACCCTATGGACGGATACGCTTGAAGAATTATTTAAATATGGCGAATTTCAAGTTTTTACTTTGAAGGTACTCAATGATTTCAGGCAATGCCTCTACAGTAAATTTTCTTTCGTGCAGGAGAAAAATTCCGCCGGATGAATCCGCCTTGTGGAAATAATTAAGGATTTCCTCTGGACTCTTGGCTCTCCAATCCTCAGGGTCGCGGTTCCATAACAGCACCTTCATATGTTGGTCCATAACCTTATCGGCTAAGTTATGATCAATAGAACCGTAAGGCGGCCGGAACATTGTAATAGGTGATTGAATGATATTCTCCAGAGCCTGATTTACCTTCAGAAGATTGGTCTCATTCTCCTGATCCGTATTCCCGGTCATCTCGCTGTGATCCCAAGAATGATTGCCAATCGGCATATCATGTTCATGGGCGTATTTCACCTCATCCGGACGATGAAGAACATTCCTTCCAACGAAAAAAAAGCTCGCTGATACGTTGTGCTCGACCAGAATATCTACGATTTGCTTTGTGTAACTAGATGGGCCGTCATCGAAGGTTAAGGCAACATACCCTTTCGGCAATCCATATTCAAATGTATCTATATCCAGTTCAAACTCATTGTTAGGTGTCCGAGACGGTTTATTTGGAGGATCTGAAATATCATCGGAAGGAGGATCGATGGGCGCGATCTGGATAGATGCAGTGCGAATAAGCGGCTGTAAAAGGTTTACTGAGTCGCCCTTCAGGCTAACGTTCACCGGTTCCTCGAGCGCTTCCACTCGATCTGTAAATAAGCTTTCGTCCCATCTCAGACTTAGTAATAACAGCAGAAAGCTGAACATTATGCACCTTAATGCTATGCGTCCAAATGGTTGTCTATCTTTTCTGTATTTAGTCTGTTCAGGTGTAGTAGAGGGAAGTTCCGGTTGATAAACCATCACATCTTCGCTGTGGGGATTCTCTGGCTGTTTTAACTGAAGAAGTTGCGATACATAATATTCAGAGCATGCAAAATACAAGGTCTCACTAAAGGTTTTGTTCATTTTGATAAGTGTACTGAAATGTACGTTTCGATAAGGGTCCCACTTGGTATAGAACGATAACCGCACCCTGCCAAGGTTAAAGGGACCGAGTAAATTCAGCTGAGTATATGTATATTCATCAATAGTAAGAACGCATTTTGCATACCCGTCATTCCGGGTTAGACCTACCTCTATCTGATAACCTGTCAGCCTGTGCTCAAGTGACAGTAACTCAATCATTAGCAAGGTATTGGGTTCATTAGCTGGCATGAATTCTTATGTATCTCCGTTTCCATCTTTACGATCTGTCAAAGTATTGCCAAAGGGTAACGTCATACGATTGGTAAAGTCACTGATCATGCTGGATAGATAAGCTTTTTCTTGACGTATCGTGTCATACTTCTGCTTGAGATGCGAGTTCTCAACTTCCGCACGTCCCAGTTTCTCTTCGAGATCATTTATCTTTTTGAGCTTATCGGAATGAGCTTCATTATGCTTGTGAACCACACTCACATACTTTTGCTGTTCCAGTTCGATGCTGCTCTTTAATTCGTCAATCTCACCGGCCATGGTAGTCTGAAGCTCACGATAGTCCTCTATTACCTGATCCACCTTCAGATTCTTCTCAATCAACTTATGCTCAAGCTCCAGGATGTTCTTCTCTCTCTCTTCAATAACCTTGTTCAGGTTCTTCATATCCCGGTTTAACCGCTCTACATGTCCGGTTGAATGCGTTAACCGATCCTGAAGTTCATGAATGTTGGTCTCAGCATGCTGTCTGGACTGTATAATTTGCTCAACCGCGAAGATCAAATCCAATGACTTCTTATCCAATTGCGCTTTACCTGTAGAGATCAGACCGGATAAAGTCTCGATCGTATCCATTTCTCCCAGTTCCTCTTCAGGCTCTTCAACAGATTGTAACTTTTGACCCACACCCGTTTTTAAGTGTTTCTCCATGGAGTCTTTCTTTTTGAAAAAAGGAGAGATCATCTATACTATCACCTCATTATAAATGTCAAAAAATGTCGAGCACTCACGAATCTATTATAGTTTAATTACGACCTATGTAAGTGAGCCTTTATATCTAACTTTAGTAAATGTATCCCAAGTCCCATTTTACCTCTAACGGTAGATTTACCCATGTCTAAAGGATGAGTTTTCTAGAGAGAGAGGTGGTAGACATTGTACTTGCTGCGGAGTGGGCGGAGTGGAAAGATAGGAAAGGTAAAGAAGAAACTAAACGAGATGTTTGAAGTGCGATTCCCGGTGCAGGAAGGGCAGGAGGAAACAGCCTAATCCACTTGTACCACACCTACAAACCACACACGAGAAACTACTTTCTACTCTCTTACACAAACTTCTTGACCCTACCGAAAACTCGGAGGTAGTCAGTGAAATAGATGTATTTTATACACTTATTTCTAGCTTTTGGCGCTCGGATGTATGGATAGATGTACTTTGTGCAACTAAAAACACGAATATGCCGGTTAAACCCCGGAATACCAAAAAATAAGTGTATAAAGTGCAATTAAACACCCTAAAGTGTGCTAAGGGATAAATATAAGTGTACGTTGTGCAACTATATGTATTGAACCCCCCCATGTAGGTAGACGATTTTCCGTATTTGTCGTGGTTGATGCTACCCTGTTAGCTTTCGCTTGCCTATATCTGCTAATGTAAGCCAACAATGATCAAAAACGCAAAGAAGCGCTTCACCAATAACGGGAATAGCGCTTCTTTGCTCACTTTTGGCGTTTTTTAAAATGAAGTAAGCAACCCCGGACGTCCACTCTGATTTACTCAGATTTAACTTATTTAAATTGACCAGGGAATTGCTTAATAATTCCTGCCGAGAGAACGTCGGCGAGCTTGATAATATGGTTCTCCCCTTTATCAAACGCGCTGATATCCGCATCCCAATTCTTGCCGAGCCTTGCCACGACATTCTCAGTTAACAATTGTAAATGCTGATACAGTAGATCTTTCAATTCTTTATTCGTCCAATTCGGGTTAGCGCTGCTCAGAAACTTAGCGATATCATCGGCATTTTTATACCAATCTTTGTTATACTTTGCTACATCCGCCTGATTACCACTTTTCGCAGCTGCTGCTATTTTTCCTGCAATAAGAATATGCTCTTTCAGGAGACCAGCCAACTTATTGCCAGCTTCTTCCCCGTAATAAGGCTTTATCGCATTCCCAAGATCCTGCTGATTCTGCAGAAGCCTTGCAAGAACCTCTTCCTGATCCTCCAAACCCGCAATTGCACTGACAATGTAACTGCGGGTCCATATCACATGATCGATCCAAAGCTTCCTAAGGTTACTGTTAAGCTGTACCATTGACGGGCTCAAACATTGGCTGTGTGCATGAACCTCTTTATCCTCTACTGCTCTGGCTGTTGCTCCCGCTTCTGCCGGGCTGATCATCGAAACGAAAAACATGCCTAACAGGGTTAACTTCAAAAAACGGCTTCTCATGAAATATATTCTCCTTTGAGCATCAATTGAACATCCTGCTTATTGTGGACAATTCAACTGATTTCATTCATCAAAGGGTTTCCAGTACTTCAGACAGGTCGTTCTCAGATAAAACCTTAATGCCATTTCTGATTAACAAAGCTGCGGTAACGCCATATCCGGGTATTTTTGTGCTCGAGAATTCACCATTATAGATATGGGTGCTTCCGCAGGAGGGACTGTTTTGCTTCAGAACAACTATTGAGGCTTCCATTTCCTTAGCTATCCTAAGGGTCTCGTAGGCTCCCTTTATAAAAGAATCCGTTACGTCCCTGCCGGACTCCACTCTAACCCGCGCGGTTCCATTCAGCACATCTTCTCCATCACCACCCGAAATTTCAGCAGGCTCCCTCGGCGTGGATAACCCACCCAACAGCTCAGGACAGACCATCATGGCTTTGCCTTCTCGAACCAACTCCTGAATTCTATGGTTTAAACTGTGCGTCCCATTGTAACGAACCTCAAGTCCTGCCAGGCAAGAGCTTACCAATAACATTTGCTCACCTCATTTTTTTATCTATATAGATTCAGTCTATCTAGACGCGATTGCTGCACGTTGTCTATATTCTCCCGGCGTGACCCCCATCCACTTTCTAAAAGCGGACTGTAAGGCACTTGGCTCAGAAAAATGGAGCAGATACGCAATTTCAGCGATCGTGTATTCCTGCTTATCCAGATAACGGAGCGCAAGTTCTTTGCGAACCTCATTAGCCATACGGTTATAGGAGGTATTCTCCTTCTTAAGCTTGGCTTGCAGGGTCCTTACACTCATTCGCATATACCTGGCTGCATCCTGCAAGGTCGGAAAATGGGTCGGCATACACTCAATAATCCATCTGTTCAATGCCTCTGTGAGTAGGGAGCCCTGAGTAAGCTTAGTTCGTACCTCCTCGGCGATAGCTTCAAAGATTCCCAGCAGGCGCGGATCCGCACTTAACACAGGATAATCCAGAATTTCTTTGCTAAGGCGCAGGGTGTTGGACTCCTGATTAAACTGTGGTACCACTCCAAATGTGTCTATATATTCATCTATACGGGAAGGTGGGCTGTGCATGAAATGAACGTCCTTCACAGGGATTGATCTACAGCTTAAGCCGAGCATCGTTCGATAGAAAGAAACCGTCATATCCTCTATGCAGTGACGGCTGGGGGCTTTAGGTGAATTATGGAGAACAATAGAGATGAGGATATCCTCTCCCTCCACCTCTAGATCTGCGTTAAATCCGCTGCAAATAATAAAATTGTATTGTTGATACGCTGCCAATGCCTGACCCAGTGTCTTTGAATGCAGCATGACATAACCGAGAACCCCTAAATCAGAAATACTCATTCCCTGTCCCTGATGCAGGCCAAACCACTCATCCTCTGTATATAAAGCAGCTGCCTTAACTATACGTTCAAAATCCTCCGCCGGAATACGGGCCTCTGTGTTTAGCAGCAAGCTGGCGTCCATGGCAGCATACTCGCAGAAAGCATTCCAGTCATAACCTCTGTGCACCAGCGTTTTCATTACAGGAAATAGAAAAGACACAGACACGCCATGATTATTCAACCGGGACTCCCCTCCTTTATCTGTACAAAAGAACAAGATTTTTGCGCTTTTCATCATTTGTAACTCGGAGCTCCAGACTTATGATTGCAGTATATCCATCTTATCACGGTGAAGGAGGAATACAATTGAAGAACAATATAGCGGTTATTATAGGTCATCCCAATCGTAAAAGTTATTGCAACGCCTTAGCTGCAGCCTACGCCAAAGGTGCTATGGGCACAGGTGCAGACGTTCGTGTAATCGACCTCGGCGAGATCAGCTTCGAGCCTAATTTGAAACATGGGTATCAGGAACGAACGGAGCTGGAAAAAGATTTAATAGCAGCACAAGAGACTATTCGCTGGGCGAATCACCTTGTGTTCGTCTACCCGAATTGGTGGGGTACCATGCCCGCCGTATTAAAGGGCTTCATTGACCGCGTATTCCTTCCCGGCTATTCGTTTAATACCAAACCTAATTCCTACTCCATTGAAAAATTATTAAAGGGCAAAACCGCACGCCTTATTGTGACGATGGATTCTCCACCATGGTATTACCGATTAGTGCTCAAGCGGGCTGGACACCACATTATGAAGCGGGCAATCCTACAATTTTGCGGAGTAAAACCCGTATGGATTACCGAGATTGGGATGGTGAAGACTTCACCTTTAGACGTTCGGGAGAAGTGGCTGCGGAGAATCGAAGCGTTGGGAGTGAAAAGAGCATAAATGTTATCGCCTGGTCCCTCAGCTATCGTATAATGGAAGCAAACATTAGCTGAGGGCTAGGAGGGCTTCTATCTATGCTGGAGACACAGGATGTTGTGATAGGGATCGATGGGGGAGGAACCCATACCCGGATAATGGTTAGTGACCTGATGGGTAACGTACTTTCTTATCTAAAAAAAGGTTCAGCGTCAGTATATAGAGACCTTCAGGCTCAGGAAAATGTGAATCAAGCGATTATAGAAGCACTATCGGCTGCCGGTAAAGAATTTCATCAGGTTCGTGGACTGGCTGCCGGAATAGCAGGATATGACACAGAGGCTGACTTGGAGTGGGTACAAGAATTAACTGCGGTGGAAGGCCTCACTTGTCCGAAGTCGCATTTCAACGACGCTGTCACCGCACATTACGGCGCTCTTCTAACGAAACCCGGAATTGTGGCCTTATCAGGTACCGGCTCTATCGTGACGGCTTTAACAGAAGAAGGACAATACATACGGAATTTCGACTTCCATCATTACGCGCCAAGCGCAGCAAGACTCATCGCTTATGACACGGTCTACGAGGTGCTGGCTGGTAACGGAGACGACAGTGATTCAGCGCTCATCCATTCCATGTTAGAACATTGGAAAGTGCATACTGTTCAAGAACTTCACAGCTTGGCACGCCAAGGCTTTACGGAAGACCGAAGATTGCGCGATCGAACATTCGCACAATTTACACCAATAATTACAGAGGCAGCTTCTAATGGAAGCCGTATTGCCAGAAGAGTATCAGACCACGCCATCCATCAGATTAAGATAGGTATTGAGCTGCTGGCCCCTTCATTTAGCGGAGATACTATTGCGGTAGCCTTTACTGGAAGTGTAATTAACAGCCCTTATTTTAAAAAGAAGCTTACGTCCTTATTAGCCTTGAGCAATCATAAATATTACACAGTAGTCCAGTCCAAATTCTCCCCCGTCACCGGGTCGGTGCTGTATGCGCTAAGTCAGCTTCCGGGTCACTCCCTGAACGAAGACTTGATTCGGAATTTAGAGAAGAGCAGCCATACCCAGCCGTAATAAAAAGGGATGCCTTTCAGCCATAATCGGCTTCTGGGACATCCCTCTTACTTTGTTTGCAATATTACTTATACAATACTTTTTCCACATTGTATTTAGCCTTCATTTTATTCACAATATAGGTCTCGTAGATTTCTCTGTGAACAGGATCCTCAATAAGACAAACATCAATTCTGGTGACTTCATCCCGGTGGTCTTTCATAACCGATACGGTATCCTCGAAATGCTTCTTAATGCGGGGTCTCAGCTTTCTTGCTTTGCCGATGAACAATAACTCATTATCATCGTTGTAAAACATGAAGATACCACCATAATCACGCGGAATTTGAATAAAATCGGTAAATCCATAAATATGGCTTAGCACAGGATTAGCCTGCTTGGTAATTGAAACATCCGGTGTTGGAATGGTAATGGTTATCACAGGTAGCTCACTTCCTCATTCTATATAGGAGTAAATAGTATCACAGATCTCCGTACAAGACCATTTGTATCTTCCAAAAACAGGCCACTAATTGTTAATATGTTATATTTCACAATCAGATATACAGAGCGGATCAACGGCTTTTAATGGAATTAATCGTCTCTTTAATACCCTTTGCATAGGAAGTAACCGGGATCGGACCTACTAAACGTTCATATTTGCTGCCGCTTAACTTCAGAGGTTCCTCCGTAAGATACAGCATCTCTACAATTTCTTTCATGACGGGGACGAATAAGCCCAGAAGGGATAACCCGGCTTTACCTATAGGAAGCACCATCTTGGACATACCGCTTGCCTCGCGGGCAATTCGGACGATCTCCCGACCGGAGATGACACTTCCACCTGGGATGTTCCAATTCTGTCCATAAGCTTCATCTCTGCTAGCTAGCTCGACTATCATAACGGCTGCATCCGGCAGGTATACATATTCACGGGGAACGTTCATATTTCCAATAAAGATGGCCGGTTTGCCGGCAGCGATTGCGGTAAGCGTGGAGCCTAGATAAGAGGCCTCATTGGCGGTTGGTCCATAATAATCCGGCAAGCGCACAATAAGTCCCTTCACCTGATCCCATCGCGGGCTGAAAAACATACGCTCGAACTCAAGCTTTACTTTACCTTTTGTCGTATGCGGATTCTTCGGATATTCCTCATCAATAGGTAGCTCATTCTGTCTTCTGCCATAAGGATAAATGCCGTCCACCGCTACAACCTTAGCTCCAAGCTTATTGGCCGCCTCCATAACCGCCTCCCCCATGGGCAGCAGCTTTGCTCTCATTTCGTTATAAGGTACAGATGTGCTATGAAAAATTACATCCACTCCCTGAGCAGCTGAGAATATATCTTTTACGTTGAACACATCACCGGTCTTCAGAGTAAGCCCTACGGGATTTCCAAAGGTTTTTGCCAGCTGCTCGAGCTTTGGAAGGGATCGTCCGAAGGCCACCGTTTTAATTCCTCTTCTTAATAATTCAGCGATAATAACCGTCCCTGTTCCACCTGTTGCTCCTAGAACCATAGCTTTTTTTAACATTGTGTATTCCTCCTCGGTTTTAGTTATTGGTCAGTCACTAACTAGTGATTGCGAAATCTCCTAGGGTTGATAACCCTGGTTATTTCGCTGCGTATAGAGAATAACGTCTACTATTCCTCAAGATGCTTTGGCTTCAATTCCGGCATTCCAAGCGCCATCGAAATATTGCACAACATTCCGTTGGCCATAAAACTACTTACTAACACTTCAGGATGGGCCACCCCTGCTGCAGTAAACTTCTCTGTCATAAGGCTCGTTACCTTGTGCATGCCCTCTTGCATGGTTCGGCGAATCTCCTCGTCCCGAATACCTAATGCCTGCACTTGTAATATAATCTCATTGGGGTGTGTCTCCATCAGCACTTCATAAGCCTTAATGGCTTCCTGAAGCAAATTCTCAGGAGAAGCCCCTATCCCTTCGAAGGTGTGAACAATTCGTTCAAAGGCTTTTTTCAGAGCGGCGACAAATAATTCCTCTTTGTTCTTAAAAACCTTGAAAACATAAGGCTGAGAAATACCTACCCTTTCCGCTACCTGTGCCGTAGTCGCTCTAAAGTATCCGTGCTCTGCAAAAACTACAACTGCCGCCTCCAATATCTGCTCCCGACGATTAACAGAGATGGTTTCTGACGATTTAATAACAGGTTCTGATGCTGATGCCTTTGTCATAATTTACTCCTTTTCGCTTCGTTGGTTATTGATCAATCACTTCTTAATTCGAGTATATACTTTAATTTTAAATATTGCAACACTTACCGGCTCCAGCATGAACTCTTTGCGAAAAGCCAAAATTCAAGCTATGATAGGTTCAAATTTACCAAAGGGGCGCCTGTTATGATAGATGAAACGATCACGAGCGGAGTCATTCTCACGCGGACGAAGCTTCGCAAGGACACACTAGTATCGGTATTTGATGAATTTGACGGCGGCATTATGGCTCTAAGTGAGGGCAAACGGGCGGAGAAATATAAAAAAATGTCGGAGAGCGCCTTTTCTTTTTACAGGGGGAGTGCCTATCTGTTCTACTATGATACTACACAGCAGTACTTCCCCTACCATACTTCAACGGACCGCCCGACCTGGATTCAAGGAGATCTGCATTTTGAGAACTTTGGGGCTTTCCGCAGCGAAGACGGACTTATCGTTTATGATGTGAACGACTTCGACGAGGGTTATGTAGGCTCTTATTTGTACGATCTCCTGCGTATGACAGTCAGCATCGCCCTCGTGGGAAGGCAGCTTGGATACGACAAGAAAGACCAGCGGAACAATATCGAAACCTATGTAAATGCCTACTACAAGCAAATCAATCGTTTCACCGCTGGCAAGGAAGACCCGGGGGAGTTCATCATGGATGCGGAAGCAGCCAGTGGACGGGTTAAGAAACTACTCCGTAAGCTGGAGAAACGCAGGAAGGCACACTTTCTGGAGAAGGTGACCGCCTTGATGCAGAGTGACCGGATATTCCTTGAAACCGCAGAACTGGCTGTTCCATCCTTTGCGGAGCAGGCCCGGCTTGTGGATGCCTGGAATTTCTATACCGACACAATCATCAAACGCAGCAGGGATCTGGAGCATTATCGCATTAAGGACATAGCTGTCAAGCATGGATCTGGAACGGCCTCTATAGGACTGGATCGCTATTATGTACTCATTGAGGGTGGTGTGGAGAAAGAGGGGGTAGACGATACCATACTGGAAACGAAGGAAGTACGTATCCCTGTGCCCGCCTATTTCATGCCTTATTCCGACTCGTTCTGGCAGCACTTCTCCCACCAAGGCAAACGTGTGGTAGCCACACAGCAGGCGATGCACCATAAATCAGACCCATACTTGGGCTTCCTAACGATGGATGGAAGAGACTTTTATGTACGAGAACGTTCACCTTATAAGAAGAGGTTAAAAACAGAAGATATAGAGACTATAGACGACATGAGTTGTGTCCTTGTGATCATGGCTCGTCTGACTGCCAAATTGCATGCCCGAGCCGATGCAGATGTGGATATGGGAATTCTACCCTACCATAGTGAAAAGGAAATTTCCAAGGCCATGGGAGCGGACCCAGATACATTCGCCCGCTATATTTCTAATTGGGCTATCGCCTATGCTGATCAGGTAGAAAATGACTATAGGCTATTCGTGGAATGGGTGAAGCGATAACGTCAACCTTTATAAGATGAACTTAAGATATTAACTTAAGGCTCAGGTGTCACTACCGTGAAGATTTGGACTTCCGGCCGCTGTTGTATCCAGATTTCCCTTTCGTTCCTTTTCGCTTTTTGTTATTTTCTTTTGTTCAATTTAGGCTCTTTCTCGAAATCAGTGCTTGATTTTTCGCTTACGTCACTGTGCCGGGAACGATTTCGATTTAACTTCGCCTGATGTTTCACCGGGTTTGAGGCAACTACGTCTTACAGGTAGCGAATCCGGGTTGCGGACCCGTCCTTCGGTGAATTAGAGGGGAAAATGCCCGCTAATACCGACCAAAACGCCATGAATATGAGATTAAAGGGAAAATACCCCTATAATCTTTCCCATACCGTCCCAAAGAGGTATATCTTCAAAATTAGCTGGCGAAATCCCCTCTAATTGCCCAAACGGGGTGCCGAGTGCAGAAATAGAGGGAGAAAACCCGTCTATTGGGCGTAACGGATTTCTGTCTTTCTCGTCACCTGTCAAGCACTGATTTTGGTGTTGAGCCTCAATTTATATAGTTGTTTTTTCTTGGAAATAAAAAAACCTGTGAACTCGTAAAAGCTCCACAGGCTGTTAACAGGAACCTATCCCTTCTGAATGAGGGGGTTATTGTTTCTCTAGTTTGCCAAGCCTGCTCTTTTCCTCAGCCAGCATTTGCTCAGCCAGATCCACACCCTGATTTCCAAGGGTAGGGTCGGTTTCATTTAACGCATTTTCGGCAGTCTCCATACTGTTTTCAGCCTGTTCAATAGTCTGCTCTGTCGGATGACTTAACGCCTGCGATACGGCACCATGCAGCGCATCGACTGAATTATGGACCTGAGATACAAAATTATTCCCAACTGGATTGGAATTGTAACGTGTCATAAATTATACCTCCCCTTATTCATGCTCATATTCCCTTTTAGCATGGTTAGGGAGAGGTACTATTATGCATTTGTTAACAAGGCTTATCCGAATGCCTTATTCAATTAGGCCTAACTCGCGCAGAACTTGAAGGAACTTGTCTGTATTGATGGGCTTAGCTGCATAGGCTTCGCAGCCGTATTCAAAGGATTGTTTTACATTGTCCGCTTCAGCTAACGCAGTGGTCATAATAACCTTCAGGCGCTTTTCCAGAGAAATCCCCTTCTGGGTTTCATAATCGCGTATGGCTTTGAGTACCTTCACCCCGTCTACACGAGGCATCATGATATCCAAGCACAATAAATCATACGGATCATTATCCTTTAAGGATAATAAGTAGGCGTCCAAAGCTTCCAAACCATCTACAACCGTATCCACTTCTCCATAAGGGGTAAGGAATTTACTCAAAAACTTACGGCTGACTAAATCATCTTCTGCAACTAATATCTTCATACCACTCACTCCTTTTTTGTTTATTGATAATACCGGGTGTACTCCAGTTTTGCCCGCATGAGGTGTCCCATGACCACACCCATATCCCCACGTCTGGCGGCTAATTCTATCCGAAAGAAAGTGGATTTGAGTTCCTCATTCCCGATTTCAATACATTGATTTTTGAGGCGGTGAGCCAGGTCTTCAATTCGAGTTAAGTCATGCTCTGGAGTGATGTGCTCCAATTCCTCTATATAGTTATGTAATGCAGCATGAGCTTCACCATCAGTAACGGTTTTGGGCGACAGGTTCAGATCGGCTGTGATTAACTCGCCCTCCGGAGAGATCTTTATAGTAGGTTGTGTCCACTTTTCCAAAGCCAACTGTAACTTCTCCATAGGTATTGGTTTTGGAAGATAATCATCCACCCCCGCAGCCAAGCAGTTTTCACGATCACCTTGCAGTGCGTAGGCTGTTATCGCGATAATCGGAGTATGCCGGACTCCTGCCTCTATTTCTCTTATCTTGCGTGTGGCTTCTATTCCATCCATTAGGGGCATTTGGATATCCATAAAAATTAAATCGTAGTTCTTTCGTTCCAAGCTCTTAAGTGCCTCTAATCCATTAGCTACTACTTCAACTTCATAATCAAGGAACTTTAGCATACGAGTCATAACCAACTGATTAACGGGATCATCCTCGGCCACTAATATGGATAGTTTGGAACGGGGTACCTTAATGTCTAAAGACTTGGGTATCTCCGTAACAGCTGTGGATTGCGCAGGGTTGAACTTTATGGTGAAGTAAAACACACTGCCCTGTCCTTCGGTACTCTCTACCCAAATTCGCCCACCCATATTTTCAACAAGCTGTTTGGATATGGCTAGTCCCAGCCCTGTTCCACCGTATCTTCTCGTTATGGAACTATCCACCTGACTGAATGTTTTGAACAGCTTCGTATGTTCTTGTTCAGCAATTCCAATACCTGTATCCGTTACCTTAAATAAAAGCATCAAGGAGTCTCCAGGCACCTCTTGACGTTCTACCGAAAGGATCACACAACCTGCATCTGTAAATTTAATCGCATTATGCAGAAGATTATTGAGCACTTGCTGTAAACGGTTAGGGTCACCGCAGACAAAGGTCGGAACCTGTGGGGAAAAGGTATAATTGAGCTTCAAATGTTTGGCTAGGACACTCGGAGACAGCGTCTTTGCCGTCTTCTCCATTAATTCTTGAAGCGAGAAATCAACCTGCTCCATTCTCATCTTGCTGACTTCCAGCTTCGAATAATCAAGAACATCATTAATCAATACAAGCAATGCATTAGCACAGGATTTGGCGGTATGTAAATTGTCTGCTTGATCATTGTTGAGGGATGTTAGCAAAGTTAGATCAATCATACCGAGCATTCCATTTAATGGTGTGCGAATTTCGTGACTCATATTGGCTAAAAATTCACTCTTTGCTTTATTCGCCTGCTCTGCCTCATCACGCGCTAATTTCAATTCATTTTCTACTTTCTTTCTCTCTGTAGTATCTCTTACCATGGAGAGCAGAACCTTTTTACCCATTAAATTAAAACAGTGTACATTAATTTCTACGGGAATTTCTACACCCTTTTTGGTAACATGGATGGAATCATAAGTGAAATGGGCTCCGACCTGCAAGTCCTCTTTTAAGCTGATGAGTTTTGTCTGATAGGGCTTACCATTAATATCCACGGGGGACATCCCGATCAATTCTTCTCTGGAATAACCCAGCCATGAGCACGCCACCTCATTCACATCGATAAATCGGCTAAACTTCGAGCTATCGATAAGCTCATGAAGATAGATAGCTTCTGTAGAATTATTGAACAACTGCCGATACTTCTCTTCGCTGTTCCGCAGTGCCCCCTCAGAGAGCTTACGCTCCGTAATATCCCGAACAATACTCATAATTACTCTTTTACCACCGATGGTAGTGCCTGTTGAGCTAATCTCAACTGGGAAGAGGGAACCGTCTTTTTTATGATGAACCGTCTCGAAGAAACAGCCTTCTCGTGCCGCCCTTTGTAATTGTTCCTTAACACTGATTTCATCATCACGCAGCTGATAAACAGATAATTTCAAAAATTGTTCTCTACTATAACCGTATTTAAGAATGGCCGACTCATTAACATCTAATATATTGCCTCCAGAATCCACAAAAAGGATGGCGTCATGTGCCTCTCCAGACAATACTCTGTATTTATCCAGCACTTCTTCGGCATTTTTACGTTCGGTGATATCAAAAACCGCCCCAATAAATCCAATAAACCTCCCATCCATGTCATGGAATGGGCTTCCCGCATCGAGAACCCAACGATACTCCCCATCATACCGGAGGAGACGATGTTCATTCTCGAAGGAATGGCGCTGCTCAAATGCATTCCTATAGTTATCCAGACTAGCTTCACGATCCTCCGGATGAATACGATCTACCCAACCAAAGCCTAGTTCCTCCCGTGGTCTTCGACCGGTAAACTGACTCCAACGTTTATTGATAAAATCATATTTCTTATCCAGTCCCGATCTCCATACCAGCGTAGGAAATTTCTCGAACATACTCAAATAGTAGTCTTTGGCTTGGACCAATTGCTCCTCTATCTTTCTCTGAAGCGTTATATCATCCAAGATCACCAGGATCTGCTTCTCTCCATGTGAGTTCATCGGCACAATGCTAATCTTGTACCAATAATGTTGTGAGATCCCATTTTCCAACCGAGTATAGGGGATCACAAGATTTAGGGTAGAAATCCCCGTTTGAATGACATGCTTTATACTTCCATACAACCCACAGTTTCCACAAGCTGCACCGTTTCCACAGCCACTTTCAAAGCTGTGGATACAGCTTAAGTGGTCACCAATCCTTATTCTATTAGTATTGCTAAGGGGTTTTTGCCTGATGAAATCCTTTGCAGCCATATTAACCTGAATCAGATTAAGCTCTCCATCGACCAAAATCATCCCAATAGGTGCCGATTCAAAGTAGGCCTGGAAATTATTGCGCTCCAATAGCAATTGGTCTTCCATCCTCTTTATTTTTGTTATATTCCGGAATACTACTACTGCCCCCGTGACTAGATCATCCGAGGTCTTAATAGGGGAACAGCTGGCGGACACGTATCGTCTTTCACCCGACTTGGTAATGAGCATGGTATGTTTATCAAGCCCTCTAAAAGGTTCATTCTGCCCAATTACTGCAATTGGAGAAATGCAGGGTTCCTCAGTTGTTCCATTAATAAGTGAAAAGATGTGGTCAAATGCTGTGCCAATGGCTTCCACCATACTCCAGCCCGTTAATTCCTCAGCTGCAGGGTTCATATAACTAACGCTGCCATCCATATCGGTGGTAATAACGCCATCACCTATACAGGCTAATACAGCCGAGATTTGATCTATATTTAAGGCAGATGCCGACAAAATTCCACGCTCTTGATCCATGATTCTCACCCTATTTCAGCATAGATTAGAAAGCCAGAGGTAATGCAGTAACATTGATACGCCCATCTGTGACATTCATTTCAAGTGTCCTACTGATATTTCCTCCTGTATCTTCATAGTGGCATTTAGCATTCAGACTATGAAGTACCTGCATCACTGCTTCAACATTCCGAGGGCCTATCATAAAGTGATCATTTGGTTTGGAGGCTACCGCTCCTCCATAGATCCGAACCATTAAGTCTCTGGCTTGGCAGCCACATTGTGCTCTAATGGTATCGAATACCTGTGGAATCCCCGTGCTTGCATATCTAAAGACAGAGAAAGTGCCTACATTCCCATATAATGGGGAGGGTAGGGCGATGTGAACCATTCCTGCTACTCGATGAATCGAACAATAGGCGGTTACTGCAACACATGTAGATAAAGCATAAGTCTTTAGGGTATCCTTTGGATTATCGGAAAAAGCAGCCTCCCCAATCCCTACTACTTTGATGGTCATTGCTGCAACCACTTATTGATAAGTTGTGGAATCTGGCTTAATGGAACCTGTTGCTCCACAGCTCCAACATCGAAGGCCGCTTTGGGCATGCCGTAAACAACAGAGGACTTAGCGTCTTGACCGATGGTTCTTCCGCCCTTGCGTCTCATCATTAGTAACCCCTTTGATCCGTCATATCCCATGCCAGTCAGGATAACTCCGATTGCCTTACCCCCCGCTTCTTTGGCAACAGAATCAAATAATACATCAACCGAAGGGCAATGGCCGGTGACTCTCTCCCCTGGATAGCACTCGACTCTGAAGGCAGTACCCGCTTTATGAAGGCGCATATGCTGGTCCCCTGGTGCGATCAAAGCAGTCCCAGCCTCTACATAATCCCCCGTTTTCGCTTCTTTGACAGAAATCTTACAAAGCTGATTCAAACGATCGGCGAACATTTTGGAAAACCCAGAGGGGATATGCTGAACGATTACGATTCCCGGAACGGTAACCGGCAGCATTTTCAGAATACTGGTAATCGCCTCCGTTCCTCCAGTGGATGCTCCCATTGCTATGATCCGGCAGGACGATGACATACCTGAACGCGGCTCTACGGGTTTCATGACCCCTTGATCGCGTCTTAATTCTTCGAGATTGATATTTGCTGCTACTCTGATTCTCTGAATGAGATCATCAAAAAAAACGTGGGTACTCCCGGCTGTCATATTCACAGGTTTGGATACAAAATCAACGGCTCCTGAATTTAAAGCATCAAAAACCCTAGTGCTTACAGTGCTGATCATTATAGTGGGTAGGGGGTATTGGGGGAGTAGTCTACGGATAAACTCCAGACCATTCATTTTGGGCATCTCTACATCACAAGTCATAACATCAGGCTCGAACATAAGTATTTTGTCGCGTGCGTCAAAAGCGTCTACAGCTGTAGCAACCACTTCAATATTGGGGTGGTTCGTCAGTCCTTTTCTCAACCATTCACGAAAGAGTAGAGAATCGTCCACGATCAGAACTTTTATTTTCATCATCTACTTATTCCTTTCGATAGACTGCAGGCATAATGTATTTGAATGGCGTGGATTCCCGATTAATGGACTCCGAATGTCCGATGAAGAGGTAGCCTCCGCTCTCTAAGGAATCGTAAAGCTTACAGAGCAGTTCTGTCTTGGTCTCCATATCGAAATAAATCATAACATTTCTGCAAAAAATGATATGAAACTTTCGCTTAAAAGGGTAATTAGGCTCCATCAGGTTGAACTTTCGGAAGATAACCTCGTTCTTAATTTTTTCATGAAAAGTAAAATTACCATTCTCATTCCTCCTAAGATATTGACTCTTCCAATGCTGAGGAAGCGGGAGGATTTGTTCAGGACTATATTCTGCTTTTCTTGCAAGCTCCAATACACGGTCTGAAATATCCGTAGCAAGGACTTGAGTATCCCAGGCCAAGCTGTCATTTTGAAAGAAATCATTGATAAGCATAGCTAGGGTGTAGGGTTCCTCTCCTGTAGAACAGGCAGCACACCACAGACGCAAATCCTTCTCTTTAAGCGAATGTAAGTACTGCGGGAGAAGGGTTTCTTTCAAGAATGTAAAATGCTCTACTTCTCGCATGAAATACGTATGATTTGTAGTAATCTTATTAATTAAGGAATTGAGTATATTTCCTGTCTTATCTTGCAAAAGGATATCAATATATTCACTAAACGATTTCACGTTTAGTTGTGTTAACTCATTTTGCAGTCTTCCCACAACCAGTGAACGTTTCTCATCACTCAGGTGAATGCCAAGGCGAGCTTGAATATATGAGGTTAGACGACTGAACTCACGGTTGTTAATGGATATCAATGGGTTTCCCTGCCTTTGTATATTGATTTTTAATATTTACCGAAGTCACTATCACTTAACGATATACTTGTTACACGTTTGGTTCTAGTTGCAGCAGCTTCATTACGAACATACGAATCCTTGGACGGATAAGATTTAATAGAAAGGTTTTCTCTGTCGTATTGCATAGATGGGTTGCCTCTTTTTAGCTGAAAGCGATTGACTTGTTCTTGTAGCATCAGAGCCTGCTGTGTTAGTTCTTCACTCGAAGCCGCACTTTCCTCAGAGGTTGCAGAATTGGTCTGCACCACATGAGAAACCTGAAGAATCCCCTGATTAATCTGTGCAACACCTAAGGCTTGCTCATTCGAGGAAATGGTGATATTACTGATAAGATCAGCTACTTTGGCAACGTCGTCTACAATGTTTTGCAGCGCTACAGCTGTATTGTTGGCAATCTTCGTACCCACATCGACTTTTTTGATAGAGCCTTCAATCATAGCTGTCGTTTCTTTGGCTGCATTGGCCGATCTTGCTGCTAAATTTCTAACTTCTTCGGCAACAACAGCAAAGCCTTTACCATGCTGTCCAGCTCGAGCCGCTTCCACCGCTGCATTTAAGGCTAGAATATTGGTTTGAAAAGCAATTTCATCAATAACTTTAATAATTTTAGAGATATTAATGGAGGAGTCATTGATCTCTTCCATTGCCCGAAGCATACTGCCCATCTGCTCATTACCATGGATAGCATTCTGCTGTGCGGTTTCTGCCAATTGATTGGCGTTATTGGAGTTATGGGCATTCAGCTTCGTTTGGGAGGAAATTTCCTCTAAAGAAGCAGATAGTTCTTCAACAGAACTGGCTTGTTCAGTCGCTCCCTCAGACAAAGCTATGCTGGATTCCGACATTTGCCTTGCTCCGGAAGCGACCTGATCTGCTGCAGAACTGATATTATTCAGAACCTCATTCATATTATTTGACATTCTCATGAATGACTTGGATAAAATCCCTACTTCATCCTCAGAGCTAGTATCAATAGTTACATCAAGATTCCCGTTGGCCATTTCCTCAGACACAAGAACTAACCGATTAATGGGCTTACTTATAATTCGGGAGATGAACAAGCCTAAAGCGATAGCAAGGATTATAGTTGCAACAACAATAATAATCATTGTATTGACTGTATTATTGACTGTAATGGAGTACTCATCTGACTTCTTGAGACCGCCGCTTTCCTTCAGACCAATCAATTTATCCAGGTTGTCGTTAGCCTCGATAGCTGGCTGAAGTGCGTCCCCGTAGAACAAGGTCACTGCGGCATCCATTTGGTTCTCTTGAGCCAGAGTACTTACTCTTTCTCTGACTTCTTTATAGGTTTTAAGGGATTCCATTAATGAATTGTAGGCTGCGCGTACTTCCTCCGATTGAATACTGCCTTCGAATTTACCTAAGTACGTTTCCATACTGGTATCTAATGCTTTAATCTTTGTGAAATAAGGCTCCCGTTCTTTAACCGTTTTCTTAATGAGCACATCCCTTATCGCTGCGCGGATATTGTGGAAGTCCATGCCAACATGTCCTAAATCTCCAGAGGCCACACCATAATTAACATATAAATCCGAATAGTCATTATTTACCTGCTTAATATTGAGAATTCCTATAAATCCAACTAATCCCGTCATTAATGCGACTATAATAAATGCAGAGATCAATCTTGTTCCTATTTTTAAGTTATATATCCATCTCATTTGTTTATCCTCCTAATGTATCTAGCTGTTCATTTCCATCCCATGAGCCTTTGACCAACAGTGTCTTGCAATCCAATAACAGCTTAACTTCGGCTCCAACCTTACCAATCCCCTTAATAAAATGATGACCGCCTTTATTCATTTCAGGAGGAGCAACAATCTCACTATCAGGTATGGACAACACTTCCGAAACAGCATCTACAATAAGTCCTAAGGATATATTCTCGATGTCCACTACAATAATGCAGGTTCTGTCGTTGTAATCCATGAACACTTTACCAAATCGCAATCGTATATCCATCACGGGGATGATTTTGCCCCGGAGATTAATAATTCCCCGTAGGTATTCGGGCTGATCCGGCACTTCCGTGATCGGTTGTATTCCAATAATCTCCCTTACGTGATTAATTTCAATGCCATAGAAATCCTCACCCATAATGAATGTCAAAAATTTACCCTTCTGCGTATCTTCCTCTAATTCGTCCTGTATATTTACGGACATGGATAGACCAACTCCCTTTTTAAAAAATAGATATTACTTATCTTTAGCCTCAACCTATTCAACTTGATAGTCTGGGAATATCGAGAATTAAGCTGATGCTTCCATCTCCTAACAACGTACATCCCGCCAGGACCTCTACTTTGTGCGACTGCTGTTGGAATAAGCTTGGAAGTGCTTTCACAACGACCTGCTTTTGGCCTAACAATTCGTCCGCCAAAATGCAAAAACCCTTCTCGTCATTCTCAAGAATCATAATTATTCCATCTGTTAAAGAGGTGCGCTCCGTTGATTGATGTAATCGTTCATGCAACCGGATTAAAGGGTAGCAAAGGCCGCGCAACATGACCATTTCATTCCCATTCGGGTCCACAATCAGATCGGAAGCCTTTGGCTTCAAAGACTCTCTTATATAAGCGGTTGGAATAGTGTATTGGGACCCAGCCACTCGGATATTCATGGCATCTACGATGGCCAGCGTGATCGGAATCCGGATGGTTATTACGGTCCCCCGATCTTCTGCACTATCCACATTTAGAACCCCGCCAATGGTCTCGACATTGTTGGCCACCACATCCATGCCTACACCTCTACCGGAGAACTCTGTAACCTCTTCTTTAGTAGAGAATCCCGGCTGAAAGATCATATTGTAAATCTCTTTATCCGTATATTCGTGTTCAGGCCTTCTCAGCAGCCCATTCAATTGGGCCTTTTGTAATATTTTATTTCGATTTAATCCTCTTCCATCATCCTTAATTACAATAAGAACATCGCTACCGATATTTCTGGCCTCGAGCGTGATCGTCCCTACCCGCGGTTTATTCTTCTGTTCTCTTTCCTCTGGAGATTCTAACCCGTGATCCATGGAATTTCGAATCAAATGCATCAGGGGATCCGACAGGTGTTCAATAATATTCTTATCTACTTCAGTTTCCTCACCAATCAAGTTCAGCTTCACTTCTTTATTTAATTTCTTGGACATATCACGAACTGGCCGATTCATCTTCTGGAACGTTGTGGATAACGAAACCATACGAATCGCCATGACCATATCTTGAATCTCGCTGGTTATTTTCTTCAACTGACGGGCAGCTTTCTGAAAATTATCGAGTTGCAGGCCATCCAGATCCGGATTCTCGGTTACCATGGCTTCGGCGATGACCATCTCACCCACTAAGTCGAGCAAACGGTCCAGCTTGTCCACCTGCACACTAATGATGGATGCCGCCGCATTCATAGTTTTATTCTCTTCATTCCCTTTGACTTTGACAGGGGTTTGTTGAACATCAGTCCCCGGTTCTGTCTCTTCGTGAACCAGTTCGATTAACTCCAGATCCCTGAGGAAAATCGTTTGTGAAAAGAATTGATGCATTTCGTCATAGCTTCGATTGGATTTGAAATGAAGTATAAATCCCGTTGCTCGTATCGTCTCTACGCTATCCTCGGATTCAATGATGTCACTAGGTTCATGATGAAGCTCAGTGGCAAAATCCTTCAGATTATGAACGATAGTGAAAGCTCTGATGTTCTCCATCTCGCAGCCATCTTCAAAAAAAACACGGGCTTGATAGGTATGTTTATGATTAGACTTTTCTATTTTTTTGTTATTGGAAATGTAAAATTGCTGCTGTTTTTGCGAATTTTTGGTGCCGGTTGCGGCCTTCAGATCAGGATTGTTCTCCTTTAACTGTTCCAGGTAACACCCAATGCGCTGGATTAACTCGGAAGAATCCTCATCCGCCTCATCCCCTGCTTTGATCTTGAGGATTTCTACCTTAATGAAGTCAATCCCCTCAAAGACAAGGTCAGAGAGTACCGAGTATTCAATATGCACCGGCTTTTCTTCACGTATAACATAGAAAAGATCCTCAATGGAATGGGCTAGCTTAGAGATATCATTGAACAGCATCATCGCAGCTGAGCTTTTAATACTATGCATGTGGCGGAAAATTTCATTGATAACTTCTTCTTTGTAGGAGGCGTCACTCTCATTCTCCAACATTTTTTGTTCCAGTTGCTCTAGCAGAAGCGAGGTCTCATAAATAAACATCTCAAGCATAGGCTCGTTGATGTAATCCTCGGTCATTGTTATCACCTTCCCTAAACTCTCCAATACGTACTATTCCCTCTAGCTGAAAGCTCTCAAAATCATATGCAGCGATTCTTGAACACGCTTTCTAAGCGGAAATGCGTATTCACTAATCCTCCATTTCATACAAACCTCACGGAAGTACCCCCAAATCATAATGGCAAGCTGTTCGCTGTCGACATGAGGGGCGATTTCATTCTTTTGAATGGCTTCATCAATAAGCCCAGTCATAAAATTCGTCCGATCCTTGATGATCCTATCAATCTTCTCTCGAAGTTCCATTTCATTACGAAACACTTCATATATTTGTGTTATTGCGGTGATCGCTGAGTAGTTCTCATAATATGTAGAGTAGGTATTCAAGCAATAGTGGATGGATTCGGTTGGAGTTAATTGCTTAAGTTGTACGGTGGCAAAAACATCGGAGTCATATTTGGAGAAGTAATCTAATACCGCTAGCAGAAGCTCGTTTTTAGATTTGTAATGGCGAAATATAGCGGCTTCTGTAACACCCTGCTGAGAAGCTACCTTTCGAATGGATAAGTTACTAATACCAACGTCGTTTATGACCTCAATCGTAGATAACACAAGACCCTCTTTCGTATGAATGAGTGTTTTCCCCATAAATTCATTCGCTCCCAAATGTTAGTAAACACTTACTTACATGCGAAGTATACTCCAGAAACTACTGAAAAAGAACTAAGTATTTAGAATATTATGGGAACAATTTGTGAATTTTCGGGATTTATGGTGGATTTTTAGTTCGAAAGTTGTGTAAATATAGGCAATTTTTCATTTTTACACTTCGCATTTTGTCGAATTGCAAGATACATGCAGGATCCTAACCGATACTTCACCCGACAAATAATGAAAGAGGCCCTTAGGCCCTTCTCTTCATGCAGTACTCAATCCATCTTACACGGCTAAGGACAGATGTTGTATACTTCACAATAAGGATGAGGTTCATGCAATCAATACTAATAATGCTGAAAAATAGAGGATTTTGAAGGAAGATGTTGAAAATTCTAAGAACAAAGTTATGATCAGGCTTGACTATCGGGAGGGGCAATATGTTGCAAAGAGATAATAGCAATAGAACCAAAGAATCAGCCACTGTAGGGTTGGAGTCCTATGAAGGAATTGATCTTGAACCTATAAATAAGCATAGCTTCAAACCACTCTGGGGTTCTACGAGAATTGCCGGAATTTATTTCATTGTTGGGTGCTTATGGATTCTTTTTACGGATAAAGCCGTTTCCACCTTTACTAAAAACACAGAGCTCATTGCCCAAATTAATATGATCAAAGGCTGGTTCTTTGTTTTTATGACGGCTCTCATTATCTTCAGCCTTATTCTGAGGACGCTTAAACAAATTAAAAGAACAGAAGAAAAGCTCGAGATCGCCTACAAGGATTTGATGCGCACCTATGAAAACCTGGAGTCTGCCTACGAGGAAATAACAGCTACTGAGGAGGAACTCAGACAGCAATATGATCATCTGAGTGATAATCAACGCAAGCTCACAGAGAACGAAGAAAAGATGCACCATCTTGCCTATCATGATCTACTGACGAGCCTGCCCAACAAGCTGGCCTTATATGAGAATGCATCCCAATACATCCGTACGGACTCTAGCGGTCATGCAGCCTTAATGTTTGTAGATATCGATAACTTTAAATATATCAACGATACCATGGGTCATGGCTTTGGAGACCGACTTATAATAAAAGCAAGTCAAAGATTAATTTCCATCGTAGGGGAAGAGGGTGTGGTTTACCGCTTCGGAGGCGATGAATTCATAATTCTTCTGCATCCACTAACGGATGCAGCTAGTATCAACCTTATGGCAAGCCGAATTCTCGCCGGATTCAAAAAGGCTGTAGATATGGATAACAGTCTACTACATATCAGTACTAGTATTGGAATCAGTGTTTACCCGGAGCATGGCAATGATATTATGGAGCTGGTCAAACGGGCAGACATTGCTATGTACAAGGCGAAGGATGCGGGAAAGGGCAAATACGTTATATTTGACCAGCCCCTAAATGACGACTTCAGCGAGAGAATGAATATTGAGAAGCAGCTGTATGCTGCCATGGAACAACAGGAGTTCGAGCTCTATTATCAACCCCAAGTTGACTTGGCACAGAATAAAATTACCGGGCTGGAAGCTCTTTTGCGCTGGAATAGTCCTGTGCTGGGTTATGTCTCTCCCCTCAAATTCATCAAGGTCGCCGAGGATTCCCACATCATCATTCCTTTGGGAGCCTGGGTTCTGCAAAAAGCCTGTGATTTCCTGAAAAGCCTGCATGGGCAGGGTTTTACGGAGTTAACCATGTCCGTCAATATTTCAATGCTTCAACTGCTGCAGACGGATTTCAATGAACTGGTAGTGGATACCCTGAAGGCCGCTGGACTGGAGCCTCATTATCTGGAATTAGAGATCACTGAATCCGTTCTGGTAGAATCCTACGACTACGTTAGCGATAAATTGAAGCAGCTAAGAGATCTTAATATTAAAATCGCTTTGGACGACTTTGGAACAGGCTATTCTTCCTTAAGCTATCTGACTCACCTGCCGATTTCCACGCTGAAAATAGATAAGTCCTTTATTGATACGATTCTCACAGGAACCAATCAATCCACTCTAGTACAGGAAATCATCATGATCGGCAAGCGGATGAACATGTGCGTGGTTGCAGAGGGTGTAGAGAAATCGGGGCAGTTGGAGTATTTACAGGAGCAAGGCTGCGACAAAATCCAAGGTTACTTATTCAGCAAGCCGTTAGCAGCAGAGTCGATTGTAGAACTATTAATGGGTCGGGCTGAAGTTTAATTTGGTAAGTAGCTTTTTTTATGTGGTAGAATAAGAGTGGACATCTTAATTAAGAGGGTGCAGTCTATTGGATCTAGTGGTATGGATTGATCTAATGTTGTTCTTACTTTTATTTGCTTTATTTATTTACGTTTTCGCTTCGGTTACTATTACCAATCTGCACAAGGTCTATCTGGTCTTCCACTTTTCCATGATGCTGTGGCCTTTCTGTCAATTCGCTATAAAAACTACGGAAAATCCCATGTTTCAGTTATTTTACGTGAAGGTCGCATTTATCGACTCCTCTATGTTGACTACAGGATGGCTTCTCTTTACCATTTTCCTGACGGGAAAATCTAAGTTTCTGCGAATGAAAACATCATTATTACTTTTCATACCTTCGGTCCTTTTATCTCTTGGTGTGATAACCAACCCGTATAATTTGTTTGTTCTTCCCGTGGGGGGCGAGTACATCCAAAGAATCTATGGCCCTATTTTTTGGTGCATTATTATCGTCATGATAATCTATATTGTTACTTCGTTTTACATCATCTATATAACTCTAGTATCAGGCAACTCACAGCGTATCAAGAACCAGGTTCAGCAGGTTTTCAAAGGGATTATAGTAATGACAACATTTATACTATTGGATATATTTTTTAATGTTATTTTAGATGCGTATCTGCCCGTCATCCCGGGTTTAACGTCACTTGGTATTTTAGTATCCGCAGTCTTTTTTGTGATTTCCATTCATCGGGATAAGGTTCTAGATATTGTGACCATTGCCCATCAGGATATCATTGATACCATTGCGTATGGGATTCTGGTGCTTGATGAGGGTGAAACCGTTGTGGAGATCAATCAATCCCTACTTCCCTACTTGAACCTCCATATCGGTGATCGCTTTAATATGGCCAACATTGTTACTAAAGGACAATCTGATAGTAGAATGCGTCAATTCATTAAGACTTACCAAGACCATCCCTTGGAGAAAATTGAGTTCGAATGGCTACATACAACAATCCATAGATATATAAAACTTGAGGCGGCACCTATCATGGTAAGAGGAATAATGGTGGGGCGAATCATAACATTCCAGGATATGACTGAGCTTCGCAGCCTCTTTGATGAGACGACTCTTCAGAACGATATTCTACAGGAGCGTAATTTGATGTTAATCGGGATACAGAACGAGCTTTCTCAAACCAACCGGAAGCTCAAGCAAATGGCTATTACAGACAGCTTAACAGGATGTTATAATCGCCATTACTTAACGCAGCAGTTAGAGCATGAGGTAATGAAGAATAGGAAGAGTCGGACACCGTTTGCGATATTTCTGTTGGATATCGATTTTTTCAAACTGGTGAATGACAACTACGGACATTTAGCAGGTGATGAAGTGATCTGCAGCACGGTGGAGATCATCAAACAAACCCTGCGGGAGAATGACATTTTCGCTCGCTACGGCGGTGAGGAGTTCATCGTGTATCTGCCAAATACGACTCCATCCGAAGCAATCCCTTGGGCTGAACGTATCAAAGATAGTATTGAATTGAACAAAGTGATTGTCGAGAATGCCGCCCATCCCGTATCCGTCACTATTAGTATGGGACTGCTATCCATGAATAATGATTTCAGAACAGAACATACAGACAGCCCCAAAACCTATTTAAATGATTTATTTGAATCTGTAGATAAGGCCTTGTACCAAGCTAAAAAAGAAGGCCGTAACCAAATCGTCAGCATCCTAAGATAATGACCTCTACAAGTATAGATAATCAAAAAGCCCGAGAGAAAATTCTCATGGGCTTTTTTGTCGACAAGCTATTATAGCTATTTAATGGCAATGTAAATTTTCACCACGGTATTGGATGGATCAAGATTTTGGGAATCATAGATTTCAAAATCCCCAGTGTAACTCCGCTCTTCTTCTTGTGAATGGCTAAAGTATTCCCAAATTCCCCCCCATGCTTCAGCAACCACTTCAAAGCCAGGACCTTTTCTAGTGGTGAATACCATATATGTGCTCTCTGGAACCACAGCGCGATCTAAGTCGGTATCCGCTTGGACTCCATTGTTATTTAGCTCATGCCCGATAAGAACCGTGTAGGCCCCGGTGGCATCACTTTCATAATCTGTATATAGAGCATAGATCAGATGAGGATCGACAACTTCAGCCTGAGCCCCTATACTTCTCTGAAAATAGTTCTCCCAAAGCTGTGGCAAACGTCCGTTTGAACCCATTTCCTTGGCATTTGTTGTACGTGTACTAATACCTGATAATGTCATCCATTGCTTCTTCACAATATGCTTAGTCATAGTCGCCCTCTTCTCCTCGATTTGATCTTATTGTACCTTGGGGAAGTAGACAGCTCTCTGTCAGGTTCGAAGAATATGGTACAATGGCAATCGGAAATAATATACAGGTGAAAGGGTGAGTAAATAATGATAAATGTAAAAGGAAAATGGGCACTGATTACGGGTGCAAGCAGAGGTGTAGGCTATCAAACAGCCATTTTTATGGCCAAGCAAGGCTGTAATCTAATTTTACACAGCAGAAATTTAGAACATACACAAAAGGTAGAAGAAGAGGTTAAATCTTTTGGCATTGATGCTTATTGCGTGCAGGCTGAGCTGGCTAATCACGAAGAAGTGGTTGCTATGCTGGACGAAATTGAGGCCAAAGGAACACCTGTAGATATTCTTTTCAATAATGCTGCCGTCCAAATTGCCTACCGAACGGATTATTACAATACGCCGGTTGAAGACTTTGAGATGAGCTTCCGGATTAACTTTATCTCTATAGCAACCATTTGTAACCGCTTAATTCCTAAAATGATGGAGCGCGGATTTGGTCGGATTATTAATACAACAAGCGGAATTAAGAATGAACCGGAGCAGTCCGGCTATGCTGCCAGTAAGGCTGCCCTTGATAAGTTCACGAAGGATCTGGCATCCAGACTAGACGGAACAGATGTCATTATTAGTCTAACCGATCCAGGCTGGTGCAGAACCGATTTGGGTGGGCCGCAGGCTACCAGTCCTGTAGAAAGCGTGATTCCCGGAATAGCTGTAGGTGCCTTTGTCGACGATAACAAAAGCGGACGTTTCCTGCATGCACAAAATTTCGTTGGAATGACTTTGGATGAAGCTGTAGTTAAAGCAACAAAAATAGAGGCCACTCCTTATTCTATTTAATCTATTAAATTGGGCTCAACACTAATATCAGTTCTTGACAGGTGACGAGAAAGACAGAAATCCATTACGCCCAATAGAGGCGTTTTCTCCCTCTATTTCTGCACCCGCTACCCCGTTTGGGCAATTAGAGGGAATTTCGCCCGCTAATTTTGAGGATATACCTCTTTGGGACGGTATGGGTAAGATTATAGGGATATTTTCCCTTTAATCTCATATTCATGGCGTTTCGGTCGGTATTAGCGGGCATTTTCCCCTCTAATTCACCGAAGGACGGGTCCGCAACCCGGATTCGCTACCTGTAAGACGTAGTTATCCCAAACCCGGTGAAACATCAGGCGAAGTTAAATCGAAATCGTTCCCGGCACAGTGACGTAAACGGAAAATCAAGCACTGATTTCGAGAAAGAGCCTTAAATTTATAGTTATATTGAATTACGACCTGGGGCGACTCTAGAAACTAGTAGGGCGATTGGGCAACGTAATTAAATATAAATAGATATGGACTTATTGTTCGATAGAAAAAACCGTACGATAACCCGTACGGTTTTTTGTTTGTTCATTTCATGATTATGCCGTATAAGTTAAAGGGTTTTCTCCATAATAATAAAATGCACCAATTATAGAATGGAGGTTACCCATGCTTGAGAATCTTGAAAGTAACTACGACTGTGCAAACGCAAGCGAAGACCTCCATCAGCTGAAGCAGGAGCTCGCAGACCTCAACCTTCAGGAGCCTAAGGATCAAGCTTCGCAAGAGCATATTAACCGTCTTGAGAATCAAATCTCGTTCATCCTTAACAAATGCGATATCAATCACCAATCCGTATACGAGTGAATATTAGAACAGGCTCCCGCTGCTTAGCGGAGAGCCTGTTTGCTTTTTAATTTATGGATGTAAAGCCTTACGGATTGCAGCCTCGATCTGATCCATAGGGTCACTTGAGTTTTGGATCGTGGGTGATTCCCGGTAAAGTCCAGAGACAAGCGCCGCCTCCTTAGCTACAGTATGGTCAATATCCACCAGCTTTTGCAGTAAAGTCATATCACTGTTAAACATTTTAGTCTGTAGGGCACTGTAGGCAACAGCAACCATGTCATCGCGCAGGAATACCTTTTTCCCAATCAGATTCTTCGCAGTCTCAGCCTCTAATAAACCACTTGTGATCGCTAAATCAAGCACAACTCGCGGTTCCGCATTAGTATATCCTAATGCCCGCAAGGTTAGTGTAATAAACTGTGAACCATTCATAACCTCATTAGGTGCAAATTTTAAATTCGTAACACCTTTAACCAACCCCTTGCTGCTGGCATAAGCGATTGTTGCAGCCGCCCAATGCGATGTTCTGACGTCTGTAAACTTCGAATGTCCCCCATATTGTACAGCCTCATCCTCCCAGCCAAGCAAACGAAGCAGCATCACCGCCCCTTGTGCTCTTGTAAAAACCTTATCTAATTCGTAACCTTGGTTACTGCCCTGAAACAGCTGCAGTTGTTTAAGGATATCGGCCATATTCTGATTCTTAATTTCATTTGCTCCAAAGACGGCTGAGTTTATTATTAGGAACGTCATGACCACTACGAGTATTGAAGGAATAGCTCTTTTCATCATGGCCCAACCTCCGGCTGCCCTACGAACTTCAAGCTGCTCAAATCCGCTTTATATACTGTACCTATTAATTTTTCAAAAAACGGATCAGAACTGCCCATTAAGTCCCATTTAAAATAAAGGGTCATATCCTTCATTACTCCGAGCTTATCCATGCTGCGCGTCAGTTTGATTGTTTTCCAGCCCAGTGAGTAATCTTTGACCACACTGCTGCCCTTTAGGGTTTTTCCGGTTACGAATTCCGTAGATATAATCTTATTCTCAGTATCCATGGCCCCATAATTATCCCAGGAAGAGCCGTTGGACAAACCACGCGTGAACAGGTTGCCCTCGCTGACTCTAATGAACTCTTCTTTCATATCGCCGCCAGTACCTAGAGTCACCTCACCATACATAACATGAATAGGATCCAAGTTAGTGTAGACCGAGCTCATAACAGTATCTGTTTTCAGGGGAGCCGCTTCGGGATAAGCTAAAAATTCTGCAGCATAAAGAACTTTTATCTCATTAAAGTCGTATTTTACCTTTACCGAATCTTCCGTAATACTCTTCTCCTCTGCAGAGGCAGGGGTTAGGTATATAAATCCGTAAAACAGCAATGCCAAAATCAGAATGGGACGGTAAAACCTGCTCATGAATCTATCTCCTTTAAAAGAAAATATAAATCAAAACTTTGTTATCGACAAAGTATAAGTTCCAAATTAAGGTTCCGTTAACAAAAATTCGCAGACGGTTGCCGAGGAACAGTGAGAGCATTTTATTACTGTTTAGGGTATAGTGAATTTTTCCATATTCACATATAATGATTGAGAAATCTCAATTATACTTGTGCTGTTGGAGGGATTATAATGACTGCAAAAGAAGAAACCAGAGTGATTTTAACGAAAGCAGATTTAATCAAACAGTTTCAAGATTGCGGGGTAGCCAAGGGGCAAACGATATCTGCACATACTTCATTAAAAAACCTGGGCTTTGTTGTGGGCGGGGCGGAAACGATGATTAGATCACTTCTTGACCTCATTGGTGAGGAAGGGACATTAATGATGCCTTCTCAGACATGGAAAAATCTCGATCCTTCCACCGGCGTGCACTGGGAAGAACCCGTAGAATGGTGGCCTATTATCCGAGATCACTGGCCTGCATTTGATAAAGAAATTACCCCTTCCATCGGTATGGGGGCGGTTGCTGAAATGCTTAGAACATGGCCCGGGGCCAAAAGATCTAATCACCCGGCCAGATCCATAGCGGCATTAGGCAAATATGCTGAATACCTAACCGAAGAACATGATCTTAGCCATATTTTCGGCGAGAACTCCCCTATAGATAAACTGTATAAACTAGATGGACATGTACTATTAATCGGGGTCGGATATGAAAAAAACACTTCTCTCCATCTAGCTGAAACCAGAGCGAACTTTCCGACTAAACAATTTACGAATGAAAGCAGTGCCGTAATGGTGGATGGAAACAGACAATGGGTGACTTACAATACTCAAGCGGTCGATGATGAAGATTTTATAAGACTAGGTAACGAATATGACAAAGAACAAAATATCCGAATTCATAAAGTAGGAAATGCCGATGTTAGATTCATGAAGGTTAGACCCCTGATAGACTGGACCGTTGAATGGATGGAGAAGAACAGACAATAACTCATTCCATTTTTAACCGCAGGGTTATGAAGTTTTTTGTCGAAATAATAAGTATTACAGCGGTTATGTAAGGAGGAGCAGCGATGTGGGACTGGCTGAAATCACCAAAGACATCAGCGAACAGACATGAGCCGAACAACCAACCTGCCGAGACAAACAAGATGGAATCTTCACAGGATAAGGTTATCGTGATTACCGGAATGAGCGGCTCAGGACGCAAAAATACAGCCAAACAACTAAGCCTATTACTGGGGATTCCCTACGTATATCCATATACTACTCGCTCCATCCGTCCGCAAGAACGAAACGGAGAGCATTACCACTTTATCTCTGACGGTGAATTCCAGGCCATGCTGGAAAGGAAGGTATTTTTTCAGACGGTGCATTTGGAAAGAGGGCACTATGGAATCTCGGAGTATGAGCTCTTCAAGGCCTTGGAGTTACGTAATGTTGCCATCGTCGTCGTAAATCATGATGGAGTTCAGGCGTTCCGCAAAAAATTCGGGGATGCTGCCATTCGAATCTTTCTGTATGTTACGAAGGATGATATCCGTCTTCGCTTGGAGCGGGAAGCCGTTCCGTCTGGTATTGTGGAAGAATATTTGGGGAATTATACAGAGCAAGTGATCTATAAAAAGGAATCGGAATATCTGCTGCAAAACCTGAATCCGGATACCACCCTCTTGAAGATCAAAGAATTTTTGCAGGACAAGATATGAGATAGGTACTGACAACACTGAAGTAAACTATCTCATATACTCTATTGGTTCCTACCTAGGAAATTTGCGCCACAATCTTACCCTGCACATGTTTCTCTGACAACCGCTTCAACCCATAAGGAATTTCATCTAATGAAATAACCTGCTTTACCAGAGGATCTATCTTCTTCTCCAGCATCAGAGATAAGAAGTGCTCCATCATCACGGGTAGATCCTCTTCTTCCTTCCGATTGCCGGAACCATGGGCACCGCCAAGCATCAGCTTATGAATCGTGAAGGTTTTGGTAGAGGGTTGAAAATCTGCCACAGTCTCGGGTGCACCGGCGATACAAGCGAGCTGACCTCCAAAGGAGAGAATGGACAAGTCTTTTTGGGCTGTAGCCCTATTAATCGAGTTAAGGATAAGATCAACACCTTGCCCTTCGGTTACGGACATCACTCTGGCATATACATCTTCGGTATTGTAGTCAATTACGATATCGGCTCCTAACCCCCGAACGTACTCCTCATTCTGGGGAGATGCAGTCGTTATGATTGTAGAAGCACCACACAGCTTAGCCAGCTGAATAGCATACCCGCCAACTCCGCCGCTGCCGGCATGAATGAGAATGGACTGCCCCGGTCTCATGTGCATTTTACGCAGGATGGCTTGATAGGCGGTTAATCCGGCACACGGAAATGCCGCAGCGTCTTCAAAGGAAATTCCGTCTGGAATAGCCGCGACAGTATGAGCCGTAGTTATGCTATATTCCGCAAAGCCGCCGGGTTTAGTGAAATCACCGTGATAAACGACCCGATCCCCGATATACCATTGCGAGACTCCCTCCCCCACTTCGTCGACAACCCCGGCAACATCAACACCCGGAATAAATGGATACTCCCAGTGCGGATGACCGTTCATGGCCAGCTTATAATCAACGGGATTAAGACCTGCCGCATGAACACGAACCCGGATCTCACCGGCCTTCGGCTTCGGAATCGGTTGATCGGACACCACGGTTAAAGTATCCGGTGCTCCAGGCTTTGTGAGTACTACTGCTTTCATAACAGTCATATTAACGGCTCCTATTCCTATTAAATATGGTTTTCAAATTACCATTCGTTCCTTCTCGCTTTTGCTTTACAGGTGACGAGAAGGACAGAAATTCTTTTCCCCCAATAGAGGGGTTTTCTCCCTCTATTTCTGCATCCAGCACCCCGTTTGGGCAATTAGAGGGGATTTCGCCCGCTAATTTTGAGAATATACCTTTTTGGGGCGGTATAGGTAAGATTATAGGGATATTTTCCCTTTAATCTCATATTCCTGGCGTTTCGGTCGGTATTAGCGGGCATTTTCCCCTCTAATTCGCCGAAGGACTGGTCCGCAACCCGGATTCGGCTACCTGTAAGGCGTAGTTGCCCCAAACCCGGTGAAACATCAGGTGAAGTTAAATCTGTGCGTGGTTCTCCCCGAGTGTCCTACATGAACGCCTAATCATTTTCATAAGGCTCTCACGGTTGGAAACTCAAAGTCTAAACATACTCCATAGTTACGACTACATTCCAATGAGTAAATCTTAAGTAAAATCCATATAGTTAGTATTTATTGTTATTTTAACATAACAAATACTAGAGGCCGAGCTTTACTTATAAACCATAAAGACCCCCCTGAGATCCAGAAAGGTCTTTATAGCAACTCGATTATATCGAAACCGACTCCCACCTGGCTATTTCTTCATGAACCCGCGGCGCCACCTCTGTCCCGAGCAGCTCAATGGCCCTCATTACTTCCTCATGGGGCATAGTGCCAAGCGGAACATGCAGGAAGAAGCGAGTAATCCCTACATTCTTGCGAAGATGAATGATTTTCTGCGCAACGGTCTCGGGGTCGCCTACGTACAGCGCTCCCTCCAAGCTGCGTGCGGCATCGTAAGTGGAGCGGTTGTAATGCCCCCAGCCCCGCTCCCGCCCAATTACATTCATACTGGCCTGTGTGGAGGGGAAAAATCGATCCGCCGCAAGCTGGGTATCCTCTGCAATGAAACCATGCGAATGCGACGCAACCGGCAACAGGGATACATCATGACCTGCTTGTTCGGCTGCTTTTTTATAGAGCTGGACGAGCGGTGCGAATTGCGTGGGGCTACCGCCAATTATTGCTAGAACCAGAGGCAGTCCGAGCAGGCCTGCCCGAATCACAGATTCTTTATTCCCACCGCTGCCAATCCACACCGGCAAAGGATTCTGAACCGGACGGGGATATACACCCAGTTTGTTAATGGCCGGCCGATGCCCGCCCTCCCAGGTTACTTTCTCAGACTCCCGCAGCTTCAATAGCAGCTCCAGCTTCTCATCAAACAATTCATCATAATCGTCCAAGTCATAACCGAACAGCGGAAAGGATTCGATAAAAGAACCCCGGCCCGCCATAATCTCTGCACGACCGTTCGAAATCCCGTCAAGTGTAGCAAAATCCTGAAACACACGAACAGGGTCCGCAGAAGAAAGCACAGTTACTGCACTTGTCAGCCTTATCCGCTTCGTCTGTGATGCAGCTGCAGCCAACAGGACTGCAGGAGAGGATGCAGCATAATCCCTGCGATGATGCTCACCTACACCAAATACATCCAACCCCACCTGATCTGCGAGAACAATCTCCTCCACTACCTCACGCAAACGCTGTGCATGACTCATGGTCTTGCCGGTTTGGACGTCCGGTGTTGTTTCTACAAAAGTACTCACACCTATCTCCAAGATCTGTCCTCCTTCACCGTTTTTGGTTAGCAGCTTCGTTAATCAGCCTTGACTTAAGCTTGCTCCTTACAGCAATACTTTAGTACAATTTCGGCAGCTTATCCAGCGTGATCGCATAATCATGGTTGTAAGCTTTGTATAATTCCTCTTTCGTTGTCCATTCTTCTGTAGTACAGAAATCATTTGACCAAATCATAAACCACAACCAAGGGATTTTGGTTTCAGACAGCTGCTGAATGCTTGGAATGACTCCAATTTCCCCAAGGGCAACCGGCTTAGGAGTGGGTGTAATTTGTACAAGCTCATCATATTCTTTGTTCAAATCCGTATGCTGGTACTTCGGTGGGTACAAGTCTCTGGAGATTACATCTGCTACGTCATCCCCTACATAGCCCTCCGGCAGAGGTGAATTCCAAACCCAAATGAGGTTTTTTAACTTGTGCACATTCGTGTATCTGTCATACATGATTCGGTACAGCTGCTTGGCCACTTCAGGACCCTTACTCCCCCACCAGAACCATGTACCTTCCGACTCATGGAAAGGACGCCATAGGATTGGAACATTTTTAACCTCGAACTCCTTCAAAATCCCGCCCATCACATCCATATCCGACAGCATGGCTTTATATTCCTCTGTACCCTCAATGATTGCCCGAGAAGCATCAAAGGTCGTGTTCTCCGCATAAAAACCTTTATCCCGGCTGCCAAAAGGCGAGAACCAATGCCAGGTGAAGGTTGCCAATCCTTTTTTGTTCAGCACCCAATCCCATGCATTATCGAGTGTGTTTTTATTCTCCTCGACCTCTAACAGGCACGCCTCCGTGCTATCCTCATAGTTAATATTCGGTGAATACGCAAGCAGCTCAAACCCGCAAAGTGCCGGGAGCTTGCCGGTTACATCCTCAATATAGCGGAGTTCCTTTTGTACAGTGGTCTGTGTATGCTGCCCCGTAATAATCCCTTTTCCAGAAAGATCACTGAGGTAATTCAAAACTGCCCGCACCTCGCCTGAAGCGTTAGGGTTACAGGGTATCACGTTGTTAACTATAGTCATCTTGAGTTCTCCTCATTTTGTTATTTTTGTTATAATTGTTATATATGTTTTTAGATTAATGGGTCTATCCCTACAAGTCAATGTACATATTTCACAAAAATTTAATTCTTTTTTAAGAGAGTTGTTTACCTCCCGGATAATACACGCCAAGTATAAAAAAAGATGTCCCATCGCCGTCTATGGCTTTAGGACATCCTTTGTGAAGTATGGATAGTGATGTTCACTTTACAGATCTGTTCTTCTATACTTTTCTAACAAATTCAGACTTCAATTTCATAGCTCCGAAGCCATCAATTTTACAATCGATATCATGATCACCATCGACCAAACGTATGTTTTTTACTTTTGTGCCTATTTTAATTACGGATGAGCTTCCTTTTACCTTAAGGTCTTTAATAACCGTTACAGTATCCCCATCGTTTAACACATTTCCATTTGAATCCTTGATCACTTTCTGATCGTCACCATTCTCGGCATCTAATTCTAAATTCCACTCATGAGCACATTCCGGGCAAATGAACAGACTTCCATCCTCATAGGTGTATTCTGAATTGCATTTTGGACAATTTGGTAAAACAGTCATCATTTCATTCTCCATTCATTATGGTTAATCTTTTGATCTTTGAATATTTGGTTGTTCTTTATATTCTGCCATAGTCCTCTTCTGTTGACAAATAATAAGACAATCTGTAATTGTTTCTCTATAGGGAATCATCGTTTATACTTAGTTCTATGAATCTTACAGAAAAGGTAACCGCTCTCCCTTTATCTCCCGGCGTATATCTGATGAAGGACAGTCTGGGCCATATTATCTATGTCGGCAAAGCCAAACAGCTGAAGAAAAGAGTTCAATCCTATTTCTACAACTCCAAAGGGCATTCTCCTAAGGTAAAACAATTAGTGAGAAACATTAGAGATCTTGAATTCATTCTCACCGATACGGAGTTTGAAGCCTTTATGCTGGAGTGCCAATTAATCAAAGAAATCAAACCGATGTACAATAGAAAAATGAAAAATCCAATGGCCTATAGCTACATCGCCATTCGTTCGAATGAGGCCTACCGGAAGCTCGAAGTCACCTATGATTTCAATGAGGATGGGCAAAACCTGCATTTCGGTCCCTATACCAGCAGAAGTACTGTCGAAAGAGCGGTGCAAGGGATCAAGGAATCTCAAAGGATCCTCTGCAGCAGCCCCCATGCCAGAACATCTCACTGCCTCAATCATTCCCTTGGTTTATGCATAGGGATGTGTGCAGGCGGAGAGGCCCTTGAGAAGTACAATGAAATCATAGATAAAATTATTGCATTATTGAATGGAACGGATATGAGTATCCTGAGTGATCTGGAGAGGCGAATGAATGAGGCTGCGGAAAGGTTTGATTTTGAGACTGCGGCCAAATACCGGGATCTAACCGGAGCGGTCAGCTCCCTGATTCAGAAAGAAAAGGTTATCGGCTTCACTGAGGAGAACAAAAACATTGTTGTATTGGAGCCTATGGACGAAGGTACCCTCAAGCTTATTTTGATCAAAGGCAGCCGTATCCTCTTTCGTACAAGGATGGATACCACTCCTCTGGACATACAGCAGTTGCATAGCTGCATACAGTCAGCCATTTCAGATCATTTCAAGAACCAACCCTTAGAGGCTCCTGTAGAAATCAGCCGTCATAAACTTGACGAGGCCCAAATTATATACAGTCATTTAAAAAGCTGCTCCGGCAGTTATCTTATTATTCCTGAGGAATGGCTTAGTGAAGAGAACCCTGCTAATTTAGATCAAGCGGTAGACGGGCTGTTGAAGAGCTTATTTTAACCTTATTTAACTTTATAATGTAGCAGCACAATCCCTGACTTGAAACTTCTTGTTTCTAACAGTTCAAAGTTGCCTCTGTTAATATCTTTGAACAGCGGCTTTCCCCCACCAACAACCACCGGTGTAAGAACAAGCAAGTACTCGTCAATCAACCCTTCGTTCGCAAGCTGCTGCACAATCGTGCCGCTGCCAAATATAGTGATATCGGAACCACTACCCTCTTTTAGCGCTCTTACTTCCTCCAAGAGATTTCCGTGAAAGAGCTTGGAATTTTCCCAGGAAGTATCCGTTAGGCTTGTTGAGAATACCATCTTCGTCATCTGATTCAATTCATCCGCCATCTTCCGGGCTCCTTCGGGAGCATTCGGATTCTTAGCCACCTCAGGCCAATAGCTCTCGAACATCTGGTAGGTTAGTCTGCCAAAGAGTATCGTGTCAGGATTCATCAGCTCATGCGAAGCTTGATCTACTTCAGGGTCATGTATAAACCAATCGATCGCCCCGTTCTGGCCCGCATAATAACCATCAATAGAAACACTATTAAACACAATAATTTTCCTCATACTGTCACCCTTTCTGGTATAGCAACAAATCAAAGTACTTGATCATATACTATCACAAACCTTTTCCTACCTGGTTTCATTTGTGGTGAGTTGCATCAGGATAAATCGGGTAGGAGGCTACCCATTAATTGAG
Organism: Paenibacillus wynnii; assembly: GCF_030812855.1. GTDB lineage: Bacteria > Bacillota > Bacilli > Paenibacillales > Paenibacillaceae > Paenibacillus_AQ > Paenibacillus_AQ wynnii_A. Next base: position 437,052 of record NZ_JAUSTK010000002.1, read on the forward strand.
TAGCCGACCTCCCACACCACCGTACGTACCGTTCGGTATACGGCGGTTCCTAAGTTTACGCATTAACTTGTCGATAATAGTCTGAAAAGAATAAGAAACCGAGTCCTTTGAGTTTGTTATTTCCGAGGGATTTAGAGAGGATAGGGCTGTTGGAGGTTCTCCAATAGCTCTTTCTTGTATTGGCGTATTCCCATGCCTTTTGTTTTGGGATTCCGAGTGATTGCAGCATCGCAAGCTTTGTCCTCACCCGTTTCCATTGTTTCCAGAAGATCATGCGAATTCGTCTTCTCATCCATTCGTCCGTTGTTTGGATGAGTTTCTTCATATCCGCTATCTTGAAGTAGTTTATCCACCCCATGATATAACGTCTTAGCTTCTCAGTACGGGTTTCGTTACCCATTCCATTGCTTCTTGATGTAAGTTCCTTTATTTTAGCTTTCATCTTTGCAATAGATTTCGGGTGTATTCTGACCCTCGCTTCTCCGTTACGTTGGTAAAATGAGAACCCCAGAAATTTAATTCTCATTGCCTCATCCACCACTGTTTTCTCCCGATTCACTTTCAGGAATAATTTCTCTTCGATGAACGCGAGTATGTTTTCCAGCGTCCGTTCGGCACTCCTTCTGCTTTTGCAGAAGATGAGCAGATCATCCGCGTACCTTACAAATCTATGACCTCGTTTCTCGAGTTCCTTATCCAGTTCGTTCAGCATGATGTTACTGAGTATTGGACTTAGATTGCCGCCCTGCGGCACGCCGATTTCCGTTTCCTCGAACTTGTGCTTCACGATAACGCCAGCTTTCAGGAATTTGTGGATGAGTGAAATGACTCGCCCATCTTTGATGGTTCTTGACAATACTTGGACTAGTTTGCTTTGATTCACTGTGTCGAAGTATGTCTCCAAGTCCATGTCGACTACGTACTTGTATCCGTGATCGATGTTGGATTGGCTTTTCCTGATGGCATCGTGTGCACTTCGTTTGGGACGGAAGCCGTAGCTGTTCTCCGAGAATTGTTTCTCATAGATCGGTGTGAGTGCTTGGGCGATTGCCTGTTGAACGACACGGTCCACAACAGTTGGGATTCCTAAGTTTCTTTTCTTTCCGTTCTCTTTG
>NZ_JAUSTK010000003.1 GCF_030812855.1 Paenibacillus wynnii
TCCGTTCTCTTTGAGATACGGTAGAAGTTCATCTACCTTCATTCCATCGACTCCGTGAGATCCTTTGTTTGCTCTGACCCTCTTGAATGCTTCATTGAGGTTATCTCTGCTTACAATTTTCTCAAGCATTCCCTCCTTCAACTCGTTTGCGTTGGTGGTGTTGTTTTCAGTTATCCTTGCCGGAATGTACGCTCCTGCATATTCTTCGTGTTCCGCACTATTCTTCCGCGCAGAGCCTTCCATTGGAAGTTGGCTGTACTTCGCTCCTGCTTTGGTAACATTCATTGACTACCACCTCCTTAAGTTCGGCCCTTCCCTTATGTCGTCGACAACATTAGGTACTATGGCGTCTGCTGACTTCTCATGGTAAATCTTGTTTCAACCGTGTTTCGAAATCCATCTCCTCACGTCCATGAGACCTCCCACGGTAAGACGACTCACTTTCCTTCCATGTACCCGCATCATTTACACTGACATGTCCGTGTAGTTATTGGACTTCGCTTTGTTTAGCAAGCTCATCCCATGTATTGTGCCTGATGATGTTCGTGTTCCTCGGGTCGGAATTTTGCCTCCAGCTTCCTTCAGATTCCATCTCACGATGGACACCCTTGCTCTTGGCTAGTGGTTGGTAACTACAGACCCCCACAGTGGACTTTCACCACCTAGTTAGTCGCCATGCGTGGCGCACCAAAAAAAGGCCAGCCAAATTCCGGCTGACCTTAATGTAGAACATCCCTGGTTAAGGGTAATTAACTGATTGTTGATATCACTTCACATTACTGTACTATCCTGCGGCTTGCCCAGCACGGGCTTAATCTTCGGCATCTTCTGCAGTTTTGGTCTGCCTAGAGAGGTTGTAAACGTAATGACATAGCCAGCAATAACGACTGCCATTCCGGTATACAATGTTTCTTTCAGAGGCATATAAAAAAGCGATAATGCCAGAACGATTACATCCATCAGAATAAATACGGTTCCTACCTTGATTCCCTTCCATTCACTGATCAGCAGTGACAATATATCGTCTCCGCCGCTCGCTCCGCCTCCGCGGAGTACCATTCCTGCTCCTAGACCTGTAAGTACGCCAGACAATAGTGCCGCAACCGGCAAATTGTTTTGCAAATGAATGACCATTCCGGAATACCGTTCCATCAGTCCGTAGAAGATTGTAAAGGCCCCTACTGAAACAAATGTGTTGCATACAAACGTTTTTCCTTTGGAGAACCAAGCAATTAGGAGTACTGGAATGTCTAAGATCAGGATCGAAAGTGAAGGTGAAATCCCTAATACATATTTGCCGAGCAGGGACAAACCAACGAATCCGCCCTCGGTCAAATGGTTTTGATAATTAATGTGATAATAAGTAAATGCAAGCAGCAATGTTCCGGACAAAATGACTGACATTCGGAGCAGTAAATTTATTACTCCGTTGTTGTGTTTCCTCATACAGGTCTCCCCTTATCGTATATGGCGGCTAGACGTCCCACCAACCTCTACGACGGGGTGAACCAGAGGCGTTGCTCCTTCGCATACAATACTCCTTCCCTCGTAGAGGCGGTTTCGTCAATTAACGGTTCGCACCTTCTACAGGGAAGCTAAGTATAAGATAGATCATAACGTTTCCAAATCGTCCTTTGGGGAATCGTCCTTCGGGGACACATGGTATCCTGATCCTTTCTGTAATTTGATATGTTCTGATTAGATTATACCACGGAGACAGCCTTCTCAAAACACCTATCCTCAGAAAAGATCGTATTAATCCGTATTCCGGAGCAAACGGTTGACTGTTTCACGCCGGACACCGATTAATTGTCCAATCTCTTCCTGTGTTAGGAGATCAGTCAGCATGGCCCCATGTGTATACTCATTAAGCCAGCGGGTCAGCAGCCCCAGCCGTTCACCCGGTGTTCCCACTGTCAGGTGGTCGAGTCGAGTCTGCATGAACCGCACCTTCTCCTGAAGCAGCATCGCAATCTCCAATGCTTTACCCGGTTCCTCTCGCAGCTGCCGATACCATTCCGCAGCCGGAATAATCTCCACCTCGCTTCTCATTAGCGCTATAGCTGTTCCATGAGCTTCCTTCGGGGAAATGAGTGAATGATGGGGAACCGTCTCGCCGGGATATAGAATATTAAACAGAACCATATTCCCGTTCTCATGGAGTCTTGTTACCTTGAACAGGCCGCTCTTGACCTGATATAAGAACTGGCAACTGTCGCCTTGACGGAACAAGAACTCTCCCTTGTGCAGTATCATCTCGCCTACTCCTTTACCCATGTGTATTATTTATATTAAGAATTATACAAAAATAAACCCGCAAAAGGGAGTTTATCTGTTATTTATGCAAAAAGCTGCCGGATCTCAAGACCTCACAGGTCTAGAAATACGGCAGCTAAGCACTTATGATTACTTACATGTTTTTGAGGATATCAATGATCTCTTGCTTGCTTCCTGCATCTAGCAAGGACTGGCGGAAATCATCATGGATCAGCTTACGGGACAGAGCAACCAGTATCTGTAGATGCTCGTTACCGACATTTTCCTTCGGTACGGCGATCAGGAATACAATTGATACTGGGGTTTCATCCAAGGAATCCCAATCTGTAGGTCCAGCCATACGGGCTACAGCCAAACCCGGCTTGACTACGCCTGCCGATTTACCATGAGGAATGGCTACTCCAAAGCCAATACCTGTAGAACCCGTAGCTTCACGAGCGAGTACATCACTTACATATTGCACGCCGTCTGTTACAGAACCGGATAGCTTAAGACCTTCTGTCATTCTTGCTATAACTTCTTCCTTAGTGCCCACTTCTAAAGGCAGGAATACTGTATCTTCTGTTAGTAGTTCATGAATATTCAATTCCATTCAGCTCCAATCACAGTTGTGTTGTTTTTTTCTTGAAGAGGTTTACGAGCAGCGCAGTTACAACTGTTCCAATTGCAATCGCAATCAGGTACATGAATACAGGACTAATCGCATTTGGAACTAGGAGAACGAAAATACCACCGTGTGGTGCGCGCAACGTTACGTCAAACACCATCGACAATGCCCCTGTTAAACCTGAGCCGATCATAAAAGCAGGAATGATACGGAACGGATCCGCTGCCCCAAACGGAATTGCACCTTCAGTAATAAAGGATAAACCTAGAATGGAAGCAACTTTTCCTGCTTCACGTTCTTCTTGGGTGAATTTCTTAGGAGCCAGGACAGTTGCCAACCAAATACCCAGTGGTGGAGTCATACCCGCAGCCATAACCGCGGCCATAGGTCCATATACTCCACTTCCTAGAAGACCAACAGCGAAGGTGTAAGCGATCTTGTTAAAAGGTCCACCCATATCAAGCGCCATCATTCCACCCAGAATAGCACCAAGCATAATTTTATTACCCGAACCGATACCTTCCAACCAAACAGTCAACGCATCCATAAGAGATTTGATCGGTGTGCCAATAACATATACCATTAAGAGTCCAACAACAAGTACAGAGAGGAATGGAACAATCAGTAACGGCTTAAGCCCTTCCATCGAACGCGGTAACTTAATATTCTGAATGAGCCATTTAGCAACATAACCTGCCAGGAAACCGGCTAGAATACCGCCAAGGAAACCCGCTCCTAGTTGAGTGGACAACATACCACCGACAAGACCTGGAGCAAGTGCTGGCTTACCGCCGATGGAGAATGCGATAAATGCCGCCAGAATCGGTACCATTAGACCCATTGCCGCCCCACCGATTTTAAGAAGATTGGCTAGGAAGGTACCCTCATCAGGGTTGAGTTTAAAGAATGATAGCGCGATAAGCAATCCACCCGCTACTACCAAAGGTAGCATGTGAGATACACCTGTCATCAAATGCTTGTAGAATACAGGTTGTTTGCGCTTACCATCACTGCCTTCAGCAACCTGAGCTTGAGGTGCGGCAGTTCCAGCCGATGCTTGCAGAGCAAGAGCTTGCTCAATTAATTGACCCGGGATCTTAATACCCTGAGCAACAGCTACCTTAACAATAGGCTTGCCTGCGAAGCGGGCTTCATCTACATCGGTATCAGCGGCAATGATAATAGCGTGGGCCTCAGCAATTTCAGCTGCAGATAATTCATTTTCCACCCCAACTGCGCCGCGCGTTTCTACTTTAATTGGAACATTTTTCTCTCCAGCTGCTTTTTGCAAAGATTCTGCCGCCATATACGTATGGGCAATCCCGGTAGGGCAAGCTGTTACAGCCAATAGCTTTTTCATTGTTTATTCCCCCATTATGCTTAGTGTTACTTCGTTGTATTAACCTTAAATTCTTGTAATTCCCACATCATTCAGGCGTTCCTCAACTTCTTCGGAACGGCATACTTGAGTTCCCGGTTTCGATGCGGTCACACTTCCTGCCGCTGTCGCCCAGCGCAATGTTTCTTCCATTCCCCGTCCATGCAGCAGACTTGATGCAATAGCTGCAACCATAGAATCACCTGCACCTACTGTGCTCTCCGGTTTAATGCGGAATGGACGTGCGCGTACGGCTTCATCCTTGCTGACTGCCAGACTGCCTTCGCCGCCCATCGAGACAATGACCCATTCGATGCCTTGGGCCGTCAGTTTACGGGCCGCTTCAACAATCTCATCATCGCTTTCAAGGGTGACACCCAGCAACTGTTCTAATTCATGGATATTCGGCTTTATAACATCCGGACAGGCCAGCAGACCATATTTTAGTGCATCTCCGTCCGCATCCAGAATGGTCTTAACTCCCTTACTCTTGGCAGCCTTGATCAGCAAAGCGTACTCGGCATGCTCTATTCCTGGCGGGACACTCCCACCCAATACCAGAATAGAAGCCTTATCCAAATGATTCTCTAAAGTCTTTTGAAATAGAGTTCTTTCTTGAGGGGAGACAACACCTCCACGTTCATTAATCTCCGTTGTTACCTGAACTATACTATCCACAACTTTCAGATTCATTCTTGTCTCTGCTGCAGTTTCTGTAAAGGAATGAGTTATCCCTTCACGTTCCAGACCCTCAAGAATCAACTTCCCATTGTGACCACCCATAAAACCAACCGCTGTCACATTCTCGTTAAACCCTTTCAATACTTTGGCTACATTTATGCCCTTGCCGCCAGCATCGATTCGAATGTCATCCACACGGTTTAACCCGCCAACTTCCAAACCCTCAATGGTTACCGTTTTGTCCAAAGCTGGATTCAGGGTGACTGTGATGACTAATTTACTCATGGTAACCTCCTCCACTTCAAACCAGCGTTACATTTACGCCCATTTCTGTAATCTTCCGCACAAAATCTTCCGAAGTTTCCGAATCGAAAATACAATGATCCATCTCCGCTAAATCAGCCACCTTACAGAAGGATACTTGACCGATCTTGCTGTGATCTGCAACAAGCACAACCTGCTTCGCGACACTGATCATTTTGCGCTTCGTAGCCGCCTCTAGCATATTCGGCGTGGTAATACCTTCCCGTAAATCCATGCCGTTAGTTCCTAGAAACGCTTTATCCACTCTCACCATTTCCAGTGAACGTTCCGTCATCGGTCCTACGAAAGCCATTGTATCCTGACGAAGCATACCTCCCGTAATGGATACTTCGAGATTGCGGCAATCCTTCAGCTCGTTCAGCACCATGATGGAGTTTGTAATCACTTTAATATCCGAGAATGACTTCAATTCTCTAGCAATTTGCAGTGTTGTAGTACCTCCATCCAGCAGAATGGCGTCGCCAGCTTTGATCATTTCCACAGCCTTGCGGGCAATTCGCAGCTTCTCATCCAGAAATCGGTCTTCCTTATCCGAAATAGCTGCTTCAAAGTTAACACTCTGCAAAGATACTGCGCCGCCATGGGTTCGCTTCAATAATCTAGCTTCCTCCAGCTCCTTCAGATCCCGGCGTACAGTAGACTCCGATACACCCATCTCTTGACTAAGCTCCTGCACTGATCCTCTAGAATGCTTTTCTACAAACTGCACGATACTTCTTTTTCTTTCTTCTTCAAACAGCATCGTGACTCACTCCTTAAAATTTTTTTGCAGCCGACAATATTCTGCCTCTTTATCTATAGCTCACATGATCATTTACTTGATCATTTAGATTCAATATGATGACCGTTATTGATCATTTGTGCTCACTTATGAGTTTAACAGCGTTTTCATAGTCTGTAAAGCGCTTTTTTCATAAAAAAAATACCTATTCGCTTTACCGCAAATAGATATCTTCAACATTGTTATAATTTGTATTATTCCTCATATTTATACCTTACTTTATTCGCCTTATCTGTGATTAAAGTGGTAAAAGTAAAGGTTAATTCCTTTCCATCATCCGCTTGTAAACGCAGCATGCGAGATAGTACATAGGGGTCATTAGGGTCGGCTCTCTCCCATTCTTTACGATTCTCTAGGGGAATAAGCGTCTGCGTTAGATTCTCGCTTGTACCTTTAACTAAGTTCATGGCGACAAGGGCGGTAGTTGAAGTTGAACGCACTAACAATATCTTAGGGGTAGCATATTCTACAAGGAACGGTCCTTTGCTCTCAGTACTCTTCTCTAATTCGTAAAGCTTGCCGAGGGTACCGTCTTGATTAATGTATTGCACGTTCAACCCATCCGTCATATAGATTTGCTTAGAAGAAATTTTAGAACCGTATTGATCCTTAAAATATTGGCCGACATAATGATACTCCATCTGCTTTACCACTGTATCTCTTGTTACGAGGGCCTGATAGCTGTTGTCAAACTCATTGAACATTGAAATGTATCGCGAATTTAATAGAACTAAATCCGTGTCCTTCGATACCTGCCTAATACTCAGAGATCCCGATGTCCGGGGCTTAATCGGAAACTTTATGAGCAGTTCAGGCTTGGCAGACGTCGGCAGCATTCGGTAGAGTTCCCCACTTTCCTGTGAGACCCAATAGGTTCGCCCTGCTGTGGATAGAGATACAAATCTTAGCTTGTCTACAATTTGTAGATTGCCGCTTTCCTTTTCAAGCAAAGGTGTAGCTCCTAACGCCCTTACCATCGATACCAGTGGTACATGCGCTGTATTCTTGATGATTCGTATGTTGTTACTGAGACTAACCGACTTTCCGTTAACTACACCGGTCTTTGAACCTATTTGAAACCCAGCTTGTTGTCCAGGACGAATTAATGTAATTGACCGTGTTGTGGAGTCCCATGTGAGATTATAGCTCATATCTGATGCCAGTTTTTTTAGCGGGACCCAAGTGGTTCCGTTTAAGACAATTGCGTGATTACTCATAGAGGTGTACATATAATTGATCCAAATCGTCTGCCCAGCAGCTTCCGCCGTTCCGCCAAATAAGAATATAGCTGCAAGCAACACAGCAAGACTCTTTGCAGAATTCCGAAATCCCTTCATTACCCTTATCCCCCTCATTTATCCAATATTCATTAGACGATAATATACAGAGAAAGTTGCTGCCCTAAATTCTGTCCCAAGTGCCTATTCACGATTGTCGGTTCTTACATATTTTAATATTAGATAATTTTCGGAAAAGCGGGTGAAAGAGGGATGGCCAACAAGAATAATGGCAATGAGGAAAAACAGGAAGAACTTAGCGCCGAGGATTATGCCATCATTGCCGCCGGTCTGACTGCTTTAGGCGACTTTTTTGCTTTTTTGTCACTTATTAAGGCGAAGGAAATCACCAAAGAAACCGGAGAGGCCCCCGGTGCAATTCCACTTGTCTATATCCGCTCGAAAAAAAGGAAGAGATATTGAATTCAAGCTTCCATCAAAAAACCTGCAATGGAATAGCATGATGCTTATTAAACAATGAGTTGACCTGCTGGCTCTTCTCTTTATTATTGAAGGCGACAATCAAGATTATATGCTCGAGGGCAGCATGCTTGACGTAGCCTACGGCATCCTCTTTGGGAATACCCAGTCCCATAAGGCTGACCGCTAGTCCCTCCCCCTGTATATTAGACTCATCCTGTTCTGCTCCTGCCATCTTATGTGCGGCGGGTCCCGCAGCGACAGCGGTCTCAGGGAGCAACCCCAGTCATCGTGCCAATTCCTCTGGCAGTCCCGAACACTCCATTGTTGCCAATCCCTACATCAGGCTTGCCAATACCGGTATTATGACTAATTTTAAATCGCAAGCGACGCATCTGTTGCATGTCCAAATATTACCGAAACTCAAGCTATGAGACTCCAATATGAATCAACAAGACCTAATTAGGTTATAAAGATAGAGTTAAGACAATACATAATTACCGTAAAATTTTTTTCATACTAGGAGGTGTTGCTGATGCTTCAACATAAATATTTTCGGACAAGCTTTGCGATTATTACCTTTCTATTGATTCTCTATTTGGGCTCCAAAGTGATGTTTATATTCACGCCTCTGACTGCCATAATCAAGCTTCTTCTTGTCCCGATGATGCTGTCCGGCTTCATGTATTATCTATTGCGTCCGTTAGTGAGTTTTCTGGAAAAAAGGAAGTTGAACCGCGCCCTCTCTATTTTGCTTCTTTATCTGGTGATGATCGGCCTGTTTGTCCTGTTTTGGGTGCTGGTATGGCCGACACTGAGGGAGCAAATTCAGAACTTTATAGATAACACTCCTAAACTGGTTCAGGGACTTCAAGATCAGTTCAAAAAATTACAGAAGAGTCCCTTATTTTCACGCTTTTTTCCCGGTGAGTCTGACTTGGCTTCACGACTTTCAGGATACTTGAACAATACCATTACTTGGGTAACCGATTCCATGTCCAATCTGATCGGAGTGGTCTCCAGTATCGTTGTGGTTATAGCTACACTGCCTATCATTCTTTATTATATGCTCAAGGACGGGTATAAGCTGTCTCCAATCGTACAGAGTCTGATTCCTAAAAAATATCGTAAAGAAGGACAAGAAACTCTTAAGGATATTGATTCGGCTCTTAGCAGCTTCATCGTTACACGGGTTTTGCTTAACGTCATCCTTGGAGTTATTTTATATATCGGATTTCTTATTATAGGACTGCCCTATTCGCTGCTTCTGGCTGTGATTTCTGTACCGCTTAACTTCATCCCTTATGTAGGATCTTTATTAGCTGCAATCCCTGTGTTGATCGTGGCTTTTATCGAATCTCCGACAATGGCTATTTGGGCAATGGTGATTGTAGTGGTGGCTCAGCAAATTCAGGATAATATGTTATCTCCTATCATTTACGGGAAATCGTTGGACGTTCATCCGCTTACTATTGTACTGCTCGTAATAGTAGGCGGTGACTTTTACGGTATCATCGGCGTATTAATTGCACTGCCGGTATATATGATTGCCAAAATTATTTTCCTCCGAATCTATGAAATTATAGTCGCTGAAAGGGTCGAAGACGCATCCGGGGTTCAAAAAGAGCTATAAAAAAGGACGGCCCCCTCCGAATGTGGAGAGTCAGCCGTCCTTTTGTGTGTTAACTGTCTGTTTCTTTACTCAACCCCGCAAAGAACGAACAACAAATAAATAAGTCCCTTTCATCAAACACTGTCCATCTTCCAAGGTTACTGAACCTTTAGTATGTGACACAATAGTTGTATTTAAGGCGATCAGTACCTCATCTTTCCAAACGGTTACTGCTGATTTAAAATATATGGCATTATCAAACTGCTGCCGTTCTCTCATAACGTATCCAACAGAATGAAGGACGGGCGGCAAAGCTCTTTCTTTAGGCGCTAAGGCTTTGATCCAAGCAATGTCACGAAAAGGTACCGCAATCTCCTGATGGCCAATCACTACCTGTCCGAGCGCTGCATCCCATTTACGCAGTACCCCCTTCATAATTCTGTACGGCGGTTCGCCACAATACATAATTACAGGTCTGCCCACCCAATGTTTCATTGCTTCACCTTCTTCCGTTTATCAGAGAATTCCTAATTCCTATGTACTCTCTATAGCCCAATCAATGCCTTTCAAACCCTGTGCCTCCAGATACCGGTTAGTCTCTGAGAACGGACGGCTCCCCAGGAAACCACGATACGCAGACAATGGGCTTGGATGGGTGGATTGAATAATATGATGGCGGTTTTTATTAAGGAATGAACCTTTTTTCTGCGCATGACTTCCCCACAAAATAAATACGATCGGAACGTTCCGCTCATTCAACTTATCTATAACAGCATCCGTAAAGGTCTCCCATCCAAGACCTTTATGAGAATATGGTTGTCCTTGACGGACGGTAAGCACTGCATTCAGCAGTAGCACACCTTGCTGTGCCCAGTGAAGCAGTGAGCCGTGATTAGGAATGGATACGTCAAGGTCATCTTTCAGCTCCGTGTATATATTACGCAAGGATGGCGGAATCCGAACACCTGGCATCACCGAGAAGCTAAGGCCATGAGCTTGTCCAGGTCCGTGATAGGGATCCTGGCCCAAAATAACAACCCGGGTCTCCTGATACGATGTCACCTTGAAGGCAGAGAAGAGAAACTCATGCGGAGGATAGACTATCTGCTCCTTATATTCACTATCCAAGGCAACCTGCAGGTTCTTAAAATACGGTTTTTTGATTTCATCGTGTAATACCTTGTCCCAATCGTTGCCGAACATAGCGGGTACTCCCCCTGCTGACTTAGTAGTGTTCGCTCTTTATCTATTATTAAACCTATTATAAGCTTGGGAACTACTTCCGGCCATAATCGGCTTTGATTTCTCCCCATTCCTTGGTCTGCCACTTCAGCAGCTTGTTATCATAGGTGTTGGTCTGAAGCCATTTAACTGCCCGATCAATCAGTACCCAGATTTCCTCAGTGGAGGCATCACGCGGAAGGGTGGTTGCCACCTTCTTTTGTTTGACCCATTTGATCGCATTTACCGAATCACTATATACAGTCTTGTTGCTGCCCTCTTTCTTCAGAAGAGCTAAAGCATGGACTATGGCAAGAAATTCCCCCAGATTATTGGTGCCCTTGTTAATCGGTCCACAGGAGAAAATAACCTCACCAGTTCCCGTATCGACACCTTTATATTCCACAGGACCCGGATTACCCCTTGTTCCCACATCTACGGACACACTGAAATAATCAATCTCCTCAGATGTCTCAACGCCAGCGCTCCGCTTGAACGAACTGCTCTTCTTATCTTTGGCTATACCAGATGCCGCAGCCCCTGTTCCCCAATTGCCTTTCCAACCCGCTTTGTAAGCTTCATCGGCTGCGGCTTTGGATTCATAAGATTTATATTTGGCACCTGTGTAATGATCTGTTTGTGCCTGACATTCAGCCCATGTGCTATATACACCTGGCTGTTTACCTGCCCATACCACATAAAATTTTTGCTTTGCCATGGTTGTAACTCCTTATTGTGTGGATAATTATTTGGTGATCCATACATACTACATCTATCTTCTCTCCAGAATACTGAGCGTGGTATCCATAATTCTTTGCAGCTTGGAAGAGTCGCGGGTGACTTTGACCAGCACACGAAATCCTACTAACGCATTATTCAAATATTCGGAAAGAGCTGATGGATCAAGGTTCTTGGAGATTTCTCCTTTGTCTTGGCCATGCTTCACGATTTCTAACAGGATCTTCTCTGTACGACTAAAACTGTCATTAACCTTTTCTGCAGCCTCAGGATCATGCAGGGATAGCTCCGTTGCCGTATTCACAATCAAACAACCTAAAGGTTCGCTTTCCTCTTTATGGAGGGCCATATCAAAGAGCAGTCTGATGGCTTCTATGGCTGAGGGCAGACTCTGAATACGCTGATCCATTTTGGATTCCACAATCTCCGCATAACGGTCCAGCACCTTCATGAATAAATTATGCTTGTCTCCAAATGTATCATACATGCTTCTTTTATGAATTCCCATGTGAGTAACAAGATCCTGCATGGAAGTGAGTTCATATCCCTGACGCCAAAAAACAGTCATGGCTTTACTCAGTACAGTATCAACATCAAACTCTTTATTGCGAGCCACAGTCACTCCCCCTCTGACCTTCAATTTTAGCATTTGTAGAACGATTGGTAAAGATTATTAGCCAAAACTTTGGGAGGTAAGTTCATGAAAAAAATCGCAAGCTTAGCGGCCGTATTGTTATTGGTACTAATAGTAGGTTGCGGGAACAATGACAATGGAGCAGCCGGAAATCAAAATGGGGCAAATAATGCCGCTGGCACCACCACCGGGAATACCAATGGCAATGCAGACCAACCTACTGATGCCGTAACCTCAGCTTCCGTAGTGGACAATGAAGCGAACTTCAAAAAGGCGATTAGTAAAGAGGGAACCTGGATTATTGCGACGTTAAGGGACATGACCTTCACTGAGGACCTCATTTTAGAGGGCGAATTCACCAATAAGGATAAACCAGCACGTAAGATTGCCCTTTACACACAGGATGCGGATAAAAATATAACCAATTCCTTTACACTTACAGCCCCTAAGATAACCATCAGAAGTGAAAACGCTCGGATTCAAGGAGGAACATTTGTTGGTGATGTATATGTCGAAGCCAACGGCTTTCAGGTCGTAAATGCAAAAGTTCAGGGCAACGTCTATTTCGCCAAAGATGAATACCAAGCAACGTATGATCCGTCTGATCAAGGAAGTGTAACCGGGGTTACCGAAGTTCAAAAATAATATCAGAGTATGTAAAAGGTGTTCTGAAGTCGATGAGACAAAAGGAACACCTTTTTTTGAATTTAATCATACATAGAAATGAGGCACGGCAATTGAGCAAACTCCGGTATACCGTATTCAAGCAGGAAGTGATTTGACAATATTCCTTACCACGGATATCCATTATTTATCTAAAAGTCTGACAGATGGGGGTGCGGCATTCCAAAGAGACCTTGCTCTGGGGGATGGCAAGCAGCTTCGTTACAGTGAGGAGTTGATGAAAGCCTTCGCTTACGATGTACAAATACAGAAGCCGGATATTACACTGATCAGCGGAGATTTGACGAATAACGGAGAGAAGCAAAGCCATCTGGATATGGCTGGTCACCTAAAAGCGATGGAAAGCAGCACCGGAACCCAAGTCTATGTTATTCCAGGTAATCACGATCTGTTGAACCCTTGGGCTAAGAGCTTCAAAGGGCAACATCAATACAAGACAGAGTCCATTAATCCCAAAACATTCCGTAAAATTTATGGTCCCTATGGCTATGATGAAGCGCTATCTAAGGATCGTCACTCCTTAAGCTATTTAGCGGCTCCCTCAGCCAAGCTGTGGCTGCTGATGTTGGATACGAACATGTACCGTAACAATAAAGAGCTTAGACATCCTCAGCTTGAAGGGAGGTTGTCTTCCTCTACTTTGAAATGGATAGATAAATGCGGTGAGCTGGCCAAGCAAAAAGGCGCTACCATCGTGGGCATAATGCATCACAGCCTGCTTGATCATAGCGAGCTTATGCATGATGGTTTCACGATTCAGAATACACAGGAGGTTCGCGAGGTTTTATTAAGAAATGGAATTGCTTCGGTCTTCAGCGGACATATCCATATTCAGGATATCAGTTCTTATAAGCAAGGCACCGAAGAAATCTATGATGTAGCAAATAGCGCATTATCGGTATTCCCTCATCAATTTGGTATAATGACCTACTCTAATGCGAATCATCTTTCGGACAATTATCATTCAATGGGAGCTATCGGCGTTTAACCCAAAACCACAGCTACACCAAATATACGGAGCACCAAATTTGGGCTATGGCGGATGTTATTCAACGTCTTCACAAGAACTTTTTTGCCGGAAACCGTGTTGAAGACTTGGATGATATAAGCTCTTCTGAGGGTTACCAGCTCTGGCTTACCGCTCCCCCTGGTTCACAGAAAAGCTATGTCCTCCAATTGGCTCACCAACGTAACAAAGATAACCACCATTTGCATGTAACGCTTCCTTGAGCGGTCATTCCAATTAACCTTAGTAATTTATTGATTTAATGCTTGGGGGTACAGACTTATGATGTCAAAAGCCACCTCTTGACCATTCACCAGCAGCCCTATCTTATGTTCCCCGGCATAATGGCGACGTGTTGTCAGGTCGGACCAGCGATGAGTCCGCGTACCCTTGAGGTTTGTACCCCCGGGTACGGTTTTATCGGATAATAAAAACAATTTACGGGATGTTCGCCCGTTGGCCTTCACGAAGTCAATCCCATATTCGATACGGACCCGCGCGGGTTCACCCTCCCTTATACTTAACTCATATTTCAGTGTGCAGCTCCCGCCAATTTGCACTACCCGGGGATCCACAAGTATGGCGGCCCCAACCGTAAGAGGGGATGATTCCTCAGAAGCAGCATAACCAAATAGGGACATTATATCGGGATCGGCCTTTCGTATTAAGGTACGGCAGCCGTGCCGAACAATCCAGTCTGTATTCGGATTTACGCCTTTCCAGCGGCGGGCTATTTCAAGCACCACTTCCGGGTGATCCTTTGCAATATCGTTCAAATTATTAGCTACACTTTTACGAACATATAGTGATGTGTCCGCCTTTAGCTGCTCCAGTACAGGAAGCACCGGCGCCGGATCATGCTTGAACATTGGAAGTGCCTGTCCCCAGGGCAGACGCGGTCGGCAGCCTTCACTCGCAAGCCGCCGAACATGCTCACCCGGATGTTTCGACCAAATTTCCATCTGGCGCATCATTTTTACCGGCTCCCGTAGTAGAAACGGCCTGACAGCAAATTCAGCAGAAGACTTCGAGGTGAATCTCTCCAGCGCCTTCATGGACAGACCCCAATCTTCCTCCGCTTGGCCGAATACCTCTACAAAATCAGGGAAAAAGAGGTACGGAAAGCCGACGCAATCCTCTTCAATAGCGAATAGAACCCCCAGCGCCTCTGCATACGGAAGTTTCAGATGAGTCCCCAATGATTCGGTAATCCTCCTCATCCGCGTTTTGAGCTCCAGTTCATCCCATGGAGGTGTCATTGTAGTCGCAATGAAATCCTCCGTATCAAACGCCCCATGAGCAGCATGTACACGCTCACCGAAGCGACGCAAAAAATCCTCATTATACATAGCCTTTAAAGGTTCCGCCACTCTCTTGTCCTCCCTATATGCTAACTGAGTACTTTCTAGTCCACTTTGGAAATCGTATCATAGCGAACTGGACAGCCGTATGTCATATTTATTTTATTAGCCGAGTATATCGAACTGCCGGGTTTCAAGATGTATGATACGACTCCTTATATCGTTCTTAGATATGTAAACAGGCTCCCCGTTAGGATCAATACAATAGGATATCGGGATGGAGACGCCACAATTTCTATAGGAACCATCTGCATGGCTCGTGCCTATAATCATCGCATTATATTTTCGAGCAATCTTCGTGGCTTCTTCAATCCACTCTTCGAACTGCTCATCGCTGAACATCCCTACACCAATCGGATGCATAATGATGTCAATTTTCCCTCCGGGGCCTTCCATCCCTTTTAATCCAGCAAAACCTTGCAGAATCTCCACACACAATAAATAACCTATTGTAACATTGTCCACCACTGCAGCGGACGGGCTGTACAAGCTCTCGTTCATAGGGGACTTGGCTCGCTCTAATATAATATCTCCACAAGAATTAATGATCAGGGCCCGATCCTTGTTATTCCGATCTCTATAACTTGTGATGATCAGCTTCTTATACTGTTTAGCCAACTTACAGAGATTAAGTACACCGCTATCACCTAAAACATATCCTTCAGGGTATAAGAGGGCATCACAATCTTCATGCTTCATGAGTTCTTCCCTCAATTGTTCCAAACCTGCTTCGTGATTAGGTTGAGCTACGAGTAATCTCATGCTTGCCACCTCAATTCAGAATATTCATTACTGCTTGTACATCTTGTTTAGCTCTGCTATTCAGTGAACGCTTGTCTTTGATTTGAAATTGCTCTAATTCATGCCCCGGGTCAATCACTAACGGCAGAGAGATAATTCCCTCCAATATTTCCACAGTAACCTTGCAGGCTTTAAATAAAAGATCCTTCGATATTACCTCTTTATTAGAACGGATGATCTCTACCATACCTTCTGCGAACATCAATTTAACAATGCTGTCTGCACTCATTATGTTCCGTGCCGCAAAGGAGGCCACCTTCTCAACCATACTGCTATCCTGATAATTCTTGGCGATTGAACTTAAGGAGGCCACAGCGTCCCAGTTCCGAATCGATAAATCCTTGGAATGCTTTTGTATCATTTCTTGAAACCACTCGATTTCAATTTCTTTCGAAATGTTGTAAGACCTATATTCTTCGGATTTTCCTTCACGATGCATATGGAGTAAGCTTCCATAATATAAAGTGAATAATTCCTTGGCTCGTTGGGCTTGTTCATCCATGATTTCACCTCATTCAACACTCTAATCTACTTATCTCAGGATACACCTTCGCCCTGCTCTCTCCAATATCCTACCACTTCACTAACCTTCTATGTACTCCTCCGAGTACAAAGGTATAATACTAACTTAATTTCTTGATAGTAATTAAAGCGTCGGGATCTCAATAATATAGAAGATTACATTACAACAATTTCAATGATAATTGGGTTAGTGTCATCTAGTGCATCCCCGTCTGGAATAGCAAATTTCCATGGTGTTTACATTATCCCGACCTTAGGAGCACACTTCCTCGAATTCAATTGCACTTTTACTCTTCACTTCGCCGTTGGAGCACGTTTCTTCGAATTCAATTGTACTTTTACTCTTCATTTCGCCATAGGAGCACTTTTCCTCGAATTCAATTGTATTTATACTCTTCATTTCCCCACAGGAGCACGTTTCCTCCAATTCAATTGCACTTTTACTCTTCATTTCGCCACAGGAGCACACTTCCTCGAATTCAATTGTACTTTTACTCTTCATTTCGCCACAGGAGCACGTTTCCTCGAATTCAATTGTACTTATACTCTTCATTTCCCCAGAGGAGCTCGTTTCCTCGAATTCAATTGTACTTTTACTCTTCATTCCGCCACAGGAGACACGAATTCAAAGGTACTTTTATTCTTCATTTCGCCACAGGAGCTCGTTTCCTCGAAAATAAAAACACCCTTCCAGAGCTTGTGGTTACATAAGCCTTGAAAGGGAGCGCTGTTACAGCAATCTTTGAACCCTCATTTTACATTCCTACACGGACGTAGACGCAATAGATCCCTCTAGAGTATCTTCTTGATTTCCCTCTTTTAACTTTTTATTAAAAATAATAAATAATATTACTCCCATTAAGCTTGTTGTAACTTCGGTTACCGTCATTGACCAGATCACACCATCTAACCCAAAGAAAAAATGCAATGTGATAATCACAGGTATATACAGTACGCCTTGTGTTATAGACATAATGGCAGTCGGAGTTCCTTGTCCAGTAGCTTGAATAATACTAATAAATAAACCCGTAAATCCGTTGAACAAAGCAGAGATCAGCATAGCTCCAATAACAGTTGTTCCTACACTCCACACAGAAGGATCATCAGAGAATAAACGTATGATAGTTTCTCTAAATACATAGACCAAACTTACAAACACAATGGAAATAGTTTCTTGCCGTATTTTTACTAGCAAAATTAAACGCAAACAGTGGTATCAAACCCAAGAATAAACCCATAGCTAAAAATTCCGGAACCTGAACAATTCTTAGGGTCACACCAAACGCAGCCACCACACTATCTCCATACTGAATGGCATAGTTGTTAAGCAGAAGTGTCGTAACAATTAAAAAACTGGCTTGAAACAACTCAGAAAGACCTATTTTATCAATAAAAGCCAAGAACACCCCTACCTCTATAGGTTGGGGATGAATCGGCGGTTTAAGAAACCGAACATATGTGCTAATATATCCCTATAACCCTTTTGAAAGGGGATGTGTGGCATGCTGGCATCGGATCAAGATTTTGGTACACAAAAACGTGTCCATAAAGCCTATAAGTACCGAATCTATCCGACAAAGGAACAACAGCAACTCATCCATCAGATGTTTGGCTGTTGCCGTTTTGTGTTCAATCATTTCTTGGGACTATGGAACAATACCTATGCGACAACAGGCAAAGGCTTATCCTACAACACCTGTGCCACGCAACTTCCTGCTCTCAAAGGGCAGTTTGATTGGCTCAAAACGGTGGATAGCATCGCCTTGCAATCCGCCGTTCGACACGTGGCAGATAGCGCCGCTCTTTTCCGTCACTGAGATATTTTTTTGCCGCTCATCATTCTCTGGGGTTACACGCTCGATATACCCTTTTTTCTCAAGACCTTGGACCATACCGGTAATGCTGGACCTTTACGATTAAATTCCTCTGCTAGATCCTTCTGAATAACCCCTTTATCTTGATTCTCCTGTATATAACCGATCATCCGGCCTTGCTGAGAATTGAGACCTAACTCATTCAATTTTGCATCGGCTGTGCTTTTTAGCTAAAACTTGCTTAGTCATATTATTTTCTCCTCATCCATATTAGTTAGGATTCTAATTGTCAATGTTCTAAGTAAATAACAAATCAACAAAAAGAGACCTATAGGGCATTTAGCCAATCAAGGTCTCTTCCTGCAGCCTCATATCATTAAGTCTTCATTCATTCAACAATTTAACTTTTACATTCTCCATAAACTCCGTTACCCTCAACACGATATTCCTTTTCTAAGTAAGAATACTCATTCATCCTTGTTACCCAATATCTTGGTTTAATATAAACGAAGTCTCCATCTTTACCTGTGGATATCGTACTGGAAATTCCTAATTCTTTAATACGTTCAACCACCCGTTCGTCAATCACAACATGATCCATTTCATCTTCACTTACCAACTGAACTAAGATTTCCTTGCTAAGTGAGGTCTCGCCGGATATCAAGGTCACACCAATGGATACTTCTCTACATGGAACAGCATCTTGTGTGAAGATTTCAATCATAACCTCTTCGTCTTTGGCGTCTAGGAATATTTGTTGACGTTCATCCTCGGTATAACCGTTGAGATTATAGGAACGGGAAATCCCACTCGGAAGCTGTAAGTGCATTTTCGATTTTTGGGGAACAGCCGCTTCATCTCGTACGATTTGAATCCACAAATGATTCATTCCGTTTTCGTTCTCCATCATCAATTTGGCTAATTTCATTTCAAGTATCATTAATTTTCACCCCTTAATACCTGGGATACCGAATCAATAACTTTTTGTTTTAACTCCGCAGAAATCCGGGGGCTTATCGTTAAGATAACGTCATCTGTTATTTTCAGCGTTTCATTTTCAATTATTCGGCTGGACTCATACAACTCCATTTGCTTACTGATTTTTTCAATATCCTCTGGTGAAAGTTTTTTTAAAGTTTCCTGAATGGATGCTAACGTCTCCCCAGTTCTTGACAACGTAATAATAGCTCGAAAATAGTGAATATGCTTATCCGTATACACCCTTTTATTACCAAATAATTCAAGGGGAGGGACCATGCCTATTTGCGTGTAATACCTTACCGTCCGCAAATTCATACGTGGGTCGTCTTGTTCGAGAATTTCTGCTATCTGTTTGGCTGTATAACTACTCATTACACACCTCCAATTACATTCCACCGTATATTACTATACAGTTAAGTGTATTGATTACAGTTTACTGTAACTATAGTCAGGTGTCAATTTGAAGGGACCCATTTACCAATTAGGTTAAAAACCATACCATCGGATATGTCCGGCTTAGCGTTTTTTCTTACCCTAAGCCCAATAGTCCGGGCGGTATAGCCCGGACATCGGTCAACGGTTGACGATTAAGGTGTCCTTCTGAACTTATATAACTATCTGGTATTATAGATAGGAAATAATCTCCGGTTTAATGCTGCTGTCATACAGGTCGTTTATTCCAAAATCCATGGATTTATAACTCCATGCGGCTCTTCCTATTTTGTAATGTTCAAAAATGGTGTGGATATCCCTGTACCAGTTCACTACACTCTGCGGCGGCGCATGCTCAATCACTCCGTATTCTCCGCAGTACAAATAAACATTTCGTTCGGCCGCAACATCGATGGCAGACTGGATCATGCTTGAGATATACTCCGGCCCCATCTTGTCGATGCCTTCCGCATCCAGTCCTGATCCGAAGGCTCCGATGGCTTCGGAGGTGCTGCGGTACACGGAAAGCTCACCTGGATATTCCATGTTGCTGTCCGGCATTTGCTCCACCCAGCCCGCCTTTTGATGGGTGAACAAGAACGGCTCATAGAAATGAAAGTTATATACGATATTGTCATCATAAGGCTGATCAAGTAATTCAAGGGTATGTACGCTGTTCCATTGGATGCCTCCGATAACAATTTTGCTCTCCGGCGCATGCTGACGAATCTCGGCAATGGTTCTATGCGCCAGAGCATTCCAGCGGCTACTGTCCTTCTCCACAATTTCATTTAATAATTCAAAGGCAACAGTATCCTTATATTGTGCGTAGCGGACAGAAAGAGCCTTCCATAGATCGATGTAACGAAGCTGGAGCGCCGGATCGTCAAACAGTGAATTGGATACCAGGCTGTCAAATGAATAACCAGGAGCCTTATGCAAATCAATAATGAGATTCAACCCACTGTCGGCACACCAGCCGATACAGTTGTCAATATGCTTAAAGCCGGCGAATGCCTCATCGTTCTCCGTTTTCTCGATGACTTCATAGTCAACAGGTAGCCGGACATGGTCCAGCCCCCACGAGGCAATCGTTTCAATATCCTTTTGTATAATGAAGCTGTCATAGTGTGCTTGCTGATACGAACATTGTGACAACCAGCCCCCCAGATTTACCCCTCTTGAATAACCAGGCCATACCTTCATATAATTCCATCCTTTCAGTTTTCCACCTTCATTTTTTATTGTCTACTTCACAATTTCCCCCGAAACTCTTGGGGCGTCATTCCAAATTTATCTTTAAAAACTCTAATGAAATATTGGGAATTGGCATAGCCGAGCTGGTCGGAGATTTCATAAATTTTCATATCGGAGCTGCGCAACCAGGTGACCGCCTGCTCCATCTTCATGTTAAGGATATATTCGCTGATGCTTATTCCGCTGATCTGCTTGAACAGCCTGGACACATAGACAGGATGAAGAGACACACAATCCGCAACGGATTGCAGGTTTGCGTCCGCCAGATTTGTCGCAATAAAGCTCTGCATGTCCTTCACAATGCTTTGTTGATTAGTTTGTGTCTCCTTCTCGAGTCTTGCCTGCAGGGTGTCGACAAGCGTCTCGCCCCATACAATCAGTTGAGACAAGGAACGAAAGGTAGTTTTATTCAGTAGCTCCCGTCCTACCAGATCAGATAAAAGCCTATGATTCATATGGGCAATGTGATGAAAAGAGCCCAGCACCAGACTTCGGATTTCTTCAATATACTCTTCAGTGTATTTGGGTAATTGGTAAGTAAGTTCCTTCATCTGCTGCAGCCGTTCTTTGTAACCTTCCCATTGCCCCGTCTCGAGCAGATGCATCAGCGTAGGGGGCGCATATAAGTCCTTAAGCGGCTGAACAGGCGAACTTTTCCGCTTATCTGTCAAGGATATGAAATAGCCCTTGTCATTGCCGATCTGCTGCCTTAATGCCGCGAGGGAATCCTCATACATGGAGCGTATGTCCTGCACAAATTCTCCCGCGTAAGAAAGAATGACGGATATTCCGCCACGCAGATAATCATTAACGTTGTGGTGCAACTGATGGGTATTATGGGTCAGCTGCTTCAGAATTCTGTCCGTATCCGCCTGCAGCGTTTCTTCTTTGCATTTCACTAGAAAAACTAGGTTCTCATAAGGGTCGCGGCAATGCCATACCTCAAAGCCACCCCCCAGCAGCTCGCAGGCAATATTCGTTACGGCATATTCAAAAAGAAGCTGGCTTTCCAGACCAAAGCTGGTGAAATGCTCCTCCAGACGAATCAGGATCAGGTAGATTTCATCCTGTTCCTGAAAGTTCAACTGATACCCTGACAGCTTTTCCCTCAGCCTGTCAAGGGAATACTTTTTCCCCTGAATAAGCTCAACCAGAAGCTTGTCCTTAAGAGCAGGCAGATGCTCACGGAAGGCAAGCAGAGCTTTCTCATATGAAGCCGTTCTATCAATCTCCGCCCGAATAATCTTTACAGTGTCCTCCAAAGCCACCCGAAGCTTGCTATGGTCGAGAGGCTTGACCAGATATTCAACCACGCCTTGCTGCAGAGCCTCCTGGGCATATTCGAACTCCGCATAGCCGGTAAGTAGGATGCACTTAATTCTCCGTTTGTCCTGCCTCACTTGCTTTACTAATTCAAGCCCACTCATGCCTGGCATCGCTATGTCAGTAATCAGAATATCGATCGGATATTGCATGACCATTTGCATAGCCTGATAACCGGAATACGCTTTATATACTTTTTGGGCGCCGAACTCATGCCACGGAAAGGCAAGTTCCAGATCATCGACGACATATTGCTCATCATCAACCAGCAGAATGTGTAGCATGATTCTCCTCCACCTTTTCAATCTGAATCCGGTAACAGGTACCTTCGGACGGACTTGATTCCAGCAAGAGCCCGGAGCGTTTGCCAAAATATAGCCGCAACCGCTGATTAACATTCCGAAGCCCGGTCCCCAGCGTCTGATTCTTAATTATATAGTCATCCATATGCCTGCGGACAGCGGACAGCCTGTCCGCTTCCATCCCAACTCCGTTGTCTTTTACCGTAATTAGGAGATAGGTTTTGTCTTCTTCAGCCGTAATGGTAATGACTCCTGGCATCAGACTCGGCTCAATTCCATGCAGAATACCGTTCTCTACCAAGGGCTGCAGAATCATCCTCGGCAGACGGTATTTTCCTAGATGTTCAGGGATATCGATATCAAAAGCAATCTCTCTTTTCCGGAGATGAACCATGAACAAGTAGTGCTCAACAAAGTCCAACTCATCCTGAAGGGTAGAATCGATCTGTTCAATCTTATGAATGTAACGGCAATACGAGGCCAAATGAAGGGTCATGGCAGTGACCGCCTGGTAGTCCTCAATACTGGCCTTGCTCTGGATATAATTCAGGCAATTGTAGAGAAAATGCGGATTAATCTGTGCCTGATACTGTTTCAGCTTTGCTTCCTTCACCTCAATATCACCCAACAGAACCTGCTCGATCAGCCTTTGGGTATTCTCCGCCATCCGGTTGAAGGAATTGCCGAGCATACGGAATTCATTGACTTGAAGATCAACTGCACGGCTGGAATAATCTCCACGGTCAAAACGGTCGATCGCCTTCTTGAGTGTTATGACGGGCTTCTGCACCTGTCTGCGCAACAGCAGCGTATAGAGCAGCACCCCGAACAAAACGATTAACACAACATATAGAAACAGCCTATTATTACGGTTGATAGGCTCAATGTACTGGCGTTTGGGATAGGCGTCGATAAAATACAAGTCCAGCATGTCCGACTTCATGTAGTTGATTAGATACTCAGTTCCGTTCTCTTTTACGGAAAATGTGCCGCTGTCCCCGCTGATTCTGGGAATCACGGTTGGGTACAGCTTTTCGCTGAACTCTTCTCCTTTTTGGACAAATACCTTTTTCTGTGAATCGTACAGGATCGGTGTTCCGGAAACGTACTGCTCCATCATTTTTCTCAGATTATCCAGGGAAATTCTGACTTCAATCAACAGCGGACTTAGATGGCTTCGCATCACAGTAGAGTAATAACCGGTACCATCCTCCGCCATATTCAGAATCCACCGATTATACGTTTGAGCCGGAGGCGCAAAGGAACTGAACGAGTAGGATGGATCTGATGAAACTGTTTCTTTCTCATCCGGATAATACAGAATGACTGTGTTGTTCCATGAAGTGGAGGCCGTGTTCAGGGCCAATTTATCAATAATGGTTAATTTCATCTCATATTTGGAGTACTGATCACCGAATTTCAGGATATATGGATATCCGCGTACCGATTGATCCTGGGAAAGGGTAATGGTATTCGTGAGCACCTGTTCGAATTGTGTGGATAACTGAGAGGTTATGAACTTGACCTCGTTCATCTTGTTCCTTCTCAGCTCACTCTGGATGTCTTTTACGTTAAGCATGTAAATAATCCAAAAGGCCATCACGATAATCAAGAGCATCAGCATCAGGACAAACAATAACCATTGAAAAATAGATAGTCGTGATGTCACATGGAGTCCTCCGGTACATTTTTTATAAGCAGTTGAACCTCGCTTTTAGGCAAGAATACGGGAAATAAAGGACGACCTCAAGGGCCGTCCATATATCCTGGTTTTTTTATTTCTGAACGGATTGATACCATTCATTGACTTCTTTGGTCATATTATCGCCGCCAGTCAATTTCCATTTCTCTACAAATGAGTCAAATTCAGCGACAGAAGCCTTCTCGTAGATAATCTTGTTAAGAATTTCTTTCTCCAGCTTGGTAAGCATGTCTCCGCGGGAGAGCTGCGTTTCGGTTGGCGCACCCGTGAACATCTCTGGCATCACGCTGTCTTTCTGATCGATTACAATTTTGGCCGCTTGGATCTGTTCAGGAATCCGCTCCGCCATGTTTTTCTCATATTGATTGGATGGCTCAGCGCCGCCTGCCAGCTTGGCTAGTGTATTCATTGCCAGGTTAGGAATTATTGCTCCATCGAACGTTAAGGTATAGCGGATAACATCCACCCAACCCCCTGGAATTTTATCACTTTGCTGCTCTCTATACACCTCACCGTTAGGGCCCAGATCATAGTCGTAGCCTTTGGCAAAACCATCTTTAAATGTAGTACTCTCCGGGTTGGCCCAGTTATCGAACAAATAGTTCTGATATACAAAGAAGGCATCCTTATGCTCCATATCCTTGTTGATCAGAACAGCTCCCGTACTGATCGATGTTCCATGACGTCCAACCGTTCCGTCTGGTCCGGCCGGCAGTGGATATGTTTTGTATTCTGCTGTCGGGACGTTCTTTTGCAGGTCAGGGATCGGCCAGCCTGTCATCCAGTAGGGACCAACAATGATGCCGGATTTACCTGCCGTAAAGGCTTCACTGGCTTTAGTTTCATCATACAGTCCTGATTCGGAGGAAATATATCCATTCTTCATCCAGCCCTGCAAGGTCGCCAGCCCCTGCTTCATCTCCGGTTGGACGGAGCCGTACACAAGTTGGTTGTCGGCCGTTTTATTCCACTGGTTCGGCATTGCACCGAACATACCGAAGATCCATCCGGCATCGGACATCCAAGTATTCAGATTGTTCTTAAAGCCCACGGACAGACCCGTTGTATCGTTCTTCCCATTACCGTCGGGGTCCTGATTTGTGAACGCATCCAGTACCGTCTCCAGCTCGGTCAGGTTAGTTGGAGCCTTCAGATTCAGCTTCTTCAGCCAATCCTCTCTTATATACATGACCGGATCATTATTGTAGGCGTTTTCCAAAATCGGAATACCCATTCGTTTACCGTCCCGAATATAGGGATTCCAAACACTCGGCTCTTCAGCCATAGCTTTTTTGTAGACGTCGGAAGCATATTTGTCAAATAGTTCTCCGGCATTCGTGAATTGGCCGCTGTCGATCAAATCAGCGATAAGTGAAGGACTGCCCCGGAATGCGATAATATCAGGCATTTTCTCTCCCGAAGTAAGCATCAGGCGAAGCTTGGTTTCATATGCACTATTCTGCTCGCTTACCGTCCAGAGGTATTTAATGTCGATGCCAAGCGTATCCTTTGCCCATTTGGTATGCACGTTATTTTCAATGTTCTCACCATTTTTGAACTTCATATTGCTAGAAATCGGGAATACAGTCGAAATGGTGACGGGTGTGGTGTACTT
Source organism: Paenibacillus wynnii (assembly GCF_030812855.1). GTDB lineage: Bacteria > Bacillota > Bacilli > Paenibacillales > Paenibacillaceae > Paenibacillus_AQ > Paenibacillus_AQ wynnii_A. The sequence continues at coordinate 25,751 of NZ_JAUSTK010000003.1, forward strand.
TCCGTTCTCAAACGGTGCCGAATACATAGAGTCTCCGGTTGGTGCGTTTTCTGTACCTGCGGCATTTCCCGTATTCTCCTTGTCGCCGCTGCAGCCCACAAGCGAGCTGGCCAGCATGGCTACAGAAAGTGCAGCCATTGCGCTGCTTTTCATTTTCTTTATCATTTTTTGCAACCCCTTTAATAAAATTTTAGTAAATGTTATGCCAACGTCTTTCCCTTTCTAACGCCGGCATCACCTCCTTAAGGGAGGAGCAATTATTCCTTAACCGCTCCGATTACAATTCCTTTGACAAAATAGCGCTGTAAGAACGGATAGACCATTAGAATAGGGGCCATTCCAATAAAAATCTGGGCGGCCTTGACGGTTCTTTGCGAGATGTTCTCCAGATCCTCCGGCCGTACGGTCACCTTGCTGAAGTCCTGCTGAACAATGACCGTCTGCAGGAACGTCGCAAGTGGATAGTTCCGGTGGTCAGTCATAAAGAGTAGGCCGTCGAACCATGAGTTCCAATGCCCGACCAGCGTAAACAGGGACAGTGTAGCAATAGAAGCCATCGATACGGGCAGGTAAATGCTTATAAGTGTCCTGAAGTGGCCGGCACCGTCGATGAAGGCTGCTTCCTCCATTTCCTTCGGAACGCCCCGGAAGAAGTTAAGCAGCAGGATGATATTCCAGACCGAAACGGCACCTGGCAGAATCAGAACCCACAACGTATTCATCAGGTGTAATTTCTGAACCAGTATGTACATTGGAACCAGACCACCGCTGAACAGCATGGTGAAGACAAAAAACCATATATAAATATTCCGGCGTCTAAAATTGACACTATCCTTGGACAACGCATAGGCGGCAAGGATCACCACTACCATGCTGAAAATGGTGCCTATCACTGTCCGCTCCAACGTAACCCAGATCGAACGGATGAAATTTTCATTGAGAATCGTTTTGGTATAGGCATCTACTGTGAAATTCACTGGCCACAGACCGATCAGATTTGCGTTTGCCGCAGATTTGTCACTGAACGATACAGCAAGGACATGAATCAATGGAATAATACACATCAGCGACACAGCAATCAGGAAAATATAATTGAAAACCGAAAAGATTCGATAGGATTTCGTTTTATGATACATACCAGTTAGGCCTCCATTCTAGAAAATACGATAATTGGCTAATTTATACGATATGCGGTAGGCCGATACGATCAGGACAAAGCTGACGACCGATTTGAACAGTCCAACCGCCGTTGAGAAGCTGAATTTGCCGTCGATGATGCCCAGTCTATAAACAAACGTATCAATGATATCCCCTTTGTCATACACCAACGCATTGTATAGGTTGAAAATTTGGTCAAAGCCCGCATTGAGAACGTTACCAAGTGCAAGGGTGCCCACAACAATGGTAATGGGAAGCAGCGAAGGAATCGTAATTGAACGGGTTTGCTGCCATCTGCCTGCCCCGTCCACTTCTGCCGCTTCATAAAGGGCTGGATTAATACCCGCCAAGGAAGCCAGAAAGACGATCGTGTTGAAGCCAAACTCTTTCCAGACATCGCTTATGACCACTACGAAGCGGAACCAATTGCCATCTCCAAGGAAGAATATCGGCTTGATCCCGAACAGACTGACCAGAACCTGATTGACCAGCCCGCCATCTCTCGCCAGCAGGTCGGAAAGAATGCCGCCCAGGATTACCCAAGAAAGAAAGTGAGGCATATAGACTATGGTTTGAACCGCCTTCTTAAACCTCATTTTTCGGACCTCATTCAAGAGAAGCGCGAAGATAAAAGGTACGATCAGCCCTGCGACCATTTTCAATCCGGCGATAATGAGCGTATTCCAGATAATTTGAACGTTTTCGGGAATGCTGAACAGGTATTGAAAATGCTCAAGCCCCACCCATTTTGACTTACTAAAACCTAGGCCTGGCTTATAATTCTTGAAGGCAATGGCAAGCCCCGCCATAGGAATATAGGAAAAGATTATGGTTAAAATCAATGCCGGCAAAATCATAAGATCAAGACCAATAGTTGTCTTCCATAGTGATTTTCGCCGAACAGTCCCAACAACGGTAACACTTTCTTTGCTATTTACGCCGTTGGGCTGAACCGAAGTTTTCATGTACTTACTCCCCTTTGTCGGTTAATGTGCATCCGTTAGTGTTCTTTACTGATTTATCATAGCTAGTTCAACCTTTCAGAGATACGATAAATTCAAAGCATAAATAACAAATTTATAACCTGCCAATAAATTTTCAATAAAATTTTCAATAAAAAGGGACTGACCCCGGTAGCCATTTCATGGCTACTTGGGTCAGCCCCTTTTGTATTCGAGTAGGATATACGTAGACACTTTGGGAAGAAGCTCCGCGAATGAACCGTTGTTCACGGTAAACCTCCGGCACTCTTGAACGATGTCTCATCCTTGTCTTCTGGTTCTTCAATCTTCCGCCACAACTACAACGCCGAGGACGGGGGTCGAACCCGTACGGTACTCACGTACCGCAGGTTTTTAAGTCCTATGCGTCGTGACCCATCCGAAAACCAGTGTTGATACTAGATTCTCCACTATCTTGACCGCTTGAGCTAAACAGGAGCTGCATGCACCTGCTAGACTTTTCAGCCAGACTGTGCCAAATAATGAAACCCTGCGGAAGTTAAATCGTATGTAATGTCAAGATCATTTAAATTTGAACTTTAAAACAAAGCTAATAAATAGTACATTCACTCAAGGAGGCGTTAAGGATGTTGAAAAAATTACTTGGCAAAGTCCTGCATTCATTAGAGCATTCCAAACATGGAGGACACCGTAAATATTCCAGCAGCCACAGGGGACGCCATGTCCGTTATTCAAGCAGTGCAGGGCACCGCAGTCACCGGAATTCCTCATCCGGTCACGGATATAGCGGAGGAAGTAACGGACACGGGTATTATAAGAACCGCCGCGGCAGTTCCAGTTGATTCTTCATTGTTAAGAGCCGACCCGTTGATACGGGCGGCTCTTTGCTGTCTACAGCATCATAATCCCGGGACTCCACCAAGTGCAATGTGCAGATCAGCAACAAAAGCTGCAGAGTCAGGATAAGGGTTATCCTCCTCTAGAAGACGCCTGAGAATCTGCCGTACCATAGCGGAAAGACTGAGTTCCTCCTCCCAGGAACGTTCCGGTATGCCCTGTTCCGGACTGTAACCGGAGTAGAGCATGTATAACATCAGATGACCAATATCGAACAGATCCGACTGGATGTAAGGCTTCATGCGAGCTGGAGGTACAGATTTGAGCGAAGTATCGTCCCAGAGCAGACCTTGTCCGCCCCCAATAGGTCGTGCCAGACCAAAATCTATAACCAACACCTCTTGCTCCCGCACAATAACATTCGGGATACGCAGGTCCAAATGTACAAATCCCTGTTCATGAACATGGGTTATCCGATCCATGAGCACTAACGTCCAGTGCAGGCATTCACGCTCACCTATTACGAGGTTCTCCTCAAAGATCAGATCCTCCATTGTCTTACCAGCAATATAGTCGGTTACGATCCAGCTTCCCTCTTTACTCACCCCATAATTCCTCAGCCTTTGAATATAAGGGTGGTCCAGCCGTGATAGAACCTCTCTCTCCCGTTCCAGCAGAAGCTTCGCAGTCTTCTTCTTGCTGGGTTTGGCGAGTTTCACCGCCACTTCACAGCTATCCAACTCATCCCGGCACAGATATGCGATGCCATAGCTTCCGATACCAAGTACCTGAACTACACGATATCGTTCTCCAATCACTGTCCCGGTCTGCGCCGGATAATCACGCCATGCCATTATGAAATTGCGCCACCTGTCAAGCAACGTTAATGCACTCCCTCCATGGCTTTAAGGCTTTGTGGCTACTACTCGATAATCTTAATATATATTCTAATAGACAACCCTTCAATGAAAAGAAAAAGCCTTCACCCAAGCATAATAAAAACTCCTCTCCAGAACTTGTGGTTAGACAAGCACTGAAAAGGAGTATTATCTTCTTGATCCTATGTGTTGGTATGTGATTCCTAGACACACAGGACCTTTAGTTATTATGGGAGAAGCTATGTCCGTAAAAAAGAAAAAACCTTGATTTCTCAAGGTTTCTTCTGGTATGCCGAGGACAGGGGTTCAACCCGTACGGTACTCACGTACCGCAGGATTTTAAGTCCTAGAATTCATTCGCACTTTACATCCCTCTTGGGGAATTTAAGGGAAGCTACAATCCGTAAAAGTTACAATCGTTTGAGAAATTGATGCGCCAAACCCACGTAAACATCGATAATTTTCAGATGAAAAACTGACAATATAACCTTGGGAGATGAATAAACAGTACACTGGATTTTCCTTGAGTTATTATTTTTATTAATGAATATGTGAAGTCAAAGCACAATTTTCTTCAACGAAGTGGTCCTCTGTCCTCGTAATAGTGAGCCTGGAGGTCGGATGGATTGTTTCTTACACAAAGCCTTTAGCAATTAATATGTAAACGGGACAATGCAGGAAACCACTTTTGCTTTGTCCCGTTTTGCTATTTCGGTTTGAATTTTAGTCTCTTGCCTCAGTTCTGGAAGCTTTTAGGACGGCTACGATCCGTGTAAGGTTAAAATGCAGCTATAAATCCACCTGTTCCATAAGATGTATATAATACCCAACTCCTCGGAGTTAGGAACTGACCGGGACCACATATTTCACTTGTATTGCCTTGTCGAGTCCGGCTACCACCGTTCCCGGTGAAGCGGGACACACCTCAAGCACGCTGTCGATTCCCCCCGGCACGATAACCGGAGTGACCGCAGACAGTCCGGCTCCGCGGATGACGTCAGGATCGAATTCAATCAGCAATTGTCCGGCCTTTACATGCTCACCAGTTTCAACATGAAGCACGAAGCCTTCTCCCTTCAGGGAGACCGTGTCGATGCCTACATGAATGAGCACCTGCGCTCCGCCGGCATGCTCCAGAATGACAGCATGCTTGCTTTTCTTGATCACATGGGCCACAATTCCGTCGAACGGCGCGTAAACCTTGCCTTCGCTCGGCTCAATGGCGATGCCCTCTCCCATTTGTTTGCCGGCGAACCCGGGGTCAGGCACCTGATCCAGAGCTATAAGCGTTCCTGTAACCGGAACCAGCACCGTGAGGGTTCCCGGCTCATCCGCTACCTCCACCAGAGACGGAGCGAAGACCGGGGTGGCCGTACGTACACTCCCGCCCGCCGTATTCTCCGGCACCCCTTCAGACCATGCAGGCGCAGATGCTGTTCCGCCGGAGCCTGCCGCCTGCACTGCCGGACCTGCGGGCGTATCATCACGATAGCCGAACAACCAGGTAAGCACAAAGGCTACGGTCATCGCAACCAGATTGGTCAAAATGTACAGCGGAAGTTGGCCGTTTAGATATAGCAGGGTTCCGGGAATCACCGTTATGGCCATGCCATTGCCGGCCAGCTGGAACAGCGAAGCCAGGAAGCCGCCCGCCGCGCCGCCGATGAGGCCCATTACAAAAGGCTTCATGTACCTGAGGTTCACCCCGAATATCGCCGGTTCAGTAATACCGAGTAAAGCGGACAGCGAGGACGGCAATGCCAGCGCCTTCAGTTGGGCGTTCTTCGTCTTCAGCCCGACAGCCAGACAAGCAGCGCCCTGAGCGGCCATTGCGCAGGTAATGATCGCGTTGAACGGATTGACGCCCGTACGCTCCAACAGTTGAATCTCCAAAAAATTAAAGATGTGGTGCACGCCGGTCACGACAACAATCTGGTGCAGCGCCCCGATCAGCAGGCCTGCAATGCCAAAGGGCAGATCAAGCACATAAGTGGTTGCATTCAGTACGGCCGTCTCCAGGGAATGGAACAGAGGTCCGATGGCGAACAAGCCAAGCGTGATCATGAGCAGCAGAGTCAGGAACGGGGTCAATATCAAATCAAGCGCTTCTGGAATACGCTTACGTAAAACCTTCTCCAGCTTCGCCCCGATCAGCCCCATAATAAATGCCGGCAGCACGGACCCCTGATAGCCTACAACCGGGATAAATCCAAACATAATAAGCGGCTCCGCAGTCCCTCCGGCAACCGCATAGGCATTGGGCAAGGCCGGATTGACCAGCATCAGCCCGAGCACGATCCCGAGAACGGGACTGCCCCCGAAAACCCGGAAGGTCGACCAGGCCACAAGTGCAGGCAGGAATGCAAACGCGGTGTCCGTGAGCACTTGGGTGAACAGCAGAAAGTTGGTTGAGATATCCTCAGGCGCAAGCCCGAACAATGAAAGAATCTGCGGCTGGGTCAGCAATCCACGCAGCCCCATGAACAACCCGGTGGCTACCAGAACCGGGATGATGGGAACGAATACATCTCCGAAGGTACGAACGGCTCGCTGGAACACATTCCCCGCCTTTTTCCCCTGATCTTTCAGATCTTCCTTGGAGGTGCTCTGAATGCCAAGCTTCTCTACTTCCTCAAAAATGCGGTTGACGGTACCGGTACCGAAAATAATCTGATACTGTCCAGAGTTAAAAAACGCCCCTTTGACTTTGTCGATGCCCTCGACCCGTTCTTGGTCGATTTTATCCTTGTCCCGCACCATAATACGCAGACGTGTGGCGCAGTGCGCGAAGGAGACCATGTTCTCTTCTCCTCCTATAGCTTGTACAACCTGCTTGGCGATCGTTTGATTTTCGTTCATCACGCTATTCCTCCCCATTTCATTCAATCTCCCATTGGACAACCCGGAACTCCGCGCTGCCGCCTTCGGCATAAAGCCGGATGCCTGTGCTTACCTGTTCAGGAAAAATTCTTGCCGAAAATACCGTTTCTCCGTCATTCACAAATACTTCAACCGAGGATGTATCCACAAACATATGCAGGGTGAGCATGCTATCCCGCAGAGCCACCGCGTGGCTCCGTTGCGTCCCATACTCCAGGGCCAGACCTTGACCTGACTCGGAACGGTCCAGTACCACTTTGCCGGCTGCGGAATCGTAATAGATAACCGTTCTCTCATTGGGGCCGACACGGAACTCAATGCCGAAGCGTTCTGCTCCACCCTCCCAGATATGGGCCAGCAGCTCGTAGACGGTTCCCCCAAGCTCCTTCATGTCCGCTGCCCTGCTGTGCATTACCGTGTGGACCTCCGCCATCCGCCCCCGATGCTTAACGAGTTCCCTGGCCGGGCGCTGAATCAAGCGGCCGTTATCCAGGGTCAGCTCGCGCGGCAAAGTCAGGCAATGCGCCCAGCCGTGCTGATCTGTAGGATATTCAATCTCCGGCAGGCCCATCCATCCGACCAGCAGACGTCTGCCGTCGGGAGCCTGTGTCGTCTGCGGCGCGTAAAAATCAAAGCCATAGTCAAGCTCCCAAAATTCGCCGTGTCGGAAATCCCTGTCAGGCAAGCGCAGCGGATCGCCTATGAGATATCCCGACTGGTAAATATTGCGGCAATTGTTTCCCTCCGATGTAAGGCCTTGTGGAGAAAACAGCAGCACTCCTGCTCCGTCCAGTTCAAAGTAATCGGGACACTCCCACATATATCCAAACTGCTTCAGTCGGGTGCCAAGCTCTCCTTCAAAACGCCAATTGAGTAAATCCGCTGAGCTGTACAACACTACGCAGCCTGTATGATCGGTGCGCTGTGTCCCGATGACACAATAGTAGCTCTCAAGCTCCTTCCACACTTTCGGATCACGAAAATGATCCGTAAAACCGGGCGGCACATCGGATATCACCGGACGCCCTAGCTTGGTAACCGTTCCGTCCCGTTCCATTATAGCCATACACTGATAGGGAAACCTGACCCATTCCTCGGTGCGGGTGTTGCCGGTATACATCAAAAACAGCTTACCGTCCTTCTCAACCGCACTGCCGGAGAACGCCCCGTGTGAATCGAAGGGCCCGCCCGGAGCAATGCCGATACCAAGATTCTTCCAGTGCACCAGATCGGTTGAAGAAGTATGATACCAATATTTCATGCCATGCTGCGTCCCCAAAGGAAACCACTGGTAAAACAAGTGATATTCCCCACCGTAGTAAGAGAATCCGTTAGGATCATTTAGTAATCCCACCTCAGGCTGGATATGAAATTTTTGTCTCCACGGACTGTGTACGACCAGCCGCTCAAGCGCTTCCCGTTCACCCGGCTCAGCTTCTTCGATAAGCCGATACAGCTGTTCTCTACCCATTTTCATCATATGACTCTCCACTATCTATATTTAGTATAGCTCTTCATTTCGGAACCGGTTCCAATAGTATTAAAGAGAAAGCCTCTTTCCAACATCACTGTGAAAAAAGGCCGGGAACCGGTTCCAACGTTATTGTATTCTGATTTCAGTCAAATTGTCAACGCTTTCTCGCTCAATAATTTCGCAGCCGGAGACCGACACCTTGGCGACCTCTTCTCCGTTCACCAAGGCTATGATGTTATCCGCAGCCAGTTGCCCGACTTCTCTGTAATAAAATCTCATCGTTGTCAACGCCGGATGAACGATCTCGGTGACCTCATAATCGCCGAAACCGGTCACCGATACCCCGCTAGGAATACGGATATGTCTGAGAGAAGCCGCTTTCATCACCCCTAGAGCGATATTGTCGGTCGCGCACACGATGACGGAAGGCACCCTGTCCTTGAACAGCAGTTCAGCGGACGCCACAGCCTCATTCATTCTGAAACCGGAGGTATAGAACCTTACATCACTATCCACATATTCGCGAAGAGCTCTTTGGAAGCCTTCCTTACGTCTTACGCCTACCGCGATATCCTGCTCCGTAACGCCGAGATAAGCGATACGGCGATGCCCCTTTTCCAGAATATGCTTGCCCATCAAATAGCCCGCCGTTACATCGTCATGAATCACGCTATGGAGGTCTGAATGCTGTTGTCCGATCAGCACAACCGGAATGTTACACTCCCGGACCGCCTTCAGGTGCCGATCCTTCACGTGCGCAGCCAGCAGCAGCAGACCGGAAACTTTTTGCCGCGCCATTTCATAAATGAATTCAATCTCCCGCTCCATATCCTGATTAGTGTTGGCAATGAGCAGCTGATACTGGCGCCTCCGCAATTCACCGTCTATTCCCATTAATGTCTGTGAGACCGCATATGAATCCAGGCGCGGAACGATTGTGCCGATAATGCTGGTCCGCTTTGCCTTCAGGCTTTGGGCGAATGTATTGGGCACGTACTGGTTTTGCTTGATTATTTTCTCGATCTTCTCTCGTGTCGCTTCACTGATGGAACCGCCGTTCAAGTACCGTGAGACCGTGCTTTTGGCCACGCCCGCCGTCCGGGCGATATCAATGATAGTCTTCATTCTCAGGCTCCTAGCTGAATTTTTCGTTCTTTTACATCTATTTTACCACATGTAAAACTTGTGAAGTGAAGCGCGGGCATATGTGTGCATGCGCAAGGCAGCTTTTTCTCATGGATTAGAAAGCTGCTTAACCTGATGGAGGGCTTAGCGATGAATACCCAAACGGATTACGACGACAAAAGCTAACTAATAGGAGGTGATTTATCGAACCAGGCAAAGAAAGAATGGCTTCTTCGCAATAAGGATAAAGAGTTTGAAAGGTAAAGAGCTAATCACACTACACGCAATAGCGTGTTTTTTTGTAAGCGATTTTGTACAGCATTCTGAAATATTGCAAATTACCAACTACCTAGAAAGGAATGATGAAATGTTTTTTACGAATGGAAAGCTACAATCTTTTGAGAAATTGATGCACCAAACCCCACGTAAACATCGACAATCTTCAGATGACAAATCAAAATCACTACCTAAAGTAATTCCTACTTAGGAGAGTCCAACTCAGCTTAAGGAGCAACCAGCGAATGGAGATCAATGATCGAATGAAAGAAGTGCTGGAAGCAGAACTCTCTCGTTTAAGTTTAATCATTCAGCATGAATCACCTACCGTTCTCTCGGTTCTTCAGGCGAACCACCCAATTGCCTTTATTCATGATAATGGTGAAATTCACTATCCGGCTAATGAGGGATCTGAACTCGCTCACCAGATTCCAAGCATTGTCGGAAAAGTCTAGGAAATAGAGAATACCTATCGCAATGCGGCTCAGCTTGGAATCTCTAGTGTGAGCAGTTACCGGAGCATGCTGGAATACAACCATCATGTACTAGCCGGACATTATGATGGAGATGGTGAATTTCGCTTTGTTACTTGGGAGATGATTAACGAACGTACGGGATTTGCCATGGGCCATTATTTTTATCGGAATGAATATGAAAAGGCGAAAGCTGGAAATGATGAAACACCGTGTTGAATTTATAACTTATGCTTCCTACCACAACGTTGTTACCAATCATGTTGTACCGTACTTTGAAAAAAAGGGCCTTTTTCTCAAACAATTACTACCCAGTCACATTCAGGATTATTATCAGTATGACAATGAAAACGGCGTGACAACCAATACAGCCATCCACTACCACGCCAATATACGTACAGCCCTACAGCATGCGCTCAAAACCGATCTAATCGATACCAATCCAGCTGATAAGGTGGAACGGCCCAAAAAGAATGAATTTGTCGGCAGCTTTTACAACCATCAAGAGATTGAGCTGGCAGTTATTCTTGCTGCCTTTTATGGATTGCAACGAAGCGAAGTAGTTGGTTTGAAGTGGACTGCCATTAATTTTGGAGAATAAAACCATTAGTATTCGGCACACTGTTATTCCTGTTTACTTTGAAGGAAACTATCCGTTGCCGAGATTAATTTAAGAGATGAGATGGGTGGATAAAAAACTCTAGCCACATTACTGCAATCCATGAAGCAAAGATATGACAGAAGCGGCTGAATGTCATCTGCTAGGAACTGGTATCCAGCGAAGCGCCGATTGAGCAGATTGTACTGAAATATGGTTTTTCCTCCTTAAACACCTTTTATATTGCTTTCAAAAAAAGATATGGCGATACTCCGGCAGTCTATAGAAAATCCAATCAGAAATCGGCCAGAAAGCCTGATTAAATTTGTCCTATTTGCTTATTCCATACTCCGTAATCTTCCGGTACATGGTCGATTTTCCGATTCCCAGCATTTTGGCTGCGGTCACAACATTGCCGCCGCATGTTTTAAGCGCACTGCAAATGCTCTCCATCTCAATCTGCTCCATTTTTTTGCCGGACGCCTCCGTTGCAGGCGTCTGCGATACCGCCACACTACCGCTGTTGCTGTGTTTCACCTGCGCAGTCCTTGCGGGAGGCAAATCCAGATGGGTAATGCAAGCAGAGCTGCACACATAATAAGCCCGCTGCACGGCATTCTGAAGCTCACGCGCATTTCCCTGCCACTCATAGCTCTGCAAGGCTTCTAGAAAGGAGGGACTTAACTGCTTGGCCGGGCCGGGATTATCACGGTTACACTTCAGCAGAAACAGTCCCGCCAGCGGGGCAATATCCTCCCTGCGCTCCCTTAGCGGCGACAGCTTGATATTGATCACATTCAAGCGGTAATACAGGTCGCTGCGATAGGATTTCAGGCTTACTTCCTCCACCAGATCGCGGTTGGTTGCCGCAATGACTCTTACATCCAGCGTCCGCTCATGCTTGCCGCCGATTCTGCGGACCTTGTGGTTATCCAGAACACGGAGCAGCTTCGCCTGGATCTCCAGCGGCAGTTCCCCGATTTCATCCAGAAAAATAGTTCCCCCGTGCGCCAGCTCGAACTTCCCCGGATTGCCTTCCCGAAGCGCCCCCGTAAAGGAGCCCTTCTCGTATCCGAACAGCTCGCTCTCCACCAGATCTTTGGGCAGCGCCGCGCAGTTAATCGCAATAAAAGGTCCTTCGGCCCGCAGGCTGGCATTATGAATGGATTGGGCAAACAGCTCCTTGCCTGTTCCGCTCTCCCCTTCGATCAGCACAGTACAATTGGTCTTCGCTATCCTCTGGGCAAAAGCGATTTGTCCCTGCATATAGGAATTGTCCGTGATGACTTCCTCGAATCGGTAATTCGCCTTGAATCCGGCCAATTGATTGACCTCTTTGCGCACCTGCCCGGCTTCCCGGATCGTGAGCGAAGCGCCGAGAATCTTGTGATCGAAGGTGAACGGATAAATATTCACCATACAATCGATCTTGTTGTTGCCGACGGTGAGGATACAATCCGCGTAGCTTAAATGTCTCTCACCGGCAAATACACTGTCCAAGTCGACCTCTTCCAGCAATTCTTTGATGCTCAAGGCTTCCATCTGCTCCAGGCTGAGCATAAAGATCGAGGCCAGTCTTTCATTAAAATGCCGCACGCGGTATTCGGTATCAATGACAAGCAGCCCGTCCTGCATCGACTGGAATACGGCATGCATCATTTGGCTCGTCTCCAGCATATGGAGCTGCTTCTCGATACTGCTGACCGCCGATACTACAACGCCGAACGTATGGGCATGCACATCCTCGGCCTTGCCCGACAGATCCAGACAACCAATCACGTTACCCCGGCTGTCATGAATCGGTGCTGCCGAGCAGGTCCAGGCATGATGCGTCATGCAGTAATGCTCGCCGCCCAGCACCTGAACCGCATCATTGATAGCCAGCGCGGTGCCCACCGCATTGGTGCCCACGCTGACCTCATCCCACTTGGCCCCCTCCACGAAATTCACCTTGACACATTCCGGTTCGAGCTCCTTATTGAGCATCGTGTGCAGGAGCACCCCGTCCTCATCGGTCAGGACAATTGCGTATACAGTATCCTTGATAATCTGATAGATACTGTTCATGGCCGGCTTGGCAACGGAAAGAAGCTGCTGCTTCTCCTGCAAGCGGGAAGCCAGCTCCTCTTCTGACACCTGCATTCCCTTGCCGCACATCGGATCGACTCCGGCTTGGCGGCATCTTCTCCATGAAGCGGCAATTTCCGGCTTCGTCCCGGCGGCAAACTCGCCGCTGGATATGAAATGTTTCCAGTTCCCAAGCGATTGCGCATAGCTGATTCGCATGTTTACTGCTCCTTTCCGTGGCCCGCAGAGATTAAATCGGATATTCACGTCTGCCCGGGGCGGAGGCAATCAGCATGGATTCCCTATACTTGGCAACCGTCCGGCGGGATATGACCGCTCCTTGCTCAAGCAGAAGTTCAGCGATTCTGCGGTCGCTGTAGGCTGCCCGCTTATCTTCTCCCTCTATAAGGTCGCGGATGATTCTCTTCAAGGCATCCGGCGTCCAATCGGTATCTTCCCCCGCAATTCCGGAAGGAAAAAAATACTTTAGTTCAAAGGTTCCCCATACACACTGCACATATTTACCCCGGATCGCCCGGCTCACCGTAGATTCATGAAGAACCAGCTCTTCGGCTATCCTGCCGAGCGTTAAGGGAACCAGATAATCCTGCCCTCTTTCGAAAAAAGAGCGCTGCAGCTTAAGAATGGCGCCAGCTACGCTGCACAAAGTCGCCTTGCGGTCTTCGATGCATTTCATGATCCAGCTTGCCTGTTCGTTTTTCTCCCGCAGATAGCGGCGCGTTTCTTCGTCTCCGCTCAGGCTGAACAGTCGTCGATAGTTCTCGGCAAGCGTAATCTGTGGGCAGGACAACGGATGTACTGCGGCTTCGTAAAAGCCGTTCTTCTGCATAATGAACACATCGGGTACAATGTAAACCGTTGATTCCCCATTATCAAAGGTATTCCCAGGGCGGGGGTTCAATGATTTAATCACATTGCATGATTCCTGAATGCTCTTTAGGGGGGTCTTCAATTCTTTGGCGACACGGACCAGCTGATTGCCGCCCAACTGCTCAAGATGGCGCTCAATCAGCATCCGCAATAAAGGCGTCATTCTGCCGGAGTGCTCCAGCTGCAGCACCAGACATTCCTGCAAATTCCTGGCACCGACTCCGTAAGGCTCCAAGGACTGAACGCACCTCAGTCCGGCTTCGATATCCTGACAGCCGACTCCCAGTCCAGCGGCAATCTCCTCCACCTGTTCCGCAAAATATCCGTTGTTATCCAGGCAGCCGATCAGATAGGCCGCAATGATTCGTTCCGTCGTGGGCAGTGTCAACAGACTTAATTGCGACAAGAGATGATCCTGCAGATTGTGCCGGGGACTCGCCGCATATTGCAGCAAATGCTGGCTGCTCTTTCCGCTCTTGACCCTGCTTCCGCCTAATAAATATTGAACCTCAATCAGCGGATTTTCCTCTGACAATCGGTCCACATATTGGCCCAGCTCTTGCGAGTCCATTTGCAGCACCTCGACGGATTGCCGTAGCCCAGGAGACAAACCCATTCGTTGCTTGGTATCCAAAGCAAGCCTCATTTGCTCACCCCTCACTGTGTGCGCTTACATTATCTCTCTATTATAAATCGCCATAACGTCCAATAAAGACAAATACGATGAACTTAGTATGACAATCCGCGGGGAAATAAGGGACCGGCATACTCTGTTCATCTTATTTGAATTTGCGCTGGAGAATTGAAGGCGATTCGTTAAACGTGAAGATGAATGGCCCGGTTATGAACAGCGTGCGCGGCTTCGTGCAACGATTCCGCAACAGTCGGATGGGCATGAATGGTGGTAACCATCTCATCCAATGTTGCTTCAAGGCGAATTGCCAGCGCCCCTTCCACAATGATGTCCGTTGCCCGCGGTCCGGCAATGTGCAGCCCCAGAATTTCATCATTACCGGCGTCAACAACGTACTTCACCAGCCCGCTGCTCTCGCCCATGATCATGGATTTGGCATTGGCCTGAAGCGGAAATACTCCGGTCTTCACCTGGAACCCTTGCTGTTTGGCCTCCTCCTCCGTCATTCCCACGGATGCCAGTTCAGGCCGGGTGTAGACACAGGAAGGAACCGTTCTGAAATCAATCGGCGATGGCTCACCCATGATCGCTTCCGCAGCAATAACCCCTTCTGCGGAGGCCACATGCGCCAGCATGATTCCTCCATTACAATCCCCGATAGCGTAGATGCCGGGTATGCCGGTCTCCATATTACGGTTGACCTGGATTGCACCGCGTTTAATCTCCACGCCGATGTCCTCCAGTCCCAGGCCCGCAGTCACCGGCCGCCGGCCGATGGACAGCAGCACTTTGTCCGCCTCTATAACATGGTCGCCGTTCCCGGATGTAGTGACTACCCGCAGGCCCTCCGCAGTCTGTTCGATTCTCTCCACCTTGGTCTCTGTGTGCACCTCAATGCCGGAGCTTGCGAATTCCTTCCTCAGGCATTGCACAATATCACGGTCCATGACCGCGATCAGTTCGGGCAGCATCTCTATAATCGTAACTTTACAGCCCAGACTGCTGTAGACACTGGCAAACTCACAGCCGATTACCCCTCCGCCAATAATGCAGAGGCTCTCCGGCACCGCAGGAAGCGAGAGCGCTTCATCGCTTGTAATGACCCCCTCCAGCTCTACACCGGGAATAGGCACGATCGACGGCTCTGAGCCGGTAGCGATAATAGCCCGGTCGAAGCCAAGCGTCCGGACACTGCCATCAGCTGCAGTAATTTCCAGTTCGCTGCCGCTGATAAATTTGCCTGAGCCACTCAGCTTGGCAATCTTGTTTTTTTTGAGCAGCGTCTCGATACCTCCCGTGTTCATTCTGATGATCTTATCTTTGCGTTTCTGCAGCTGGCTCCAGTTCACAGAGACCTCCGCCGCCTCAATGCCAAGCTCCTTAGCTTCCCGCTTCAGGTGTGTGTACAGCTCCGAAGTATGAAGCAGCACCTTGGTGGGTATACAGCCGACATTAAGGCAGGTCCCTCCCAAAGCCTTCTTCTCCACAAGTGTAACTTCCGCACCCAGTTGCGCAGCCCTAATTGCGGCCACGTATCCGCCTGGGCCACCTCCAAGCACAACGATCCTCATTGTTCTCCTCCTAAAAGTTTTGATAGCATAGGCTTCTCACAGCAGTAGCAGCGCCGGTTTCTCTACATAGGCCTTGATTTTTTGCATGAATTGCGCCGCAACCGCTCCATCCACAGCTCTATGGTCAGCGGTCAGGCTGATGTTCATCAAGGGTCTGATGACAATCTCTCCATTGACCACGACCGGGGTATCCACGATCGCATTGACGCCCAGAATAGCGACCTCCGGTTGATTGATAATCGGCGAGAAGGACTCCATGCCGTACATTCCCAGATTGGTAATGGTAAAGGTGCCTCCCGTCATATCCTCGGAGTTCAAGGTGTTGTTTCTGGCTCCTACCGCCAGCCGTTTCACTTCCTGCGATATTTCGGCCAGCCCTTTTTGCGTGGCATTCTTGACCACAGGAACAACCAGTCCTTCATCCAGTCCCACGGCTACGCCGATGTTGGCATAATTTCTCATGACAAGCTCGGTTCCGTCAATGGAGCAGTTCAGGAGTGGAAACTCCAGCAGAGACTTGGCTACAATACTGACCAGCAGGTCTGTATAAGTAACCTTGAGCGTATCCTTCAACTGCTGTCTCAGCGCACCCAGGGCCGTTGTATCCAGCTTCATATTGTAGGTCACGGTCGGAGAAACCGCCTGGCTTTCCAGCATTCGTTTGGCGATGATTTTACGCATGCTGTTCATCGGCACGCGTTTGACTTCCTGCACGGCAGCCTGTACCGCTGTCTGATTGGATGCTGCCGCGAAGGAACGGATGTCCTCCTTCATAATTCTTCCTTCTTTGTGGAGCCCGGAAAGATCAATGCCGAGCGCCGCCGCTTCCTTGGCCGCCGCCGGGGATATTTTCACTTTAGCCGCGGCTCCGCTACCGCCTTCTGCAGCATACTTGCGCACATTCCCTTCGGTAATTCTGCCCTGCGGCCCAGTCCCTTTCACCTGCTGCAGATCAACGGACAACAATGCGGCTGTCTTCTTCGCATACGGCGAAGCCTTGATTCTGCCACTGGCAGCATGAACCGACGCTTCACCAGCATCGGCCGCGGCCGCCCCGGCATCAGCCGGAGTTCCGGCCTGCTCAGGAGCGGGCGCCGCCGGCACCCCGCCTCCACCGAGCAGAGCGGAAATATCTTCATTGGCATCCCCGATGACGGCAACCGGCTGGAAGATCTCCACATTTCCTTCCTCTACAATGATTTTCCGCAGCACACCACCAAGCTTTGCTTCAACTTCATTGGAGATTTTGTCCGTCTCCACATCAAACAGGATTTCCCCTTGAGCCACGGTGTCCCCCTCGGCTTTTCGCCAATTGGAGATCGTCCCCTCGGTCATAGTGAGCCCTAATTTGGGCATAACGATAAGTTCAGCCATTGTACACCTCCGCAAGTTTGCTTACTGACGTTTCCTGAGCCTGATCAGAACATGCTCTTGATGCCCTGAATAATATCATCCGTATTTGGCAGCACATAGGCTTCCAACGCCGGAGAATAAGGGACGGGTGTATTAAGTGCGCCGATTCGGACTACAGGAGCATCCAGCTCATCAAAACACAGCTCGGAGATCATGGCGGACAGTTCGCCCCCGAACCCGCCCCGCTTCACTTCTTCGGTTACAACAAGCGCCCGGTGCGTTTTGGCGACTGATGCGAAGATCGCTTCCTTGTCAAGCGGATAAAGCGAGCGCAGATCAATAACCTCTGCTTCAATGCCCTCTTCAGCCAGTGCTTTTGCGGCACTAAGCGCATCCTCCACTTGCTTGCCGTACGTAATAATGGAAACGTCGCTTCCTTCCCTCTTGACGCTGGCTACGCCAAAAGGAATCGCGGCAACCGTATCGTCCACCTGGTATTTCTTCGAATACAGAACCTTGCTCTCGATATACACCACCGGATTGTCATCTTCAATCGCGGTCAGCATCATTCCCCAGGCATCCTGCGCGTTGGAAGGATAGACCACCTTGAGTCCCGGAACATGCGTAACCCAGGCCTCCAGCGACCCGGAGTGCTGTGCCCCCGCACTGATTCCACCGCCGGCCGGCAGCCGCAGCACGAGCGGCACGGAGATTTTGCCGCCGAACATGTATCGCATCTTCGCAGCCTGATTCACCAGTCCGTCCATGCCGAAGGTCAGAAAGTCAATGAACATCAGCTCGGCCACAGGTCTCAGTCCTGTTGCGGCCGCCCCGACGGAAGCCCCCACAATAATTCCTTCGGAAATCGGGGTATCCCGTACACGCTCTTCGCCGAATTGCTCCCAAAGGCCCTTCGTTACCCCAAAGGTTCCTCCGTACGGCCCGACATCCTCCCCGAGCAACACAACATTCGGATCCTCCAGCATTTTGCTGCGCATACCTTCACGGATTCCTTCACCATAGGTCATTTTTCTCATCTGCTGCGCGCCTCCTCAACGATATCGGAATAAATATCTTGAACTGAAGATTCCAGAGCCGGATAATTACTGGCAAAAGCGAAATCAAGCGCCTCCTGAATATTCCCGTCAACCTCATCCTCGATCTGCTTCAACTCGTCCGCCGTCATCAGTTTGTTCTCCATGATGTACTTCTCAAATCTGGGAATCGGGTCCTTTTGCAGCCAGGCCTCCACTTCTTCCTTCGGTCTGTAAGCTCCCGGATCACCTTCGAAGTGGCCATGCTGTCTGTACGTTTTGAATTCCAGCAGGGTAGGACCTTCACCATTTCTCGCCCGCTGTACCGCCTCTTGCACATGTTCGTACACCGTAACCACATCGTTGCCGTCAGCCGTAAGGGAAGGCATGCAATAGCCCTCGGCACGTTTGGCAATATCCTTGATGGTCTGATGTCTGGCTTGGCTGACCGATATCCCATACAGATTGTTCTCGCATACAAAAATAACCGGCAGCTTCCATAGACTCGCTAGATTCATCGCTTCATGAAAAGTACTCTGATTCGTGGAAGCGTCTCCGAAAAAGCACACGCTGACCTGATCGCTTCCTCTATATTGAGCGCTCCACGCCGCCCCGGTTGCAATCAGATGGCCCGCGCCGACAATTCCGTTGGCGCCCAATATGCCCAGCTCCGCGTCCGCAATATGCATCGAACCGCCTTTACCTTTACAGTACCCGGTTTCCTTGCCGAACAGCTCTGCCATCATATATTTCAGATTTCCGCCCTTGGCCACGATATGTCCATGCCCCCGATGGGTACTCGTAATATAATCGTCATCCCGCAGATTGGCGCATGCTCCAACGGCGATTGCTTCTTCCCCGATGTAAAGATGGACAAAGCCCGGTATTTTTCCTTCTGCAAAAAAGGTGGATGCAGTCTTTTCAAATTTTCTGATACTCTGCATCTTCCGGTACATCCCGCTAAGTAATTCTTTTGAAATACGCAAGTGAATCCCTCCTCTTGATTTGGCCCTCACCTATATACCAGCAAATTCCGTGCCAACTTTGCAGAATTCTCTATTTTTATTTTTTTCAGGTGGATTCCCTTGAATTACAGCCGTCAGACAGGCTATCCGGTCGACTGAACGGCGGCTGCAAAAAAAACACACCCTTTCCCAAAAAGGGAAAGGGTGTACGAGAATTTTCCTATTATGGGAAGTTTCCCGAAATGGGAATACGGAGGAATTAGCAAAAAGCTCTAAGGGCTAGAATGTTATCCGTATAAAAAGCCTCTCGCTTCTGATTGCCGGTCTCGGTATGGGTATCTATTTGATGCAATTTGATTTCGACATGGCCGCATCCATTGAGGAAGTTGCTTATGAGATGGGGGAGCATCGGGGATTGCTATTATCGGAAGCATTTCAGCCCTTGTGTACACCGTAGCTATGAAAGTTCCCTAGGGGCTCAATGTGCCTGCTATTAGATAGTCTGGACAGAGCATTAGTCAGGACATTAAATTAGCATAGCAGTATTTGGAGTGAATAAATGCGTGAATCACCCAGTATTCGGTAACCTTTTCAGATTAGTGGATTGCATAGCCCAATCAGGGACTATAGAACAATGAAGCCTGCATATGAGGCCCCCCTCACACTAACTGTTAAATCTGGACTTGTGACTGAAATAGTCATTGATGAACCATTTTCTTTTAGTTCTTTGGAATATGAAGAGCTAAAAGAAGATGCCGAGCTGTTGATTGAGAAAATGAAACGGCGTAAGGAGAGATGGACGAAGAAACAAAATGCTCTTAGCAACCTTATCGAGAAGAAACTGGAGGATTAATCAATATGTCACAGGATGAGTTTATGAATCACTACATACGATGCCATAGACAGTTCCTACGGGTATTTGAAGAGAATTCGGTTAAAGCATAGACCTCATGGTTGGATTCGGAGGAAGAATATATAATGTGTCCTGTTACGTGCAGACTAGACGGGCTATAGAGTACCGATATAAGAAGCAGACTTATCGTCACAAGAAAGTAGAGAATTCTTTGGAGCTCCCCCTCGATCTGAGCACGGGAAAGCATATCAATCAATGGATTTTCTTCGACTCCTCACATCTCAAAGTGCTTCAGGAAAATATTATCAACTACACCAGGTTCCAATATAGACAGCATCCCTTGGATGCAATATGCAGCTAGAATCGTGAATCACCCCTCTTTGTAATCTCTACCCAAGTCATTCTCTCCACAAATAAAATGATTTCCTTCTGTTCATTTCCGCATTATCATCCCGTTGTTTCGACCTCATAGGCAGGCTACAATCAGTTCAAGAGGTGAGAGAAATGTTGAAGAAGGACCTAATGCAACGGGTTGAAGCAGAAGGCATAAACCTTAGCGAGTATATGTTTGAGCGATACTATGAATATGGTCTGATTGTAAGTGATAAGGACGGACAATGCCGCATGAGAGGGGTTAAGACCTATTACCACAAACGAACAATGGAAGCTATCCGCTTCATTGAGGAACTTAAAGCAAATAAAGCAATGGGGAATCAAAAGAATTATATCTTCATTCTTTACTGGAAAGGCTACCCTGTTCAGTGGGACAAACTCAAGGCTAGACTCTTAAAATTTCACAGCGGCATCATGGACTACTTTAATACTGTCACAGGTTACTTAGCCAGCCCGACTATGCGGATTACATCCACCGTATCGCCGAGGACGAGGCTGATAAAGCGCCTAAGCCAATGGGGCGCCCTACTATCCAATCCCTTGCGGCTAAGAAGAAAAAAGCTAATGATACAGCTAGAAGATACCTTCTTGTCAGCAAGTTGATAGCAGGAATTACTAGGAATGGAGCCATACCAAAGGAAGTATTCCATTCCTTCAATAGTCTGAATAACCTAAGTGCTAATGATATGCAGGATACGATTCTGGGACATGCCTATAACTGGCTTCAGCTTCAGACCTGGAAAAATGCGGTCAGTTTATCTGAAGAGCACGAATACGTTGAATCCTTTGATCTTATAGAACTAATCAAAGACTATTGCTCGAATTTAGAATCAAGCTACGGAAGTCTCTACAATATCCCAGTCTTCGGTCAATTCATTGAAACAATTGAGAACCAATACAATATAGAGATCTTTTCGGATCGTCCTGACTTCTACTGATTCGCCTTGCTTACTCTTATTGTTGGAAACTTCCGTAAACCGCTCATAGAGTTCCTGTTCAATCCTTTGACTAGAGATAACTGGCGGCAACTAGTATCAGAATGGTCTACCGCTGCGGCTCAGTCCACGGGAAAGGAGGTGAAACTCAATGGGTAATATCGGTATCGCTCTGGGCGGCGGTAAGGCCTTCTCTGCTCCTGCATGGTTTATCTTGCTGATCCTTGTATTTGCAGTAATTGGAATCAATCGCTTTATCAATAAGGTTAAGAATTAATGAGCCAAAATAGAAAGAGCACCTATCCCACAATGAGATGGTGCTCAACTTCTATTATTTAAGCTTACCCATCCGTTTCTTAGATGGAAGCAGTCTCTTTATCGGCGAAGCTAGCGCATGCTGATTCTTCAAATCATTGTTCGTTAGAGCTACATAACGCTTGGTCATAGTAAGATCAACATGTCCTAGCATACGTTGCAAGGCCAGTGCATTGCCGCCTTGCCGCAGGAACAGAAGAGCGAATGAATGCCGCAAATCATACGGAACAATATGGGTTCCAAGCTTCTTGCAGTAAGACTCGATTCTGTCGCCCCATGAAAGCCGATTAAGCGGATTTCCCTCATACGTGCAAAATACTGGGACAGATTCATCCCACTCCTCAGGACGAACAGAGAGCAGATCAGAAATAACCTTTGCTGTCTCAGGTGAATAATGAAGGGTGCGTGAGGCCTTCGTTTTGGCTGTCTCCTGCCTTACTTCAACTTCTAGCGCTTGTACATTAAAGTCTGATTTACGCAGCGCAAATGCCTCTTTAGGGCGAATTCCTGTATCCAGGAAGAAGATCATCAATGTATGGTTGCGCAGCCCCGTATATGTGCTTACATCTGGCATCATTAGAACATTCTCATCAAGATTGACAATCCTGCCTTCGGCTTTCCGCTTCTTAAAGTTCAGCAGTGGATTATCTTCAATCATTCCATTATCGGTACACCAGTTGAAGGATGTGCTTAAATATACAAGACGATTATTGTACCTGGCTGGTTTGATGTTGTCCTCACCAAGATATTCGTAAACACTTCTCTCCAAAGATTCAACAGCTTGCGGATTGTTCGCCTCGGGATACCTCCTAAAGTGAAACGGTTCACATGCTCTCTGTAATCCTTCATAGTCTGTTCCGATATCCCCTGTGCCTTCTTCCATAGCAGAAACTGTTCCAATGCCACCTCATACGTTGCGGGTGCTGACTTTCTCACCTTTCTTACCTTTGTTAATCTTCCAGCCATAACAAAAACCTCCTTCGCCTTCACCTGAGATTTAACCCCAAGCGCTGCAAAGGAGGATTCATGCTTCCGTAATCCTGTGTTGTTGAAACGACCTTTTCAGGTACACAGGACTACTGAATTTTAAGCGGTTTTGCGAATGTCGGTCACAGAATCATAGCTCTGAAAACCCTTATAAATCAAAGATGCCGAGGACGGGGGTCGAACCCGTACGGTACTCACGTACCGCAGGATTTTAAGTCCTGTGCGTCTGCCTGTTCCGCCACCCCGGCATGATATAAAGTGTTTGTAGCGTGTAACGCGACAAGAAATATCATATCATGGATTTTGAAAAAGGGCAATACTTTTCTCTAAGGAATTTTTATATCTCTGATTGAACATACAAATAACCCATCCCAGCAGAAGCTGAGACAGGTTATTTGGAAGCTGAATTATCGACGTTCGCCGCTTCTGCTTCTCATGCCAGCTAGACCGAGAAGTCCTACCAGGCCAAGCCAGCCCCAGCTAAAACCATCGTTATCATTATCGGTAGCATTTGTTGCCGTCGCACGGTAATTCCCATTTCCATTACGGTTGTTGTTAGCCAACGGGGACACTCTGTTATTGTCATTTACTCCGTTGCGGACCCCATTGTTCAACATGTTGCCAGTTCTGTTCATAGCGCCTGTGCCATTGGTTCCATTCATGGTGTCGGTACCCATAGTTCCAATGCCATTCGTACCGTTTCCGACATGATTGTTACCACCCATGCCTGTAGTTCCGGCTGCACTTGATGCGTAACCAACACCTAACAGACTCATGGATAAAACAGAACAGCACACAAAGCTTTTTATCAGCTTATTCAAGTTGTTATGCCTCCTTTGTTGTTTATCGCTGATAATTTCCCCACTTATCTCCTTATTTATTCAAAAAAATGATATCCACAGTTTTACTACCAGGATCGAAAGTAACTGTTGCTCCCAGCGCCTGAGCTATGGCCCGTATTGGTGCATAGGTCGTCCCCGAATCAATAAACCCTTCCGTAAGTTTCTGACCATTTATGGTTATCGTTACTTTGGCATCTTTATTCAATCCGTTGTCACCTCCGCTAATCCGCGTTAAGAGATCCTGAACCTGCTGTGCAGTAGGACGCTTGCCTGTCCGCAGTAGATTAATCGTCAAACCGAAGGTGATCTGCAGATGAGAATTGTCTTTAAAAGAGGTCCAATCTCCCCCCCACTCAAAACCAAGCTGCTTGGCAACTGTTACAACTTCCTGCCAGTCCGCTTTGCGGTCTTGGTCAAGGTCACGACTCATGTTCCAGGAAACGGTATTCCCATCCGGCAGGAGCAGCGCGAAATCAACTGCTAAGCCATAATTGTGATAACTGGTTCCACCCCTAGCGTAGGTAACAATGGGTCCCGGTTTGCTTCTACCCTGCGCGTACAGCGCATTTTGCTCTGCAATAGTCCGCAAACCCTGTGTAATAATGATGGGAACATCCTTGAAGTAGCATTGCTGTATTAATTCTTTGGTATATGCCATAAGTGCGGGATTAAGCCCTTTAAGACGGGCTTCCGATTTATCCTGTACTTGATCCAGAGTAAGCATATAATCACCCCCTGGTATATGTAATGTTATAAAATCACACTTGCTTGTACTCATAACCCGGATATCCTGTAAAACCTTAGGGAAATATACTAAAGGAAAGGGGGGACAACTTTATGGATATCCATAGTGATAACTACAAAATCGCAGCACTTAGTAATCAAGAGGACGCAGTTGAGATCATAAGAAGGGCTGAGGATGCTTTATCTAATCTAACCGGTAATAACTCCGTTACGTTGATCGCCTATGAAAAAAACGGTGGAAACGACTCCAAAGAGTAGCCACCCACCGTCTTAGTTCTTTATCACCCTTACTGTTAACACGTATACACTTCAACGATATTATCCAGAGCAATCCACTTCCATTCTTCCGCCCACTGCAATTTGATCTCACGCGTGTGGGCATGAATGGAGGTTATAAACCCGCTAAGCCTAACATCCTCAAAGGGGTCGAATAGGACTATAGTTACCCGAACATGGTTGCGAAGAGACAATACGAGCGCGCGCTCCATCTCCTCCTGCTTTTGATCATCTAGGGTTGGCTTATCACGCCGCAGGGTCTCCAGTTCATCGCGTCTAATCCGGCTTTTATGCTCCGGCAGCATCATGCGGCTACTCTCCCACAGCCCATTTCCGTCCAGTTTTTTGGCCATTGAATTCATTTCTCCCTCCGCTCAGCTCTATCCCCAATAAAGGGAACGTACGTTTGTATTATACTCAATGCTGTAGCGAATTATCAATAAGAAATAAGTGACAAATATCTCAAACATTTTCATCCTAAAATATGTATAATATTGTGTATCTCTATTGTGAAAGGAGCCCCAGCTTTGAAAAAAACTGCTCCACTACTTATGATGATACCGGCATACATAGTCATTCTGTTCCTTATTGTATATCAGAACCATTCGCTTTCAGACTTTACCAAAGGAAGTGTAACCGGAATAGTTATTGGGCTTATCCTTGCAACTGTCTTCATCATTCTATTACAGCTGTGTGGGATACAATTAAAACAGTGGAAGCATAAGAAATTCAAAGCCAGATTACTCCGATCAAAATAAACATCATACGAACGATGTAAATAGGCGCTGACAAATTAATTTGTCGAGCGCCTTTTTTGTGTATTCATACACCAAATCTATTTAGCTTCTATCGCTGATTCAGCTTCCACAAGCCCTGAAGCTACCCTTGCCTCATTAAGCTTAGAAATCCCGTACATCATGGCGAGCTCAGCATTCTGATTTAATTCTTTAAATTGCTCAGCCGTCACGGTAGCCGAATCTGCGCCTTGCGAGGCCTGCTCTTTTAATGAGTAAGCACTTTGAAAGGCAATTTTGGAGTCTTCCAGAAATGCCTTAATGTCTTGGGGCAACCCCGAGGAAATTTCCACATCATTAACCTGTTGTAATATATCTGTAGCTGTGTTCTGAAATACATCAATCGCCTTCTTCAACTGCTTGTCCGTAGCTTTTCCAGCGGAATAGGAGGCAAGTGATTCATTAAAATCCTCCAACGAAGATTTCCCTTCCTGTTCGATCGCTGACATTTCATCAAAGAATTTTTGCACATGGGCCTGTTTGTCTTCTTTGGAGACAATAGCCGTAGGCTCATTGCTACAGGCGCTGAGTAGGGAAAATACCAAAATCAGTCCCACTAATAACATTTTTTTCATTTCTCTATCCCTCCTACTAAAGCATAATGTGGAGTTTTGTAAAGAGCAAATGAAATATTTGTAAAAATTGAGGATGCATACTTTATCCATATTGTGAAAACATTAAGACAAAGTAAAAATGGAGGTTAAAGATTATGAACATCCAACGCGCAAAAGAAATTGCCAAATCACCTTCTATGGCTAAAGTGTCCTATGAAGGAGTTCTTATTTACATACAAAACGTGGATGAAGGGAATGAAGTGGCTAGAATCTTCCCTCTCGATCACCCTGAGCAGGAACAAGAGGTTCCTTTGAACAGCTTGGAAGAACTTTAGATCATTATAGAGTACTTACTCTGTAAAAAAAGGCAGTTGCGGCTGCCTTTTTATTTTATACTATTAATTCGGACTTTTTTCTCCATAAATAAAGCGAAACTCATCCTCAAGCATAGCCATCAAAATCATGTCATGAAACTCCCCGTCCTGATATAGGCTATCCCGCTCAATTCCCTCCCGTTGAAATCCAAGCTTTTCGTACACATGTATGGCTCGGGGATTAAAGTCGTAAACCCCCAGATGAATCCTATGTAAATTCAAGGTTTTGAAGCCGTAGCGGATCATATGTATCATAGCTTCTGTGCCGTAACCCTTGCCGCGATGTTGAGTCCCTTGAATGCAAATCCTAATATTCGCACTCCGATTGATAGGGTCTATTTCGTTCAACACCACTTCACCTACCAGTTGATCTGTGCCCTTCACCACAATCATGAAATCCACACGGCCTTCTTGGGGGACCCCGATCTTCTCGATCCAAACAGCGATTTCCTCACCCGTAAATTCGCTTTGCGAACCCGTTAGTCGGTTCAATTCAGGTTCCTGTAATAAAGAATAATAAGTATCCAAATCAGAGGCCTTAACAAAACGTAGATAAATATTATTCCCCATGATACTTGGTGTTTTTAATTGTTCCATCATATTATTTTCCTCCAGAGTATCAAATGTCCATTCTAAACGCCGGATCCATTCAACCTGATCTCAACAAAAGCGTTATTCAAAACAGGAGCTAATTGGGGATAGTGGAGTTTCGTGAACCATACCACCCAACCAACGTCATTCAGAGGATGCCCCCACTCCGCCCACTCCGCCCACTCCCAATCCAGAACATTCAGGTTGACCAAATGCTGGGGTACGAATCCGAGGTCTAATACTAGACTTCTTATTTGCTCCGCGTTACTCTTCCGAATCCCATGGGGATCAGCACCTGATGCATATGTATGTATTCACTAATACTCTTTCATTAGAGCACTCTAGTACATCATGAATAACAGGTGATATAGCTGACGCTTTTAAAAATTCCAAGCAACTGACCTCATTCAAGGTATCGTGATTGTACAGGTCGGCGACCTTTGTTACATCCTGATCATTAAACAAGCTCCTCTTTAGTCAAAATATAGAGCATCTCTCTTAACATTACTGCACACCGCGAAAAAAGACCACCGGACACCTCCGGCAGCCTCGCTTCTATTGTTCTCTATACCTTAACAGTTTCTAACGCTAACGGGCTAACCGCTTTCGTCTGATCAATGTAAATGAAGGCATCATACCGTTTGGAGATGACCGTAGGCACGTAATTCCCCCGTTCCCATTCCGGATGGTACACCACACCGATCGCACGGTGACCAATGAAGGTATCGTCCAAAACAGAATCCTCCTTGTCAAAATAAAGCAGCTTGTCCTCCGCACCATCCCGGTGAAGCATCTCCTCCCAGCTGTTGGCAACTGCGGCCGGCACACGCATTATCTCCATTGGAGCCCCCCATGACTTACCTGCTATAACGGTTCCCTGGTAGGTGCCGAAGCCGATGGCAAATACCTCATCCCCATGCTCCTCCCGAAGTAGCTGTCCTACATTAACCATCCCGTCTTCAGCCATATCCGTCGCTCGGGCATCCCCAACATGGGTATTATGTTCCCAGACAATCGTTCGGGCGCCTTCACCGTGGAATTCCATCAGCTTCTCCAGAGCCTCGACCATATGGCGATCCCTGATATTCCAAGACTCGGTGTCATGGCGAATCATAGTCCGGTAGTAGGCTTCTCCCCCTCTTACCGCCAACGCGTTCAGTTCAGCGCTTAACGCATTCTCTTTATCCTTCGGGTAAGCGTCCTTCCACTTGTCCTGCAGCCTGAGGAGAAGGGAAACAACCTCATTCTCGCAGCCTTCTCCATATATGGAAGCAGAAATCCCGTACGACTGGCCCTCCCGATCATAGGGCTCAAAACATTCAAACGCCCGTTTGGCTGCCTCCAGATCAGAAGTGTCCTCCTTCGAACTCAAATACTTCAAGATTTCGTCCATAGACTCCCAGAGACTATACACATCGATCCCGTAAAAACCAGCCTTCTCCTCATCCGGTTTGTCCCTATTATACTGACGAAGCCATTCAGCAAGCTCTATAATCTCACGATTAGCCCACATCCAGGTAGGCCATCGATTGAAGTCACTTAGCGCTGCTTTTGCATCGACACCCTCATCGGTATAACCCTTAACATACCGGTTCAACGTGTAGCATGAGGGCCAATCCCCTTCTACCGCAATGAATCGGAAGCCCTTTTCCGAAATCAAACGTTTAGACAAATCTGCACGGACAGTATAAAACTCCGAGGTACCATGGGATGCTTCACCCAGGAGCACATATTTAGACTTACCAGCCTCTTCGACCAGTCCTTTGGTTTCTTCTTCGCTGTTGAAGGATCTTGCCAGCTTGCGAATAGACTGCATGATTAACTTCTCTTTCATATCGCTTCACCCCTCGCACTATTTCTCAGTGTATGTCCACCAAAGTTTGCGCGTATACAGGGTAAAACATTCGTCAGAAGTTACCTTACCCGAGCAATTACTCTTGCAACTGAAGAATCCGCCCGGATATGCAGAGGCAATGCAATCACCTCAAACGAATCCACATTTAATAGCTGCTCAACATTCGTTAAATTTTCGGTGACAAGGATTTTATTCTTAAATAAATATTTATGTACTTCAAAAGGGTATTGGTCCGGTGAGGGTGTCTCCAAGCAGATCATTTTCACACGCTTCCTTACTAATAACTCAGCGAATGCCAGCGTTATGACGGGATGGTTTTTAAAATAACCGGCTTGCCCAAATAACTTGCTAATCATAGTTCCCTCCATGTCCAACTGATAGATGATCAGTGTAGGTTCTAGCACCGCTATTAAAAAAACGTACAGAGCTTTTAGATATAAGATATACTAATTTAGGCTCAACACTAATATCAGTTCTTGACAGGTGACCAGAAAGACAGAAATCCATTACGCCCAATAGAGGCGTTTTCTCCCTCTATTTCTGCACCCGCTACCCCATTTGGGCAATTAGAGGGAATTTCGCCCGCTAATTTTGAGGATATACCTCTTTGGGACGGAATGGGTAAGATTATAGGGATATTTTCCCTTTAATCTCATATTCATGGCGTTTCGGTCGGTATTAGCGGGCATTTTCCCCTCTAATTCACCGATGGACTGGTCCGCAACCCGGATTCGCTACCTGTAAGACGTAGTTACCCCAAACCCGGTGAAACATCAGGCGAAGTTAAATCGAAATCGTTCCCGGCACAGTGACGTAAACGGAAAATCAAGCACTGATTTCGAGAAAGAGCCCTAATTTACGCTTAAATAAAAACGGCTATCGTTTTTTCATAGCCGTACTTATTTGACTAAGTAGAAGGAGGAGCCGCAGTGAAAGCACGAAAACGGAAATTACTATGGAGTGTTATTATTCTCCTGCTATTTGTCGTAGCAAGTTATCTGTTCGAAGAAGAAAGATTCAGCAACGAGCCCTCTTCCACGTCCAGCGGAAAGGTTGTACAAATCCTCTTCCCTGTCGATCGTTATCCGAAGACAGCGAGGCATATTCAAGATGCTATTGAGGATGGCGAGGCACCGATCTGCACGATTGACCGCGAGGGTGCTGACGAAAATCGCCGCCTTTCCCTAAAAGGTGTGCCTACTAAAAAAGGCTATGACCGGGATGAGTGGCCTATGGCTATGTGTCTGGAGGGCGGAGAAGGCGCAGACATCGAATACATACCTCCGAGCGATAATCGAGGCGCCGGAAGCTGGGTTGGCAATCAACTAGAAGACTTTGCTGACGGTACACGCGTCGAGTTTATGTTCAAATAAAGCTCAAGACAAATTCAAAACCGTTCCGGTCCTGCAGGCAGATGCCTAATAGGACCGGAACGGTTTTTAGCATGTTTAGAATATACAGGCTTTTAAGATAATAACCAACAGGATGTAAAGAACCAGAATTGCACCTGTTGAAGTCCAAGGACTAACAACTGGCAATACCGGACCAGGACCTACATTAGCTCCACCAACATGACCACCGTAACAACATTCATTTCCCATTTACGAAAACCTCCTAATTGATAATGACTACAGCACAGAATATGTGGCAATAGACCATACCGTTTGGGCAAATTGGCAAAGAAAAGAGTGAATGCTTGATATTAAAGTTTATTTGCTTTATGCTTAGTGAAATAGGAACATTTGTTCTTAAACGGACTGAGGTGGCTATAATGAAATCATATTATCAAATGACTGCTTTGGAGAAATGGACTGAGGATCTTTATGAAAGATTGGGTATTAGAGAACCTTCACAGATATCAATAACTAATATTTCAGAACGGCTAAATATTTGGATTCATTATTTAGATGTAAGGAGCAAAGGCATTGAGGCCTCGGCCGGTATGTATAGTATGTTCATCGATAATCGCCTGCCTGCCGGAATGCAGCGCCTTGAATTTTTACATGAGCTTTGTCATTTACTCCGCCACGCGGGCAACCAAAGTGTAATGCCCGAGCATTATACCCAAGCACAACAAGATGAAGCGGATCGATTTATCCTTTATGCCGCTATGCCATATTCCATGATCTCAAGAAGATCATTGCCAGAATTAAGAAGCGAAGCCATCAGCTTCATCACAACCGAATTTGAAGTACCCCGAGAGCTGGCTATGCAGCGTATAGACCAAATTCAAAGGCGTATTTTTCAAGGGCAATTATTGGCTGTGATGGGGGCTCAGGGAGAAAAGGTACCCACACTCTGCTCTCCCCGATCCGATTAATTATGAAGTAAGTGATCAACCCAAATAGGCTGCTTCCAGAGTCATTTAGCATGACTTCGGAGCAGCCCACAGAAAGATACATATCCATGTTGGTCAATTCCTCTATCGTTTCCGAAGAAGATACTGGATTGCCTTTAAGAGATTTATTCGTTTACCAAAAAGTCGCACTAACCTTCCATAGCGTTTGTCTAAATACGGTATACTTCGACTCTATCTTTCCTCCAATTGCTTTTGCTATAGAGGCTTGTAAATTTGCGGTAACCCCAAAATCATCATTATAACTAATATCCATTTCAACCTTTTTTAATCCATGATTTATCACACCGTCAACTAGGCTATGCCATTTTTCCTCGGAAGGATACCATATAAGATCAGAGGGTTTCTTTGCTCTGGAGAAGAAATTCGGCTTTTCAAATTCAGCGCTGAACAGCACCTCATTCCCTTTGACTTGATTTACTTTAAGATCAGCCTCTGCATTTATAACTTCCTTCTTACCCTTCACTTTGGCGTTAAGTTCCCGGGCATACCCTTCTCTATATTCTACTGTAAGATTTTTCGGCTTAAGAGCCATAAGCAATCTAATCGCCTCGTTATACTTCTCTTCAAATGCCAAAGTATGAAATTTATCGGCTGGAAAATAAACACGATCATCATGCGGGTTTTTGATATAATAGGCATCTTTTTGGGGCACTAAGGAACCCTTCCATTTCAAAAAATCATGTGCCTGAGAATAGGGAACCTTTAGATATGTAAATTCAGCAGTAGTGTTTTTTAGCAAACTACTTATACTTGCCATACTAGCTATGTCAGCAGCTCCATTAACTATGGCAGCCCCTATCGGATTTATTATAGGAAGGACTAATTTACTAGCAATTCTACCCGCTACTTTGATACCTACGGCAGTCCCCACATCTTTTGCATGACTATGAGCCTTCAATTTTGAGCCTTTTTCCACAATTTCCGTTTCACTAAAGTCACCGAGTAAAATGATATTCCGCTCCGATGAATGAAAGTCTAGTATATTCTTCTCCAACGAATTCCCCTCACTTATTACTATAAAATTTAACATCCATAGTTAGTATATTCCGTTTGGAACTATAGGTAAATGCAGACTCAGGATGCGCTCAGGGTGGGGAGCTAATCTATTCGCCGCCATTACGCTAGCATCTTACTATTAAATCCGCCTTTAAACAGCAAAAAACCCTTACAAAGTAAGGGTTTTTAATAAGTGGGCCCTGAGGGACTCGAACCCCCGACCAATCGGTTATGAGCCGACCGCTCTAACCAACTGAGCTAAGGGCCCGGATGAAAAATATCCGTCATATATAATTGCTGCTTGTAAATAAATTGGTTGCGGGGGCAGGATTTGAACCTGCGGCCTTCGGGTTATGAGCCCGACGAGCTACCGGGCTGCTCCACCCCGCGTCAGTAATCATATTCAAACAGCGACAATAAATAATATACATTATATAGGGGTGATAAGTCAAGTAGGGATTAATAAAACTTCTCAAGGAAGGAAACGAACACCGTAGCGACCTTTACGCGAGCGATAAATTTCTACAAAGCGCGGGTCATGATAACCATAAATCCAGCCATCTTGCTCCAACCGTTTTGCCAGACATCCTGCTTGAAATCTGGTTCTGAACAGCTTGGCGAAGTATATCCAGTTCATGCTGCCCTCTTCTCCTTTTTTGGGAATGAATTACCCCTGCTCTGAACTTAGCATGCCCACTTTTTATAAAATAACCCTAAAAAGGTGTCCTACAGGCCATTTCCATGACTTTCAAGGAACACCCCTTCGTATCATATGCTTCTTAGTCATTTCTTACCGCACTCTTCTGAAGCTAACCGTTCTCCAAATCGAAGGACATCTGGGGATTTGTAATCAGCTGCAGCAGCATGGCATTTCCCTGCTTCTCCCATGCTTTTAACGCATTTGGAACGGATCTTTTTCCCTCGAAGACTTCAATAAATAACTGTCGTCCCGCATCGCTAACCTGACTAATTGCCGGCTTTTGGGTGAGCAAGCTATCCATTTTCAGATCATTAGGGGGTAGCGGCTTTAGAGTATAAAATGCCTCTAAGTTTATATTCGGATCCTGAGAAGTAATATATTCCTTACGTGAAGTCAGTTCATAGCGGTTATGTGCTTTGATTTTAGCAACTTCCTTGCTGTTCACAAATTTAATAAAATCCCAAGCATCCTCTGGATTAGTAGCTGTAATTCCGATTGCCATCATGGTGCCAAGCCAAGTTCCTACGGCAACATCCGGTTTCTCCGCATAGGTTGGAACCGTCACCACGCCCCAGTCCACAGGCTTGTAATTTTTAATTTTGGAGGCATTCCGGTGGACGGAAGTCAACTCATTAATATAACCGTATTCTCCGACAACCATCGCAGCTTTACTCGTAAGGAACAAGTCTCCTTGAATCGGGCTATAGGGCTTGCCATCAGTCCACATAAATTCCTGACTATCCAGTCCAGGCACCGTTTGCTTTTTAACCAAACCGCTATAAGTAGTCCATGCTTTACTCCACTGGGCATTGTTTACGGTCATTTTCTCACCCTTGTTGTCGTACTGGGAAAGCTTAAGGGGAGAGACATAGGTCTGCAAATCCCAGAATGGATCAGCCAGGTAACGATTCATTGAGAACCCG
Source organism: Paenibacillus wynnii (assembly GCF_030812855.1). Lineage (GTDB taxonomy): Bacteria > Bacillota > Bacilli > Paenibacillales > Paenibacillaceae > Paenibacillus_AQ > Paenibacillus_AQ wynnii_A. Next base: position 59,418 of record NZ_JAUSTK010000003.1, read on the forward strand.
TAAACACGGCTCTCACTCTTTTTAGAAACCTTCGTAACCTTGGCAGCAAGAGCGAACATTTCATCCCATGTCATCCCATTAGTGGGATAAGCCACTTTAGCGGCATCAAAAATCTTTTTGTTATAGTAGAGTGCACTTGAGGAAAAAGTTGGCGCCAGCGCAAACAAATTCCCCCCTCCAAGCTCACGGATTCCATTTAGCATAGTAGGAGCCATCGTACTTATATCATAGTGATCCCGGTCAATAAGAGGCTGCAAAGGTAACACAAGATTGTTCTCAGCAAGACTTTTCAATAGCTGGCTTTCTCCAATGATTACATCCACCGGATGTTCCCCGCCCATAATCCCGCGAATACTCCCCAGATTATCCGTGTTTGGCTGCGGAAAAGCACTGCTGAATCGAAGCTCACTTGCATCAATTGCAGATACGAGTTCCAGCTTGATTTCAGGATGCTGCAGTTCATACATATCGGTGAATTGCTGGCGGAAATATGTGTCATCCTCTCCGCTCCAGAGACTGCCGATACGCAGCACACGTTGCTCCTGTGGAGCCTTCAGCGGTTCAGCCCACGCCGTATTCCATCCCTCAGAAGCCAGCGGCAGCAGAAGCACCGTACAGATGCCAAGGCTCAGAAGACGCCCTGGCGTACGTTTTCTTTTACTTGTATTCATAAATTTACCCTCCCGAAAAATAATCGTTCCATGTCCTATAAAAAGGTTACAAAGCGACTCCTTAATTTGGATTATAAAGGTTTTCATTGGAGGGTAAGTTACAGGCCGTTTAAAGTTAAACTACGATTTGGTCATGTTATTTCCAGTATTTGAGATTAGGATTTATAATATATCTCCCAGTCGCAAGAAAGACCCTGCACCATAAGGCGAGGGTCATTCAATGGACTGCTATATTAGGAGATCAGAATGAAAGGGATTCCTTACACACCAAATGCCGCCGGATCTTTTCTCCAGGAGCGAAGCAATTCTACATCATTTTCGGCAATCTTGCCCTGGGTTAGCGCTACATCAATCAAAGTATTGTAGTTAGATAAACTGTGCAGAGGGACACCTGCGGCCGAAAAAGCATCAGTAGCACGATCTAGCTCATAGCTGAAGATAGCCAGAACAGCCAAGGGATTACCTCCAGCTTCTTGCACAGCCTGCGCTGCTTTAATCGAGCTGCCGCCGGTTGAGATCAGATCCTCGATTACTATAACCTTTTGTCCGGATGTTATTAGACCTTCAATTTGGTTTTGCTTTCCATGTCCCTTAGCCTTATCACGAATGTAAGCCATTGGCAGATTCAACTTCTGTGCGACCCATGCGGCATGAGGAATACCAGCTGTTGCCGTACCCGCAATCACCTCAGCATCTGGATACTGACTTGTAATGAGTTCTGCAAAAGCATCCGCAATATAATTGCGGACCTCAGGGTAGGACAAGGTCAGGCGATTATCACAATAGATAGGGGATTTGATACCCGAAGTCCATGTAAATGGCTCCTGGGGGCGCAGTGCTACCGCTCCGATATTCAGTAAATAGGCAGCGATTTGTTCACTTTTATTCAATAATGAGCTCATGCCTGTGTCATCTCCTCAATGATATTTAGTGCGGCTTGGTATGGATCTTCCGCTCCTGTAATAGGTCGTCCTATCACTAGGTAATGGCTGCCCTGCCGTATAGCTTGTCCCGGTGTCATCACACGGGATTGGTCGTCCACGGATGACCCTGCCGGTCGTATCCCCGGTGTAACTGTACAGAAAGCTGGGCCACAGGCAGCAGCGATTGCAGCGGATTCCTGGGGTGATGCCACAACACCGTCCAGTCCAGCTTCGGCCGCCAGTTTGGCGTATCGAACGACAGTGTCCGTAACATTGCCAGATATACCGATCTCGCTGTTCATGACCTCCTGGCTAGTGCTGGTTAGCTGTGTGACTGCGATAATCAGCGGCATGCTTAGCGAAGGATTGATGCTTACCGCCGCTGCTGCTCCAGTGCGAGCCGCTGCCATCATGGCTGAACCGCCGGAGGCATGGACATTGAACATATCCGCTCCAAGCTGAGTCAGGCTTTCTGCGCCACCTTTAACCGTATTGGGGATATCATGCATTTTCAGATCTACAAATACGGAATAACCGCGGCGCTTCAAATCTTTAATAAATTCGGGGCCAGCCGCATAAAAAAGCTGCATCCCCACCTTCATATAGCAGGGAATTCCCTCCAGCTTGTTAATCAACACACTCGCCTGTTCAGCATTAGGATAATCCAAAGGAATCATAATTCGCTTCGCCATAGCTTTTTGTTCCAAGGTAAGCTCTTGTACCATACAGCACTCCTATCCGGTGCGACAGCGCCGCACTTTTCTATTAGACCCTAGGCATAGCGGAACGGTCTGCGAATAGTCGCAAACCGTTCCTGTCTTTTCGTTCACCTATGACTTGTTGTGGTTAAATTATTGTCCTACAAAAGCAGGCATAGATTCTGATGAGAAGTTAATCGTCTGAAGCATAATCAGGAGCGCCGTTACTGTATCCAGGGATGTCATACATACGACACCGTTCTCTACCGCTTCACGGCGGATACGGAATCCGTCGCGCTCCGGTGTTTTGCCCTTGGTCAGTGTGTTAAAGACGAAGTTAGCTTTACCACCCCGGATAAGGTCGAGAATGGTTGGTTCTCCTTCATCAAGCTTGTTAACGTTCATTACGTTCAGACCTGCTTCTTCGAGTGCAGTTGCTGTTCCACCGGTTGCAATGATCTTGTAGCCCATCGCGTGGAAGCCTTTCATAAGCTCAACGGCTTCAGCCTTGTCTTTATCCGCTACGGTTACGATGATTGCTCCTGTAGAAGGAATCTTCATCCCCGCTCCGATCAAGCCCTTATACAAAGCTTTGGCGTACAATTTATCACGACCCATAACTTCACCGGTCGACTTCATTTCAGGTCCCAGAGTAGGTTCTACTCTACGTAGCTTGGCAAAAGAGAACACCGGTACTTTTACCGAAACATAGTCGCTTTCAGGCCATAGACCTTCTACATAACCATCGTCCTTCAGCTTGCTCCCGAGAATGATCTTTGTAGCCAAGTGAGCCATTGGAATTCCTGTCACCTTACTCAGGAACGGAACCGTACGCGAGGAGCGTGGATTTACTTCGATTACATACACTTCATTTTGATAAATTACGAATTGAATGTTTACTAGACCAATGGTCTTCAGTTCCTTGGCAATCTTGATCGTAATGTCCGCGATCTTCTGCTTGAGGCCTTCATCCAAATATTGCGGAGGATATACGGCTATGGAGTCACCGGAGTGGACACCAGCGCGTTCTACGTGCTCCATGATACCCGGAATAACAACCGTCTCACCATCGCAAATCGCGTCAACTTCAACCTCTTTACCAAGCATATAACGGTCAATCAATACCGGATGTTCCGGATTGACCTTTACCGCTTCTTTCATATAGCTGAGCAGTTCCGTGTCATTGTAGACAATTTCCATCGCGCGTCCGCCCAGTACATAGGAAGGACGTACCAGTACAGGATAACCAAGGTCTTGTGCAGTCTGTACAGCATCATCTATGGAATCAACCGTCTTGCCTTTAGGCTGTGCCACATCAAGACGGGACAGCAGCGCTTCGAACTTCTTACGGTTCTCAGCTTCATCGATACTTTCCAGACTGGTTCCAAGGATATTAACGCCGGCTGCACTGAGCGGTGCAGCAAGGTTAATGGCCGTCTGTCCGCCGAACTGCACGATAACTCCGATTGGATTCTCTTGGGCAATCACGTTCATTACATCCTCAAAGAAAAGCGGTTCAAAATACAAGCGGTCCGAAGTGTTGAAGTCTGTTGATACCGTCTCGGGATTGTTGTTAATAATTACGGCTTCATAACCTGCCTTTTGAATTGCCCATACTGCATGCACAGTAGAGTAGTCAAACTCAATCCCTTGACCGATCCGTATTGGGCCGGAGCCGAGTACGATGACTTTTTGCTTGTCGGAATGGATGACTTCGTTCTCCGTCTCATAGGTTGAGTAGTAATACGGTGTGGAGGCCTCAAATTCAGCCGCACAGGTATCTACCATTTTGAAGACAGGTGTCAATCCTTGCTTCAGGCGGAATACCCGAACCTCGGATTCTTTGGTTTGTTCACCGTCAGGATATGCTTGTGCTCGAATTTCTGCAATAGCCCGATCCGTAAAGCCTTTACGCTTAGCTTGGTACAATGTCTCCGGGGATAAACTTACTTCACCGCGAATGACATCTTCAAATTGGATCAACCCTTCGATCTTGGAGAGGAACCACCAATCAATGTTCGTGATATCCTGAACTTCTTGTAATCCATAACCGCGGCGGAACGCTTCTGCGATCAGGAATAGGCGCTCATCATCCGCTTTTGCCAAGCGTTCACGGAGGACACTCTCCTCCAGAGCATCCGTACCCGGCAGGTAGAAACGGTGAACACCAATTTCCAAGGAACGGATGGCTTTATGAATCGACTCTTCAAAAGTACGGCCTATAGCCATAACCTCACCGGTCGCCTTCATTTGCGTGCCAAGCTTCCGGTTCGCATAGATGAACTTATCAAAAGGCCAGCGTGGAATTTTACTTACGATATAGTCAAGTGTTGGTTCAAAGCAGGCATATGTCTGTCCGGTAACCGGATTAACGATTTCATCCAAAGTATAGCCCAGCGCGATTTTGGCTGCCATTTTCGCAATCGGATAGCCTGTAGCCTTCGAAGCCAAAGCCGATGAACGGCTTACACGAGGGTTAACTTCAATGACATAGTATTGATAGCTTTGCGGATCAAGCGCGAATTGTACGTTACAACCGCCTTCAATATTAAGCGCACGAATAATTTTGAGTGAAGCACTGCGCAGCATTTGGTACTCACGGTCAGAGAGGGTTTGGCTCGGTGCCACAACGATACTGTCTCCCGTATGCACTCCAACTGGATCAAAGTTCTCCATGTTGCAGACAACGATACAGTTGTCGTTCGCATCACGCATAACCTCGTATTCAACTTCCTTCATGCCTGCAATACTCTTCTCTACCAGACATTGACCGATCGGGCTATAACGAATACCCGCTTTGACTGTCTCACGAAGTTCTTCTTCATTGTCGCAAATCCCGCCGCCTGTTCCGCCCAAGGTATAAGCCGGACGCACAATCAACGGATAGCCGATTCCTGATGCGAATTCAAGAGCTTCCTCCAAGGTGGTGATAATGGAGCTTTCCGGTACAGGCTGATCCAGTTCACGCATCAGATCACGGAACAAATCGCGATCTTCTGCCTTCTCAATGGATTCAAGCTGCGTACCCAGCAGTTTAACGTTCTCCTTCTCGAGTACACCTGCGCGGGCCAATTCTACGGCCATATTCAGGCCGGTCTGTCCGCCTAACGTTGGAAGCAATCCATCCGGGCGCTCTTGACGGATAATGGCAGTTACAAATTCTAGGGTAATCGGCTCGATATACACTTTATCAGCCATGTTAGTATCCGTCATAATGGTCGCTGGGTTACTGTTAATCAGAACGACCTCGACGCCTTCTTCTTTCAGCGCTTGGCAAGCCTGAGTCCCTGCATAGTCAAATTCAGCAGCCTGCCCAATGACAATTGGGCCGGATCCGATTACGAGTATCTTCTTGAGCTTATCGTTCTTTGGCATGTTATAGAGCTCCTTTCACGGCTTCGAGCTGTGGTGTTGGTTTCGGCGCCGTGATTCTGGCGTTCGCTGCAAGTTGTGCCTGACGGGAGCTTACAGGAGTGTTAGCTTTGTGGTCAGCAATCATTTGCAAGAAGCGGTCGAACAAGTAACTGCTGTCATGCGGGCCCGGCGCCGCTTCCGGATGATACTGCACCGAAAAAGCAGGGTAGCGGGTATGTTTGAGTCCTTCGACAGTCTTATCATTGTTATTGATATGCGTAACTTCTAGATCCGTATTTAATACAGAATTCTCATTCACGGTAAAACCATGGTTTTGTGAGGTGATGAAGCAACGTCCGCTTTCCAGTTCTTTTACTGGATGGTTCCCACCGCGGTGACCAAACTTCAGCTTCTCCGTATCTGCACCGCAAGCCAGCGCAAACAGCTGATGTCCTAGGCAGATGCCAAAGATCGGATACTCACCGAGCAGCTCGGAAATGGTCTTAACAGCATAAGGAACATCTTTAGGGTCCCCAGGGCCATTCGAAAGCTGAATGCCATCCGGGTTCAGGCGGCGAATCTCATCCGCGGTTACATCATGAGGTACGACTACAACATCACAACCGCGGCTGTTCAATTCACGCAGAATGCCCGTTTTTGCACCGTAATCCACAAGTACGATCCGTTCTTTACTTCCAGGACTGCTGTATGCAGTGGTGGTAGACGTGCGAGCTACCTGGTTGCGCAGCTCCTCAATGGTGGTATCGCCCATCATTTCCATCAGTTCTTCCACACGCTTGTTAGAGGTAGTTAGGATAGCCTTCATGGTGCCGTAATGACGAATGATGCGTGTCAGCATCCGCGTGTCAATCTCACTGATCCCGGGAATGTCGTATTCCTTCAACAGGTCGTCAACACTGTATTCAGCTCTCCAGTTACTTGGGACTGTCTCGTGACGACGCACTACGAAGCCATGTACAAAAGGGCGTACAGATTCAAAATCATCCCGGGTAATGCCGTAATTTCCAATCAGAGGGTATGTCATTGTAACGATTTGACCACAGTAGGAAGGATCCGACAGCACCTCCTGGTAACCTGTAATCCCTGTATTAAACACAACCTCGCCTGTCTTTTCGCCCTCAGCGCCAAATGCGGTACCTGTAAACAGTGTTCCGTCCTGAAGCAGCAATCTCGCTTGCATTCCCTTCACTCCTTCTTGTTGTTTCTATAATTAATGTCTGTTAGTTAGTTATTTGCATTCCAAACTTCTTTGCCTTCTACCCAAGTCATCACTGGCCAACCTTTAAGCTTCCACCCTGCAAAAGGAGTGTTGCGTCCCTTGCTTGCGAAGGTTCCAGGATCTACTTCCAACTCCTGCTCCAGATCAATTAGTGTCAAATCCGCAGGAGCTCCGATATCCAGAACACCTGTATTCAAGCGGAATACCCGGGCCGGATCGGCAGTCATTCTTTGTACCAGCAGGGACAGATCCCATTTACCAGATTCCACAAAAGCTGTATACAGCAGCGGGAAGGCCGTCTCGAAGCCAACGATACCGAAAGGTGCAAGCTGCATTCCTTTTGCTTTCTCTTCCTCGCTATGCGGGGCATGGTCGGTAACAATCATATCCAAGGTGCCGTCCAGTAGCCCTTCGATACAGGCTTCGACATCGCGCCGGGACCGCAAGGGCGGGTTCATTTTCCAATTGGCGTCCATACCCGGAATGTCTTCTTCAGAAAGTAGAAGATGGTGCGGGCAAACCTCAGCAGTTACTTTTATTCCGATTTGCTTAGCTTGTCTGATCAATCGAACGGATTGTTCTGTGCTGACATGACATACGTGGTAGTGAACCCCTGTCGCCTCGGCCAGCAAAATATCACGTCCAACGTGAATCGCTTCGGATTCATTCGGGATGCCCTTCAAACCATGTCGGGTCGCGAACTTCCCTTCATTTACACAAGCACCTTCAACCAGCGAATTATCCTCACAATGTGCAATAACCGGCATATCCAGTGCTGCTGCGATATTCATGGCATCCTTCATCATTTGTGCATTTTGTACACCTACGCCATCATCCGTAAACCCGATTGCCCCGGCTTCCTTCAATGCTGCAAAATCCGTTAACTCTCGGCCCAACTCATTCTTGGTGATTGCTGCATAAGGAAGCACCTTTACCAGACCTGCTTCACGGGCTTTGTCTTTTACAAATTGCACAATCTCAGGTGTGTCTGTTACAGGCCGTGTATTAGGCATACAGGCGATCGTGGTAAATCCACCCTTGGCTGCCGAACGGCTTCCTGTTTCCACTGTCTCCTTGTGCTCAAAACCAGGTTCGCGAAGATGTACGTGCATGTCGATCAACCCTGGAATCAAAAGCTTTCCTTTGGCATCGATTATTTCTGCAGCCTCGCCAGCTTCTTGTTTGCCGTCCAATACAGCAGAGATAACTCCGTCCTGAAGTACAATATGTTTTAGTTCCAGATTGCCATCCTTGTTAATCATGCTGGCGTTCTTGATAATCACATTCAAAACTCCTTTTGGCCGCGGTAGGCCTCTCGTTATTATATAATAAAAATTCATCTTTGTGTATATTTATTAATACCTTTATGTCGGATTTTTTAGAGTACCGCTCTTTCTATAACCGCCATCCGAACGGGCACCCCGTTTGCCATCTGTGGAAAAATCCTTGATTTACTGCTTTCTACCACGGAATCATCAATTTCTACATTACGATTGACCGGAGCAGGATGCATAATGATTGTACCTGCCCCCAGCTTAGCGGCCCGTTCCTCCGTGAGTCCAAACTGCCTGCGGTATTCATCAGCGGATTGCAATATCCCTACTGCGTGGCGTTCAAGCTGTACGCGGAGCATCATGACCACATCAGCTTTCAGAGCTTCTTCTATAGAAACGTATGGAGCATAGGGCATTAATTCTGGTGCTTTCATATTCTCCGGCGCACAGAACTGCACTTGTGCCCCCATCTTCGTAAGTCCCCACAGGTTGGAGCGGGCCACCCGACTATGCATAATGTCTCCGATTATAGATACCTTCAGCCCTTTTAGCTCTCCAAAGGTTTTAGTCATTGTGTACATATCCAGCAGCGCCTGTGTCGGATGCTCGTTATTTCCGTCTCCCGCATTGATAAGCGGAATGGATACCTTCTCAGCTAATTGCTGTAACACTCCTGCAGGCTTCAACCGTATTACTCCGGCATCAATACCCATAGATTCCAAAGTTCGCACAGTGTCGTATATGGACTCGCCTTTTTCTACACTGGAGGCTGCAGACGTAAAGTTCAGAACCTGCGCTCCAAGGCGTTTTTCTGCCATTTCGAACGAGAACCGGGTTCGTGTGCTATTCTCAAAAAACATGTTCGACACAAATTTCGATTCCAGCACTGGTGTTAATTTCTCAGCCTGCTTATCCCAATATGCTGTTCTATTCAGCAGTTGAACAATCTCTGACTGATTCAGTTCCTTCAAACCCAGCAGACTGCGTTCCTTCACCATGGTTGCCGTCATCATTGTTATCGTTCCTCCCGGTTCGAAATAATATATACTTCGTCCTTGCCGTCATATTCGGTCAAGGCTACTTCAATTTGCTCATGTTTGGAGGTTGGAACATTTTTACCGATATAATCAGGGCGGATCGGAAGCTCCCGATGTCCTCGGTCAGCCAATACTGCCAATTGGATCATTCTAGGCCGTCCGCAATCCATCAGAGCATCCATCGCCGCCCGAATCGTACGACCGGTGTAAAGTACATCGTCGAACAAAATCACCTTTTTATCGTGGATCCCCGTACTGCCGGACGTGATAGTCAGAATGCTCTTAGCGGGGTTCTGGTCCTTAAATTCATCCAGCCCCTTGCCACCCTCTTCTCGGTCATCCCGGTAATGCGTGATATCCAGCTCACCGTAGGGTATGTCCACACCTTCAATCTCCTTGATCCTTTCGGCTATCCTTTGTGCCAGATACACCCCGCGTGTACGAATACCGATCAGCAAGCAGTTTTCAATACCTTTGTTCTTCTCTAAAATTTCATGTGCGATACGCGACAGCGCCCGACGAATTGCTGTTTCATCCATAATGACATTTTTCTCAGTAACCATAATCTCGTCATCCTCCTGCTTGTAAGCCTTGTCCACAGTTCCCGGAAAACAAAAAACTCCTTGCCCAAGGTAGGCAAGGAGTGAAATCCGCAGAATTAAGAAAGATGGCGTGGCCGCGCGCATAAAAAGCTTATCCGTACACATACGGATACCCTTCTAAGAGTCGCGAACCTCGATTCACGTTACCTTGCCAGCCTCACGGGACTGAATTAAAGGCGCTATTCATTTAAAAGAAGTATGACAGAACTCGTAACGTGTGTCAACTCTGATAACCCACTTCTGCGAACAATGTCATTTTATGAAGCTGACAACGATTAAGATCAGGATCAGTACGGGAATTCCAAATACAATGGCATAGCCTACAAATTTTAGAGGTTCAGGCAGACTGTTTAAATCAATTTTCTCAGGAGGACCACCGGACTCAATTTGCTGAAATAACCTGATTTGTTCATCTTTGTAGCCGGAATTGGAATCAATTGGTACTTCCACCTTCCGCTCGGTTTCATGAATTTTATATGGATCTTTGGATTTCGTATTCATTCGAATCACTCCTCCAAATGACAAATACTTTTTACATATTTTTCATCATACCATATTTCTTTTACTACATTCTGGCCAAGACAGGAGCGGTATTGTTGTACTTTATGCAGGATCTCGGGCACAAACCATGCCCCGGGAGCGGTATTGTAGTATAAAGTGCAGGAATTTGAGTAGATACGGTGGCTCTGGAGCTGGATTGTTGTATAAAGTGCAGGAATTTGAGTAGATACGGTGGCTCTGGAGCTGGATTGTTGTATAAAGTGCAGGAATTTGAGTAGATATGGTGGCTGTGGAGCTGGATTGTTGTATAAAGTGCAGGAATTTAGGCGGATATAGTGGCTGTAGAGCTAGATTGTTGTATAAAGTGTAGGAATTTGAGTAGATATGGTGGCTGTGGAGCTGGATTGTTGTACTTTTATACGAAAATAACGTAGGATTTTCATTTTAGGGGGTGACGCCTTAGCGTCATGGGTGTTTGTGCAGGATTTCAGGCGTTTCACACAACAAAAAAAAGCAAAAAAGCCTACCGGCAACGGTAGGCTTTACTTATTCATTCAGTTAATTAAAATTCAATACATTAAAATTCAAACTCAACGTCACTCAACCGTCTCTGAATTTCAGAGATTACGCGTTTTTCTTCCTCTTCACCTTTAGCGATAAAGGTAACCGAGAAACGTACGAAAGATCCGGCATCATCCCAAGGGACACTGGAAATCAATTTCTCACGAATCAGGAACTGCGAGAAGTCTTCACCGGATTCAAAACGACGTCCGCCCTTAACACCTTTTGGAGCTTCTACGTAAAGGAAGAAAGAACCCTTTGGTTTCTCTGCCTTAAATCCGAGGCTGTTCAAAGCATCCACGAGCAGGTTATGACGGCGGGAATACTTGGCAGCGATTGCTTCAGTAATCTCAGGATGCGAAAGGCCGTAAGCAGCCGCTTTCTGAATAGCGATAAATTGACCGGAATCATTGTTATCTTTAATATCGCTGAACGCTTTAACAACAAGTGGATTCCCAGCAACAAAACCAATTCTCCAACCTGTCATATTGTAGGATTTAGAAAGGGAATGAAGTTCTACACCAACATCCTTCGCTCCCGGTACAGACAAGAAGCTAAGCGGCTTCATGCCATCATAGGTTAAAGCAGCATAAGGAGCATCGTGGATGACTACTACATCATATTTTTTAGCCCAAGCTACAACTTCAGCGAAAAATTCAGGAGTCGCACTGGCACCCGTTGGATTGTTCGGATAGTTTAGATAAATTAGCTTCGCCTTACGGGCAACCTCTTCTGGAATGGCATTCAGGTCAGGAAGGAAATTATTCTCCTTCTTCAGTTCCACTGTATACACTTGTCCACCCAGATACTTGGTGTGCGTACCCAACACAGGGTAACCAGGCACTGTCATAATGGTGATGTCCCCTGGATTGATGAAGCAGGATGGCAGCATAGCCAGTGCAGGCTTGGAGCCGATAGAATGCACAACCTCTGTCTCAGGATCGATGCCCTCTACACGGAATACTTCCCGCAAATACTCAGCAGCCGCTGTCTTAAATTCAGGAATCCCGTTATCTGCATATCCCCGGTTTTCTTCCTTCAATGCTTCTTCTGCCAGCTTGGCAACGATGCCTTCGTCCGCCATTTCATCGGGTTCGCCCACACCGAGGTCGATCAGCTCAATATCGGGAAAATCCTTCTTCGCGGATGCTTTAGCGCGTTTGATTTTCTCGAATTTGTAGATTGCTGTGTCTTTGCCATAGTTAGCGCCACCGATGCGGTCCGCAAAATTAGTCTGAATAAATGTTTCCTGATATTGTTCAATACTCATAATTGTCGTCTCATCTCCCGGATAATAATAGAAAGCATAGGATGACCTGCACCTATACTTTCTGATATTTTTAAATATGACGTAAAGCTTGCTTCAAAACCATGGATTAATACTCAATTCATTTGTACTTATCTGCTGCGCAGGGTGAACAACAGATCTTCCATGTCAGCAGGTAACGGCGCACTGAATTCCATATATTCTCCTGAAGAAGGATGTACAAATCCGAGGACGGCTGCATGCAGGGCCTGACCCGTCATAGTTGTCCCTTTGCTGCGCCCATATATCGGATCTCCAGCGAGCGGATGTCCGATAAACTTCATATGTACACGGATTTGATGGGTACGTCCCGTCTCCAATTGCAGCTCAACCAAAGTACAATCTCCAAAGCGTTCAATTACCGTAAAATGGGTCACGGATTTTTTACTGTTCTTCTGTGTAACCACATACAGCTTACGATCATGAGGATCCCTGCCGATAGGTGCGTCCACTGTGCCTTTGTCATGAGTAATATTACCCTGAACAATCGCAATATATCGGCGTGTTACACTATGCTCCTTAAGCTGGGCAGAGAGGGAGGCATGACTGGCGTCATTTTTGGCGGCCATGATGAGCCCGGAAGTATCTTTATCAATTCTATGCACAATCCCCGGACGAATCTCTCCGTTAATTCCCGAAAGATCCTTGCAGTGATACATCAAAGCATTCACTAAAGTGCCTGAAGGATGACCTACAGCCGGATGCACGACCATGCCGCGCTTTTTATTAATAACAATCACATCACTGTCTTCGTATACAACTTCGAGCGGAATATTCTCAGCTACCAGATCCGTAACTTCCGTTTCTGGAACCACAACTGTAACTACTTCCCCTTCCAAAAGCTTATGATTGGCCTTGACCGGAGCCCCATTGACATTAACATGTCCATCATTGATCCATAGCTGTACCTGGGATCGTGAAATATTGCCCTCCCAAGACTCTGTTATATATTTATCGACCCGCTCGCGGGCATGCTCTGCAGTTACGGTCCACTCCGTGACGTCCTTCTCTTCTTCGTAGTCAGATGCCTTAGGATGATTGACGTCTTTGTCCAAATTATTCATTCCCTTCTTTGACTTCCTCTATTTCCTTAACGTCGAGAACTTCTTCTCCGCCGCCCTTTAAATCACGCAGTGAATCCAAAATAATAAGTGCAACACCTATGACAATACTGGAATCTGCCACATTAAAAATAGGGAACGTATAACTTCCGAAATTAAATTGCAGAAAATCAACAACCTCTCCCGAAAGAAGCCGATCCAAAAAGTTGCCGAACGCTCCACCCAGTACTAAGCCAAGTGCAGTAGGCAGCAGTTTTTGTGTCTTTCTAGCCTTATTCAAGTACCAAACAATTCCAATAACTACAACAAAAGTAACCAGGAAGAATAACCATCTTTGGCCTTCTAGAATCCCAAAAGCCGCGCCGCGATTACGATGAGAGGTAATTAAAAAGAAGTTGCCGATGACCGATATTTGTTCCTGAAGCTCCAATCGTGTAGCAATTAGATACTTCGTTCCCTGGTCAATCAAAAAGACAATAACAGCAATCAGATAGTACACCACAGAAGTTGTCACTCCGTTCTTATTTTTCCCGCATTTTGCGGTCAAATACTGTATAAAGACTCGTATATTGTAGCACAGCCCTTAAGAACACGTCTATTGGGGGCCGCTCCATGAATGGGTAATTTCGATACTATTTTCCATAGCTAAAATAACCTTTATATGGTCAACCTAACGAAGAGCTAAACCGGAACTTAAATTTTGAACCCGCTAATTCATATATATCCACAGAAAGGGGCCTGTCTCATTATGAATCATCTAACCTCAGAGCAGCTCTCAGAGCTTCGGGCGAACCTTGAAGAGATGCAAAAAGATATCGAGAACAGAATTAAGGAGAACGATCATTACGACCTTGATAACTCTATGCGTTATTCGTCAGGCGAGCTTTCGGAAATCGACAACCATCCCGGAGACGTCGCTACAGACCTTTATCATCGTTCTATGGACATTTCACTCTTGGAAAGAGATGAACATGAGTTAGTGGATATTAAATTGGCGCTAGCTTCCATGGATGAGGGGACTTATGGAATTTGTCTTGTGAGCGGTCAACCCATTCCATATGAACGTTTGGTCGCAGTACCCTATACATGCTACTCTAAAGAGCATAATCCTCGTCAAGAGAAGCCTATCCAACGTCCGGTAGAAGAAGAGTTTCTTATGCGTCCCTTTGGACGTTCCAGCCTTGACGACCGAGACGATTATAATGGTTTCGACGGTGAAGACGCCTGGCAAATTGTTGAAAGCTGGGGGAACTCGGATTCTCCCGCCATGGCTGAAGGAAACAACATTGATTCTTATAATGAAATGGAAATTGAGCCCGGTGAACCTAATGGCTGGGTAGAGCCTTGGGAGAACTTTGTCGCCACTGATATTACTGGGAATAATGTCACCATTATCCGTGGTCCTAGTTATGAGCATTACTTGGAGAGTGGAGAAGGCAGTTTCCTTCTGGAACCCAATAAAATAGAAGAACAGGAGTAGCCTATGCTGCTCCTTCTTCCATTAAAAAGTCTTAAGTTCCAGTTGGTGCTGAACAATACGAACAATATCCGCAATATAATCACCAATGATCGGCAGATTCAGTGCCCCCAGTACCTGAAGAACATAAATGATGGTTGCCGCAAAAAAGGTAAAGCCCAGCGCAATCCCCAAACCGCGAGCAGCTCCTGAAAATATATTCAGCCAAATCAGGCGCCAGGGGGAATTTAGCAGTTCCGTATACTCTGCGATCCGTGATTTCTCCATCTGCTGCGCGAACCCGTTTGTAAGACGGTACAATGTATTTATTTTCTCCTCGAGAGGTATATTTCCCAGATCAGATTGATCCTTAATCCCGGTTTCGGGTATTAAGATTCCCTGTTCTTTCTCGGGTTTCACGGCTTCTCCAGAGGTTTTTACAGAAATTCTACTCTTCGCTCCTGGGCTATCACTATTTCCATTCCGACCAGCCACGGCATACGGCCCCTTCCCCGCCCCTGTAGCGCCACAAAGTAAACGAGCCCGGCTCAGGAGTTCAAGGTACTCTCCTGAAGCACGGAGCTCGTTATTTTGCGCCGAAATATAAAGAGGCTATATTTCCCGCATAAACAGAAAACACCTCTGTTTATACTTGTGCCGCTAGTATATGCCGTTTCCAGACAAGTAATGCAAATTTATGCGTTGATATAAATACCTATCGATTTGCCGCTGGCATCCACAGTCTCGAAAGTATAGTCCCCGCCAAATTCAATAGTGGTAACAAGTACATTATCACGTAATACGTCCTCAAAAGCAGTTACTGCCGCCTTCAGCTCATCGTCTACATTTAACGTCAAGGCAATTCGTTTATCAATCGGCAGATCCAGACGTTTACGATAATCCTGCACAGCCCGTACGATTTCGCGTACCCATCCCTCTTGTTCAAGAGCAGGTGTAATCTCGGTGTTAAGAGCTACCGTAATTCCATAACCGGATGCCGAAGCAAATCCTGGCTTGGCCTGCTTCTCTACAAGCAATTCCTCAGCCGTAATTTGCAGTTCTTCACCTTCCGGTGTAGCGATTGTGATAACGCCATCCTGTACGGTTTTACGGGTGGAGTCGCTATCCAGTCCTTTAAGGAAGCTTTGGATAAACCCAACGTTTTTACCGTATTTTTTACCGGCTACTTTAAGGTTCAACTTCAGTGTGAAATCGACGAACCCGCTATCACTGGTCTCCAGTACTAAGTTCTTGATGTTGATTTCGTCCTTAACGATATCCCCGTAGCCTGCAGCGTCGAAGGTGTGATCCAAGGAAACGATAAGCTCTGACAACGGCTGGCGTGTCTTAATGCCTGTTTCGTTGCGGACATTACGCGCCAGCTCCACAATCGCTCTCGCACTTTCCATATCCTGCTCCAGGTTCTTGTCAATCAGGCTTTCGTCTGCGACCGGATAATCGGCCAAGTGTACACTCTCTCCGCCACCCAGGTTAGTGAAGATGTCCTCAGACAGCATAGGTGTGAACGGAGCCATCAATGTAGCAGTAGTCAATAATACTCGTGTAAGAGTACGGTAAGCATCGAGCTTATCCTCGCTCAGTCCGCTTCCCCAGAAACGGTCACGCGAACGGCGGATATACCAGTTACTCAGCTCATCCACGAAATTCTCGATGGCTTTGGATGAGTTCACGAAGTCATTTACTGCTAACCCTTTTTCGACCACAAGAATCAAGCTGTTCAGACGGGACAGAATCCAACGGTCCAGCTTATGCTCCGACACCTTAAACGGATGCTCAGCCGGATCATAACCATCAATGCCGGCATAAAGCGTCAAAAAGGCATGTGTGTTGACAAGGGTATCTACAACCTTGGATTTCGTCTCGCCCACCAAACTGCGGGAGAAACGTTTATTATTCCATGGTGCACTATCGGACAAAATTGCCCAACGGAATGCATCCGTACCGTATTCATTCATGATTTCCCACGGGTCAATAACATTGCCCTTGGATTTGGACATTTTTTGACCATTCTCATCCAGGATATGTCCGGTCGCAATAACAGCTTTGTAAGGAGCTACGCCCTTGAACAAAGTTGAAACGGCAAGCAAGCTGTAGAACCAGCCGCGTGTCTGGTCAATTCCTTCGCAGATCATATCGGCCGGATATTGATCATTTAGCTTATCCTCATTCTCAAACGGATAGTGGCTTTGCGCAAAAGGCATCGAGCCGCTGTCGAACCACACGTCAATAACCTCTGAAGTTCGTACCATCACTCCGCCTTCGCTGAATGGGCTGCGCAGCTGGATGTTATCCACATATGGCTTATGAAGTTCAATATCCTCTGGTACGTCAGTAGTAGCCATTGCTCTCAATTCAGCAATACTGTGGGGTGCAAATTCCTTACCTGTATCTTGGCAAACCCATACATTCAGCGGAGTTCCCCAGTAACGGTTACGGCTGATATTCCAGTCTACCAGCTCATCCAGGAATTTGCCGAAGCGACCTTCACGAACGTGTCCAGGGTACCAATTCACACTGTTGTTGTTAGCGATAAGCTGATCCTTGATCGCTGTCGTATTGATGAACCAACTGTCTGTTGCGTAGTACAGAAGCGGTGTATCACAACGCCAGCAGAACGGGTAACTATGCTCATATTTCTCTTTACCATACAGCAGGCCTTTTTCCGAAAGCATCTTAATGATATCCAAATCGCAATCCTTCACAAAACGTCCAGCAAAATCAGTCACGATGTCCGTGTATTTACCTGAGGTATCCACAACGTTGACGAAGCTGATGCCGTTCTCGCGGCAAGACTTATAGTCATCCTCTCCATGCGCCGGAGCCATATGTACAATCCCTGTACCGCTGGCATCAGTTACAAAGGAAGCACCTACGATGACATTGCTCTTCTCAGCTTGGATATATCCGAAAGGAGGGGCATAGGTTTTGCCGATAAACTCAGAACCTTTATGAGTAGAAAGGAGCGTATGCTCGCCTTTCACGACCTCTTCCACCAGATTCTTGGCCAGGATATACACGCCATCTTCCTGTTGCACCCGCACATAATCCATATCGGGGTTCATTGCCAAAGCCATATGCGCAGGAAGTGTCCATGGAGTGGTAGTCCAAGCTAGAACATAGTCTCCGCTGTCATTCAGTTTGAACTTTGCCGTTGCACTGAGATCCTTAACCGTTTTGTAGCCTTGCGCTACTTCATGCGAGCTAAGGGTAGTCTGACAGCTCGGGCAATAAGGACTTACACGGTGGCCGCGGTACAAAAGGCCCTTCTCATGAACGGTAGCCAAGATGTTCCACACGCTCTCGATATAGGTATTCTCCAAAGTTACGTATGGGTTATCCAAATCTGTCCAGTAACCAATAGCTTCCGTAAATTCACGCCACTGCTTCTCGTAACCAAATACGCTGGCTTTACACTTTTGGATAAATTTCTCGACGCCATACTCTTCAATTTGTTGCTTGCCTGAAATACCCAGCTGTTTCTCAACACCCAACTCTACCGGGAGACCATGTGTATCCCAGCCCGCTTTACGAATAACACGGTACCCCTTCATTGTCTGGTATCGTCCGATGAAATCCTTGATTACCCGTCCGAGCACGTGCCCGATATGCGGAGCACCATTAGCGGTTGGGGGTCCCTCATAGAATACATAGTTCGGACGTCCCTCACGGTTCTCCATCGATCTGCGGAATGTATTCTCGTCGCTCCATTTCTTCAATATACGGACATCTCTTGCCCGCGCTTTTTCCTTGATATCTACCTTTTGCATGGTGGTCAATCCTTTCAAATAATATTTCACTGAAAACAAAAAAGAGCATCTCTCCACCCCCAAAGGGGCGAGACGATGCTCGCGATACCACCCTAATTCAGTGCTTACGGTGTTTCCATACAGGAAACAGCAATCAGCACGATCTCAGTTCCGCGCCTAAAGATCTAGCACGGATCCGGTGTAACGTCCGGCAGACGGCTTGGCTTACGCACGAATGAACGCTTCAGCTAGGCTTCTAGGGGAAGATCTTCCTTCAGGGTCTGAACATCGGCTCTCAGCAATCACCGACTCTCTGGGGAACGTAACCTTGACGTACTGGTCCCTTCATCGAATACATATGAACATTGTACAGATATGTTCTAGTTATAGCCTCTTTGACTCCAAATGTCAATATTAGAGGCAATTAGTGGGATTACGCCCCCAACTTGCAAAGGAGGCTTAAATAGTTGTATTCCATACAGCTATCTATTGGTTATCCCTGGTTTGTAATGATTTAGTTGCACTAAATACACCTAAATGACTGAGAAGCAGCTTGTTTTGTCTAATAAGTGCCAAATAGTTGTAGAAAGTACACTTATATGAGTTTCTCCTATGAAAAAATGGAGTTTAGTTGCACAAAGTGCAATTAAACTCCATTTCATAGCTCAACATGGGATAAATCACGATTGTATACGATGCAGCCTCAAAGGCTAGATAACGCCTTCACGGACCTCACGAATTTCACCGCGGCTGTCCAATGCATCCCAATCATCCTGGGAGAGAAGCTCCAGCTGAGCTTCAAGAAGTGTCCGAAAACGAGTCCGGTAGATAGAAGCTTGCTTACGCAGCTCCTCCGTTTCTATCGAAACCTTCCGGGATTTGGACAGTGCCTCATTTATAATCCGGTCGGCATTTTTCTCCGATTCCTTGATGATAAGCTGAGACTCCTTCTTCGCATTGCTTTTCACCTCATCGGCCGCTTCTTGAGCAACAATGATCGTCTTGGAAAGTGTTTCTTCAATATGCACAAAATGATCTAAACGCTCTTGAATAGATAAAAGCTGATTGTGCAGCTCCTTATTCTCACGGATGACGATTTCGTAATCCTTGATCACCTGATCCAAAAATTCGTTGACCTCATCCTCATCATAACCTCGGAATCGCCGGGCGAATTCCTTGTTATGTATATCGAGCGGTGTTAATGGCATGCTGTATGCACCTCCTAGAATTTCGGACCTCTTCATGCACTATCAATCAGAGCATCCCCAAGCCTGCCTCTATACAATTATCGGCGTCCGGCTGCTGAAATGTTTGCTGCCTTGAGATAATGAATTTCGACAATTAAACTCGAATTCCTGCAAGGTGACTATACAAATTTACCAACCTGAACATGATATCGTCCCTTTTTGGTCAACCCGCCTATCTCCATTACCTTGAATCGACCAAAGCCTTGTACAGAAACCATATCGCCTTCCTTAAGTGCAAAGGAAGGGTCTTCTTCCACCTTCCAATTCACCCGTACTCGCCCACCCTTAATCGGGACAAGAATTTTGCTCCGGCTCAGGCGGCATACATCTGCAGCAATACCATCTAACCGTAAAGAGGCAACCGTAAAGTCCATCATTTCAAGCTTGACTTCCATACTGCGGAGGGCAGAAAGCGGCAATATCTCCGTACTCACAGATACCCGATGGACTCCATTCAAGTGGATAGCCAGATAATCAGCGATATCCGATGTGACGACGGCATGGCAACCGTTCTCGACCACACGAATATCGCCAATTTTACTTCTTTTGATGCCAAGCCCTAGAATGGAGCCCATATAGTCGCTATGTTCCAAAGCCTGAAACTTTTGTTCGATAGGAGTAATCGCCAGCACCTTCATCTGCATATCCTCAGCATTCAAATCACGATAATCTGGTGCGATGATCGCCCGCCGCCGCTCCGCATCCTGATCTCCGCCTTCCCATCTGACGATAACGTCGGGATGACGGTTAACCAGGCTTTGCAGAATATAGCCCTGCCGCGGATCTAAAAAGTCGGTCAGCTTGACCTCATGATACTCACCAGCATGGCTAACCCATTCCCAGGCCCTGTCCACAAATTGCCGTTCATCCGGGTGAAAGTGGCCATAGACTTCATTCTTCATCCTATTAGCCTATAAAGTATCTCAGAATTGACTTTAATCCGCCTGCAGCAAACTCCAGCACAATTAATGCGATGAAAGGCGAAATATCAAGTGTTCCGAAAAGGGGAGGTATAATTTTGCGAAAAGGTGCCAAATACGGTTCTACCAGCTTGCTTAACAGCTCCCCGATAAAACTATCACGCACATTAGGCAACCAGGACATCAGCACATAAAAAATAATCATGAAGAAATAAATATTGAACAGTATATCAATAATCGACTCGATTTGGGTCAAAACCCGTTCACCTCATTCTATTATAATCTTGTTCGTCACCCAGGATTTCAGTAATGGAGCCCTGAATTTCAACTGTATCCGGTGTGCACATAAATATATTGCCCCCAATTTTGGAGATTCCTCCACCAAGGGCATATACGGTACCACTAATAAAATCAATAATTTTCATCGCTTGGTCATTGCGTACACGCTGCAAATTGATGACAACCGTCCGGTGCGAACGGAGATGGTCGGCAATTTCCTGAGCCTCATCATACGAACGGGGCTCATACAGTACAACCTTCACATTTTTTTGCGAATGAATACTGACTACATTGCCAGCACGTTGGTTTTTGCGGGTTTCTACAGGCACAGGTTCAAAATCTTCCTCATCACGGGAAGAAATTTGTTCCCGTTCTATAATTTCTTCTTCCTCCTGTAAACCCAAAAAGTTCATAAACCGGTTCATCACACCCATCACGATCCCTCCTCATGGCCTACTAATACCGTGCCCAGGCGAACCCAGGTGGATCCTTCTTCTATAGCCACTTCAAAATCATTTGACATTCCCATAGACAGTTCAAGTATCGGCTGAGGTGTTAGTGCTTGTTGATTCAATTCATCTCTTAACTCACGTAAACCCCGAAATACAGGACGGGTAAGCTCTGGATCTTCCTCAAAAGGAGCCATTGTCATAAGCCCAATTACTTTTACATGGTCCAAATCTGAGATACTCCGCAAAAAGTCAGGAACTTCTTCCGGTGTCAGACCATATTTGCTGTCTTCGCCCGAAATGTTTACTTGAAGAAACACGTTAACGTCAATCCCTGCCGTCTTTGCTTTCCTTTGCAGCTCCTGCGCCAGAGAGAGCCGGTCCAAAGAATGTATATATTGAAATTTGCCGATAACGTCCCTGACCTTGTTAGTCTGTAAATGCCCGATAAAATGCCAAATCCCTTGATCTCCGAGTGCTTCCCATTTGCTCTCAGCATCCTGCCAGCGGCTTTCACCGATATGCTCCATAGAGGCTTCAAGTACAGAGGCAACCATATTCAAAGATACATATTTCGTAACCGCAATCACATGGACATCACTTGGATTCCGGCCACTTGCCTTACAGGCTTGCTGTATGCGCTCATTAACTCCGGCTATTCTCTCCTGCAACGTCAAGGCCAAAATTCAACTCTCCTTTATTCCGATCCAGCTCGTCATTCTTCCTGTAACACCGTTTTCCTTACGATAGGAAAAAAATAAATCAGGATTACAGCTTGTACACCAAGTGGTACATTCGATATGAGTCGGCAATATTCCTGCTTTTATCATAATGCGTTGGTTCAATTCTTTCAAGTTAAGCATGCTTTTGTCACCATTTGCTCCGGATTGTCTATATACACTTCCCGAAAAAGGAGCTTTCCCACCCGAGGAATCCTCCAGCAGGTGAACGTGCTTCATGACCTGATCATTGACTTCATAACAGCAATCTCCGATTGAAGGTCCTATTGACGCTAAAATATCCTCCGCACAGCTTCCGTATGCCTCGCTCATTTTCCTCACCATTACAGCAGCGATTTCCGCCACAGTGCCTTTCCAGCCTGCATGAGCCAACCCTACTGCCGCACGAACCGGGTCATAGAAGTATAACGGTACACAATCTGCATAAAAAGAAGTCAGCATCACACCTGGTACATTGGTGATCAACCCATCCGTATCTGAAAAGGCCGAGGTTCTGTCCCGGCTTCCACGCCCGCGATCCTTGTGATCGACTACAGCAATATTTACTCCATGAGTCTGTTCCCCGCAAGTCCAGTCTTTCAGTTGGAAGCCGAGGCTCTCAGCAAGAGTTCTACGGTTGCTTATAACATCCTGCGGATCATCACCCACATGAAAAGCACAATTGAGACTTTCATAAGGCGCCTTGCCGGCCCCTCCCTGCCTGCTTGTAAATCCGGCAGTTATCACTGCATGCTCCTGATGCCATGGTTTTAGACGGAACAGGCGCGGTGACCCATTCTCCAACACAAACGGTTCCATATTCTCACCTCTG
Organism: Paenibacillus wynnii; assembly: GCF_030812855.1. Taxonomy (GTDB): domain Bacteria; phylum Bacillota; class Bacilli; order Paenibacillales; family Paenibacillaceae; genus Paenibacillus_AQ; species Paenibacillus_AQ wynnii_A. The sequence goes on from NZ_JAUSTK010000003.1 coordinate 82,315, forward strand.
ATTCAGTGTACCACAAGAAGAACTCGGCCCTAAATCCTTTATTAAATATTACCCTCTGCTGGCAACCCGTAAGCTTGAAGAAGGGTTAATCATGCAAAAAAAGGCGCACAGGCTAATAAGTGCGCCTTTCGTTACGATCAACACGTTCGAGATAAACCGTCTCCCGCTGCTCCTCCTGATATGGATTCCGCAGCTCTTCCATTTTCACCAGCACCACATCGGAGCCGATTTTAACAATGTTTCTCCAAGGAATAATGAGGTCTGACCCGCCGCCAAACAGTCCCATAAATCGGGTATAACCAGGCACCACAATGGCCTCAATGACGCCCTTTCTTAAATCCAGTTCCAGGTCGCTGATCTGTCCCAGACGTTTACCATCTACAATGTTAATGACGTCTTTAGTCTGAAAATCGGATATTTTCATTTTTTTGCCTGCCGCTAAGGATTCCTGACTCACTTCGCCACCTCTGTATCTTCAGACGTATTAATAAATATATGATGATAAAGCTTGGCAACATGTCATTTTTACCTCAATTCAGAAATAACATTTTGAACAAGAAAAGGCGATCCTTTTTAGGGGATCACCTTAGGGTTTATCACTTTGGAATGTTCTTAAGATTTCACATACTTCTGCATCTGCTGAATGGCTGACTTCTCAAGACGTGAGACCTGTGCCTGGGAAATACCGATCTCATCGGCAACCTCCATTTGGGTTTTCCCTTCGAAAAATCGCATGGAGAGAATTCTTTTTTCCCTTTGCCCCAGCTTACGCATAGCTTCCCTCAAAGCAATTTCTTCGATCCAGGAGACATCCTTATTCTTATCATCGCTAATTTGATCCATTACATAGATCGGATCTCCGCCGTCATGATAAATCGGCTCAAATAGGGAAACCGGATCCTGAATCGCATCCAGAGCAAAAACGACATCTTCCTTAGGCACGCCCAGGGCCTCTGATATTTCTAACAATGTCGGTTCCCGTGAATTCTGATTCGTAAGGCTGTCACGCACTTGAAGGGCCTTATAGGCAATATCCCGAAGTGACCTGGAGACTCGAATCGGGTTATTATCACGTAAATAACGGCGAATTTCACCTATGATCATCGGCACTGCATATGTGGAGAATTTAACATTCTGCCCCAGATCAAAATTATCGATGGCTTTCATCAGCCCGATGCAACCTACCTGAAACAAATCGTCTACGAACTCACCGCGATTGTTAAATCGTTGGATTACGCTTAGTACAAGTCTCAGGTTGCCATTAACCAATTTCTCTCGGGCGGATCGTTCGCCCTGCTGCTGCAGTGAAGTGAATAACAACCGCATTTCCACATTCGTCAGAACGGGTAGTTTGGATGTGTCCACACCGCAAATCTCGACTTTATTTCGGGTCATGATGATTTACCTCCCAAGGAGAAACATTACTGTACATTATCTCCCGGGGGGGCCATTTTATTCCTTGCCGATTTCTCTTTACACCATCTTGTTGAACTCCTTGCGCAGCCGCTTGATTATTCTTTTCTCCAGTCTTGAGATGTAGGATTGGGAAATTCCAAGCAGATCTGCTACATCCTTTTGTGTTTTTTCTTCCCCGCCGCGCAGTCCGAAACGAAGCTCCATAATTAATCGTTCCCGTTCGCTCAGCTTTTCCAGCGCCTTTTGCAGCAGTTTTCGATCCACCTGTTCCTCAATATTTCGATAGATCGTATCATTCTCCGTACCCAGTACATCCGAGAGCAATAATTCATTGCCGTCCCAATCAATATTTAGCGGTTCATCAAAAGAAACTTCACTTCGCGTCTTGCTGTTACGCCGCAGGTACATTAAAATCTCGTTCTCGATACAGCGGGAGGCGTAGGTGGCCAGCTTGATTTTTTTCTCAGGATCGAAGGTATTAACAGCCTTTATCAGACCTATAGCTCCTATGGAAACCAGATCCTCAATATTAATTCCCGTATTCTCAAATTTACGGGCAATGTAAACCACAAGCCGCAAATTACGTTCAATCAGCATCGCCCGAACCGCTGCATCACCGCTTGATAGCCGCTGCAGCAGGTACTCCTCTTCTTCACGCGTCAAAGGGGGAGGTAAGGCCTCACTCCCGCCAATATAATAAATTTCCTGGCTTTTCAAACCCAGCAGGAAAAGCATTCGGTAATATTGCAATTGCATTGCAATTTTCCATTTGACCATCATTGTTCCTCCTTCAAGAAGTGCTGGTTCGCTTAAGTTCATGCCGAAGTATATTCTTGCTATATAAGATGAACTTAAGATATTAACTTAAGGCTCAGGCGTCACTACCGTGAAGATTTGGACTTCCGGCCGCTGTTGTAGTAAGACTTTCTTTGATTTAACCCGCTTTTAGCGGTTGAAATCCGGATACAGCTTATGCTTTCGAAGCTAGCTTTCCTACGGAAAGCTTTCGGGCGGTCGCTCTCGCTCCTACAGTTCCAAATTTCCCTTTCGTTCCTTTTCGCTTTTTGTTATTTTCTTTTGTTCAGCTTATATAGATCATGACGTCATCACCGCATCTTTACTCTCCGTTTGGGTTAAATCAGGATGGATTATAGCCCGGTATGCTCCATCTCCTGATAGAGTTCCGCCATCCAGCCCAATTAGCACTCTTTTGCTATAAAAGGTATCTTCACCTAGCTTTATCGTTACAAGGTCGGGCTTCAATGCAAGCATAAATGAAGCTCCGCGGTTAACGCCACGGTAAGGCACAAGCCGTAACCTGTCCTGCCATGCAAAGGACTGCCCGTCCGTTTCTAGCAACAGTCTGTCCGCCCCGTCCTGAGTCAGCCTACCTTTCCAAGTAGCCGGAAGATGTCCATCCCATAGAGAAGCCTCCATTACCATTACAGGTATACGAGTTAAAGGATCATATAGCCGATTCCCAGTATCGAGTAGCCCGGAGCAAACCACACTCACCCCGCCGATTTCTACTTCCACCTCTCCGATGTAAGTCTCAAGCCTCTCCCTCTTTACACGGGAGGAATTCACCATTTTGAAGCAGATCAGAACTAGAGGCAGGATTGCGAGAATAAACCAAAAGCCAATTTTTATCCGGTAAGCATAACCTCCTGCAGCAGTGAACATGATTCCATTCCAAATATCACCCGAGCTTTGCAGCAAATAGTGAATGCCCAGAATCCCGCCTGCTGCTGCAAAGTTAATCATATAAAACGCTCCCATAGTTCGGAGGTAGCTTTGCAAGCTAACAAAGCCGAATGCAATCCATAGCATAAACACCGATAGACCAAATTTGATCACGAAGGTGTAAAGGAAGGACAAATCCGGTACAAACATCATTACTACGTAGAGCGCACCAACCAGAGCCGAAAGGCATAAGCGCCACCAAGGCATCCTAAGCTTTAACATCCAACCGGTAAGCCACAACAGAATTCCGTCGATCAGTAGATTGGCGGCAAATATCAAGTCAATATAAACTACCAGGACATTCACCTGCCTAAAGCGGAAGTGTAACCCGAAGCATAGAGTAAACTTTCTTTTTTGGACGATATGATTAGTATAGAAAGTCTCGTATTCAAAGTCTGTCTAAACCTAGGGGCATTCCAGCGGTTTTTTTGTCGAGTTTTCGGTAGTTTTTTATATTCACAAAAAAAAGCACCGTGATCCCTTAGTAAATACTAAGAAATTCACGGTGCTTTATAGACTAATAGTCTAGCTTAACTATTAATTATTAATCATTATTGCCGCGTGTACGGTTACGCAGGAAGGTCGGGATATCGAGCTGATCAGCACTGGTCTGATTGCCGAATGGACGAAGGTTTGCATTCTTATCGGCAGCGGCAGGCTCATTCGGAGCATTCGCCGGACGACGTACCTGTGCAGCGGACGGAGACGGTTTATGGTCAAAGCCGGTTGCAATAACAGTTACCTTAATTTCATCCTTCATTGATTCCTCGATAATCGCACCAAAGATCATGTTCACGTCAGGGTCGGAAGCAGAGGTAACAATTTCGGCAGCTTCGTTCACTTCGTACAGGGAGAGATTGGAGCCGCCTGTAATATTCATAATAACACCGCGCGCGCCTTCTATGGAGGTTTCCAATAGCGGGCTCATAATTGCTTTACGGGCAGCTTCAGAAGCACGGTTCTCACCGGCTGCAATACCGATTCCCATCAGCGCGGAACCCCGCTCTGTCATGATGGTCTTCACATCCGCAAAGTCAAGGTTGATTAGACCAGGAACTGCAATCAGATCTGAAATACCTTGTACGGCTTGACGCAGTACATTGTCCGCTTCACGGAATGCTTCCAGCATTGGAGTCTTCTTATCTACAATCTCCAGCAAACGGTCGTTGGGGATTACGATTAATGTATCTACTTTCTCTTTCAATGCCTCAATACCCAGTTCAGCCTGGTTGGAACGCTTTCTACCTTCAAAAGTAAACGGACGAGTTACAACACCTACCGTCAGTGCCCCGCATTCTCTAGCAATTTCAGCGATGACCGGTGCTGCACCTGTTCCTGTTCCGCCACCCATACCGGCTGTTACAAAAACCATATCTGCACCTTTAAGGGTATTCGAAATTAAATCACGGGATTCTTCAGCCGCCTTCTTACCAACCTCAGGATTAGCTCCTGCACCCAATCCACGGGTTAGTTTATCCCCTATTTGCAGCTTATGCTCCGATTTGGCCATATGCAGCGCTTGGGCATCTGTATTTACCGTAATGAACTCTACGCCCTGAACGCCGTTCTCAATCATCCGGTTGACGGCATTACTTCCTCCGCCGCCGACGCCGATGACTTTAATTTGCGCCAAGCTCTCCATTTCAAAATCGAATTCTAACATATTATTCCATCTCCCCCTCAATGTGCTTGGATGGCCAGTCCAAGTCTATCTGGACTTTCACTTATATGAAATCACTGAAAATATCCTTTATACGATCTACCAATCCCGGCTTCCGGACAGCTCCCTGACTTGGTGCAGAGTTTTGTTTGCTCCGATTAACCGGCTTCTTATTGCTATTGCCACTGACAACGTTACCTCGTCCACGGAAACTGCGGACCACGTTATGCAGAATGCCGACCCCACCGGTAAAACCAGGGTCCCGGACACCGATATAATCTGGAACAGCAATACGAACGGATGAGGACAGCTCCGACTGAGCAGCCTTTAGTACTCCTGGCATGGAGACAGTACCACCCGTTAATATATACCCTCCGGGAAGGTCCGTGTAACCAAGCCGCTTCACTTCTTGAGAAATCAGATGGAAAATTTCTTGAACACGAGGTTCAATAATTGCCGCCAAATCCTCTTGATTGAACTCCTTCTCGACGTTACTGCCGATTCGAACTACCTTGAAGGTAACGTCAGAAGCCGCATCATCGATCCAGGAACAGCCATACTTCAGCTTAACCTTCTCTGCCTGATCGGTTAATGTCCGAAGTCCGTAAGCAATATCATTGGTAACAAATTCTCCTCCGATCGGAATCGTAGAGGTTGCAGTTAGGGAACCTTCTTGATATACAGCAATCGTTGTTGAACCTGCACCTATATCCACGAGGACAGCGCCCATTGATTTTTCATCTTTGGAAAGCGCCAACCCGCCTGCTCCAAGAGACATCAGTACAAGATCCTTAACCTTTAATCCTGATTTCTCAACACAGCGTAATAGGTTATGTATTGGCGTCTTAGCACCGGTAATGATTGTAGCCTCAACTTCCAGGCGAACACCAATCATGCCCCGCGGGTCTTGAATACCTTCAAGACCATCGACAATATATTGCTTAGCTACAACATCGATAACTTCGCGTTCTGGCGGCAATGCGATCACTTCCGCAGCCTTAATGACGCGCTCGATATCCTCTTGGCCAATTTCACGATCCTCATTCTGAACGGCCACAACACCGTGGCTGGATTGAAGACCGATGTGATTGCCGGAAATGCCCACATAGACCTCGGATATTTGAATACCGACCATCTGCTCTGCATGTTCTACAGCACTCTTGATAGACTGTACAGTTTGATCGATATCTACAATCGCGCCTTTACGTATTCCTTCGGAATTAGCAGATCCAACGCCAATAATATTAAAGGTTCCATTGGTAACTTCCCCAATAATTGCACGAACTTTGGATGTACCGATGTCCAAACTAACAATGATGTCATTGTTGCTCAAGTCCTATGGCACCTCCTGTTTTTATCATAATAAATAGATGATTTCTTTCCCTGAAACGGGAAACGTCTTTGTACATATTCAACATACGGAATGCTTTCCCTCTTTTTTCAACAAATTTTTTAACTGGAAGAATGTTGCTTAATCTTCTAGTGTTAACTGTTTCTCGTTAGTATTTAATAATGAACTAATCGCATGGAAAAAAGGGGTGTGAATTTATTGCCCATAAAACCGATTGTAGCATTTTTTTGCCCGTATTAGTAGGGACTATTTACTCTTGTATGTCTTCAATATCATCATTTTCAGTATAGAATGGAACATATGAATCCGCTTCTAGCATTTTAATTAGGCCTGGCTGCTCCGTCTCGATCACCTGGTTCAAATATTCAATTTTACCTTTAAGCAATGAAATAGCTGTAATGACCTCAAAGTGAGAACGGGTATACATCTTGATTCGATCAGGAAACGAAAGTGTAGGTGAAGGTACAATTTCTGATATATCACTCGTTAACTCGTTGGGAATATTGCCCAGGGCCTGGCACAGCTTCGTCTTATAAGGGTCCGAGGCATTCCAGTTGGTCAATATAGGCTTCTCCACTGTAATACCGGTCTCATTAATAGGCACTGCGGCACCGCTGGACAAAATAGCCTTCAAGCTTCCCTGACGATCCAATTCGTAAGCGACGGCGGGGAATTCTTCTATATGAACCTTTATCAGTCCTGGAAAATCCCTCACCACCGTAGCTGTCTGGATGGTCTTTAATTCCATCATCGACTTTTTTACCGATTCCTTGGAGACCGCAAAAAACTGCCCTCCAACTTTGAGTCCGCTTTGGGTAAGCAGCTCCTTTGACGTAGAGTATTTACTGCCTTCAAAGGTAATCTCCGTAATGCGGCTGACAGACGAGCGGAAAAAGATCACCGCTAACAGCGCAATGAAGAGTAGCAGTAATATAACCGTTAGCTTACGGCTCTTTTTTTTCTTGGGCTTGTCCTCTTTTAGAAGAGGAAGACGCGTATTTGACATTCTCATATCTCCGTAAGAAGGCCCTGTCTCCTCCTTGGATTCAGTAAGAAGACAGGATCATTAATTAGCCAGTAAGAAACGGCTCCACAATACTTATTCGGACAGAATCGGAATAAACTTTAATTTTATATTTTTTCAAAGGGACCCGGTGCAGGTACTTTGCGAGTAATACGGGCGCCCAACTTCTGAAACAGCTTCTCGATACCATCATAACCCCGATCGATATGATGCGCTTGCTCCACTACCGTTGTACCTTGGGCGGCGAGTCCAGCGATGACAAGTGCTGCTCCGGCACGCAAATCCGTAGCCTCTACGGTGGCACCATACAGTCTTTGCACGCCGCGAATAAACGCACGATTCAAATCTATGGAAATATCCGCACCCATACGGGCCATCTCCTCCACATGCTTGAATCGTCCTTCGAATACCGTCTCCTTAATCACACTAAAACCATCGGCAAGCGATAGCAAAACCATAATCTGAGACTGTAAATCGGTAGGAAACGAAGGGTATGGAGAGGTTATAACTCTCTCTACGGCCTTTGGCCGCCCCAGACAGCTGATATTAATTATATCATTGCACACTGTGATTTGAACACCGGCACGCCTCAGCACATGAATCAGTGAAGATAAGTGTCCGGCGTTTGTTCTTGTTAAAGTAACGGAACCTCGGGTAGCTGCCGCCGCAATCATCACAGTGCCGGCCACAATCCGGTCAGGAATAACCTCATAGATACAAGGGTATAGCTTTTCCACCCCTTGAATGGTAATAGTGTCCGTCCCTGCCCCCATGATATGGGCTCCCATTTTGTTCAAAAAATTCTGCAGGTCCTGAATCTCGGGTTCTCTAGCGGCACCAGTTATCGTTGTGGTCCCATCTGCTTTGGCAGCTGCCATCATAATATTCTCTGTCGCGCCTACACTAGGATAGTCTAGATGAATATCATTGCCTGTCAGTCGTTCAGCCCTACAGAATACTCGGCCGTTGCTTTCTACAACCTCTGCACCCAACGCCAGCAAGCCCTGTAGATGAAGATCGATTTTGCGTTCTCCGATCGCACAGCCACCGGGCTGGTAAATCGTTACCTCGCCAAATCTGGATAACAGAGGTCCCATCAAAAAGATAGAAGATCTCATCTGTCGCATTAGATCCTCAGGAACATGGGATGTACTCACGAGCGACGTATCAATCGTCACTGTCTCCTCCTCATGCACCCCTCTGCAGCCCAGTCGTTCCAAGATTTCCAGCATGGTCTGGATATCCAGCAGCTTCGGCACGTTGTGCAGTGAGTGAACTCCTTCGGCCAGCAGGCTTGCCGCTAAAATCGGCAACGCCGCATTTTTTGCTCCATGGATGCGAATGGTGCCTGACAAGGGGTTTCCACCCTCAATCACCAATTTGTCCAATGTATCACCCCCGAGTTTACCGCTCACCCACCACATACACTTACGGTATCAGGAGCAGGGCCGGGGTCCATAAGGAAATGCCGCCTGTTCAGCCCATTCAATACCAGAAGTGCTCTGGGTGATTGTCACGATTATAGGATTATCCTATGTCAAAACCCTCGGGTGTGTGACAGCCATAGCCTATTATGAACTACCCATAAAAGTACCCTCTACATGGGAAGCTACTTTTTATTGCTGATAAGCCTTCGAAGTTCATTCGTAATCACGCCGGCAGAATCCCGCTTCCCGAGCCGAAGTGAGCTTTGAGACATCCTTTGACGCAGGTTTTCATCACCAATAATGCTTTGAATAGCGCCGTGTAAAGCCTTCCCCGATAGATCCTTTTCCAATATAACAACTGCGGCACCCTCGCCTTCCAGCTGTCTCGCATTGGCTTCCTGGTGGTTATTCGTTACGTTAGGGGAAGGAATTAATATGGAAGGTATCCCTAGTGCTGTAATCTCAGCGAGAAATGATGCCCCCGCTCGATTTACGATCAAAGAAGTGCAGGCCAGAACCTCCGGCATATTATGGATATAAGGAAGTACATGCAGCCCATTGGGTAATCCGCCCAATTTTTGACGCAATACCTTACGGGTCTCTTCAAAATACGGCTCTCCAGTAACATATACATAATGAACTCCATTACCCTTACCCACAAAAGGAGCCATTTCAATCATGGCATTATTAATCGCTTTGGCGCCCCGGCTTCCGCCTACTACCAGAACCACGGTGCTGCCTTCAGAGATCCCTAGGGAAGCATAACCCCGTTGAGGGTTGGCTTTGGTGACTGTAGTTGCACGCGGATTCCCCGTGTAGATCACTCGTTTACTTCCCGGGAAGGAGGACTCCGTTCCTGCAAAACTTACAGCTACTGTATCGGCATATCGGCTTAAAAACTTATTAGTCAATCCCGGTATGGCATTCTGTTCATGAATCAAGGTAGGAATTCCCAGCTTGGAAGCCGCATATACAACCGGACCGCATACATAACCCCCGGTTCCAATAACTACATCGGGTTTAAACTCCCTCAGCATTTCTTTTGAGGATTTGACGCCTTTTAGAAAACGAACAATCGTCTTTACATTGTCCAAGGACAATTTACGTCTAAAACCAGTAATGTCGATAGCTTTAAAAGGAATCTTTTCTTGGGGGACCAGCTTACTCTCAAGACCTCTGGTTCCACCGATGTACAAAATTTCTGTATGCTTCTCCTCGGCTTCCAGTTGTCTTGCTACTGCGACCGCAGGATAAATATGTCCCCCCGTGCCTCCGCCGCTTAATACGATACGCATATTTTCACCTCACATAACGGGATAAGTTCAATAAAATTCCAAGTGCAGTTAGCATCAGTGTCAGTGATGAGCCGCCATAGCTAATGAGAGGGAGTGTAATGCCCGTTACAGGCATCATGCCGATAACCACACCGATGTTGATAACAACCTGAACTGCCACCATACAAACGATGCCTACGGCTAAGTAGCTCCCAAAGCGGTCTGGTAGACTCATAGCTACTTTCATTCCGCGCCAGACGATGATTAGAAACAGAGCCAACACCGCCAGCCCCCCGATAAAACCCAGCTCCTCGGCCAGTATCGAAAAAATAAAATCAGTCTGCGGCTCGGGAACATAGCTGTACTTCTGACGGCTCATTCCAAGTCCAAGCCCGCCCAGACCACCTGGACCGATAGCATACAGCGACTGAATAATCTGATAACCTGCACCTAGCGGGTCAGACCATGGATCAAGAAAGGCTGTTATCCGCTGTAGTCGGTAGGGTGCGGTAGCGATCAATACGATAAAGCCGGCAACTCCAGCAACACCCAATGACAGTAAATGCTTGATTTTTGCTCCCGCCGTATAGACCATCATCAAGGCTGCCCCCATCATGACCGTGCCTGTACCCAAATCAGGCTGAAGCATAATCAGACCAAATGCCGAACCGATCAGTGCGAGCGGCGGCAGGAGTCCGCGTGTGAAGGAGGAGATATCATAATCCTCTTGGCCCAACCAATTGGCCAGGAACAGAATCATCCCCATTTTCATGAACTCAGATGGCTGAATCCCGAAGGAACTGATCCCGAGCCAACTGCGGGCACCCCCACGGACCACGCCAATACCCGGAATAAGAACCAGGATCAACAGGATAAAACATAGGATCAGCCCTGTTTTGGCGAAGCCCTTCCACACACGATAATCCGTATTGGTTGTGATAAGCATAGCAACCAATCCGAGCCCAGCGAACAGAAGCTGCCTTTTAACAAAATAAAATGAATCTCCATAATTGCGAAAGCCCAGAACGGATCCGGCGCTGTAAACCATCACCATACCTATAGCCAGCAAAGATAGAATAGGAATCAGCAGCCAAAGATCCGGCGCAGGACGAGATTTATTCATCAGGAGCACACCTCTTGCATCCGTAGTAGGGGCTTATCCGCCCCCCTACTTAAAGGTTATGCACCGCCTCTTTAAAAATACGCCCGCGCTCCTCATAGGATGTAAACATGTCCCAACTGGCACATGCGGGAGACAGGAGAACAACATCTCCTTCTTCCGCTAAAGCGGAAGCCTCCCGAACGGCAGCTTGCAGCACGGCGGCGGCGCTATCCCCATTATCGACGGTTACAATGTGCTTTAATCCTGCCATTTCGGCTACACTTGCCAGCTTGTCCTTTGTTTCTCCCAGAGCCACCAGGGCTTTGACTCTGCCGCTTAGGACAGGCAGCAGCTCCATATAGTCAGAACCACGGTCCAAGCCACCTGCAATTAATACAACTGGCTTACGAAAGGAGGTTAAAGCCATAGTTGTTGCTTTGGAATTCGTCGCCTTAGAATTGTTGTAATAGGTGGCGCCGCCTTTAATCATTACATACTCCAGCCGGTGTTCAACGCCACGAAAGGAGGATAAAACATCAGCAAGCTTATTAGGATCAGCCCCGGCTGCAATAGCAATAGCGCAGGCAGCAAGTGCATTTTCAATATTGAAGCGTCCTGGGAGCCCAATAGAATCCACATCCGCGATTAAGATCTTCTGTCCATCAGCATCCCTATAGATAATTGTACGCTTCAAGTTGTCCTCATGATCCGGTATAAAAGCAGGACTGACATAGACACCTTCGACCAGCTCTTCAGTCATTGAGAAGGGGAGAAGACTCCCTTTTAAATAAGGAACAAGCTCGCGGCAAAAAGGGTCATCCCAGTTTAGGACCGCTGTATCACTCTCTAGTTGATTCGCAAACAGCTTTACCTTAGATTCGATATAATCCTCCATACTGCCATGATAATCTAAATGCGTCTCGGCAATATTCAACAAGCAGCCGACCTTAGGCCGGAAAGTCTCCGTTCCCTTCAGTTGAAAGCTGCTTAGCTCGACTACCATCCAGTTCGCCTCGGTAGCCTCCTGTGCGGCCTGACAAAGCGGTGTTCCTATATTCCCGGCTACAATGGGATTCATTCCCGCAGCATCAAGCATATGACCTACCCAGGTCGTCGTAGTCGTCTTCCCGTTGGAACCGGTAATGCCGATCATTGGGGCTACACAGAGGCGGTAAGCCACCTCTACCTCCGTCACTATTTCAATACCTAGCTGGATGGCTTGTTGAACAGGGGGTACGGAATAAGGGATACCCGGGTTTTTAACAATAAGAGCTACCCCCCCATGAATCAGCCCCTCCGGATGACCCCCGCATATAACAGAAATTCCCAAAGCCTCCAATTCGGATGCTTCGGGACTTTGGTCTCTTTCCTTTTTATCATTGACTGTGACTATCGCACCACGCTCATGCAGCACCTTCGCAACCTGTACGCCGCTCTTGGCAAGTCCGAGAACGACGACCTCCTGGCCGCGATACATATCTGGATGTTTCATTTCACTACAACCCCTTGCTAATATATAGTCCCAAACCGGCCAGCACCAGGCTGACGGCCCAGAAAGAAATAACGACCCGCCATTCGGACCAACCGCTAAGCTCAAAGTGGTGGTGAATCGGGCTCATTTTAAATATGCGCTTGCCACGGGTCTTAAAGGAGACCACCTGCAGAACAACGGACAGCATTTCAACCACAAAGACACCGCCTATGACCAGAAAAAGCAGCTCGCTCTTAGTCACAATAGCAATAGCACCTATGGCACCGCCAATACCGAACGAGCCGGTATCACCCATGAATACCTTGGCAGGATAAGCGTTAAATACGAGAAAACCCAGAACTGCTCCGATCATGGCAGCCGCGCATACTCCCGCTGCTATCGAAGTCGCCTGCATCGCAACTACCGCAAAGGCAGCCAAGGCAATAGCACTCACACCTGACAATAATCCGTCTAGCCCATCAGTAAAATTGACTGCATTCGTTATGGCCATCAACATAATTACGATGAACGGATAATAGAACCATCCTGACCAGTCAAAGCTGAATGAAGTACCCGGGATATTGATCGCTGTATTATGCCCGGCAGAAATCAGAAGTGCACATAGTATAGCTCCTACTAATAATTGACCAAATAATTTCTGGCGAGGCGTAAGGCCAAGCGAGCGTTTGAACACTATTTTGATATAATCATCCAAAAATCCAATTAAACCGTAACCCAACGTAGCTACCAACAGTACATAAAAGTCCGTATTTACGACAGAAAATTTCAAATACGACAATGTGAAAGCCACGATAATCACGATACCGCCCATCGTTGGCGTTCCCGCTTTCTTCAAATGGGTTTGGGGTCCGTCATCGCGTACCTGCTGTCCGAACTTCATTCTGCGGAGCAAAGGAATGAATAGCGGAGCGGCAATGACCGCAAGGATAAAGGACACAGCGATAGTTAACAGCAAAAGTTGATAATCCATGGGTTCACCCCCTCCAATAAATTTGTTGTATTAATCATGAGCAATCAGGCTCTGGAGAACTTCCTCCATACGCATACCTCTGGATGCCTTGAACAGCAAGATATCCTTTGGATTGCTTTTGGTTATAAGAAGATTAGTAAGTTCTGTTTTATCGGTAAAAGAAAAAACCCGCTCACTGCCAAAATTCTTCTCAGCAGCCTGCGCTAAGTGCTCGGACAAACGTCCATAAGTAAAGAGAAGATCTGTTTTTTCAGGATCGAGATAGGAACCGATCTCCGCGTGAAACGTCGTTTCATCAGGACCTAGTTCGAGCATGTCCCCGAGCACTGCAATTTTCAAGCCGCTACCTTTCATCGACTGAAGCACATCAATAGCCGCTTTCATCGATGTAGGACTGGCGTTATAAGCATCGTTCAATAACGTAATCCCAGAGGGGGTTGTTACCACTTCAACACGCATTCCCGTTAGCTTAAGATTACGAAGACCTGCTTCAATATTCTCTTCACTGATTCCAAAATGATGGGCTATAGCCAATGCGGAAAGGCTGTTGATAACGTTATGCCTACCGGGAAGAGGCAAGGTAAATGCACGGTCACCATAACAATGTGTAGTAAATGTCATGCCGCCGGTATGAGTCATAATTCCCGTCGGATAATCATCATTATCCGTATGAAGACCGAAGCGGAAGGTCTTCATCTCATCGGGGGCAGATATGCTTCCCTCAGTTAATACCTCAGCAAGCAGCGGTTCATCGCCATTATACACTAGCAGTCCACCTGCCTTTAGTCCTCCGGTGATTTCCAACTTCGCACGGGCAATCTCCTTACGAGAACCAAGCTGCAGCAAATGTGATTCTCCAACGTTGGTAATGATTGCGATATCCGGTCTTCCCAACGCTGTGAGTAAAGCAATTTCACCACGGGAGCTCATCCCCATCTCAAGAACTGCAATTTCAGTGTCCTCACTCATCGATAAGAGGGTCAGGGGCAGTCCGATATGATTATTGAAATTCCCTTGTGTCTTGTGAACCTTGAACTGAGTCTCCAGCAGTGAGGTAACGATATCCTTCGTCGTGGTCTTGCCGTTACTTCCTGTAATGGCAACCACTTGAGGCCCAATTTGATTCAAATAGGCTGAAGACAGCAATTGCAATGCTCGAAGAGTATCTTCTACTGCAATCACTGCCCCCTCAGGAGCAGGCCCCTTATCGCGTTGCCATAATAGACCCGCGGCTCCTGCCGCAAGTGCAGCGGCTCCGAATTGATGACCCTCGAAGTTTTCACCTGATAGGGGAATAAAGAGGCAGTCCGGTGTGATTTTGCGGGAGTCGGTAACAACCCCATTTATCTGTATATCTACGGCTTCAGGAGCAAGCAATTCTCCCTCGCACATCATTGCGATATGATCCAGCGTTCTTATAATCAATAGTTTCGACCCCTTATAACTTCTTTGGCGACGACACGGTCATCGAAATCATGAACGACTCCGCCAATTAATTGGTAGGTCTCATGACCTTTCCCCGCAATCAATACTACATCGCCGGGGCTTGACATTTCAATAGCTTTTCTAATCGCTTCACGGCGGTCAGCAATCAATTCATATCTGTCCGATGATATACCGTCCTCCGTTAAACCTGCTTCAATATCTTTCAAAATCAACTGAGGGTCCTCTGTGCGCGGATTATCGGAAGTCACAAGTACATGATCGCTGTATTTAGCAGCTATTTTGCCCATAAGAGGCCGTTTGGTACGATCTCTATCACCACCGCAGCCAAATACGGTTAATACTTTTCCCGTAGCAAACTCTTGTACCGTACGCAATACATTCTCCAAACCATCCGGAGTATGGGCATAATCCACAATTACCGCGAAATCTTGGCCGGCATCCACAGACTCTACTCGCCCGTTCACTCCTTCTACAGCCTCAAGGCTGGTTTTGATGTCTGTCAAAGGAATATCCTCAAGAAGCGCTGCCGTGATAGCTGCTAACGCATTATAGACATTAAATTTCCCAACCATGCGCAATGAAATGTCAGTCTCACCTTTAAACGTATCTACATGGAAAAAAGTTCCTTTTGCCGTAATCGATATTTGAGAAGCTCGTACGTTAGCCTCGCTATCAATGCCGTATGTAATTACCTCTGCAGCAGTCAAAGCGGCAAAAAAGGTACTCGCAGCATCGTCTGCGTTCAGTACAGCATATTTACGTTCTTCCTTCCACGGAGAGATAACATTTCCAAGCCTAGAAAAGAATAACCCTTTTACAGAGCGATACTCCTCCATTGTATGATGATAATCCAAATGATCCTGAGTCAAATTGGTGAACACAGCTGTACGGAAATCGGTACCCTTTACCCGACCTTGCTCCAATGCATGAGATGAAACTTCCATAATGCAGCACTGAACACCTTTGGATGCCATATCCTGCAGGGAACGCTGCAATTCCAAGGATTCAGGAGTAGTACCAGACATCGGATAGCTCTGACCGTCATAACGCATTTGGATCGTTCCGATCAGTCCAGTCTTCATGTTCTGATCTTGCATGATCCGCTCAATCAGATACGTGGTTGTTGTCTTGCCGTTTGTACCTGTAACACCAATCATTCTCATTCTGCTGCTAGGTGATCCAAAAAATGCATTCGACATTACGGACATCGCAAACCGGCTGTCATCTACAATAATTTGCGGCAAGGCAATATCGAGCTCTCGCTCACAGACAATGGCAACGGCTCCCTTTACCGCGGCCTGAGGTGCATATTCGTGTCCGTCAACGGTGTGACCGGGCAGACAAATGAAGAGATCACCAGACTTTACAAGCCGTGAATCCGTCTGGATATCCGAAATCTCAATATCGCCATCTCCATAAAGACGTGAAGCTGCAAGACAAGAAGACAATTCGTTAACTTTCATTTCAATCCCTCACTCTACATTTTCGGTTAGGTAATCCTATATTTTATAAATTATTCACTGGGTGAGCCCATATAGATTCTTATAGTGGATCCTTGTTCAACTCTCGTTCCTGCCTTAGGAGCCTGATTAATGACCACGCTGCCGGATCCGGAACGCGCCAGTGAAAAGTTCATATTCAAATCTTCGTAAATATCCTGCACCGAGGCTCCGGTAAGATCAGGAACGGTAACGATCGGCACTTCGCCTAGTTTATAAGTTTTGGGAAGCTGATCACTACGCTCCGGCACCTTCATATAGTGCAGAGAATCTTCCAGGATATTCTGGACAATCGGAGCTGCCACAACTCCGCCGAATTGAATTCCTTTTGGATTATCAACCGCAGTGTATACAACAATTTGCGGATCATCGGCAGGAGCAAATCCGATAAAAGAAACGATATGTTCAGTAGAAGAGTAGTGACCGTTAATCACCTTCTGTGCGGTCCCAGTCTTGCCGCCCACGCGATAGCCATCTATAAAGGCCGGTCTACCAGTGCCCTTGGCAACAACACTTTCGAGCGCTTCTCTGACCTTCTTAGAAGTCTCCGCTGAAATAACCTGCTTGACTAGCTCCGGGCTCACCACAGATACCGTTTTCCCGGTCTCCGGATTGATCCAGGCCTTAGCTACGTGTGGTTTATACAGGTTACCTCCATTGATTGCAGCCGAAACCGCTGCTATCTGCTGAATCGGTGTGACTGAAACGCCTTGGCCGAAGGCTGTGGTGGCAAGCTCTACCGGACCAACCTGAGCCGGTTTGAACAAAATCCCATTGGATTCACCATTCAGGTCTATGCCCGTCTTGGTTCCAAAACCAAAATCACGAATATATTGGAACAGTGTTTCTTTGCCTACACGTTGTCCCAAGGCTACAAATCCGGGATTACAAGAATTCTCAACCACCTGCATGAAGGTTTCACTTCCATGCCCCCCCTTTTTCCAGCAGCGCAGCCTTGCGCCTCCGACCTCAATAAAACCGGGATCATAGAAATGGTCATTCTGCAGATCCACCTTTCCCTCCTGCAGTGCAGCAGCCAAAGTGATAATTTTGAATGTTGAACCCGGTTCATAAGTCATCCAGATCGGTAAATTTCGATTATAGGTTTCTGAATCGTATTCCTTATACTTTCCCGGCTCATATCCGGGTCGGCTGGCCATGGCTAGAATCTCGCCATTTTTGGGGTTCATAGCAATTGCCCAGCTTCCCTGGGCCTGATATTTGACCATAGCTTGATCAAGCTCGCGTTCCATGATCGACTGAATTTGCTTATCAATGGTCAACTGCAAGCTTAACCCTTCCTGGGGTGCAGAATACTTCTCGGATGAGCCCGGCATTAATCGACCTCCGGCATCAGACAAATAGGAAATATTCCCTTCTATTCCCTGAAGCAGTTTGTCATATACCTGTTCAACCCCTGTAATCCCTTGATTATCGATGCCAGTAAAACCAAGGATATGTGCTGCAAGATCACCATAAGGGTAGTAACGCTTATTGTCCTCAGCGACAACGATGCCCGGCAGCTGCAAATCACGAATTTTGCCGGCAAGCTCCATCGTAATTTTGCGTCCGCCGGGCTGCAGCTTTACCGTTGATTCCCGTTTGGACAGCAAGGCTGTAAGCTTATCCTCTGTCATTCCTAGCAAAGGAGCTAATTGCTGTGCTGTTTTTTTCTTTTCCTTCACCTGAACCGGAATTGCTATGATCGTAGGCGAGCTGATGTTGTAGGAGAGAGCAATACCCTCCCGGTCCAGAATCTCACCCCGTTTGGCGGTAAACGGAATATTACGACGCCAGGAATCCTCTGCCTTGGCAGAGAGCTCGTTACCTTCAGACAGTTGAACATAAGCAAGACGCACAACCAGCGCTACGAACAATACCGCTAGGCTAAGCAGAGTATATAGCATCCGCCGCCTAGTCACGACCTTCGAAACCTTCATTCCGTCATCCCCCGCTTTCACCACAATAGACATGATCTCTTACCTCATGACTATTCGGGACAAACAAGGGTTAGAACAAGCCTAGGTGCCTCCCTCGGCCTCCAGATCATCAGTTGCCGAATCAGCAATTGGTATATCCTCTCCGTACTCATTCAGCGGCTTCAGCTTCAACGATACTCGGGTTTTGCCATCCTTAGTTACTACATTCTGCTCGGATACATACCCCTCGCCCTCTACTCCGATACCAACCTTTAAGAGCGTTAATACTTCCAGCGCATCACGCAAGGATTCTCCGCGTAAATCCGGAACGGATTTCCCATCAGCCAGCTGGCTCAGGAGATAAATGCGTTGACCCGAGTTCAGCATGGTTCCTGCTTTGGGATACTGGCTAACCACAGAAGCACCGTTACCGACAACCTCAAAGTCAAAACCTTGATCCAACAACAGCTCCCTGGCTTCCTTCGTCGTTTTGCCCGTCAGTTCAGGTGTGCTGCGTAACGCCGGTGCTGTGGTTTCCGTAACAGGCTTAGTAGCGTTGTCTGGTTGAATGGCCAATTTGGGGACACCCATGTATTGCAAGGTTTGAGATACGATTTCTTTAAAAACAGGAGCTGCAGCCGTACCCCCGCCAACTTCTTCCTGCGGCTCATCGATAATAACAATGACAGCTATCTTTGGATTATCCACAGGGGCGAATCCGATAAAAGAGACCAGCACCTTGGAGTCCACATAACTTTTGCCTTCGACCTTGATCGCTGTTCCTGTTTTACCGGCTACACGATACCCCTCAATATAAGCGTGACGTCCCGTTCCTATAACCTGGTCCGCTACAACCTGCTCCAGATATTCACCCGTTTTCTTGGCGGTTTCTTCAGAGATAACCTGTCTAACAACCTCTGGTTTCGTTACCGTTTTCTCACCTGTATTCGGGTTCGTGATTTCTTTGAGAACATACGGGGTCATTAGCTTACCGCCGTTAGCGATTGCTGCAACAGCCACCAGTTGTTGCAGTGGAGTTACAACCACCTTACCGTGCCCATAGGCCAGCGTTGCGTACTCCGACTCGTATTTCGGGGTAATAAACCCTTTGCTTTCGCCGGGCATATCAATACCCGTCTTCTGCCCAAATCCAAAATCAGTGATATATTGAACCAGCTTTTCCTTGCCCAGCATCTCGTATCCGAGCTTTACAAAAGCCACGTTACTTGAACGCTTAACCCCTTCCAGAAAGCTAATCTCACCCCATCCGGCCTTTTTGATATCATGCAGCGGAGCTTTCACACCTTTAATCTTGATGGAGCCCGATTTAAACTTGGCATCTGGATTGAATAGCTTTTCCTCTACTGTACCTGCGAGAGTCACTATTTTAAAAGTGGAGCCAGGCTCATAGGTAGACTTGATAGCGTGATTGTAGAATCCGGCTTGATCCTCATCCCAGTATTCATTAGGATTAAAGGTCGGCATGTTGGCCATTCCGAGGATTTCCATCGTGTTCGGATCTGCTGCAATAACCGTCATACTGGTGGGTTTATACTGTTCAACGGCCTTCTTCATAGCCTTTTCAATATAATATTGAATCGTACTATCAATCGTCAGCTTTAGATTATCGCCGTTAACAACAGGTTTATAGGTTTCCTCAGCATTGGGCAGCTTGTACCCTTTACCATCAGACTGATAGTTGAGAAGGCCATTAGTTCCTTTAAGCCGGTCATCATAAAAAGCTTCGAGACCCGCCATTGCATTGCCATCCCGGTCAGTATAACCCAGAATATGCGCAGCAAGAGTATCCTTGGGATAATAACGCTTCTGCTCTCTAACAAGTCCGATTCCCGTTTCCTGGATATCATGTTTATCTTCAAGCTCATCTCTAAAAGCCAGAACCTTGTCAGCAAGATCCTGATCAATCTTCCAGCCTTCATTCCGAATCTCGCGATTCTTGAGGTATTTTCCTTTGTCGTCTTTCGCCTCTACTAATTTTTGCAGCTCACCTACCGGCTTGCCTAGGAGTTCATGAAGTTTGGTGACGACCTCGTCCACAAGTCCATTCTGATGAATCACTTCCGGTGAGACTACAACGGTATATGCTGGAACGTCACTGGCTAATATACTGCCGTTTCGATCTGAGATCACTCCGCGTACCGCTTTGATAGTAGAAGTATGCGCCCTTTGTGTAGCGGCCTCTTTCTGCCAAAAGTCACCCTCTAAGATCTGGATGAAAAATACTCTCCCTAATAAAACAAGAAAAAAAAGGGTAATACAACCCCCTATAAAAAGCGTGCGAAGTTTTATTCTCTTTACCATAGCAACCTCACAACCTCTACTTTTTTCGAAAAAAAGACATTACTAATTATCGTCCCCACTCGGATATGGGTCCGCTTTAGGCACATAAATATCTTCACTCGGCTCACCGAAGCCCCAACTTTTCGCTTTTTCCGGGACCAGTTGTTCAAGCTTCTGCTTCTCCATCTGATAAACAGCAATCTGCTTGTTCGATTTGGATATGACTTCATCTAATTGCTGCGCCTGCTTGTTCAAATCGTAAATGTGGAGATACCTCCAAATCAGCGTTCCCGCCACTAGAACAAATATGGTGAGAGTCAGCATATACAGCAGCTTCTCTCGCAGTGGGAGTACCATGCGTCTAGTAACTACTTTCGTCTTTTGGCGGTAAAGTGAGTCTACCTCTTCTTTTCTCTTGGGTTGAATTGCCAAATTTCCGCGGGTATAAGCCATTTCCGACTCTCCTTTATTGTCATTTACAATTTTTCTGCGATGCGCAGCTTCGCTGACCGGGCGCGTGAATTAAGTTCAAGCTCCTCGTCACTAGGCATTAGCGGTTTACGGTTAATTAATTTAACTGTGCCTTCACCGCCGCATACGCAAAACGGAAAGTCAGGCGGACATGTGCATTTTTTTAGGTAGCTGCTAAGGATCTGCTTACATATCCGGTCTTCCAAAGAATGGAACGTTATAACCGATACTCTTCCTTCGGGTGCCAGACATCGTACAGCAGCATGTAATCCTTCTTCAAAAGCTCCAAGTTCATCATTCACAGCAATGCGTAAGCCCTGAAAGCTGCGTTTGGCAGGATGTCCACCTGTTCTTCGCGTAGCTGCGGGAATAGCTTCCTTAATGATTTCAGCCAGCTCTCCAGTAGTTTCAATAGGACTAACAGATCTTTTGTCCATAATCCGTTTGGCGATCCGCCGCGAGAATTTTTCTTCGCCGTATTGGAAAAGTACTCGGGCAATTTCCTGTTCAGACCATGTATTGACAATATCAGCAGCCGTTAAAAGCGCCGTCTGATCCATCCGCATATCCAGCGGCGCATCGTGATTGTAGCTGAACCCGCGATCCCCCTGATCGAATTGAGGTGACGATACCCCGAGATCGAACAGGATTCCATCCACTTGAGGGACACCATCTAGCTTCGGAACAAAAGATAATCCCTTAAGCACACTTTCCAGATCACGAAAATTCGTTCTGACTAAAACAATTTTTTCTCCAAACGGAGCCAATTTTTCTTTTGCATTATCCAAAGCCCAATCATCCTGGTCTAGACAGATAAGTCTTCCTTTATCGCTAAGCTTGGAGGCAATTAACGAACTATGCCCTGCTCCGCCTAATGTACAGTCGACGTAAATGCCATCTTCCTTGATGTGTAGCCCTTCTGTCGCTTCTTCCATAAGTACCGTGATGTGGTGAAACAAGCCGCAGCCCTCCAGACAAGTATTCGGTATGTGTATTGTTATAAATCAAAATTGAAATCAACCAATTTCTCGGCAATCTCGTTGAAGGATTCTTCTGACTGACCGAAATACTGCTCCCATAGCTCCTTGTTCCAGATCTCCACCCGGTTAGATACGCCTAGAATGACACAGTCTTTGTCCAGCTTCGCATATTGTCGTAAATTACCCGGCAGGTTTACCCTGCCCTGCTTATCCCAAACGCATTCGGTCGCTCCCGAGAAAAAAAAGCGGCTGAACGCACGGGCGTCAGATTTCATCAGTGAAAGGCTTTTAAGCTTTTGCTCCATGATTCCCCATTCATCCATAGGATAAACAAAAATACAGGAATCCAGGCCGCGGGTCGCAACAAAGGAGGTTCCAAGTAAATCACGGAATTTAGCCGGTATAATAATACGGCCTTTGTCGTCAATGCTATGCTGAAACTCCCCCATAAACATCGGCTTCCCACTCCTAACCACAAATTACCCACTTTGCCCCACTTTTCACCACTTAAGCATAATAGATTCGCCATTAAAAATCAAAAACCTTTTTCCTAAGGAAGGAAAAATTAACCTTTTGACAAATAGAAGGCAAAAAGCCGCTAGCCCGGAGAAAAATATCCGGCTAGACGGCTTTTTAACGTTTGGAGATGATTAAACCTAATTATGCGTTTAAATCCCAACTGTCCAAATAAGCTACTTGCTCTGGAGTTAAGGTATCAATAGCAAGTCCAATACTCTCTAGATTATAGCGCGCTACCTGCTCATCCAGTTCATAAGGGACATTCTCAACTTTAACGCCGATGCTCTTATAATTGTCATTCACATATTTTAAAGATAAAGCTTGAAGAGCAAAGGTCATATCCATGATTTCAGCCGGATGTCCGTCTGCTGCACCCAAGTTTACAAGTCTGCCTTCCGCCAGCAGGTATAGCTTACGACCATCTTTAAGTTGGTACTCCTCAATGTTTTTGCGGACAGTTCGCTGAGATACCGATCTCTCGGATAGCTCCGGCTTGTTCACCTCTACGTCAAAATGACCCGCGTTGCAAAGAATCGCGCCGTCCTTCATCACATCGAAATGCTCACCGCGAATAACGTAACGATTACCCGTAACCGTGATGAAGAAATCTCCCAGCTTGGCGGCTTCCAGAATCGGCATCACATGAAAACCGTCCATGTGCGCTTCCACAGCCTTGATCGCATCCACTTCGGTAACAATGACGTTGGCTCCCAGTCCTTTTGCCCGCATAGCCACACCCTTGCCACACCAGCCGTAACCTACCACAACTACCGTTTTTCCAGCTACCATCAGATTCGTTGTGCGGATAATACCATCCCATGCAGATTGACCTGTTCCATAACGATTGTCGAACAAGTGCTTGCAATACGCATCATTCACAGCAACCATAGGGAATTTCAGAATTCCTTGCTTTTCCAAAGCCTTAAGTCGAATAATTCCGGTAGTTGTCTCTTCAGCACCCCCGCGAATATTCACCATAAGATCCGGACGCTCAGAATGCAGTAAGGTAGCAAAATCACCGCCGTCGTCGATAATCAAATCCGGTTTACTTTCCAGGGCCTTGATATTGAGCGCTTTGAACTCTTCCGGCGAAGGATTGTATTTCGCGAATACGGTAATTCCGTCCTCCACCAACGCTGCACATACATCATCTTGCGTAGAGAGCGGGTTGGAACCTGTAATAGTGACTTCCGCACCACCGGCTTGTACAACCTTTGCCAGATAAGCAGTTTTAGCTTCCAAATGGAGGGTAATTGATACCTTCAAACCTTTGAACGGCTGCTCCGCTTCGAACTGCTCACGGATCCGGTTAAGTACAGGCATATGCTGTTTAACCCAATCAATCTTCAAATGACCTTCAGGGGCTAACGCCATATCGGTAACGATGCTGTTTTGCTTGGATAATGAACTCATTATGGAACCTCCTAATTTTTCACTACTATAAAATAACTCGTACAAACCGTCCCGCTTAACAACTTGTTGAGAACTATTGAGGATTTAAGACGAAACGTGAAGCTATGCGGACACAGCAGACCTTATTTACTCTAAATCCGCCCAAATTGTCATTTTGCGGACAAAGAATCCCTTATTGAGCAAGATTCGGCCTATTTAAACACCTAATCTGCCCAATAGAGGAATCTGAGTCCGCATAGTTGGCACGCAACCTCTTACTTGAAAAGGAATAGCGTAGTCACTGTAAATTCTTCCAATTTCCTTGTTTTACATATATATAATACGATGCGTACCGCTGAAGTCCGGAGGAAGGTCCGCCAGTTCATCTAACCAAGCCGGTCCGTAGCGGTTTAAGTAATACATTACATTGTATACTCTCTCCTGAAGTTTACCCAACGGCAGAAGGGACAACTCAATGCGCTCCCATTGCCGAAGCGCTGCTTCATTTTGTTTTTCCATCGCATCCCGCGCTTTAGCTTGCAAAAAGGAGATTTGATCTACTATTTTATCTTTATTGCTGCTGCCCAGCTTGAGCAGTCCCGCCTGAATCGTTCCCAGCTGTTCTATCAAAGGATCATACAAAGCTGTAAATGCAGCCTTAGCTTCTTCAAAACGTCTTTCGATCTCCAGCTCATCTTGCGCATTCAGCCATTGCTGCTTCTTATCACGCAATCCACCCAGTACATCGACAAAAGAAAGTCCGTATTTATCCATGTGTTTGTGCAAAGTACCTTCTACAACTGTAAAAGACATCCGTGGAAGCAGCAGTGGCATCTGTCCGCCGAGCGTTTCGAAGGCTTGCTTGGTTATTGCCCAATAGGACATTTCACCTTGTCCAAGTACGGTTGTTAACACTGGTAAAATATAATCCTGCATTAGCGGCCGGGTTAGCACATTATTACTAAACCGCTCTGGGTGAGCCTCAAGAACCGCCAGCAATTCTTCCTGTGAAAAGGAAACTTGGTTCTTACGGTCGGTATATACTCCGTCTTTCTTAAGCAACAGCAGACGCGCACCCTCGTGGATATAGAACAAATTTGCAGCACCTTTGGTTACGTCAGCCTGCAGCTCGTAACCACTGGAAGTAATATCTGCCGCTGAATGAAGATAAGCTTGTTCCAATTGGTCATTCTCCATGATTAGTGCTTGAAAGAAAGGTTGTTCCAACTTACGCAGTTCAGTGTCTGCAGAGTCAAGTAATATTAGACCGAACTTGCCAAACAAGGAGCCCATAAGACTGGCAAAGGCATCTGTCATACTGACAGCCCCTGCTGAAGAGTCCCGAACAAACTCCATAATTTGCGCTTTAAATTCACTATCCTGAAGCATGGCATCCAATTTATCTACAACTTGTGTCCAGTTTTCCTGATGTACATCTATAGCACTAACGGATGAACGAGGACCTTCCGGGTCTTCCATTCTAATCTTAGAAATTTCTGTCGTACGATTCAGTACATAGGTATGATCAACTTCATCCCAGTCATGATCTTCGCCAGCAATCCAAAAAATTGGAACTACCGGTCGGCCAAGGTTTTCCCTGGCTTCTTTTGCAGCTAGTATAGTAGTAATCGCCTTGTAAACCACTAGAAGTGGGCCCGTGAACAGACCGCTTTGCTGTCCTCCAGTCACAACTAACGTTCCCGGCTGCTTGAGCAATGCTATAGATGCAGCTACCGCTGCATGAGGATTGTGCTTGGTATTATAGGCAAGCAAAGTCTCTGCAACCTTAATTCGGTCCGCACGGGAATTCTCCGTACAATCCAGCCATTCCATCCGGTGACGTCTGCTCTCTACATTACGGAAGTCCCCTCCATAGAGATGATCTACTGATTCGTAAGACTGTATATAGTCACGGGCAAGCGTACGCCCTCCCGGGAGTGGCACAGGAATAACATTCATTGCATTTGCCTCCTATTCTTTCAAACCAGTTGTATGTATTAACCTATCGGTTAAACCCTATATGATTGTATACAATGTAGAAGGCGGCGTCAAAGATATGACGTCTAAAAAAACAAGAAAGAGGATTATTTAGCACCTTAATCGGCTTCCAAATAATCCCCATCATATGAATTTTCCAATTAAGCGTATTGTTTTGTAACCCAATGTCCTTTAGACACTTCTACTAATTCAAAATCACTATCATTGCTTTTCTCGTTAGCCGAGTAAATCGGAGTACCGAGTTCATCGTGCAAGATGATCCGTTTCTTGTTCATTTCTATGTCCGGATCAGGAATTGGAATGGCTGATAGTAATGATTGAGTGTATGGATGTACCGGATTGGCATATAATTCTTCGCTCTCCGCAATTTCAACCATTCGGCCTAAATACATTACTACTACACGGTCACTGATGTGCTTAACCATAGAAAGATCATGAGCAATAAACAGATAAGTAAGACCCAATCTACCTTGCAGTTCTTTCAACAAATTGACAACCTGTGCTTGAATGGACACGTCAAGTGCTGAAATCGGCTCGTCGCATACGATAAACTTCGGATTAACCGCCAATGCACGGGCAATACCAATCCGCTGCCGTTGTCCACCGGAGAATTCATGGGGATAACGAGTGGCATGGTCAGGATTAAGTCCAACCATATCCAGCAAATCTTCAATCCGTTTTTTACGTTCTTGACGGCTGCCTGCAAGCTTATGAATATCCAGTGCTTCTCCGATAACATCCGAAACCGTGAAGCGCGGATTCAATGAAGCATATGGATCCTGGAAGATCATCTGCATGTCACGGCGCATAGCCTTCATTTTACCGGCGGACAGCTTATTAATATCAGTACCGTTAAACAAGACACTTCCTGCCGTTGGTTCATATAAACGAAGGATAGTACGTCCAGCAGTAGATTTACCGCAGCCTGACTCCCCTACCATACCAAGTGTTTCACCCGGACGAATAGAAAAGTTAAGGTTATCAACGGCACGAAGCACCTTGTTGTTTCCTACGTTGAAATATTTTCTAAGGCCCTTAACTTCAATTAGATTATTACTGCTCATGAGTGCACGGCCTCCTTCGCCATAGGATGATGATCCCAACAACGTGCCATGTGTGTATTACTGAAATGAGTAGCATCCGGATCAATTCTCTCACAAATACTCATCGCTTCATCACAACGGGCAGCGAACGGGCAGCCTAGTGGTGGCTTGATCAAGTCAGGCGGTGTACCAATAATCGGAATAAGCGGTTCGTTCTTCTTTTGGTCGAGACGAGGCATAGACCGCAGCAAGCCTTTGGTATAAGGATGCTGTGGATTTTTAAAGATCTCCATTTTGGTACCTGATTCGACAATCTCACCGGCATACATTACAACGACACGGTCAGCAATGCCTGCGACTACGCCAAGATCATGGGTAATCAGAATAATTGAAGTTCCAAGTCTTTGCTGAATGTCTTTCATGACATCCATAATCTGTGCCTGAATCGTTACATCAAGCGCAGTAGTCGGTTCATCAGCAATAAGTAAGGCAGGACGGCAAGCCAAGGCAATGGCAATCATTACACGTTGGCGCATACCCCCGGAGAATTCATGTGGATATTGGTTAAAGCGGGAATCAGCATTTTTGATGCCGACAAGCTTAAGCATTTCAATCCCTTGCTTTCTCGCTTCGCCCGCTGACATTTTCTGATGTTTGATTAATACTTCAGTAATCTGTTTACCAACCTTAATAGTCGGGTTCAGAGAAGTCATCGGATCCTGAAAAATCATGCCAATATCTTTTCCACGAATTTTTTCCATCTGTTTGGAATTGAACTTCAGTAGGTCTTTACCTTGAAAAATAATCTCACCCTTGTCAATCTTGGACGGAGGTGAGGGAATGAGCTGCATAATGGTCTGGGCGGTGACACTCTTACCACTACCCGACTCCCCTACGATTGCAACTGTTTCTCCTTTATTAACTTCGAAGTTCATGCCGCGCACAGCCTTAACTTCTCCACCTTTAACTTTGAACGATACATGTAGATCTTTTACTTGCAAAATCGGTTCCATTATTCTCACCTCCTGTTATTTCAGTTTAGGATCAAGTGCATCCCGGAGACCGTCTCCAAAGATATTAAAGGCCAGCATCGTTATACTGATTGCCAAAGCTGGGAAAATCATACGCCAAGGATAGTTCATCCATCCTGTTCTGGCATCATTAACCATGGAGCCCAATGAAGCTACGGGTGCTTGTACACCCAGACCCAAGAAGCTTAGAAAAGCCTCTGCAAAGATAGCACTTGGAACGGAAAGCGTAATTGTAACTATAATCGGTCCAATTGCATTTGGAAGCAAATGACGGAATAACAAACGTCCTGAGCCTGCACCCATGGAGCGGGAAGCCAAAACGAATTCACGATTTTTAAGCTGCATAATCTCACCGCGGACAATCCACGACATATTAATCCAGCCAGTAATGGTTAAGGCTAGAATGATAGTACCTATACTTGGCTCTAATACAACAAGCAGCAAGATTGTTACTAGCAAATAAGGAATGGAGTACAAAATTTCCGAGAATTTATTCATGATCGAATCTACACGACCACCGAAGTAACCCATAACCCCGCCATAAGTGACACCAATGATCAAGTCAATTAATGCCGCGGCGAAACCAACTATTAGAGAGATTCTCGCACCCATCCAAGTACGTACCCACATATCGCGACCAAGGTCATCTGTTCCGAACCAGTGGGCGGCAGAAGGGGGCTGATTCGTGTTCATCAAATCATTTGAATAATAGTTAAAATCGGAAAAATGCGGACCAAAAATAGCTGCAAGCATTATAATAACCATTGCAGTAAAGGCCGTCATAGCCATTTTATTCTTGCGCAGACGGTACATTGAGTCACGCCAAGCGGACAAACTCTCACGTTGGATAAGTTCCGCCTCTTTTTTGTCCGTGCCAATTTTCTTGAAATCTTCCGGCTTTAGCGGTGCTGCTTTTGAAGACATGGATTGATTTGCAGACATGACTTAGCCCTCCTTTCTTCCGCTCAGCTTGATTCGCGGATCGATAAAGACATACAGAATGTCTGTCGTAAAACGCGCAAGCATTAGCAGAACTCCATAGAAAATCGTAATACCCATGATCAGCGTATAATCACGTACGCCGATAGCTTGTACGAATTGCTTACCAATACCACCTATACCAAAGATCTGCTCAATAACCACCGATCCTGTAACGATATCTGCAGTCATAGGTCCAACATAAGTAACGACAGGCATGATACCATTACGGATAACATGGCGGAACATTATCGTTGCCCAGTTCAAACCCTTTGCTTTTGCAGTCTTGATATAATCTGCATGTAGAACTTCCAACATGCTTGATCTTGTCAGACGAGCGATAAACGCAATCGGCTTAAAGCTAAGTGCTGCCACCGGCAGGACATAGTCTAGCGGACCCGTAAAGCCCATGACTCGAAACATATGAAACTTATATGCAAAGATATATTGTAGTAGTGCTGCTACCAAGAAACTCGGGACCGCAATCCCTAAGACAGCTATTACCATCGCTACATTATCTATCAGCTTTCGATGATACAATGCGGCAAGCATACCCAACAGAACACCGATAATAACAGATACTACAATAGCAATACTACCGAGTTTCAGGGAAGCAGAAAAGGTCTTGCCAATCAGTCCACTTACATCTTGATTCAACTGCTTCATGGAAATCCCTAAATCACCTTGTGCAATGTTCCCCATATACTTCAGATACTGCTTCCAAACAGGCTGATCCAAACCATATTGCTGATACAGTCGAGCCTGTACTGCAGGCGGGACTTTTTTCTCAGACATAAATGGATCACCAGGAATAGCTTTCATCAGGAAAAAAGTCGCAGTTATCAATATTACAAGTGATACAAGCATGTAGAAAAATTTATTGGAAATATAACGTACCATCGCCAGTTGAGCACCTCCTTTATAAAATAAAAAAAACGACATAATTCGATTTTAGGAGAAATCGAATCTTTTGTCTATTCTAAATAAATTGCATCAATTGATATTTTCAACAACAATACTCAAGCACAAAAAAACGGGATATATATGGGTTTACCACATATATATCCCTAGATTATATGATATGTGCCTAAGTGTGTTGCACATCATGATACAATCTTATCTTAGTTTAGTGCTCCAACAAATATACTTTGGAATAGTCTACAGCACCGTCGTATCCTACGCTTACACCTTTAAGGTAAGGCTTCACAAGAGAAACGTTAGTGTAGTAGTAGATAGGCATGATGCCCATTTGATCTTTTACCAGAATTTCTTCAGCTTTACGGAAGTTAGCCATACGTTTAGCATTGTCTACTTCGCTAAAAGCTTCGTCTAGTAATTTGTCATACTCCGGATTGTCGAGTTTAATATCATTGTTACCATTGCCTTTTTTCCACATATCCATGAATGTCATTGGATCGTTATAATCTGGGTTCCATCCAGCACGTGCTACTTGGTAGTCACCATTTTGGCGATTCTCAATGAACACTCCCCACTCTTGGTTCTCAGTTTTCACTTCAACACCAAGATTGTTTTTCCACATGTCAGCAATAGCTAGAGCTATTTTCTTATGACCTTCGCTTGTGTTGTAGATCAGGGTAACAGGTGGTAATGTAGTGTAGCCTTTTTCTTTCATGCCGAGTTCCAAGAGTTTCTTAGCTTCAGCATAGTCTTCTGTAAAATAATCATCTTTATATTCAGAACGATAGTCACCTGCATCTGTCGAACCTTTAATGCCTGGTGGAATGTAACCAAAAGCAGGAGTTTGCGAAGCCAATGTTACCTTGTCAACGATATCTTGACGGCTAATTGACATTGCGAATGCTTTACGAATATTTGCGTTGTCAAACGGTTCTACTAATGTATTGAACTCGTAGTAGTAGATACTTGCTACTGGTTTCAAAGTGAAATCGTCAGGCAGTTCTGTTTTTAGTACTGGAACTTGGTCTGGTGGAATATCGCCATTTGGTGCACCGGCACGATCAATCTCACCATTCTTATAACTAAGTACTTCTGTTGATGCTTCATTAACGATAGTAGAGGTAATCTTAGTCAACTTAATATTGTCTTTATCCCAATACGTATCATTCTTTGTATATTCTAAAGATTGTCCAGTAATCCAGCTTGTCAGATTAAAAGGACCATTTGTAATCATCGTTTTTGTATCAGTTGCCCATTTATCATTGCCTTCAACTGATTTGTGAACTGGATAGAAAGTGTAAAAATCCATAAGGTTCAAGAAATATGCTGTAGGGTTTTTAAGAGTAACTACCAAAGTATGGTCGTCTTGTGCTTTAACGCCTACTTCGGAGAAATCTTTAATTTCGCCTTTGTTAAATTGCTCAGCATTTTTCAAGTAGTAAAGTTGTTGTGCATAAGGTGGCGCTGGAACTGTTGCAGGATCAAGAACTCTTTTCCATGCAAACACAAAGTCATTTGCAGTTACAGGATCGCCGTTACTCCATTGGCTGTCACGCAAGTGGAAGGTGTATACCAAACCATCTGCAGAAACTTCCCATTTTTCTGCTACACCAGGAGCTTCTTTACCATCTTTGTCTACACGCACCAAACCTTCATACATAAGTTTCAACGCAACGTGGGCCTGGCTGTCTTGAGCTTGACCTGGGTCAAACGTTGGAACGTCAGCTGTCATATTAAGTCTAAGCGTCTGGTCAGCTGCCAGTTTTTCATCCCCAGCGGTGTTGCCAGTGTTTGCTGTGTTACCATTGTTGCCATTGTTTGCGCTGTTTGTGTTATTTCCGCAGCCTGCAAGCACTGTGCCGATAACAAGAACTAGTGCAATTATGAGCAATAAACTTTTACTCTTCTTCATCTAGCAGTTCCCCCTAAATAGAATGTGGTATATGGTTTCTGATTATACAACCAGTGGTCAAAAAAATCTAGAGGAATGTTTTCTGAAAACGATATTTTTTTAATTCTTTAAAATTTTGTGACATTGACGCTTCACCGAAGCAATGGAACATTACACGACCTGTGATATGTACTGGATCAATCCGACGAACATAAACACTAAATAACCGATGCTCATTAACAAAAAACTGAGTCTCCAAACGGCGCGGAACAAGCGTTTTCCATCCACCTTTCCCTTCAAACGGTTCTGTGCTCCACCGATCAAACCTGCCGCAATTAAGATAATAAGTA
The DNA here is from genome assembly GCF_030812855.1 of Paenibacillus wynnii. Lineage (GTDB taxonomy): Bacteria > Bacillota > Bacilli > Paenibacillales > Paenibacillaceae > Paenibacillus_AQ > Paenibacillus_AQ wynnii_A. The sequence goes on from NZ_JAUSTK010000003.1 coordinate 114,510, forward strand.
AGAATAAATAGAATCCAAAGTTGTTTTGGAAAATAATATTAAATAAAGCAGATACTGATAGTAGTAAAAAAAGCGTAGTTACATCCATTGCAAGTAAAAATGATTTCTTCTTATCCTTTTTTAGGGCGATACTTATAAAATATACGAGTAAAAAAGGAATAAACGGAATAACACTTAGAGTTATAACCGAATTTTGCAGTAATTCCAATAGCTTCACCCCTTCTCCACGTTCATGCCTTCCACCACTCTGCAAATCCAGCGATGAGCTGGAACAGCTACACCTGACCGATCCGCCATATCTAAAATATTACCATTTATCCATCTGATTTCCGTTGCTCTACCTGCAAGAACATCCGCAAGCATTGAAGAAGTATTTCCAGCAGTAGCCTGACAGACCTGAATTACATTCTCCCAAGCATTGGCATCATAGTCGATTCCAACAGCGTCAAAAACGGTAATTGCTTCCTCATAGAGTTCCCTCATTAACTGCATCCGAGAAGATGAAGAAAGCAGTTCGCCGTTAGGAATACGCCATATAGCAGTGAGAGGATTAATAATAGCGTTAATCAAGAGCTTTCGGTAAATCTTGGATTCCACTTCATTCGACAAATGGGATAAGAATCCTGCTGAATTTAAACGGGTAAGTAAACTAATTGCTTCAGGTTGATCATTTACAGGTCTTTTTTTGATTTTGGATTGATGCCATAAACCCACCCATGTCTCCCCGGTACCCGCATGAATTACTTCTCTCTTCGATTTAACCTTAGCAGCTTCGGTCGTTACGGCAGCATATAAATGTGCCTCAGGCAGCAATTCCTGCAACATCTCCATATGTCCGCTTCCATTCTGGAAACATAAAATATGAGGTTTATAATTATGCAGTGGCGCCAAAAGCTTAACTAGCTCCGTATGCAATACGTTTTGTTTTACCATAAGAATGATCCAGTCTGAGGGACTCTGGAGATATTCATGTACAAATCCTGTTGTTGCTAATGCATCCAGCCGATCACCCGGAATCCAAAGTGATTCACGATCATCTTCATAACTTACGGTTATACCCTTCCTTTTCAGTTCCTGGGCTTGTTGTTCACCTCTGCACCATAATCTGATTTCATCATTCCCGGTCGAGGCTAGTTTTCCACCCAGCAGCAAGCCTAGTGAACCCGCACCAATTAGATCAATTCTCATGTATTCCACCCACCGTTACCTACAATTTGCTTACAGTATATCCCTATGGCTCTTGCAAAAGCAAAAACAAAAAATCCCGCAGATAGCCAGGCTACCTGCGGGATTATACATAAAATTAAAGATTCATTCGATACGCTCTAGATTTCCGTTAGCATCCATTTTGAAGCGTGTCTTCATTTCATCTTCTTCCTCGTTCAAAAAAGCTAATCTACGTGCGCGGTCCATAATTTGTATTAAGGCTTTGTAATCATCATTAACTACACGATAATCACTTTGGGCAAGATTGATTTCCTTGGATAAACGCTCATTCTCTAACCGTAGATCTGTCAGTTCATCTTCCTTGTCCCGCAAGTCTCTTTCCAGCATTTTCAACTGCCGGCCCGCCTCGTGAAAAGTGCCCTTCCATTGTCTGAGGAAACGAATAACGGCATCAATAGAAAGCGTATTCTCATTTAATCCTTCACTTCGCCCGTATCCCTCTTCAATTTCCCCGATCATAAGAGCCGCTACTTGAGCTCCTCTTACACTCGGTTGTTTTTTCAAATAACTTCGTTTCTGGCGTTGACCTTTTGCGATTCCAATAGCATCTTCATAGCTTTTGCGGACGCAGCTATTCCAGCGAAACCCGCATGCTGCCGAGGTTCTGCCGATTTTTTCGCCTACCTCTTCAAAAGCGGCAAGCTGCGTACTCCCTTCCCGAATGTGGCGTAGGGTTACTTCCGCTAATATTAGATCGTCTTCCACACTCCATGCATCCTGTCTAACGGCTGTCATCCAACCTAACCTCCTAACAACATCATAAAATAACCATCTTCATAACCGGCAGCTCTGCCGGATTGTGAATAGGGATAAAAGCTGCTTACTCCATTCCTATGCCTCTAATAGAGTTCATAGAATCTATTTGATACTAAATTGTATTTCCATTTTATGTGCTGATCATACACAGGTAGTTATAAATTCTCAAATTACACTTAATTTATCGGTGTCAAATGCATTTATCACATTTTTATGAATTTCGCTCTTTTTTTTGTTTGAATTCGTTTACACACATTTGTGAAGCGGGTATAATTAAATAAAGGATTGTTCGTCAGATACATACTGAAGGGGGGACTCACAAGTGGACCGCATGTTTCGAGTACTGGGCTTTTTCACTCTTGCTATCGGGCTGATGGCATTTGCAGGAGATTTGACGGAGATGGCTCTGCTTTTCTTTTTACAAACTGCATTTTTCGTAATTCTCGGTTATATGAAATTTACAGAAAGGATTTATATCCTTTTATTTTGGGGGTACATGATTGTAACCTTTACAGGCTTCAGCTATTGGACAATTTTCCAGATGGGTCTTCCACTATAAACATTATTCTTTCATCAAACGGGGGCTGTTCCTTCTCATAAGGGGGATCGCCCTTTTTTTGCATTTTTTTTGTAGGTCAAAAGCTTGAAAGGGGTTATGATATTTTAGGGGGCACGATCATATTATGAAAGATACGACTTATCCCGTTTCCTAAATCTTATAACTTAACAAGGTGGTGGTGTGGTGCTATCCCGTTGTTCTCTAAGTCGCATGATTGCGGCCATATTTGTAGCGTTATGCTGCATAACACTGCTGCCTCATGGTGCAGTTATTCTAGCTTCTAATCCCGGCGATTCTGTTCCCCCTACTCTTTCTCTCGATATGCCGGATAATGAAGAAACTCGCGATCTCCTTCAAAAAACATTGTCCGTGTCTGAAATAGACCGGGAAATTATCCGTATTAGCGCAGACCAAATCTCTTTGGAGAAAAAGGTAGCCCTTTTGAATAAACAAGCTACTGAAAAGAAAACTGCGATTGCCACCCAAGAGGAACGTGCAGGCGCTATCGTGCGTTCTTATTATACAGGGGACAGAGACGGGCTACTGGCGGCCTTTCTATCGGCTAAGAGCTTAAGTAAATTTTTTATGCTATTTGATTATTATGAACTGACTATTGGACGGGACCATGAGATTTTGGAGCAATATGAAGATCAATTTAAGGATTTGCAGTCAACGATTCAATCGGCAGAACGAAGTTCCAGGGAATTAACGGAGCTCAAGTACAGCTTGGAAGAACAGAAGATTAGAGTAGAAACTCTTAACAAGGAGATTGAAAGCGGGTTAGGAGCGAGTACAGATCCCATAAAAATGAGCGCATTACTAGAGGAGTTTACGCAATATTGGGAAAATATCGGGCTTCATGAAGTCAAAACCTATTTCAAGGCATTGTCGGCAGCGATGAAGAATCTACCACAATTTGTCCAAAACCGCGAAGGAGTGCTGGAGAGGCGAGGAATGACTTATAACCTGAAACTGAAGGAAGAAGACTTAAATGAGTTCTTACACTCCCAAAATAAGCTTTTTGAGGATTTCGCGTTTCACTTCGATGAAGGTGCCGTAACCGCTGCCGGAAAAAGCGGCAATTTATCGCTCCAATTAAAAGGGCATTATACTCTATTGGCACCGCCCGAAAGCGGTCTGATGTTTCATGTCGATGATATTATATTTAATGGTCTGAAGCTTCCGGATACGACACGAAAATCACTGGAAGAGGAGTTTGATCTCGGTTTTTATCCGGAAAAGGTGATTTCCTTCCTTCATGCTACCGAAGTGGAAAGCAAGAAAGGCGTTCTTCATGTCACACTCACTTTAAAATTCTAATTCATGATCCCTGATACAGCTTAAGGTTCCTGAGCTTCGGGTTGAGGCGTGCTTATCGACTCCTTATAAGCGGTGGCATCAATCTTACTTGTGAGGAATGAGGTTACCGCTGCGGCCGCCTTCCCCCAGTTGCTCTCGTTTCTATGATCAGGGGTAGAATCCTCACTTAGAAGGATATAGGTCTCGAAAGGCAAGTTTATTGTACCGAGTCCTAATCGGTATAACTCATCCAGTGCCGGTAAACGTCCGGTATACTCCGCCCATTCCAACTGAGCAGATCTTGAAGTGATATATGATAACCAACTGACGGCTTCCTCGGGGTAAAGGGTTTGTGCCGAAAGTGCAAAACAACGGCTAGAGATCGCGCCAAGACCTCTGCTGTTGCTTTTAGTCAGCGGTGCTTCTGCTGTTAATGTTGAATTTCCATGAAGTTGCCACTCCGATAATGGCATAATGGCAATGGCTATACTGCCGTCCTGAAGCATATCCCATACTTTTGTATTATACTGGCTGGTTAAATAGAAATAGCTCCGTGCATTTTGAGTCCATTCTATTGGAGCCGAATCCTCGGAGAGCAAATCACTGCCCATACTCTCCAATAAGGCCGAATACCCGTAAGGATTGCGGGTATCCATTGATAATAAACTGGCCCCTTTTACTTTACGGACATTCTGCAGCAGAATGTTCCATTCCTCCAAACTCCTCGGTAGCTTATCCATTCCAAACTCACCAAGTCTTTGTGGATCATATACAAGAACGTAGGGATCAATATCAAGAGGTACTCCCCAGTCATAGCCGTTCCATTGATACAACGGAATTAATGAGGTAAGGGGTGTGCTCCCCGGGGCGCTCTGATATACATCAACAGGAAGTAAGAATCCTTGAGTTGCCAAATCCAAAATGTTCCTGCCCTCAGTCATGATAATATCCGGGCTGTCTCCAATAGTTAAATCACTGAGCAGCGTCTGCTCCGCCTGTTCAGCAGCTACATTCTTCAGGTCAACCGCGACACCGCTGGACAACGCGTATCGTTCACTAATCAGCTCCAGTTCACGAAATTCTTCCTCACTCAGGGATACGGTAATATGAAGCCTCCCCAAATCCCCCTCTTCTCCGGAAGAAGGTTGTGTGGACTGATCTTGAGGTTTACTTTTAGGATGATATCCTTCATTGGTATTCAGTTCCAGGCTGGGAGAGAGACTAGTCAATGAAAGCAGTAATATTGCAAATAATAGCCAATAATTTTTACGCTTCAGTACCTTCCCCTCCCTCTTCACCAAAGTTATCTACCTATTCTACCAATCTTTCCTCTATTTGTCTGCACCCATTGAAAACGCTGTTTTTCTAAAATATAGTCAATTAAAATATAAGCAGCAAGCCTCCAATGAAATGGGGACTTGCTGCTTTTGTAATATATAATGCTATTAAAATGATCTCCTATAACAGATCTGCGGCCAATTGAGCCAGGTGCGAACGCTCGCCTTTCTCCAGCGTGATATGTCCACTAATACCTTGCTGTTTGAACTTCTCAACAATGTAACTTAGCCCGTTGCTGGCTGCATCCAGATAAGGATGGTCAATTTGCTCCGGATCACCCATAAGGATTACTTTACTGCCTTCTCCTGCTCTGGAGACGATAGTTTTCACCTCGTGGCGCGATAGATTTTGCGCTTCGTCAATAATTATGAACTGCGCCGGTATCGAACGGCCACGAATATAAGTAAGCGCCTCTACCTGAATACTGCCTAAACCCATTAATATTTTATCGATATCACCGGCTTTTTTGGTGTCGAATAAAAATTCAAGATTATCGTAGATCGGCTGCATCCAAGGCCGGAGTTTCTCATCTTTCTCCCCTGGCAGATAACCGATATCCTTACCCATCGGCACTACCGGCCGGGCAATAAGCAGTTTCTTATATTTATGTGCATCCTCCACCTTGAACAAGCCGGCGGCCAAAGCAAGTAGAGTTTTACCTGTTCCAGCCTTGCCAGTGATAGTCACCAGCGGGATATCATCATTGAGTAGCAGCTCCAGAGCCATCCGTTGCTGGGCGTTGCGGGCACTAATTCCCCATACAGCATCGTTCCCCAAGAATAGTGGCTCCAAGCGGGAGGCGTCACTGTTCACTTTGAGAAGAGCTGATTTTGTACTGCCTATTTCATCTTTTAGAATAATAAATTCATGAGGATACAGGGAGTACGACAATCCCAACTGTTTGACAGTTAAGGAGCGGTTGCTATAGTATTCATCAATTAATGAAGGATGAACCATAAGCGTCTGATAGCCTGCATACAGCTCATTCAGATCCCCTGTCCGGTCAGACAGGAAATCCTCCGGGGTAATGCCAAGAACATCCGCCTTAATCCGGACCAGTACATCTTTACTTACAAGCACCACAGGGCGCGGATCAGGTTTTTCTTTCTCCTCATTCAGATAATTAAGAGCTACAGCTAAAATCCGGTTATCGTTAGACACCTCACCGAACATTTCCTGTACCTTTAAAAAACTGCGATGGTTGAGTTCTACCTTCAGCTTTCCTCCGTGTTCAAGTTCAACCCCACTATGCAGGTGGCCCTTTTCACGGAGACCATCAAGCAGACGCGACACAGTACGGGCGTTGCGACCAATTTCATCAGCATTACGTTTCTTGGAGTCGATTTCTTCCAGCACAATCGCAGGAATGATTACCTCGTTCTCCTTGAAAGCAAAAATTGAATTGGGGTCGTGCAGAAGCACGTTGGTGTCTAGAACAAAGATTTTTTTCATGTTATCCCCTCCACAGCGCCTGGTTTGATTGATCATACATAACTCTTTCCACCCTGGGCAAAGATAAATTCACTACTGATCTTGGCAGAAAGGAGTAAGCACATATGAGAAAACCAATGTGTCTATTGCTGGTACTGCTGCTGCTGACAAGCTGCGGTATCGTTAATAAAGAGTCATCACCCTCTCCTCAGAATCAACAATCTGCAAATAACAACAACGGGGATAGTGATATTAGGCAGCTCACGAATGATGGTGCGACTCCAGCGAACGACAACAGCGATATTGCCACCAAAGATCATTTGGAACAACTGGCAATAAGAGTTCCGGGGGTTAACGGCGCTCATTGCGTCGTAATGGGAAATACCGCCATAGTCGGGATCGATGTAGACGGCAATCTGCCGCGTTCCCGAGTCGGTACCATCAAATACTCGGTGGCTGAGGCGCTCCGGAAGGACCCCGCAGGCCTGAACGCACTTGTTACTTCTGATATGGATCTGTCGAACAGACTGGCCGAGCTGAGCCGCCATGTGGGCCAGGGACATCCTGTCTCGGGCTTCGCTGCTGAGATGGCTGATATTATCGGCCGGATTCTTCCCCAGCTCCCAGAGGATACCAAACCTCAAGGAGATCAATAAATCAATTTCTTTTGGTCAAAAAAAGCCCAGTGAGAACTCACTAGGCTTTTTTCATGGCAGCAAACACTTGACCATCGAGCTTGTCTGCCGCTCGCTGATCGTATACCTTAGCATATCGAGGAGCAGAGTCCAACTGCGCTCCATAAAAAAGTGCGTTACGCACCGCTTCAATTTCAACATCAAAACAGCACATCTTGAAAGGCACATCCATAAGCGGATCCTGTTTAACCATAGCATGCCCATTGATAGCATGCACTGTGCCTTCACCAAATACAGTAATAGTTACAAGCTGGTTAACTTTCATATTATTAACAAGTCTGGAGCGATGATCAACTGCAAGACGAATAATGGATGGGCTCACCGCGTAAATCCACGAGATCGCAGTGGACGTAGGGCCTCCAGTTTCCGCATCAACCGTGTTCAAGAGGACAAAGGTTTCCGATTGGAGCATCGTCAAGAGCGATTCATTAAGTAAAGCAACGGATTCGGACATAGCAGCTGACCCCCTATGCGACATGAATGCATTCAATTAATTAATTGTATTATAACATAGGTTGAAACTTGCATTCAATTTTATCAGAAATGCGCCCTATCAATCATGGACTGTCTGAGGTTGCCGGGGATATTTCAGTCAGTCGGTCCTGAAGACTTTGTTTGGCGGCATCAAGCTCTTCTTCGTTAATATATACATAGGGACTGCGCCATGTTCCAGTGACGGGCTTAAACTCCACGTCATTCTTGGAGATTTTGTAATACTGGGCAATCATATCCTTAAACTGATCCCGCTCAATATCGGTCTTCATATTGTTATCGACAGCATCCAGAACACGACCGATCTTCACTACACCGCCAATAGACTGCATTTTGTCAATCATGGAATGCAGAACCTCGCTTTGGCGCTTATTGCGTTCAAAATCATCTGATCCTTTGGTTTTAGGCTCACAATTGGATTTACGGTACCGGACATAGTCAAGCGCTTTATCACCATTCAGCTTTGCCGGCCCTTTTTTCAAATTGATATCCGTCCCGTCTACGCTATCCGTATAACACATGTCGTCACTGATGTTTACATTAACTCCTTTTAACGCATCTACCACTTCACGGAAGGCCTGGAAATCCAGAATGGTTACATAATCCACTTTAATGTCCAAATACTTGCCCATCATTGTCTTCATCTCATCTTCCGCCGAAAGACCGGAGGTTTTCTCTCTTTTCTTGAAGCGCGAATAGTAGGCATTAATTTTATCCTTCTTATATCCGTTCAGTTCTACATACGTATCACGCGGAAGTGAAACGATGGTAGCGGATTTGGTTACCGGATTAAGCGTAACAACCATAATGACATCTGTTAGGGAAGATGCGTGCTTAGGTCTGTTATCCGTACCCAAAAGAAGCATGGTTAGAGGTTTGACCTTGGCTGATTGCTCAGGAGCCACCGGCTTGTTAACACCGGTATCCAATACGCCTTGATCGAGCTTCATGTACAAGTAAGTAAAGTATCCGGCCACTGCTAGAACTGCAATAATAAAGAATATGAGGATGGCTCTTCCCAGTCTGGCGAAGAAGCCTTTCTTTTTCTTTCCTTTAGACTTTTTAGGAACAGATTTTGGTAGCTGCTGCCTATTGTTTCTTTGTTGTCCATTCCTAGGTGGCAAGCTTGTATTGCGTGTACTCATAATGGAATAAGTCCTTTTCATTTCATTTGGAATGTAAGAGCTGCGTATTATTGTCTTTTAGCTAATGCGGCGGCTTTTCTCTTCTGTCTGGCTTCCACAAAATAACGCACCCGCACAAGAAGCATCAGACCGACTGCGACTAATAGACACTGGATTATCGGCAACTTATCATGCTGGAAAATCAGAAGCATGCCAGAGCCTACGGCCATCATAATATATAGCACAATTTCTTTGCCAATAGGCAGTTTTTGATTAACTCGAAATACGCGGTTATACACATAAGTAAGCAATACAAATATAACAATATAGGCAATAATCGGATGCGCAGCAAACCAGGCCTGCATAGCTCAGTCACTCCTTCTGTGTATATAATAATGATTACATTATATCATATAGACGTATTCCAATATTTAAAAAATCAGCCGCCGGAATAATTCCGGCGGCTGATTGTAGTTATACCTTGTATTACGAGTTGGCTTGTGCCGCCGTTTTGCGTTGTTTTTCCACACGCTCACGTTCGCTCTTATTCAAAATCTTTTTGCGCAGACGAACGGTTTTAGGTGTGATTTCACAATACTCATCATCATTCAAATATTCCAACGCTTGTTCCAGAGAGAACATACGTGGCGTCTTCATTTTTACAGTCTCGTCCTTCGTAGCAGAACGCACGTTAGTAAGCTGCTTTTCTCTACAAATGTTAACGATAATGTCGTTATCACGGGTATGTTCACCCACAATCATACCTTCGTAGATATCTGTTCCTGGCTCCAGGAAGAGAATACCGCGGTCTTCAACACCCATCATTCCATAATGAGTTGTAGTTCCAGTTTCACTGGATACGAGAACGCCTTGATGACGTCCGCCAACTTGACCGCTAACCAATGGAGCATAACTGTCAAAGGCATGGTTCATAACGCCGTAACCGCGTGTCAATGTCAGGAAGTGTGTATTGTAACCGATCAAACCACGTGCTGGAATCAGGAATTCCAGACGAACTTGACCCGTACCTGTATTTACCATGTTAACCATTTCAGCCTTGCGGCTTCCGAGGCTTTCCATAACTGCGCCCATGCTTTCATCTGGAACGTCGATCATCAAACGCTCAAGTGGCTCCATTCTGGCTCCGTCGATTTCCTTAACGATAACTTCAGGCTTAGATACTTGCATTTCATAACCTTCACGACGCATATTCTCAATCAGAATACCCAGGTGAAGCTCACCGCGTCCAGATACGATAAATGCATCCGGGCTGTCAGTTTCGTCTACACGCAAGCTGACATCAGTCTCAAGCTCTTTGAACAGACGTTCACGCAATTTACGCGAAGTTACCCATTTACCTTCTTTACCAGCGAAAGGACTGTTATTGACAAGGAACGTCATTTGCATGGTTGGCTCGTCAATCTTCAGAACTGGTAATGCTTCAGGATTTTGCGGATCGGCAATGGTTTCACCAATGTTGATGTCCTTAATGCCGGCAATAGCAACGATATCACCTGCGCCTGCTTCTTCTGTTTCCACACGCTTCAAACCTTGGAAGCCGAACAGCTTCTCAATACGTGCTGTCTTGCTCTTACCGTCACGCATAATGACAGTAACGGATTGCCCTTGCTTGATTACACCACGGTTAACACGTCCAATAGCAATACGACCCAAATACTCGTTATAATCCATCAGTGTTACAAGGAACTGAAGGGGTTCTTCGATTTTTTCAGTCGGAGCTGGAATATGCTCAGTAATGGTCTCATAAAGAGCAAGCATGGTTTCGTCTTGCTTGTCTGGGTCCATACTGGATGTACCATTGATGGCAGATGCGTATACAACTGGGAATTCCAACTGATCATCACTAGCTTCAAGCTCGATAAACAAATCTAGAACTTCATCAATAACTTCCTTCGGACGGGCAGCCGGACGGTCAATCTTGTTCACGACAACGATAGGTGTCAGATGCTGTTCAAGGGCTTTACGCAGAACGAACTTCGTTTGCGGCATGCAGCCTTCATAAGCATCAACAACCAATAGTACACCGTCAACCATTTTCATAATACGTTCTACCTCGCCACCAAAGTCAGCATGGCCTGGGGTATCTACAATGTTGATCAAGAACTCTTTATAGGTAATGGCTGTATTTTTAGCTAGGATGGTAATACCACGCTCGCGCTCCAAATCGTTGGAGTCCATAGCGCGTTCCTGCATAGTTTCGTGCTGTTGGAAAATCCCCGATTGTTGCAGAAGCTGATCGACTAGTGTCGTTTTGCCGTGGTCAACGTGGGCAATGATCGCAATATTGCGAATATCTTTTCTTGAATGCATGATTTGTATCCAAATCCTCTCATTTATCAAATTAAAAATGTTAAAATTTATAACATGTTTAGGCAATCTCACAAAAGAAGCGCCTGGCGGAAAGCCGACGCTTCAATATCCTTAATATTATAGTGAAAGCACCATGAAAAGCAAGTCTTTTTATGAAAAAAACATTTAAAATTCTTATTTTTATTTTACCAACCTCTGTTCCATTTCTTCCGATTTCGTGATTTGCCTACTCCGCTTATAAGCCAAACCCCTGCAGCAATCAGAATGGCACCTAACAGATACAGCGCTCCGGTTCCAAGCAAACTGAAAATAAGCAGCACTAGGCTAAGCAATCCCAGAATGATCGCAGTACCGGACAGTCCGGCTGTACGCGACGAGGTATGCAGCGAATATTCATACAAGCCTACCGCAAATCCCAGCAGCAGGATAGGCCATAAATTTTTCATTAATCCCCATCCCCACGTATTACAGAGGCCAAAAAGTAAACCGTATACCGTCAAAATCCCGGCAGGTATGAGTACTCCCGCTGAAGCGCGGCGGCTGAAAAATAACATATGCAGGAACAGACCCGGGAGTAAAACTAAAAGTGGCCATAGGTTGCGTCCTAAGAAACCGAAAACTCCCAGCTTTCCGAATAATATTACGATGCCAGCGGCGGCGATGAACAATCCGATCTTTATATCATTTTTAGATGACATCTCACACCCATCCCTTCAGAATTCAACTTTTAATGTGACAGGATTCTCTTTATATTTTATCTGAATTCCTGAAAAAACACCATCATTCTCTAATGCTGCCCGTACACAACTAAAAAGGTGTCCCAGAAGCCATTTTCATGGCTATTGAGACACCCCCTAATTTCCTTTAAGCTTTATCTTGCTGCACGAGTGCGCTGTTTGATGCCTCCTGTTATAACGACGGTCACCCCAAGTATAATTGGAAGTATAGTATGGATTGTGGGAAGTAATAAGGATATGATTGCACCAAACTTCGCATCCTGGAGCAGCATTTCCCCTGAAGTAAAGGCCAGAATATAGGCTCCTATGAATACGAGAACCGGAAAACGGTGCAGCCAGTTAACGATAATGGCGCTGCCCCAGACCACAATAGGAATACTTAAGGCAATCCCAATCACAATCAGAGATAAATTCCCTTTGGCTAACCCTGCAATCGCCAGAACATTATCTAAGCTCATAATAAAATCCGCTAGCAAGATGGTACGAATGGCCCTCCAGATCGTTCCACCCTCAACCACACGAAGATTTTCATCCTCCTCCAACAGCAGCTTGAAAGATATCCATAACAACAGTAAACCTCCACCTGCTTGTATGTAAGGAATTTTAAGCAGAAATACTGCAGCAAATGTAAGCACGCAGCGAAGAAATACCGCTCCGGCAGCTCCCCACCAGACCGCAGTCTTACGATGCTTCTCCGGAAGGTTTTTGCTGGCAAGTGCGATTACCATAGCGTTATCGCCGCTTAGGACTAGATTTACCATCAATATTTCAGCTAGCAGCCACACTGAATCCATTATCCATAACCTCCCCCGAACTACATGTACTAACATGTATGTCCGAAAGAGGACAGCTATGCTTCCTGTCCATTTTTTTAGTATAGGGAAGCATGTCAACGCCTTTTTTAGCGTATACAAAACTATACCTTTTTTTGAAGGCTCACTAGGATCTGTACCAACCACGAACCATAGGAGTGACTCATGTGAATACTGCAATGTGGGAGTTTGTATTGTCATTGCTGAACATTGTCTTCCTGGATCTCATTTTGGCCGGAGACAATGCTATTGTTATAGGTCTCGCTGCACGTAATCTGCAAGCGGATATGCAGAAAAAGGCAGTTCTACTCGGAACGGCAGGCGCAGTCGTTCTACGCATCATTGCTACCATTCTTGTGGTTTGGCTGCTTAAGATCCCTTGGCTGCTGCTTCTCGGCGGCTTGCTGCTCATAGTAATTGCTTATAAACTGCTCACTGATAATAGCAGTCATAATGATATCCGTTCGGAAGGAAGCTTGTGGACAGCGGTAAGAACAATCATTGTGGCTGATGCTGCCATGGGACTTGATAATGTTATTGCAGTTGCTGGTGCAGCCAAGCACAACATTTCTTTGGTTATATTAGGACTTCTGATCAGTGTACCCATTGTTGTATGGGGCAGCACCCTATTCATCAAGCTGATTAACAAATATCCATGGATTATTTATATTGGATCGGCTGTATTAGGCTATACGGCCTCCAGTATGATTGCTGAAGAATCGGGAATAAAATTTTTTTTCCGGGTGCATCCGGTTCTACACTATCTTTTTATCGGGATGGTAATCGCCGCTATCCTTGCTGCCGGGCATTGGAAGCGGCGGAAGGGACAACAGAACACAACAAATAGCGGAACCACTCAATGCTAGAACCACTCTTCCTTCATTCTCTCTTCCGATCCGGCTTCTGATTCCGGACGTTCATTTCCATAAGGTGTGATTTCAAGCGTTTCGGTTAAGGCTACAGCTGCTGATAAAAGGGATGAATAATTAGGAAGCGTTGCTTCAATTTTATCTATTATCCGCAGATTGGGATTTGTTGAGGGTGACTTTGGTACAAATAATGTACAGCAATCCTCGTATGGCAGAATGGATAAATCATAGGTGCCAATTTTTTTGGACAGCTCAACGATGTCACTTTTATCCATCATGACCAATGGGCGCAGGAGAGGCAGAAGTGTGGCACGCCCGATCACATTCATGCTTGGCAATGTCTGACTAGCTACCTGTCCCAAACTTTCTCCCGTAACAAGTGCAAGAGCCTCTTCTTTCTCCGCCAAGGATGTCGCAATTCGGAGCATTGCCCGGCGCATAAGCGTAATGATAAGGTTGTCTTGTCCAATACCTGTAAAAGACGTCTGCACCTCCGTAAAAGGCACCAAATGCAGCTTGATAACTCCTGCATACTGGGATAGAACCCGAGTTAAATCGATGACCTTTTGGCGGGCAAGCTCGCTTGTATAAGGATAACTGTAGAAATGAATGCATTCTACTTCCAATCCGCGACGCATGGAGGACCAGCCGGCAACAGGACTATCAATCCCTCCCGATAAAAGCAGCATCGCCTTCCCGTTGGTTCCGAGCGGAAAACCACCTACAGCCGATATATTTTCGCAAAAGATATAAGTTTGTGCTTGACGAATCTCTACCCTTAGTTCCAACTGTGGAGTGTTCACATCAACGATAAGTCCGGAGTACCCCTGCAGCAGCGGTGTAGAAACCAGCTTATTCATTTCCAAAGAGCCGTGCGGAAAGTCTTTCCACACCCGGCGTACATTCACTTTAAAGGTTGTACCCGGTGCCGGTGCAATAATAGCTAGAAAGTGTGCACTGACCGCAAGGATATCTTCTAACTCTGACTTCGCTACTTTAACCGGACTTATGGATGCAATTCCGAATACATTTTTTAAGGCTCCAAGCAATTCCTTTGCTGGCTCTCCATTCAGTTCAACATATATTCGACCAAAATCCTTAGTTAATTGGACCTTGGGATATGGAATAAGCATTTCTTTCACATGGCGCAGTATTCTCTTCTCAAAGCGGGCACGGTTCTTACCCTTTAACATAAATTCTCCGAATCGTAAAAGCAGCAAATCTGCATTATCGGCACTATTTCCTGCAGCTGCAAATGCAGCGGATTCCATCGGTTTCATCATTGCTTCCTGCCTCCTTCAGCTGGCTTTAAATCTTTGATTGCCCTCAATATTGCCTGTTCCAATGCTTCAACGTCCTTAAGGGTATGGACATCACCGAAGCTGATCCGTATTCCACCTTCGGCCGTTGCTGTATCTTTACCCATTGCTAATAATACCCGGCTCGGCTCTGAGTGCTTGGATGAGCAAGCGGAACGGGTCGAGACAACCATTCCGAGCTCTTCCAACTTACGCGCCATAACCTCACCCTTCATTCCCGGATAAGAGAAATGAACAATATGCGGAGCTCCATTGTCACTGCTGTTAACGGTTAATTCCGGAACAGTTCTTAGAAACTGCAGCAAATGGTTTCTTAAAGGCAATATACGGGCAACATACTCTTCTCTCCGTTCATTTGTCATCCGCAGTGCTTTGGCGGAAGCCACAATAGCCGCAACGTTTTCGGTACCCGCACGAACTCCACCCTCATGAGATCCTCCTGTTAATAACGGAAAAAGTGTAATCCCTTGTCTCACATACAGTATGCCCACACCGCGCGGACCGCGGATTTTATGCGGTGACAAGCTGTACAGATCAGCGCCCCACTCCTGAAGTGAGCTGACAAAGGTCCCGATGCCCTGTACACCGTCTACATGAAATAGAGTCCGTGGATTGATCTCTTTAATAATTCGACCTATTTCTTGAAGAGGCTGGACAGTACCGATTTCGTTATTCACATGCATAACGCTTACCAGCACTGTATCTCGACGAAGCGCTGCAGCAAGTAGTGATGGATCTATAATTCCAGTATGATCTGGTGGTATAAAAGTAATTTCCCAACCCATTTTTTGCAGTTGTAAACAGCTTTCATACACCGAGGGATGTTCAAGTTCCGTAGTTATAATATGGCGTCCCCGCCCGGCATACTGCAGGGCAGCACCTTTGATAGCCAGGTTATTGCACTCCGTTGCTCCGGAGGTGAAAAAGATCTCCTCAGGTCGCACAGAAAGAACCCCAGCGCATACTTCACGAGCTCGGCTAATTAATTTACCAGCCTCTGTCCCCGCACGATGGAGAGAGGATGGATTGGCGTAATGCAGCTTCATGATTTGTTCCATCGTCTGCATTACCTCATCATAAGGTGGTGCAGCAGCGGCATAGTCCCAATAAAGCATATATGAATATCTCCTTTGCTTACAGCTGTACTTGGCCTAAGGCCCAAGAAGAAACGGCTTTGCCGTCCTAATGGGAGCCTATGCTTCCGAAGCAGCGATACTCCGTATCGCCTTCAGGTATCCGTTTCTCGTGGAAATATAAGCAAAGTATACTGAAAAACTTATACTTTCTTAATATTTTCAAAAAGGACCAAACAGGCTTCTCTGTAGCCATAAAAATAAGGCCCTAGAGTATTTATCCCGTTTGATCCTTTTTATTATACAGCGTATTTATCACGAGCGCGTTCAATTTTGGAGATATAGGACTGAGTCTCTTTAGGAAGCCTGCTCAACTGCGCCATCAGCTCTTCGTCATTACTTACGCCGAGCCTAGATACACGCCCCGGGCCCGCATTATATGCCGCCAGCGCCATTTTCTCCTGCCCGTCAAAGCGTTTGAGCTGATAGGATAAATAACGCACTCCGCCGTCAATGCTTTGTGCAGGATCAAACGGGTCAGATACTCCCAACCCATTGGCGGTTCCATCCATTAGCTGCATTAGTCCTTTGGCTCCTGCGGAAGACACCACATTAGGATTAAAGGATGATTCCGTATCAATTACAGCCTTAATCAAATCAACCGGTATACCATACTTGCTGCTCGCTGCTTGAATGAGGTCTTCATAATCTGTAGGCTTAGTCTCCCCTGATCCAGAAGATTCTGTCCAAATTTCGGCACTTCCTGATATTTCCCCGGAAATGTTATCGCTTATACTTTCACCCTTGGCCGGAAGCTGCTGCCACAACAGGCCGCCCTTATAAGTGACTCCTGGGGGTAATCCAACCGAATTGGGTCCTTGGTCTTCCACGGATTGTTCTGATATTTCCTGCAGCATTTCCGCAAATCGCGAAGTATTCACACCTGAACTTTCCTTGGAATTTACGGTTCCGCCTTTGCCCGTAACTCCCTTAAGGTTGGTCCACTTTAACTGACCTAGCCCGCCGGCCACAGCCGAATTCATATCCATGCTGACTAATTCCTTCTTCCCTTGTAAATTTATATATATAAAATGAACTTAAGATATTAACTTAAGGCTCAGGCGTCACTACCGTGAAGATTTGGACTTCCTACTGGTCGCTATCGCTCCTACAGTTTCAAAACTCAATTCCCTTTTCTCTAATATAAAGTTCGATTTTTTTCTGGATTAATGAACAGCCGTAGATCTCTGCTCCGCATGAATAGCCACTAACTCCCCTCTTGATGTACGAACAAGCGTGGATATCTGCTCAAAATGAATGCGTAAGCTTAGCGGACCCAGCGGACGCTATTTACTCCATTTACCTGAATTCCTTATCTATGCGGACTCTGAAGGCCTTATTCACAAGAATTCGGCTAGAAAATAGCCCAGTACTCACAAATAACGGCATCTGTGTCCGCATAGAGTTCTTCACCCGATCTACCTAAATATATATACTTTAGATGCTGCTATTTGGCACAAGCTTATTTATATTTAAATGTGTCTTAATATTACATTTTATTCCGTATGATTACTATAACATCCCACAAAAAAACAGACTTCAGACCCTTATATTTAGGTCTTGAAGCCTGTTTGATTGTTAACGCGCAAAGGGAAGCATTACAAAATAACTGAGTGCAGCAACTATTCCTAAACCCATCGCCCAAGCCCCGGTTGTCTTTTGTCCGCGGCCATAGGCGAAATATCCAATTACTGCAGCAATCGGACCCAAAATAACAGACCACAGGAACAAGGAAGCAATTCCGAAGGCAAGCCCTACATATCCCATTGTTTTTCCGCTAACCATGGTTTGCGCTTGATCACTGATTTCTCGGGCAATATTGGGTACCCGATTTGGAAGCGGGCTGATTTCCTCCGCATACTCTTCATCAAGCTTACGATCTCTACGCGGATAATCCACTCTTCGAGGCTTTAAAATGATTCTCTTCGGCTCCGAAGGTTCATTTGTACCTTGAGTATTCTCTGTATCCATTGGCTGCCTCCTAAGACTTTGGCTTAAAGGTCAAACAACAGGTAGCTGAAGAACTTACCGCCGTATCATGGTGCTTATTCCCTAGAGTCATCTCTTCTGCAAATTCTTCCTTGTAGCTGCTTCCTACATGCTTGTCGATCTCGATAATGATCTCGTTCGCTTTGCAAATATTGCTTGAACCCCAATAATTACAATTGCTTACACTGCAGTTAACATGTGTTTTTGCAGTATTCGACATATAATATCACCTCGGGTTCATTATACCCACCGTAATTCGGCTTTATCCGATGAGCAACTTCCAGTTCATGACATCGGTTCATGACACCGGTTTGTAACTAAAAAAAAAGGATTGGTCTCTTCATTTTTCATGAAGGAACCAATCCTTTTAGGTTTTTGGGTTACATTCTTATGGGTTAGATTACACCTGATTCTGCATACGGCGCTCGGTCAAATAATCACTTTCATAATAAGTGAGATCATCACGAAGTTCCTCGTACACTTTTGTGATATCCATGATAATATCGCGTGCCTGGCGTACCGGCTTTTTGCGGAAACGAATGGCATCTTGTCCTGTATAAGCATAAC
Source organism: Paenibacillus wynnii (assembly GCF_030812855.1). Classification (GTDB taxonomy): domain Bacteria; phylum Bacillota; class Bacilli; order Paenibacillales; family Paenibacillaceae; genus Paenibacillus_AQ; species Paenibacillus_AQ wynnii_A. The sequence continues at coordinate 133,188 of NZ_JAUSTK010000003.1, forward strand.
GTCCATCTTCAGAATAGCTCTCATTCTTCGGGTAGAAGAAGTTATTAACACCATAATGGTAAACGTTATAAAGCGCTTTTTGCGCAAAAGATTCATCGAATGTGGCGCGTCGCAGAGCAACTCCCAATTTCTCATAAGACATCTCAGAGAAAACAAGCAAATGTCGAAGGTCAGACAGGAAACCTTGGTAAAAATGGACCATTTCCTCATCCTGATCTGTATCTAACTGCGGCAACGCATTTTGATTCAGGAATAATTCCATTTTCTCAATAGCGTATTTCAACTTTTCTCTGGTCGTTTCACTCAATTTATGCACATTGGCTGCTGTCATGGCGGTTGCTCCCCCTTATTGTTCCTTGCTTTTGTGTTGTGGTTGTTTTTTATGTTCTGATATTATCATAAAAAACTGGACGACGGTATCCTTTTCTAAAATGCATAAAATTAGCGTTCCCTTCTCAACCTACAGATAAGACAGTGTGATGAAGGAGCGGAAAATATGTCTCGAAAAAACATAATGCTTGCCGGCCTGGTTACTGCGGCATTTACCGCTGCTATATTGATTTTCGCCTGGAGGCCTGCTACTCATGAGATTGCGGAAGCCCCGGGCAAGCCTCAACCCCAAGTAGAAAAAACTATGAAAAAAAACGCACTGAATCAGGATGTGGACATGACCGATCGATTAAACAAAGTCGATGTAAGCAGACATTTAGGAACCCTTCTCTCCAAGAATCATGATTCATCAACATCAGATGTAGCAGTGTATGCTCGAAAGCTACAACAGGAGCACGGGTATATTGCCATGCTGATGTGGATCGATTTCCGTACCAACAAGACAATGATCTTCAAATCCTCTCTCCCCAAAGGAAGTGAGACGGAACAGAAACAGCTCCAAAAACATATGAAGAGTGCCAAAGCTGCTGTCAAGGGACATCAATCGTATGAGTCGCCTACCTTAATTATCGGATCTGAGAAATATTATTTCATAGCCCAACGTGATCAGGAGGGGACAACCGGTGTGATTGCGTTGATTAATCAGAAAGTATTAGGGCGGGTTACCGACCACCAACTGAAAAATCTACGCTTGATCCCCTATCCGAAGGAAGGTAGATATCATGTTGAATCCGTTCATGCGGATACGCTGCGTGATATGACCGTCAAGACGGGGCATGATAATGAGAATGCAAGTCATTATTATGAGAATGAAATTGTTGTCCGATTCCCCAATGGACATCTGACGGAAGCACAGTTAAAGGACATTTCAAGGGATATTCATTGCAAAATGCCGCGCAAACTAGGATATGCCTATATTTTCCGTTCATCCGACATGAATTACACCCAGCTTAAGCCTTATTTCACCAATAATTGGCACCCCCTGTATTCAGAGCCTCACTATATGTATTTAACCAATGATAAGGTAAACGAAAATACAGAAGGGAATCTTCCGCCCAATGATTTACTATTTTCCACGTATCAGTGGAATCTTCCGGCAATTGAGACAGAGTTGGGCTGGCGGTTATCCAAGGGAAGCAATGATGTAATTGTTGCTGTGGTAGATACTGGAGTCCAAGCCAACCACCCTGATCTGAAGGGAAAGCTGCTTGCAGGCTATAATGCAATCACAAATGGATCAACGCCTGATGACGATGTGGGGCATGGAACTCATGTAGCAGGCATCATAGGAGCCTTAGTAAATAATTCCGAAGGTGTAGCGGGGATCAGCTGGTACAACAAAATACTTCCGGTTAAAGCGCTCGACAATTCTGGGGCGGGCACCACTTATTCCGTAGCGGAAGGCATCATCTGGGCAGCTGACAATGGCGCTAAGGTGATCAACCTAAGTTTGGGTAATTATGCCGACTCCCAATTTCTGCATGATGCCATTAGATATGCATATGACCGGGATATCGTAATTGTATCTGCCGCCGGAAACGACAATACGGAGCGGCCCGGTTACCCGGCAGCATATCCAGAGGTACTAGCAGTAGCTGCCACCAATGCCTCTGCGGAAAAAGCATCCTTCTCAAACTTCGGAGATTATATTGACTTGACAGCACCCGGGGAAAGTATCGCCAGTACGTACCCCGATAGCCAATATGCGGCGTTATCCGGGACCTCTATGGCGAGTCCTCATGTTGCCGCATTGGCCGGTCTGGTCCGTTCTCTTAACCCCGACTTATCGAATACTGAGGTTATGAAGCTGATGACAGATCAGGCCATTGACCTCGGGACTCCAGGTCAGGACAAGTATTACGGCTGGGGTCAAATCGATATCTTCAAAACCCTTCAAGCCGCCGGCGGCGGGGATGTCCCTTTGCAGATGTGGCCCCAGCGGGTCCGACAGCAGTTCGATCATTTAATACAGCGGATTAAAAACAATCCTTAATTAATCTTTTTAAGATATTCGGAAAGTAAGGTAAAAAACAATTTCAAACCTTGCTCCATATCCGACTCTGACAATTGAGCGTAACATAGACGGATATGCCTAGACCTAATCTCCCCGGAGTAACATACATCGCCTGGCAAAAAGGATATGTTCTTCCTTTTGGCCAAAGCGTGCAATTCCGTAATATCAGTAGTCGGCGGCAGCTCCAGCCAAAGGCTCAGTCCCCCCGCTGGAAGAACCCAACTGACCTCGGATGGTGCATACTGTTTCAGCAGCTTAGAAGCCTTCTCCATGCGCTTATGCAATGCAACACGCAGATGATCCGCATAAGCGTTGTATTTCTTGGCGATGAAGGGCAGCACTGCCCGTTGTGTAAGCAGGGGGCTGCCAAGGTCACTGGCAGATTTGGCAGCAATCAGGCGGGAAAGAATATTACCTTCGGCAGCGACGCAGGCAATTCTGCAGCCGGGAGCCAATACTTTACTGAAGCTTTTCATATATACAACATGCCCCTCGATATCCATTGACTTAATGGGGGGCGGCGGAGGCATATGGAAGTAGAGATCACTGAACGGGTCATCCTCCACAATTAGACAGCGGTAGCTGCGAGCCAATTCCAGTAGCCGCTGTCTTCTTGCTGTGCTCATGGTGACACCGCTTGGATTCTGAAAAGTAGGGCAAGTATAAATGAGTTTCGGGGGTCTTTGATCACATAGCTTCGTAAGAATATCGACCCTCATCCCTTCACTATCCATGGGTACAAATATCATCTCCGCTCCACGTCCGGCAAAGACATCAATAGCACCTGTATAGCTAGGAGCCTCCATATAAACCGTATCACCGGGGCCTACAAAGGTGCGGGCTACTAGATCTATCCCTTGCTGTGACCCGCTTGTTATCATTAGATTAGAGCTCGGCAGTACGATTCCACGCTCCTGCAAATGAGCCTTCATGGTTTCCCGCAATTCATGATCTCCTTGAAAATTCCCGTAAGTTGCCATTAACTCCGGCTGTTCCAACACCAAAGAAGCCATTTGAGCCCCGATGGGCTTCAATGGCAGCAAGTCAGCATGAATAGCTGCCAGATGAAAAGGATATTTCACCTCTGAGTAATCAAAATTCCGCCAAAGCTGCGCCCTAGGTAAATAATCATCATATTGCTGAGGCCAATAGGCTTCTACATAGCCCTTTTTCTGTTCCGCATCCGATACAAAACAGCCTAATCCATGCTCGCAGTGAATTAGTGCCTGTCTTTCCAACTCTGCATAGGCCTTACTAACCGTGACCTGACTTACCTTTAGCGCAACAGCCAGCCGACGCACAGAAGGTAAGCGAGCTCCACGTTCCAGTAAACCTGAAGATATCCGAGATCCTAACGCTTCGCTGATCTGTGTAGGAAGTGATTTTCTTCCATCTCGATTCAATTCAATATGCAAGGTTATCCCCCTAACTGTTATATCGAGTGCTTTACTGTTATACCGCTCTGCCGCTATGATACCATCAATCGAAAGGTGGAGTGAAATTTTATGAACATCAATTATTCAAATGCAGCTAAGCATTTAGGCTCTTCAGCAGTTCGCGATATTCTAAAGCTGACTCAAGGCAACAATATTATTTCACTTGCTGGCGGTCTTCCCAGTGAGGATCACTTCCCACTGAAAGCAGTTCAGGAGGCGTACTCCCAAGTGCTTTCCTCTAATCCCTCCGTACTTCAGTACGGATTAACAGAAGGCTACGCTCCATTACGAGACAAAATTGCCGCAAGACTCTCCTCACAAGGCATCCCGACTTCATCGTCAGAGATAGTGTTAACTACAGGTTCCCAGCAAGCTATAGATCTTCTATGTAAAATCATACTCGACCCGGGAGACACCGTACTAGTAGAAGCCCCAACTTATCTTGCGGCTCTACAAGTACTGGGCTCTTACCGTGCGGACATTCAAACACTCGAAAGCGACGTAGACGGGATACTACCCGATGATCTGGAAGACAAGCTGCGCAGATACCGCCCTAAGCTGTTATACGTTGTCCCTACCTTCAGCAATCCTACCGGGGCAACCTGGAGTCAAGAGCGGAGAATAAAAGTAGTTGAACTTTGCAGGAATTACGGTGTACTTATTCTCGAAGACAATCCTTACGGTGAAATCTCTTTTCAGTCCGATAAAGACGTTTGTCCATCCACGCTTGCAGCCATAGACCGGAGCTACTCTGGAGATTATTGTGTAGCTTACACAGGTACTTTCTCAAAAATCGTTGCACCTGCCCTTCGAACCGGCTGGATCGTTGGTGGAAGCGAGTTGATTAAGACTCTGGCTAAAGCGAAACAAGCCGCTGATCTGCACTCCAGCACCATTGATCAACGATCATTGGATAATCTGCTCTTAAATTTTGATTTAGCGCAGCACATCTCTATAATTTCCCGGGAATATCATTCGAGAATGAATAAATTGTCTTCGGAAATAACTTCCCGTAATTGGGAAGGCTCTTTCTTTCGTGAACCTAAGGGCGGAATGTTTCTGTGGTTAACGCTCGCTGAGCATGTTAACTCCACCGAACTGCTTAAGTTGGCTATTCCCAAAGGAGTCGCCTTTGTTCCAGGAGAAGTATTCTATTCGTCCCTGCCCCAGAAAAATACGATGCGCCTTAATTTCACTCATACAGCTCCAGATTTGATCCCTCTTGCGATAGAACGTCTGGATAGTGCCTTAGTGGAGTTCAACAAGAAGAAACAGCTTTGCCGTCCTTAATGGGAGCTTATGCTTCCGAAGAAGCGATACTCCGTATCGCTTTCAGGTATCCGTTTCTCGTAGAAATATAAGCAAAGTATACTGAAAACTTATACTTTCTTATATTTGAACAAAAAGACGACGTCACCGGTATAACCGAGTGACGTCGTCGTTAAATTATAAAATGTAAGATTATAATGTTGCAGTTAGGAAAGTTTGTCGTAAGCCGGGTTCTGTGCTCGTCGTGGTTCATACGGGAACTACCCTCCCACCATAAGCGACAATCATCTATCTAGGCCGTACATTACTGCACAGCTCCAGCGACCAACCTAGACGCGCCTCAGGCGAAGGCTGCCTCTTCCGGTGAAGGATCAGCGGCGTCTCATTAGGTCTTGCTCCAGATGGGGTTTACCAGGAACGAAGTCACCAGCGTTCCTCGGGGTCTCTTACACCTCGGTTCCATCCTTACCTGTGCCGCTCCCTAAAGAGCGGCCATCGGCGGTCCATTTCTGTGGCACTTTCCTTCGGCTCGCGCCGACTGGATGTTATCCAGCACCCTGCCTTTTGGAGCCCGGACTTTCCTCCCGTGGCGTTCTCACGCCACCGGCGATTGTCTGTCAAACTTTCCGATCAACATTGTATATTATACAGACATACTGCTACCGAAACAAGTGTAAATGGTTGGAAATCCGCCGCTCCATCCCTTTATAAAAACTGAAAAGGTTCCGTATTTACCTGCGAAGCATAAACAGAAGTTTCGTATTTATCTTCGACAAGTTTACCCGCCATCCACTCTCTTACTTTTTCCTTCATAATTTTCTCGGCGTTATGCCCCGGATCAATAAGTGTAATACCGGCCAGAAAAGCATCTTGAGCAGTATGATAATCTATATCTCCGGTAACAAGCACATCAGCACCGCGAAAAATCGCATTCTTAAAATATTTTGCACCTGACCCACCTATTACTGCGGCTTTGCGAATAGGGCGATCTAAGTCTCCAACCACGCGAAGCTTATCAACATTCAGTCCCGTTTTAACCCTGTCGACAAACTCCCGGAGGGTTACGGGATCTTTCAGTTTCCCCACCCGGCCCAGGCCGAGGCTACGGCCTTTAAGATCCATTGAATAGAGGTCATACGCTACCTCTTCATAGGGATGTGCTTTAAGCATAGCCTGCACAACTTTGTTACGAATAGTCAGCGGAACGATGGTTTCAATCCGAATCTCGTCAGCCCGCTCCATTTTCCCTTGCTGCCCAATATAAGGATTAGTACCCTCTTGCGGAATAAAAGTACCGTACCCCTCAATGTTGAAGCTGCAATGGCTGTAATTGCCGATCCTGCCTGCTCCGGCGTTCAGTACAGCATCAAGCACCTTTTGATGATGATCCTTCGGTACGAATACAACCAATTTCGATAGCTGTTCCGTATGAGCATCCTTGATCGGAGTACCGTTCTCTATTCCCAGAGCCTCAGCCATCCAGTCATTCATACCGCCTTCAGTAACATCCAGGTTAGTATGACTAATATAAACGGCGATATCGTTCTTAATCAGTTTTTCGTAAAGTTTGCCCGCAGGTGTATCCGTTTGAATGCCCTCCAACGGCCGGAAAATAATAGCATGATGAGCAATGATCAGATTGCAATCCAGCGAAATCGCCTCTTCGACCACTTCATCATTGACATCAAGAGCAACCAGCACATTCGAAATTTCCTTTTGCAACGTGCCAAGCTGCAGTCCAATTTTATCCCAATCATAAGCTAAATGTTTTGGAGCCAGCTGCTCCATATATTGAACTACGGTTTGTCCTTTGGCAAGCATTGAAGCACCTCCGTGATTTCCTGAATCCGGGCTTGGATGGTGATCCGTTTTTGTTCGGCAGATTCTAACTCCGAGCGGGAAAGTGAGGCTAAAATAGTCTCCAGCTTCGAGATCTCACCTCTCCATTTACTATGGAATGCAGCATTAGGAGACCTAAGCAGCCAAGGACCCATCTGTACCAGCATCTCCCCTCCGCACTTCACCTTGCCACCATCCAATAGCAACTCTTTGTAAAGATTCTCATTCGACAGTTCAGACCCCTTAACCTCAGGCACCGCTGTCAGCACTTCATAAATCTTACCGTCTTCTTCTAAAATATTCTCGGCAATGAGCACCCAACCGTTATCAACCAGCCAGCGCCGCAGAATATCCTCAGCAACATTGGGCTGCAAGGCCAGGACCGAGACACCCTGAAGCTTTCCGTTGGCCTGCCCGCGATTCAAAATAGAGGCAATTAAAGAGCCCCCCATTCCTGCTATGGTTATACAATCCACCTCACCGGGCTTCAGCACTTCTAGACCGTCCCCGCGTCTTACGGATATTACCTTTCCTTGTCCAGCTGCTGCAACAGCCTTACAGGCCGCGTCAAAAGGTCCAGGGTTCACCTCACCGGCAATCGCAAACACAGCTTTCCCGCTTTCGATTGCTGCTATCGGCAATAAGGCATGATCAGAGCCTATATCTGCGAATTTGCTTCCTGTTGGGATTTTGTCCAATAAAAGATGGAGTCTATTCGATAATTTAATATTGTTCATGAAGCCACCCACGCAATCCATTTTTTTCTAAATATGAATAACAGCGCCAAACCAATGGCGATTTTTAATAATAGTATATACGAAACCCAATGAGGATAGCCGTGTCTAAGCAGAAGACTGTCCAGTTCAGGTAATAACCAAATCGTTGCTCCAACTGCGAAATAAACCCCTGAAACACCTTTAATCCGGTGATGCAGAAGCCAGCTTAGCCATATCATCAGTATACAAAGCGGAAGCCATAACATTTCAAGCTCCAATACTGACGCCTCTGGACGAATCCCTCCGAAAAACCCAGCATACAGCAACGCCCAGAACACAAAGCCGCAATATTGCAGTAGGCCGATACGTAGTATAAACCCCAGAATACACCATAGTATCCCACAAGAACCAATTAGAATAGGCCGCCAAACTTCAGGATCGAGATCATGAAGCGCAATCATCCACATTCCGAAACCAAGCGTCAGCACGCTGCCAATTCCAGCCAACATAAGGCTTATTACCCTTTGACGATCTTTCAAAACCCCTGAGTATCCATAACAGACGAGCAGCAAAGACAAGGCTGTAGCCAGTTGCAAACTCCATGGAAAAACGCTAAAATAAAGACTAATTAAGAAAATGAAGGAAATAATTCCAAAACCAAACAGCCAAATTTTAATGCTTCCCTGTTGAAGATTATGTAGCGAAACCGGATTACCGTTCTTAACGGTAGCTTCATCATCGTACAGATTAGTTAAGAAATCGCAGTATTGCTCGGATAGCAACCTGTTCTTCCTCCAGTACTGAATTTCTTTTAAAATGATGTCACGTTTCTCCAAATTCAACGGTTCATCCCTCTTTCCAGACACATTTACTATCCTAATTTAAAACTAAAAGGACCTCCTGCCACTGTGCAGCAGAAGGTCCAATAGATAAAAACTATTCGAGGAAATCCTTAAGTCGTTTACTACGGCTTGGGTGACGGAGCTTCCGCAGTGCTTTGGCTTCAATCTGACGAATACGTTCCCGGGTTACGCCGAACACTTTGCCGACTTCTTCGAGAGTTCTTGTTCGTCCATCATCAAGTCCAAAACGCAGGCGAAGCACATTCTCTTCCCGCTCCGTGAGCGTGTCCAGCACGTCCTCCAGCTGTTCCTTCAGCAATTCATAAGCAGCGGCATCCGCCGGAGCCAATGCTTCCTGATCTTCTATGAAGTCGCCCAGATGAGAATCATCCTCTTCACCAATTGGTGTTTCCAGTGATACTGGCTCTTGGGCAATTTTCATGATCTCTCTGACTTTCTCTACTGTCAATTCCATCTCAGCCGCAATCTCTTCTGGTGAAGGTTCACGTCCGAGCTCCTGCAGAAGTTGACGGGATACACGAATCAACTTGTTAATGGTCTCAACCATGTGCACTGGGATCCGAATGGTCCGCGCTTGGTCCGCAATGGCACGGGTAATCGCTTGACGAATCCACCAGGTTGCATAGGTACTGAATTTAAAGCCCTTGTTGTGGTCAAATTTCTCCACGGCCTTAATTAGACCCATGTTACCTTCCTGAATAAGATCCAGGAACAACATGCCACGCCCAACATAACGTTTGGCGATACTCACCACGAGACGTAGGTTTGCTTCTGCAAGACGACGTTTTGCTTCCTCGTCACCATTCTTGATACGCATAGCAAGCTCAACTTCATCATCAGCCGATAATAGCGGTACACGACCGATTTCCTTCAGATACATACGGACGGGGTCGTTAATTTTGATTCCCGGAGGCAATGACAAATCATCGTCAAAGCTAAATTCTTCGTTCTCGTTGTTCTCATTGTCCTCGCTTGGCCGAAGAGTCGATACTTCCTCATCGTTCTCATTCACGACTTCAATGCCGAGGTCACTCAGCTGCTCGTAGAATTCCTCCATTTGTTCAGGGTCTTGATCAAACGGCGACAATTTCTCCATAATATCTTTGTAATTCAATGATGATCTTTTCTTACCTTGCTCAATAAGTTGATCTTTGACCTGGTCCAATGTAGATTCGGCTTCCAGTTCAGTATGCTGATCGTTCGCCATAATTCGACTCCCTCCTCCCTAGGTACATCCTGTGGGCATTTCATTGTCTCTCTAGGGCTATAATCTCACTTGCTATTTGTGCCGCACGCAAAAAATCTCCGTTTTTTTCCGCCCCGATCATCTCTTCCCGCTTCTGCTCCATCCTGCGTTGCAGAGGAAATCTCTGCACTTCGCGGATACAGTCGTCCAGAACCTGTACATTCCAATCCGGTGGTGTGTCCATCATAGATATTGAGGTTGCAGTCTTCTCCAGACGGTCATCTTGAAGTGATGATAGAAACCGGCTTATATCCGGTGGTTTGCCTTGCGCGTAAAAGGCGTATAGATAAGCGGCAATTGCCGCATGATCATCGATGTTGAAAGCTTCTCCCAGACGTTCACCTACATAGCTTGCAGCCTCTGGATCCTGCAACATAAAAGACAGTAAACGCCGTTCCGCAACATGATAAGCAGGCAGTAAAGTTGGAGTCTGAACCTGCCCTTTTTTATGCCTACCATTATTCCACCTTTTGTCGTTATTATCCCCTTCGGGAAGGTTTTTTTGCATAGAGGCTCTGAGTAAGTTACAATCTTGCTTCAAACTGTCATAAGACAGGTCGAGCTCAGAGGCAATTTCCCTTAGATAAACCTCTCTCTCCGTGGAAGAATGAAGCATGGCAATGATCTCAATCGCTTCTTTTGCATAAGCGATTTTGCCATCTTCCTCTAGGAGTATATGGTTTTTTTTCAGATATATAAGCTTAAATTTTACGGTGGAAACTGCAGATTCGATTACCTGTTCTCTGAACCTGTCCCCGCCGTAACGGGATACGAATTCATCGGGGTCCATCCCGCTTGGCAATAAAGCGATCTTGACCCGAAGGCCGTTTCCTTCAAGCAGTGGAATAGCCTTCATAGCTGCGGCTTGTCCTGCCCGATCACCGTCATAGGACAGTACAATCTCATCAGCCATGCTCTTCATAAGCGCCATATGGTTCTCTGTAAGCGATGTCCCCATTGTTGCTACTCCGTTATGCACACCTGCATCCCAAGCCGATATGACATCCCCGTATCCTTCAAATAGTACGATTTGCCGCGTTTTGCGAATGGATGCTTTGGATTGGTGCAAGTTATACAATATCCGGCTTTTGTTAAATAGTTTGCTCTCTGGAGAATTTAAATATTTCGGCTGACCCTCTCCAAGAACCCTTCCAGCAAATGCAATTACCTTGCCTGTACGATTACTGATCGGGAAGATAACCCTGCCACGGAAACGGTCAATATAACCTTTCCCTTCACCTCTGGCAGATAACAGGCCGCCTTTCTCCATCTCAGCGAGATCAAAATTTCTTTTCTCCAAAAATTGAAGCAGTGTATCCCAGCGGTCCGGAGCATACCCGATCTGAAATTGGTCAATCATTTTATCGCTGAAATTCCGGGATCTTAAATATTCCATTGCGGCTGTGCCGTGTTCCGTATTTTTCAGCAGATAATGATAGAACTTTGCAGACCATTCATAAGCTTGAATTAATCGGTCTCGTTCCGGATCGGATGCAGACAGCACGCCTCCTTTTCCCTCGGGGATCGGAATGTCACTTTCCTCGGCCATTATTTTAACTGCTTCGGGGAAGGATAGTCCTTCGATTTCCATCCTGAACTTGATGGCATTTCCACCCATACCGCAGCTAAAACAATGAAACACTCCCCGGTCTGGAGTAACTGTGAAGGAAGGGGTTTTTTCCGAATGGAACGGGCAGAGGCCCCATAAATATTTCCCCCGCTTGGTTAAATGGACAACCCTGCCTACGGTTTCGGCAATATCATGCCGCGCCAGCACGCTTTCGATGACCTCTTCCGGAATATTACCGTGTCCGCTAGCCACCCTAACCACCTTCATCTCTTAACAAATAAATATAATTCGCTATCGCTGGACATTCTCCTGCAAAACCGTTAAAAGTTTTGTCAGTTTATGTTGAAAAAAAATCTTTTCCTCCGCAGTTATCGCTTTTGGGCCTTTGGAATAGTGACCGCGTCTTCGCTCAACTGCTCTGGCATGCCTGCCTTCCAGCATGAAATCCATAGTAGTATCCTGATACGATTGCCCCCGAAAAGAGAGAACGTTACACCGTTTACCCAGTGCCAGCGCCGCCAATCCATAATCCTGGGTCAAGACAATATCGCCCGGAGTAATATGATTCGCGATATACAGATCAGCACTTTGGTCGCTGCTGTCCACCTGCACTACAGTAACACCATCCTCAGCTTTTAACACATGATTAAAAGAAGAAACCATTATCACCGGAATGTTAAACATACGGGCAGCGGCAGCAATCTCCTTTTTAACCGGACAGGCATCCCCATCAACCACTATGGTTCTTCCCGGAGTTCCTTCCATGAACATCACCAATTTCCCGTGTAATATATATACGCGCTGACGGTATGAAATCCTTCTTTGAAAAGCATAAATACGGAACGGATGACAAAGAGACGCATTGGCACCGTTCCGTATATTTATACCCTAATCCATCATTCTATACCATGAGAGGTTCATTTTTCATAAAAATCCCTGTAAAATTACCAGACCAGCTTGCTAAAATCCGCAAAGACTTTTGTATCCGCATCAATACCGGCCAACAAAGCCAGACGATTGGAACGTACCTTCTCGTCATCCGCCATAACCATAACTGAATCAAAAAATCCGGTAACCGCATCTTTTAATCCTGAAAGGATACGAAGTGCCTCGTCCGCATTTCTAGCAGACAACGCTTCATGATATGGGGCGTGAAGAGATTGCCAAGTCTCGAAAAGTTTAACTTCAGCATCATCTGACAGCAGAGCAGGATCTACAGATCCACCTTGTGCCTTGGCTGCCAAATTACCAACCCGGTTGAAAGAATCTACGGTGATTTTGAAGTCCTCTTGGGTCTGCACGGCATCATTAAGCGCACGGCTTCTGGAGACTACGGCCACAACATCATCATAGCCTGCCGCAATAACTGCATCCACAACATCGTAGCGCACATTGTCGGATAATAAACGTTTTACACGAAGTCCGAAGAACTCGTACAGGTTTATACGCAGTTCGGTACCAGAATGTTTCATATTACGTGATTTTTCATGAACCTGTGCAGCAATTTCAAATATTTCCTGCAGACTGATGGACAGCTTATGTTCCAGAACAATTTGTACAATCCCGGCCGCTTGACGACGCAGCGCATAAGGATCCTGAGAGCCTGTAGGAATTATACCAATCGAGAAACAGCCGACGATGGTGTCGATTTTATCAGCGATACTCACGACATATCCAGCTTCTGATGCAGGAACTGCTTCTCCTGCAAAACGTGGCTGATAGTGCTCGAATATGGCTTTAGCGACAGTATCCGACTCTCCGGCTTTACGGGCGTAATCTTCACCCATAGTTCCTTGAAGCTCAGGGAATTCATAGACCATCTGTGTAACCAGATCGAATTTGCAAATTTCAGCCGTACGGCTAACCTCTGCTGCAGTAGTTGCTGCAAGACCCAACTTCAGGGACAAAGCATCAGCAATTTGTCGAATCCGGCGAACTTTATCACCGATACTGCCCATCTCTTCGTGGTACACGATATTTTCCAGCTTAGCCAGCGCATCCTCAATCTTAAGCTTTTGATCCTCTTGATAGAAGAATTTAGCATCCGAAAGACGGGCACGAAGCACCTTCTCATTACCTTTTGCAATCACATCCAGCGATACAGCATTACCGTTACGAACCGTTACGAAAAAGGGCAGCAGTTTGCCTGTCGCATCCAGTACCGGGAAATAACGTTGGTGCTCGCGCATCGAAGTAATAAGCACATCCTGCGGTATATGCAGGAAAGAGGGGTCGAAGGTTCCAAAAAGGACGGTTGGTGTTTCGACAAGGAACAGCACTTCTTCTAACAGATCTTCTTTAATCGCAATGGTCCAGTCTTTTTCCTTCGCAAGAGTGTTGATTTGATCCAGGATCAGCTGTTCACGTTCCTTTACATCCACAAGTACATGTTGAGCACGCAAGCTTTCCACATACGCTGAGGGCTCTGTGATCACGGCTTCGGATCCCAAGAAACGGTGCCCACGGCTTACATTCCCGGCTTTAACACCTGTGATTTCCAAATTTACTACATCTGTGCCGAAGAGCGCCACCATCCAACGGATCGGGCGGACAAATTTGAAATCATGAGTTCCCCAGCGCATATTTTTCGGAAAAGTCATGGCACTTACGATCCCGTTAAGTCCCTCAGTAAGCAGGGAAGCTGTTTCGACTCCATCACTATTTCTGGTAGCGTAAATGTATTCCACACCGCCAAGCTCTTTGAAAGTAAACTGTTCAGGAGTTACACCTTGACTGCGGGCAAAGCCAAGCGCTGCTTTGCTCCATTCGCCTGCTGCGTCCAAAGCAATTTTACGGGCAGGACCTTTAACCTCTTCACTGATATCTTGCTGCTTCTCAGCAACCTCCTTGACTAGAACGGCAAGTCGACGGGGTGTTGCATACGCGGTGACACCACTATGCGCAATACGAGAAGCCTCCAGCCATTTAGAAGTTCTATCTTGAAGCTGCTCCATTGCTGCTCGAATAAAGCGAGCAGGTATTTCTTCCAGACCAATTTCAAACAACAAGTCTTTAGACATGTTCAGCACCTTCTTTCTTCAGCAGCGGGAAGCCCAGCTTCTCGCGTTCCTCCATATAGGTCGCCGCTACAGTCCGGGCAAGATTACGTACTCTTGTTATAAATCCGGTACGTTCGGTTACACTGATGGCTCCGCGCGCATCCAGCAGATTGAATGTGTGTGAGCATTTAAGCACATAATCATAAGCAGGGAACACAAGATTCTTCTCCATGGCTCTGCGTGCTTCTTCCTCGTAGGTATTAAACAACGTGAAAAGCATTTTGACATCCGAAACCTCAAAGGTATAGGTTGAATGCTCGAACTCCGGTTGATGGAATACGTCACCATACGTGATACCGTCTACCCATTCCAAATCGAACACATTTTCTTTATCCTGTATATAGGACGCCAACCGTTCCATACCGTATGTAATTTCTACGGCAACCGGATTAGCTTCAATACCTCCGACTTGTTGGAAGTAAGTGAACTGTGTGATTTCCATACCATCCAGCCATACTTCCCAACCTAAACCTGCACAGCCTAACGACGGATTTTCCCAGTTGTCTTCAACAAAACGAATGTCATGTAGCAGCGGTTCAACACCAAGTGCTTTCAGACTATCTAGATAAATTTCTTGAATATTATCCGGTGATGGTTTGATAATCACTTGAAATTGATGATGCTGGTATAGACGGTTAGGGTTTTCTCCGTAACGTCCGTCCGATGGGCGGCGGGACGGCTCAACATAAGCCACTTTCCACGGCTCAGGTCCTAGCGAACGCAAAAAAGTCATAGGGTTCATAGTGCCCGCCCCTTTTTCCGTATCATACGGTTGGACGATAATACAGTTGTGTTCTGCCCAAAACTGCTGCAGCGTCAAAATCATCTGCTGAAAATTCATAATTCCACCGGCTCCTTCGCTTTTCACAAGTTTTATTGCACGACGGCGTAACGGTCGTTCTGAGAACAATTTCTGTAAAACAGTCCTTGCCACAGAACAAAAAGCTCCCGCCCCCATGCCTGATATACAGACATAGGGACGAGAGCTAATAATCTCCCGCGGTTCCACCCTACTTGATTTCGCTACGGAACCAGCCTTCATTCAGCCGGTACTCTCATCACGAAATCCACTTTTCACTGCCCTCTACGCACTCCCGGGTGCCCTGTTCATGAACATTATCCTGCCAGGCTTCCACTGCCCCCGGCTCGCTGAATTGGATCTTAGGTTCATTACTTTCCCGATCACTGCACGTCTCTCCATAAGTTGGAGTTACAACGGCTGTTTTATTCACAAAAAGAAACTGTACCCATAGTAACGGAATTTTCTCGTTTCGTCAAATATTATACTTATCCAGTTGATCCAAGAAATTTTGCGACTTGAGCCTAAGCCCAAGCTGGAAATCCATGATGGCTCTCATGACCTTTTTCAATTCCTCACGGGTATCCGCTTTAACATCCACATTCCCAAGCCTTGTTAAATCAAGCTTAGCGAACAGTCTCAGCAGCTTCAATGATCGCGGGGAAATCTCCATGGAAGGAGGATCATTATGCTTGCAGCTGCGGCAGAGCACCCCGCCAAGGCGGGGGCTGATCAATAGTTGATCATCAGGCTTCTCACGTCCGCATATCACACAATGTTCCAACTGTGGGCCGTAACCTGCAGCCTGTAAGATCTTCATCTCATAAACATTTATAATGACCCCAGGCTCTTTTCCTTCTTCCAATCCGTTTAGACAAGCAGCAAGCTGACGAAACCAGAAGCTGCCTGTTTCTTCATCATGGAGTACACGATCCAGCAGCTCGCAAGCATAAGAAGAGTAAGCAGCTTTCACTAAATCTTCACGTAATGGATGATGAGACTCCGTGATCTCACCCGAATTAAGCGTCCCTAAACCGCCGTTATTTCTAAAAAAAACAAATTGTCCGACAGTAAACGGTTGAATGAGCGCAGCATGTCGGCTTCTCGCCTTCTTAGCACCTCTCACCAGAACCCCTACCTTACCGGCATTCTCGGTGCAAAGCGTAATGATTGCGTTCCCTTCACCGTAGTCCATGCTGCGGATGACGATCCCTTCCACCCTGTGTAGCATGCCTCTTCTCCCAACCATTCGGCAAGCAACCAATCCTTACTGCGCTTCTTCATCATAATCCTTCTCTTCCCCCATCAGCAGATCCCCGTCGTTCACTGGCGGCTCACCGGCTTGCTTGTACAGCAGGTATGCGTCGACATCTCCAGTCATTGCAAAATACTTCCACGAAAAGTCTCGCATTCGTATTCATCCTTTCTTCGGAAACACGA
This sequence comes from Paenibacillus wynnii, assembly GCF_030812855.1. GTDB lineage: Bacteria > Bacillota > Bacilli > Paenibacillales > Paenibacillaceae > Paenibacillus_AQ > Paenibacillus_AQ wynnii_A. Next base: position 149,829 of record NZ_JAUSTK010000003.1, read on the forward strand.
TGTCTCTTCGAAATTAGGATGTGCGATGATACAGGTTCTATCCTTGCAATTCCTGCCAACAACATGTTGGAGGTTTAAAGATCTTTATGGAAGCCTAAATCACGCAGTACGCGATCCTGATTGCGCCAATCTTTTTTGACTTTTACCCATAATTCCAAAAATATTTTGGAGCCCAGCAAATTCTCAATGTCCGTACGTGCCCGTCTTCCTACTTCCTTAAGAAGCGCACCCTGTTTCCCGATAATAATTCCCTTTTGGGAATCACGTTCCACAAAAATAACCGCAGATACATGTACGACGCCATTAGGTTCAAGCTTCATATCTTCAATCGCAACTGCAATAGAATGCGGCACTTCTTCGCGAGTTAAATGCAAAATTTTCTCCCGAATAAGCTCAGCGATAACAAACTGCTCCGGATGATCCGTTATTTGATCTGCAGGATAGTATTGCGGCCCCTCCGGCAAATATTTCTGAAGCTGGTCAAGCAGTGTATTCACATTGCTGCCAAATTTGGCGGACACTGGGATGATCTCAGCAAAGTCATGCAACTTACGGTATTCCGCCATCAGCGGTAAAAGAGCCTCGGGCTCCAGCTTGTCTATTTTGTTAAGGACGAGGATAACTGGTGTTTTCACATTATTTAGTTGTTCAGCAATATAACGGTCACCACCGCCCATTCCTTCTGCGGCGTCTACAAGAAACAGCACGGCCTCTACTTCACCCAGTGTGCTTAATGCAGTCGAGTTCATGTAATCGCCAAGCTTTGATTGACGTTTATGAATTCCGGGTGTATCCAGGAAAACGATTTGTGATTGGTTATTGGTGTAAACTCCATGAATTTTGTTTCTTGTTGTTTGCGGTTTGTCTGACATGATCGCAATCTTCTGCCCGATAACCTGATTCATTAAAGTCGATTTACCTACGTTCGGTCTGCCGACAATTGCCACAAACCCTGATTTGAATTTCATATGATCTTCCTTCCAAGATGGTTCTTATTTTAAAAACTTTTTCGATCCCCCTAAATCCCCCTTAGCCAAGGGGGACCCCAAGGGCCCCGGCCCTCTGGACACCCGGAATGGGCGTACCTGCGACGAACGGAGCATTGGAGGGTAATGGTGCTTGGAGCGCTAACGTTCCCTTGCGGGAACACGCTTAACTGCGGCGACGGTAAAGTCGAAGAAGATGGAGCATTGTGTTACTTTTGGTGTTATCTGATAAGGAGTGTGCTAACAGGCGCTGGCGGCTATGCCGCATCGCTTACTACCAACCCTATGTAACTCTAAACACACCACAAGTTTTAGCTTTAATTGTATTTTGTACAATAAAATAATCCTGAATCATTGATTATATCGATTTAACTGCATTTATTGCAGTTATATTGCTCACCTAAAGCCACACCATAACAATTTTGAGTATATAGTTGCATATTATACAGTTAAAATGAACATTTGATAATTCTCAAGGCGTTTAACTGCAGAAAGTGCAAGTATAGCTAATTACAACTCAGGCGCTTGTCCTTGTTCTAGATCTGCAGGACCAAATGCACCTGGCAGAAGATCACGTACCGTAGTCTCTCTCATCTCTCCCTTAAGGTTACCAAGAATAACCTTCATATCGGGATGACATAGCTCAATCATAACTTGACGGCATACGCCGCAAGGAGATACAGGCTCATCCGTATCGGCAATAACGGCGATTGCTTTGAAGGATCCGGGTTTATGACCGTCGGCTACAGCACGAAATAACGCGGTGCGCTCAGCACAATTGGTAGGTCCGAAAGCTGCATTTTCCACATTGCAGCCGTGATGCACATGCCCGTCTTGATCAAGTAGAGCAGCGCCCACTCCGAAGCGGGAATAAGGGATATACGCATTAGCGCGTGCTTTAGCGGCTTCTTGAAGAAGTAAAGCGGTATTCATAGTTGTCCCCCTAAAAGTTTTGTAGAGCAAAACCGGCTTCGTAAACCTATTGTTCGTGATGGAAGTACACTGATTATGACATAAGTCCTGTAATCCAGTCCATCACGGGATGGTAAAAGACATATATCCCCGTAATAACAGCAAACACCGCCGTAAGCAGGACAGCACCTGCGGCGGTATCTTTTGCGGTCTTAGCCAGTGGATGAATGTCCGACGATATGAGATCTACAGCCGCTTCGATCGCAGTATTGAGTAGTTCAGCACTCAACACAAGAGTTATCGCAAGAAGAAGCAGCATCCAACTAATCGGCGGGAGCCTGAACAAAGCAGCAGCAACAAGAACAACAACAGCTAGCCCGCTGTGCACCTTCATATTCAGTTCGCTTCTGAATGCACTTGCGATTCCCTGCGCCGCAAAGCGAAAAGAGTGCCAGAATTTTTTATGGCCCACTGCTGTGTTCTTAACCATTAGCGTGTCAGCCCGACTTGGCTTAGTACATGCTCCTGTTTAGACATCATCTCAGCCTCGGTAGCTTCATCCTGATGGTCATAGCCTAATAAATGCAAAAAGCCATGTACGAACAGGAATCCAAGCTCACGTTCCAGGGAATGTCCATACTCCGCTGCCTGTTCTTGTGCTCGTGTTACGGAGATTATGATATCTCCGAGCGCATTAGGAATCTCCTCAGATTCCTCGCCCTCTTCTACTTCATATATGATCTCCGGCTCATCTTCCCCGGTATCGTTCATAGCAAAAGACAACACATCTGTAGGGCGGTCAATACCGCGGAAATCCCGGTTTAGCTCATGAATACGCTCATTATTCACAAAGGTAAGATCAACCTCACCCTCATCTACACCCTCAAGCTCACCCGCTTTTTGCAAAATGGTCTCCAGAAGTTCAATAAGAGAATCACTAATCTCAAATTCATTCTGCTCGTTGTTCCAAATCATCTGTAGGCTCATCCATTTACAGCCCCTTCCTCTTTTTTCGGTTTACGCATATCTTCGGGATATTCTATCCTCGAATGGAAAATGCCCATTACCGTCTCTTTAAGCGTCCGTGATATAGTTTCCAGTTCTTTAATCGTTAGATCGCACTCATCAAATTGATGATCATCGAGCCGGCTTTTGATAATCTTTTCAATCATTGTCTCTACCTGACTCACTGTAGGTTTGCGTAGCGAACGCACTGCCGCCTCTACACTGTCAGCAATTCCCACAACTGCCGATTCCTTCGATTGGGCCTTCGGACCGGGGTAACGGAAGTCATCCTCGGTGAAATCAGGCTCACAACCCTTATCTTCTGCAAGTCGCAGTGCTTTATGATAAAAATAATGCAAAAAGGTTGTACCGTGATGCTGCTCGGCAATATCGCGTATCGGCTTAGGCAGCTTGTATTCCTTCAGCATCTCCACACCGTCGCGCGCATGGGCTACAATGATAGACTTACTTAGCTTAGGTTCTATCGAGTCATGCGGATTCTCCATCCCATTCTGGTTTTCTATAAAATAGAATGGGCGTTTGGTTTTACCAATGTCGTGATAATAGGATCCTACTCGGCATAGCAATCCATCCGCCCCAATGGCCTCCGCAGCCGCCTCAGACAAATTGCCAACCATTACACTATGATGATAGGTTCCTGGTGTTTCAGTAAGCAGCTTGCGGAGCAGCGGATGATTGGGATTGGATAACTCCACCAGCTTCAAGGCTGAAAGAATGCCAAAGGTGGTTTCAAAGAATGGCATGAGTCCGATTACCAACACCGCCGTTATCAATCCCCCCGCAAAAGAAAACCCGAGAGCATACAACGTATCTACTTCTTTCCAAACCCCGCCGTTTAGTAGAGATAGGATAAAGACTGTCAAAGCCCCGAAAAGCGATACCATTATACCGCCCTTAAGCAAAGTAGAACGCTGTCCAGCGCGGTGGGTAGCAAAAATAGCCACATACGAAACAATCAGGACAAAGAATCCGAAAGTAAAGTCGAAAATTGTATTTTGTTGAACATTTAATATAATACTCGCCAATATAGCAAAGAGAATCGAACAAAAATAGGCCAGTGTAATATCAAGCAGCATAGCTACCAGCATGGATCCAATGGCAACGGGAGCCAGAAAACCTATGTAAGGTCGGGCATCTGTTTGCAGATATGCCGCCAACCGCATAGAAATTATGGTAATTGCAAAGACAAGAACCAGCATCAACAGCTGGGAATTGTTGTATTTAAAGCCCGATGTTCCATTGTATCTAATAAAAGTAAGAAGTCCAAAAGTGAGCATGGATACAAGAAGCAGCAAGCCTAGCTGCGGTAAGTAATTAACTTCATTACGGAGCATTTTATTCTCATCCAGAAACTTGTACAGTTCCGGAGTAATAAGTTCTCCTTTTTTGACCATTACTTCGCCTTGTTCTATAAACACTTGAGGCGTATTCTCGCGGGCTTGAACCTCCGCTTCCTTAGTAGCGTCCTCGTCATAAAACTTATTACTTGTGATCACCAATCTAGTTATCTCTTGTACCACTTCGCGTGCAGTTCGTTGAGTGAGGGAGCTAACACTGACAAGCTCGGCTACCTTGGCTCTCGCTGTCTGGGCATCGGAAATCTGGTCGTTCATAAGCCGAATCACAATCTCCCGGGCAACAGGCTTCATCTCTATAATATCCTGTGATGTCAGACGCGGAATTTTAATAAAAGTCTCTTCCGGGATGACATAAGTTTGTTCCTTGATCTTAGATTGCATCTCATCCAGCAAATGCTCGGAGTAGGCATTGCTACTTCGACTCGAAGACACAAAATTCAATAAAAAGTCCCGAGCCCGCTGAGGAATTTCCTCTCGGTAAATTCCAGTCTTATCGCTTTGAGAAATGGAATCATCTTGATTAAGACGATCGATCCGATCCAGCAGCGAAGTAACTAGATTCTCACTTCGAGTCGGAATGATCTTGTATTTGGGCTGTACCTGTTCAGCTGCTTCTTCTTGCGCTTTCAGAGTAGCCTTGTTATCAGGTATCCTCATGGGGGCGGTTATTTCTTTAGCGCTATAAGTATTTTCTTTAATATCATACCGTTTAGGCAGGAGATCAGAGCTTAAGCTGATGTAGAACAAAATACCCAGCAGCGCAAAGAGAGTATAGCGCGTAAGCGCGCTATACTTCCAGCCGTAGTTACTATATACAAATCCACTAAGTTTAGACGGTTGCTTTGAAGCCATGAAGACAATCCCCTTTTTAGTCGAGGTTTTCGGCAGAGCGGTCATAGGCAACAATAATTTTTTGAACCAGGGAATGCCGAACTACATCCTGTTCCCCAAAGAAGACAAAGCCAAGCTCTTCTATACCTGACAAAATCGCCTTGGCTTCATTCAAACCGGATTTCTTGCCCCGTGGCAAGTCAATCTGGGTTACGTCGCCTGTAATGACCATCTTGGATCCGAAACCGAGTCGTGTCAGGAACATTTTCATTTGCTCCGGTGTTGTGTTCTGTGCTTCATCAAGAATAATAAAGGAATCTTCGAGTGTACGCCCCCGCATGTAGGCAAGGGGCGCAATTTCAATTATTCCGCGCTCAAGGGCTTTGGCAACCTGATCTGGCCCCATAACGTCGAATAAGGCGTCATAAAGCGGGCGTAGATATGGATCTACCTTTTCCTGCAAATCGCCTGGAAGGAACCCCAAGCTCTCTCCAGCCTCTACAGCCGGACGAGTGAGGACAATTTTCTTAACGGAGCCTTCTTTAAGAGCCGTTACGGCTAGAACTACTGCAAGATACGTCTTGCCTGTTCCTGCAGGTCCAATACCAAATACTATATCCCGTTTTTTGATAGTCGTCACATAATGTTTCTGACCAATCGTTTTGACACGGATGGGCTTTCCGCGGAAGGTAGTTGTAATTTCGCCTTTGAACAGATCAAGCAACTGATCCGCACGAAAATCCTTTGCCAACTCCACAGCATATTTTATATCCCGTTCACTAAGAACATATCCACTTCGGATCAGGGAAAGCAACACATTAAAGAGCTGACCTAGCATATCTACTTCCCGCTCTGCCCCCCGGATTGTCAATTCAGCTTCACGGGAATCAATAATAGCGTGTATTTCAGACTCGATTATTTTCAGAAATCCATCCTGCGGGCCAAATAGCGCTTGTGCTTCTCCCGCATTTTGCAGTGATATCCGTATGCTTTCAGTCTGTTCTGACAAGTAGCCTCATTCTCCTCGGTTGTATACTATCGGAAGTTCTTCCGCAATTCTCTCTTCCACTTCAAAAAGCACTTTCATATAAACTTTACCATTCTCTCTCTTCTCATGCAAAATTTTTTGGCTTTTGAGGACGCTATCATTGCCGTAATGGGCTAAAATATCGTTCTTTGCAATCTCCAAACCCTTATCACGGGCCTCCTGAGGAGTTAAAGTGACTGTCTTGACCTCAACCTCCAATTCCTTCTCCGTCATCCACCCGATTGGCATATGGATAGAGCGCCAGGATAAAGGAACCTTCTCCGTAAGAGTATTGGATTTCTCAAAAGGAGATTTGCCATAACCCCACAGTTGTACCGCCCATTTGCCCAGAACCAGATAAGAATGATCTTTACGTTGGCCTGTATAAGAATTGACATCCGTCTTCAAGGGTACGTTTATATTATACTCATGCCATACCAGGCCCTTAACCTCGCCTTTAGCCACTACGTATTGAATGCTCTCTTCATCGCCCAGAGCTCCGGAGATCAGAATATCCCCTTTCTTTACTCGGGTATTACGGCCTACAACAGGTCTTCCCTGCTCCGCATAAATTTCGGTAACTACGGCATCCGTCCTGCTAACCAGATGTCGCTGACTATACAAAGGCTTCTTCTCCGGTTGCACAGCTTCCACGATCTGTATCTTCACTGCTGTACCGGTTCGCTGCACCCCAATCCAGGATGTGCCCGGCAACCGTACCGTGAGCTCTCTAGAAAGCTTGTCCGGATCCTCCATACGCCAAATCCACTGAAATGGAAAAACCCCCTCTTGGCGGGCCGCATCGAGCACATCCTCGGCAGCAATGCGTTCATTCCCCTCCACATCTACACTCCACACCATAGACGATAGTAAAAAAAGCGCAATACCGAAAAACAGTAAACCCGCTGCAAAAAATTTTCGTCTCCAAAGCCTCGCAGTTATAAAAGGTAATCCACTACGGTTTGTAATATGTATTCGACAGCCTGTCTTTTTCAAAAGCGGCCGGAGAGCATAGAAATCATTCAGCAGCAGCTTCAGATTCAGGCCGCTCTTCACGGGCTTCACATCCCAGATGACTATACCAAGACCGGTAAGGGCATTAATAAACAGTTCTACCTGCGGCCCAGTCACGTGAAGTGTAACGACCCCCCGCAGCCATGACAGAGGTGCTTCCTTCATGAGCTCTCCTCACTTTCCTTATATCTGATCTCTCCGATTATTCCTTCTACAGCCAATTCCTGACCCAATATGGTCCTAATCTCCAGACCTTTACCTGATATCTCCAAGGATCCCTTAGATAAAGCAAGCTTCAACAATTCTGAAGAAAAATGCAGTACACCACGATGGTTCTCAACATACAACTCCTTGTTGCCGATCAGGGTGATCCGGGGCATATCATGCAGCAAATCCTGCGGCAGATCCAGCATCCCGTTTGTCCATCCCCGCAGCCTCCGGCCGATCCGGGTCATATATAGACGCTCCCCCTTCCTCTACTGTACACCTTATGCGGTAGCACTACTTTTTATGAGAAGAAGTGTCGTACAAAAAAAAAGCCCGCGACCTAACGCAGGTCGCGGGCTTCAGCAATGTAGACAGGCCGGTATCAGCCTTCTCTACGGGAATTAAATGGACGTTTCGAACGCGGAGGGCTCAGTATTTCAGCCCAAATCAAACCGTTTTGCAACTGCTTAGAGTGTATTGATGTGTGTTTATCCGATGCCTCCATTACTCTTGAGGTAGAAGCCGGGCTGTTTTCCTTGATGTCATCGGTAGCGCTTATCTGATTAAAGGCAGAATACAATCGGTCTAATTCCTGGTCCATTTCCTTAATACGGGTTTCTAGACTTCCCCCTCCAGGCTGCTCCATGGATGAACCTTCACCAGTCTCGTAATCAGGGGTTGCATTATATTCGCTCACCGAAGGGGAAGAGAATGGTCTTTCCGGAGTTTGCGGGTGTAATTTACCTGGAACGGGGAAACCGCTACCCTGTGCTTGTGGCTTCCGCTCAGCTTCACCCTCCATGTATCCACGCATTTTCGCAAAAATATCCTTTCCCTCACCGCCAAAGGTTGGCATGGCTCCACGCGGAGCCCGTTTCTTATTATCGCTGCCTTTTTTCGCCTTATTCACATTGGACACAATGGCAAACACAATCACACCTATGATATATATCCAGCTCATGGGATATCACATCCCCTTATTTATTTGTTTTTGAATCGCCGGCATTATCTTGATCATTCAATTTACTCAGTGAACCCCGCATTTGAGTATCAGCCTCGATATTCTTCAGGTTCATATAGTCCATAACGCCCATTTTCCCTTCGCGCAGAGCTTCTGACAACGCCAGTGGAACTTGAGATTCAGCTTCTACCACCAACGCTCTCATCTCAACCACGCGCGCTTTCATCTCTTGCTCATGCGCTACCGCCATGGCTCTGCGTTCTTCGGCTTTGGCCTGAGCGATACGTTTATCCGCTTCAGCCTGCTCTGTTTGAAGATAAGCACCAATGTTCTTACCTACATCGATATCTGCAATATCTATAGACAAGATCTCAAACGCCGTTCCTGAATCCAAGCCTTTGGATAGAACCATTCGAGAAATAGAATCAGGGTTTTCCAGAACGTCCTTATGTGAATTACTGGAACCGACAGTGGTTACAATTCCTTCGCCGACACGGGCGATTATGGTTTCTTCCCCAGCACCGCCGACGAGACGATCAATGTTAGCACGTACTGTAACACGGGCTTTAACTTTTACCTCAATCCCGTTTTTGGCCACAGCTGCAACAATCGGAGTCTCAATAACACGTGGATTTACACTCATCTGAACAGCCAACAGCACATCGCGTCCAGCAAGGTCGATCGCAGCGGCACGTGTGAACTCCAAAGGTATGTCCGCACGTTGGGCAGCGATAAGAGCATTTACAACACGGTCTACATTACCGCCTGCCAAATAGTGACTTTCGAGCTCGTTAATATTAATACCTAATCCTGCCTTAGTTGCTTTAATTAAAGGATTTACAATTCGACTTGGTGTTACACGACGTAATCTCATGGCAACCAGAGTAATAATACTGATTCTTACACCAGAAGCCCATGCTGAAACCCACAGCATAACCGGGAAAAAGCTGAAAAAGACGCTTAACAAGATGATCACGGCAACCGCGATCAATAAAACTGTAATAAGAGATGCCTCCATAATTTAAAATTACCTCCGTTTATAATTTGGTGTTTATTTCCACGCTTAACCTAGTTTACCTTATTCCTTGAATTCTTTCACAACAATCCGTACACCTTCCACCTTTATTACAACTATAGGCAGGTTTGCATCGATAAAGCTGCCTTCTGTGACCACATCAATACGTTCACCCTCTATGATTGCCGTGCCTGCCGGACGCAACGATGTAAGACTTGTACCCTTGCTTCCAAGGAGTGTAATCTTTTCTTTAACCGGCACAAAGCCCCGTTCCTTAGTCAGACTATCCGCCAGTATAAATCGATTCCATATCCCGCGTTCTTTGAATGATATTGCCACAATGATAATTACCACCGTTGCTGCGGCAAACGCGATACCTAGACTAAATAATGCATGGGTGAAACTGTAGGCGGCCCTTACAACACCTGCAATTAGACTTACAGAACCCAGGATCCCCAATATGCCAAAACTCGGAACAAATAGTTCTACCACCAGCATAACCAATCCGAGAATAAACAATAGCCATGTCTCTGCACCGGCAAATCCAGCTACATAGTTACCGAAGAAATAGAGAATAAACGCCAACAGCCCTATGATTCCCGGCGCCCCAAACCCGGGTACAAGCAGTTCAATCACTACTCCGGCGATCCCGATAAAGAGTAAAATCGTCATAATAATCGGATTTGTCAGGAATTGCGACATTTTTTCAGCTCCGGTATGTTTAACGCGAAGAATGTCATCTAATGAATACCCAAGCGTTGAAATGGCTTCTTCCGGTGTGTCTGCGATATCATCTGTGTAGCCAGCCTTTAACGCCTGGTCGCTGGTAAGCGCAATGATCTGGCCCTTAGCTTTGTTAACACCCAGCTCCGGCTTATTAACTACAATATTACTGTCAGTCATTCCGGCAGCAATTTCCGGGTCGCGACCATTTAATGCGGCAGCGCCTACCATTTTTGACTTCCAAAAGGATACCAGCTTGGCGTCATTAACGGCTTTCCCGGTCATATCCACAAGAGAAGCGGAACCGATCATACTCCCTGGTTTCATGATAATTTTATTTGCATTTAAAGCTATGTAGCTGCCAGCTGAAGCCGCATCTCCTTTGATGTAGGCGACCGTTGGAATAGGACTCTCTCTTACCATAGCCCCTATTTCCTCCGCTGTATCTACCAGACCCCCTGGTGTATCAATTTCCAACACAATCAGCACGGCGCCATAATTCGCCGCTTCTTCAAAGCCACGCTCCAAAAAACGCTGAAGCCCTCTTTCGATCTCCTGATCCACCGGTATGATAAATACAGGACCGCTCTTCGGCTTACTGTTGGCAGTATCAGAAGCGGCCACACTCCCCGCTGCGTTGACTCCTGCTAAAAGCGGGATGAAGAACAGAAAAATAAGTAAATTGGTTATACTGACCAGTACTATTTTCCGTAATACGCCCAAGATATTCACTCCTTCGCACATGGATCACTCCATATAGGTTACCTTCTAAGCCCTATTACGATACTTCTCCTAACATCGTTCCAAAAAAAGAAAAACACCCCTTTTGCAAGGGGTGTTAGCGTTATATTATTGCAGAAATTGTTGAACCGCTTGGTTCACAAGCTTACCATCGGCGCGTCCTTTAACTTTAGGCATTAGCGCACTCATAACTTTGCCCATTTCACTTTTCGAAGAAGCACCGGTTTCCTGGATGGTCTGCTGTACAATGACTTTAATTTCTTCTTCGGAAAGCTGCTCGGGAAGATACTTATGGATAATCTCGATCTCTGCCTTTGTAGTCGCGGAAAGCTCATCGCGACCCGCCTTTTCAAATTCTTGGAGGGCATCTTTGCGCTGTTTGATTTCACGACTTAGGATATCAAGCACTTCGTTGTCGTCTAATGTTCTCTTTACATCTATTTCAAGATACTTTATTGTCGAACGAATCATGCGGATTGTGGAAAGAGTGAACTTGTCCTTATCCCTCATCGCTTGCTTCATATCTTCGTTCAATCTTTCGCTAAGATTCATGCGTGGGTAATCCTCCTAAAACTTTCTCTTACGAGCAGCCTCAGACTTCAGCTTTTTCTTAACGCTTGGCTTTTCATAATGTTTGCGTTTTTTCACCTCAGCCAAGACACCATCTTTAGCGATGGAACGTTTAAAGCGACGAAGTGCAGCATCAATTGTCTCGTTTTTACGAACTTTCGTTTCAGACACCAGTTTCCCCTCCCTCCGACCAGACCGTCCAAGAGCATAACACGGTTCATCAAATTACATTATAGGTCAAACCGAAATAACGTGTCAACCATCACGGCAATTTTTTTTCAAGTCCTTCAAGACTTGTAGTAAAATTTATGCGTGTGACGATGAATTTCCGGTTAATGCCCCCAGCTTGGCTCCCCCAAGCAAATGGTAATGAAGATGGTGAACGGCTTGCCCGCTGTCAGGTCCGCAATTATTGATCAAGCGATAACCAGATTCTGCTACTCCAAGCTCAACTGCAATTTGCTGCGCTACACTATGAATTTCGGCAATCAGCGGAAGATCCTCTGAAGTAACCTCGTTCATGGAAGCAATATACTTCTTCGGGATAATTAGCACATGCACAGGTGCAGCAGGCTCAATATCGTAGAATGCTAGAATCCGATCATTTTCAAAAACTTTTTTGCAGGGAATAACCCCTTCAATAATTTTGCTGAACACGGTCTCCATTCAACTGCTTCCTCCTATAATTAGTGGAGTGTAAATCAACTGTACGGCTTCACCATAACAATACTGGCTCGGTAACATCGATTTATTTGTACATCATAGCATGGAATGAATGGATAACGAAAGGGTAGATGAAGGGGGGAATTATACTTAATAAATCCAAAAACCATAATAAGTCTAGCTGTATCTAATACAGCCAGTTATTCGAGGCAAATAAAAAAGGTACAGGGAGCATACAATGATAAAAATAGACAAAAAAAAGAAACACCCTTCACAGCTTATAAAGCTGATTCGGCGGCGCACGTATAATTAAGAAGTAGGTACTCCCAATCATACGTCCGCCGAGGTGTTTCAAAATGTTTGTCGGCTTAGCTGTATTATAACAGCAGGTTGATACTGTATCTGTGATCGTTGTCACATTGTTAATCTAAGGTCACATTTTTTCCAAAATTATACGTGAACCGCCGCCGCCCTGTTCAGCAGGTATGATTACCAGCTTACGCGGCAAACGTGCCCGAAGCTCAGGGACATGGCTGATAATGCCAACAGAGAGCTGGTCATTATGAAGTTTTTCCAATGAAGTTATTACGGTATCAAGCAATTCAGGATCCAGAGTGCCAAATCCTTCATCCAAGAAGAAAAATTGTAAAGGATACTGGCCGCGCAGCTGAATTTGTGCCGAAAGAGCCAGCGCTAAGGAAAGAGATGTTAAAAAGGTCTCTCCTCCGGACAGGGTTGATACAGGGCGTCTAACTCCACCGTTCCCATCATCCCGAATTACAAAACCGCCACCGGAGTCCACTTCAAGCGCATAACGTTGCTTACTCAAGAAACGCAGACGCTGAGAGGCCGCCTGGCATACCTGCATTAACTGCTCCTCGGCAATATATTCGACAAAGGCATTCCCTCGTAAACAAGATTGCAGCTTGGACAAGCGGTTCTGGGTTAGCCCGTACTCCTTCCTCTGTTCCTCCAATGCCTTCCATCGGATATGCCTGTGCCTTATATCCTCCAAGTCTCTTTCCCCACGTGCCCGGCTCTGAAGCGACATTTCGTCATCTTCCTTGCATTGGGTCAGCACGGTTACACTTTCCAGCCAATCCTCCTGGCTCAGACTGGCTCCCTCCAGCTTCTCGTCAATGTGTCGCAGTTGCAAGTTTACTTCCACTTCCTGATCACGGTGAGTCCGCACACGGCCAGATGCGGCTTCCCGCTCCTCTAGGGTCAGGGTAGCTCCTTCCACTTCAAGAGCTGAAGTGAATAATGAGACGGATAATCTTGCCTCCCAATTCAGGGAGGACGCTGCAAAATGCTCCCTGGCGGACTCTGCCGCCTGACGGGCAATAGCAGCTACCTTACTATCCTCTTGGGCTTTTTCCGCCGCTGAACGCTGTTGCTGCTTAGATTCATCCGCTACCGCTATAAGCTGTTGCAGGCGACTTTCACATTCTGACAACAGAGTTCTTGCTTCCTGCCCTCCAGTATATTGGAGCAGGCGTTGTTCCTTCTCACCAAGCAGTTCTTCCTTACCTTCAAATTGAGCATTCCATTGGGCCAGTTCGATGTCCAGTCCTGCAAGTTCCTCCCCCATTCGTTGGAGTGCCAGGTTCTTGTCCTCAAGAAATTTGACGCTAATCTCTAACCGTCCGCGGATCTCCTCTGCCTGTTCATCCTTAAGTAATAATTCACGATACGCTTGCTCTGCGTCCTCTGGGGCTAAAAGGGGGAACTGTTGCTTCCAGCTCTGCCGTAAAGTAGATAACTGGCTACCCAGTTCTTCCGCCTTGGCAGCAATTCCGGCTCCCCATCCGCTCTCAGCTTCAGCACTGGCGGATTCTTTCAGAAAGCTCTGCTGGGCTTCGTTCATGGAGCGCTGCCATTCTACCGCAGTCCGACGCAGCTCTGTGGAGTGTTCTTTTAACTCAGCAATAAGGGTATTCAGCTCAGTCAGTGTACATTGATCCGGCACATTCTTATTCAAGGAGGGAACAAAGGACAAAACTGCTTCATCATTGAATTTTTGCTCAGTTCCAGTTGCGGCAGGAATACTCAGTGAAGCTATTGAACCGTCCCCGTAGATCTGATCCAGCCAGGCATGATCTTGCTCCCGCAAGCTGCGGAGGACGTGTTGGGCTTCCAGCACCTGCTTGAATAATGAACGGGCTGCTTCCAGCTCTATTTCTTGTATATCCTGCTCCCCGTTCCCTTCTAATGATGCCGGGTGAGGATGATGATTACTGCCGCAGACCGGGCACGGTTGTCCCTCTTCCAGATCCAAGGCTAAGGCTAGCGACAACCTGTGAATCTCCCTGCTCTTGAGTACTGCTTCTAGAGTGCTGTTGTGGAGTTCCAACTTCTCCGTTACGATACCGGAGGCTTCCTCCGCTGCAAGCAGCTTCTCCATATGCAGCGCTGCCTCTCCGATCATACCTGATCGGAGGGCTTCCAGCTGCGAGCGCCGCGCCGCGGCTTCCGCGAGCCGCTGCTGCGCTGCCGCAAGCGTCACCGCCCGCTCGCGGCGCTCACGCTCAGCTGAATCCCAGTGGGATTCAGCTGAGCGCAGACCTTGCAGTCTCTGCATGGCTTCCTGCAGAGACTGCCGGTCCTGGGAGCGGACGCCCAGCGGCTGCAGCTGCGCCTGCAGCTCCTGCTGCCGCTTTTGGCCCTTGGCCAGAAGCTCCCGCTCCCGGGCCTGGCTCTCCCGCAGGGCTTCCAGCCTGCGGGAGGCGCCCCCGCGGCGCTCAGCGAGCGAAGCCAGCTCGCGCCGCAAAAGGTCGCGCTCGGCTGTAAGCTCGAGCGCACGCCGGAACTTGTCCGCCCCCTCGCGGAGGGCCGGCTCTTCCGCCGCAAGCGCGGCCAGCGCCGCCGCTTCGGCCTCGACGGTACGCGCCGCTGCTTCTGCGGCGGCTGCGGACTGCACCTCCAGCCCCTCGGCGCGGGTCTGGAGGCTCTTCCAAGCACCTTCCGACTCTCTCCAGCCTTTGAGAGAGGGAAGTAACTTCTCGGCCTCATCCGCTTGGCCGAGTCTCTTCTCCAGCAGGAGGATGCTCTCCTCCTGTGCCAGCAGTCCCTGACGCTGCAGTTCCCTCCGGGTCCGCTCTTCCTGCAGGTCGCGGATTTTGGCATATTTCTCCGATACTTTAATCGCAATCTCTAATTTACGGCGGCACTCTGCCGCATATATAACAGCCTCCTGCAATCGTTCCGCAGCAGCCTCAACATCCTGCTCACCTGCGGTTCCAAGTCCCTGCTGCTCCGCTTCAACCGCTCGAAGCGCAGCCTCATTGTCTTTGACTCTTTTGCTAAGCTTAATAGCCAAATGATCACCGTATTGTTCCAGATGGAACAGCCGCTGCAGCATTTGTCTGCGATCTACACCGCGGAGCGAGAGAAATTCAGCAAATTTACCCTGCGGGAGTACTACCGCACGGGTGAAATCATCCATTTTGAGACCTATTTTTTCCTCTACACACCGGGTTACATCTGCCAGCTTGTCCGCCATAACATTCTCGCCGTCAGAAGTAATCTCGACAAACCGGCTAATCGTATTGCTGACAGACTGTTCGCCGGTTCGCTTGAATCTCCGCTCAACACGGTAGCGCCGAGTTCCTTCGGAAGAGGTCAGCTCGAATGTAAAAGCCACACTAAGTGAATCCTCCGAGTGATTCATAATGCCTTGGGTCCCGTTAACAGCCCGCTCTACCTTGCCGTACATGGCTAAAGTAATAGCATCCAGCAGACTGGATTTCCCGCTTCCGGTCGGTCCGAATATTCCAAACAGGCCGGTTTCGCACAGACTGGTAAAGTCAATTTCCTGCTGCTCCCGATAGCTCTGCAGACCTGCTACTTTTAATAAAATCGGCTTCACTTAGTTCTCCTCCTCTTCACTCTGCTCGCGCGACTCTTCTTGCGTAAGCTCAAGAAACAGCTCTACCAGACTATCATCAGGCTCGGCTCCACCCGTCTGGCGCTGATAAAACTTACGGAACAGCTCTTGTACGGGCATACGTGAACGCGGAGAGACTTCCAGTTCCCCTTCCATCTGCGGATAAATCGGCCGGATATGAATAATCCCTTCCCGGGATTTGCGCAAGCGCTGAATATCATTCATAGACATAGCTTCAGTCAGCCGAATCTCCAGATCAATAAAAGCAGAGAGATCTCTGCTCTCATCGAGCCAGCGATACACTTCATCAAGTCCTCCGGTTGAGCTCCATCTCACTAGCGGTCGTCCGCAGCGCAGATAGATTTCTTCGAATACAGGCTCTCCACCAGGTTCAACATCGACTAATGTCACGGACTTTGCCTGTCCTGCTTCGGAGAAGCTATAGGCTAGCGGAGAGCCACTGTAGCGGATCATCCCGTCCCCTTTGACCCGCTGTGCACGATGAAGATGCCCAAGTGCCGTATATTGCGCACCTGAGGAAAGTGCAGAGGGATCTACTGTATAGGCTCCACCCACTTGAATAGGCCGTTCAGAGTCAGACTCTACACCCCCGAGTACATAAATATGGCTCATAGCCAAATTAACCGTCTTAGGCGTAAATTCCCGACCTAAAAGCTGCATAAGTTTTCCGACTCGGGCGCTATAAGCAAGTCGAAGCTGTGACTCATCCCCATCACCTGCCAGTAGTTCACCGAGACGGGCTTCCGAGGGATAAGGAAGTGCTGCAATCTTGGCAATCTCTCCTGTTCGGGCCGTATGAATCGTAACCGGCTCCGAAGTAGGGAGACCTACCAAAGTAATTCCCTGTCTTAGAACAAGCGGGGATACGGAGGAGACACGTTCGGGCTGATCATGATTACCTGCTATGACGACCAGCGGTCTGCCACCTGCAGTTAACCTCGCAGCAGCATCATAGAACAATTGCTCTGCAGCCGCCGGAGGATTAACAGAATCATAGACATCACCCGCCATCAGGATAATATCCACCTGTTGTTCATCAGCAATCTCCACAAGCTCATCTATGAATTGCTCCTGCTCTTTCATCCGGCTTCTACCTTCCAACGTACGGCCTAAATGCCAGTCTCCCGTATGTAGTATCCGCATTCCCCGCCTCTTTCCCCGCCCTCTATGTGGCAAATAATATAATTTCTCTATAACTTAACTGCATGTCCACCGTCAAAAAAATACAACCAAGTCTCGCTAATCTCTTCTTTTAAAATATCATGTAACGCCTTGCCGTAGAGATCCAGCTGAAACCGGTATTTCTCTTTAAGAGCTTCTAAACCGCCTTGATGCTCTACAACAGAGTCTGTTTTGTAATCTAGCAAAATGAGCCGTTCTCCCTCCCGGAACAAACAATCAATGACACCTTGAATCAGCACCGTTTGCGGCTGAGATGATTCAAGATTGTCAGGAGAAAGCCCTGATAACGCTTCATCCATAAATTGAAGTCCACGATAGGCATCAGATGCCGGAACCATATAGCTGAATGGCATTTCCCTTCTTTTCCAGGAAGAATTCAGCAGCCTTGAACCAAGCTCACTGTCATAAAAGGCTTGGATTTCAGAAGAAGTCACAACCTCTGCCTGCTCTGCGGACAAAATCCCTGCGTGCTGTAGATGTTCCAAAGTATCTTCCACCTGCGTCTTATTTACCGGACCTTCAAGGGGAATATGCTGCATCACTGTATGATACACGGTCCCCCGCTCCGCTGAGGTCATGCTGCGTTTCTCCATGAACTTCGGTCTTCTTAAGCGAAGGTTCTCCACACCGCTGCGTATCATGTCAGTAGGTGTTCTGCCGTTATCTTCCGCTTCCAACCGATCAAAGGAAGGCTGCTCCTCCATGGATAATAAGGCCTTCAATTCGGTGACGGAGGTTTTTGCCGGGATGGTGGATTCGGCCTCATGAGGATAAGACCAATTTAACTTACCCGCTGTAAGTTCCTCGTCTTCCGTTGCCATTGAAGGAACGGTATGGCCCTGTCGCAAAGCTTCTAGTACAGTCTCGCGTAGCGTGGTTTCTTCCCCGTTATTATCCATACCAGCTAGAGACCCGGCCTTAAGGTCTGCGGAGTTTACCACACTAATGCTCCAGTTAGAGACATCACTATGCAGAACGGTAGATGTCGTTCCTTCATTTCCCACAATCTTTCGCAGTATTGCCGCTCCCGGATGCCTTATAAGAGCAGGTCCCACCCAATCCAGATAACTGCGGCCCCGGGCTAATAAATGATCAGCCATGAGCAGCTCTTCCCTGCCCTGCATTGCAGCCCATCCGGCAATTTTGCGGGGAAGATCACGGACAGTTCCCACTAGAATCATTTTGTCTCTCGGGCGTGTTAGTGCAACATACAGCACACGCATTTCCTCTGCCAAAAGTTCCAAACGGGTTCGGCGGCTAATCGCCAAATAAGGCAGCGTAGGATAGCTAAGCCGAGTATCACGCTCCACAAAGCGAGGCCCGAAGCCTAACTCCTTATGCATTAAAAACGGTGCATGAAGATCCTGTTTATTAAAGAGTTTGGACATTCCTGCGAGAAAAACAACCGGAAACTCCAACCCTTTGCTTTTGTGAATGGTCATAATTCTTACGCCGCTGCCTTCTTCACCGCTTCCCCCGGCAACACCTAGGTCACCGCCGTTCTCCCGGAGTCGGGAAATAAAGACCAAAAACCGGAATAAGCCACGGGAAGAGGTATCCTTCTCGAATTGTACGGCTCTATTATACAATGCCTTAAGATTGTTCTGTCGCTGCGAACCTCCGGGCAATCCTCCGACCCACTCCAAATACCCGCTTTCACGGTATATGCGCCAGATGAGACCGCCAAGGCTGCCTTGTCTCGCTTCATCTCTCCAATTCTTCAATTGGTTCAGGAAATTCTGCAGCTTGGAACGAAGTTGTATAGAAATGACCGGAATTTCGTCTGCAGTTAGTTGCACAACAGGCTGGTCACCGGCTGCGGCAAGTACAGCTTGATAGAAAGCCCCGCCGCTGCATAAACGAACCTTCGCCAGCTCCTCCTCACTCAACCCTACGACCGGAGAACGAAGCACACCGGCTAGTGGAATATCCTGCTGAGGATTGTCTACAACTTTTAATAAGGCCAGGGCAATTTCCACTTCTGTAGCCTGAAAATACCCCTTGTTCTGATCCCCGTAGGCTGGAATCCCCTCAAGACGAAGCTCCTCGATGATCAGCGGAGTCCACATCCGTGCAGAACGAAGCAAAATCACGATGTCCCCGTAAAATACCGGTCGCATCTTTTGGATTCCTTTATCATAAATAAGCAGCGGAGAACCGCCGGTCATTCCTGTCAGTTGTGAGATACGCCGGGCAATAGCCCGCGCTTCCAACTGAGCCGTTTCAGCCTCGATGACTTCGCTTTCCTGTGTGGACAATTCTCCATCCTCTGATTCCTCTGCACGTCCTGCTGCTGATGAACCTTTATCAATCAACAATAGCTCGGGTGCAAAAAAAGAATCCGGTCCCTTCTCGGCCGCTCCCGGAAATTTCGCACCATACACCAGTTCTGCGCGTTCATCATAACTTATCTCGGCCACTGTTTCGTTCATGATCTGCCGGAAAAGCATGTTAACTGCATGCACGACCTCAAGCCGACTGCGGAAATTCCGCGCTAAATCAATAACCCGACCCGTGGAAACTTCCGTAGGATCAGCAGGTTCACCGCTCTTGCCAAAACTCCGGTATTTGTCTAAGAATAAACCCGGTTCAGCAAGGCGGAACCGATAGATACTCTGCTTCATATCTCCGACCATGAACCGGTTACCCGGACCTTCTCTGGAGATCAGCCGTACAATCTCTTCCTGTACACTATTCGTATCCTGATATTCATCTAAAAGCACTTCATCGAACTGATTCCGGTACTCTATAGCGGCATCGGAAGGTTGAGGGTTCCCAGGCAGTGAATCGGGATGACGCAAAATTTGCAGGCAGTAGTGCTCCAAGTCGCTGAAATCGACCAAGCCTTTGCTTGCCTTTTCAATTCTGTAACGCTCCCCGAATTCTATTACAGTCTCAGCCAATTCCTCCATAAGTGGAGCCGCTTCATTTAATTCATTCAAGAAAACTTCTGCATGACGTCCAAACAAGGCGGTTTGCAGTTCGGATATGCTTTTTTTGACACTGTCACGCAGCTCTTTAACACTTTCTTGCAGACCCGGGTCGGAGGAATCCTTTTTGCAAGGCTTTAATTTACCAAAGGATACTCCCCGAAAGGCCTCGTACAACTCAGACCATGGTTGTTGTCTCAAAGCCTCACGCAGCCCCGTAACCATCTGGAGATCAGCAGTCATATTCTCTGCGTAAGCGGATGGGCCTCCCGGCTGAAGTGAAATGGCATATCCCTGTTCGAGTTGGCTAATAGCTCCGTCCAGTGTTAACTTGGCCTCTTCAAGAATGCTCTGCACCCATTGAGAATTCCCAAGACTCTCCGTGTCTGGTACGGAAAATTCAGCAGCCGTATCTCTAAGCCACTGTGCTGGCCAAGGATGACTGTGGGCGAAATCATGCAGCCTCTGGACGAGTGCATGCATAGCATCATCAGTGCGTTCTCCGCTAAACCAGTCGACAAGTGTTACAAACACACCGTCTTCACCGGCTGTACCGTACTTTTCTTCAAATAGTTCCTCCAGCAGCTCCTGCCGCATCATTTCCGCTTCATGCTCATTCAGAATACGGAATCCGGGATCAATGGGTATCTGTTGATAGTAACGACGGATGACCTCAAGGCAAAAAGAGTGCAGTGTAGTAATTGAGGCTCTACCCAATAGTGCAAGCTGACGGCGTAAATGGTCATTATCCGGTGTATTCTCCAGCTCCCGATCCAACGCTTCCCGAATGCGCTGCCGCATCTCGGCTGCTGCTGCTTTTGTAAAGGTTGCTACCAGCAGTCTGTCTACACTAAAGCCGCTCTGTTCCGAGCTGATTTTGCGAATAATACGCTCTACAAGAACAGCCGTCTTCCCAGATCCAGCTGCTGCCGCTACTAGAATATCCTCTCCGCTCTCAGCGATCGCTCGCCACTGATCATCACTCCAAAAGCTTCCTTCCGGTTTGGACACTATATTCACAGCGTTGTACCTCCTTCACTTCGGGAAATCAGGTCCCAGATTACATCTTTCCCCGGCTTCGCGAGATTGTGATAATGGTTGCCTTCAACGGATTCGTCAAATTGACACACCGGTTTGAAGGAACAGAAAGTGCATGCCGTCTCCTGTTGGATGCGGTAAGGCTGAATAGCCACATCACCTTCCGTAATCCTTGTTCCGATCTCCGAAATAGTCGTTCGTACGGAGCTTAATAGCTGAGTCCATTGCTCCGGTGTAGCCACTGAAGCACTGCTGTAAAAGCTGCCGTCACTCTTCAGCGCCACCGGGACGATGGAGGAATGTCCTTTATCCAGACTGGTGTCCATTAAAGAAACGACCTCACGGTCAGCGGTCAGCAGACCTTTCATCTTAAACCGTTTCAGCAATTCCTGTTCTGCCTGTTCCCGGTTCATTCCGTTAGGTGACGAGAGCAGCGGGTCGTGTACGTGAAAATATAGCGTTCCAGCCGGAAGCGCAGAACGACCCAGCCACTGCTCTGCATACGTAAGCAGGACATCAAGATAGGTTAGCATTTGAAGCGACAGCCCATAGTACACCTCGTGCAGCTTCAAATCCTTTTGACTCGACTTATAATCAATAACTCTCAGTAGAAGACCGTTCTCGCCTTCTGCCATATCAACACGGTCTATACGGCCTACAATCTCCATAACGCAGCCGTTTGGGAGGTTAATTTGAAGAGGTGGCAAGGGTTTCCCGGGCCCAAAATCCAGTTCCAGTCCTACCGGTTCGAAGCTGCCTCTCCGGGCATGCTCGCCGAGGATTACGGAGGCACGGCCGACAATATTTTTTAGCTTGCGGGAGATATAGCCATAACGTTTCGAGCTCATCAGGATCTCACCCTGCAGCATCGGTGATAGACGATCCACCGTCTCAACAGCCTCACGCCGGCATTCCTCAGGGGACATACTACCCCAGCCGCGTCCTTTTTGCTGGAGATTCATCGCCATCTCGCTTAGAGCTGCATGGAACAGCTGGCCGATATCCGGTGCCTGAAGCTTGTACAGCTGACGATCCTTCAGTTTCAAGCCGTAGGAGGCAAAATGAGAAAACGGACACGATACGAACTTCTCCATCCTTGAGACACTGCCGCGCAGTGTGGTTCCCCCATATAACCGAAGGCTCGTCCCGCGCTTAAGCTTGACACCTTCATTACGGTAAAACAAGGATTGCAACAGCTTGTTCAGCCGCGGGCTCCACTCTTCACTCTCAGCAAACCAATTGTACACATCCCACCAGAACGCAGGGATTTCGACACCTTGCCGCCATTGCCGTAACTGCATAATTAACACACGAAGCGTCGCTTCCGGATTACCGACAAAGTCCATATGTTCCATGGAAGAACGACCGGATAAAGGAAAACCAGGCAGCGGATGTTCACCCATACGGAACATAATCTGCAAATGACGGATAACCTCTGAAGGTAGAAGTGCTTTACCCTCCTCGTCTGCGCAGGCGTAGCTAAGCCACAGTTTTTTGCTGGGTGTCGTAAGCGCATTATAGATTAGGAACCGTTCATCAAGCAGCCTGCGGGATGAGCCAGGAGCCAATTCCATCCCTGCCCCCTCCAGAAAGAAACGCTCTCCTTCGGAAAGGACACCGTCTTCCTGAAATTGTGCAGGTACGACCCCTTCATTAAATCCGAGTAAAAAGGCATATTTGACACCAGAAGTTCTGGTTCGGTCCATACTCCCTACCAGTACCTGATCCAGTGCAGGGGGAACAAGGCCCATCCGGAGCTCGGCAAGTCCCGTCTCGAGAATCCCGGCGAATACGTCAAAAGCAATCTTCTCTTCGCCCATCATTTCAACTAGTTGATCCAATAGATCAAGTACTGCTCCCCACAACTGGCGGTGCTCACGGGCATTCTCGGGGTGACCCATTTCCAGAGCCTTAGCACTCATTATCTCAAGCTTAGTAGCGGATTCGGTATCTATAAGAAGCTGGTACACAGCTGTACATAACTCACGGGCATTGAGGCTTTTTTGGATTCTTTTCTCAAAACCAAACAAAGGATCGGTAATCGCAGTCCGGCATTTCTCCATTACGATCAAATGCTCTTCGTCTATCTTCCTGTCACCTTCAAGTGTTAGGCTGGGTATTCCTTTCCAAGAACGCCCATCAGTCCAACGGTAACCCTGAATTCCACAAGCCAGCACGTAATTTTCCAGGCTGTCCATATCGGATCTGCTAAGACTCTCATCTACTGGAAGCAAAAGATCCGTCTTCACGCAGCGGAATACATCCTCATAACGCCAACGGCGGCGGACTATATCAAGTGATGCCCGTAGAAATTCCACTAGAGGATGATGCATTTCATTAACTTTTTGGTCCAGAAAGAACGGTATCCCATAATCGCGGAAAAGAGGGGTCACCAAATGTTCATAATCAACCAGATTACGCATCATAACAGCCATTTCACTGTATTGTGCTCCATCTTCCCGCGCCAGCCTGAGGATTTCACGCAGAACTCCCTCTACCTCGGCTCTTCGTGATGCTGCAGCCTGAATAGATATCGATTTTTCTACCGACTCCGTTCCGTTCCAGCGGCTTCGTCTATCAAAACCCCGCTCTAGATGCGCAAGAACAGGACTTTCAGTGAAGCGTGGCAAAATAGGAGGAGCGAGAATTTCATCCCACACCTCTGCTCCTGTCTCCTCAGCAATTCCACGCAGCTTGATATAAGTAACCGCTGAAGGATGGAACAGTTCCAGCTCATGCGGCTGCAATCCATGCGGATAGGGCTTGTCCAAGGTAAGTGCAATCGTCACTTTGGAGCCATACAGCATTAATTGGCGTAAAACCATAAATTCCTGCGGTGTGAAGCCATGAAATCCGTCTACCCAAATCTCGGCTCCCCGCACATAGGAGGACTCAGATATGTGCTCTGCAAGCTCAGTCAATCGATCCTCCTGATCGATATAGAGCTGTGACATTTCCTTCTCCAAATCCCCGAATAATAGCTGAAGATCATGCAGTTTATGCTGCAGAATAGGGTTGCTCCCCACTGAATCCTGCAATACTGACAGCTGCTGCTCCAGATCAGTTGATCCAATACAGCAGCGCTTCATTTCCGTATGTAGCCGATTCAACCGGTCCACAAAGCCGGGTCTGTCCGAAGAGGCCCCGAAGAGCTTTAGGTCCTCTTTGCGGCGGCTGATAATTTTGTAGATCAGCATCTTCTTGCCTTCATCACTAATCGGAATGTTAGGATTGCCGCCAGTCTCCTGTTTTACGCGATAAGCTAGACGTGAAAAACTCAGCGTCTGAGCCCTTATGCTTCCTTTGGCACTCCCTGTAGTTAGAAGCCCACGTTCCGCGCTAAAAGAACCCTGTTCAGGAACGAGCATTATAATTGGTGCACCGAGCGGTTCCTGCTCCATGGCAGAGGATACCGACTCCCATATCTTCAAGGTTTTGCCGCTACCAGAGCGGCCTAGTAAAAAGGTTACTGACATATGATAGACTCCCTCCATGGCGGAAAATAATAGTTACTTCAATCTATGAATTCAACTCTCGTCCCAACATTATAGCATAACTCCACCAAACAAAACAGAACACTTGTTCTGAATAAATGGCAATAACCTATCCATTATTTATCAGAATCTAGTATGTTTTAGGTACCTGAGGCCACAATCTCTCCCAAATTCCTGCACTTTATACAACAATCTAGCTCCCTAGCCACCATATCCACTCAAATTCCTGCACTTTATACAACAATCCAGCTCCCGGCCACCTCATCATCCAAATTCCTGCACTTAACACTAATAAAAAGAGCTCCTCACAGATGGAATAACAATCCATCATAGAGAAGCCCCGCTGTTAGCTTTGAAGTTTATTTATTCTTACTCCGCACCTCAAAAATAGCAAATTTCAGATAATGTCCTTCATTGACACCCAGGATTTGTGGGTGATCTTTACCGGCGGCCCGCCATTCTACCAATCTGAGGATTTTTCCGGCATCTCTTGCGGCCTCGCCTATGGTCTCCAGAAACAAATCCGGTTGCATGTGATACGAGCAGCTTGCGGTTACGAGGTAACCGCCCTCGTTCACCAGCTTCATCCCCTGCAAGTTAATGTCCTTGTACCCACGGCATGCTCCTGCAACCGCACTCTTGGTCTTGGCAAAAGCAGGAGGATCTAGGATGACCACATCCCATGTGCGTCCACCGCCGGCAGTCATAGGTTTAGAGGTATCGGTTTTGGGCGCTGCTGAAACGGTCGCACGCTCAGAACGCTCTTCCAGCCCTTTAACCTGATTACGCAAATATTGAAAAGCATCATCTACAACGAATTCCACCCGTTCAGTGAAACCGTTCAATTCTACATTCACTTTGGCACTCTCAATCGCATGGGCAGAAACATCCAGACAGGTTACTTTTTTGGCTCCATACTTACAGGCATGCAGGGTAAAGCTGCCCGTATGCGCGAAGCATTCCAGCACTGTAGCACCGTCCCAATACGGGAAGGTAACGGTTTTGCCGCTTTTGTTAACCGGCAGCATCTGCAGTGAACCGTCCTCACCCTCAACTTCTTTGAGGGCAATACCGCTGCGTTCTCCCCAACCCCGCATAAGCGGAGCGATTGAAGCTCTATTCTCGCGTTGATCAAAGAAATAGCCTGTTTTCTGGCCCTGTTCAATATCAATCATCAACTTCAGCTCGTTCTCAGTTACGGTAACATGACGCGGGCATTCTCCGTAGAGTACACCGGTTGTCTGAGCCAGTCCTTCCAGTTCACGCACGCTGACATCACTTCGTTCGTAAATTCCACGCGGAGCCATAACCTCTACGAGTGCTTCCACGATCTCAGTGCGACATTTGTCCATTCCCAGTGTCAGCAGCTGAACTACAAGGATATCTCCGAACCGGTCAACAATAAGACCCGGCAGAAAATCTGCCTCTCCATACACCAAACGGTAAGCATCTGCACCAGGCACAAAACGATTTCTGTGCTGCAAACAACTAGTAAAACGATCTACGAAAAACGCCTTGTTCATTTCTGCAAGAGGCGTCTGCGACACAATTCTAATGCGGATCTGTGAAGCTGGATTATAGTAACCAACGGCTAAAAAACGCCCCTGATGGTTAAGTACATCTACCAATCCACCGTCTTCCGGCTCACCTTCTACAGAGGCAACTTCACCTGCAAATACCCATGGATGGGCCATCTCTAACCTCTTTTTACGATTACGCTCTAAACGAACTGATGCCAATCTTTTCAACTCCCTGTTCTTAAAAAAATGGTTTTATTCATGTCCTTAACACAGCTTTCATATATATGTGTACAACCCCGTCCAAAGGAGCCTGCCCTTATGATCCGTGATTTGCTGTTTCCTGTTATTTATGGTCTAGTTATTTTTTTGGCCGGTATGAAGCTGATGGAGTCCGCAATGTCTAAACTGGCGGGACCCTTGCTGACCAAAGGGATGAACACAGCTACATCCACACCGCTCAAAGGCCTAATCTCCAGCAGCCTGCTGTCAGCTCTCTTACAAAGCAGCACTGCCGTAACGGTTCTGACGATCGGAATGGTCAATGCCGGCCTGCTTACCTATGCACGGACACTGGGCATTATTCTTGGCAGTAACATTGGAACCTGTCTGACCACGGAACTGATAGGGCTTCAAATCAGTGACTATGCCGGACTTCTGCTGGCTTCTTCGCTAATCATGTGGGGTATCGCTGTTATTGCTGATGAGGTTTCGCATTCTCCCAAGAGCCCTGCTTTCTTCGCGAGATTGGCCCAGCCGTTTCAGTTCATTAGTCTAGCGGTGGCCGGTTTCGCTTTGGTACTATGGGGAATCGCGGTGATGCAATCGATTGGCCCCGTTCTTCAGAAAAGCGGACTGTTCAGCTGGTTTCTGAACCACGCAGCTACAAGCATATTATGGGGGCTTGCCGCAGGAGCTTGTCTAACCGCCTTGCTGCATAGCAGCGCAGCGGTTATCGCAATGGCAATGAGCGTGGCTGCTTCGGGGGTCTTGCCCCCTGAGCTCGGTATCGCCATTGTGCTCGGCGCTAACATCGGCACCTGTGTCACAGCGGTCATTGCCTCCATTGGCGGCTCGACCTCCGGGGTTTTCGTTGCCTGGTCTCATGTTGCGCTGAATGTTGGCGGCTCACTTCTGTTCCTGCCCTTTATCCAACCCCTGGAGAAAGTAGCCTCCTGGATCGGTGGGGGTCCAGCCTCAGAAATTGCTCATGCACAGACCATTTTCAATGTAGTTTGCTCCGTCCTAGCTTTGCCGCTTTGCTACCTGCCTATCTGGTCCAAACTGGAGAAGAAACTTCAACAGTAACTGTTCAATGACTGCTCCGTACTCCGACACTTTGCCTATCGCTGTCTTATTATACTTCAATTAGTTCTACAGTTCTAATCCAAAGATGAAATTAAGCGAATGGCCTGATTGCAGATACAAGTTTTGCTACAGATGTTTTGCTTAGAGTCAAAAATACTCAAAACGGCAAAAAAAAGGATCTGCAAACCCGAAGGGTCCTGCAGATCTTTTTATGATTTTTAATGTAATCTACTTCACCGTAACAGAAACAGTAACGGTTTTAGAGCCGAGTTTTCCTTTGATGGAAGCTGTTCCTGGGGCTACTGCTGTGATAACACCTGTGGATGATACCTTGGCAACGGAAGGCTTAGAGCTTGTCCATTCTGCAACCCCTGTAACCACGGAAACAACACCGGTATCAAACTGCGCAGTTACTACTATGGATGAAGCTGCTCCAGGTGCTAATTTAAGCCTGTTTTCACTAACTGTTAGCTTAAGCAACTTAGGAACCACCGTTATTTTGACACTTACAGCAATACCTTGGTAGGAACCAGATAATGTGGAAGTCCCTTCAGCCAATGCCTTAACTGTCGCTCCCTTGACGGAAACCGCAGATGTATTGGAGGATACCCAATTCATAGCACTCGAGAAGTTCGCAGTTTTACCGTTCGAGAAATAACCGGTTACTTTGATGGCTTTAGAGCCTTTGATATTCATTTCCAATGCAGTAGGTTCAACAACCAATTTAACAACCTTTTGTTCAATAATCACAGGAATGCTAATGGTCTTGTTGCCATAGGTACCTTTTAGAGTAGCACTACCTTTCAACAATCCTTTGATCATTTTACCCTTGGATGTTTGCTTGATAACCGCGTTAGAGCCGCTTAATACCCATTGAATGCTATCGGTAACATCCTTTTCCTCTCCGCTCTCCATAACGGCAGTTACCTGAGGAAGTGATTCTTCTACACCAATGACAATCCCGAATGAGTCCTCTGGTCCAATCAGGACAAGAACCTTGTCTTTCACAGTTACCTTCAATTCAACTCGTTGGTCCCGGATGGAGGATCTTCCCGAAGCAATTTCATTACTTTTTATGGTTCCGGTAATTGTAGCAGAACCCGTAGAGGTTTCAACGACAATCTTACCATCCTCTACTTTCGCAATTTCATCATTTGAAGAAGTCCATTCCATTTCACTACTGATGTCTATCTTACTTCCATCAAGCTTAGTACCGCTAACCTTAGGTAAGGTTACAGATTCATTTGTGTACAGCTCATACTCGCTTTTATCAACTACCAAATTCTTGAGTGTAGGATATACTGTAACCTTGAGATCTCTGCTCAAGCCCAAATAATCGATTTTAATCGTTGAAGTACCCACAGATTTAGCAGTAATTCCCTCATAGTCACCGTAGGTTGCTAAAGTTGCCACCATCTGGTTACTTGAATTCCACGTCGCAGATGAAGAAACGTTCTTCGTAGAATTTGCAGCATCTCTTACTTCTGCAGTAGCCTTGATCATTTCATTCATAAACAATGATTGATCTTCCAAAGGTTCAACTAGCAGAGCTTCATAGGGAGCACGAACATAAACATCCACAGATGAGCTAACGCCTAGATACTTCACAGTAATAACTGTTTTACCTGTGGCCAAAACTTTGATTTCGCCTGCTGATACTGTAGCCACTGACGCATTAGAGGATGTCCAAGCTGCTACTGTTGTAGCGAGATTTTCAGAATTATCTAAAGCATCTATAGTCGTAGCTGTAACCTTTAATGGGAGGTCTCCGACCAGCATTTCAAGTTCATTAACCAGAGCAGCTCCCTTTTTGATTACAATAGAGGAATAAGGTAATTTCACCGTTGCTTTGAAGGAGTCTGTTACTCCTTTATATTTGGCAGTGATCGTTGAGGTTCCAGCACCTACTAGGGTCAACTTCCCCTTGGAAACCGTCAATACGCTTCCATCCGAGCTGCTCCACTCCGCAGAATCAGAAACATCCTTAACAGTTGTTGTTGATTGTCCACCCGTTGCATTGGCGATAACTGTAAGGCTGCTGTCTGGGTCACCCAATGTATATTTGCCATCAGAGGAGTAGACCAGATCTAATTTAGTAAAAGGATGAGTCACAGATACTTCTATGGTCGTAACTGCACTATTATATGTAGCTGTAATGACAGCCGAACCGCCATCCAATGGCGTAAGCATTCCACCGGTTACTTTGACCACGCTGTTGTTTGAGGAGGTCCAGACGGCTGATCCTGTTACATCTTTTTTACTAGTTGCTCCTTCAAGTGTTGCCAGAACCTTCAACTGCTTCGGCGTTTGACCGACAACTAAATCTACTTTGGTTGTACTGTCGAAATCAATGGAAAGGGTATCGCCTGTCGCCGCCAATACACTGGACGGAAAAATAGCAGTAGCTAATAGTACAATAATGAGGAGCACTTTCGTCATTGTTCTGTTCATATTCTGTGTCATCATTTCTCTCCTTAGGCTTAATAGGGTCCGGTGGTGATTTCCACACTCTTCCACTTATATCGACATTTACAGTCCAAGTGTGTACCCTATTCTGGGTTCATTTGGAGTTCAGGACTTTCTACCTATGAAATTTCAAGATCTAACAGTGCAAATGCTTTCCGTAAAATATCCAAATTGTTAGCGTAAGCTCTCCCGTTCGCTCTATCCCAAGCCGCTGCTGGTTCATGCCATTCTACAGCACTGATCTCTTCTTCCTGTGCTTTAGTGACACCGCCCTTGGCTTCCACTAAAAAATAATGAACTTCTTTATCCACCTTGCCGTGGACCGGATGATTATACGTATATTTAAGGATATCGAGCGGGGCTTTAATCTCGCCAATCGTGCCTGTCTCCTCCTGAATTTCGCGCAGTGCCGTTTCCTCTACCGTCTCCCCAAACTCCATCTTACCCTTGGGAAGTGATAATTTACCGTAGCGGTCCACAATGAGTTGAATTTCCAGACCCTTGCTACCTGAACGATAAACTACGCCTCCCGCTGAAATCTCTTTATATCCCATACCATACTCCCTTCAAAAAATGCATAAACCTAACAGCAACAAGGACTTCATTCCCCCCCGTGGGAGAATAAAATCCTCGTCGCCTTGCTCTGATAAATATCTTAGCTCACCGTTTGTTCTTGCTGGAAGCCTGAGGTTTCCACGCCTACCAGCTCACCCCGGCATTCGTTTACACCGGCTTCTGTTATTTTAACTTGGCATAACTCGCCTTGGAGCTGATCATCACCCTCGAATAACACCTGCAAGTAGTTATCAGTGAATCCATGCTGAGTAACCCGGCTCGGAGCATCCTTCGCTGATCTTTCCGGAATGACCGTAAGAGTCTTGCCCACAAATTGTTGTGCATAAGACAGCTGCATGTCCTCCGACAGATCAATGAGCTCCTGAACTCTAGCATTCTTAATCTCTTCTTCTATTTGGTTATCCATACGTGCAGCCGGAGTACCGGTACGTTTGGAATACGGGAATACATGCATCTCCGAGAAATTAACAGCCTTCATAAAATCATATCCCGCCCGGAACATCTCGTCGGATTCACCTGGAAAGCCCACAATCACATCTGTAGTGATGCCGACATCCGGCATCGCTTGGCGGATCAGCTGAATTTTGGCAAAATACTCTTCAGTTGTGTACTTCCGCCGCATCGATTTCAGTACATCGTTATGTCCCGCTTGCAGAGGGATATGCAAATGACGGCACATCTTGGAGGAACGGTTCAATACCTCTAGCAGCTTCTCATCGATCTGGCTGGCTTCAATGGAACTGATGCGCACACGTTCCAAACCATCCACTTTATCCAGCTCCCAAAGCAGATCTGATAGCCGGTAATTCTCAAGATCATCACCGTATCCCCCGGTATGAATGCCCGTTAGAACGAACTCTTTATAGCCGGATTCCACCAACTGATGCGCTTGAGCCACGATGCTCTTAGGGTCCCGACTGCGCGACAAGCCGCGCGACCACGGAATAATACAAAACGTACAGAAGTTGTTACAACCATCCTGGATCTTCAGGAAAGCGCGCGTACGATCGGCAAAACCCGGCACATCCATTTCCTCAAACTCACGCGTCTTCATAATGTTGCGAACAGCATTTACGGGTTGGCGTGACTCTTGAATATTCTTCACATGTGTCATAATTTGATCACGGTCCTGATTCCCAATAACCAGATCAACGCCGGGAATATCGAGTATTTCACCGGGTGACGTTTGTGCATAGCAACCGGTAACAGCCACGATGGCCTCTGGATTGCGGCGAACCGCGCGGCGAATCATTTGCCGACTTTTTTTATCCCCGGTGTTTGTTACCGTACAAGTATTAATCAAGTAGACGTCGGCGGCTCCCTCGAAATCAACCTGCTCGTAACCTTCATTTTTGAACAGCTGCCAGATGGCTTCAGTGTCGTAAAAGTTAACTTTACAACCTAAAGTATAAAATGCTACGGATGACATTTCTCAAGCTCCCCCCATTTCACCAGATTCATATAAAATACAGGCCGCGGCAACCATACCCGCTGTCTCACAACGCAGAATGCGGCGTCCCAGGCCGACTGAAATAGCACCGGCTTTCTCTGCTTCAAGACATTCCTGCACACTAAAACCGCCTTCTGGACCCACCACTACAAGAACCGAATGGGACGCTTCTGCAGTGAGCGAGGATACCCAAGGGGCTACCGCACTTCTCAACTGCAATCCTTCTTCCTTCTCATAGCAAAAATAAACTGCACCGTATTCCCCGAACGATTGCAGGAGTTTTTTCCACGAAAGCGGCGGGTGTACCGCCGGAACTCTGTTCCGGTGAGCCTGCTCCGCGGCCTCCTTGGAAATTTTGCGCCACCGTTCCAGTCGTTTGCTCTCTTTGCGTTCGTCGTATTGTACAATGGTCCGCTCGGATAAAAAGGGTACAAAGGCGACCGCACCGATTTCTGTACACTTTTGAATTACCGTCTCCATCTTGTCGCCTTTGGGCAGACTTTGGGCCACTGTAATCTTCAGCGACGCCTCCTGGGTCATATTCAAGCTTTCCAGAACGATTCCCGTAACTTCACCTATTTCAATGAGGGTAATCTCCACTAAGGCTTCACGCGAAATACCGTCACTGACAATAAGCTTGTCCCCTTCTTTACCTCGCATTACTTTGGCTATATGACGGGCATCCTCGCCGTCAATTCTAACTGTATCACCGCTGAACTGTTCCGGTGTAACAAAATACCGCTGCATCCATATCAACACCTTGTATATTATTATTCAGGCGAAAAGGCGACATCCCTGATGTCAGGTACACTGCCGCCTAGTAACCTATTTTTATGAACCGAATTTCATAATACAACGATTTGAACCACCTTGGAAGTCCATTTCACTCTTAAGTGAATAACTGATAGAAGAAATTCACGGAATCTATATACATATAATAAGCCCACGTATATAAAGGAGTTATCGTGTTATCCCGTAGAACTGGAATGAACAAGATCATCAAGAAAATGAATATAGACCACTGCTCAAATTGCTGAAGCTTGCCTCTAATCGAACGGGGAGCTACATCCTCGAAGATCCGGTAACCGTCCAGTGGAGGCAGCGGGATCAGGTTAAAGAAAAACAGGAAATAATTCAGAGATATAAAGGTATAGAAAAAGATCTCCCCTGCTTCCTGAAGCCGGCTAACAGGTATAGGACTCAATGCTCCTGTAGCAAGCAGCACTGCATAAATCAAAGCTCCCAATGTAGCGAGCAGGAGATTACTGATCGGCCCCACCGCAGAAACAATTACACCCATCAGGCGTGGGCGACTGAAGTTCTCCCGATTCACAGGAACGGGTCTCGCCCAACCGAAGCCGGCAAGGAGCAGCAAAACAATACCCATAAAGTCAAAATGCACCGCAGGATTAAGCGTCATGCGTCCCAGCAGACGCGCAGTCGGATCACCGAATTTATTAGCAAAATAAGCGTGGCTGAATTCATGAACGGTAAAAGCAATAAGAATGCTTAGCAGCAAGAAAGGCAGCTGATCAAGCGGAACTCGAATAAAACTCTGTAAGGTATCCATCTCTACCTCTTTCCGGCTGTAAACGCCACCCAATCTTCTTCTCGGGACACCTCAATGATATCGAAGCCCGATTTCGTTAAAGCCTGTTCAACTAGTCCCTCTTTATCCTTATAAATCCCGGATGTAATATATAAACCACCTGGCTGCAGTGCACGATAGACATCATCTGTAAACAGCACAATAATTTCCGCCAAAATATTAGCTACCACAATCTTCACAGGAAGGGTAACACCAAGGCTGTCTTGTGACACAGGCTCGTTATGGGAACTGGAATCAGACAACACATGACCGGGTCTGGCCGATGGCCACATGTCCCCTGCAGCTGAATCCGCCGCACCCTCCCCGCCTAACAGTGATAATAGATCGCTTTCTTTGACCGTTATTCGATCCTCTAAACGGTTTAGCTGTACATTCTCCCGCGCACTTTCTACAGCAACCGGATCAAGATCCAGAGCAAGCACAGATTTGGCACCGAGCAGCATCGCTCCTACAGCCAAAATACCCGATCCTGTACCGACATCAATAACTTCCTCACCGCCGGTAATGTTCTTCTCCAACGCCCGAAGACATAAAGCGGTCGTAGGATGTGTGCCCGTACCAAACGCCATACCGGGGTCCAATTCAATAATAGCTTCATCCGGATGTGTTGGTGTGTATTCCTCCCAGGTTGGCTTGATGGTCAAGCGCTCTGATACGCGTAGCGGTTTGAAGTATTGCTTCCATGCATGGGCCCACTCGTCCTCATCAACCGTTTGCCAGGAAATTAATGCTTTGCCGGGATTAATGCCAAACCCGCGAAGTTCCTCGACACGAGGAGCAAACTCAGCTATAACCTCTTCCATTGAAACGGATTCGGAATAATAACCTTTGATAACAGCCTCACCCTCTGGGATATCATTCAGAGGCTGATCGTATAATTCGCCGTAGCGTGTGTCTCTTACTTTATTGAGCGTTCCGGATTCCTCGATGGAAACACCGCCCGCACCTGCTTCGTACATCAGATTAGATATCATCTCTTGCGCTTCCTCAGTTGTATGTATCGTCAGTTCATGCCATAACATTGTTTATGAAATCCTCCTTAAAATTGTGACCATTAGCTATTATAACATTTTGTTCCGGCAAAAGCAGTCCAGTGTGTGGTCGTCTACCATCCCGGTAGCTTGCATATACGCATAACAAATGGTCGAACCGACAAACTTCATGCCTTTCTTCTTGAGAGCATTGCTCATAGCATCCGACTCCGGGGTGGTCACAGGAACATCAGCTTTCGTGGCCCAGTGATTAACAATCGGAGCACCGCCTACAAAGCTCCACATAAAATCGGCGAAGCTGCCCTCTTCTATGCCTATTTGCTGATAGATTTCCGCATTTCGAATAATCGCTTTTATTTTCAAGCGGTTTCTAATAATCCCTGGATCCTTCATCAGTTCAGTAAACTTCTCTTCATCATAAAGTACAATCTTCGCCGGATCAAATCCATCAAAAACAACTCGATAGCGATCCCGTTTCTTAAGAATCGTATACCAGCTGAGCCCGGCCTGCATTCCTTCCAGCATCAAAAGCTCGAACAGCTTTTTATTATCATAAAGGGGCTTACCCCATTCCTCATCGTGGTAGGATTGATATATAGGATCTTCATTTACCCAAGAGCATCTTGTTATGTTCATCGTTGCGGCTTCCTTTTGATTTATTTTCACCTTACAGATTCTTCAGCTTATAGAATTCCCCGTTCATCGCCAGAAGCTCGTCGTACGTCCCCACTTCTACGATCCGACCCTTCTTCATAACGACAATACGGTCAGCATTACGCACGGTAGACAGGCGATGGGCAACGATAAAGGTGGTACGTCCGGTCATCAGTTGCTCAATCGCTCCCTGAACATGCCGCTCAGACACATTGTCCAGCGCAGAGGTTGCCTCATCCAGAATAATAATCCGAGGATTACGAACCAGAGCACGAGCGATGGCGATCCGTTGGCGCTGTCCGCCGGATAGGCGACCCCCATGTTCCCCAATCGAAGTGTCCAGCCCTTCAGGCAGACCGTCAATAACATCCTGCAGATTTGCCATATATACAGCCTGCTGAATCTGCTCATCCGAGATGTTGGGCAGACCGTAGGAAATATTTTCACGGATCGTACCTGAGAATAAAATATTATTTTGCAAAACAATGGCCAATGATTGCCGATATTTTTTCATGCTGAGCTCTTCCATAGGTACTCCATCTATCCGAATGACACCCTTCTGAGGTTTATAAAAGCCGATAATCAGACTAAGAATCGTTGATTTACCGGAACCTGATTCTCCAACAAACGCAATTCGTTCTCCGACTTTCACCTTAAGGCTGAAATGATCCAGAACATGCTTATCCGACTCCTTATAACGGAACGAGACATTGTCGAATGTGAACGCTCCCTTAAAAGCTTCAGGTTTCGTACGTCCCTTATACTCCTCCGTATCCGAGGACAGCAGAACTTCCGTCACTGAATGCAGGGATTCCATTCCTTTAACCAGGTTCGGGTAGACATTAAGAATAGAACTGACAGAGCCGATGATCATATTAAAAAAGCCCTGATACATTACAATATCACCGATCTCCATGTAATCCAGATGCACCAGATAGGCGGTAAAGAACAAACAACCTACCTGAAAAAGTTGAAATACAACCCAGCTGGAGGAGCCAAAATAGGCTTCCAGCACGTCAAGACGATGCCCACGTTCCCGAATATCCTGTAGGGCAGCATCGACCTTCCGTATTTCTACATCCTCTAGTCCGTGTGCCCGGGTTACAGGGATCATTTCCACGGTTTCTGATACTTTGCCGGACATAGCCTCAATATTCTTGCGAACCTCGCGGTTGCGGCTGGACATTTTATTACGGAACACTCTGACTAAGTAGATGGAAGCCGGTGCCATTAGTACAAAAAATAATGCAACAATCCAGCTATGGTAAAGGGTGAGTCCTATGATCACTATCAGGTTGATCGCCGCTGGAATGATCGTCATCATCATTTGCCGGGACAGGAAATCAATAGCCTCCACATCACGCAGAACCTTGGATTGCAATCTTCCAGCATTCATATCACCGTGATAGCTTAGGGAAAGCTGCTGCAGTTTTCGAACAAGTGTACTCCGCAACCCAGCTTCCACATGCCTAACCGCTTGGCTGATATAGCTGATGTGAAGCGTATGGGTCGGTATATTTTGCAAGATGAATAGGATAATAACGATCAGATTAAGCCAAAACTCACCCATCGTATGACGCTCGGGATAGCTGACAATGTTGATGATGTTAGCCGTAACAAGCGGCAGCAGCCATACGGGTGAAGCCTTGAGCATGTAATAAAAGGCTGAAAGCCCTACCTTTCGACCATGATCCTTAAACAAACGCGTCAACAGTGCGAAAGGATTGACTTTGGCACTTTGATTATTCTCTTCCTGGAACCATTTCATATAGTCCAGTGTTATTTCTGGTTTTGCCATGTTATCCACCCGCTTTTTAGACTATAATTCAAATCATTAGTCAGTATAGAACGGTAAGTGAGATTGGGCTATAACATATTCGGTCTTATTTCCACTTATCCTTAACATAATCGGACTGAAAGGAGAGATCAGACTGTGACTACTCTCAAGGCAAACCATATTACATTTCCGCACATCCGGCCCGACATTTGCCTATATGCGCCCCATTTACGGTCTGTTCCTTCGGGGTGGACCTGCGGGAAGCATCTTCACCATATGATGTTCGAATTTCTACTTGTGCTTGAGGGAAGGCTTACTGCTTTTCATGGAAATGTTGAGCATGAGCTGGAAGCCGGGGATCTTGTACTCATATCACCGATGCATCTTCACGGATACGAGGTTGTACATTCGGAGGGTGCCTCATTCTTTGACGGTCATATTATCATTGAGGATGAAGTTTTATTGCATCTGTTTGAGAACGAGAACCTGGCCTTTTATTCTAAATCCCATCCATTAAATGAAGCGCTGCAGCCTTGGATAAAAGAGTTGATGGAGGTTTTGCAGGACAGCCCC
This sequence comes from Paenibacillus wynnii, assembly GCF_030812855.1. Classification (GTDB taxonomy): domain Bacteria; phylum Bacillota; class Bacilli; order Paenibacillales; family Paenibacillaceae; genus Paenibacillus_AQ; species Paenibacillus_AQ wynnii_A. Next base: position 187,336 of record NZ_JAUSTK010000003.1, read on the forward strand.
CTGCGCCCGACCAAAGTCATGCTGGATGTTCTTCACATTATTGAAGCGATCCATTCCTATTTCAAGGAAAAAGCGGCCCAAAAAGGCCCTGCGCAACAGCGAGAACCTGCTTATCTAATTGCCAAGGAAATTGAGAAATTGATGCGAAAACCTACTGCATCTACTCTAATGGAAGAAACTTCTGCTTCTTTCTCGGATGCGGATGAAGGATCTGGCCTAGGGAGCAATTGGCTGGAGGAAATATCACGGCAACTCAACATCAGCTCAAGACACTGTCACCGTTTATTCCGACAGGCTTATAGAATGTCACCACGCCAGTATCTAATGATCCTGAAGCAGCAGGAAGCCATGCAGCTGTTGGCTAGCAGCAATGAAACGATTGAAAATATCGCCTATAGATTAGGTTACATCAACGTTCAAAGCTTCAGTCGCCAGTTCGCCGCCTGGGTGGGGTGCACGCCGGGTGCTTTTCGAAAAAACACCCCAGAAACTATTAACTATTTGATTTCATTGCCGCAGAGTAAATAGGATCATGTTCGTAGCACGCTCATGGTAGCGTCAAGGAGTTTGTATATGAGAGTAGAAGTATCTCCTCGGGTATACGCGAAAAATACGGCAAATCGTTTACCTACATGGGTTTCAAAACTATATAGTTGCACAACTTACTCTTATAGTTCTCCCTTAGCACACTTTAGGGGGTTTAATTGCACTTTATACACTTATTTTTGGGTATTCCGGGGTTTATCCGGCCTATTCGGGTTTTTAGTTGCACAAAGTACATCTATCCATACATCCGAGCGCCAAAAGCTAGAAATAAGTGTATAAAATGCATCTATTTCACTGACTGCCTTCGAGAAAATACTCATCGGCCGATCATGGGGAATCAGATGTACTTTTACATTATAATTCGCTCAAATGGCCGGTTTCGAAGGAGTCAGTGGAATCGGCCCTGCCACCACATACCTAAAAACCGCACCATCCTACGATAACAATCCGTAGAGATGGTGCGGTTTTTCTTTTAATCAAGTCGTTCTTATTCAAGCTTACTTGGTTACCTTCCCTTCATTCCGCGCTCTTAGCAAAGTATGCCGGTTCATCCGTATGAAATGTGCTTCCGCCAGACTTCTGCCAAGCAGTTCCTCATCTACGCCCAGCTCCTCAATGGTAGAGGGTCCATGAACGGTTCTCAGCAGCTCACGTATCCGTTCAGGCTGGGGAAGGTTGCTGATTTCCTTACGAACTTCTTCCCATAGAGCGCCTTCCAGCACCATACTTTTCGCCAATTCATGATACAACGCTGAAATCTCCGCGCACGCCACGCCTACTTTAGCACCATGAAGTAACTGTCTTCTCCCTGTGCGAATGTACTCCATCTCCCAATAATGAGACAGGTGATGCTCTGCACCGGACGCGGAGTGGGATTGTCCGAACAAAAGTATCGCCAGGCCGGACTCGATCAAGGCTTCAGTCAGTACGGATATCCCTCGCTCAGTACGATTCCCGATTTCTTCGGCGTAATCAACACAGGCCAACAGCGCTTGTTCGGTGATTTTAGCAACTACCGGGGAATAAGGCTCCTCCGCCGTCAAACGTCCGTACTTCCAATCGAACAAGGATGTATATTTGCCCAGCATATCTCCGAACCCAGCAGCAATCATCGCCGTAGGAGCCTCCCGCAAAATATCCGTATCCGCAAAAATAGCAACTGGACCCGCCGCTGGTATCGTAATCTTGTTGCCCCGGATGATTAGCGGCGATCCATTCGAGGTAAATCCATCTACGGACGGAGCCGTGGGTACGGAGACAAACGGAACACTTGCGCTATAAGCTGCATACCTGGCAACATCATGAAGCGTACCGGAGCCTACGACGATAACGGCATCGGATTTATTTTGCTGTATGGACAAAAGCACCTGAACCACCGACGCCTCATCTGCAATAACATCACCCTGAGAATTAGGCAGGACGATTGTTATAGGGAGAGGACTCCCTAAATTAGCATATTCCTGCTCCAAGCTCTTACCGGCAACCGTAAAGGTATACTCATCAGCAACTAACAGCGGAACCTGCCATCCTTTTTCCTTCACGTATGGAATAACTTGATTCACTGCACCCGGTTCTACGACAATCACTTGCGGAAGGGCTGAGGCTGCCCCGCCTTCCAACTCTGCTGCCGCTGCTTGTATTCTCTCTAATATTTGGGTCATGTAACTGATTCCTCCCTTTATAAAGGAAGAAACGGCTGTACCGCACTCTAACTCAAGGGCGGTACCCGTTTCTTCTTCAATGACTATTAAATTAAGCAAGCTTCCAAGCGATATCATTCAGACGCAGCTCATTGCGGAAAGCGCGGGTATTCGTATCTTTATCGATAACTACACACTCCATGCCCACCATTTCAGCAAAGTCCAGCAGTTGTTCGGTAGTCACTACATACGAGAACCCTGTATGATGCGCGCCGCCGGCAAGAATCCAGGCTTCCACGCCTTCTTTTAGGCTTGGCTGTACTTTCCAGAGCACACGAGCAACTGGCAGGTTTGGCATAGCTTCCTCCGGTTCCACACCTTCTACTTCATTTACAAGCAGTCGGAATCGGTTGCCCATATCAATAATGGATGCGTTAAGCGCAGCACCTGAACGTCCGTTGAACACCATACGGGCCGGATCTTCTTTGCCCCCGATACCCAGTGGATGCACTTCGAGCTTCGGTTTGTCCACAGCAATGGTCGGGCAGATTTCAAGCATATGTGAACCAAGAACCAGCTCATTCGCAGGATCTAAATGATACGTGTAATCTTCCATAAAGGACGTGCCTTTATTGCTGGCAATAATCTTCATCAAGCGAACGAGTGCAGCCGTTTTCCAGTCCCCTTCACCTGCGAAGCCATAACCTTGCTCCATGAGGCGTTGAACCGCAAGACCCGGAAGCTGCTTCAATCCGTGCAAATCTTCAAAGGTAGTAATGAATGCCGTATAGCCGCCCTCTTCGAGGAAGCTTTTCAGACCGATTTCGATACGAGCCTGGTAACGGATGGATTCACGGACAGGACCGTCATTCTCTCCACCTTGTGCAAAATCATAAGCTTCAGCATATTCAGCCATCAGATCATCCACTTGAGCTTCGGTAACTGCATCCACCCGTGCTACCAAGTCACCGACACCGTATCCATCAACGGTCCAACCCAGCTTAATTTGCGCTTCAACCTTGTCTCCTTCAGTTACAGCAACGGAACGCATATTGTCTCCGAATCGAGCTACCTTCAGGGTTTGGCTTTCATTAAAAGCAACCGAAGTATTCATCCAGCCGCTGATGCGTGATCTTACTTCAACGTCTTCCCAGTAGCCAACTACCACTTTACGTGCAATTCCCATACGGGCACCGATGAAACCATATTCACGGTCACCATGTGCGGATTGGTTGGTATTCATGAAATCCATATCAATGGAATCCCATGGAATATCACGGTTGAACTGGGTAGCCAAGTGCAGAAGCGGCTTACGCAGCTGGGCCAGGCCGGAGATCCACATTTTAGCAGGGGAAAAGGTGTGCATCCAGGTGATGATACCGGCACATGCTTCGTCACTGTTAGCGGCAATTGCCATTTTACGAATTTCGTCAGCTGTGGTCAGAACCGGTTTGAACACAATTTCAAAAGGAACGCTCGCATCTGCATTCAAACCTGCCGTAATTTGCTGTGAATGTTCGTTTACTTCTTGAATGGTTTCCGGGCCGTACAAATGCTGACTGCCTGTTACGAACCAAAACTGATAAGGTTTAATAGTTAACATATAATTTCCTCCTAATATATGAGTGTTCTAATGAATGAATTATGAGTTAGTGAATGGTTGAAAATATTATTGTGTCGCTTCTTCTTTAATCGCTTTAAGATGCTTCATGACATTGTTCTCTCCGCGGCCAAAATAATCATGCAATCTGGAGTATTCCTGGAACAGTTTTTCGTAGACAGCTACGTTTTCAGGAATTGGCAGATAGGACTCTTCACGAACGCGAGCCATTTTCTCAGCGGCATCCACGATGGAATCATATCCGCCTTTCTCCGAGCCTGCTGCAACTGCACCGAACATCGCTGCACCTAGTGCAGGAGTTTGCTTGGAAGCTGCAACCTTGATTTCACGATTCGTAACATCTGCATAGATTTGCATGAGCAGACGGTTCTTTTGCGGAAGACCGCCGCAGGCATACAGTACATCTACAGCTACACCGTTCGAGTGGAATGCATCTACGATTTTACGAGTACCAAAGGCAGTAGCTTCCAGCAGTGTACGATAGATTTCTTCCGGCTTAGTTAAAAGAGTACAGCCCAGCAAAAGGCCTGTAAGATTCGTATCTACAAGTACAGAACGGTTACCATTCCACCAGTCGAGTGCCAACAGTCCGGTTTGGCCCGGGTTGTAAGCAGCCGCCCGCTTCTCCAGCCATTCATGTACGTTTACGCCTTCTTCAGCTGCAGCTTTGGTTACATAAGATGGAACAGCTTCTTCAACATACCATTCAAAAATGTCGCCTACCGCTGATTGACCCGCTTCATATCCAAAGTAGCCCGGGATAATGCCGTCTTCTACCACACCGCACATACCTTCAACTTCACGCTCAGTATCGCCAAGCAGCATGTGGCAGATGGATGTACCCATAGCCATAACGAGTTTACCCGGTGTTACCACACCTACCGCAGGTACAGCTGCATGCGCATCCACGTTACCGACAGCTACGGCAGTTCCGGCTACTAAGCCAATCATTTCAGCCATTTCCGGGGTCAGCTCTCCAGCTTTCGTTCCGAGTGGAGCAATTTCACCGCGCAGTTTGGTTTCGGTTAGATTTTCAAGACGAGGATCCAGCGCTTTAAAAAACTCCTTGTCAGGGTAACCGTCAGCCTTATGCCAAATCGCTTTATAACCTGCTGTGCAGCTATTGCGAACAATGTTGCCTGTCATTTGCGAAATAACCCAATCTGTTGCTTCAAGGAATTGATCTGCAGCCTCATAAATCTCAGGAGCTTCATTCAGGGTCTGCCATACCTTTGCCATCATCCACTCGGAGGAGATTTTGCCTCCATAACGAGGAAGCCATTTCTCGCCGCGCTCCGCAGCGATCCGGTTAATCTCATTAGCTTCATCCTGCGCAGCATGGTGCTTCCACAGCTTGGTCCAGCTATGTGGATTTTCCTGATATTCCGGCAGCAAGCACAGCGGCTCGCCTTTCTCATTCACCGGCAGCATGGTACACGCTGTAAAATCAATACCCAACCCTACAACATCAGCAGGATCGATACCTGATTCACGGATAACCTCAGGAACAGAACGTTTTAATACCTCTATATAATCTGCCGGGTGTTGCAGCGCCCAGTCATATTCCAGCTTCTGTCCGGTACCCGGCAAAAACTCATCAATAACGTGATGCGGGTAAGGGGTCACATGGTCGGCAACTTCTGTACCGTCCGCCAAATCAACCAGCACAGCGCGTCCGGATTGCGTTCCATAATCGACACCGATTGCATATTTTTTGCTCATGTGTGAATTCTCCTTTTATATAAAATTAGCTTTGTCCGTAGTAGGCATTAACTCCGTGCTTGCGAAGGAAGTGACGGTCCAGCAGGTGCTGGCTCATCGGCTGTAAATTAGGATTCAACTGATAGCTTTGGGTAGCCATTTTAGCTACTTCCTCAAGTACAACTGCATTATGAACCGCAGTATGAGCGTCCTTGCCCCAGTTGAACGGAGCGTGACAGTGTACAAGCACGCCCGGAATTCGATCCGGATCTAGATTCGCAAAAGTCTCAACGATGACATTTCCCGTCTCAAGCTCATAAGCACCTTTAATTTCGGCTTCTGTCATTGCCCGTGTGCAAGGCACCTCACCATAGTAATAATCGGCATGAGTGGTACCCAGAGCAGGAATACCTCTACCTGCTTGCGCCCAGCCTGTCGCCCAAGGTGAATGGGTATGCACAATTCCTCCGATATTAGGAAAAGCCTTGTATAACACCAGGTGTGTAGCTGTATCAGAGGATGGTCTATAGCTGCCTTCAACGACATTCCCGTCCAAATCGAGTACCACCATATCATCACGGGTCAGTTTATCGTACTCCACGCCGCTCGGTTTAATCACAACAAGTCCCTTTTCGCGGTCAATACCGCTCACATTACCCCATGTAAACGTTACCAAGTTGTATCGGGGTAAGTCTAGATTTGCTTCCAATACCTCTTGCTTTAACTGCTCTAACATTCGTAATCCTCCCTATGCGTTAGGTATGAATCCTGTTTTACTTTGCTACCTCATTATACACTTGTACGTACATTTAATCTATAGTTTTTTAGAAAATGATAAATAGGTACATACAAACTAACCCTTTTTTTAAAAAAGGGCTATCCCTTAAGCCATGAATAGCTGCTTGGGACACCCCTTGTTTTGGCGTTGGATAGACAGTTGCGCTTGTGAGGACGCTCCACGAACGGACCGTTGCTCCAATCGCTGCCCAGTCCAGATTTTATTTATTCCCCTTAGCGGTGAAAATCCGGACACAGCTTATGCTTTCGAAGCTAGTTTTCCTTCGGAAAACTTTCGGGCGAACGCTATCGCTTTTCCACAATCATTCCGTTCTCTCCGCTGTTTAAGTGGGAAAGGTATCTACAATTCTTCCAAAATCACAAAAAGAAATCGCCCTTTCGTAAAATGGAAGTGTCGAGCAACCATTTCAAAATAAAGGAGCGATTTCTTTGTACATCTAAAATACCTTGGACCAACAGGAGAATTCCTACTCTGCTGTCGTTTTACGGTTTTAAAAACAAAAGAACTGTCCCATTCGTAGAAAATTCTACTTATGGAACAGCCTCTTTCATTATTTGTATGGCTAACATTCTTTTATACGGTTACAAAAGACTTCGTGGAGCCGCGAATGATAAGCTCCGGCTTATAAATAATGTCCTTCGGCGCCTCCGGCGTCCGCTTCTCCATCATATCGATAAGCATACTGGCCGCCTGCACTCCCATTTCCATCTTGGGATGGCTCAGCGTGGTCATTTTGACCTCAGTCGCCGTCGCCAGAGATGAGTCATCGAAGCCGATAATAGACAAATCATCCGGTACACTAAGTCCCGTCTGACGGGCCGCTTCAAGCAGAAGCACCGCCAATTCGTCATTATAGCAGACGAAAGCTGTAGGTCGCTGCTGCTGTTGAAGCATGGTTAGCGCAGCCTTGTAGGGCACGGTATGCTTCTCCTCTGTGGTGTAGTGCGTAATCGTATCCTTGCCTAAGGGCAGGCGATGTTTATGAAATGCCCTTGTAAAACCTTTTAGCCGATTGGCGCCCTGTAGATCATCCGTTTTGAAGAATCCGGCAATGTCCCGATGACCGAGCTCCATAAGATGTTCTGCTGCCATAAATCCGCCGGCTTCGTCATCCAGCTTCAAGCAAGGACAATGAAGCTCAGGGTAGCGTTCATTGATCATGATGAATGGTATTCTATGAATTTCGAGGGACAGGTACAAGTTAAGATTCGGGTTGCCCTGCGCGCTCTTGGTAGGTTCAATAATAAGGCCTTTGAACGGCTGGCTCAGCATAAGCTCCAGATTCTCCCGTTCTTTATCCTTGTCATTGTCTGTGCTCGACAGCATCATGCTGTACCCGCCGCTGCGCAGCTGGGCCTCAGCTCCCCGGACGATATGGGGGAATATATAATCCGAGATATGTGTGGTCATCATCCCGATCATATTGCTCTGCTGCAAGGGCCGTGTATCCTGCCGGGCGACAAAAGTCCCTTTACCCTGCAGCCGATACAGTCTGCCCTCTTTCTCCAATTGCCCCAGCGCTTGGCGCACCGTTTGTCTGCTCATGCCGAACTGAGCGGCAATCTCATGCTCCGAAGGCGTCTGGTCATCCGGCTTCAGCACCCCTGATTCAATCCAGGACAGCAGCTCCAGCTTTAACTGCATATATTTAGGTTTTGGTTTGTCAGTCATGTAAATACACCTCAGGCTACTGAAATAGAAGTAATACAAGTTATTATAACATAAGCCACTTGTATGTACATGTTAATCTTTTAGGAATAACAAAAGAGCCCACTCCCGTATTCAAATCCTTGGTGAGCAGACTCTTTTAATTGATTCCACCTTATTTTTTGGGGCCGTAATCGCCCATCTTAATCCCCCAGACCGAATCCTTCTGGTAGGCTGCAGCTTCCTGTAGATCAGGCAGTCTTTTATCCTGTGGATAGTGCCGTTCCAAATACATCACAAACGCGCGCCGTAGTCCAACTTCATATTCCAGCTTGTTATACTCGTTCGGATGCTTCTCCATCTCCGCCAGATTGGCCTCCCACTTCGGCAATTCTTCAAGCGTAGATTGACCGTTCCTGGCATTGTCTGATAGGACTCGAAGCTCACGATATGCCCGTTTTACTTTTGAGGAATATAATTGCTTCTGATTTAAAAAGGTAAGTGCTATAACGACGACCGCGAGACCGATCCATAATATCATGTTTCCATGTCACCCCCAGCTTACATATCTCTCTAATTATACATGCTTATATGCAAAAATGCCCGAAAAATGGGCGACTTACTCCTAAAAAAGCCCCTCACCCCTTTATGTGTAAAAAGGGTAAGGGGCTCTCCTCATGTAAAGAAAACTCTTCTAGAGATTTTTTAAGTCAATCTACCTCTTTTTGTTCTTCTTGCAGAATCTCGTGCAATTGCCGTTTGTCCGCTTGCTGACCCCGAACCTGTGCCTCTAAATCATCCATATCCGCCTCGGCTGCTGAGAACTCTACATCCTCCGCTTTAGCTTCATACAGCATTTTCATTTTTTCAGTCTTCGAGGGTATTTTCGAATGTTTATCCACTCCGCACTCCCCTTTCTACTATTACATGTATAGGTCAAATCAATCCTCCGGCTTCCTCAACGATCCTTAAAGCTTGATCAAAGGATTCCGAGTCTACTACAACGGTCAATAAAATATCGCGTCCTGTAGGACCCCCATCCCCGCCATGGCTCATCCCACTGGCACTTACATCCGCAGACGCCAAAATACCGGCTGAACGGCTGTCGATCGACGAATTGAGTGTCATGGTTGCCAGACTGGTAATATCGCCTGTAAGCGGGTTTTGGCCCGAGTAGCGCTGGTCTCCCGGGTATTTACCAAAACGGTCAATGGACATATCAATAACTCTCAGCGACTGCAGCTTACGTGAGACCGCCTCAGCCTCCTCTGGACTTTTAAAATATGCGAGTATGTTTTTTTCAGACAAGTTTATCCCCGCTCTCTTTTGAGGTCAGTACCGCTTAGGAGCGTACCTGCAATTAGTGTGGCTAGAACATTTTACATTTATACAAGAGATTACAGCAAAAAAGCCAGCAGTCCCATTGGACGGCTGGCTTTAGCAGATCGGTTTCTTTTGAAATCTTAGAAAGAAATGTAGAAACTTTTCCGCCTCAACACCAAAATCAATGCTTGACAGGTGACGAGAAAGATAGAAACCCGTTACGCCCAATAGAGGGGTTTGCTCCCTTTATTTCTGCACCCAGCACCCCGTTTAGGCAGTTAGAGGGGATTTCGCCCGCTAATTTTGAGGATATACCTCTTTGGAGCAATATGGGCGAAATTTTAGGGATATTTTCCCTTTAATCTCAAATTCATGGCGTTTCGGTCGGTATTAATGAGCATTTTCCCCTCTAATTTGCCGAAGGGGTGTCCCAAGCAGCCATTACATGGCTATGGGACACCCCTTCATAAACTTTATAGATTAACGCTTAATCAGTCTCCACGAAAAGCACGCTTCATACGATCAAAGAAGGATTGCTCCTGCTCATGCGTATGTGCGCCGTCATGAGATGAGAATTGACGCAGAAGTTCCTTTTGCTCATCGCTTAGCTTGCTTGGAGTGACTACGATTACTCTGACATGCTGGTCGCCTTGACCGGTTCCCCGCAAACGCGGAACCCCTTTTCCTTTGAGTCGGAAGAAGGTACCTGTCTGGGTTCCTGCAGGAATCTTAAGTTTTACTTTTTCCGTCAGGGTTGGGATCTCGATCTCATCACCCAAGGCTGCCTGTGTGAAGGTAAGTGGAATCTCGCATAAGATATCATCATTTTCACGCACGAAAAAGTCATGTGGTTTAACACGAATAATAATATACAAGTCTCCGGCAGGACCGCCGCGATGGCCGCCTTCCCCTTCACCCGTCATACGAAGCTGTGCACCGTCATCCACTCCGCCAGGAATGCGGACATGGATCTTACGCTGTTTCTTCACCTTGCCGGCACCGCTGCAAGTATTACATTTTTCCTTAATAATCTTGCCAGAACCATTACAATGAGAGCACGGACGCCGATTTCGCATCTGTCCAAGCGGTGTATTCTGTACAAACTCCTGCTGGCCGCTGCCTTTACATACGTTACAAGTATCTGGTTTCGTTCCAGGTTTAGCCCCGGAGCCAAAGCAGGTGTCGCATGTTTCGGTGCGCGGTATAGTAATATCGGTTTCCTTGCCAAATACCGCTTCCTTGAATTCAATGGTCATGGTATATTGCAAATCGCTGCCGCGCTGCGGAGCATTAGGATCTCTACGACCGCCGCCACCGCCGAAAAACATATCAAAGATATCGCCCAGGCCACCGCCGAAATCTCCGCCGCCGAAGCCGCCGCCCATCCCTTGATTAGGGTCGATATGTCCATATTGGTCATATCTTGCACGCTGCTGTCCGTCGCTAAGGACGTCATAAGCTTCTTTTACTTCCTTGAACTTCGTCTCAGCGTCACTAGCTTTATTCACGTCCGGATGATACTGCCGTGCCAACTTACGGTACGCTTTCTTTACCTCATCATCCGAAGCGTCTTTGCCTACGCCGAGCACATCATAATAATCGCGTTTATCTGCCACTGCCTTCACCTCCGTACATTAAATGTCTCTATTACAGTCAAAAGGAAAGCCAAAACACGGGATGCTCCGGTTTTGACCTTCCCCTTTTAGCACAGGTATCGTTTAAGGTTACCCTTGATTCTTATCTTCGTCAACAACCTCATAGTCTGCGTCTACTACGTTGTCCTTCTTGAAGTTGTTGTCCTGGGCTTCTTGACCGTCTGCCGCTCCCTCTTGGGCTCCTGCAGCCTGCTCGTATAACTTCGCGGACAATTGTTGTACAATCTCTGTCAACGCCTCTGTAGCGGCATTGATTTCTTCAAGATTGTCGGATTCGAGGGCCGCTTTTACTTTTTCCTTAGCTTCGTTTGCTTTTTCCACTTCGGAAGCTTCTACTTTATCGCCCAGGTCTTTAATGAGTTTCTCAGTAGAATATACGAGTTGGTCAGCACCGTTTTTCGCTTCAACCATTTCCTTGCGCTTACGGTCTTCCTCAGCATGAAGCTCGGCATCCTTCATCATTTGCTCTACTTCAGCATCGCTCAATCCGCTGGAAGAAGTGATGGTGATTTTTTGGCTCTTGTTCGTGCCTTTATCTGTTGCAGATACATTTACGATACCGTTGGCATCAATATCGAAGGTAACCTCGATTTGCGGAACTCCGCGTTGTGCCGGTGGAATATCATTCAGCATAAAGCGTCCCAGTGTCTTGTTGCCGTTCGCCATTTGGCGCTCACCTTGCAGAACGTGAATTTCTACGCTTGGCTGGTTATCAGCAAAAGTAGAGAACACTTGGGATTTGCTTGTAGGGATCGTTGTGTTGCGCTCGATCATCTTCGTGAATACGCCGCCTGCAGTTTCAATACCCAGTGAGAGCGGAGTTACGTCAAGCAATACAACGTCTTTAACATCACCGGTCAATACGCCCGCTTGAACAGCTGCACCCAGGGCTACAACTTCATCCGGGTTAACACCTTTATGAGGGTCCTTACCAGTCAGCTTCTTAATGGCATCCTGTACTGCAGGAATACGTGTAGAACCACCTACAAGCACGATTCTGTGAAGATCAGCTGGAGTCATACCCGCATCATTTAATGCTTGACGTGTTGGGCCCAAAGTACGCTCAACCAAGCTTGCAGTCAGCTCATCAAATTTCGCACGGGTCAAGTTGATTTCCAAATGCTGTGGCACTCCGTCAGCAACGGTAATGAACGGCAAGGAAACTGTAGTTGTCATGACACCGGAAAGTTCTTTTTTAGCTTTCTCAGCTGCATCTTTCAAGCGTTGTACTGCAGCTTTATCTTTGCTAAGGTCAATGCCTTGTTCTTTTTTAAATTCAGATACCAAGTAATCCATAACCAATTGGTCAAAATCATCACCACCAAGACGGTTATCACCGCTTGTTGCTTTTACTTCGAAGAAGCCATCGCCAAGTTCCAGGATGGATACGTCAAACGTACCGCCACCAAGGTCATATACGAGGATGGTGTGATCTTCGGATTTCTCCAGACCGTAAGCCAACGCTGCTGCTGTAGGCTCGTTTACGATACGAAGTACTTCCAGACCTGCGATTTTACCTGCATCTTTAGTAGCTTGACGCTGACTGTCGTTGAAATAAGCAGGAACCGTTATAACAGCTTGAGTCACTGTCTGACCCAGATAAGCTTCTGCATCAGCTTTCAGCTTTTGCAGGATCATAGCTGAAATTTCTTGAGCGGAATAGTCTTTACCATCAATAGTTTCCTTGTGGCCCGTACCCATGTGACGTTTGATCGAGCTGATTGTACGATCCGGATTGGTTATCGCTTGGCGTTTTGCCGTTTCACCGACAACACGCTCGCCGTCTTTCTTAAAACCTACAACCGATGGGGTTGTACGCGCGCCTTCTGGGTTAGGGATAACAACGGCTTCGCCGCCTTCCATAACCGCCACGCAAGAGTTGGTGGTTCCTAAGTCGATACCTATTACTTTACTCAATGTATTTTGCCTCCTTGAATTTTTACTAAGAGCTGTGCTCCTCGGAAAATAGTTATGTGCTGTAACCTTATAATCACGATTAGATCATACTGCCGCTTGGTTGGCGGACAGAAACTGCCAGCCTATATAGACAGACTACATGCTGACTTTGACCATGGCAGGACGAAGTACTTTACCCTTCAGGAGATAGCCCTTTTGGACTTCCTCTGTCACGATACCTTCTTCGTGCTCCTCGCTCTCCACCTGCATGATGGCCTGATGATATTCAGGGTTAAAGGGCTGTGCTACTGTTTCCATTGCTGTAAGTCCCTCGTTCTTTAGAACCCCTTCCAACTGGCGGAAAATCATATTTACGCCCTTTGTAAAAGCTTCAAATTCGGGAGTAGCCGGAGCCGTTGCCAATGCACGTTCGAAATTATCCATAACCGGAAGCAATTCCGTTACGAGCTTGGAAGTAGCATATTGCGCTAATTCTTCTTTCTCCTTCAAAGTACGACGGCGGAAGTTATCGAAATCAGCCTGTACACGTAATGTACGTCCCTGGAATTCGTCAGCAAGACCTTGCAGGCGCTTGAGTTCATCCCCGTCACTAACCTCACTGATTTCCTCTGCCGTGAAGGCATCGGTCTCAGAGACCGTCTCAGCTGTATCGGCTGCCTTGTTCTCATTTATAGCATTATCTTGAATTTCGTTGGAATCTTGAACTTGTTCCTCTTTCAAGTTGTCTTCACCTCCTTAAAGTAATCACGACTTAAGTTCACTTATACCAGTGTGCCAGCATCGCTGTCAAATCTCTAGACAGAATGCCCAAAATACCCATAACCCTTGCATATTCCATTCGTGTCGGCCCTAAGATCCCTATGCTTCCCAATGCCTGCCCGTCTAGTGAATAAGTTGCTGTTATCAGACTGCAGTTGGCGATCGCTTCATGGCTGTTCTCAGTCCCTATACGCACTTGAATTCCCGTTCCGCCGGCTACCGGGGACAGCATTTTAAGCAAAGTGGGTGTCTCCTCAAGCAAATCAAGAATATGTTTAACCTTATCAACATCCTTGAACTCAGGCTGATTCAGCATATTCGTTGCCCCGCTAAGGTAAATCCGCTGCTCCTGATCACTCTCAAGTGCCGTGTCAAGCACCTGCATTAATTCTTCATAGTGGGAGATATGCCGCTGCATCTCTTCACCAAGCTCCGAATAGAGTCTACTTTTCAGCTTGTAGAGAGGTACATTGACCAGCTTGCTGTTAAGCATGTTGACCACTTTCTCCATATCTGAAACCGAAATCTCCGGCGGAATATTCACCGTGCGATTCTCTACCTGTCCCGTGCTGGTGACAATAATGGCCACTGCCGTTGTATCGTTAAGAGGTAGCAATTGAAAATGGCGTAAAGAAGTATGAAAAACCTCCGGTCCCAGCAGGATGGAAGTGTAATTCGTCATATTAGAAAGAATCATCGCCGCGTGTTGATTAACCTGCTCCATTGCATTCAGCTTCTCTGCGAAAAAAGCACGGATGGTGCCCACTTCTGCAGATTCAGCGGAATTCCACGGTACCAGGTGATCCACGTAATAACGATATCCCTTATGAGACGGTATTCGACCTGCAGAGGTATGCGGCTGTTCGAGATACCCCAGATCCTCCAGGTCAGCCATTTCATTACGGATCGTAGCTGGACTGTATCCTACATCTCCGCGTTTGGAAATACTGCGTGAGCCCACGGGCTCAGCCGAAGAAATATAATCATCAACTATGGCATTAAGTATCATTCTTTGGCGTTCAGTCAACATGTTATTTTCCTCCTATCGGCTGTAGCTCACATTCGTTAGCACTCGACAGAGATGAGTGCTAATCACTAATACAAAAATACCAAACTGACATTGCCATTGTCAAGTCAGTTCGGTATCTTGTGTATCGTTATTTTCTTATCATGTCTGATGCAGGAAGCTTTCTTTAGAGCACTTCGCGAACAATCCACTGTGGCTGTTCATTGGGTTTGTATAAGCCACCTGTCATTTCAATCAGCTTCCCTGACCCTAGAGTATTCTGATACTCCGTAAGCCAAGAGTAGTTCTCAGACATTTCTGTGTATTCCGCCTCTTGAATAAAACCTGGATAAAATTTACATAACTTTTCCTCATACGCTAAGGTTAGTACCTTATCTACATCCTTAAAGAACAAGCGGTCCGAAGCAGTGTTCATATACTTAAATTCAAATATAGCTAAAGGTACTACAACGTCCCCTTGCTTCACTATAACCGCCAGTCCACTCGTTTATTTTTAAACCAATACTCCGGATAAATGTAGCAATTAAAGTAAGTAAGCGTAGAGTCGCCAATACGTCTCCTTAAATGATAATAGAAGCTGTTCAGTTATGTAGTCGTTTTGTATCTATTTTGAAAAGATTATTTTACCATAACAGCTAGTACGAAGGTATGTATATTTACTATTATGCCAGATAGTCCTAGGTAGCACATGTCCGCAACAAAAAACCACACTCCCAGCAGACAGTTGAATGTCCAATGAGAATGTGGTCTGTTATATATACTTATCGAATTAGTTCAGCATTTTAAGTACCGCTATTTCATCACAAGCATGCTGCTTCGAGCAGTTCACGCAGTCGGTCCATACTTTTTCGGGGAAAATCTCTTTCTTTACAATTTCAAATCCGTTTCTGAGAAAAAAATCAACGGCATAGGTCAGCGCCATAATCTTCGGAATCTTCTGACGTCTGGCTTCTTCAGTAAGCTCTTTCACAATCAATGAGCCTATTCCTTTGCCTTGGTATTCATCACGGAGGCCAAGTGAACGTATCTCAACAAGGTCAGTGCCGAGCCTGCAGAGTGATCCGCAGCCAACAACCTTTCCATCCATTTCAGCAACGACAAATAGATCAATCTGGCGCTGCAATGCAGCACGGGAACGGGGAAGCATAATCCCCTTTTGCGCATACTCCTCTATCATAAGATACAATGGCTCAATATCTTCCACTGTAGCACTTCTGCATGTCGCCATTCTACTTTTGTTGTGAAATTCATGACGGGCCAACTTTGCAATCACCCTGCTTCACTCCCCCCGTTGATATTATTGAATAAATATACATCAGAGTGAATTTGAATTCAAGAGTTATTTTAAAATTAAACCTCTGTCAGCGCACCTACAAATTCTCCGAAAACATCATTCCCAAAAAGAATTCCCTGCTTGCTTAGACGATAGATGCCATTCTCTTGCTCAAGCAAGCCGGCATTCAACATTTTATGCAGAGACTTGCCAAACACATCCTCCATGGTCTTACCGAATTGCGCTTGGAAAGCAGCCCCTGATATCCCAGCACGCATGCGAAGGCCCACCATCATGAAATCCTCCATCGCCTCTTCCTCAGAAATGGTATAGGTATTCAACCGCGGCAGTCCTTTGCGGGAAGCCTCAATATAAGGATTAACCCCTTTGATGTTTACGTGACGCTGGCGTCGGGCATAACCGTGTGCTCCTGCACCCAAACCATAATAATCTTCGTTTCGCCAGTAAGTAATATTGTGGAGACTCTCTTTACCAGGCTTTGCAAAATTACTAATCTCATATTGGTTGTATCCCGCTTCTTCCATGGAAGACATCAGCAGCAGGTACATCTGGAGTTCATCCTCTTCGTTAGGGAGCGGAAGCTTGTTCTTATTGAATAGGGTGTGGAAAAGAGTGTTTTCCTCAACCTTCAGACTGTATATAGAGTAGTGAGGAAGATCAAGCTCCAATGCCTTCTTGATACTCTCCGCCAGCATCTCCACCGTTTGATTAGGTAAACCAAACATCAAATCAACTGAAAGATTATTCAGTCCAACCGCACGCGCATTCTCCAAGCTCCGATAGACGTCGTCGACATTATGAATACGGCCGATCCCCTCCAGAAGCTCATTCTGAAATGCCTGAACACCGAAGCTGACCCGGTTTACTCCGCCAGCCTTCATTACTTCCAGCTTATCCCGAACGGTAGTTCCGGGGTTAGCTTCCATAGAGAACTCTATATCTTTATTCCAGTTCGGAAAGTGTGTGCGAATCGATTTCAGGAAAAATTCCATTTCATCCGGCTTCAGTACGGTAGGTGTTCCCCCGCCAACAAAAATACTATTGATCACTCCAGGCGGATTCTCTTTAACCGTAAGTTCCATTTCCCGATCCAAAGCATGGAGGTAATCCATGACGGGCTGATCCTTCAATACATATGAATTAAAGTCACAGTAAAAGCATTTATTCGTGCAGAATGGGATATGAATATATACCGCCTCAGGGGGACGGCTGTTATTTGCGATGTTAGACATTAGCTGTCTCCTTTGCTTAGATTAATTCCTTCTGATTGTAGCAGAAAAGGGAAGCCTTACGGCTTCCCTGGCAGGACAATGGTTAAGGATGAGCTGCTTTTAACGGTTTAGTACCCCTTCGGGTGAAGATGAAGGCTCAATAGTTGCATGTTCTGCAACTATCGAGCCCCTTAATCACCGAGTAAACCGTTTAACTGTATTTAGTGCACTTATATCCCGCATTTGGGGTTTTCATGTTCCTTTTTCTGCTTTTTAGCTGCATAAAGTGCAACTAAGTGGGAGTTACTCCTCTGTATACCCCATTATAAGTGTACAAAGTGCAACTAAGTTGACTTACAACCTGTATTTTGCACATTGAGGTAGACAGAGGACATACATCATGGTCAGCCAAACAAAGTTCGCGCTTAAGATGACTGGTTTAGTCGATCTCGAGAACGGCCATGAACGCTTCCTGCGGCACCTCTACGCTGCCGACCTGCTTCATGCGTTTCTTACCTTCCTTTTGCTTCTCCAGCAACTTACGCTTACGCGAAATGTCACCGCCGTAGCATTTGGCCAGTACGTTCTTACGCATTGCCTTAACGGTCTCACGCGCAACCACCTTGGTGCCAACGGAAGCCTGAATAGGTACCTCGAACATCTGGCGGGGGATGATACCGCGAAGCTTCTCGCAGATGATCCGTCCGCGGTTATAAGCACGATCGCGGTGAACGATGAATGACAAAGCATCCACTTGTTCGTTATTCAACAAGATATCCATTTTGACAAGGTTCGAGCGACGGTAGCCGGATATTTCGTAATCGTAGGATGCATAACCCTTTGTGCCCGATTTCAGCTGATCAAAGAAGTCATAAACGATTTCTGACAGTGGAACCTCATAAGTAATCGTTACCCGATTAGCATCCAAGTACTCCATGTTGACGAACTCTCCACGCTTATTCTGACAAAGCTCCATTACGGTACCAACGAAGTCGTTAGGTACAATAATCGCAGCTTTTACGTATGGCTCTTCAATGTAATCAATTGTGCCGATTTCCGGATAGTGTGACGGGTTGTCAATGGTTATCGTTTGACCGTTCGTCAGCAAGATCCGGTAAATAACACTCGGTGCTGTGGTAATCAACGGCAGATTGAATTCACGTTCAATCCGTTCCTGAATAATCTCCATATGCAGCAATCCTAAGAATCCGCAGCGGAATCCGAAGCCGAGAGCGCTGGAGCTTTCCGGCTCGAAGCTGAGCGAAGCATCGTTAAGCTGCAGCTTTTCAAGCGCTTCACGCAGATCATTATAATCCGAAGTCTCGATTGGATATAGACCGCAATAAACCATTGGATTGATCTTACGGTAACCAGGCAGCGGCTCAGGTGTCGGGTTCTTGGTGTCCGTTACGGTATCACCGACACGGGTATCGCCCACATGCTTAATGCCTGCGACGATAAATCCTACATCACCTACGTTTAGTTCATTTACAATTGTCATACGCGGCATGAATGCACCAACCTCAATAACCTCAAAGGTCTTCTCGGTGGCCATCATCTTGATTTTGGAGCCGGCACGAATACTTCCGTCCATGACGCGGACATAAACAATAACACCTTTGTACGGATCATAGTGGGAATCAAAAATCAGCGCTTTAAGCGGATTTTCTGAATTACCCGTTGGAGCCGGAACCTGCTTAACTACCTGCTCCAGTATCTCTTTGATGCCGATGCCTGCTTTGGCGGAGGCCATAACGGCTTCACTGGTATCCAGCCCAATTACATCCTCGATCTCCTGCTTCACCCGTTCAGGATCAGCGTTAGGTAGATCAATTTTGTTAAGAACCGGTAGAATTTCCAGATTGTTATCCAGCGCAAGATATACGTTAGCCAGCGTCTGTGCTTCGATGCCTTGAGCCGCATCTACTACTAGCAATGCACCTTCACAAGCTGCAAGACTGCGGGACACTTCATACGTGAAATCGACATGCCCTGGTGTATCAATTAGATTCAAGAAATAATCCTGACCGTCATCCGCACGATAAGTGAGACGAACGGCTTGCAGCTTGATTGTAATCCCGCGTTCACGTTCAAGATCCATCTGATCGAGAACCTGCTCCTGCATTTCACGGGAGCTAAGCGCACCGGTATATTCGAGTATTCGGTCAGCCAATGTCGATTTACCATGGTCTATATGGGCAATAATCGAGAAATTGCGAATTTGTTGTTGTCTTTTCTGTACGTCAGTCATTCCTTACCCCCACAAACAGCCTGTTGTTAATCCATCTATTATAACAGTACAAGCCCTACCCATCAATCCCGCATCTGCGTTCCCAAAAAGAAACAGCATCTCTCGCTTTCTCAGCAAGACAGCTGTTTCATAGATCTTCTTAATTTTCTGAGGAATCAAACAAGGAAACTACCCAGCGGATGCTTTTCTGAGAGGCTTGCTGCAGCAGCCCCGCTGTCTTGTCTGCAAGAACATCGACCTTAGGCTTTTGCTCCTCGGGGACAAGAATTTGCCCCGGCGTTAGTGTGCTGTAATCCTTTACCTCTTGTTGAGGCAGGCTTGTAACAGCTCCGGTTGTCGGGTCTATAGTTACGGGGACGTATACGTAGGTCGGACTGGATGAAGGAGGTGTTGTGTTAGCGTTCTGCGCTGCATCGGCTACAACATTCCAACCGGGAACCTGGGAGACCTTCGTCTCCTCACCGATGCTGCCGAACTGCATACCTATCAGAATTCCGATACCGGCCCACATCCCAACAACAAATAACTTTTTACCGAAACGAGACATTTCTCCACCCCTTCTGAAGACGTTCTCCCCATAGCCTAGGAAGCATCAGCGGCCGTACCCGCAGTGGCCTTACCTTTAGTTGTATCCGAGTCCGTTGACTTACTGGCTCCATTTACTTTCTCAGCTTCATGACTGCTCCAGTACACATCCGCAATAGCATCACCCAAGATTTCTGAGGTACGCTTTAGTTCTTCCACCGTATTGTCAATCCCGCCCACCTCAATCAACACACTGTTAGGAGACAAGGACTGATTGTATTCGCCGTTATTGCCCTTGTTTGCCGCCTTCCCCCAGATTCCGCGTGAGATCCCCGGATATTCTTTCTCCAGGAGCTGGTGTATCTGGTTCGCAAACGCCTCATTCTTCTTCCAATCTTTATTCGCATGTCCAAGGATAAAATACACCTGGGCATAACTTTTTCCGTTAATAACGGTGGTCGTCTTCTTATGCCGCTGAGAATCCCTGTGAATGTCAATTAACTCATTTAATCCGTCATTTTGGGCAAAGGCTGCCTTAATCATTTGCCTGGAATATTTATAGGAAAAGTTCCAGCTGTAGTCTTCTACTTCTGTCGCGTAATCTTCCTTCGAGTGAATGGTGCCGACTCCGCGCATTTCCAATCTTTTTGCCAAGTAGGATCCTACAAGCATTACATTCTTAGATGGCAGGGCGGAGCTCGGATTATCGCCATTTGTTCCAATTAACGGATTATAAGCTTCACGGGGATGTGAGTGGTAAATAAGGATTCTTTTCTCCAGTAAATCCTGGCCATTGCTAGTTTCACTATCATTGTTGTCCTTCGTTCCGTTTCCTGCAGTATCAGGAGATGCAGTCGCTTGCGGAAGAGGAGCAGTATCCTCAGGCTTGTCCGCCCCCTCATTGAGAGAAGGATCTGGAGTAGCGGTACCTTCTTCCATGGTGAGTTCATCGGTGCCAGGGTGGTAATCAGCCGGTGCGTCCTCGCTGCCTCCAGAAGCATTCCGCAGCAGCACGGGCTCATCAGCCGCAAGGCCTGGAAGTTCGCGTGAGAGCAGACTTTTCGGATCATTAGGATTCACACTGGTCAGGAGCTGAAACACAAAGGAAGTAACCTTGTCACCGGATAGGGCGCTAAATTCCTTTCCCTTAGGCAAATGCGGCATCTCCATCCCTAGTATTTCCATAAAAAATCCGCTAGACAGCGAAGTAGCTAATCCTTTCATGGAAGGAATGGGGGAAGAGTTCAGCTTCTGACCTGCCAAACCTCCCGCGCCTAACAGTATGAAAAATACGAAAGAGCCCCCGGCAAGCAGCAGCATCGTTTTCCCCAGTGACAACACATCCAGAAATCTTGCCCGTAGTCGACCGATGTTCCATAGCTGAAACCACTTTTTGTTCATTATTCAGTGTCCTCCTCCAAGCCCTCTGTAATCTCTTATAATTCAAATCTATGAACTTAAGAGCATCGCTAGAACCGGAATAGGATAACAAACAAAATAGAGTTCATTCTATTTAATAGATATGGTTTGTATTTTTTTATTAAAAAAACGCAAACCCGCACCTACGCCTGATCTGGCGCTTGCGGATTTACGCTTGTTAGTTAGTGAGTGTAGGCACCGACATTAGTGGGATCAACAGCTTCATGTAAAGCGGCATTAAGTCCGCTGGCAACGATATTGGCGATTTCCTCGATGAATTCGTCAATTTCCTTCGGCGTTACAATCAGATCATGTCCAAGCGGTTCCAATACTTCCTTAACTAATGACAGCCGTTCATTCTCGGATATCTCATCCAACATACCCATGATTTTTTTGGTATGAGGCGTTCCCTGACCAAAGTGCGTTTTCATCATTTCCAGAACATTGTTGACAATAGTTGAAGCATAGCAGACCGTCGGGACACCTATAGCGATACAGGGGATACCCAGAATTTCACGAGTTAATCCCCTTCTCTTATTCCCGATACCCGAGCCGGGGTGAATGCCGATGTCGGCAATTTGAATCGTTGTATTGATTCTTTCCAATGAACGCGAAGCCAGCGCATCAATAGCAATAATGAAATCCGGTCGGGTTCGATCAATAATCCCTTGGACAACCTCGCTGGATTCAATCCCCGTCAACCCCAGCACACCCGGTGCTACCGCACTAACGTTCCGATATCCAGGCTCCACCTGATCCGGAACCAATTCATAAAATTGGCGCGTAATAAGGGCATTCTCTACCACTAACGGACCCAGTGAATCCGGTGTCACATTCCAGTTACCAAGACCCACAATAAGGGCTTTAGAATTTTTACCAATCCCGATACGGGTCATAAAATCCTCAAACTCTCGGGCAAATACCTCGGTTACCTTTTGCTGCAGACCTGTATCTCCTCCCCGCAATGCGGGTACTTCAAGTGTTACATAATTCCCAATGGTACGCCCGATAGCCCGGGAGCCCGATTCATTGCCAACTTGAAGCCGAGTTATCTTGATGCCATCTGCTTCCTGCACCTCTTCGTTTACACCGGGGATGGGATTCCTTTGCGGTCCTTCTGCTAATTCCTTCGCCTCCAGCGCCAAATCCGTTCGCACCGAGTACAGATGAAGATCCAGTTCCATTGTTATATCAGCCTCCTTTTTCTTTTGTCGATAGTGTGCGAGAGAAAGCGGTCGTTTATACAGAGCCGGAAGGTTTAATTTGAAGAGTTTTAGTGTTGCTTTTTACTATCACACATGCTAAACTATTTTAAGTTGTGAATCATTTGATGATTTCGAATGTCTTACAGGAGGTGAATGCAATGCCAAATATTAAATCCGCAGTAAAACGCGTCAACACGAACGAAAAACGCCGTGCACTTAATGTTTCCCAAAAATCCGCGCTTCGTACAGCAGTTAAAACCGCTGACACCGCGCTGGCTGGTACTGAAGTTGAAACTGCTCAAGCTGCTTTCCTAGCTGCTTCCAAAAAGCTGGACAAGGCCGTTTCTAAAGGTCTGGTTCATAAAAATGCGGCTGCCCGCAAAAAATCCCGCTTGGCGAAGAAATTGAACGCTCTTAGCGCGCAAGCGTAAGACGTACTCATAATGAGCAATTTAAGAACCTGACCGCTATCCTGCATACGGTTAGGTTTTTTTGTTCTCAATTTTCGAAGACTAAACGGAAAAAGAGCCTATCAATCCCCTTTTACTAAGGGTTTGATAGGCTCTTTTGTTTGTCATTAGGCTCCCAAGCGCAGCATGAAGAGCTCCAGTCCCAATACCTTGTCTATAGCTCCCGTCTTCATCTGGTGATCTAGGTCGGCCATAGCGCTTAATATTTGTCTCAGCCGTCTGCCCTCGAACTTGCGCGCCTGTTCACCGGCAAGCTTGACCGCGTAAGGATGAAGTCCCAGCTGTGAGGCGATCTGCCCTTGGGAGTAACTCAGCCCCGATAAATCCTTAACCTGTAGAATAATGCGGAACTGTCTGGCAATCAACGCGGCAATCTTAATAGGTTCCTCACGCTGCTTCAGCAGCTCATACAACGAGTCAAGAGCTTTGTCTAAACGTAGATTAGCAATATCCTCTACCAGTGTAAATACGGTTTGTTCTGTCCCGCGGTGGACAAGACTCTCTACAGCCGCTGCATCCACAGTACCGCCTTTACCTGCAAACAGGCATAACTTATCAATCTCTCCGGATAATCCCTGCAGTCCCGTTCCAGCGCTCGCTATGAGTGCCTCAGCCATTCCAGGGGCTGAGACACAACCCCCTTCACGGATCGTCTTCTCTACCCATCGAAGAAGTTCATCTGCTCCGAGTGGATTAAAAGCTAATACGGTTCCGGCTGTTTTGACAGCCTTAACAATTTTCTTGCGCTCGTCCAGCTTGTCATTATTGACCATAAATACAATCACACTGAACTCTGCAGGCTGCTGCATATAATCAGTCAAGGAATCCATTCGATGCTCCAGTTTGGCGTTTTCTTTGCCAGCTGTAAATAAAGAGGCATCCCGCACCAACAGCAGCTTACGTGGAACCATAAACGGAACCGTCTCCGCTTCTTCAATCACGGCTTGTATGGGTGTCTCCGACAGATCGAATGGAATCACCGCAAAATCACGATCCTCCTTGGCAATAAGCTGATTCTCCAAAACAGCTGCGAACTCATTCATGCGAAATTTCTCGCTTCCGTACAGGACATACAGCGGTGAAATCTTCCCTTGCTTGATGTCTTTTACCGCCGTTTTGACATCCATCCCGCCACTTCCTTTTCCTATTCATGTATTCCACTTTTTTAAGTTATTTATGAGTTTTTATTGTAACATATTAAAATGCAAAAACGGAGAAACTCCAACCCAAGGGCCAAAGTTCCTCCGTTCCAGCGGCGCATCTATATAAACGACGGCGTGAGAAGCCCTAGAAACTCCTCAGCCGACGGTCATACCGATGTTCTCCAAAACTTTTTAAATATCAGAAGGCCATATTCCTAAATATACCATCTGATCTCTTACTATAGTATATTCTGAAGTCCCGTAAAAAGTTCCACTTTATAAATTATTTTGCGGACGGTGTCTCAGAGGCATTACTTGCCGAATTTGCCGGTGTTACACCCGGTGTCCCCTTGGGTAATGGTGTAGTAGTTCCCGTATCTGGAATAACATACACATTCTTAGCTATAGTTCCATCATTATCGGTCACATATCTAAACTCAAGGCTATTCGCCGCCCATTCCCCTGTAACCCATTTACCCTCTAATGGAATAGAGGTCAGAGGCAACCTATCAAGGCCAATTCCATTCGGAGGAACGGTGTAAATAATAAGCTGCTTACCTTCTACGATTACCTCATATTGACCATCAGGGGAAGTCCATGATAATTCACCTATAACGTTAGAAGGAGGAAGCAAACTCATCATTCCTTGATCGTAATTATCGCCCTGAGGGAGTTTCATCGATTTCATGATATCCATATCAGGCGCGATTGTCTGGTCAGACGCTGCCGGTTCGCTCTTGCGATGCTCTGAGGCATCCTCCGGCGCATCGGTTACTTGCTCAGTTTGTTTCGGAGATATAACATCGGACGACTTATCGGTCGGTGCATTTTCAGCTGCAGGCGTACCCAATTCCGTCCCGCCTTGCGAGGAATCTGCAACGTCCTTAGCATCCATGGATGGGTTGGGGCTCTCAATTATAGCCGTTTCTAACTTACTGTTGTCGTTAACCGGGCTATTTTCCGCCGCTCCTTGGTCTGCCGCAGGATCTCCAGTTTCTTCAGTACTTTCGTTCATCTTACTAGCCGTTGCACTGTTCTCATCCGTAGACGCCGCACTGTCGCTCATCATGATACTATCTACCTGTGCACCCGGCATTTCCTTCGGCATATTAAATATAGCAATCCCGAGTATTAGAGCGGCTGCAACCGCACCAATACCTGTCCGTCTACCAATGGATGAGCTGGAGGAGCCTTTCTGTCGTTTGCCTTGTAATGGTTCACGCGAGAAAGGTACTACAACTTGATCCTCTGATCCTCCCTTGCCAGATTCAAGAAGGCCGCGATCCAATTCATCAAGCCGAGGCAAAATAGAGTCAACTATACTGAAAGGGGCTTTCACGTCCGGCAGCTGTTCTAATTGCTTGGAAAGCGTGGTTAGCCTGTCAAAGATTTCCGCACAGGGAAGGCAATCATCTATATGGTGAAACATTTCAGTACTCTCTTCAATGCTCAAATCATGATCTAAATAACGGTGCATCCATTCAATCACCTCCGTGCATCTCATCCCGACACACCCCCTTTCTGATACTCTTGAAGTCTATTTTGCAGCTGTTGTCTGGCTCGGAACAGATAGGATTTCACTGTATTGAGGGGTAAGTCCAGACAGTCTGCAATCTCGTTGTAGGATAAGTCCTGAATATAACGGAGTACAATGACCGTTCGGTGATGCTCAGGCAACTGATCAATAGCCTCCTGTATATCCTGGGCCAAATAACCAGACATCACTTCACGCTCAACATCATGCTTGTCTTTGATTACCATTTCATGTTCATCCATAGACACTGTCGGTTTAGCTCTTCTAAACTTATCAATGCAAATATTGGTCACGATTCGTCCAACCCAGGTCTTGAACTGGGCTTTCTCCTCGTAAGATCCAATCTTCGTATACACCCGAATCAATGCCTCCTGGGACGCATCTAACGCATCCTGTTCATTATGCAAAATGTAGAAGGCCGTTTTGTATACATGTCCTTCAATTTCTCGCAATAGGGTGATTAGAGCGTCGCGATCGCCCGCTTGAGCGGCTCTGATGAGTCCCTGCTCCACCACGAAGGTTCCCCCTCTCTATGCAATCTTACTGACGCGCAAGACTGCTGAATTGTTGCATTCTGTAATTATTATTTTTAAAAAATAAATCCTTATTAAGCATACAGGGGAAGCACCCGGTATTCAAATAAAACTTGCTGTAAATTACATTACAAAACTGACATCAAGAAGAAACAGCTTTACCGTCCAAATAAGGAGGCAACCGTTTCTCGGGCAAATATTATAGTTCACAAAAAAAGACCCAAGGTCATTACCCGAGGCCCTGAGTGTACCAAATCCCACTCTCTTCTATATTAGTTATTTACGAGCTGCCTTCCTACCGCCTATCCCAAAAACAATCCCAATAAATAAAGAGAACACAGCAAACCCTATATTGCCATTAAACAGATTTATAATTCCGCCTACTATAAATAGTAATGAAACCAGATATAAAAACTGTACACGTCGTTTCCCTAACATAATACCCCTTCCTTCTATATGTACGCCATAGTGAATTCAACTAATTTAAATAGTCAGATTAGATATATGATTTATTTTGTAAATTTACTCCTTAAAATTCCGCACAAAAAAACGGCTGCCAACCGAATCTGCGGTTCACAGCCGTTAAATATATTCAAACACCAAGAAAACTTATTAACCTTTAATCTCCTGAAACTTAGCTACATACTTTGCAGCCAGTTCGGTAATCAGATCATAACGACCATCCTTGGCAGGAGCGGTCAAATTACCGCCGATACCAACAGCGATACAGCCGTTCGCAATCCATTTATCCATGTTGTTCAGATCCACGCCGCCCGTTGGCATAATGTTCACATGAGGCATCGGTCCTTTAACTGCTTTTACATAATCGGGTCCAAAAGCACTTCCCGGGAACAACTTCAGCACATCTACGCCAAGCTTCAGCGCTTCCTTCATTTCACTCAGTGTCATGCAACCAGGCATATAAGGAATCCCGTAGAGGTTACACATTTTAGCTGTATCTTCTTCAAAAGAAGGGCTTACTACAAATTCAGCACCTGCCAAAATTGCAATTCTTGCAGTTAACGGATCCAGCACAGTTCCTGCGCCAATTACGGCACGCTCGCCATATTCAGCAACTAATTTCTTAATGGCAACATCCGCGTCCGGTGTAGTAAAGGTTACCTCGATATTGTTAAGTCCACCTTCGATACAAGCTACGGACATTTTGAAGGCATCCTCAGCATTATCAGCCCGGATTACAGCAACTACCCCGACGGAGGCAACATTTTGCAACACTTTTATCTTCTTCATCATTAACTTCCTCTCTTCAGTAACCAATGATAAACATTGATTCATTGACTTTGATAAACTTTTTTATTAAATTACGAATAATAGCACAATTACCACTAAGAAAATAGTAATAATAATGTCTCTAACAGTCAATCTATTTTTGTGTGAAAAACATAATTATCTTATTAATTTGTCTAAAAACTGATATATACAAAGGGTTTGGTATTTATTTGATATAAATTTATCTATTAAATCATTCAATAGATGAGCAATACGTTATTGTACAAAACCGATTTATGTGATAATTTCAAATTACAACTTATTAAACAGGGATTATAAGTCCCTGAGGAGGAACTATACATGAGTAAACAACTGGATGTAGTCACTTTCGGCGAACCGATGGCTATGTTTTATGCTAATGAGACAGGACCGCTGGCTGAGGTATTTTCATTCTCCAAAGCACTGGCAGGGGCAGAAAGCAATGTAGCTACCGGCTTATCCCGTTTGGAACATCCTACAGGCTATGTTACTAAGCTTGGTGAAGATAACTTTGGCCAATTCATAGTAGACGCACAGAATAAAGAAGGCATTAACACAGATAGCGTTACCTTTACCAAAGAATATTCCACAGGAATGCTGATTAAATCAAAGGTCCTTACTGGCGATCCTAAAGTCGAATATTTCCGTAAAAATTCCGCCGCCTCCAAGCTAAGCCTAGCAGATTTCGACGAAGCCTATTTCGCTTCCGCAGGACATCTGCATGTAACCAGCATCTCTTCCGCTCTATCTAAGAGCTGTCATGAATTCTCCATACATGCTATGGAATTTATGAAAGGTCAAGGGAAAACGGTGTCGCTAGACCCTAACCTCCGCCCAACCCTGTGGCCTAATACCGAGACCATGGTGAACACCATTAATGATCTAGCTACACGCTGTGACTGGTTTTTGCCAGGACTAAGCGAAGGTAAAACCCTTACCGGACTGGATACACCGGAGGAAATCGCATCTTATTATCTGGAGCGCGGTGTTTCCCTCGTTGTTATCAAACTGGGACCTGAGGGTGCATATTATAAGTCTCAGGAGCAAGAAGGGTACGTACAAGGATTTAAAGTAGAGGAAGTTGTTGATACCGTAGGCGCGGGGGACGGTTTTGCAGTTGGAGTCATCAGCGCAATGCTGGAGAAGCTCACAGTTGCTGAGGCTGTCAAACGTGGCAATGCCATCGGCGCTTTGGCAGTAATGTCGCCTGGAGACATGGACGGCCTGCCTACCCGTGAAGGTCTGGCTTCGTTTTTGAATCAGGAAGTGTAAGACAACTGGAGATAAGCAATTATAGAAGAGAGGCCGTCCAAACTAATGTTTGGACGGCCTTTTTTAGTAAATATAGATTGATATTGATAAACAGATGCATCATGCTTACATACTCTCATTCGTACATTCACGCAACCGTAGACCTGTACATACACATATTCACATATCCACCTAAACTAAACGTTCGCGTATACACACTTCTAAGCATTCACACGTTCAAACAGTGAAATAGATGTATTTTATACACTTATTTCTAGCTTTTGGCGCTTGGATGTATGGATAGATGTACTTTGTGCAACTAAAAACACGAATATGCCGATTAAATCCCGGAATATCAAAAAATAAGTGTATAAAGTGCAATTAAACACACTAAAGTGTGCTAAGGGAGAACTATAAGTGTACGTTATGCAACTATATATATTGAAACCTATATAGGTAGACGATTTACCGTATTTGTCGCGGATAACCGAGGAGCCATTTATACTCTCTAAGTGGGAAAAATTCCCCTTACCTATCTCCAGTGACCGTTTAAGTCCATCTGCTAGTGAAATCCCACTAAATAATCTGTTTAGTTACCAATTAGACCTCTACTGCTTAATGCGCAAGGCTTGCTACTTACTGCTGCTTGCTGCTAATTGCTTCTACTTCCTTTTATATCTCATTGCTACTTAATGGATCTAACCGATTGCCCCTGCTGCAACGAAGGCGGAAAACGATAAGTGATCGGTACGTGGGAGCCATTAGCTTCAATGCTGGAGAGCATGATTTTGGCGGCCTGCATACCCATTTCATAAGCCGGTTGTCGGATTGTAGTGATTACCGGGTTATAGATATGAGCGAATTCAGCGTCGTCTATTCCCACTACAGATAGGTCACCTGGAATGGCGATGGAGTCTCGATTTGCATATTTTAAGATCTCAGCAAGGACGATATCATTCGAGGCTAGCAGTGCTGTAGGTGGCTGCGGCAGCCCCAACAGACGTTTCACTTCCCCTGCAATTTCTTCCCGCGGCACACTGCAGATATACTCCTCATTCAGGGCGAGGCCAGCCTCTTCCATCGCTTTTTTGTAGCCGCTCATTCTCTCCTTGCGAGGAGTAATAGCATACTCACCAAGGGGAAGTGACAGCAGTGCTATCCGTTTGTGCCCGTTCCGTGCCAATTCACTAATCCCTAATTTAACGGCCATTTCATTATCCAACAGCAGGCTCTGCGTAGTGACTCCCTCAACAAGGCGGTCCATAAATACAAGCGGATATTGAGCCTCGATTAACCGGGTATACACGGATGGATTATTCCCTGTCGGGAATACAATTAATCCGTCTACCTGGCGGGCAACCAGTGTCTCCACGTATTTGCTTTCCTTCTCTGCATTCTCATCAGCATTGCAAATAATAACCTGTATACCGCGGCTCTGCAGTTCATTTTCAATCGCACGAATACATTGTATAGACAATGAATAATCAATATTAGCGACAATGATACCGACCATATGCGTTCGGTTCTGCTTCAAGCTGCGAGCCAGTCCATTGGGTTGATAATTCAACTCCTCGATCACCGCAGCAATCCGGTTCTTCGTCGCTTCACTCATATATTTAAAACGTTTGTTCAAAAATTGCGAGACTGTACTCTTCGACACCCCCGCCTTTTGAGCCACATCTTCAATCGTTAGTTTCTTCATCCGTTTCGCTCCACTCTTCTCTAAAGAAAAACACTTTATCAAAAAGTATAGCTTTTTTTTAGTAAATTATCTACTGTTCTGTTCTTCATTCATCCAGTCCAAATACCACTGTTCCCCCGTCTTTATAAAAATTTCTATATTCCGTTTCTCTCCATCAGTTTCATAAGTAACCGTAGATTCCTGAATTTGAAATTGCGCGTTTAGCTCATGTTTTTGTCCCGAATCAAAATCATACACAACAGCCTTATAACCATACCCACCTTCTCCGTCAGCAACACTAAAGAGCATGATAAATTCCCCATGTTGCTTATCAATAGCAGTCAAAGACCTGTATACATTTAACGCTGGGTCATCAAGAGTAAATAACTCCCTCGGAACAACGGTTCCACCTGGCACTACCTTTCTGACATCCACGACCGAGAGTATCTGTTTTGAGGAGGCTTTAGTTCCTACAGTTTTTGAATAGCTCATTACAATCGCATAATCTCCAACACCAAACACTCCAGATACATAATTATAGGTATTCTCGTCGCTGGCAAAAAGCGGGTAACTATAAACTTTAGTTGCGGAGGTAGCGGATAGCTCTGAATTCTCTTTACTGCTTAAATATAGGACACGAGGCTCCGTCGGATGAAAAAATAAATACTTATTGTAATTCACACCATGTGGTGCCGGTGACCACAGGATTCCCTGAGAGGTTTCTACCGCGTAAGCGATTCTTTTATCCCGATCCAGAGGCAACGGCATATAATATTTTTTACCACTAAACTCAAATTCGGCGGAACCAACGGGTGGTGAATATACCTGCGGTTCAACTGTAGGTTCTGAGGATGGTCTAGCAGCAGCTTTTTGAAGAGGGTGTCCTTTTGGAATCAAGGTTTGAAGACCGTTTATTCCGCCCGCCTGCCAAATTAGAATACAAATCACAAAAGCAGACGCTAAGAGAAGGAAGACAGGCCTTTTTCCTCTAGAAAATCTGGCGTTTCCTTTATGAGGGCTGACAGACGCTGCTTCAATCCTCTGCATAAGTTCAGGCGTGAAACCCTCCTCACGTAAAGGTCTGCGGCCTGCCTGTCTATACCAGTCTGTGTGACCGACCATTACATGCTCCTTATCCTCGGATCGCCCCTTCATTCCTTCTCCTCCTTTTCTAACGCCATTCGTACCTTGTCTCTTGCCCGGGCTAAACGGGATTTTACCGTTCCCGGAACCACCTTCAGCAAATCTGACATTTCAGATATAGATAACCCATACTGAATATCCAACACCAGAACTTCTCTGTTACGATCTGGCAGCTCCATGATGATCTCCCAGATCCGGTTTGCATACTGCTTTCCCAGCGCTTCCTTTTCGGCAGAGAAATGATTTATAGTTCCCTGATGATTACCAAGAGCTGTAAATCTGCGCCAAAAGCTATTTTTACTCCAACTAAAGGCTGTATTCCTTGTGATTGTCAGCAACCACGTCTTCACCGAAGATTGTCCTCGATACTTGCTGATATTTCTGAACGCCTTCAGAAACACTTCCTGACTGATATCATTGGCCTGCTCACGGCTTCGCGTCAGAAAAAAAGCATAATTCCACACATCTGTTCCATAATCCTCCATCAAATCCCGCAAGGTCATCTCCGGTGCGTACGCCGTGGCAAACTGCAAGTTATCCCTTTGCAATGGTTATCTCACCTCTTGCTTAATAAGACTTTCGAAGGAGTAAAAAGTTCCCTAATTGTAAAAATAATTACAAAGATCTTTGCTTTAGTGACTAGAGGACTCCTAATTCACCTTATGCCGTACTCGAATAATTCCCTTATGTACTTCCATCTGAATCTCGCCCTGCTGATCCGTACGTAATATAGGTATCTTGTTTGCAGCTAACCGATCCAAAACCTCGCCGCTAGGGTGCCCATATAGATTATTGACTCCAGCAGATATAACCACAGTTGACGGGTTCCAATATTTTAACCAACCGTCACTGTTGGAGCTTTTGCTTCCGTGGTGTGCCGCCTTTAAAACGTCAACATGCTGTTGTGAGGATGCTGAATTGTTGGAATCCCTCTCTATAATCATTTCTTCCGCTTCTTTATCCATATCCCCCGTGAACAAAAAATGGCTGCCATTCATACTCAGCCTGAATACAACAGAATCATGGTTTTGCTCCTCCAACACGGGAAGAACACCCGGCTTGCCTCCCTCTTCCAACTCCGGCCACAAAAAGGAAAGCTCTGTGTTCCTATCCGGCGAGACCTTCATTCCCTGATGAATCCCGTACAGCTGTACATTACGATCCAAGGCTGTCCTCATCAGCTTTATGTAAGGTTCACCCTCTGCAATCGTTCCATTGAACAGTAACGCGGAGACGGGGATTCCCTCCAGCACAGCCTGCAGGCCTCCTGCGTGGTCCTGATCCCCATGTGTCAGAATGATCGCATCCAGACGGTGAATACCGCGCTTTTTAAGTAAGGGCAGCAGCACTTTAGCACCTACCTCGAATGGACTGCGGCGGATACGCCATTCTTCTTTTTCACCAAAGCTGATCGTTCCCCCGCCATCTACAAGAATATTAGAACCTCCCGGGGTTGTAATGAGAATACTGTCGCCCTGCCCTACATCAAAGTAGCTTATCGCTCCGTTACCGGAATAGTTCTCGGGCTGGTAGCCTCTATAGATCAGTAATGCGAAACACAATATCAGCAGGGATACTGAACCCGGACTCCAAAGTAAAGG
Source organism: Paenibacillus wynnii (assembly GCF_030812855.1). Lineage (GTDB taxonomy): Bacteria > Bacillota > Bacilli > Paenibacillales > Paenibacillaceae > Paenibacillus_AQ > Paenibacillus_AQ wynnii_A. Next base: position 220,500 of record NZ_JAUSTK010000003.1, read on the forward strand.
AAGCAAATTGGGGTAAGGGAAAGAAGTGTCAAAGTTAGGCAGTCTGGTTCTTCCTCCGTCTGACAGCAGATGGGGATGAAGCCCCGCAAGCGGCCTCGTCTCATCCTCCATATACAACGGCAAATGTGTATAGCGGTTTTCGAGTAGTTTTTTACATGCATACAGCAAACCATATAATAATAAGTAATACGCACCGATCCAATATAGCGAAGGGGATTGCCAAATCGTCACCCCGACTGACCAGCCGTTCATCCATTCCACCGCATTAAAAGTAAGGTTGTTAATCCACTCCGCAACAGTGGCCAATAGGTTGGCTGCCCCTCCCCAAAGCCTTCCAAGAAGTAGAACAGCCACACCTAACGGCAGGACGACAAAAGTGATGAGTGGAACCAGCAAGAAATTAGCCGCAATCGAAAGCAATGAAAATTGATTGAAGTAATAAATCGTTAACGGGAAGGAGACCAATTGGGCAATCAAAGTAACTGCTATAGCACCTCCTAACCAACGGGGCAATCCTGTCAGTAGGGAGCTGGCTAGAGGCACATAAGTCATTAATCCCAGCGTCACCAGAAAGGATAGCTGAAAGCTGACACTAAGTAAAAAGTACGGATTCCAGACCAGCATCAAAAGTGCAGACGCACTTAGAATATTCAAACCATCTTTTAACACTCCTGCACGGGCCGCCAACAACGTAATCATGACCATAATTCCAGCACGGATGACTGAGGGACCCGCTCCAGATAAAAGCACGTACACCGGCACCAGAAGCAGAACAAGGGTTTGAGCCGTTTCCTTAGTCAGACGTAGAAACCGCATCAGTATAAATAAAAGGACGGCTACAAAGACCGCTACGTGCATACCTGAGATCACCAAAATATGAGTTAATCCCAGTTGAGAGAATTGCCTGAATGTCTCCGGGTCTAAATCCTGCTGGATTCCGATGACAAGGCCCTTCATATAGCCGGCGTTGCGCTTTTCATATAATCGATCCATTTCCTCACTTAGGGCAGCTCTTAATCCATCATTCCAGCGTAAAAGGGTCGTTAAGCTCCAGGAGGTAGGTTGTACAGCGTCCACTTGTTGGGTCCCATTAACTTTTAGAATCCAATGAATTTCCTTCGCCAGCAAATAAGCCTGATAATCGAAGCCTCCAAAATTCCTAGCCGCCGAGGGCTGCACCAGTAAACCGCTTAAAACCACTTGATCCCCTCTGCGCCACTTTGCCGCCACCATAATCTCAGGTTCAGCTTCCAGCTTGACCTGGACAATCACCTTTTCTCCCTTCACCTTCACCCACGCTCCATTTGTTGGTGGTGTTGGAAACGGAGGGCTGGACATGCTTATAATTCTTATTGTAAAATCCACTCGGTCACCGTCCCGTTCAACCGTTGAAATAATAGATCCCTCAGCTTGGACTGGAATTTCCTCGGCACGCTCCACTGATTCCAATACTAAAGATGCCGGGAGAGCAGTCACATTATGTCTCTCAGTCCACTCCCAGTACACACCAGCCAATATAAAAGCTAACCCTAAGACAGCTATGTATTTCCAGCTCAATCCCCCCAAGATCGCCCAGGCACCCAGTAGTAGTAACCCACCAGCCCACGCCACTAACAGAGAACTGCCTGATACTCCGCAAGCAACGGCGTTTCCGGCTACCCAGCATACAGTGAAGCTCATAAGTGGTCTTCTTTTCAAAACAATCCTCCTCAATAATGCAAAAAGAACCCCTGTCTTCGCAGCGAACTGCGTTAACAGAGGTTCCTCCTCCGGATCTAACTAATCTTTAATTGTGATCATAGTTTCCTGCGGCGGTTCGTAGCTCTCCAATTGACGAAAAACAATTCCTTGAGATGCCATCATCGACCGAACCTTCTCCATATCCTTACGATACGGACGGTAATATACGATTTCTACGACACCGCTGTTAGCCAGCATATTCGCGCAGGTCCAGCAGGGCTCGTCCGTTACATACACAGTACTTCCTTCCCTGTCACTGCGGTCTGTAAACAACAACAGATTCTGTTCGGCATGAATCGTACGTATGCAGCGTTGTTTCTTCACCATTGTCTCAGTACCGTCTACCAGTTCCATTTCATATTGCTCTGAAACCATACATCCGGCCTCTGAACAATCCGGCACCCCCATGGGAGCTCCGTTGTAGGCAGTACCCAGCAGCTTTTTGCCCTGAACCAGCACAGCCCCGACATGACGACGGGTACAACGTGATCGGGTTGAGACCATGCAGGCAATATCCATGAAATAAGTATCCCAATTTTTACGGTTGGCTTGCGTCATTGTTCAATCTCCATCTTTTCGAGAATAAGTTGTTAACTATTGTATCATATCCCCTTTAAAACGAAACCATGGGTTTCAGCTTTTCCAGCATTTTAGGTCCAATTCCTTTCACCTTTCCCAGATCGGACATTCCCTTAAAGGGTCCGTGGCTTTGGCGGTATTCAAGGATGGCTTGCGCTTTCTTGGCTCCAATGCCCGGCAGCTCCATTAACCCGTTTTGTTCTGCTGTATTTACATTTACCTTACCCTCAGATGCCGGGGCCACAACTTCCCCCTCTTTTGAAGAATCAGCAGCCTTCATGTCTGTGTTGGCCTCATCAAGGTTCTGTATAGGTTCTACCGCAATTGTGGCTTTGTTCTGGGTCCCGCTGGACTTATCTTCAGCAAGGGTTCGTTCAATACTTGAATTCAGCGTTTCCCATCCGGCGATACCCTTGTTTTGTCCGTTTCCGCTATACCATAATAGTCCGGTGCCAAGCAGTGCCGCTGCAATACCGATGCTTATAGTTCTTATATTCACCGCATATTCCTCCTTATTATGAGATACCCTATTTTCTTTCATAACTTTTACCGCATTAACCTGACATGTGTCCAAGTCTATGCCGCATACATTTAACGAAGAGAATTCATGCCAAAAGGATAAGTATGGAAGGAGGGAACCACAGGATGAAGGTGGGATTTATCGGAACGGGCAGTATGGGCAGCCTGCTGATTGACGCCTTTCTTTCTTCCGGGGCATTGCAGCCTCAGGAAGTACTTGCCAGCAATCGGAGCCCGCACAGATTGGTTCAGCTTGCGGAACGCCATCCGGGAATGTTGATATGTGGTAGCAACAGTGAAACTGCGACCCTGAGTGATATTGTTTTCTTATGTATCAAACCTATGGAATTTAAAGCGATAACCGATGAAATAGGCCCTCTTCTGCATAAAGATCAAATAGTAGTATCTATTACGAGTCCTGTTCAGCTGTATCACCTGGAGTCTGTTCTGCCATCCAAGATTGCCAAAGTCATCCCTAGCATTACCCATCGTATGAAAGGAGGCTCCTCTCTTTGTGTATTCGGAGAACGACTGAGTAAAAAAGATAAGCTTATGCTGATTCAGCTATTGTCATTTATCAGCGTTCCGGTCGAAATTAGCGAAAATCATACCCGAATTGCCTCAGACTTCTCCAGCTGTGGACCTGCATTCCTGAGCTATTTCATTGAACGATGGATAGAAGCTGCAGTCGAAGCGACAGGCATCAATGAATCACTGATTAGTACGCTGGCGGGTGAAATGATGTTAGGCACTGGAAAACTTCTGACCAAGGGTGACTTCACCCCGCAAATGCTTCAGGAACGTGTAGCCGTTCCCGGCGGCATCACAGCTGAAGCGTTGAGTCATCTCCGTTGTAGTCTGGAAGGTGTCTTTGAACGTCTAATCACCACTACGCATGACAAATATGACGAGGATGTCTTTAAGCTAGATATGTTGTTCGGAAGGGACGGTATTGTCCAAAGTCCAGTGGACCGTTAATCCGGGATTACCTTCTGTTCCCAGGAAAACAAAAGCCCGCAGCACGGAATAATCCGTTGCTGCGGGCAATCATGCGTTCTTCGCTTAACCCACTACGATATTTACAAGCTTACCGGGAACTGCAATAATTTTGCGTACAGTTTTGCCTTCTACAGCTGCACTTACATTCGGAAGTGCCAATGCATGGGCCTGCATTTCCTCTTGACCCATACCTTGTGGTATCGAGGCACGCTGGATAATTTTGCCGTTCACCTGCACGACGATTTCAACTTCTGCATCCACTGTCCATGACTCATCGTAAGAAGGCCAGGCTACATAGCTGATGCCCCCTTCATGTCCAAGCAACTGCCACAATTCTTCTGAAAGATGCGGTGCCAGCGGAGATAACATTTGCACGAAATTCTCCATCGCTTCACGCGGGAGTGTATCCTGTTTGTAGGCATCATTCGTGAAAATCATCAATTGGCTGATCGCTGTATTGAAACGTAGGCTTTCGAAGTCCTCTGTTACTTTTTTAAGCGTTTTATGCCATGTCCGTTTGAATTCGTCACTGCCGCCATTGTCTGTAATCTTGGCATTAAGACTGCCATCCTCATTCACGAACAGACGCCATACACGGGACAGGAAGCGGTGAATCCCTTCCGTTCCTTTTTCATTCCATGGCTTGGTGGCTTCCAGCGGTCCCATAAACATTTCATACAGACGGAGTGTATCCGCACCATATTCGTTTACGATTTCATCCGGGTTGATGACATTCCCGCGGGATTTACTCATTTTCTCGTTATTCGTTCCGAGAATCATACCTTGATTGACCAGTTTGTAGAAAGGCTCCTTAGTCTGTACAACTCCAATATCATACAGTACTTTGTGCCAGAACCGGGCATAGAGCAAGTGAAGTACAGCATGTTCAGCTCCACCGATGTACAGATCTACGGGTAGCCATTCCTTTTGCTTGTCTGGCGCACATAGCTCACGATCATTAAGCGGATCTATGAAGCGCAGGTAATACCAGCAGCTGCCTGCCCATTGCGGCATTGTATTGGTCTCACGACGTGCTTTCATTCCCGTTTCTGTATCCACGGTTTCTACCCAATCCGTTACATTTGCTAATGGAGATTCACCAGTACCAGAAGGTCTGATCTGATCTACGTCCGGCAGCAGCAATGGAAGCTGGTCTTCCGGCACTGTCTTCATTGATCCATCTTCCAGATGCAGAATTGGAATAGGCTCACCCCAATAACGCTGACGGCTGAATAACCAGTCACGGAGGCGGTAGGTCACTTTGCCTTTGCCGCTTCCTTTTCCCTCCAGCCAAGAGATCATCTTTGCAATGGCTTCTGCATTTTCCAGTCCATTCAGGAAGTCGGAATTAACGTGCGGTCCATCTCCTGCGTAGGCCTCTTCCACGATGTTCCCGCCTTGCACAACCTCCAGGATTTCCAGACCGAACTGCTTCGCAAACTCCCAGTCCCGCGTGTCATGACCTGGAACAGCCATGATTGCTCCCGTTCCGTATCCGGCCAGAACATAATCCGCGATCCAGATCTGTACCTTAGCGCCATTCACCGGATTGATCGCATAAGCGCCAGTAAATACTCCTGTCTTATCCTTAGCAAGGTCAGTACGCTCCAGATCACTCTTATGAGAAGCTTTCTCCTTGTATTCTGCCACAGCTGTACGCTGGCTTTCTGTTGTAATGACTTCTACCAGCTCATGCTCAGGGGCCAACACACAATAGCTGGCTCCGAACAATGTGTCCGGACGAGTCGTGAACACTGTCAGATTCGCTTCGTAACCTTCAATAGCAAAGGTAACTTCCGCTCCTACTGATTTGCCAATCCAGTTGCGCTGCATATCCTTGATGCTCTCGGACCAATCCAGTTCCTCCAGGTCATCCAGCAAACGTTCTGCATACTCCGTAATTCTCAGAATCCACTGACGCATCGGTTTACGGACAACCGGATGACCACCGCGTTCACTTTTTCCATCAATAACCTCTTCATTGGCTAGCACGGTTCCGAGCGCCTCACACCAGTTTACAGGAACCTCTGCTACATAAGCCAAACCGCGATTATAGAGCTGTATAAAAATCCACTGTGTCCATTTATAGTACGCCGGGTCAGTAGTGCTGATCTCGCGGTCCCAATCATAAGAGAAACCAAGCGATTTGATCTGCCGACGGAAATTGTCGATGTTCTTAAATGTAATTTCACGCGGATGCTGACCTGTATCCAAAGCATGCTGCTCGGCAGGCAATCCAAATGCGTCCCAACCCATGGGGTGAAGTACATTATAGCCTCTCATCCGCTTGTAGCGGGAAACAATGTCAGTAGCCGTATAACCTTCTGGATGGCCTACGTGGAGCCCGGCACCTGAAGGGTATGGAAACATATCCAACGCATAAAATTTCGGTTTCCCCGGGTCTTCACCTGTTTTAAAGGTTTTGTTCTCTTCCCAAAACTGCTGCCATTTCGGCTCCAGGTTCTGTGCCCGGTATCCAGGTCCGGCAGTTACACTTGCTTTATTGTCGCTCATCATAGGCTCCTCCTTGGAGTGTTGCTGTTAAGTTTGCTACCCTAGTTAAATATCATGAAACGTAAAAATATAAGGAACAAGTATGAAGTGAAACTTATACTTTCTTATATTTCAAAAAAACCTCCCATCCCTAGCGTAAACGCTAGGGACGAGAGGTTTAAATTCCCGTGGTACCACCCTAGTTAGCGGCTGAACATGCTTTGTTCTGCCACTCACTTTGCACCCTTTAACGGGGGTGAGGCGACGGCGTTCAACCAGCAGGTGTCCGCTATTGACGGATTCTGCAACATTTGCGCCGTTACTCCGAGGTGAGTTCATTCCGCTCCGTCAACCGGCTCGCACCCAGCGCCGGCTCTCTGTATTGACGATTTCGAAATTAATGCTCCTCATCAACGATAAATATATTCACGATGCTAATCGTAATATTCCACAATATTATATACAAAAGCTGCAGCCCCAGTCAATGTGAATGTTCCCTAGACATGTTTTCTTTTCATATAATAAGCTATAAAGTGCTGAAGAACCACTTTACCTGCTGCAAATAACGGTACCGCCAGAATTAGACCTACTATGCCAGCCACTTCTCCACCCACAAGCAGCGCAAATATAATGAGTAAAGGATGCAGATGGAGAGTCCGGCCCACGACCTGCGGGGAGATAACATTGCTCTCAAGCATTTGGCACAAGGTATTCACAACCGCAACCAGCAGAACCAAACGAAAGGAAATGGTCGACGCCATTACTATTGCAGGGGCCGCCCCCAGAAAAGGGCCCAGATAAGGCACAATATCGAATAAAGCCACCACGCAGGCAAAAAGCAGGGCATATGGCATACCAATTAACGCATAGCCGATATAAGCAAGCACCCCGATAATTATACAAACCAGAAACTGTCCGCGGATGTAGTTCCCCAGTGCCTCGTCTATATCTTTTAACATTGTAACAATGGATTTACGCCGGGAACGTGGCAGACACGACACTACGGTTCGTTCGAATACATCAAAATCCTTCAAGATGTAAAACACCAAAAACGGGACGATAAACGCGTTAAACAGCAAATTTATGGTGGATCCGATATTATCAAGAAAATGGGATATCCCTGTTGCAAGACGGTTTTCAAGTTGAAAAAACCAGTTGTTCATCCCCATTTCCACACCTGGGGGAATTAAACGGGTATTCATATTGCGCATCAGACTTTGGGCATGCAGTGTCATTTCAGGTAAGTGTTCATTCAACTCCTCAAGCTGAGTGATAAACATTGGAATAAGGTTGATGGCTATTACCGCTAACGTGGTTAAAAAAACAGCGTAAATTAAAAGCACTGCAATACTTCGCGGCATTTTGCGGGCGGCCAGCATACTGACAACAGGATTAAGCACATAAGAGATAATCATAGCGGCCAAAAAAGGCGCCAGAATGGCTTTCAAAAATAAAAAGATATACTGCAGCATCGGACGAAGCTGCCAAACAAAGTATAAGATAATCAAAGTTAAGAGTACTCCGATCATTGGGCGAAGCCACTTACTTTGGGACCATTGCTCCATTCCGTTCCCTCCTGCGGCTAAAACTGGACTGGCTTTCCTAAATAAGTATATGTAAGGCTGCTGCAAAATAACCATCATCACAAAAAAACGCCTAATACCTCACTGTTATAACAACAGTAAGGCATCAGACGTTTATTGTATGTACCCACACTTCTTAATAGTTTACTAAAGATTAAGATGACGCGTGGATATGAGGAAATTCCTGTACGTATTCCTCTCCGGAGAACAAATCGTCGAGAGAACTGAGTGTGCCGTCTTCTTCAACTTGATAAACCGACATTTTCTCGCCGTTTACCGTCAATTCGATGAAACAGCCCCAGCAATAGAACTGGTGGGAGCCGATCTTTCCGATATCTTTGGAGTTGCAGTTTGGACACTTCATATAAAACATTCCACCTATCCGTTAACAATATTAATGGCTTTTTGTAGCCGTTCTTCGCTCATTGCCGGAACCAATAATGCATTCTCCCCAATGGACATATCTTCAGAACAAGGCAGCCATTTGCGGCCTTCGATTAAATCAGTCACTAATCCATCACTGATTTCCAGCGCTACTATTGTATTTCCCATCTTTTGGTCAAAATAAACATCGGATATTTTTCCAATGATCGCTCCGGCAGTAGTTACTACCTGCAAATCCTTCAATTTATTCTTCCCCAGAAGAAAAGTATGGGGTATGTTGTCTGAATCAGCCTTGTCAATGGACTCTTTACTGGCAATCATGACAGCATCTTCACCGTAGGCAACGATGTCTTTCCATGCTACAACTTTCACATGACTAGTGAAGAAAGATTTACTTTCAAGTTCAATACCCGTAATATTCAAGTTTGAATCGACAATACAGTCGACAATTGTGCCAATTTCTTGACCTTCTTCTACCTCAAATACAGCTAGTCCTATCATATCCTGAAGTTTCATATCGGTTAGTCCCCTCGCAAAGGAAAATACCTTAGTCTCTGTTACGTAGCCTCTTCAAAATAGTTTCAACTTTTTGGGCAACGTATTCCATTTGTTCACTAGTATTACCCAAACCCGTGCTAAATCGAATCGCAGAATTCAAAAGATTTGATGAGAGACCCATAGCTTTCAATACATGGGATATTTCCAACGATCCGGAGGTGCATGCTGATCCGCTGGCTGCGGAAATCTTCTCCATATCCAAATTCATGAGCATGACATCCGTTCTTACTTCAGGGAAGCTTAAGTTTATTATATTCGGTAGGAAATGATTGGAGTTTCCGTTGATTGTATAGCTTTCATTCCCGATACGAATATCCAGTTCCCCGAGCAGCTTTTTCCGCAATGCTAGCGAATCCGCCTGTTTCTGTTCCAACTCTTGTACAGCCAGTTCCACCGCTTTGGCAAAACCTGCGGCACCGGCTAGATTCTCCGTACCCGCTCGGCGTCCGCGCTCCTGAAGACCTCCATGCTGCCTTGGATGAATGGGTGCCCCTCTTCTTACATACAGACCACCGATGCCTTGAGGCCCATTGATTTTATGTGCGCTGAAGCTCATATAATCTACTGGAATATCACGAAGGGAAATCGGCAGCAAGCCTAATGCCTGTACAGCATCTACATGGAACAAAACTTCTTTACTTGCCGCCAGCTCACCAATCTCAGCAATGGGCTGCACCGTTCCGACTTCATTATTGACAAACATTACACTAATTAGTACCGTATCCGATCTCAGAGCAGTCCTAACATCATCAACACTAACTAATCCAGTAGAATCAACCGGAAGGTAAGACACACTAAAGCCTTCCTTTTCTAGCATCTCAAAGGTATGTAAAACAGCATGATGTTCTATTTTCGTGGTAATGATATGTTTTCCCTTCTCAGAAGAGGATGCTACCGCACCAAATATTGCCAAGTTATCGCTTTCTGTGCCCCCGCTGGTGAATACCCACTCTTCCGGGGAACAACCCAAAGAGGAAGCGATAACATCTCTCGCCCCGTTTATAATCTTTTTAGCTGCACGGCCAAAGGAATGCACACTGGATGCATTTCCGAATTGCTCTGTCATTATTTTCAACATAATACCAGCCACCTCGGGATGCACCGGAGTGGAGGCGGCATGGTCCAAATAGATAGGTTTCATGGTTAGGTCTCCGCTTCTAGACTTCTTTAAAATATAAGAAAATCGTTCGGTCTCCTTTATATCATACCCTTTAATCAGTATCAACACTTTAGTGCTCTGTTATTTATTTAGAAGAACTGTAATAATTAGAATGTAGTCAGAGTTTCATCCCGCATGTTTCACTTTAGTTGGCTGCCAAGCGAGAATATTATCGATCCGGAAAACACGCGGAGAACCACTCGACAGACAGGTTGCCCGAAGCATGCCATCCCGCATGCTTTTTATTTCGATTTTACGCTGCGTGATCTTCCCAACTTTGTCTACATAAACAATCTCGACCATTTGACCCACATGCATCTTCATTACCAGTAACCTCCCAAAGTAAGAACATTTGTTTGTATTATACCCAAACGGATGTTCGTTATGCAATGGTAAAATGAGTAATAAGACCAGTTAGTGAAGATCTTAAGTTTTCTGTACTCATGTAACGATAAACTTCAGGTGGATTACGCTCCAGTAACCGATATGTCCAAGTTTGTCCAGTTCCAGCTTGCTGGTTAGAGTCTAATATCGCGGCGAATGAAGTTTAGAGGGAGAGTTTCCCTCTAAATCATAAATAAAATCTTATAATCAACATTTAGAGGGAATTATTCCCTATAAATACAAGAAATCCACCCATTTCGAGGTTTTTTGAGGCTACAACTTAAATTTAGTGGGAAATTTTCCCTCTAAATAACTCAATAGGTGCTTATTTCTCGAATTAGTAGGAAAAATTCCCTTTAATTTCCTAACTTCAAGAAGAGGCAGCACCAAATAGATGTATCATCCATCATCTCTATAACTTTCCGCATCACCGTAACATTCCTTCTCTGTAACACCTCGCACCCAAGAATAGATTTACAAAATACTACTATTTGTCCAGCCGGAACCACAAATCCCCCATCTAACGCAGCATTCCCTCAGCTCCACACAAAAAAACACCCCGCCATAAGGGAGGCCACTGAAGAACTTACGGATTTGAGGATTTCTAAATCGTAAGCTTAAAAAAATACGATACCTACCCTGTCATTTGGGTAAGCGTCGTATTTTTTTGCATGGCTATACCTTGTTTGTTCCATATTTCTTAACCGATCATTTTCAATATTTGCTTTAGATTAACCGCGAATATGGCCATTGCGACTTGGAGTTCCATGCCCATTAGACCCGAGGATGTGGCTACATCATACCCGTGTCTATGTTTGAGTTCACTGTTCTTGGCTTCAATCTTGTAGCGTTCCTTTGCTCGCTCTTTGAAGTACTCAGTTTCTTCAAACGCCATTTGCTCAGTGTGCTCAGCGGATTTTATGCTCACCGAGTACGTTTTGCTTTTTGACCCCTCTTTATAACATCTCTCTTGCAAAGGACATCGCTTGCATTTCTCCACATCGAAGTGGTAGGTGTTTGTTTGGTTTTTACCAGTGCCCTTCTTGCCTTGACGCGCTTTCCGGACCGCCATATGGCCCGCCTTGCACACATACATACCCGCGTCTTTATTAAACTGAAACTCATCCTCTTTCTTACGAGCACCTTGTGTAATAAGGGGGTTGAGTTTGGCGACAAGTTCAATTTCGTTATTTTGGGTATACGCAATGTTCTCTTTCTCCGAGTAAGCCGTATCCCCGATCACTGTGTTAACTTCCATCCCGGCTACCTTGCTTTTCTCAATCAACGTCTGTAGTTACTTCCCGTCATTCTTCTCGCCTGTAGTGATAATCGCCGCAGTTATAATCCGTTCCTCGGTCATGGCAATGTGGGTTTTGTATCCAAAGAACGAGGAATCCACACTCTTGTGACCTACCCTTGCATCCTGGTCTTCCGAGATACGCAGCTGTTCCAGGTCATCTTCTACCGTTTCTTTCAGTAGGTTTAATGGTTCTTTTATCTTGGGAAGCGCGCAGATCCCGCCTTCTGTTTCGAGTATGGCGATGAGTTTTTGACAGTAGGCGATTTCGTTCTCGAGCACATCGCTTGTGTTTTTTGCTGGTAACTTGGCTTTCAGGGACTCATCCGCCATGTAGACCGCTTTTCTCAGTTTCCGGGAACGATCCAGCAAGATTTCACGAGGGGATTTCTGGTTGTAGCGCGCTTTCGTATGGGTCGCATCCACAATTATAGCTTTGCTTGTGATAATGCCCTTTTCCAGCGAAATTTCGACTGTTTTGCCAATAAGCATGTCGAGGAGATTCATGTCTTTAAGCCGCAGTTTTCGGAACTTCGTTAATGAGCTAGCGTCAATTACCGCAACTTCCGGCGCCATATCAAGAAAATACTTGAACGACATATCGTACCGAGAGCGCTCGACAATATCTATGTCGGATAGTTCAAAGATCGCTTTCAAGAGCAGGTACTTGAACATGCGAATTGGATCGATCGCATTTCGACCGTTATCTAGACAGTAGCGCGCCTCGCCTTCAGCTCTTCGTAGACAAATGAGAAGTCGACCAACTCATTGATTTGCCGCAACATATTATCCTTGGGAATGATTAAGTTATAAAGTTCTGTATATGGACTAAGCTGCATGGATTGTTGTTTTCGAAACATTGGGCTCACCTACTTAGGTTTATAACCTAATTATACAGAGAAAAAAGGTACAGTCTCCTTAAAAAAATCTTGAGGGACTATACCTTTTGCTGTTAAGAGGACTTTTTCAGTGCCCTCCCATAAGGCAGGGTATTCGGGAAGATAAACTTTAAATGAATAGTCGATGAGCCTAGGCCCAACACTATCTAAATATAGAACATGTAGTTATCCACATGACTTTCTTCTTTATAATTAATTAGATCCGACAGGGTGGTGGAGTCAAGTACATCCGCAATACTGTCACGAATACGAATCCATAGGTCGCGTTTGGCCGGATCATCTTCCTCTGTAAAGTCTACGGGAGAAATAGGTCCCTCCAACACACGGATAATATCACCCGCGGTGATTGTTCCGACTTCACGGGATAAAATATAGCCGCCATAAGCTCCGCGAATACTCTTTACAAGACCGGCATTTCTCAAGGGGGCAATCAACTGCTCCAGATAATGCTCGGACAATCCGTTCTTCTCGGCGATGCTCTTGAGGGATGTAGGACCTTCACCGTATTTAATGGCAAGCTCCATCATAATGGTCAACCCGTAACGTCCTTTTGTAGATATTTTCAAAGGGGCACCTCTTTCAATTAAATTGCTGGATTTATGGTGTAAGAATCAGTTAGTATTACAGGTTTTAATATCTCCGTATTCCGATGTTCACTCTTAGTTTATGTTACCATATTTGTACTTACAATTGGATAACAAAACGTAACTTTTTCGCAAGAATGTGCTTCCCGGGTGGACAAATTTGAAATTTTGACTATTTTAGCATCACTTTTATCCTTTGGACAGGCGGTTTACAGCACACGGGTATGTTATAATACATTTTGTACCGAGCATTCTGTATTTAAAAAGCTTTATATTTTCTTATAGAAATGGTGATTACGATGACAAAAGCAATAGAAAATACGCGTGTCGTCGTCGGCATGTCCGGAGGAGTCGATTCCTCTGTCACAGCGCTTTTGCTTAAGCAGCAGGGCTATGACGTTATTGGTATCTTCATGAAGAACTGGGACGACACCGACGAATTTGGCGTTTGCACAGCTGAAACCGATGCGGAAGATGTACGACGTGTTTGTGAACAGATTGATATTCCTTACTATACCGTTAATTTCGAGAAGGAATACTTCGATAAAGTATTTTCCTATTTCCTCGATGAATATAAGGCCGGCCGAACACCGAATCCTGATGTCATGTGCAACCGTGAGATTAAATTTGGCGAATTCCTGAATCGCGCTCTTCAGCTTGGTGCTGATTATGTGGCTACAGGGCATTATGCGCGTGTAATAGAAGAAGATGGTGTTTTCAAGCTTCTGCGTGGTGTGGACAACAATAAGGATCAAACCTACTTCCTGAATGCACTGAATCAATATCAGCTCTCCAAGGCCATGTTCCCCATCGGCCACCTTCCTAAGCCGGAAGTACGGAGAATTGCAGAAGAAGCAGGACTTTTTACCGCTAAGAAAAAAGATAGCACAGGCGTCTGTTTTATCGGAGAACGCAACTTCCGTGAATTTCTAAGCCAATATTTGCCTGCCCAATCCGGTGATATGGTTGATATCGCTACAGGGGAAACTAAAGGCCGCCACGAAGGTTTGATGTATTACACTTTGGGACAACGTCAGGGTCTTGGTATTGGCGGTTCGGGGACAGGCGAACCTTGGTTCGTTGCAGATAAAGATTTAAGCCGGAATATCCTGTATGTAGTTCAGGGAGATAAGCATCACAGCTTGTACTCCACAAGCCTGGAAGCGTCCGGTATGAACTGGATTAACGGTGTCGATCTGGAATCCGCTCCCCTGCGCTGCACTGCTAAGTTCCGTTATCGTCAGCCTGATCAAGGCGTAACCTTAACGGCAGGCTCAAATGGGAATGTTCATGTAACCTTCGACGTTCCGCAAAAGGCGATTACACCTGGACAAGCGGTCGTATTCTACCAAGGAGAACAATGTCTCGGTGGTGGAACGATTGAAAGTGCGGAGAAGGTCGTTCCTTTGCCGCAATAAATAAAACAGCAAGCCTCCAGATGATTGGAGGCTTGCTGTTTTTTTGAAGTGATGATAGCAATATTATTCCTTTTCATCAAAAAGATCACCATGAGGTTGTGCTTCTAACCCTACTTGTGGCACCAACTTCATCGTTATATGGCCGGCTGCATTTCGACCGACCCATTTTATAGACCCCTCCCCTTCTGGGACTATTATGGACATATCCTTGTTCCCTTCACCCTCCCATAGGGTAATCAACTGATGGTCCGCCGTGATCTGAATCAGCTTAAAATCCCCACGTTTAATCTTCCCGCTAATCATGATTTGGGTCGTTGTATCAGATGTGCTACTCAAATACCAAGCCGTGTAGACACCTGAAAAACCTGAGAATTCTACATGTCCCTGCTCACTGGTAATTTCCCCGACTTTGTTTGAGAACGAATAACTATCCCCCGATTCTTTAAGCCTATCCTCATTCTCAAAAATTTTACTTTGTGTCCCATTGCCACATCCGCCCAAACAAAACAACACTAGTAGGAGAATGATTGTTTTACAAATCGATTCAATGATTTCCCCCCTCCCAATTCCCTTCCTCTTTATGGTAAAATTTACACGATTCAGCGCTGCTTAAATGTTATAAACATCACAAAGTTAACCTAATTCCTTAGGTACAAATCAGTAAAAAGACCTCCGCTCCATATTCGGAGCAAGAGGTCGCAAGTTACTATCCTATATCTGTAGAAAATACACTTTTATTCAGCCACAGCTGCTTTATCCGCAGAAACAGCCAGTTGATTCAAGTAAATATCGCTTCCTTGCGCGATCGTATAATTCAGAACCCGGTTATTGACCGGTACAACCTTGGCACGGTAAAGGGTAGGGAATACAGGGATCTCCTCAACCATGAACTTCTGCCATTGTTTATAGATATCTTTACGAGTGGCTACATCGAAAGCTTTCTCAGAAACACCCTCGGCGATCAAACGGTCATTTTCTTCACTCGCATAACGCGGGAAGTTATAAATGGCATCATGCCCGTAAAGGCCAGCAGGGTCGACATCGTTACCTACTCCCCATGCGCCTTGGTACACATCGACGGTTGGATCATCTTCGCCATTGGAACCCACCCGATCATAGAAAGTATTAAATTCCACCATTTCCAGGGTCACATTAAGACCAATTGCCTTCCAGGATTGAACATAATATTGGGCCAACGGCTCTGCGATATCTCCACCTGTCATGGAGATGAAATTAATCTTCAGCTCACTGCCGTCAGGATTGGTTCGGAACTCACCATTAAGCTTATATCCGGCATCATCCAGAATTTTCTTAGCCGCTTCCGGGTCATAAGGAACACCGGGGTTATCATTATCGTGGTATTCGGGATGGGATGGAGGTATCAGCGTTGTTGCGTTCCAGCGAAGTCCGTTATAGAACTTTTTGCCGACAGCATCATTATCAACCGCAGCCCACATGGCTTTACGCAGATTTACATCGGCCATTTTAGCCTTTGGATCCGAGGCCACTACCTTCTTAGTCGCATCCCACTTACCCAGCTTAAAGCCTATATAAGTGTAGGCCATATCGGTTGTACCAATAAATTCAACATTCGACATCTTAGCATTATCCGGATATTGATCTACCGGGAACGAATCCACTAGATCTACGCCGCCGGATTTCAGTTCCTGAACAACGGTCGTTGGGTTGATAACCTTCAGAATAACCTTATCCAGAACAGGTGCGCCGCGCCAGTAATCATCATTTCGAACGTAAACCACCGATTCTCCAGGAACGATGCTCTCGACTTTATAAGGTCCGAAGCCAACCGGCTTTTGGCGTACTTCGGGTGAAGCTGAAATTTTAGCCACATCCATACCACCAAAGATATGTTTGGCTAAAGGATAGATCCAAATGCTTCCTGTTAATAAGGAAGGCGTAGATTTGACATAGGTAATTTGCAGTTTTTTATCACTTAACACTTTAATTCCTGAAATAGTCTTCGCCTTGCCCGCATGGTAAGCATCCATACCCTCTATATTGGTGAAATCCGAGCCATAGCGCGGACCGTCATAGGCTGGATTTCCGATGACTTCATGCGCAAACAGCCAGTCTTCAGCCGTTACCGGCTTTCCATCCTGCCAGTTGACATTGTCGCGAATGGTGAAGGTGAACGTTCGTCCGTCCTCCGCTACTTCATAAGTGGCCGCACCATCGTTGGTGTAGACATAGTTTGCGTCCCAGGTTAACAAGCCTTCATCAAACCACTCTATCACTCTGGCATCAGGCTCTCCGGAGTAAAAATTCCAGTTCAGCGTTCCTTCAAAAGGAGTGTCGGAAACAAGCCCGAAGGTTATTGTGCCACCTTTAAGAGCTTCACCTTGGTTTGTTTTGTCAGCATTGAAATCATCAATGGAATAAATGCCATCTTCTGCTTCAGGTGCCGCAGTTGCTTCTGCCGCCCCCTCCGTTGCGGAAGGCGCCGCCGTCGGGTCAGCTGCTCCCTTGTTATTGTTGTTGGAGCTGCAGGCAGCAACCAACATCAATAGCACTAACATTAAGGCAAAGAGTAGAGACTTTGTACGGATTGGTTTACTCATGTAATCATTTCCTCCCTTATCCTTTTCTTTGTCTTGCGTCCGTCGCACGCTTTAGCGCTTGACCAACGTTATTTATACTCAACATCAATACCAAGATCAGCAAAGATGCGGGTAACCATATCCACCATCTGAATTCCAGGGTTTGTGGATTCCTTGCATAGCTGACTAGAGTCCCTAGGCTGGGTGTAGTCTCCGGAAAACCAAAGCCGAGAAAGGACAACCCTGACTCCAATCCGATGTTGGCCGCCAAATTCAAAGTCATCGTTACGATGATAATGGAGCTTAAATTTGGCAGCACTTGAGTGAACATAATTTTGAGGTTGGAGGAGCCCACTGTTTTGGAAGCTTGAACGTAATCAAGCTCCTTTTCCTGCAAGGTTTTCGAGCGAATTAATCTCGCAATCCCCATCCATAGAAAGGCTGTCATGATCAGTGAGAAGGATAACGTATTGTATTTAGGAACTGCGGTTACGAAGGCGATAACAATCATCAGCATGGGCAGAATCATAAAGAAATCCAAGATTCTCATAAAAATATTATCTATGGTTCCACCGAAATATCCGGATACCAACCCTACTAAAATGCCAATGATTCCAGTAAATACAGTAACTATAATCCCTATACTGAGGGAGTTCCTTGTTCCAATAATGAGTTGCCCGAAGACATCCCGACCCCCATAATCTGTGCCTAGCCAGAACTTGGCCGAGGGTTTCTCATAGAGTGCAAATAAATCAACGGATACGATCTGCTTTTGATCCAGAAATAAGGAAATTCCGTAGACACCTGTTATTAACAAGACTAGAAAAATCAACGAGATCAAAGCCAGCTTATCCCTCACGATTTCCCGCCAGATAATTCTCCAGCTCGAGGGACTTCTATCCGTACCCTGCCTCATAGTTGCTTCTGCGCTTAGCTTTGCCACTGCAATCACCTCCATGTGTTCCGCTTCTACAAATTATTTAATTCGGATCCGAGGATCAACGATGCTTAAGATAATATCCGACAGCAAGGCGCCAAGAATGGATGCAATCCCATACAAAAGCACGAGTGCCGTTACTACGCTGAAATCACGAATGGTTATGGAGCTTAGGAACAACGTCCCCATTCCCGGGTAACTGAAAATACTTTCAACAAAGATAGTGCCTCCAATCAACCCGGTGATTTCATAGCCAAAAAAGGCAGCAATCGGCAGTAAGGAGTTCCGCAAAATATGGCGATTATACACCCTCGACTCCGATGCACCTTTGGCCCGCGCGGTTAGAATATAGTCTTTTTGCTTCGTATCAATAATTTCATTCCGTAAATATTGAACGGTGCTCACGGTTGAGATTAGAGCAATGGATATGGCAGGCAGCAGCAAATGGAAAAATTTACTCATCGTGTAGCTCAGCGTTCCAGGTACCTCACCTGGAGTTACGCTACCGCCCGTTGGGAACCACTGAAAATGGAATCCGAACACCCATAACATTAATAGGGCGAAAATAAATAACGGGGCGGCGAATCCAAGGTAGGTATAGCCTGTAATCAAACGGTCTAACCATGTATCGTTAAACCGACCGCTAGTAATGCCCAGAGGAATGGCAATCAGATAAATAAGAATGAGCGTGACCGCAGACAGCCAGACCGTATTCATCAGCCGTTGACCGATCAGCTCCGCTACCGGCATTTTAAAGCGAAAGGATTGACCGAAGTCCCCTTGAATCGCATTGCTAATCCAATCCCAATACTGTATGTACCATGGATTATTTAACCCAAGCTTTTCTCTCATAGCATCCAGTGCCGCAGGATCAATGCTTGGATCGAGCAATCCTGTTAGGGCATCCCCCGGCATTGCCTTGGCCATAAGAAAAACCAGAAGACTTAATACAAATATTTGCGGGATCATAATCATAATTCGGCGTACAATTATCTTCCACATAGGCTCAACCTTTCTCAGGCAATGCCACCAGATGAGTGTCAGAAATGGCTTTTAAGGAGTAGGCCAATCCCTCTTCATCAAAATAATCCCGGTAGGCTTGCTCATACTCGATACGTACAGACTTTCGAAATTGCGTCTGCTTTTCACGCTGCAGGGGGTCGATGTCAGGTATGGCTGCTAGAAGACGTTTGGTATAAATATGCTGTGGATTATTAAAAATATCCTTAGCTGTCCCCTGCTCTACATGCCGCCCTTTATACATGATTCCAATGTGATCACACATATGCCGGATAATGCCGAGATCATGGCTGATAAAAAGATAAGTAAGCTTCAAGTCCTTTTGAATATCCTGCATAAAATTCAGCACCTGAGCCTGCACCGAGACATCCAACGCGGAGACAGGTTCATCTGCAATGATAAGCTTGGGCTTTAGAGCAATAGCTCTGGCAATCCCGATCCGCTGCCGCTGTCCTCCTGAGAATTCATGTGGATATTTATATATGTTCTCTGGGCTTAAGCCAACCTGCGAGAGCAGCTCCTGCACTCTGCGTTTTTCCTCTCCAGGCGATAACCTTTCAAAATTTCGCAGCGGTTCAGCAATAATATCCAACACACGCTTCTTGGGATTCAAGGAAGAGTACGGGTCCTGAAAAATCATTTGAATATCCTTTCGGACATTCCTTTGTTTCCTTACCCCTTTAAGCGCCAGATCCTGCCCTTCAAAAATAACACTGCCAGCAGTAATAGAATTCAGCCCAATAATGGCTCGGCCCGTTGTCGTTTTGCCGGAACCCGATTCTCCTACCAGCCCATAGGTCTGCCCCGGCTCAATTGTAAAGCTGACCTTGTCTACCGCTTTGACCTCACCAACATCACTGTGGAATAGCCCCCCTCGTATCGGAAAATGAACCTTTAGATCTCTAACTTCAAGAAGTCCCATGGGTGTGTACCTCCTCAGTTCGTTCAGGAAAGTGAAAATTCTTGTAGCAACTGCAGCGTACGAAATGACCTGGAGCTACTTCATGCAGCTTCGGATCATCCTCATGCTCCGAGGGTGCAATCCAAGGGATACGAGCCGCGAAACGGCACCCCGCACGAGGGAGATTTTGCAGAGAAGGAACCATTCCCTGAATGACATGCAATCTGGACTTTTCCTCCTTGACTGTAGGTATAGAGTTTAATAAAGACCGGGTATAAGGGTGCTTCGCACGGGAAGTTAGCGTGTATATATCTGCGATTTCAACAATTTGGCCGGCATACATCACCGCAACACGGTCAGCCATCTCGCTAACCACGCCTAAATCATGTGTAATTAAAATAATTCCTGCTTCGATATCGTCCTTCAGGTGTTTGATCAGCTCAAGAATTTGCAATTGGATCGTCACATCAAGCGCTGTAGTCGGCTCATCCGCGATTAACAGCTTGGGTTCGTTGGCAATAGAAATGGCTATAACCACCCGCTGCCTCATTCCGCCGGACAATTCATGGGGGTACTGCTGATATGTATGGTCAGGACGGGGAATGCCCACCTTTGATAACAAATCGAGGACTTTCTCTTTCCTTTGTTTCTTGGTGAGCTTGGAATCATGCAGGATGAGTGCTTCTTCAATCTGGGCACCGACAATCATTAATGGATTTAATGCGGATAAGGGGTCTTGAAAAATCATCGACATTTCATTCCCGCGCAGCTTATTTAATGCGGCAGAAGGCATACCCACTATATCCTGACCCTTGTAATAGATATGTCCGTCAATCTTGGCTCTGGTGTGCAAACCCATAACCGAAAAGGCAAGTGCGCTTTTCCCTGATCCGGACTCCCCCACTATGGCTAAAATCTCATTTTTTCGAACTGTCAGCGTAACATCGTCAACTGCAGCATAATAATGATCAGCAATTCTAAACGAAGTGCTTAAATTCTTGATCTCCAAAAGCTCTTCTCTCAAAATTCATCATCCTTTCCGAAGCAGAATTTCAAAATCCGCGTGAATCTATGAAGATTCAGCAAATTTCGATAAAGTTAATTAGTATAATGTCATAATATCTCACACATAGAGTAGCCTTATTATTCCTTATATGGTTTTTGAAAGGGTGATAGACTTGCTTAGTAGTTCATTTTAATTAACTTATGGTAAATTATCAATCTTTTTACTTAAAAATATTTGTTCTAATGTTACTATAGTTAACATACACGATAAAAAAAAGCGGCCCATAGGCCGCTTTTTATAATTGTAAATATATTCTATTACCCGTCTCTGCACGGATGAAACCTTGATATTTATAGCTCCCGACGAAGCCCCTGATTATGACGAATCTTGATTTCATTTCCCTGTTCTGTAGCTTGGTAAAATACTCTTCTGGAAATAGCTTTAGGTAAATAATCCTGCTTCACATAATGACCGGGAAAATCATGCGGATATTGATATCCTGCATGTCCTAACAGACTGGCTCCTTTGTAATGCGTATCTCGTAAATGCAGCGGAACCTCTGCCGATTTAATTTCATCGATACTAGCCATAGCTCTGGAAATCGCCGTGACCACAGCGTTAGACTTCGGACTTTCCACCGCAAAAAGAATAGCCTGCACAATATTCAACCTCGCCTCCGGCCAGCCGTTATTCCGGTAAGCTTCAAGCGCACTTACAGCCTGAACCATAGCCTGTGGATTGGCAAGGCCGATATCCTCACTACTGG
The DNA here is from genome assembly GCF_030812855.1 of Paenibacillus wynnii. Classification (GTDB taxonomy): domain Bacteria; phylum Bacillota; class Bacilli; order Paenibacillales; family Paenibacillaceae; genus Paenibacillus_AQ; species Paenibacillus_AQ wynnii_A. The sequence continues at coordinate 242,284 of NZ_JAUSTK010000003.1, forward strand.
CTGCGATTAATCGGCGGATGAAGGTCATCGGATCCATCCCAAGCTTTTCAACTGCATACAAGAACCAGAATAACGCAGCATCACTAGATCCACGAATACTTTTATGAAAAGCAGACAACACATCATACTGCGTGGATTCATCCGCTTTAACAATCGGCCGCCGAATCGACTCTTCAGCTACCTCCAGGGTAATATGCACACTTCCATCATTCAACGGTGCTGTTGTGAGGGCAGCCAGCTCCAGCGCGTTCAGCGCACGGCGGATATCGCCGTTAGCCATGGTTGCTATATGCGTCAACGCTTCCTCATCCACTCGCAGGTCCATAAAACCCAGCCCTTTATCCTTATCCGTCAGCGCTCTCCTCATCGCAATCAAGCTGTGTTCACTCGTAAGCGACTCCAGCTGAAACAGCGTGGAACGACTCAAAAGAGCCCCGTTAACGTAGTGGAACGGATTCTCCGTAGTAGCCCCAATAAATATAATGGTGCCTTTCTCTACCGCTGGCAGTAAAGCATCCTGACGGGAGCTGTTAAAACGGTGCACCTCGTCCAGAAATAAGATGGTCTTGGAGCCGTATAGAGATTTGTTCGTTTGAGCCCGCTCAATAACTTCCCTTACATCCTTAACAGAGGCTTCCACCGCATTGAGACGGACAAACTCAGCCTTGGTATGATGGGAGATAATATGAGCAAGTGTTGTTTTGCCGCAGCCCGGAGGGCCATATAGAAGAACAGAAGATACCTGATCGGCCTCAATGGCTCTTCGAAGCAGCTTGCCGCGGCCTATAATAAGTTCCTGACCAATATATTCATCAAGATTGACCGGGCGCATCCGATCCGCAAGCAGCCGGCCGCCGCCCATATCTTCCCCTAAAGAGAATAAATCCATGTTTTCACTTCCTTGCTGTATTTACGAATATCAAATATATATTATACAGGGAAAATTTAAAAAGAGCATGGCCTCGTCAACGGACGGTGCCATGCTCTTTCTCAAAGGCAAGCTAGCGATTTAATGCCAACCGCATTTTTGAGATAATTTTACGGAGGCTTTCCTCCGACAAATGATATTTCTGTTGTAGCTCCGGTAAAGAGCTTCCACTCCGGTATGAGCAGAAAATTTCCTCATTGCGATTAGCAATTTCCTTACGAGAGCCGCTGTTTTCGCCCCATTTTACTCTTTGCTCCGTTTTTCTCGGGATGTATAATAATTCACCCTGGATGTAACCCTGAAGCTCTTCGAGCAGGCCAGGGGGAAGCACATCCTTTCCGTTTACGTAACTCACGTTGCGTTTCCTCCTTCAACAGGTGTGTCCCTTTATGTCCGTCTACTGCATTGTTTGCAATATCCACGTCACCTGCCTCCTTTCTCAGCTTCATATTTTGGTAAAAACCGTAATTTTATTATATTAAACCCTTTGGTCAGATGTCTACATTAGAAACTCATACGTCTTATGAAATAAGGAGGCCTTTCGGCCTCCTCCGTTTAAGCGGGTATCCGTCTTAGACGGATACCACCTCGTATACTGAAATCATCTCAATCAGCCTCCTTCCAGAAGTGTTCTCGCCCGGCCGGACACTTATTATTAAGCCATAGGTACGGGGGAGTTACAAGTTCAAAAACAGTTATAACTGTTCTCCACCATGCATTCCGGACGATTCAAGCTAGAATAAAAGCCAGAATATAAGGCAGAGAATCAGCTTTCTTCACATCTAGTACAGTAATGGTTGGATTAGATAAATAATTTGATAAATAGCTGCATTTTATACAGTTATTTAGGGTCATATCCCCCAATATGTACTTTTAGTTGCACTTTATGCATTTAAAATCAGCCCGAGGCCGTCTTTTTATGAAATATCCGAGATATAGTTGCACATTGTACAACTAAACCTCCATAAGGGCAAAAACACTCCAATTTAGTTGCAGAATGTGCACTTATTTTGAAAAGTACACTAAGCCAAAGCTGCTTTTGACATTTTTTCGCACGATTTAATTGGGAATAGTGAGTATTAAGTTAGGCATTTGAGTTCTAATTTGTGATTTTGCTGTAAAAAAAGAACAGGGCATTCGGTTTACACCAATTGCCCTATTCTCATAGAGGTTACTTATAGGCTTGTTAAGTTCTTTTCGGGTTACTCTACAGATTACCTACTGATTACTTTACTGGTTACTTTACGAGCACCTTACTGATCTACTTGCTACTAAGAGGTTTAACACACTTCTTTTACCGGACTTCGTCCACAGGCCACCCTGCAGCAGTCTCTACCGCCAGTGCGGCGGATTCCAAGTATGACGGCAGCTTTCCGCCTTGCAGAAGCCACAGCTCGTGCAGCGCACGCGTACAGCCCACATACATCAGCTTCGCATCCCATGCGGTATCACCATAATGCTTCAAGTCGGCATCGGCTACAATCACGGCATCAAACTCCAGACCTTTAGACAAATAGAGGGGAAGAACCGACAGTCCTCCCTTATATTCCGTCATGCTGCCATCGATCAGATGAATATCGCTGAAATGCTCCCTAAGTCTGGCATACAGTTCCTCTGCATCCTTAAGACTGCGTGTAAGCACTGCTACCGTTCGATACTCCCTGGTTGAAAGCAACTTAAGCGCAGAGGTTATATCCTCCATGCGCCCTTCCTCTGCCGAACTCTCTCGATAAGGAATCAATCGTACTGGATTACCGCTGCGGAATACGGGTACTGCAAGTAAGGAACTGCCTACACCTGCGGATAAAATTCCATTGGCAAAGTCAATAATCTCCATGGTGGAGCGGTAGCTTCGTGTAAGGGAATGATAGGCTGTATGCTCGGGAGCAAACAAGGACTGCATCTCATCCCAGGCATGGACACCCTTGTAGGCATGTATACCCTGCGATAAATCGCCGAGTATGGTGAAGGAATGACCTCGCACGAACAGATCCAGCACCGCAATTTGAAAGGGAGAGAAATCCTGGGCTTCATCGATCACGATATGATCAAATTTGATTACATCATCATTTCCGAATAACAGATAATGAATATATAATAACGGCGGCAGGTCCTCTTCGCGCAGATTCCCCTTTTTCAGATCACCGCGCGTCTCTTTCAAGACGCTTGCCGGAATAATTGCCGGCGGTTCGGCAGGCCAATCCTCCGGTGTTTTAACCGCCCGGAAAATTTGCTTGTAGATGGTCAACGGGTCGTATTTAGGCCATTTACCACTATACGCTTTTTCACGCTGCGCTCCCATTTTCTTGCGGTCCTTAAGGATAGATGCCGAAGAGCATTTTTTCAGTTCCATTTCAATCCAGCGGTGAATTCTGGCCATAACACGCTCTTTGCGTTTGGCAGGGGGATAAGGGCTGTACTCCTCGTTATGCCAATGTAATATGGTTGCCCGCCGCAGAACTGCACCTTCCCATGGAGAGAAGTCTCCTGCAGGAACAGCACTATTTTCAAGCAGCTTCACACTCGATTCAATGATTTCCATTAGCAGCGTGGAGCCCTTGAATCTACCCGGTGTTTCATCTGTGATTTCAGGCAAGGCCCCTGACGCCTCAAACCAACGGTTCAGTGTTTCTGTGGTATCCTGCTGTGCCAGCGTAAGACCAAGTACATTTGACGCCCAGTCAGGGAAGGTGCTTTGCATAATATTCCCTACCCCGAGCTCCGGCAGCACATCCGAAATGTAATCAAGAAACATCCGATTTGGAGCAAAAATAATCATTCTCTCTGCCAATACCTGCTCTTTATACTGATAAAGTAAATAAGCTAGGCGGTGCAAAGCTACGGTTGTTTTTCCGCTCCCGGCAACACCTTGAATAATTAACGCAGTGTTCTTGGCAGCTCGAATAATCTTATCTTGTTCTTCTTGAATGGTGGAGACAATATCTCGCAGACGGTTGTCTTTGTTTTCTCCCAGACGATAGACTAGGAATTCATCCGACACCGCTGGGGCATCACTTTCCCGGTTAAAAGTATCCGCCACCCGCTCCAGAATCTGTTTGCGGATGACCACGTTACGTTTCAGGTATACAAGCCCTTCTATTAGCCCGTCAGGGGCATCATAGGAGGCAGGTTCCGTCCCTCCGGTAAACGAATAGAACAGGCTTGCTACCGGTGCACGCCAGTCAATCACCAGCGGACGGTCACTTACCTGTTCGCGATCTACACCAATTTTGCCAATATAAAGTGCCTTGCGTTCATCCTCATCACTGCCTTGAAAATCAAGCCGTCCAAAATAGGGCTCCTGCCTAAGCTTCGCCAGGTCTTTGCGCCTTTGATCCCGGGATGCTTCGAGTGCCTGTTCCGTATAATCATGCCCGGTATAAACCGGGGTACCACGGAGTTTCTCAAGGACACTGTCAATTTCCGTTAGCGCTCCATTCAGCCTGTCTTCTTCCTCTTGATAGGCACTTTGAAAGTTGTCCTCCAATTTCAGTTACCTCCTAAAAGTTTTGTTAGCTTAAGCTTCTGTGAGTTCTCTTCGTACAAAACTCGCTTCGAAAGCATAGCCATAAGTTTTGTTAGCTTAAGCTTCTGTGAGTCTCTCCGTACAAAACTCGCTTCGAAAGCATAGCCATATCCCCTTCTTCCTTGGAACAAAAAGGATTCTCATTGTAGCATAGGAAGAAGACAAATGCGAATATAACTCTATAGCAGAGCGTGTAGGATAAAATTCGCCAAAAACAGCCCGGCTATAACGTATAATGCTGCAGGAACCTCTTTACCGCGTTTCATTGCCAACTTTACGATCGGATAGGTGATAAAACCAAATGCCATCCCATCGACAATGCTGTAGGTGAAAGGAATCATTACCATGACCAGAAATGAAGGGAATACCTCGGTCATATCGTTGAAATCCATCTCCCGGACGCTTTGTACCATCAGTCCGCCGATAACAATCAGGATGGGTGCGATCGCACTATCCGGCACATAAGTCAGCAGAGGAATAAATAGAAAGGTTGCCGCGAACAAAAGACCTGTGACCAGCGAGGTCAAGCCGGAGCGTCCACCCGCAGCAATACCTGCATTCGATTCTGCGGCCGCTACAACGGGACTGCTACCGAACAAACCGGCTGCGATATTCGCAAGTGACAGAGCTCGCAGGCTGCTTTTGAAGCGTTCTGGACGATTTGCCAGCAAAGTCTGTGAAGCGATCAGTCCTATATTTTCAAATACAACAATCAGCAATAACAGAAATACGGCTATCCAGAATACCAGACTGACAACGTTGGTCCAGCCCATACCTATGAATACATCTCCGTATCCGGTGAACACATGTCCAGACTCCAGCTTTTCCGGTACATGACCGGCTCCAAGCAAATAGGCTAAACCCGTTCCAACCGCCATACTGATCAGCAGACCGCCGCGGGTCCCACGCACAAAAAGAACCAGTGCCAGAAGGAGGGTAACACAGGAAGTAATTACCTCAGGATCACTGAAATGACCGATAGCCACAAAGGTTGTCCGGTGTGCAATCACAATACCGCTCTTTTGCAGCCCGATAAATGTTAGAAACAAACCGATGCCGACCGTAATCGCATGCTGAAGGTTAGGTGGAATGGCGTCGCTTAGAATGCGATATAGTGAAGTGAATGCCACAACCGCAAACAAGATGCCTGTTACAACAACTACTGCCAGCGCCTCTCTCCAGTCCAGTTTCATGGAATGTACAAGAGTATATGTGAAAAAAGCGTTAATACCCATTCCTGGAACTACGATAATCGGTGTTTTACCTCCAAAAGCCATCAGCAGACAACCGGTAATAGCGGTTAGGAGGGTAGCAACCATCCCCGCGCGCAGCGGCATTCCTGCATCATGCAGTATAGCGGCATTAACCATTACAATATATACAGAAGCAAAATAGCTCAGAATTCCCGCTGCCCATTCCCGTTTCCAGTCATCTTCAGGCTCTAGACCAAGACTATTACGCCAAAAACTTGTCTTCATTACTTCATACCTCCACTAATATTATGTTCGGCTAGACTATTATGCCATTAAAACGCCTACATCTTGCAGTATCCCAATGACCATGAAAAAAAGGCGTGACAAACCGGATTCCGGCTGCACGCCCATAGGTCTATTTATTAATTTTTTATGCCTATACCAAGGCCTAGATCACAAGCTGATACCACCGGACTCCAGCAAATCACGCACCGCTACACTGACCATAATTAGGCCAGCTACCGGAGGCACGAATGAATTGCTGGCAGGAGGCTGTTTTGCTTTGCGTCTATCCGGTGCATTCTCAGGAACGATTTTATCCGTAACATCCTGACGCGGTTTCATAGGAGCCTCGGTTGAGAATACAACCTTCACTCCTTTTTTGATGCCTTCCTTACGTAGCTTCTGACGAATGATTCTGGCAATAGGATCATAGGTAGTCTTGGAAATATCCGCAACTTGAAAGCGGGTCGGGTCCATTTTATTAGCAGCACCCATACTCGAAATCATTGGAATCCCCCGAGCCAGACATTCCTTGATCAAATGAACCTTATAGATAATCGTATCCGATGCATCAATTACATAATCCGGCTTGTATTTAAACAATTCCTCATAGGTCTCTTCGGTATAGAACATATTCAGTGCAATGGCTTCACATTCGGGATTAATCAGCTTGACGCGGTCAACCATTAAATCAGCCTTCTTCTGTCCTACCGTCGTAGTGAGAGCATGAATCTGGCGATTAATATTCGTAATGTCAACCGTGTCCTTATCAATCAGGATAATACGGCCGATACCCGTACGGGCTAAGGCTTCAACCGCTATACCTCCGACACCGCCAATACCGAGTACCGCGACTGTGCTGTTCTTCATAATCTCCAGACCTTCCGGTCCGAAAGCAAGTTCCGTTCGTGAGAACTGATGTAACATGAGGTACAACCTCCTTAAAAAGCATTGCCGAAGCATAATTTGCTTCGGCAGCTAAAATTGTTTATTTCTTTTCTTTTTCCGGTTTTGGGGCTAGCTTGATATGCAGTTGCTCCAATTGCAAGCTATCTACAGGCGACGGAGCATTCATCAACAGGTCGGTTGCACTCGCTGTTTTCGGGAATGCGATCGTTTCCCGTAGATTCGTACGTCCTGACAACAACATTACTAGACGGTCTAAGCCGAAGGCGATACCGCCGTGTGGAGGGGTACCATATTCAAAAGCATCCAGCAAGTAACCGAATTTCTCATAAGCTACTTCTTTGGAGAAGCCCAGAGCTTCGAACATTTTTTCTTGAACCTCACGTTTGTATATCCGCATGGAGCCGCCACCGACCTCGTAGCCGTTCAGGACGATATCGTAAGCTTGAGCACGGATGGCACCCGGATCTGTTTCGAACAGATGCAGATCCTCTTCACGAGGACGAGTGAACGGATGGTGTTCTGCTACATATCGTTTTTGATCTTCATCGTAGCCCAGCAACGGGAAGTCTGTCACCCAAGCGAATTTGAACACACTGTCGTCGATAAGACCAAGCTGACGGCCAATTTTAACACGTAGTGCGCCTAGAACGTCGGCTACAACCTTCTTAGTATCCGCAGAGAAGAGCAAGAGGTCGCCTTCTTCAGCACCTGTACGTTCCTTCACAGCGGCGATTTCTTCCTCAGAGAAGAATTTCACAATCGGTCCTTTGAATTCGCCGTCCTTCACTTGAATCCAAGCCAAACCTTTTGCACCGTAACGTGCAGCATAAGGTCCAAGTTCGTCAATTTCTTTACGGGTCCATGTACCGCAGCCTTTTGCGTTAAGGCATTTTACTTCGCCGCCTTTTTCGATCACGGAAGCAAATACTTTCACACCGCAGCTTGCTACGATATCATTCATTTCTACCAGCTCAAGACCAAACCGCAGGTCAGGCTTATCGGAGCCGTACTTACCTATAGCTTCAGCATAAGTCAAGCGTTGGAATGGAAGAGTAATGTCAGCACCCACTGTTTCTTTGAACAGACGCTGCATCAGCTTCTCCATCATGCCAAGCAGATCATCCTGACCCATGAACGAGGTCTCAATATCGACTTGAGTAAATTCCGGCTGACGGTCAGCACGCAGATCCTCATCACGGAAGCAGCGGGCAATCTGGTAGTACCGTTCTACTCCGCCCACCATAAGGAGCTGCTTGTAGATTTGCGGTGATTGCGGCAGTGCAAAGAATTCGCCTTCATGCACCCGACTTGGTACAAGATAGTCACGCGCGCCTTCAGGCGAGCTCTTAGTAAGGATTGGAGTTTCAACATCGATGAAGCCCTCACTGTCCAAGAAGTCACGGAAGATTTTAGAAGCTTTCGAGCGAAGCAGAAGCGTTTTTTGCATTTCCGGACGACGCAGATCCAGGTAACGATATTTAAGGCGCAGGGACTCATCCACTTCAACACCCTCTTCTATGAAGAACGGTGGAGTTTTAGCTGCGTTAAGAACTTCAATATCTGTGATTTGAATCTCAATTTCACCTGTAGGCAAATTGCGGTTTACAGTTTCAGCATCACGTTTTACAACATTACCGGTAACAGCCAGCACATATTCACTGCGTACTTTATCAGCCACTTGCAGGGCTTCTCCGGAATAATCAGGATTAAATACGATTTGCACAATACCGCTCCGGTCGCGCAAATCAATAAATAGTACGCCGCCGAGATCGCGGCGGGTTTGAACCCAACCGTTCAAGGTTACAGTTTGCCCAATATTTTCTAGTGTTAATTGACCACAATGATGACTGCGTTGCATAATTTATCATACCCTTTCAAGGTTAAAATATCTCGTTAGTGCTCTTACAATCCTTCTTGGTTATACGATTGCTCCACCTAGATCCTCAAGCTTCACCGTACGCTGCTCACCGGTCGCCATGGATTTCAGGGCAATAACACCATTCTTCAATTCGTCTTCGCCAAGAATCGCCGTATATCGCGCCGACATGCGATCGGCAGACTTCATCTGAGCTTTCATTTTTCGACCCAGATAGTCACGTTCTGCAGAGAAACCAAGGCTGCGCAGGATGAACAGCTGCTTCGAAATCTCGAGATCAGCCTCTTGGCCCAGTGCTACAAAATACACATCCAGAGGTTTTACAGTCTCCATCTCGACCTTCTGATTCTCCAGTATGAGCAGAATACGCTCCAGACCGATTCCAAGGCCAATGCCCGGCTGATCAGGTCCGCCAATCTCTTCTACAAGACCGTTATAACGTCCACCGCCACCAACGGTATCAATGGATCCAATGCCTGCTGCTTTATATTCAAACGCTGTATGCGTGTAATAATCCAGTCCACGAACAAGCCGTGTATTAATAACATACTCAACACCCATTGCAGTCAAATGTTCTCTGACCTTAGCGAAGTGCGTAGTGCATTCTTCATCTAGGCTGTCCAATATGGACGGGGCATCGATGAATTTATCTTGATCAATCTTGCAATCCAGTACACGCAGCGGATTACGTTCCATACGACGCTGGCAATCCCCGCATAGACTATCCTTCATAGGTCTCAGGAAGCCCAGCAACTTTTCCCGGTAGGCTGCACGACTTGGTGCATTTCCTACAGAGTTAATCTCTACACGTACTCCACTCAGTCCAAGGTCTTTGCAGAACTGGTAACCGAGTGAGACCACTTCAGCATCAATAGCTGGATCAACGGCTCCAAAAGCCTCAATGCCAAACTGATGGAATTGACGGTACCTGCCTGCCTGCGGACGCTCATAGCGGAACATAGGGCCTATGTAATAAAGCTTACTGACATCAGGCTCTCCAAACAGCTTATTCTGGACGTATGCTCTTACAACGCCAGCTGTCCCTTCAGGGCGAAGGGCTAGATCCCGGTCCCCTTTATCCTTAAAGGTGTACATTTCACCTTCGACAATATCCGTGGTTTCACCTACACCTCTTTCGAACAACGCCGTGTGCTCGAATACAGGTGTGCGAATTTCCCTATAGTTGAAGCGGTGGCATAGGTCTCTTGCCTTACCCTCCACAAACTGCCATTTCTCTACGGCACCCGGAAGTACATCCTGCGTACCGGTCGGTTTCTCAAATCTTTCTTTAGCCACAGTCTATCCCTCCTTAATTAACACTTGAAAAATAACACTTAAAAAAATCAAAAAATCCCCCGTCCTGTTTATAACAAACAGGGACGAGGGATTATCATAACCAATAATACACCCGTGGTACCACCCACATTCCGGATCAGGGTAAACACTGAATCCGCTCAAGCGGTTAACGCCCGCCTACGCGCATCGGTTACTGGAGGCAACTGCCTGCTTTCACCGTACGTTCTCGGGGAGGTCATTCATTCGCTCATCAACAGAACCCTTACAGCCTGACGCAAAACAGTTATTCCATCCTACATGGGGATGACTCCGTTTCTGCGGGGGGTTCCTCTCTGAAGTTGTGGGGCCGAATTACTTGTTCCCGTCATCAAAACATTATTGTTTAAAACCGTATTATGTTAGATTTTACTGAACCACTGTCCTAAAGTCAAGACAGGATATTGAAAAAGTCATAAAAGGCAGAAAAACAAAAAAAATGACCTGCAGCCAAGTGCTGCAGGTCCATCATCATATATTATTAAAAAGGGGGTCATGCCATTATTATAAACACAGTATGTTAAGGAATCATGAATGTAATATTACGGTTATATTACAGAAAAGAAAGCGTTTTATTTTCTATATAAAATAAATGCTCTTACCTACCTGAATAAAAGATAAGCCAGAGCATCGTTGACACGCAAGCATTTCAAATGGTTTACTCAAAGACTTCAACAAAAGCATGTTTATTACGCAAAGTTTCTATGACTTCGAGATAATTTTCTCGAGGAACCTTGAGCTCCATCACATAGTTAAGATCTCTTAGATCTGCGTCGGCAACTACCGTATTGTTGCGGACTTCACCACCTCTTAGGTGCTTCCCGTTGTCATCTGTAGGATCGATTGCAACAATTCCCGGTAAGATGGCAGCATTCCCAGCCACAGAACCTGTGGTTCCGCCAACCCCGGCCAGACCGCCCGACATTGATGTGTTAGTATAGGCCACGAGCGGTACTAGGATATTTCGGTTACTACGTCCCCCAGAATCCAGAGAATCGGTTAATCGCGAGACCTCCAGCCCCTCCACATTGTAAGAGATCAACGATGTCTTAGCACCCTCTGCTTCATCCTCTGTCCGGAAATACGCCTGAATTCTTCTGGTCATTGTTGTACCCTCCTTATATGTTCTCTTCTCGTCTAACCATTACCCCGTTTGAACGGCTTTCTAACGAAAAAATGGTAAAGTTTGAGTATGTTCAAAAGACAAAACCGCTTTCCCGGCTCCCATTAGCTTCGCGGGAGAAGATTGCGGCTTCGGCCTTTCATAACAAGAATCTCCTCCTGAACTTCGGCTCCTTTAGCTGTTGCGTATGCTTCTGTTGGACTTCCTGTTGCAAGCGCAGGAATACTTCTCCATACCCAAGCCTTATGGGATTGTCTCATCATTTACTGCCCCTTATACTGTCGTCAATTATATTTAGTTTATCCAGCCTAATGGGACTCTATCCATGCCAAACAGCTCCACAAGGTGGAGCTGTTTGGCATACAAAAAAAGGATGACACCTGTTATTCCTTATCAGAAATAACCTGCACCAACCCATTTGTTTTATCCTCGGCTATCTAAAATCAACGTTACCGGACCCCAATTAACCAGTGACACATCCATCATAGCGCCAAAAATCCCAGTCTCTACTTGAAGCCCACTCGCAGCAAGCTCCCGGTTAAAATATTCATACAATAGATTCGCTTCGTCAGGTGCGGCGGCAGCCATAAAATTCGGTCTTCTACCCTTGCGGCAATCACCGTATAAAGTAAACTGCGAGACCGAAAGAATAGCTCCCCCGACATCTATAACACTTAAGTTCATCTTACCGGCATCATCTTCGAAAATACGCAGTCCAGCGATCTTCTCCGCTAAATACTTGGCGTCTTTCTCTGTGTCTCCATGAGTTACGCCGACAAGCAGCATAAGCCCTTCAGCGATCACGCCGGTTATGGCATCATCGACAGTTACCTGCGCTTTCTTGCAGCGCTGCACGACTACTCTCATTACAGTCTTTCAACCCCTTAACCTATTGCATGATACGGTGAACAGTGTAGACATCCTTTACTCGTTTGAGGCGATCTACTACTGATTGCAGATGATCCGTATTCCGGATAAGAATCGTCATATGAATCATCGCCATTTTATTCTTATCCGAGCGGCCTGTAACCGCGGAAATATTAGTCTTACTTTCGGATACCGCCTGCAGCACCTCATTAAGCAAGCCATTTCGATCATGACCGGTAACCTCAATATCAACACTGTAATTCGCTTCCACATTACCTTCCCAGTCCACTTCGATGACCCGTGCAGCTTCCTCACCGTCACCATCACCTGGTATATTAGGACAATCTTCACGATGGACAGATACACCGCGGCCCCGTGTTACGTAACCAATAATATCGTCGCCGGGAACGGGATTACAACATCGCGCAAAACGAACCAGCAGGTTATCGATCCCCTTCACACGAACGCCGTTAGTCGGCTGAGCTCTTTTCTCTCCGGAGGATTTGATCTCTTTCATTTCTGAAGTTAGCTCCAGATGATTAGCCGCTTCCTCTTGCTCTTTGCGAAGTTTTTCCGTTAACCGAGAGGCAATCTGCGCCGCCGTAATACCACCGAAACCAACAGCTGATAGCATATCCTCAATATCATTAAAGGAGAATTTCTTCGCCGCTTCCATCAATTTGTCGTCCGAACTCCATTCCGAGACGTCTACATTCAGGCGCTTCAGCTCACGTTCAATGGATTCACGGCCTTTTTCCACATTTTCCTCGCGTTTTTCTTTCTTGAACCATTGTTTAATTTTGCTTCTTGCATGTGAAGATTGAGCAATCTTAAGCCAGTCACGACTCGGTCCGTAAGAATGCTTCGAGGTTAGAATCTCTACGATATCCCCAGTCTTCAGCTTATGGTCAAGGGGTACGATCCGCCCGTTAACTTTGGAACCGATCGTTCGGTTACCCACCTCCGTATGAATCCGGAAGGCAAAATCCAGCGGGACTGAGCCAACAGGCAGCTCAATAACCTCACCTTTAGGCGTAAATACGAAGACAAGGTCAGAGAAAAAGTCCATTTTTAGAGATTCCACGAATTCAGAAGCATCTTTGGCCTCATGCTGCAGCTCAAGTATTTCCCGGAAGAAAGGCATCCGGTTCTCTGGATTGCCGGTGTTGTTAGTTCCTTCCTTGTATGCCCAGTGAGCCGCGATCCCGAATTCAGCTGTACGGTGCATTTCCCATGTCCGAATTTGCACCTCGGTTGGTTCCCCACCGGGTCCCACTACCGTTGTATGAAGCGATTGGTACATATTCGCTTTAGGCATAGCAATATAATCCTTGAAACGGCCGGGCATTGGCTTCCAAAGTGTATGAATAATGCCGAGTGTGGCATAACAATCCTTAATATTGTCGACGATAATACGAATGGCCAGGAGATCATAGATCTCATTGAACTGCTTGTTCTTAGTATTCATTTTGTTATAAACACTGTAGATATGCTTGGGACGGCCGGAGAGGTCACCCTCTATGCCCATTTCGTCAAGCTTGGAACGGATCCGTCCAATTACACTATCAATGAATTGCTCACGTTCTGCCCGCTTCTTATGTACCAAGTTAGCGATACGATAATACTGCTGAGGATTTAAATAGCGAAGGGCAATATCCTCCATCTCCCACTTAATCGCTGAGATCCCTAGACGGTCAGCGATAGGACAGAAAATTTCCAATGTTTCGTATGAAATCCGGCGCTGACTATCTTCGGATTGATATTTAAGCGTGCGCATATTATGCAGACGATCCGCCAGTTTGATTACGATAACACGAATATCCTGTGCCATAGCAATAAACATTTTGCGGTAATTCTCATTCTGCTGCTCTTCCTTTGAGCGGAAACGAATTCGCTCCAGCTTGGTTAAGCCATCCACAAGCATCGCGCAGGTATCGCCAAAACCCGTGCGAATCTGCTCTAGTGACACCGTCGTATCTTCCACAACATCGTGCAAAAGAGCTGCAATAATGGATATTACATCCATCTGCATATTGACGACAATATCTGCTACCGCCAACGGATGCAGAATGTATGGCTCCCCCGATTTGCGCACCTGTCCAATGTGAGCCTGATCAGCAAATTCATAAGCTTCCCGGATGCGGAGAAGATCTTTTTCTTTTAAATAGGTGCCGGCCTTGTCAATTAATCGCTCTATGCCCATTCTCGTGGTTTCCGTTTCCTTTCTATAATAAAATGAACCCACAAGGGTATCGAAATCTGCAGGTTCCATCATTGGTATATGCCTTAACGCTTCAGTTGAAAGTTTTCTATAATTATGACGCTTACGGCGGAATACGTCAACACTTCCCATTCCATGGCATTATTGTAAGACATAAGACAAACATTGGACAAATTAATGGCAACTGTGAAAATGTTGTTGTAAAAATGCCGAGATCTATTTAATCTAGTAAAGGCGGTTTGCCGAAGATAACATCATAACTGAGAAGAAAGAGGAGTGAACTCCATTGCAACGCGAAATTCAAGTTAACGAAAGACTCCCTTGGGCTCCGGGTTTTTTACTGAGTCTACAGCATTTGTTCGCCATGTTCGGAAGTACCGTATTGGTTCCCAACCTGTTCGGAGTGGACCCAGGAATGATTTTGCTGATGAACGGTATCGGCACACTTCTTTACATTTGGATCTGCCGAGGCAAAATACCTGCCTATCTCGGTTCCAGCTTCGCTTTCATTTCTCCTGTACTATCTGTTCTTTCCAAGCATGCCGATGACCCGCAAAAGGGATATTCACTCGCATTGGGTGCTTTTATTATTACAGGTGTCATCTTTGTACTGGTAGCGTTAATTATACGTTATGCAGGCACTGGCTGGATTGACGTTGTTTTTCCTCCGGCAGTTATGGGTGCTATCGTTGCCACTATCGGACTTGAACTAGTTCCGGTTGCAGCACGTATGGCAGGATTGATTGCTCCCGAGGGTGCAACGGACTGGACGCCGGACGTAAGTATGATCACAATCTCCATGGTTACCCTAGGCGTTACGGTTATTGGTGCGGTTCTATTCCGTGGATTTCCAAAGATCATCCACATTCTCATTGGTATCGTCACTGGTTATGGCTTAGCTTATATCATGCAAAAGGTGGATACGGCTGCCATTTCAAGTGCACACTTTTTTGCCACCCCGACGATTACTACCCCTTCATTTAGTTGGAACGCTATTCTGACGATTATCCCTGTGTCCCTTGTTGTTATCGTTGAACATATCGGACATTTACTTGTAACGAGCAATATCGTAGGAAAAGATTTGGCTAAAGATCCCGGGCTGGATCGCTCACTAATGGGTAATGGTATTTCTACCATTCTTTCCGGATTTGTGGGTTCCACACCTAATACCACCTACGGGGAAAATATTGGTGTTATGGCTTTAACCAAAGTATATTCGGTTTTCGTTATTGGCGGTGCAGCTGTAATCGCGATCCTGCTGTCCTTCTCGGGCACCTTCGCTTCAGTAATTGCTAATATTCCTATGCCGGTTATGGGTGGAGTATCCCTGCTGCTGTTCGGCGTAATCGCTGCATCCGGTCTGCGAATTTTCGTGGAACAAAAGGTTGATTTCTCAAAAGCAACGAATATGATTCTAGCTACATTGGTACTCGTTGTGGGCATAAGCGGGACAACCCTTACTGTTGGTGGTGTTCAGCTAAAAGGTATGGCGCTGGCTACAATCGTAGGTATGCTTCTCTCCCTCTTGTTCAAGCTTATTGAAGTACTTGGTTTATCCAACGAAGATAACAACGAAAAATCAGCACATTAATTTATACCCTACGACGGGAAAATTACAAACACAAAAAAACTGGCTGCTCTCTTATGGGAGCGGCCAGTTTTTTATATAAGTAACTGTGAATGAACTTAGTCTTCGTAAGTAAGAAGAGACACAATCTCTATTTCAGGAAGCTTGTTGCGTCCAGCCAACTGCACCAGTTCAATCAGGAATGCGGCTCCAACCACTTTACCACCCAGCTGTTCCACAAGGCTAACGGAGGTAGAAATGGTTCCGCCTGTTGCCAAAAGATCATCCGCGATAAGTACATTTTGTCCAGGCTTGATTGCATCCGTGTGAACCGCAAGACGGTCATTTCCGTATTCAAGGTCATACCCAACCTCAATGGTCTCATAAGGGAGTTTGCCGCTTTTACGAATAGGTACGAAACCTACTCCCAAAGCATAGGCCAGAGGGGCACCGATAACAAAGCCGCGCGCTTCAGGACCCGCGATAACGTCAATCTTCATATGAGCAACAAGGTCTTTAAGTTCATTGATTGCCCGGCGGTACATTTCCCCGTCTTTAAGCAATGTAGTAATGTCTTTGAAGCTGATCCCCGGTTGCGGGAAATCAGGGATTACTCGAATACTGTCTTTTAAATCCAAAACAATCATCTCCTGGTCTTTTTGTGAATTCTACGATACTCCAAGACGGCGGGAGAGCATCCAGTCCTGAAGCTGTGACGTACTGCTCTCCATAAAATATTGCTCCATCTCTGCAATCTGGCCCAACCTTACAAAATGCTGTGAATTCGTTAAGCTTTTGGCTTCAGGCTCTATTACAAAAGATATAAATCCTTGCTCCCGTTCGATAAACCCCAATTCCTCAAAAACATCCAGCATCATCGTCAGCATCCGAATACTTAACTTAGACTGACGGCTTAGACGCAGCAATACCTCATGTTCGGGGACTGGCTGAGCAGTAATCGGTGCAATTAGCTTATATAGTGATTTGAAATGTTCCCTGGTAGGAATCAGCAAGCGCTCCCGACCTTCCCTTACAGGGTGAAGCAATGCAATATTATCGGCTTCTGACACTGCGGCCAGCACGGCATCCAGTTGCTCCGGAGTTTCCGGCATTTCCATCAGGCAGAGCAGTGATGTTCGTCCGCTCATTTGTTCTTCTGTATCCTTAGCGGCACCCGAGATTCCAGCTTCCTTATCATATACCCAAAGGGATATGCCTTTCAATTGGCTTTGCTCCGATATCTGCTCTTTACGTAGAACTGCCGCTGCCCGATAGGGACCTCTGCCACTGTATGGAAGCAGTACATCTCTAATTTGCTGCGCGTGCTTCACGGCGTCTGCAGCACCGCGTAAATCAAACAACTGTACATGCTGTACTGCAAGGTCCTGCAGCATGAGCTGCGGTTTGCGTGAGCCATTCCACTCATTAACTGACAATTCTGCTAACACATCGATCGCAGTACCTGCCGGGAGGAGACCTGCAAGATCCCCTTTACCGAACGCAACGGCTTCTATACTGTCATGTCCTTGTTGAAGGACAAGCTTCAGATGCTTACCGCCCTGACCCATAGTTCGCGTCTCTTTAACAGTTGCCCCGCGGACAATAAACCTCGGCATCGGATTAGACATTCCGAAAGGTGCCAGTCTATCCATCTCCGCTGCACCCTGCAATGTTAAATCTGACAGAGAAACTTCGGCATCTGCATGGATAACAGGTATAAAATGCTCGGGGGTAAGCACTCGGTCAGCATAACTCTCCATACTCGCTATAAAAGCTTCTAAGGAGTCGCGGTGAAGACTCATGCCAGCAGCTGCCGGATGACCCCCAAAGTGATCCATGTATTCGCTGCAGGAGGAAAGCGCCGAATAAATGTCCAATCCCGGTATGGAACGTGCGGAGCCCTTGCACATGCCTGTCTCGGGATGTATATCCAATATAATAACAGGACGGAAGTAACGATCTAATAACTTGGAGGCGACAATACCCACTACCCCCACATTCCAGCCCTCACCAGCAAGGATAATTACTGGAGGAACGTCTCCATTGCCGATCTTTTGCTCCAACTGAGCACTAGCTTCAACAACAATTCTGTCGACAACCAGCTGGCGTTCTTTATTTATCAGATCCAGTTCCCCGGCTAATTGCTCAGCTTCCTCCATTCGATCGGTTGTGAGCAGTGTTACAGCTCTGCCCGCATGGTCCAATCGTCCGCTGGCATTAATACGCGGAGCCATTCCAAAAGCTATATTGACGGCATTAACTGTTGCCATATTTACACCGCTAACATCCAGTAGTGCACGAATGCCTGGGAATTTGGATTGTCTCATGCTGTTCAACCCATTGCGAACCAATGCCCTGTTCTCACCCAACAGTGGCATCAGATCCGCAATTGTGCCAATGGCTGCGATTTCACACCAATCCATAGGAAGATCCTCTCCAAGTAAAGCCTGAGCGAGCTTATAAGCAACGCCTACACCGGCCAAACCCTTGAAGGGATAATTACAATCCGGCAGCTTGGGGTTAATCAACGTGTAAGCCGGAGGAAGTATCTCAGGCGGCTCATGGTGATCGGTAACAATGACATCCATTCCAAGCTCATTAGCATACGCTATTTGTGAACAGGCACTAATCCCCGTATCTACTGTTATGACCAACGAAACTCCCTGTTGTAATGCCCAATCCAACGCATGATTATGAAGACCGTATCCTTCATTGGAGCGATGCGGAATGTATATGTCAAAAGACGCACCCAAATGACGCAATAAAAAAATCATCAGAGCTGTACTTGAAACACCGTCAGCATCATAATCACCGTAGACCAGGATATGCTCCCCATCCTCCAAGGCTCTTCTAATCCGGGGAACCGCTTCGGTCATCCCTCTTAGCAGGAAAGGATCATGATACTCTTCAGCACCACCATCCATGAAGGATACAGCTTCTTGAGCCGCCGTCATTCCCCGGGCAATAAGCAAGGAAGATAACAGCGGAGAAATAGAAAGGCTCCGGGCCAAATCCTTTATAACATCGGGATCAGCTGCCGGAGAGTGCCACTTGTTTTTTGGATAAAGCAATAGAACTCACCTTTCTCTCACCTAACAATACTATTGCAACAATGTAGGTACGTCGTCGTTATCTAACAGTTCATGATTACTTTTGTACGGGTAGCCCGGATCATACGGTACTACATCCATATGAACATCACCAATATAAACAAACCGGTGCAGCAGCAGCTTTTTAGCGCATTCTGATATGTCATGTGCTTCCAAGACAGTAATTCGCGGATTTACACTGATCTTTACCTGAAGATTTACATAACGGCCTTTCTCCAGTGCCTTTAAGTGTTCTACCCGAATTACTCCGTGTACTCGTTGAACGGTTTCAATAAAGTTGGAAGCATCGGCATGAGGCAGTTCTTCAATCTCCTTACCATATATCGAGCTTGCTATAAGGATATATCCTTTTCTAAGCACCAGGCAAGCGGTCAAAAGACCTGCAATCGGATCCATATACAATAAAGGATGCCAATCAAATGAACCACCTGCTACAGATGATCCTATACCTATTACTACGGTTAACGAAGTGTATAGACTATACCGGTGACTATCAGCATAAGCTTCATGGCTGGCATCACCCAGCTTTTTGAAGTGGCGATATTGATACTGAAACACCGCTTCCTTCAAGATAATCGATATCAGAACTGCTACTAATGCAGCGGGCGAAGGAGATATTAAATGCCCTTTCGTTAAATCACGGATCGCTGAGAAAGCAATTTGTAATCCACCCATAAGAATCAATACGGAAAATATGATGGCTATAATGGGTTCTTTATTGTCCCATTTATGAACTGATCGTTCACCAGTTCTCTCTTTCTGATCGTGTCCGAAACGCCATGGCAGTACCTCTGTCAGCCTTGCGGTGGCATCTGCTCCAGAATATAAAGCATCGCCCATTAATGCCTTGCTGCCCGAAACGTAGCCAATACCACCCTTAGCTATAGCTAAAGCGACATCACTGACGACACCTGTCCAGGCAACCGTCTCACTTTGCGGAGAACGTTTGTTATTCATTTGGGCCCCTCCTTACCACTACAAGTAATCTCATGATGAACCGATATAATTGACCATTCATTTCCAAGATTATTATAAAAAACATCCTAAATTCAGAAGTTTATAGCTTGCTGATAGGATCAGAAAGCCGCGTCGCCTTTGACGCGGCTTTCTGGGGAATGATGTTGTTTTATACTTTGGCCGATTTAGCTTTAACGCTGACTTTCTGACGCTTCTTAAGAAGCAGCCAGAGTGGGCTTGCGATAAAGATCGAGGAGTAAGCCCCAAAGAGCAAACCAATAACCATAGCCAGTGAGAACATTTTGATGGATTCTCCACCAAGGATTAGCAGGAAGAATGCAGCAATAAACACTGTAAATGCCGTATAGAGTGAACGCATGAGAGTCTGGGATACACTCTTGTTGACGAGTAGTTTCAGATCCTCATAAGTTCTTTGTTTACCGAATCGTAAGTTCTCGCGAATCCGGTCGAAGATAACAATGGTGTCATTAATGGAATAACCGATAATGGTAAGCACCGCAACAATAAATGTTAAATCTACCTCCAAACGGAAGATAGAGAAGATGGAAACGACCACAAAAGCATCATGCATTAATGCAACAATAGCCGCTACAGCAAAACGCCATTCAAAACGGATACTGACGTAAATGATAATCCCGATACAGGAAATCAATACGGCATAGATAGCATTACGGGCCAATTCTTTAGCCATTTGAGTATCAACGGTGTTGACCTCGAATGAAGCCTTGTCGTCCAATTTCAGAATTGCTTCTTTCAGTTGGGCATCCTGAGTGCTGTCCAGAATCTCATCATAGCGAATGTTGGTCCGCAGCTCACCATGAGTAATTTCCGGGTCTTTGCCAATGCCGAGCTTATCGATCACCGGACGGATTTGATCCGTACTAACATTCTTGGAGAACGAAATATCAACGTTAGAACCTGCTTTGAAATCAACGCTGTAATTTAGTCCGAAGAATGCCATACAAATGGCACCCACAATTGTAATTACAATAGAAATAATAAAGAAATATTTACTCAGATGTACAAAGTCAGTCTCTTTATTAAAGCGCACGTATTTCACTCTCCTTTACCCCGAATTGCTTCGGCTTGCTCAGTGTTCCTGCTCTAACAAGCAGATTCAGCAACCAACGGGAGAAATAAAGGTTCGTGGCGATACTGAGCACAATTTCCACAATCAAAACCAATGCAAAACCCTTTACCGCGCCAGTACCAAAGGCGAACATAACAGCAGCAACGATAATTGTTGTAACATTGGCATCCATAACCGTACGGAAAGAAGATTTACTACCTGCTTTCACAGAAGAAAGAATGCTTTTTCCGCTGCGCATTTCTTCTCTAATCCGTTCATTCGTAATGATATTGGCATCGACAGCCATCCCAATACCGAGGATAAACGCGGCAATACCGGGAAGTGTCAATGTGAAATCGGCTATGACGAATACTAATATCAGTAGCCATGTATGCAGTATAAGAGCAAAGCTTGCAAGAACCCCAGGCAAGCGATACATACCTATCATAAATATCAGAATAACCAGGGAACCTACAAGACCCGCTTTAACAGTTTGTTCTAGCGATTTCATACCAAGTGTAGCTCCTACACTTTGTGAATACATCTCTGTAAGCTTCAGTGGAAGTGCACCGAGATTGATGGTATCCGCCAGTGCGCGAGCTTCTTCAACCGTATAATTACCAGAGATAGATGCGCTGCCATCGGTAAGCTCAGCTCGTACTACTGGATCAGATAACTTAGTTTCATCCAGATAGATCGCAAGATTCTGACCAAGCAATCTTTTGGTTAGCTCCGCGAACTTCGCCTTATCTTTTACTTTGATACTGATAACCGGTTGATTCAGATTATCTTGTCCCACTTCTGCAGCATTCTCTACAAAGTCACTACCGAGAAGCTCAATTTTGCTATAGTAGCCATCTTTGTCTTCAGGTGCAGCACTACGGAAAGTCAGAACTGCGGGTTCTTTCATCTTCTTACGTACCTCAGCTTCGTTATTCACACCTGGAATTTTCATACGAATGCGGTCCGTTCCTTCGGTAGTTACCTCAGGCTCAGTTGTGCCGATCGCATTTGCCCGTTTTTCCAGACTCTCAGCTGTTTTTTGCAATGAAGCTGGGCTTAAATCCTGTCCCTGTTCCATCGGTTCTGCGTGATACAGAATCTCGAATCCGCCTTTTAAATCAAGGCCCAACCGGACTCTGTCCAACAATCCGGGAGTAGTAAATACCATGACTCCTAATAAAACAGCCACGGTAACAATGAAGCTCACAAGTCTTTTCATGCTCTTGCTAGTTCCCCTTTCATAACTCAATATTCCTATTATAGCCACGTGCGAAAAGACCGTCAATTCATGTAAGCATTGACAAGACTATATTTATATATAACACGGCTATACTCACAAAAAGAAACGGCCAGCTCTGCGCTATTAAGCAAGCCATCCGTTTTTATAGGATATGTGAGGTTTTGTAATCCTTACTTTACGCCACTACGAAGACGTTTGCAAAAGAAATACATTCCTTTTATAAGTTTAATCCCCGATAAGCAGCAATTGTTAAGTAATTCATATAACTATTGACCTTCAATGAATAAATATCATTCACCAATTTGTGTAAAGGGGGCGTTCCCTCTTTGACATAATGGCGGCTAATACAGTTCCAGATATCCTTACCTGTTACATACTCGTAGCCGAGGAGCCGGAATTCCTCCGCTTTGCTGCGGCACATGGCTTCGATTTCCTCGCTAATTTCGTCATGATTCCATTGCTCCGATTCCACGTGATGACACCTCCAAATACCTCGTATACGTATGAGCACTGTTAGTAGTTCGACCAATCTATCCTTCATTCCTTCTTATGATACCAAAATGTTGTGATACAAAGGAAAGGCATTATATGGGACAGGACTTGCATATCCATATTAAAGACAAGTTGAATTTCGTCCATTCCATTTTGGAAGAAGGAGTGCCCTTTGAGGAAACAGAACTTTTTGAACAAGCAGAGCTTTATTCAGGGAACATTAATCCTGCTAGCTGCAGGGATATTGAACCGATTGCTGGGCTTTATTCCTCGGATAGCTCTCCCCCGTATTATTGGAGCCGAGGGTGTTGGCCTCTATCAGCTCGGGTATCCCTTCTTTATCGTACTGATTACGTTGATTACCGGAGGAATACCGCTAGCAATTGCAAAAATGGTGGCAGAAGCAGAGGGAGAGCAGCGTCCGGATCGTTCGCGTCAGATCTTAAGAACTGGTCTTGCCTTAAGCCTTGGGCTTGGGGTAGTCTTTACAACCCTCGCCTTGCTCGGGGCTTCGTGGGTTTCCACTGTCATTTTAACGGACAGCCGTGTTTATTATACATTTATCGGCATGACTCCGATGATTGGTATTGTGGCTGTCTCAAGCGTTTACCGAGGTTATTTCCAAGGCAGACAGAACATGATCCCCTCTGCCCTGTCTTCAGTGCTGGAGACGGTCATCCGCATCTTTTTCATGCTCTGGTTCTCATGGATACTGCTCCCAAAGGGAATAGCGTTTGCGGCTGCCGGAGCAATGCTTGGTGTAACTGTGGGTGAGATAGCCGGGATGCTTGTGCTGTTATGGCAATATTTTTCTATCATAAAGAGAGATAAAAAAAAGGAACCTGCCCACTCTTCATCTGAGGAGTTAACACAGAAAACCATTCTAGAGTATAAGGGTTCTGTGTTGTACCGAATGCTCGGCATTTCAGTCCCCGTAACAGCCGGAAGACTGGTTGGATCCTTCTCCTATTTACTGGAGTCCATCATTACCGCCCGTAGCCTTGCGCTTGCTGGCATAGCAACTGCTGCTGCTACAGCACAATACGGGGCACTGCAAGGGATGGTGATCCCCCTGCTTCTTCTTCCGGGAGTATTGAGTTCATCTCTCGCAGTCTCACTTGTGCCGTCTCTGTCGGAAGCTGCTGCACAGCATGACCAGTCGACTATCCATAAAAGAATGCATCAGGCACTTCGGCTTGCCCTTGTAACGGGAGCTCCTTTCGCCGTTCTGATGTACATTTTAGCGGACCCTCTATGTAGTCTGTTATACGGCAACGCCGATACCGCCCCCATGCTCCGTATGATGGCACCGTTCGCATTGTTTCTGTATGTTCAGGCCCCGCTGCAGGCTGCACTGCAGGCTCTTAATCGTCCGGGACGGGCATTGTTAAACACGCTGGTGGGCGCAATAATCAAAATCATTCTCATACTTGTGCTGGCATCAAGGCCGGAGTATGGGATTTACGGTGCGATCATTGCAATCATTGTGAATAGTATTCTCGTTACTTTACTGCACGGTTACAGTGTGATTTCCTTGATTTCTTTCAGCCTGAAGGTATCCGATATAGTTAAAACCGGGGTAGCCATGATTATTATGGGCGCAGGACAACGTTATGTGTACACATCCATACCAATTTCCAATACCCATTGGATTCAATTTTTATTCGCCGCTTCAATCGGGGTTATTATTTATCTGGGGATCGCTTATATAAGTGGACTTATCTCTTTGCGTGATCTGAACCGACTGCCCCCTTTTAATCGTAAGCGCTAAGTTAATCAGAATGAATGGAGTCTACGTATACCCTACCTTTATGATCTATAGAGCATAGGAACACATCGCGGAAATCCCTGACACCTTTTTCGCGAATTTGGCTTCGAAGCCAGAACCGGTCTTTACCAAGGATCTCAAGGTTAGCCAATTGGACTTTGCCGTCCATAATTAACGGTACCGGCAGCCCTTCGTACCTGATCTGTTTGTGAAGGGGTTTAATCACGCCCTCACCGGCGTTATTTTCCGATCCATTATTATCTCCGCTATCGCTTTTATCTTTCGAATCAGAGGATTCACTTCTATACTTTTCAATAACGGTCAATTGACCACTCGTCTCCAATATTGCAAACTCTACGTCCGCCGGGCTGTTAATGTTGTGTCCGCGCAGTTGAAGCAGCAGGTCATCCATATTATATCTTTGCTTACGCATCTCTTTACGGTGCAGCTTGCCATCCGAGATGATTACGCTCGGTTTACCATCGACAAAGAGCCTAAGACTTCTGCTCTTAAGACTAAGCCGGGCAATTAATACCTGAATAAACACCAAAGTTGCCATGGGGACAACACCATCATAAATCGGCCGTTGAATATCCTCAATAACAAACACGGCAATTTCAGCAATCATGATCGAGATGGTCAAATCAAACACCGACAGCTTCCCAATTTCGCGTTTACCCATAATACGCATACTCAGGAAAATGAAGAAATACATCAGCATGGTCAGGAAAATGTGGGTGGTAATATGCTTGAACATATTCTCTTCCTCCCTCTGTATTACAAGCTCTGCCACTTTATAACGGGTGTAACAATGTAGTTCTATTCTGACCGACCTGTACAGGGAACATTCGGAAGAGGCCTTATTAATTACTGGTAAAACTACATGATCCTGTCTTGTACTAATGGGGCAAGCCATCCCATAGAATGAAATAGTAACTGTTGTTTATAAAAAGGAGGTTGTACCATGTATCTAATGCGGCGCTTGTTCTCTTGGAGAATTACCAATCCTGTCTTATCTGGCATATGCAGATCATTTCTTTGGATGCTGTTAGGGGCTTTTGTGCTTTCCCTGCTATTATGGGGCAGTGGGCTTCAGGAGAGGGATCTTTCGATGTATACCTACATTGTTCATGGCATGGCCGTACTACTCGGAGGTTTAACAGCAGGCCAAAGAGCAGGACGCAAGGGGTGGTATCAGGGAGGTCTGACAGGTGGGTTCTATGGCATTATTATTCTCATGGTCGGATTTCTTGCACTCGATAGTGCGCTGACCGGTTCGGATTTGCTTTGGATACTGGTAGCGGCTTCCGTGGGTGCACTCGGAGGAATGTTTGGTGTAAACATGAAGAAATCATAAAATTTTTAAAAATCGAAACTGTTTCCTCTAAAATATGATAAACTATTTTCATCTTATTTTATCAGAATCAAGGAGGCTTCGATTGCTTTGCTTTACCAATCCATGAATCATGTTGCTCTTTATACGGCTTTATTTGTAGTGATGTTAATTTGGATCTCCACGCGACGCAACCCTTTTTTAGCCTTAGTTGAAATTGGGAAGGAAATGCTGCGGTCTTATAAATTCCTATTATTGATCGTTGGAATGGCCGGTGTGCTCGCCCTGAATAAATATGAACTTCAGATTGAGAATAAAATGCATCTCTCTTCTGACTTTACAGGATTTATTTTCGGTTTGGAAGGACATTTTGTTGAAGGTTTTCAGCAGCTCTTCTATACCCCCTGGCTTACGCCAATCATTGTCTTTTTCTATATCTTCATGCTCCAATCGGTATTGGCTGCTTCCATTGGTGTATATTTGTTGGACAAAAATCGGTTGATGCTGTATGCAACCTGTTATGCCATCATTATAAACTACGCACTGGCGATCCCGTTTTATCTCTATTTCCCAGTAAATGAGGTTTGGTCCTATGCACCGGCAGGCGTTAGATTTGTGATGTTGGATATCTTTCCTAAATTTGAGGAGGAATACAGACCATTATCCGGACTTAATAACTGTTTTCCAAGTCTACATACGTCAATATCTGTCACGATGGCCCTTTTGGCCTTTAGGTCAGGCAATCGGCGGTGGATGGTTATTACAAGTATCTCAGCGCTAGTCATAGTCTTTGGTATTTTCTATCTCGGTATTCATTGGTTAACCGATATGTTCGGAGGCACAATGCTTGCTGTTCTAGCTTCCACCCTGGGGATTCAGCTCTCCAGACTGACCCTAAGAAGCACGGAAAACGTTCTTGTCGTTAGAAGCAGAGCCTCGAACTGAAGTAAGAAATACAAAGAAAGAACCTAAAGTTCGGAATTCACCTCAGCGTTTCAAGAGGACCGAATATTAGGTTCTTTATTCTTTTTAAGTTACACGCTTAAGATTTATCTACTTTGGGTTTGGGCCGTAACTTTTTGTCAGTTTTTCAAGTTCAATTTATAGAAGAATCCTGATTTCGATTTTTTAATCTGGTCATGATCTATGCTTTTCTGTTTATGAAAAAAGCGGCGTCTACTCTCTAAATTAAGAGATTTAGACGCCGCTTTTTCTTTTTTAGTAACTTAAGGGTTCACTACTCTTTGTCTACTGTATCTGTGTTGATAGAGTGACTGATTGAGCCGCGGTCAAAAGTCAGTTTGGTTACATCATTTACTCGAAGAACCACGATATCATCCGAAATTTCCATGATGTTCCCGTGAAGGCCGCCAATTGTGACCACCTTATCACCTTTTTTCAAGGCTTTAAGCATACCATTACGGGCTTTAGTCTTCTTCTGTTGCGGACGAATCAGCAAGAAGTAGAAAACCACAAACATAAGTACAAATGGACCTACGAGCGTTAGAATGTTGCTCCCGGACTGGGCTGCTGCTGCATATTGAAACATATTTCTCCCCCCCTCTCAATAGCAATAAAAAACGATTCAATACTTAGAAGCCTTTAAGATTATCGTATAAGCCGTATTTTGCAAAAAACTCATCGCGAAAATCAAGCAGCCGATCTTCCATGATAGCTTCACGCACTTTGCGCATAAGCTCCAAGAGGAAGTGCAAGTTATGGTATGTTGTCAATCGTAGTCCGAACGTTTCGTCGGCTTTGATTAGATGGCGCAAATAAGCGCGGGAATAATTCCGGCAAGTATAACAGTTACACTCCGGATCTAGCGGCCCGAAATCACGGGCGTACTGAGCGTTGCGTACAACGAGTCTTCCCTGACTGGTCATAGTCGTTCCGTTTCGGGCAATACGGGTAGGCAGTACACAATCAAACATATCTACTCCCCGAATCGAACCTTCAAGCAGCGCATCAGGTGAACCCACACCCATTAAATAGCGTGGTTTATTCTGAGGCAACAGTGGAACCGTATAATCCAGCACTTCATACATTAGCTGCTTGGACTCTCCGACGCTGAGCCCTCCAATAGCATACCCCGGGAAATCCATGGAAGTCAAATCAGCCGCGCTCTGGCGGCGTAAATCCTCATGCATGCCTCCCTGTACAATTGCGAACAGTCCCTGGTCTTCAGGACGGGTATGACTCTTCAGGCAACGTTCCGCCCAGCGCGAGGTCCGCTCTAAGGACTTTTTGATGTAATCATATTCCGCAGGGAAAGGAGGGCACTCGTCAAAGGCCATCATAATGTCAGAACCAAGCGCATTCTGAATTTCCATCGCAACTTCTGGAGAGAGGAACTTCTTATCCCCATTAAGATGGGAACGGAAGTGCACACCTTCTTCTGTAATTTTGCGCATATCACTTAACGAGAATACTTGAAACCCGCCGCTGTCTGTCAAAATAGGACGATCCCAATTCATAAATTTATGAAGCCCGCCGGCATCACGGATAATATCATGTCCCGGACGCAGAAACAGATGGTATGTGTTGCTCAAAATAATATGTGCATCCATTTCCTTCAGTTCTTCAGGACTCATTGTTTTCACTGTAGCAAGTGTGCCTACAGGCATAAAGGTAGGTGTGTCTATGACACCATGAGGAGTGTGGACTCTACCGAGTCTTGCACCGGATTGTTTGCACGTTTTGATGTGCTCATAAGTAATTGCTGCCATAAGTTTATACCATCCTCTTACTTAATAAATGAACATTGCATCGCCAAAGCTGAAGAAGCGGTATTTCTCCGCTATTGCTTCTTTATAGGCGTCAAGAATATGATCGCGGCCAGCTAAAGCACTGACCAGCATTACCAGAGTGGATTTAGGCAAGTGAAAGTTTGTGATCAGAGCATTAACAACTTTAAATGAATATCCCGGATAAATAAAAATATCCGTCCAGCCGCTGCATTCCTTCAGAGGGCCGCCTTCGCATAAATTACCGACCGTCTCTAAGGTGCGGCAAGAAGTGGTGCCAACGGCGATAATCCGACTGCCTCGATTCATAGCAGCATTTAATATATCGGCTGTTTCCTGGGAAAAGCTGAAATATTCAGCATGCATCACATGCTCTTCCACCCGTTCCACCGACATCGGACGAAATGTACCCAATCCAACATGAAGTGTGATATAGGTGATATTTACACCTTTTGCAGTGAGCTGTTCAAGAAGTTCTTTGGTAAAATGAAGCCCTGCTGTAGGCGCTGCTGCCGAGCCTTCATGCCGGGCATACACTGTCTGATAGCGTTCACGATCATCCAAAGTTTCCTTAATATACGGGGGGAGCGGCATAGTTCCCAGCCTGTCCAAAATTTCCTGGAAAATACCCTTATATATAAAGCGTAAAGTCCGGCCACCCATATCCTCTTCTTCTTCAACTACTGCTCGAAGCTCTTCACCAAAGACGATCACCGCACCCGTCTTCAGTTTCTTGCCCGGTTTCACAAGAGCCTCCCAGCGATCACCGCCAAGATCCTTCAAGAGCAAAACTTCAGCCTTCGCTCCTGTATCCTCTTTAATTCCGAATAGCCGCGCAGGAATGACTCTCGTATCATTCAGTACGAGAGTATCTCCTGCTTGTAATTCATCAACAATATCCGTGAAATGCCGGTGAGACATATCACCATTCTGCCGGTTCACCGTCAGCAGCCTGGAAGAACTCCGATCGGGAAGCGGAGTCTGAGCGATCAGTTCCTCCGGCAAATGAAAATCATAGGCGTCTACATTCATTATTAGTCTTCATTCCTTAACTATAGTAACGTTACGATAATAGTGTTGCAATATTTGTTTGTAATCATACCCGCTGTCAGCCATACCCTTAACGCCCCATTGGGACATACCCAGCCCATGACCATAACCGCGGCCGATAAACAGGAATCCGGGATTGCTGTTAATAACTCTGGCTGTAGAATCGCCACCCATAATTACGGTGCCGCTACCGTTAACCGTTACTTTGCCTGATGCAGATAGCACACCTGCACTCTGAGAACTAGTAACTGTTCCAGTAGCACCGTCAGCGCCTAATACAGTATAACTGGCGGAGGGTACAATATCAAACAATGTACTCGGCAATCCGTTAAGGCCTGAACGGAATAAATCCGGGTATTTCATCTTCAGAATTTCGCCATTAGCTTTGACTTGAACAGCTCTTCCTGAAGGTCCTCGTTGGGTTACCTGCAAGCTGATTAAAGAAGATGGCAGCGTACTGCTCGTTACTCCTTGCAGACTCTTCAGCAGCTCCGCTGAAGTATAAGGCCCCTTAATCCAGCTATAGCTGCCAGATTCTATCACCTTATCTAGTACAACTGCGTTCTCTCCCGGGTTTAATTTACCGACAGGACTTACCTCACTCTGGATAATAGGCAGAGGGCGTATGTTCACACCTTGGGTTAAAGCAGTGAGTATTTCAAGTCCTGCTGATGTATTCGTCCCTGTCAATTTAACATTATCTTCACGCGCATATCCAACGGTACCGTTAGGCAGCATTACATTATACCAATTCTTCGAGGTGGCAATCGCCGAGATATCTGTTGGACTTGCCACACTTCCGAACATAGTACCGCCATTCCCCCACACTTCTGAAGGGTCAGCCGTAAATCCTCCGCTATTGGAGGAGAATACCGCCTCTACAATCTTGCCCCCGCTCATTAACACTTCACCAGCAGTGGCATCAACCGCTCTAGTAATTACAGGAGCCTCGGCCCCTATGCCGTTATATACCTGGCTTAAGGTTGTATCGACCACATTCGCTACGTCAAAACGGTTCCCTTGAAAACGTGCATAGCTGCGTGCAGCAACAGCCTGAGTCTTAAGTGCCTCAAATGCCCAACCGGAAGATACTTCACCGCCAACGACTGCATACAAATACTTTTCTAAAGGGACTTCATTGATTACTGCCAATGATCCATTCAATCCGCTAAGTTCAAAATTCCCTCGATACGTCCGTTTCGATCTTTCCGTAAGCTGAATCCCGGCGTCATTTCCAACTGCGATAAACTTAGTTCCGTAACCAGTTATCATATAATGGGGAGCTTGTCCCTCATTTGTCCAATCCTGACCGGCGTCCGTACGTAGAATTAACCCGCCTGAAGTAGCTGTACTGGGTGTCAGAGTAAGCTGTGGCAAGGATTGAGATACAAGAGCCTGGAGAGCTGACAGTTCACTGTCATTTGCAGCTTCGCCGATCCAAACCTCATATTTCACACCTTCTACAGCGGGTACAATAACACTCCATGCATCAAAGCCTACCGCTGCAATACTGCCCACTACAGAATCTGCCTCTTGCTGGGTTGTATAAATACCTGCACTAAGATGCTTACTTCCTTTTACCGTAGGGATTTGACCTGCAGGAATAGTGATTCCAGACTTCCCTACCCGTGTTGCCGCATCCTTAGCAGCGTTTTCGCTGGCATACATCCCTGTGTATAACTGGTACAGGTTTCCACCATTCTTGGATGCAGCGAATAACAACGGTTTATCGGAGGTTGACTGCAGTTTTTTGGCTGCATCGGCCGCCTCCTTCCAGAGGGGAGTTTCAAGCACCTTTACCCGGAAGCTGTCATAACTGAACCGAGCTACACTTTTAACCGGGATGGAGACCAACTGAGAGCCCTCTTTGGAGATCAAGCTCCACTCCTGATTGGATTGTAAGGAAATTACCGGCACGGTAGATTTATATTTGCTTCCAATATCAGCAAACAGTGCAACGCGTATCGTAAGGTTAGAATCAGCATGACTATAACCAACAGGGAGCAGCAAGCTTCCCATTACCAGCGTTGCTGCTAATAATCCTTTGCTGGCTGGAGCTAGCAATGCTCTCCATCCCCGCTTTGAATGATTCATCCTGCATCCTCCTCCATAAATGTAGTTGATTCTCAGGGCTGCTCCGGAGGGAGCGATAAACCCAAGTGTTGATAGGCTGCTGGTGTAACAATTCTTCCGCGCGGCGTCCTTTGCATGAACCCAATCTGCAATAAATAAGGCTCATACACATCTTCAATCGTCTGGCTCTCCTCGCCTATAGTAGCGGCTATTGTATCAAGCCCTACAGGGCCTCCACGAAAGCCTGTAATCATAGAGAGCAGCATCTTGTGGTCAATGCTGTCTAGTCCAAGAGGATCAACTTGAAGCATCTTTAAGGCCTCACCGGCAATCTCCGGTGTAATGATTCCATCGCCTCGTACCTGTGCAAAATCCCGTACCCTCTTCAGCAAACGATTCGCTATCCGCGGAGTTCCCCTTGAACGTAAAGCAACCTCGTCTGCGGCATCACCAAGAATCTCAATGCCCAGAAGATCAGCATTCCGCGAGACGATATAACTTAATTCATCCATCGAATACAACTCTAGACGGCTTACAACCCCGAATCGGTCGCGCAGCGGTGCTGACAGCATTCCGGCACGGGTTGTTGCACCAATTAAGGTAAAGGGCGGTAAATCCAGCCGCATGGAGCGGGCGCTTGGTCCCTTGCCGATCATGATATCAAGTGCAAAGTCCTCCATTGCCGGATACAACACCTCTTCAACAGTCCGGTGCAGCCGATGAATCTCATCAATGAATAAGACATCGCCCTGTTGCAGATTGGTCAGAAGAGCAGCCAAGTCACCTGGGCGTTCTATAGCCGGACCGGACGTTGTGCGCAGGCTAACTCCCAGCTCATTGGCGATAATATTGGCCAAAGTCGTTTTCCCAAGGCCCGGAGGTCCATAGAGAAGTACATGATCCAAAGCCTCACTTCTCATTTTTGCAGCTTCTATATATATTTTCAGGTTTTCTTTGACCTGGTTCTGTCCGATATACTCACCCAGATAACGAGGACGCAAACTAAACTCAACCGCCTGCTCATCCATCATTAAATTTGCGGATATGATTCGGTCATCCATCTTTCATCGCTCCCATTCTTCAGCATGTCTGCAGTCCTATCTAGCTACATACAGAAGCTTAAGCGCTCTTTTCATCAGCACGTCAACCGTTTCCGACTCTGCTCCCTCTTGCTTCAATGCGAGCCATACACGATCCAGTTCACTTTCTGTATAACCGAGCGCCTTCAATCCGTCTCTGGCTTCTTGCCAAGGCAGTACACCGTCTTCTGTCTCCTGATTCACAGCAAACAGACCTGTCTGAATAGGGATGTTCCCCAGACCTTCCAGCTTGTCCTTCAAATCCAGAATCATCCGCTGTGCCGTTTTCTTGCCGATCCCCGGCAGCTTGATCAGGAAAGTTATATTCTCTTGATAAATAGCGGATATTAATTGATCTGGGGTTCCCCCCGTCAATATACCCAAAGCCACGCGTGGTCCGATTCCCGACACCTCTATCAGCTTGCGGAACAATCTTTGTTCCTCCCGGGTAGGAAACCCGAATAGAAGTGTGGCATCTTCGCGTGTCTGGTAGTGGATAAATATCGTTACAGGTCCATCAACCTTGGCAAATGCATACGGATTCGGGCAAAATACCCGGTAGCCTACGCCCTGAACATCCAATACCACATATTCCGACTCTAAATGAACAACGGGACCTCTTAAGAAATCTATCATTTTCGCAATACCTCATTTAATTTGGAATTAAGACTATAGGAGTGGGCATGACATACCGCTACAGCCAAAGCATCGGCTACATCATCCGGTTTCGGAACTACTGATAATTTCAGCAGCATTTTGATCATTTCCTGCACCTGATGTTTCTCTGCTTTGCCATAGCCTACAACGGCCTGCTTAACCTGCATAGGCGTATATTCCGCTACCGGAAGCCCGCGTTGTACAGCAGCCAGAATAATCACACCACGAGCTTGTGCAACGGGTAAAGCGGTCGTAACATTTCGACTGAAGAACAGCTTTTCAATCGCTACCGTATCCGGTTTATATTTATCAATCAGCTGAACCATGCCTTCATAGACATGAAGCAGACGTTCTTCCTCCGGTGTGTGAGCCTCTGTCTGAATACATCCGTATTGAACAGGCTTCAGTTTATTGGCCTCCTTGTCCACAAAGCCGAACCCCACAATCGCCAGCCCCGGGTCAATTCCAAGAATGCGCAATTCTATCTCTCCTCTATTAAAGCGAACATATGTATTCCTTCTAACCATTATAGCAAAAATAGCCCTCCCGGGAGAAAAAAATTTGCAATTGCAAATAATAATGTATCGGCCTTTAAAAACACCAAAAAAAAGGCTCCCGATGCTTACATCAGAAACCTTTTATTAATTTCTATATTATGTTCTAATCCTTACTTTGCATAACCTGTTCTGCACTATCCCTTGCATAGTCACTAAAAGTAGACAATACACTGTTGTACTCTTCTATATCCTGAACCCGGATCCCGTCCTGAAGCTGCTTCCAAATATTCTCCGGTAATGAGGACTTCATGGAGCCCATATCCATCTGAAAAAAGGTCTTTAGAACCTCCTCCTTCACCGGATGCCCCTTGAATAAGGTTAGATTACCGTGTTCATCGATACCAATGTAGGAATCTTTTTTGCAGGACGGTGATAGATCATCCACTTTTTTTTCAAGCCATAAGTCACCTTCAGTGTTAAGCCAACCCTTCCATGCTTGGTGCTCTGTAATTAAAACCTTAAGCTGAACAGGATCTTTCACTCCGGGTAACGTCTGAATTTCCTCACCGCTTACGTAGTCTATTTTCAGGTGAACCGTTCTGCTAATCCCGCTTTGGGCGATGATTTTCAGCAGTTGTTCATTCTGCAAAGTTACGGAGTTATCCTCCTTGCCGTCCTCTTGTGCATTCCAAACCGCTGCCGCTGGCTCATCACTGGAATTTACTTGATCCTGTATTGAACTACGCAAGCTGTTAACGGTATTGGTTAGGGTTAGTGTTGAATGGGTCAGGAGACCACTTATTTCCTCAGGGACTCGCATTCCGCCCCATGCCAATATTGTCAAAGCTGCACAAGCCGTTCCAACCCAAAGCGCCTTCTTCCAACGTCTCCATCGCCGCCAAAGTTGTTTTTTTAAGCGAAAAGCGTTCACGTTAATCCCTTCATTCTGCTTTTTTCCTATTGTGACCTATGAAGGGAGCATTTATGCGTTTTTTGAAGATTAATTCAGATTACAATAAAATTCATTGAAATTTTGAGCTTTCCGAGTTTCTTACGATCCTGCTCATTCACTTCAATTCATGTTTCGTGTATAATTTAGCTTGATGTAGGTACGGAAATATTCGGCATCACTACTAGCAATCCTATTAATAATTTCTTCTACCGCCTAAATATAAGAAAAAGGGGATATTCATTGATGATTATTCATCCAAAAACACGCGGCTTTATATGTACAACAGCTCATCCAGAGGGATGCGCGAAGCAAATCGAGAAACAAATTGATTACATAAAAGCTCAAAAAAAGTTTGACGGCCCCACAAATGTACTTGTGATTGGTGCATCAACCGGGTACGGACTTGCTTCCCGTATTGCTGCCGCCTTTGGTGCAGGTGCGAACACCCTCGGAGTTTTCTTTGACAGAGCAGCAGAAGGCGCGCGTACCGCAACTGCAGGCTGGTACAATACCGCGGCTTTTGAAGAAAAAGCTAAACAAAGCGGGCTTAAATCCTTCAGCATTGTCGGAGATGCCTTCTCGGACAGCATTAAAGCCAAAACCATAGAACTCATTAAGGCAGAATTCGGCCAAGTTGATTTAGTCGTGTACAGCCTTGCTTCACCACGTCGGACACACCCTGTTACAGGTGAAACTTTTTCCTCTGTTATAAAGCCGATTGGACCTACTTATACGAATAAAACCTTGAACTTTCATAGTGGAGAAGTATCTTTTACAAGTATTGAACCTGCAACTGATGAAGAAATCCGTCAAACCACCGCAGTCATGGGAGGCGAAGATTGGAGAATGTGGATAGAGCAGCTGTCTGAGGCGGGTGTCATTGCCAATGGAGCTACAACTGTCGCTTACTCTTACGTTGGACCTGAGGTTACACAACCTATTTATCGCGAAGGAACCATTGGAAAAGCCAAAAACGATCTTGAAAATACGGCTGCACAATTGAATGATCTTCTTCAATCACAAGGCGGACGTGCATTTGTATCGGTCAATAAAGCATTGGTAACTCAATCGAGTTCGGCTATTCCTGTCGTTCCGTTATATATTTCCGCGCTTTACAAAGTAATGAAGGAAAAAGAACTGCATGAGAACTGCATTGAACAAATGTATCGCTTATTCTCCGAACGTTTATATGGGGAAGGTACCGTTGAAGTTGATGAGAAAGGCCTCATCCGAATTGATGACTGGGAAATGCGTGAAGATGTTCAGGCAGAGGTAATGAAGCGTTGGCTTGACCTTGAGACAGACAATGTTAATGATCTAGCAGATCTTACAGGTTACCAGCAGGACTTTTACAATCTGTTTGGTTTTCGAACCGAAGGTGTAGATTACGAGGCAGATGTAGATCAAAACGTCGACATTCCGAACTTGTACTAATAGAAGTCTTAACGAAAATATAGAAATTTATCAAGGCTCCCCAAACTCTGGGGAGTTTTTTTGTTTTTATTATCTTCATTTTGAATTATTATTTCAAAATTTGATTTCAATCCTCTTTTTTAGAAAGGGAACGAGATAGAATCAAATTGCTGATACACATAAATACACATAAAGCACAGGAGGTAATTGGAATGAAACCAGGATTTAAACTAGCAAAAGATATTTATTGGGTGGGTAAAATCGATGAACGCGAGGTTCCCTTTCACCGCCTGCTCTTAACCAAAGGTACGACTTACAACTCCTATTTGCTCAAAACCGGCAAACCGACTGTCATAGACACAGTAGATATGGAATTCGGAAGAGAATTCGCAGAACAACTGTCTGAGTTAATAGATCCCCTCGATATTCAGTACATTGTAATCAATCATACAGAACCTGACCACTCAGGCGGATTGGCGGCACTCGCTGGCAAAGCTACTAACGCTACCATCGTCTGCACTGAGATTGCCGTACCTGAAATTCAGCAAATGTACAAGCTGCAGCACCGCAACTATCTCGTGGTTAAAGACGGAGACCAGCTGGATATCGGCGGGAAAACCCTCCTGTTCAAAGAGACTCCCTACCTTCATACGGAAGAGACGATGATCACCTACTGTATTGAGGATAAAATATTATTTCCCTGCGATATTTTCAGCACCCATATTGCCGTGGAGAAGCTTTTCGCCGATGAGGCTGGGTTTGATATTACCGAGGATTTCAAGGGCTATTATCAGGCCATTATCCACCCGCACAGAAGGTATGTACGGACACTGATGGAAGCGATCAAGGATTTGGAGATTAACATGATTGCCCCTTCACACGGATTTGTGATCCGACAAGACATTCCTAAATTCATTAACTTATATGCAGAACTTAGCTCCGAGACGACAGTAGGCAAGAAAGTCTCTATCGTCTATACAACCATCAAGAACAGCACTAAAAAAATGGCCCATATCCTGCAGGATTCTTTCCTAGAAAATAATATTGAGGTCGAACTGTGGGACGCAGACAAATCCGATGAAGCCGATATTCTTAAGAGTATTGCAGCGGCTGACGCTGTCTTTATCGGAAGTTCAACCAAGTATGCGGATATGACCGGGAATTTGGAAAATATTTTGCTTAAACTGAAGGATTTGAATTTGGAAGGTAAGTTAGCCGCAGCATTCGGATCCTATGGTTGGAGTGGAGAAGCTATTGAGGTAGTGCAGGATTATTTAAACGGAACGAACATGGCCGTACAAAGCACTTCACACGTCATCAAAACAACCGGAATGACCCATGTTGAATTCCCGATCCGTATCCGTTTCTCTCCTAAAGAGAAAGAAAAAATCTCCAAAATCAAAAACGCCGCCGAGTTCGTCTCGGACCTGCTTCTTAGCGCAATCTAAACTAAACATAGAGCCAACGGAGGAAATCAGATGCAAGAGAAACATTACGTTATTGTTGGCAGCGGGGTTGCCGCTGTACATGCAGCCAAAGCAATCAGAGATCATGACGGGGACGCATCCATCTCCATTTATGGAGAAGAATCCAACCTGCCTTACAACCGGATTAAACTCTCCAAGGGATTATTCACGGACCTGCACAGTGATAAAGTATTAATTAAGAAAGAAAAGTGGTATCTGGAAAATCGGATCAAAATTCAAAGCGGTACATCCATCACTGATATTGATCCAGATAAAAGAGTTGCAACTACCGGGGATGGGCAGCACGTTCCCTATTATAAACTCCTTCTGTGTACAGGGGCCGCAAACCGGAAGTTGAACATGGATGGAGCATCCTTACGTAATGTCCATAACATTCGCGATATGACGGATGCAGACAGCCTTAAGTCTGAACTGCAAAGCGGAAACCGCATCTGTATTATTGGCGGAGGTGTTCAGGGTGTGGAGACCGCATGGTCCTTTATAGAAGCAGGGTATCACGTAACAATCGTGGAAGCTGCTCCGCGTCTCATGAACAGACAACTGGACGAACAAGCCTCAACACTTCTGACACAGAGAATCATCGATCTAGGAGCTGACGTAAGACTTGGCCAGGGAGTTAAATGTATTACGGGAACAGACAGCGTGCAGGGAGTTGAGCTTGAAGACAGCACTATACTGCCTTGTGAGCATGTCGTATACTCGATCGGAATCATACCGAATACAGACCTTGCCCGTAAGGCGAGCATTCATGTACAGTCAGGTATCCTTGTGAATGAGAACATGGAGACAAGTACAGCCCATGTGTATGCTGCAGGTGACGCGGCCGAGTATCTGGGCAAAGTAGAAGGCCTGTGGGGAGGAGCAATCGAACAAGGGAAAATAGCTGGTGCCAATATGACCGGTACCCCGGTTGCTTACCAGAGATCTGTACCCGTTACTTTGTTCAACGCCTTTCAAACAC
The DNA here is from genome assembly GCF_030812855.1 of Paenibacillus wynnii. Taxonomy (GTDB): domain Bacteria; phylum Bacillota; class Bacilli; order Paenibacillales; family Paenibacillaceae; genus Paenibacillus_AQ; species Paenibacillus_AQ wynnii_A. The sequence goes on from NZ_JAUSTK010000003.1 coordinate 281,017, forward strand.
CCCTATTTTCCATTGGTATGGTTAATGCGGAGCAATGTGATAATAGCTTGACCCATTTAGATGGAGAGCTTTACACTCGTATTTTTATAAAAGATGATTCCATTGTAGGAGTCATTTCATTCGAAGGTGCTGCTGCTTCCCTCTCTTATAAGACAGCGATTGAGCAGAGAATCACACTAGAAGGTATAGATCTTGCTCACAGCACTATTGAGGAAATTATTGGCGAGGTCATGAAACGATCACAGAAATAACACTATAAATCCACTGACAAGGAGATCAGATTATGAAAAAATATATATGTCAGCCCTGCGGTTATATCTACGACCCGGCCATTGGAGATCCAGATGAAGATGTATGTCCAGGTACAGCCTTTGAGGATCTGCCAGAGGACTGGATTTGTCCGGTCTGCGGAGAAGATACCAGTCACTTTGCACCTATTGAAGATAAGAAATAACTAAATCGCGGTACCCTGATTCAACCGTGAGAGAGGTGATTTTATGACAGAACATTCCTGCCAATATTCTAAGGAGCCGTGCACTCGCAAAGTTCCAATCTTTACTTCGTTATCTGATGAGGACCTTGCAAAGGTCAGCGCCATGATCAAACACAAAAAGTACACTAAGGGACAAGCTTTAATCTTAGAGGAACAACCTTCAGATACGTTGTATATCATTAAACAAGGGCAAGTTAAACTCTTAAAAGTTACGCCGCAGGGAAAGGAACAAATTCTGCATATTCTCTCGACGGGTGATTTCTTCGGCGAGCTTAACATCTTTAACAGTGATGAAGTGAGTAATTTCAGTGCATATGCATTGAAGAACACAGATATATGTCTGCTTACCAAAGCAGATATGGAACAGCTTATCGAGGAAAATCCGGATATCTCACTCAAACTGCTAAAGACCATTACCAAAAGATTAGCTCACACTGAAAATTTGGCTCAAAGCCTTGCTACAAAGGATCCAGAAATTCGAATTGCTTATATGATTTTGGAACTTGGGTATAAGTACGGCAAGCCGGGCAATGAGCAGATTCATGTGAGGCTTCCCCTTTCACGTGAGGAAATGGCAAATTACGTGGGTGTAACACGGGAAACCATCAGTCGCAAATTCAGTAAATTCGAGCAACTAGGCATCATCGAGATCAACGGCACTCGTGAACTCACCATCTGCGATATGACTAAGCTGACTGCGTATGTCGAATAAGACTTAACCTCAATAACAAATTAATTATGAACATATACTATAAAGGGACCGTCTCATTCAACGTACTTAACAGATGAGGCGGTCCCTTCTGCATAAACTTCTGATCTTTAGTCTTAGTAAATAAAAAAGGATTATAAGATGGCTTAGATAAGCATCTTATAATCCTTTTTGTTATACCGGCGAGAGGACTCGAACCTCCACGGTTTCCCTCTCGATTTTGAGTCGAGCGCGTCTGCCATTCCGCCACGCCGGCAAAGTCATAACCATCTAATGAAGTAAAATGGCGCGCCCTGAGAGATTCGAACTCCCGACCTTTTGATTCGTAGTCAAACGCTCTATCCAGCTGAGCTAAGGGCGCACATATAATGGAGCGGACGACGGGAATCGAACCCGCGACCCTCGCCTTGGCAAGGCGATGCTCTACCGCTGAGCCACGTCCGCACACGGTATGTATTGAATTGAAAATGGCGGAACCGACGGGATACTCTTCACTCCGTTACGAGATTGCGAAGTATTCCTATCGAAGCCTATGCTTCAACGAACCCAGATTTGAGTTCTCATCCCTGAAGATAAATAGATGGCGGAACCGACGGGATTCGAACCCGCGATCTCCTGCGTGACAGGCAGGCATGTTAGGCCAACTACACCACGGTTCCAAATTGGTTGCGGGGGCAGGATTTGAACCTGCGGCCTTCGGGTTATGAGCCCGACGAGCTACCGGGCTGCTCCACCCCGCGTCATAAGCAATATATAATTGATGGTGGAGGCTGAGGGGTTCGAACCCCCGACCCTCTGCTTGTAAGGCAGATGCTCTCCCAGCTGAGCTAAGCCTCCATAAGTGGAACAACTTATATATCATAACACATCTCATTTATTAAAGCAATCTAAAAATTAAATGGTGACCCGTATGGGATTCGAACCCATGTTACCTCCGTGAAAGGGAGGTGTCTTAACCCCTTGACCAACGGGCCTTGTTATGAATTTCCAATAAGAACAACAAATAATATTATATCAATTACTCCACTAGAAAGCAATAGTTTTATTTAAAAATTACTAGTGTAGCATTTTTTGATATTAGCCCTGGCAACTCATGGGGAGTTCCACTCCTTTCTATATGAAAGATCATGCGTGGAGATCTTCTCAGGATGAATGCAACTCCCTTCTGAGGAAAGAACATGCGTGGAGATCTGCTCAGGATGAATAGGTAGGCTTATCGGACCCAGCAGACGCTATTTACTCCGAATACCTGAATATCGTACTTAAGCGGACTCAGAAGACCCTATTTACAAGAATTCGGCTATAAATATCCCAATATTTGCAAATAAGGGAATCTATGTCCGTATAATTTACTTATGAGGCAATTTACCGATAATAAGGGATCTATAGTCCGCATAACGGTCTTGATCCGCTCTACTTTACTATATATGTACTTTAGCAGCTGATAGGTTCGAGCTTAATTGCTAGCTTCATGTAGATATTCACACAGAGACTCAAATTTTATTATTAGATTTTGCATAACAAAAAACCACCGTTGATTTCAACAGTGGTCTCATGTGCTTGGCAACGTCCTACTCTCCCAGGACCCTTCGGTCCAAGTACCATCGGCGCTGGAGGTCTTAACGGTCGTGTTCGGGATGGGTACGCGTGGAACCCCTCCGCTATCGCCACCAAACGGGTTTTTTCCGGTCGTATCACTCCCTGAATTTCTTCAGGAAAATAACCAACCATTAAAACGTGAATCAGGAATTTGACTCCCTGAAAACTGAATCCGAAACGAATCTGCGTGTTAGATATTTGGATAAGCCCTCGACCGATTAGTATTGGTCAGCTCCATGCATTGCTGCACTTCCACCTCCAACCTATCTACCTCGTCGTCTTCAAGGGGTCTTACTAATTGGGAAATCTCATCTTGAGGGGGGCTTCACGCTTAGATGCTTTCAGCGCTTATCCCGTCCGTACGTAGCTACTCAGCCATGCTCCTGGCGGAACAACTGATGCACCAGCGGTACGTCCATCCCGGTCCTCTCGTACTAAGGACAGCTCCTCTCAAATTTCCTGCGCCCACGACAGATAGGGACCGAACTGTCTCACGACGTTCTGAACCCAGCTCGCGTACCGCTTTAATGGGCGAACAGCCCAACCCTTGGGACCTACTTCAGCCCCAGGATGCGATGAGCCGACATCGAGGTGCCAAACCTCCCCGTCGATGTGGACTCTTGGGGGAGATAAGCCTGTTATCCCCAGGGTAGCTTTTATCCGTTGAGCGATGGCCCTTCCATGCGGTACCACCGGATCACTAAGTCCGACTTTCGTCCCTGCTCGACTTGTAGGTCTCGCAGTCAAGCTCCCTTATGCCTTTGCACTCTTCGAATGATTTCCAACCATTCTGAGGGAACCTTGGAACGCCTCCGTTACTCTTTAGGAGGCGACCGCCCCAGTCAAACTGCCCGCCTGACACGGTCCCCGTACCCGGTAAGGG